>CAWIVW010000005.1:0-380358 GCA_963839695.1 uncultured Acidimicrobiia bacterium | reverse complement strand
GGCCCGGTGCACCTGAAGGGCGTGTCACGGGCGATCCGGGCCCACCGCGTCGTCAAGGCGACCGGGCGGGTCAACCGATTCGAGCTGGCCGATCGTGCCATCACGCCTCTCGTCGGGCGGGAAGCAGAGCTCGGCGCGCTGATCGACTGCTGGGCGGCCGCCGCCACCGGCCGCGGCGCCGTCGTGCACATCTGCGGACAGCCGGGGATCGGCAAAAGCCGGATCACGCGCGCCTGCAGGATCAGCTGCCTGCCGTCAGCGAGGCGTCGGTGTGGCAGTGCTCGGCGTACCACGGCAGCAGCGCGCTCTACCCCGTGATCACCTTCCTCGAGCGTGAGCTCGGACTCGACCGATCGACGCCGGTATCCGAGCAGCGCCTGCTGCTCGAAGCCGCGCTCGCGGGGACGGGATTGCCGCCGGAGGATGCCCGCTGGCTGGCGCACGTGCTGTCAGTCCCCATGCCCGAGCCGGAGGGGCCGCTGGCATCGCTCGACGCCCGTGCGGCGACGCTGCGGGTCCTCGAATCTGTGCTTGTCGCCAACCCGGCGAGGCATCCTCTGCTGCTCATCGTCGAGGACCTCCACTGGGCAGATCCGACGACGGTCGAGCTGCTCGGCCGGATCGTGGCTCGGGTCTCGACGCTAGCGGTCCTCGCCGTCTTCACGTTCCGCGCCGACTTCGACGCCCCATGGCTCGACGCTGCCGACGTCGTCTCACTCCCGCTCGGACCGCTGCCCCCAGTAGAGATGGACCGGATGATCACGGCAGCGACAGAGGGCATGGCGATCCCCGCCGACACGGTCGCTCTCGTCGTCGAATCGTCCGACGGCGTCCCGCTGTTCGCCGAGGAGATGATCACGATGCTCGCCACACCGCGCGAGGCGGGCGGCGAAGGCACCGTAGCGTCGACAGGTATCAAGCTCGCCGTGCCCGAGACGTTGCACGGGCTCCTCACGATGCGCCTCGATGCGCTCGGCGCCGCCCGCGAGGCAGCCCAGCTGGCGGCAGTGCTGGGCCGCGAGTTCCCCGCCGAGCTGTTCTACGCCATCGGCGGCGCCGCCGATCCGGCGACGTCACTGGACCGACTCGTCGCCCACGGCATCGTGCGTCCAGTCGACGGGGGACTTGACCGCTACGAGTTCAGCCACGCACTCCTGCACGAGGCTGCCTACGGGTCGATGCTGCGGCGCCAGCGTCAGAAGCATCATGTGGCCGCCGCCCGAGCTCTCTCCGTCGGAAGCACCCCGTTGGCCGACCGCCAACCGGAGCTCGTCGCCCACCACTACTCGCAGGCTGGTGCCCACGCCGACGCGGTCCACCACTGGCGCGAGGCGGGGATGCGGGCGATGGCCGGCGCAGCCTTCATCGAGGCTGCCGACCACTTCTCCCGAGGGGTTTACGACATCGAGCACCTGGAGTCGTCCGACGAGCGCGATCGGACCCTCGTCGAGCTGCTGACCTACCTCGGGGCGTGCCGCCAGGCCGGTTATGGCTACGCGGCGACCGGTGTCGACGAGATCTACGCTCGCGCCCGCTCGGAATGCGGGCGCGTTGGTTCCTTGACCCAGCTGCTGTCGGTGATCCGTGGGCAGTACCTGTTCCACTGCGTGCATGCCGACTACGCCACCGGGCTCGATCTCGCCGACGAGATGCTGAGCATGGGCCGCCAGAATGATGATCGGCGGACGCTCGTTGAAGCGCACCTGTATGGCGGACTGGCCCACATGTACCTCGCCAACTTCGCGTCGTCGCGGTCCCACTTCGAGCAGGTCATCGAGCTCTACCGCCGGCCGGATCGCCGCGAGCCGATCCATCAGGCGCTCGGCGACGCCGGGCCGATGGCGCTCGCTTACCTCGCCTCGGTGCTGTGGACCACCGGCCACCCCGAGGAGTCCCGGCGCGCAGCGACGAGAGCCTCGCACTGGCCGAGGAGCTGGCCGAGCCGATGACGCTGGCCCAGGCGTGGGGCATGCGGGCGCTTCTGCACGGGGCGCGGCACGAGTTCGCCGACATGGCCCGCTGGGCGGACCGCACTCACGCCTTCGCCGCCGACCGTGGCATCGCCTACTGGCTGCACCTGTCGGCACTGCTGCGACACAGCGCCAGTGCCCGGACGGACGGTCTCGGCGAGGGCATCGAGCGGGTCACTGAGAGCCTCGACGACTACACCGCGACTGGCGCCCGGCTCGGTCTGCCGGACTTCCTTCTCGTCCTCGCTTCGCTGCACCTCGCCACCGGTGACCCCGGCGAGGCGATGAAGGTGATCGAGCGGGCCGAGCAGCACATCGCGGAGACCGGCGAACGGCACTCCTACTCCTTCGTGCTGCGGGCCAAAGGGGACGTCCTCCTGGCCCTCGACCCCGGCGATCTGGGGCCGCCGGAGGCCTGCTACCGGGACGCGATCGCCGTGGCGCGAGCCCAGGGTGCTCGTCTGCCCGAGCTGCGGGCCGCCACCTCCCTGATGCGTCTCCGGCGCGACGAGGGCGACATCGCCGACGCCCGCGAGGCACTGCTGACGTGCTGCGCGTCGTTCTCGGCCAGTGATATCGACGACGTGCGCAGGGCCCGCGCCCTGCTCGCCGACGGCTGACGACGCCGGAAAGGAGGGCCGAGACCGATGGCTGCCGCCACACCACGTAGCGCAGCGCCCCGCGTCGTCGTGGTTGGCGGTGGCATCGCCGGGTTGACCGCCGCCTTGCGGCTCGCCGAACGCGGCTACGGGGTGACGCTCTACGAGCGCAGCGACCACCTGGGAGGCGACCTCGCGTCGCGCCGCGGCGCCGAGCACGAGCTCGACGATGTGTACCCGCACATGTTTCTCAACTGGTACCGCAACTACTGGTGCCTCGTCGACGACCACGTCGGTGGAGCTCGCGAGCAGCGCTTCATGTCCCTTGATGGCATCACGTACCTGCAGCCGGGGCGCTTCCCGACGTTCACAAAGGTGACCGACCCGTACGATCCGAGGCGGGTCCTGCAGAACATCTGGTCGGGCTACGCCTCGCCGGCCGACATGTTCCTCACCGGGTATGCCGCCGTCGACCTCGTCGCCGAACGCCTCCAACCAACGGCGCTGCTCGACGAGATCAGCGTGACCGGCTTCTTTCACTCCCGACCGTACATGACCACGGCGGCGGCAGCTTTCCACGACGACTTCCTGACGCTGGTGTGGGGGCTGCCCAGCTCGCAAGCCGCGGCCTCGGCCTACCAGCGCTTCATGTCGTTCAACTATCGCCGGCCGACGCCCTCGCTCTGGCTATTGCGGGGACCGAGCCAGGAGCTGCTGATAGAGCCGCTGCGTCGGTCGCTCGAGTCGCTAGGCGGGGCGATCGAGCTCGGCACCGAGGCCACCCGCCTCGTCCGACGGGCTCGCCGGATCAGCGAGCTGGAGCTCCGCTCGACAGCACCTCGCGGTCGCCCGCGGACGGTGGACGTACGGGACCAGGATGTCGTCCTCGCCGTGCCGGCCCCCGGCGCTGGCCCGCCTGGTGCGGGCCGGTACGCCAGGACAGCGGTTGGACGACGAGGATGCGATCCCCGGGCTGGCGGAGCTCGAGCAGCTGCGCACGGTCCAGCTCCCGGTGCTCTCGGTGTGGTTCACCCGTCGGCTCCCGGGGCTCCCGCCGGGCCGGTCGGCCTCGCCCGGTCCCGCTTCGCGCTCGCCTTCACCGATGTCTCGCAGAGCTGGGCCAGAGAGTCGACCAAGCGAGATGTCACGATCCTCAGCGTCTCGGCCTCCGACCCGGGTGGTCTGCCGGGAGGCGGGGCCGACCGCCAGCGGTCCAACGGCTTCATCATGCTGCGCGAGCTGGCGCGCTACCTGCCTGACCTGTTCGAGATCGGCGACCGATGGGGCGACTCACCCGACATCGACTGGGCCCGGACGCGCTACGACTCCAACGACGACGCCCGCCTCTTCCTGAACGAGGCGGGCAGCGACAGCTGGCGGCCCACCACCACGACCGACGCTATCGACAACGTTTGCTTCGCCGGCGACTACTGCGTCACCGACGTCGACATGGCCACGGTCGAGGCAGCAGTGACCAGCGGCGTTCAGGCGGCCCAGGCGATCGTGGCCCGACGCGGCGTCGGTGCACCCGTGGAGGTGCTCACCCCTCGAACGTACGGCGAATGGCGGTTCCTCGCCCTCCGCTACTGGCTCGCTCCCACCGCCTTCGCAGCCAAGGCATGGTCCACCTCCTTCGAGGCCGTCCGGCAGGTGCCTCGACTGCCGGCGGCGTGGACCAGGGCGCTGCAACGCGCCTGGCGGGAGGCCAGCACCCGCGACCGGAGCGGTCAGCGCTGAGACAGCTCGCGCACGTGGTCGACGAGGGCCAGGAGCGGCTGGGGATCGGCGGCGAACTGCCGGGCCTCGTCACGGGCCGCCTCGGCGATGCGGTCGAGGACCTGTTCTGCTTCTTCGAGCTGCCCACGACAGGCGGCCGCGACCGTGGCGAGCCGATGCGGATCGTCGTCGTCGGTGCAGAAGAGCCGGCGGATCTCGGGATCGCGGATCGCCAGCGTGGCCGGGAGGGTCAGGATCCCGTCACGGATGTCCTCTTCGCCGCCGCCACCCAGCGCCGCGAGCCCGCGCTGATCCCCGACGTCGTCGCAGCCGTGGTACAGCACGCCGAGCAGGTGGCCGTACTGCCGGAGCCGCTGTGAGCGAGTCCCCAGCACGGCGCAGACCTCAAACATCGAGCCCGTGTCCTCACCGGCGATGCGGCGCCAGTCCTCCACGCCGCGGGGCTGGCGCCGGAGCCGCCACTGCAGGCACTCCGCCGACCCCAGCCGGCGCACGAGCTCCGAGAGATGGACGACGGCGAACGGATCCCCGGCGACGGCAGTGTAGGCGTCGGCCACCAGGTACCCCGACGCCATCATCGCCGGAAGGCGACCGAACTTGGCGTGGATCGTCGCGATGCCCCGCCGCTCAGCGGACTCGTCGAGGATGTCATCGATGATCAACGACATGTTGTGGATCAGCTCGATGACGAAGGCCCGCTCCACCACCTGATCGGTCGGCTCCTGTGCGCCGACCGCTCGATGGCAGGCCAACAGCGTCAGCGGCCGGAAGTGCTTCGGCGTGCCGGCGAACGCCCATTTCAGCGGCTCGCGGAGCTCCTCGTCGACGCCCCGCAGCCAGCGGACGACGCGGGCCCGGAGCAACTCGATCTCCACCTGCGCGCCCAGCTGGGAGACCACCCGCTCGACCGCTGCCGCGGATGGAGCGGCGGCGGACGCCGCCGGCGTCGCTCGACCCGTGACCCGGGCCGCCCGTGCGGTCACGGCTTGACGCGCGCCGCCGTCGGCGACCACCTGCCAATGCAAGTTCCTCCACCCCGGTCCCGGCGTCGAAGTCGTCGAGGGCGCGCCGGGCCTCGTGCCACGACAGGTCGGCGAAGTCGCGGGCCAAGCCGATCAGTTCGTCGCGCAGCCCCGCCTGCGCGGCCCGCGGCGCGGTCAGACGAAGTGCCGCTCTCCACGGCGAGCCTGAGCAGCGTTGGCGACCGGCCCAGGCACAGCCGTAGGCTCCGGGACCCCGCTCGCAACCCGGCCGTGACGGCCACGGTCGAACCCGTCGTTACTAGGCGGGACAGTAACAGCGGGGCGAACCATGGCGTGCCTCTCGGCAAATAGGCCATCGCGGGCGCATGCTATCGAGGCGCACCGCGAAGCCTCGACGGCAACCGCCGCAGTGCAAGACACTCTCGGACCTCGTGATAACCCGAGCGTGCCTCACCGCTGAATGCCACACGACAACGAGCGACGACATGACGTCGACGGGAGCCGAACCGGAAGCCGACCAGAGCGATCGACCCGGCAGCGATACCGGGCGGTGATGGCGACGATCGCCACGACCACATTCCATGTGCTCGTCAATTTCGCGAGCGTGCCCTCGACCGCGAAGCTCATCGAGGTTGTGCCAGACGCACCACGGCGGGCCGGTTGGGGAAGATGCCCACGACGTCGGTGCGTCGGCGGATCTCCTTGTTGAGCCGTTCCTGCGGGTTGTTCGAACGGATTTGGCCCGGTACTCGACGGGGAACGCGGTGAACGCCAAGATGTCGTCGGCGGCGTCCAACAAGATGTCGGCGACCTCGAGGAATCCGGCCTGGGTGAGCGTGTCGACGACGTCGCCGAGCTGGGCCCAGATGGCGTCACGGTCGGGCTGCCCGAGGATCGCACGCACCAACGTGGAGGTCATCGCCACGATGCTTTGGGTACCCGCGAGGCCAAGTTGGCCATGAACTGGGTTCGGCAACGCTGCCACGACGCCTCACCCAACACCGCCGCGATCTCCGCCTTGATCCCGCCGTGGGCGTCGGAGATGACGAGCTCGACACCGTGCAACCCGCGGGCCACCAGTGAGCGCAGGAACGCCGTCCACGCGGCGGTGTCCTCGGTGGTGACGATGTCGAACCCGACGATCTCCCGGCAGCCCTCGACGTTCACCGCGGTGGCGATCACCGCCGACACGTTGACCACCCGGCAGTCCTCGCGCACCTTCTGGGTGAGCCCGTGCCGAACTTGCGCGCCCGATATCGCGCGGATCCGAGGCGGCCGAGGCATCCGGGGACTCCGTACGGCGGCGCTGCGGCCGGCGTGGCGCGATGTCCGAGTTTGCGCGTCCTCTCATCGCGCTCGCCGGACGCCCATAGGCGCGGCCGAAGTGCCGGTCCTTGCGCGCCGCGGTTCGCGACGCGATGTCTGATTCGCGCGCTATCCGGTAACCCTCACGGCGAGCCTGCCGATCGCGTGGAGGAAGTGCGAACGGCCGCCCAGCGTGTTCATCAATGTCCGAGTTCGCGCGTCGGTAATCGCGTTGGGGAGGTCTCGGGTGCGGCGAAGTGCCCGTCGACGATGCTCGGTGGCGCTACCGCTACCACCGCCCTCACGCTCTCGACCAACGGACGGAGTGCGACCGCGGCGACATCGGCCCTGCTACACGTCAACCCGGAAAACTGGTGTCAAAGGAACCACTCCGACACCCTCGCCAGGCTCATACGCAGGCACGATGCATCCGCGACGGTGCTGAGAGAGCCGCTCCGGCGGACCCCGCAAGCCTCTGACCAGGGCTTTGCGTCCGGAGAGTGTCGGAGGGGGGACTTGAACCCCCACGAGGATTAGTACCTCACTAGCACCTCAAGCTAGCGCGTCTGCCATTCCGCCACTCCGACGTGGTGGGCCACCGACGATATCCGATCTGTGTCACCGTATCTCGCCGCTCGCCGGCGCAATCGGTGACACAAACGTCCCGTGGTCAGCGGACGAGCAGGAAGCTCAGGGCGACCACGGTGAGAACCCACGTGAGGGCGAAGCAGAACGTGATCCGGTTGAGGTTGCGCTCCGCCGCCGACGAGCCCAGGGCGGCGCCGGCACCGCCGCCGAACATGTCCGACAGCCCGCCGCCGCGGCCGCTGTGCATCAGGATCCCGGCGATCATGGCGAACATCGACAGCACGTTGATCACCAGTGACCACGTAGAGCATGACGTCGCGCACGGTCGCGCCAGCCTACCGAGCCGTGCTGGAAGTCGACCGCGGCCGACATCGCCTCCGGCAAGCGCTCCGGGTAGTGGCAGGCGACCGGGTGGCCGAACCCTCGGTCGACGAGCTCCGGCTCCTCGGTGGCGCACCGCGGCTGGGCCTTCGGGCAGCGGGTGCGGAACCGGCAACCGGACGGCGGGTCGATCGGGCTCGGGATGTCACCGATCAGCGTCATGTGCTCCCGATCGCGCTCGATCACCGGGTCCGGCTCGGGGATCGCCGACAGCAGCGCCTGCGTGTACGGGTGGGCCGCCGCCATGTACACCTCTTCGGCCGGTCCGACCTCGATGATCTTGCCGAGGTACATCACGGCGACCCGTTCGGAGATGTGGCGGACCACCGACAGGTCGTGGGCGATGAACAGGTACGACAGGTCGAGCTCGTCCTGGAGGTCCTGGAGCAGGTTGATCACGCCGGCCTGGATCGACACGTCGAGCGCCGACACGGGCTCGTCGAGCACGATGAACGTCGGGTCGAGCGCCAGCGCCCTGGCGATACCGATCCGCTGTCGCTGCCCGCCGGAGAACTCGTGCGGGTACCGCGACGAGTGGTCAGGTGACAGCCCGACGAGGTCGAGCAGCTCCTTGACCCGCCGCGTGTGGTCGCCGGGGATCTTGTGGACCTGCAGCGGCTCGGCGATCGCGTCACCGACGGTGAGGCGCGGGTCGAGCGAGGCGAACGGGTCCTGGAAGACGATCTGCAGCTCGCGTCGCAGCGGCCGCAGCTGCTCCTTGCTCATGCCGACGAGCTCGGTGCCCTTGTACTTCACCGATCCGGCGCTCGGCTCGATGAGCTGCAGCACGCAGCGCCCGAGCGTCGACTTGCCCGAGCCGCTCTCCCCGACCAGACCGAGCGTCTCCCGCTCCCCGATCGTGAACGACACGTCCGACACCGCCTGCACGAGCCGCTTGGTCACCCGGATGCCCTTGGCCCGGCGGACGGGGAAGACCTTGACGAGCTCCTCGACCTCGATGACGGGAGCGCTCACGACACACTCCGCAGCGTGGTCAGCTCCTCGGCCCGGATGCACGCCGTCGTCGAGGTCACCGAGCGGCCGCAGTTCGGGCAGACCGTCGGCGCACGCGTCGATGGCGTGCGGACAGCGGGCGCGGAACGCGCACCCCGACGGCGGGCTCAGCATGTTCGGCGGCGCCCCGGGGATCGGAGTCAGCCGCTCGCGCCCGAGCGCCGGGATGCTGGCGAGCAGGCCCTGCGTGTACGGGTGGGTCGGGTGGGCGAAGATCGGACCGATCGTCGCCCTTCTCGGCGACCCGTCCGGCGTACATCACCTGCACCCGGTCGGCGACGCGGGCGATCACACCGAGGTCGTGGGTGATCAGCACGACCGCCGTCTTCATCTCCCGCTGGATCCGTTGCAGCACCTCGAGGATCTGCGCCTGCACCGTGACGTCGAGCGCGGTGGTCGGCTCGTCGGCGATCAGGACCTCAGGGTCGTTGGCGATCGCCATCGCGATCATCACCCGCTGGCGCATGCCCCCGGAGAACTCGTGGGGAAACTGGCTGGCGCGCTCGCGCGGCTGCGGGATGCCGACGATGTCGAGCAGCTCGACCGAGCGCTCCCACGCCTCCTTCTTCCCCATCGACTGGTGGGACTGGATCATCTCGACGATCTGGTCGCCGATCCGGTGCACGGGGTTCAACGCCGACAGCGGATCCTGGAAGATCATCGCCACCCGCTTGCCACGCACCCGGTTGATGACCTTCCTCGACGCGCCGACCAGCTCGGTCCCGCCGACCGTGCGCCGAACCCTCGATGCGGGCCGACTTCGGGAGCAGGCTCATCAGCCCGAGGAACGTCACCGACTTCCCGGAGCCGGACTCGCCGACGATGCCGAGCATCTCGCCCTCGCCGACGTCGAGGTCGACGCCGCGCACGGCCTTGACGTCACCGAACATCGTCGGGAACGTGACCCGGAAGTCGCGCAGTCGCAGTACCGGTTCACGTCACCGGCTACCGCCACGCTGCAGCTTGGGGTCGGTGGCGTCGCGCAGCCCGTCGCCGACGAAGTTGATGACCAGCGTCAGCACCATCAAGGTCGCGCAGGGGAACACGACCATCCACCAGTGGCCCGACAACACGTTCTCCTTCGAGCTGCCGACGAGGTTGCCGAGCGACGTCTGGCCCGAGCCCAGCTGGGGGCCGAAGCCGAAGAAGCTCAGCGTCGACTCGGCGATGATCGGCGGCGACCACGGAGAAGGTGAGGGCGACGAGGATCGGGCCGATCGAGTTGGGCAGGAGGTGGCGGGTGACGATGCGGTAGTTCGATGCGCCGACCGCCCGTGACGCCTCGATGAACTCGCGCTCCTTGAGCGCGAGCACCTGACCCCGCACGATGCGGGCGACGGTCATCCAGCCGAAGATGGCGAGCAGGAAGACGACGAAGCGGATCGACGTGCGCTCGCCGATGATCGGCGTGAGCCAGGTGATCTCACCGAGGAAGTTGCGCGTCACCAGCAGCGCGACGAGGAACGGGAAGGCGAGGAAGATGTCGGTCACCCGCATCATCACGTCGTCGAAGAGCCCGCCGCGCATGCCGGCGAACGGCGCCGACGGCAGCGCCGATGACGACGCCGATGATCGCGGCGGCGAGCCCGATCTGCAGCGATACCTGGGTGCCGTAGATCAAACGGCTGTAGAGGTCGCGCCCGATCTCGTCGGTGCCGAACCAGGCGACCGATTGCGGCGAGAGGTAGCGGTTCGACTGCTCGGCGGTGGTCTGGAAGACCGGCTCGTTGACGCCGTAGCGAGCGGTGATCGGTGCGAGCACCACGTAGATGATCATCACGAGCAGGATCACCGCCGCGATCACGGCCGGCTTGTGGCCGAGGAACCGCCTGACGGCCATCTGGCGGGGCGAGATCGACTTGGCCGTCAACCCCTCGCCCTCGGTGGACGGAGCCGTCTCCGCGGCGGGATCTCGACCGGGACGGTGGCAGCGCTGGTCATCAACTCAGTCAAGGCGGATCCTCGGGTCGAGCGTGGCGTACGAGAGGTCCGCCAGCAGGTTGAACGTGATGACGGCGACCACGACGATCACCATCCACGGCATCAGTTCCGGGAAGTCACCGTTCTCGTAGGCGGTGAGGAAGTAGTCGCCCAGCCCCGGGTACGAGAAGATGCGCTCAGTGATGATCAAGCCACCGAACAGCAAACCGAAGTCGATCGCCGCCAAGGTCACGATCGGCAGCATCGCGTTGCGCATTGCGTGCTTCACGAGCACCCGGCGCTCGCTGATCCCTTTCGCCCTGGCGGTGCGCAGGTAGTCGCTGTTGAGCGTCTCGAGCAGGGACGCACGCATGTAGCGGGAGTAGATCGCGATCGTCTGGATCGCGACCACGGTCACCGGCAGCACGAGGTGCTCGAGCATGAGCCGGAGGTCGAACCCCCGCTGGCCGGGTGGGTAGACGCCGGCGACCGGGAACTGCAGCCATTCGGCGCTCGGGAACCACTTCTGTGTGTACACGCCGAAGACCATCTGCAGCAGGATCGCCGAGATGAACGGCGGGATCGACAGCATCACCAGAGCACCGGTGTTGATACCGCCGTCACGCAGCGAGCCCGGCTTGAGCGCGGCGAACACGCCGAACGTGATCCCGATGCTGATGCCGACCAATGACGCGATCCCCGCCAGTCGCAGACTGTTGGCCAACGCGTCCTTGAGGTTGGGCCACACCTCACGATTGCCCTTGATGCTGTTCGGCCAGTCGCCGGACAGGAATCCCCCGAGCCACTGGAAGTAGCCCTTGATGTAACCCCCGAAGCCTTCGTACAGCCCGTTGATCTCGATGTACTCGTCGATCTTGGCCTGGCTCGCCCGTTGGTTCGAGCGGAGGTAGCTCGCCACCGGATCGGTGCCGATGCGAATGGCCACGTAGACGATGAACGTGACGATCAAGAGCGTGGGGATCGCCCAGATCAGACGCCTCACCACGAATCGGAACACCCGAGCTCCTTTCCCGACAACCACCCGCTGGACCGACATGGGGCCGGCCGTCTGGCCGGCCCCATGTCCGTCACTTTATGCCCCTTGTCGTGACCGAGGTCACTCCGCGGTCTCGACGACCGGCTCGCCGACCACGAGGTTCGTGGTCGACGAACTCTTGGTCCGAGGTCGTGTCCCACACGAAGGGCAGGACCTTGAACGCCGTCGTCCACACGTACCAGGAGGAGTTGGCGCACTCGGTGACCGGGTTGAGGCACCCTGGCCACTGCTCGGCGCCGATGACGATGCGACCGTCGCCGTCGACGTCCTCCCAGGCCTGGATGTTCTGGAAGGCCTGGTAGTTGCCCAGATCCTGGGCGATCGGACCGGCAACCTTCTCGGTCTGCCAGATGCCCGACCGCGGGTACTGCACGAGCGGCAGCATCGCCCAGTCGTCGGACATGAGGTCGAGCGCGGTGTTGATCAGCTCGGCGCGGGCGGCCTCGTCGACCGTCACGTCGGCCTCTTCGAGTGCCGCCGAAGCCTCCTCGTTGCACCAGCCCGTGCTGTTCTGGCCCTGGAAGTTGTTCTCCTCCGAGGGGATCTGAGCGCAGGTGAAGCTTGTCGTCAGGTACTGCGGGTCGGGAGCGACGGTGGAGATGTACATCGCCAGGTCGTAGTCCAACGCCGGCAGCCGCTGCTGGAAGACCTCCTCGGCCGAGCCGTTGTCCGGCACGACGTTGAAGCCCGCCTGCTGGAGCAGCGGGATCAGGTACGCCTGGGTGTTCTCCCGGCGCAGGTTGCCGGTGTTGATCATCCACCGGATCTCCGGCGCCTGACCGTCCTTGGCCCAGAAGCCCTGCGCGTCCTTCTCCCAGCCGTCGCCGGTGAGCAGTTCCTCGGCCCCTTGCGGGTCATACGTGTTGTCGGTCCACGAGTCGAAGCAGAACGGGCCTGGCACGATCGGGCCGCACTGGAGCAGGGTGCCCTCGACGTCGGCCGCACTCAGGATCGGCTGGTAGATCTGCTGGAACACCGCGTCCCGGTCGATCGACTTGGCGAACGCCTCGCGGAAGACCGGATCGGCGAACGGTCCCTCGTTCGACTGGAAGTAGAAGCCTTCGTAGTCCGAGCCGAGCACGATGCCGGGCTCGATGCCGGCCTGACCCTCGAACGAGGCGGCCAACGTGTCGGTGAACTGCGGGTAGATGAAGTCCACCTCACCGGACAGCAACGCGGCGATCTCGGTCTCCTGGTCCTCGTACGGGGCCATCACGACCTCTGGCGACGACCGGGGCGTCGTCGCCCCAGTAGTTCTCGTTCGGAACCAGGATCAGCTGGCTCTCGCTCCACGAGTCGATCCGATACGGGCGGCCCGAGATCGGCAGCTCCGTGCGAGAACTCGGCCGAGATGTCGTTGCAGTCAGCGACGGCAGCCTTCTTGATCAGTCCGTCGAACAGCAGCTTGTACGGGGCGAACACCTCGTTCAGGCTGACGACGACCTGCTGGTCGCTCTCGCCGGCCGCGACCGAGGTGATCTTGTCATATCCGGTCGTGTCGAGTGAAGCCAGGCGTGTTGAGGTTCGCCTGCCACGTGCACTCGAAGTCCTCCCACGTGATGGGCGACGCGTCCTCCCACACTGCTTCGGGGTTGATGTCGATGGTGATCGTCATGGCCGTTTCGCCGGACGGCGGCGTGCCGCCCGTGTCGCCGGGTGCCGTGGACCCGGGTGCAGCGGTGGTCCCGGGTGCAGCGGTGGTCCCGGGTGCAGCGGTGGTCCCCGGTGCTCCGGTTGTTCCTGGTGCCCCGGTGGTCGCAGCGCCGCCGGCGTCGTCGTCGTCGTCGTCACCGCAGGCGGCGGCGACAAGGACAAGGGACATTCCGGCAGCGAGGGCCACGAGCCGCTTCGTGCGCCTCATGTTGCTCACGTGATGGTCCTCCTCATGGGATGAATGGGAGGGAGGTGAAGCGCACTGGGAACCACCCGACCGGAGTTCCCCTCTCGCGTTGGAATTGATCGTCGTTCAACCAGTGCCTACAACCCACATCGTCCTCCCCGATCGATGGGGTGCGCCGAATATAGCAGTTCCGGCCGGTGTGCCAATGGGCACAGACGTTACGAACGCGCTCACGACACGGGCGGTTGCCAGCGGGCGTCGTCGTCGCCGTCGTCGGCGTCGGCCTCGGCGAGCAGGAGGTCGCGCTCGACGCGGCGCAGGTGCTGGCGGTCGGGATCGGGCACCGGCACCGCGGCGAGCAGGCGTCTCGTGTACGGCTGCTCGGGGCTGTTCAGGATCTGCTCCGCGTGAGCCGAGCTCGACCAGCGATGCCGTTCTGCATCACCGCGATCCGTTGGGCCATGATCTCGACGACGGCGAGGTCGTGGGAGATGAAGAGGCAGGCGAACCCGATGTCCTTCTGCAGCTCCAGAAGCAGGTCGAGCACCCGCGCCTGGACCGAGACATCGAGCGCGGACGTCGGCTCGTCGGCGATCAGCAGGCGCGGGCCCAACGCGAGGGCGCGGGCGATGCCGACGCGCTGGCGCTGGCCGCCCGAGAGCTCGTGCGGATAGCGGTTGCGGAGGTCACGCGCCATGTGCACCTGATCGAGCAGTTCCTCGACCCGTCGATCGCGCGGCCCGCCCTTGATGCCGTTGAGCAACAACGGCTCGCCGATCGACTCGCCGATCGGCAGGCGCGGGTTGAGCGACGAGCCGGGGTCCTGGAACACGAAGCTGAGCTCGCGGCGGACGTTGCGCAGGTCGTCCTTGGACACCCCGACCATGTTCGTGCCGAGGACCGTCGCCTCGCCTTCGACGAACGGCAGCAGGCCGACGATCGCCCGCCCGATCGTGGTCTTCCCGGAGCCGGACTCGCCCACGAGGCCGACCACCTCGGCTGACCGATGGCGAGGCTGACATCGCTCGACGGCCCGGAACGCGGGCACCCGGCCCGCGCTTCGGGTACTCGACGGAGACGTTGCGCAGATCGACCACGAGGTCGCGCGTCGGCGGAGCGGCGACGGCACCGTGGCCCGCTGGGCCGCGCTCCGTCCCCGTCGCCGGACTCGCTGCCGACAGAGGCCCCGAGATGGGGAACGGCGCGCAGGAGCTCACGGGTGTACTCGTGCCGCGGCGTGTAGAAGATCTCCGCCGACGTACCGGACTCGACGATGCGGCCGCGCCGCATGACGATCACCCGGTCGGACAGGTCGGCGACGACCCCCATGTCGTGGGTGATCAGAAGGATCCCGGCATCGATGCGGTCGCGGAGGTCACGGACGAGGTGGAGGATCTCGGCCTGAACGGTCACGTCGAGCGCCGTCGTCGGCTCGTCGGCGATGAGCACCCGCGGATCGAGCGCCAGCGCCTGGGCGATCATCGCCCGCTGCCGCTGCCCGCCGGACAGCTGGTGCGGGTAGGCGTCGACGCGCCGCTCGGGCTCGGGGATCTCGACCATCTCGAGCAGCTCGATCACCCGCTTGCGCGCCGCCTTCGGGGCCATCGCCCGGTGGCTGCGCAGCATCTCGGCGATCTGGAACCCGATCGTGTAGACCGGGTTCAGCGCGGTCATCGGCTCCTGGAAGATGACCGACACCTGGCGGCCGCGAATCGAGCGCAGGGTGCGATCGTCGATGCCGACGAGCTCGATCGCCGTCGAGCTTGATCGATCCGCGCACGTGGGAGTTCTTCGGGAGCAGACCCATCAGCGAGAGCGCCGCGGTCGACTTGCCCGAACCTGACTCGCCGACGATCGCCATGACCTCGCCCGCGCTGACGTCGAACGAGGCGTCGATGACCGCCGGGTACCAGATGCCATCGACCCAGAAGTCGACGTTGAGGTGCTCGACCGACAGCACCGGACGCGGCTCGGCGTGGTCATCACGCGACTTCCGCCGGGGCTGGCACGATGGAGGGATCGAACAGGTCTTCCGGCCGCTGGTTCGGCCGCACGCTCGCAGTCGTCATCGCGTGCGATCGGTGCGTGTCGATCTGTGCTCGTCGGTCGTCGAGAACGGCCTGACCGGAGTCTGGCTGGCGGCGTCCGTGGCTGGCCTTGGTGGTCGGCGCCTGCTGGGCACTCTTCTGGCGGCCGTGCGTGATCGTCGACGACGGTGGCGTGGAGCTCGTCAACGTGTTCCGCACGATCGACCTGCCGTGGCCGTCGATCAACGCCATCGACACCAGATGGGCGTTGCGGCTGTACACCGCCTACGGGCGGTTCACGGCCTGGGCGGCACCGGCGCCGAGCGTGCACGAGGTGCTCCGAGCGAGCTCGGCAGGACACCGAGCACCTCCCAGCCGACACCTACTCCGGTGAGGGCATCCGGCTGGGCGACCTTCCGACCAGCCCGTCGGGTAACGCCGCGCTCCTGATTCGCCGGCGGTGGCAGCAGCTGCGCGAGCGTGGGTATCTCGACGAGTCCGCGGTTGGAGCGGGAGGCCGGCCAGGTGACGTGGCACTCGGGCACGATCGCCGTCGGGCTTGTCCTGGTGCCGCTGGGCGTCATCGGGCTGGTGGTCTGACACGTGGGCCGTCATTCTGCCTCGACGGGGATCTCGATCGTCTGACCGGCGGCCGCTCCGCCGACTCCAGGTCCTTGCGCTTCGGGATCCGCTTCTGGCGGGGGTCGAACGCTCCCGGAGCCCGTCACCGATGAACTGCAGGCACAGCACGATGACGATGATGAAGACGCCGGGCCAGATGAACAGCCACGGCCGGCTCGTGAACGCCCCCTGGTAGTCGTTGACGAGCGACCCGAGCGAGATGTCCGGCGCCCGGATGCCGAAGCCGAGGAAACCGAGGGCGGCCTCGATGAGGATGCCGGCGCCCATCAGCAGGGTGACGCTGACGACGATCGTGCCCACCGTGTTCGGAAGGATGTGCTTGAAGATGATCCGCCGGTTCGACGCGCCGGCCACCCTCGCCGCGTCGACGAACTCCCGCTCGCGCAGGGCCAGGAACTCGGCCCGCACCAGCCGGGCCAGCTGGTCCACAGGAGGATGCCGAGCACGAGCGCCACGGTCCACACCCCGCTCGCCCCGAACCGGAACCCGGCGACGGCCGCGATCAACAGGAGTGGGATGATGAGGATCACGTCCGTGAAGCGCATCAGCACCGAATCCATCCAGCGGCCGTAGTAGCCGGCGATTGCGCCGACGAGCACGCCGATCGTCGTCGCCAGGACCGCGAGGACGAAGATCACGACGAGCGTCTGCTGCACTCCGCGCATCGTCAGGGCGAACATGTCGCGGCCCTTCTCGTTGTCGAGCCCGAACGGATGGTCACCGAGCGTGATCCCGGCCCCGCCGAGCCAGCCGGGCGCAGCGACATCGTCGGCCCGTCATCCGCAGCTCGTGGGACGACCTCGTCGTAGTTGTACTTCCACCATCCCGGGATCGGGCCCCAGCCGATGCTCGTCGTCGCCACGACGACGTGAACAGCAGCAGCGACGAGCGAGATGAGCGCGCCCTTGTGGCGGAAGAACCGCCGCTGGACGATCTGGCCCTGGCTGAGACCGGCGACCTCGCGCTGCTCGTGCAGTTGCTCCTCGAACTCGACCGGCGCCTCACCGGGGATGTGCTCGGGAGTGATCGGCTCGGGGATCAGGGTCATCATGCGCCTCAGTCGTGGATCCTGGATCCGCGGGTCGAGCACGGCGTAGACGATGTCGGCGAACAGGTTGGCGAGCACGGTCAGGATGCCGACGACGACAAAGAAGGCCATCACCGGGTTCGGGTCGACGGCGCGCAGTCCGTCCGTGAACATGCGGCCCATCGCGTTCCACTCGAACACCGTCTCGGTGACCACCGCCCCGCCGAGGAGCGCCCCGATGTCGATCGCCACGACCGTGACCAGCGGGATCATCGCGTTGCGGAACCCGTGCCGGATGATGACCGTGCGCTCGGTGAGTCCCTTGGCCCGGGCCGTGCGGATGTAGTCCTGGTTGAGGACCTCCAGCATGCTCGCCCGCGAGAAGCGGGTGTAGGTGGCCAGCGAGATCAGCATCAGGGCGAGGGTCGGCAGGACGAGGTGGCTGAACGTGTCGTTGACGATCACCCAGAAGCTGCCCTCGAGCCGAGACTCCTTGTCTCCGATCGTCTTGATCGGCCGCCCGCGGACCACCGAGTTCGCCGAGTACTCGGCCCAGGACTGCATGGAGCGGTCGACGAACACGAGGACAGAGACGAGTAGCGCGGTGACCGCCGCCGTGCTGGCCGACAGCCCCTTGTCGTAGCCGCCGAACGCGTAGCCGACGGCGACCCCGACCAGGATCGCGACGACGCCGAGGCCGAGCAGCAGCCAGAGGTTCATCGCGTCGCTGTCGAACACCGCCTGGAGCGGGAAGCACGCGACGACGCCGATCGCCGGCAGTGGTCAGCGCGCTGTAGAACGCCTTGCGGTTGCGCACGCCGGCCATCACCGCGGTCACCCCGTAGGCGATGCCGGCCGCCATGATCGCGAGCACGACCGGCCGAACCCGGGGTCGAGCAGCCACTGCGTCGCCGAGATGTAGATGAGGATCCCGGTGACGAACCCGCCCGTGGCCGCGGCGAAGGCGAGCCGGCGCGACGGTCGGCCGCCCGTGATGCTGTAGCCGAGCCCGGCCGCGGCGAGCCCGCCGAGCGCGATCACCCACGGAGCGAAGTGGGCGCCGTCACGCAGCCAGTCGTTGAAGTTGATGCCGCCGACGCCCTTGAGGATGACGGCGAGCCAGAAGACGGGCAGGGCGAAGAAGAGGAACGTGAAGAACGCCGAGATGTAGTCGAACCCGGAGTACTGCTTGAGCGCGGTCACGATCCCGACCGACGGTGCCGATCAGCACCGCGAGGATGAAGGCGGTCATGACCAGCTTGAGCGTCAGCGGCACCCGGTCGACCAGATCGTCGACCACCGGCTGCTGGGTCTGCGTGGAGATCCCGAAGTCACCCTGGAAGACGTCGCCGAGCCACATGAAGTAGCGGACCACCGGGTTGACGTCGAGGTTCAGCTCGTCGGTGAGCGAGGCCTGGAGCGCCTCCCGCTCGACCGGGTCGCTGATCTGGGCGATGAAGGCCAGCGGATCGCCGGCGTTGGCCATCAGGATGTAGACGATGAACGAGGCCGCCGAGGACGATGAAGAAGGCGCCGATCACCCGACGTGTGATGAACGTGGCCACGGTCTCACCCCCTTTCGCCGGCCTCACGATTAACTAAGTCGCGGCCCGGGTGACGGACCCATCGCTGGATCCGTCACCCGTCGTGTACCGGGAGTCCGCTCAGGCGGCTTCCCACTCCCAGAAGTCCCAGAACACCCC
This sequence comes from uncultured Acidimicrobiia bacterium, assembly GCA_963839695.1. Classification (GTDB taxonomy): domain Bacteria; phylum Actinomycetota; class Acidimicrobiia; order Acidimicrobiales; family Ilumatobacteraceae; genus JALZMG01. Next base: position 361,565 of record CAWIVW010000005.1, on the reverse strand, counting down.
CGGGGACAGCGGGATGTCGCGAGACATTGCTGACGTAGTTGCTGTTCCAGGCCGTCAGGCCGGGGTGCTGGAAGATGGTGACGCCAAAGGCATCGGCCCACAGGTTCTGCTCGATCTCGGTGAGCATCTCCTGCTGCGCGGCGGCATCGGTCTCGCCGTCGCAGCTGCGCGTAGAGGTCGTCGACGACCTGGCTCGAGTAGCCGCCGTAGTTGTTCCCCGAATCCGTGCCGACAGCTCGGCTCGCCGCCGGCCACGTCGACCGACTGTCGAATGCCACCCGAACAGCGAGGCGTCGTACAGCGAGGTGTCGGGCAGATCCGGGCCCCAGGTCGGGCTGCGCCCGTCGATCACGTTGAACCCGGCCTCCCGTGCCGACGCGCGCGATGAGGTCGTACTCGTTGGCTCGCCGCGGGTTGTCGTCGGCGAACAGGAAGCGCACGTCGATCGGCGTCTGCACGCCGGCCTCCTCGAGCAGCGCCTGCGCCCCCGCGATGTCGACCTCGGCGTACTCGGACGATCCGTTGTTCTGCCGCGATCGCGTCGTAGTCGGCGTGCCCGACCACCGTCGTGAACGAGTCGCGGAGCTGGGCGTCGGGGTTGAGCGGGACGATCAGGCGGTCGACGATCTCCTGACGCGGGATCGTCTTGAGGAACGCCTGGCGGACCATCAGCGCCTTCTCCTCGTCGCCGCCGTAGGCGGCCGGGTCGAACGGACCGCCGTTGTTCATGACCAGGTCGACGTGCTCGTACGTACCGCGTGTTACCGGTATCGACCTCGATCCCGCGGTCGGCGAGCCCCTCGACCTGCTGCAGCAGGTCGGCGGTCGACTGCGGCTGGATGATGTCGATCTCCTCGTTCTCCAGGGCCTGGACCGCCGCGGTCGGGTCGCCGATGATGCGGTAGACGATCGTCGCGACCTTCGGCTTCGGGCCCCAGTGTAATCGGGGTTGGCCTCGAAGACCATCTCGGTGAGCTCGTCATAGGACTCGAGCACATATGGCCCGGCGCTGAGGTAGAGCCCCGGGTCGTCCGGGAGCGCGGTGGCGTCGTAGGCCGTGTTGTAGACCTCGGAGATCGACTTGATCGCGGCCTTGTCCTCGTTCTGGAAGGCGTCGATCAACGCCTGCTTGGCCTCCGCCGGGTCCTCGATGCCGAGGGCGAGGCGGGCGGTGGTGTGGGCCGGCGGATGGTTGTTGACCCCGGTGATCTGGTAGTCGACGTAGAACTCGTCCCACGTCAGCGTGACCGCCAACCCGTCCTCGGAGATCTCCGGGAACTGAGTGACGAGCGAGAGCGACGGGTCAGAGCCGTCGAACGCGATACCGGCCGATTCCTTGTAGGTGTAGCCCTGACGAGTGCCCCGGTCTCCGGGTCGAACGCCTTGGCGTAGGCATTCGCCTGGGCCGCCGTGATGTCGGCGCCGTTGGGGCCGACCACGACCGGATTGCCCTCGGGATCGGCCACGGCCGTCACGCCGGTGTCAGTGGTGACCACCGTCTTGGCGTCGTTGAACACACCGCTCTGGGCGGCCCAGTTGAGGATCATGTCGGCGGCGTCGATCTGGGTGCCGTCGGACCACGTCACGCCCTCGTTGATCCGGTACGTCACCGACAGCGGGTCGAGTGACTCGACCGTGCACGTGCCGAATTGGTCGTTGTTGATCAGGTTGAGGTCCTGGTCGTAGTACCAGAAGCCGCCGTTGGCGCCGACCCCCATGAGGTAGAGCGGGTTGGCGTTGGCGGTGGCGTTGCCCCGGATGGTCTCCGTGTTGAACGAGAGCAGCGGGTCGTTCCATGCCACCCGCACCTCGCCGGCCGGCTCCTCGCCCGGATCCTCGTACGGGCCGTGCGGGATCCCGCACCCGCTCCCGCCTTCGACGCCGACGTTCTCGGCGCCAGGCGGTGTCGAGCCTGGCGGCTCGCTGCCTTCGGGCTCGGTGCCGCCGGTGTCCCCGGTGGTGCCTTCGGGCTCGGTGCCGCCGGTGTCCCCGGTGGTGCCCTCGGGCTCGGTGCCCTCGGCGCTGGTTCCGCTGGTATCTCCCGACACTGCATCGTCATCGTCATCGTCGCCGCAGGCGGCCACGATCAGCGATGCCGCGGCGAGTGCCGACAAGAACTTGATGTTCCTGCGACGACTCACGTCATCGTCCTCCTGTTGCAAGGGGTCACGCTGCTGTTCGTCCGCCCGGGCGTCGGTCACCATAGCGCCGTTACGCAATCGAGGGCAGTCGCGTCCGTTTGCGATCGCGTTACGACGGATCTCAGAACTGGACGATGCGGGCGAACTCGTCCGGGTCGATGCTCGCCCCGCCGACGAGCGCTCCGTCGATGTCGTCCGCAGCCATCAGCTCGGCGATGTTGTAGCGCCTTGACCGAACCGCCGTACTGGATGCGGGTGGCGGCCGCCGTCGCCGCGTCGGCGAGCTCGGCGACCTTCGCCCTGATCGCGGCGCACATCGCCTGGGCGTCGTCGGCGGTCGCCGTGCGACCGGTGCCGATGGCCCAGATCGGCTCGTAGGCGATCACCGTCGTCGCGATCGCCTCCTTGCGCACGCCGGCGAGCCCGGCGGTGAGCTGGCCGAGCACCTTGCTCTCGGTCTCCCCCGCCTCTCGCTCGGCGAGCGTCTCGCCGACGCACATGATCGGCGTCATCCCGTGCCGGTGGATCGCCTTCACCTTGGCGTTGACCATCTCGTCGGTCTCGCCGAAGAGCTCCCGCCGCTCGCTGTGGCCGCAGATGACGTAGCGCACGTCGAGCTTGGCGAGGAAAGCCGGCGACACCTCTCCGGTGAAGGCGCCGCTGTCCTCCCAGTGACAGTGCTGGGCGCCGAGGGCGAACGGCGAGGTCGTCGGCGGCGATGACCGTCTGCACGCTGCGGAGGTCGGTGAACGGCGGGTGGATGCTGACGTCGACGTCCTCGGTCGCCTCCGGCGGCACGAGGTAGGAGAGCTTCTGCACCGTCTGGATCGCCTCGAAGTGGTTGAGGTGCATCTTCCAGTTGCCCGAGATCAGCGGTCGACGGAGGTCAGCCATCGCGCTGGGCACCTTCCCTGCAGGGCGGCGAGGCCGGGAAGGTCGCCGAGCTCGAGCAGCTCGAGCGACGCGCCACCACCAGTGGAGACGTGGTCGACGTCGTCGTCGAGCCCGAACGCGGCGAGCGCCGCGGCCGAGTCTCCGCCGCCGACCACGGTGAACGCCTTGGTGTCGGCGACCGCCTGGGCGACCGCGCGCGTGCCGGCGGCGAATCGCTCGTCCTCGAACACGCCCATCGGCCCGTTCCAGAACACCGTTCGCGCGTCCATGACGATGTCGCTGAACTGGGCCGCGGTGCCCGGGCCGATGTCGAGGCCCTTGGCGCCGTCGGGCAGGCGGGCGCCGAACGTCGCGACCTCCCCGTCGGCGTCGAGGCCGACGATGTCGGTCGGCAGGTGGATCGGTTTGGTCGCCTCCGCGAGCAGCTGGCGGCACGTGTCGACCCGGTCGGGTTCGAACAGCGAGTCCCCGATCGGCCGGCCCTGGGCGGCGAGGAACGTGAAGCACATCGCTCCGCCGATGGCCAGGGAGTCGACGGTGTCGAGGAGGGCCTCGATCACGCCGAGCTTGTCGCTGACCTTGGCCCCGCCGAGCACGGCGACGAACGGGCGGGCCGGCGACTCGCGGAGTCGGAGCAGCACCTCGACCTCGCGTTGCAGCAGGCGCCCCATCGCCGACGGCACGTAGCGCGGCGGTCCGACGATCGACGCGTGGGCGCGGTGGGACGCGCCGAAGGCATCGTTGACGTAGGCGTCGATGCCGTCGACGAGCTCGCGGACGAAGCGATCGTCGTTGGCTTCCTCACCGGGGTCGAAGCGCAGGTTCTCGCGCAGCTCGACGCCGGGTGCCAGCTCGGCGAGCCGGGCGCGCACGGGCTCCATCGAGTAGCGCGGGTCGGGCTGGCCCTTGGGCCGGCCGAGGTGGCTCGCCGCGACGACGTGGGCGCCGCGCTCCTGGAGCCAGTTCAGTGTCGGCAGCGAGGCCCGGATGCGGAAGTCGTCGGTGATCCGGCCGTCCTCGAGCGGCACGTTGAAGTCCGTGCGGACGAGGACGCGCCGGCCGTCGAGCGTGCCGAGTCGGGCCTCGAGGTCCTCGAGGGTGGGGATCCCGCCGCTCACCGCGACTGGCGGCGCGGCGTGCGCGAGCTGGCCTTCTTGCCGACGTGGAGCGTCAGGTCGACGAGGCGGTTCGAGTAGCCCCACTCGTTGTCGTACCAGCCGAACACCTTGACGAGCTTGCCCATGCTCATCGTCAGCTTGGAGTCGAAGATGCACGAGTGCGGGTCGGTGGCGATGTCGCTCGACACGATCGGGTCCTCGGTGTAGCGGACGATGCCCTTTGAGCGGGCCGGACTTGGCGGCCTTGGCGAACGCGCCGTTGACGTCGGCGACGGTCGCCTCCGTCTTGAGGATCGCGTTGAAGTCGGTGATCGAGCCGGTCGGCACCGGCACCCGGAGCGAGTAGCCGTCGAGGCGGCCCTTCATCGCGGCCAGGACGAGCGCCGGTGGAGCGGGCGGCGCCGGTGCTGGTCGGCACGATGTTGATCGCCGCGCCGCGGGCCCGGCGGAGATCCTTGTGCGGCCCGTCGACGAGCATCTGGTCGCCGGTGTAGGCGTGCACCGTCGTCATCAGGCCCTGCTCGATGCCGAACGCGTCGTCGAGCACCTTGACCATCGGCACGAAGCAGTTGGTGGTGCAGCTGGCGGCCGAGATGACCTGCTGGGTCTTGGGGTCGAAGTCCTGGTGGTTGACGCCCGTAGACGAACGTCGCCGTCGGCGCCGTCGCTCGGGGCCGACACGAGCACGAGTGGGGCGCCGGCGTCGAGGTGGGTGGCGGCCTTCTCCCGGGAGTGAAGATGCCCGTCGACTCGATGACGAGGTCGACGCCGAGCTCGTCCCACGGCAGCTCCTTCGGGTCGCGCTCGGAGAGCACGAGCAGCTCGTCGGAGCCGACCTTGATGCCGTTCTTGGACGCCCGGATGTCCTGCGGGAGGATGCCCAGGAGCGAGTCGTACTTGAGGAGGTGGGCCATCGTCTCCAGCGACCCGACGTCGTTGACGGCGACGAAGTCGATGTCCGCCCCCCGCTCCGTCGCGGCCCGGAAGAAGTTCCGCCCGATCCGCCCAAACCCATTGATACCGACACGAACACTCATGCCGCCGACCCTACCGAAGCAATGGTTCTGACGACAGCTGGGATCACTCAGTGATCCTTCGACTCCGAAGAACGCCGCAGGTCGGCGACGCGGCGGCGGTAGATCGCCAGGAGCTCCGGCGCGGTCCCCCACGGATCGGCCTGCGCCGCCTCGTCGTAGCGCTCGACCTGCCAGCCGACGACGTCACACGCGCGGTCCCGAGCCTGGTCCAGACGCTGTCCTCAGGTCGCCGCCGTGCCACCACGAATGACCTGGCTCGACGGCGAGCCGGGCGTCCGGCCAGGCGAGGTCGAGGTGGATCAGCTCGCCCGTCGCCAGCCGGAGCGGGTGTTGTCGCTTCGGGGTCGGCAGGCCGACGCGGTCGATCATGTCGACGAAGTCGAGCTCGAGCCCGGTGTGGCTCGGGCGCTTGCGCACGGACGTCTTCTCCAGCCAGCTCTCGAATCGGGTCACGCCGCCCCGCCCGGAGCGCCGGATTTCGGCCAGATAATCCGCGGCGTCTGTCTGGCGTGACGAGATTCTTGTGCCACACGTCCTCGGCCGCCCGCTCGAAGCGGTGCTGGTTGAACTGGCCGGCAAGGCCGAACAGCATCCGCAGCGGCGAGGCGACCCGGAGTCCGTCGGATCGGACGATGACGTCGCGGTCCTCGTCGATCCAGCTCGTCCGCACCAGGCGGCACCATGACGGAGGGGTCAGGCGGCGAGTCTCCTTGATCGTGATCTCGATCCGGTCGCGTCGGCATCGCACGCAGGCCGTGCAGCACGCCGGCCGAGGGGCCGCTCACGAAGGCCTCGCGCGCCGGCGGCGAGCTGAGCGGCCAGCGCCCGGCCCTCGAACGAGAGCTCGACCGCCGCGAGCGCGACGACGCCTCGCACGGGTGTCGTGAAGAGCCCGATCCGACGGGCGTGCTGCAGCGCGGTCTTGCTCACGCCGATGGTCACGCAGCTGCTCGGTGCTCGCCACCCAATGGTGGAGCGGCGAGGAACTGCATGACGTCGGACACGGTTCATCCCACACGCCATGGGCGTCGCCATGCGCCCGGAAGGGAAGCCGAGTTCTTCGGAGTTCTGGGATCACTGCAGTGATCCCAGGTGTCGTCAGAACCGGATTTTCAGCGGGAGACGTCGCGGTGGGTGGTGCGGACGGCGGTGCCGCGGCTGCGGAGGCGGGTGGCGAGCTGTTCGGCGATGGCGACGGAGCGGTGGCGGCCGCCGGTGCAGCCGATGGCGACCGTGAGGTAGCTGCGGCCCTCGGCCTGATAGGCGGGCAGGATCGTGCGCAGCAGATCCTCGAGGCGGTCGAGGAACGCCTTCGTGTCCTCCCGCTCGAGCACGAAGTCACGCACGGCCGGATCGTGACCCGTGAGCGGCCGCAGGTCGTCCTCCCAGTGCGGGTTGGGCAGGAAGCGCACGTCCATCACGATGTCGGCGTCGAGCGGGAGCCCGTGCTTGAACCCGAAGCTCTCCACCGCGACCTGCAGCTTCGCCGTGCTGGTGTCGCCGAACGCGGCGACCACCCGCTCCTTCAGCTGGTGCACGTTGAGCTCGCTGGTGTCGACCACGAGGTCGGCCTCGTCCCGCGTCCCGACCAGCAGCGAGCGTTCGAGGTCGATCGACTCGACGAGCCCGTCGGCCTCGGCGGCGAGCGGGTGCTTGCGCCGCGTGGCGTCGTAGCGGCGGACGAGCTCGGGCGTCTGGGCGTCGAGGAACAGCACCGTGACGCGGTGCCCGGCCGAACGCAGCGCGGCGACGTTGTCGAGCACCTCCCCGTAGTTGCGCCCGGCCACCAGCGCCAGCCGGTCGATCCCGCTCCCGGGCAGCGACGCCAGCTCGACCACCTTCTCGACCAGCGACGTCGGCAGGTTGTCGACCACGTACCACCCGAGGTCCTCGAGCACGTCGGCCGTGGCCGATCGTCCCGCCCCGGACATCCCGGTGATGAGGACGATCTCTGTCACCGGCGGCGAGGCTAGCTCGACGCAGGCGCATCTTGCGGGCGCGGAGATAGAGCAGCCGGGGCACCGTCGCGGCGTCGAGCGTACTCGGGGGCGAGGGCGAGGAACCCCGGCGGCGGCGCCGGCTCCTCCATCCGCTCGACGAGCAGGCCGTGCGCCGGCGAGGGCGTTCACGTATCGCGACAGCGGACGGTGGAAGAAGCGGATGTGCACGCCCGGCTCGACCTCCTCGACCGTCGCCGCCTCGGGCAGATACGGACCGATGCGCCAGTACTGCTCCGGTGGATCGAGCACCTGGTCGTCGATCCACCCGCTCCCCGGCGTCTGCAACAGCGGATGGTTGAGGAAGAAGCAGAACCGCCCACCGGTCGCGAGCACACGGGCGACCTCGGCGATCGCCGCGTCGACGGCGGCCACGTGCTCGAACACGAGGCAGGCGACGACGGCGTCGAACGACGAGTCGGCGAACGGCAGCCGTTCGGCGGCCGACCTGCGCGAACCCGGTCGCCCCGCCGCGGGCAGCGGCGACGGTGATCTGGTTCCACGTCGGGTCGACTCCGACGACCCGCTCGACCCCCTCCAGCCCCGCGGCCAGCCGGCTGACCTGGCCCTCACCACAGCCGACGTCGAGGATCCGCCGGGCCCCGGCCAGCTCCGCGGCGGCGAGCGGCAGGATCTGCTCGGTGTACTCGGGGTCGGCACCATCGGTGAACCCGTCGATCCACCACTGGGCGTGGCTCCTCCCACTCCGTCGCCCACCGAGCCGGTCACGAGTGGAACTTGGCGTGGACCGCGGCGGCGACCGGCGGCCGGCAGCCAGCCGAGCGCCTCGAGCTCCTCCAGGCTGGCCCGCTTGACCGCGTTGACGCCGCCCAGCTCCTTCACCAGCCGCTTCTTGCGGACGCTCGCCGAGCCCGGCGATGCCGTCGAGCGAGCTCGCCGTCATCCGCTTGCTCCGCCGCTCCGGTGGAACGTGTTGGCGAAGCGATGGGCCTCGTCCCGGATCCGCTGCAGCATGAACAGCGCCTCGCTCCCCCGCGGGATCTCGACCGGATCCGCCCGCCCGGGCACGTAGACCTCCTCGAACCGCTTCGCCAGCGCGGCGACGGGGATCTCGCCGTCGAGTCCGAGCTCGTGCACGACCCGCTCGGCGACGGCCAGCTGCCCCTTCCCCCCGTCGACGACGAGCAGCTGCGGCGGGTAGGCGAACTTGCGCGGCCGCTCGCCCCGCTGCGGCGGCGGTCGCTCCTGCTCGGCGAGGTAGGCGGCGAGCCGGCGGGTGAGCACCTCCTCCATCGCCGCGTAGTCGTCGTTGCCGGGCACGTGGACCTTGAACCGGCGGTACTCCCGCTTGTTCGGCAGCCCGTCCTCCACGCACCACCATCGACCCGACGTAGTCCGTGCCCTGGAGGTGGGCCATGTCGTAGCACTCGATGCGCAGCGGCGCCTCGGGCAGCCCGAGGTGCTCCTGCAACTCGGTCAGCGCCCGGCTGCGGGTGTTGTGGTCGCTCGCCCGGCGCAGCCGGTGGCGGGTGAGCTCCTCCTGGGCGTTGCGGGTGACGGTCTCCAGCAGCGCCCGCTTGTCGCCCCGCTGGGGCACCCGCACGCTCACCCGCGAGCCCCGCAGCATCGCCAGCCATTCCTCGTACGTCGCCAGATCGTCCGGCTCGACCGGCACGAGCACCTGCTTGGGGACACCCTGGGGCGGGTCCTCGCCGTACAGCGACTCGAGGATCCGGTCGACCAACCCGCCCGGGCGTGAGGTCCTCGACCTTGTCGAGCATGAACCCCTTGCGTCCGACGACTCGCCCCTTGCGGACGAAGAACACCTGCACCGACGCCTCCAACTCGTCGTCGGCGATGCCGATGACGTCGAGGTCCTCGCGGCGGTCGGCGACGATCTGCTGGCGCTCGATCGCCCGGCGGACGGCGGCCAGGCGGTCGCGCACCCGGGCCGCCTTCTCGAACTCCAGCGACTCGGCTGCCTGCCGCATCTCGGCGTCGAGGTGGCGCACGATCGTGTCGGTGTCGCCGTCGAGGAAGTCGCACAGCTCGTTGACGAGCTGGCGGTACGGCATCCTCCTCGATCTCACCGACGCACGGACCGGTGCACTTCTCGATGTGGTACAGCAGGCACGGCCGGCCGAGCCGCTCGTGCTGGCGGAACTTGGCCGGGCTGCACGTCCGGATCGGGAACGAGCGGAGCAGCTCGTCGAGCGTGTCGCGGATCGCGTAGGCATGGCCGTACGGCCCGAAGTAGCGGACGCCCTTGCGCTTGCGGCCCCGCATCACCATCGCCCGGGGCCACGGCTCGTCGACGGTGACGGCGAGGAACGGGTAGCTCTTGTCGTCGCGCAGCCGGATGTTGAACCGCGGGCGGTGCTCCTTGATCAGCGACCACTCCAGCATCAGCGCCTCGACCTCGTTGCGCACCGTCGTCCACTCGACGGTCTCGGCCATCTCGACCATCTGCGCCGTCCGCGAGGGCATGTTCCGGGGGTCGCCGAAGTAGTTCGCCAGCCGGTGGCGGAGGCTCGCCGCCTTGCCGACGTAGATGACCCGGCCCTGGGCGTCCTTGAACTGGTACGAGCCCGGAGCGTCCGGGATCGTGCCGGTAGGTGGGCGCTGGATCATCAGTGTCGAGGATACGGTTGAGGCCCATGGCCGGCCGCTTCTCGTTCTCGGTCCCGGAGCGCCGCAACTTCGGCGATCCGTGGTTCCGGATCGGCACGCTCGACGTCGGCACCACGGTGCTCGTGATCCTGCTGTCGGTCGCCGGCATGTTCGTCTACGCCATCGACCGGACGATCTGGGACAACCTCGTCCTCTGGCCGGACGACGTCAAGAGCGGCCAGCTGTGGCGGATCGTCACGTGGCCGCTGGCCAACGATCCCGACCTGTGGACGGTCATCACGCTGGCCATCTTCTGGTACTTCGGTCGGGAGATCGAGGGCCTGCTCGGCCGGGTGCGCTTCGCCATCCTGCTGCTCGTCCTCACCGTGGTCCCCGGCATCGTCGGCACCGTGCTCGACCTGCCTCAGGCCGGCATCCGCCCGGTCGAGCTCGCCGTGTTCCTCATCTTCGTCGCCGAGTACCCCTACGCCCGCTTCTTCTTCGGCATCCCGGCCTGGGCGATCGGCGCGGTCTTCGTCGGCATCGAGGTGCTCCAGCTCCTCAGCCTCCGGGACGACCGAGGGCATCGTCTTCCTGTTCGTGACGATCGCCACGGCCGCGATCACGGCCCGCACCATGGGCCTGGCCTCGAGCCTGCCGTGGATCCCGGCGATCCCGATCGGGCGGGGGTCCGGCGGGAGCCGTCGGCCGCCGCTCGTCGGGGCGGCGGGGCGGCGGCGAGGTCGTCGCCGGCCCATGGCCGTCGTCGCGTTCCGGCCCGTCGCGGACCTCGGCGCTGCCGCAGCCGCCGCCGCCGCCGGCCTACGACGCCGACCAGGCCGAGCTCGACGCGCTGCTCGACAAGATCTCCGAGCGGGGCATGGACGGGCTGTCGAACGACGAGAAGCGCCGCCTGAACGAGCTCTCCAAGCGCATGCGCAACCGCAAGTAGTCCGTTCTGTCGTTTGGAACGCGCCGGATCGGCCGATTCCAAACGACAGAACGGCTCAGTGCAGCACGTCGCGGAGGTACCTCCCGGTGTGGCTGTGTTCGACCTTGGCGACGTCCTCCGGGGAGCCCGTCGCCGACCACGTTGCCGCCCCCGCTGCCGCCCTCCGGGCCCGAGGTCGATGATCCAGTCGGCGGTCTTGATGATGTCGAGGTTGTGCTCGATGACGAGGACGGTGTTGCCCTGGTCGACGAGCCGGGACAGCACGACCAGCAGTTTGCGGACGTCGTCGAAGTGCAGCCCGGTCGTCGGCTCGTCGAGCAGGTAGATCGTGTGCCCCGTCGACCGCTTGGCGAGCTCGGTCGCCAGCTTGACCCGCTGGGCCTCGCCGCCCGACAGCGTCGGCGCCGGCTGGCCGAGCCGCACGTAGCCCAACCCGACGTCGCTCAGCGTCTGCATGTACCGCCCGATCGCCGGCTGGTTGGCGAAGAAGTCGCACGCCTCGGAGACCGGCATGTCGAGCACGTCGGCGATGTTCTTGCCCTTGAACTCGATGTCGAGCGTGTCCCGGTTGTAGCGGGCGCCCTTGCACACCTCGCACGGCACGTAGACGTCGGGGAGGAAGTGCATCTCGATCTTGATCGTGCCGTCGCCGGCGCAGGCCTCGCAGCGCCCGCCCTTGACGTTGAAGCTGAACCGCCCCGGCAGGTAGCCGCGCACCTTGGCCTCGTTGGTGGCGGCGAACAGCTTGCGGATGTGGTCGAACACCCCGGTGTACGTGGCCGGGTTCGACCGCGGCGTGCGTCCGATCGGCGACTGGTCCATGTCGATCACCTTGTCGAGGTGCTCGATGCCGGTGATCCGCCGGTGCTTGCCGGCCGCCATCTTCGACTTGTAGATCCGCTGCATCAGGACGGGCAGCAGGATGTCGCGCACGAGCGTCGACTTCCCCGAGCCCGACACGCCCGGTGATGGCGACGAAGTTGCCGAGCGGGATCTCGACCGTGAGGTCGTTGAGGTTGTGCTGCCGCGCCCCCTGCACCTCCAGCCGGGCCATCCCCGGCGGCCGCCGGCTCGCCGGCACCGGGATCGTCTTGCGCCGCGACAGGTACTGCCCGGTGATCGACTCCTTGACCTTGGTGAGTCCCGGCACCGGGCCGCTGTACACGACCGCCGCCGCCGTGCTCGCCGGCGCCCGGGCCGATGTCGACGATCCAGTCGCTCGACGCGGATCGTCTCCTCGTCGTGCTCGACGACGATCACCGTGTTCCCGAGGTCGCGGAGCCGGGTGAGGGTGTCGATGAGCCGGCGGTTGTCGCGCTGGTGCAGCCCGATCGACGGCTCGTCGAGCACGTAGAGCGTGCCGACGAGTCCCGAGCCGATCTGGCTGGCGAGCCGGATCCGCTGCGCCTCGCCGCCGGCCAGCGTTCCCGCCGAGCGGGAGAGCGTGAGGTAGTCGAGCCCGACGTCGAGCAGGAACCCGAGGCGGGCGTTGACCTCCTTGGTGACCCGCTCGGCGATCAGCCGCTCCCGTTCGGTCAGCTCGAGGCCGGCGAGGAACTTCGCCGCCTCGCCGATCGAGAGCTCGCAGACCTCGGCGATGTGGCGCTCGTTGATCGTCACCGCGAGGCTCAGCGGCTTGAGCCGGGCGCCGCCGCACGCCGTGCACGGGACCTCGCGCATGTACCCCTCGTACTGCTCCCGCGCCCAGTCGCTCTCGGCGTCCTGGTGGCGCCGCTTGATCCACGGGATCACGCCCTCGTAGGTCGTGGTGTACTGGCGCGCCCGCCCGTAGCGGTTCTTGTACTTGACGGTGAGCGACCCGGACGTGCCCTGCAGGATCACCTTCTGCTGCTTGGCCGTCAGCGTCGACCACGGCGCGTCCATGTCGATGCCGTTGGTCTCGGCGACGGCGTCGAGCATGCGGGTGAAGTACTGGGTGTGGGCGGTGCGCCACGGGGCGATCGCGCCCTCGTTCAGCGACTGGTCGGCGTCGGGGATGACCAGCTCGGGGTCGATCTCGAACGTCGTGCCGAGGCCGTCGCACGTCTCGCACGCCCCGTAGGGGGAGTTGAACGAGAAGTTGCGCGGCGCCAGCTCCTCGTAGCTCCGCCCGCACACCGGGCACGCCAGGTGCTGGCTGAACGTGAGCGTCTCGCTCTCGCCCTCGCCCGCCCGGGCGACGAGCTCGACCTCGGCCACGCCGTCGGCGAGCCGCAGCGCGGTCTCGAGCGAGTCGGTGAGCCGGCGGGCGATGCCGTCACGCCGCACGAGCCGGTCGACGACGATCTCGATCTTGTGCTGCTCGTAGCGGGCGAGGCGCTCGTCGCGCTTGAGGAACTCGTCGATGTCGACGACCTCGCCGTCGATGCGCGCCCGCACGTACCCCTGCCCGGACAGGTCCTCGAGCAGGGTGTCGTACTCGCCCTTGCGCCCGCGCACGACCGGGGCGAGCACCTGGAAGCGGGTTCCGTCGGGCAGCAGCATGATGCGGTCGACGATCTGCTGGGGGGTCTGCCGCTCCAGCCGGGTGCCGTCGTGCGGGCAGTGCTGGGTGCCGATGCGGGCGTACAGCAGGCGCAGGTAGTCGTAGATCTCGGTGATCGTGCCGACGGTCGAGCGGGGGTTGCGGCTCGCCGACTTCTGGTCGATCGAGATCGCCGGAGACAGACCCTCGATGACGTCGACGTCGGGCTTGTCCATCTGCCCGAGGAACTGGCGGGCGTACGACGACAGCGACTCGACGTATCGGCGCTGGCCCTCGGCGTAGATCGTGTCGAAGGCGAGGCTCGACTTGCCCGATCCGGACAGCCCCGTGAACACGATCAGCCGGTCGCGCGGCAGTTCGACGTTGATGTTCCTGAGGTTGTGCTCGCGGGCCCCGCGGACGCTGATGACCGGCTGCGGACTACGGGGGGGCATCAGGCGGCCACCCTACCGAGAAACCACATCGGTGGCATTCCCGGTTCCGTTCTCCGGAGTTCGACCGCGATCAGCAGCGATCCGGGCGGCTCAGAACGCGGTTCAGCCCGGCGTCGCGGAGCTCGCGGCGGAGGTCGGCGATCTCGTCGCGGAGGCGGGCCGCGTACTCGAAGCGGAGGTCGCCGGCGGCCTCGTGCATCTCCTCCTCGAGGGTCTGGATGAGCCGGGCCAGCTCCTGCTGGGGCAGGGTCTTGAGGTCGCGCTGGACCTTGTCCCGCTCCCGCTGACGGCGTCGGTCGCGCCCGGGCACCGGCGCGGTCTCGTCGGGCCGCAACATCGACAGGATGTCGCCGACCGCCTTGCGGATGGTCTGCGGGTTGATCCCGTTCTCGGCGTTGTACGCCAGTTGCAGGCCGCGGCGGCGCTGGGTCTCGCCGATCGCCCGCCGCATCGAGTCGGTGATCCGGTCGGCGTACATCACGACCTGGCCGTCGACGTTGCGGGCGGCCCGACCCATGGTCTGGATCAGCGACGTCTCCGAGCGCAGGAAGCCCTCCTTGTCGGCGTCGAGGATCGACACCAGGGAAACCTCGGGGAGGTCGAGGCCCTCGCGAAGCAGGTTGATGCCGACGAGCACGTCGAACTCGCCGAGACGAAGCGCGCGGATGATCTCGATGCGCTGGATCGTGTCGACGTTGGAGTGGAGGTAGCGCACCCGCAGCCCCTGCTCGAGCAGGTAGTCGGTGAGATCCTCGGCCATCTTCTTGGTGAGCGTGGTGACGAGGACGCGGTCGCCCTTGGTGACCCGCTGGTTGACGTTCTCGATGAGATCGTCGATCTGGCCCTTGGTCGGCTTGACGATCACCTCGGGGTCGACGAGCCCGGTCGGGCGCACGATCTGCTCGACGACCTGGTCCGAGACGCGCAGCTCGTACGCACTCGGCGTGGCCGACATGAACACGGACTGGTTGATGCGGGTGAGCACCTCGTCGAACCTGAGCGGGCCGGTTGTCACGAGCCGACGGCAGGCGGAAGCCGTGCTCGACGAGCATGTCCTTGCGGCTGCGGTCGCCCTCGAACTGCCCGTGCAGCTGCGGCACCGCGACGTGGCTCTCGTCGATGACCATCAGGAAGTCGTCGGGGAAGTAGTCGAGGAGGGTGAACGGCGGCTCGTCGAAGTCGCGCCCGTCGATGTGCATCGAGTAGTTCTCGATGCCGCTGCAGTAGCCGACCTCGTTCATCATCTCGAGGTCGTACTGCGTGCGCATGCGCAGGCGCTGGGCTTCGAGCAGCTTGTTCTCCTTCTCGAACCACCTGAGCCGCTCCTGCAGCTCGGCCTCGATCTTCACCATCGCCTTGGCCATCCGCTCGGCGCTGGCGACGTACTGGGTGGCGGGGAAGATCTGCGTCCGCGGCAGCTCGCGCAGGTTCTCGCCGGTGATCGGGTCGATCACCGTGAGCCGCTCGACGGTGTCGCCGAACATCTCGATGCGCAGCACCGTCTCCTCGTACGACGGGTGCACCTCGATCGTGTCGCCGCGCACCCGGAAGCGGCCCCGGCCGAGCACGGCGTCGTTGCGGTCGAACTGCAGGTCGACGAGCCGGCGGAGGATGCTGCGCATGTCGTAGTCGACGCCGACGCTGAGGTCGATCATGCTGCCGCGGTACTCGTCGGGACTGCCCATGCCGTAGATGCAGCTCACCGACGCGACGACGATGACGTCCCGTCGGGTCAGCAGCGCCGCCGTGGCGGAGTGGCGCAGGCGGTCGATCTCGTCGTTGATCGACGAGTCCTTCTCGATGTACGTGTCGCTCGACGGGATGTACGCCTCGGGCTGGTAGTAGTCGTAGTAGCTGACGAAGTACTCGACCCGGTTCTCGGGGAAGAACTCCCGCATCTCCTGGGCGAGCTGGGCGGCGAGGCTCTTGTTCGGCGCCAGGATCAAGGTCGGCTTCTGCACCTGCTCGATCGCCCACGCGATGGTGGCCGACTTGCCGGACCCGGTGATCCCGAGCAGCGTCTGGAAGCGGTCACCCCGCCTGATGCCCTCGCTCAGCGCGGCGATCGCGGTGGGCTGGTCGCCCGCCGGCGCGAACGACGACACGACCCGGAACGGCCGCGTGGTGGGGACGAGCTCGCTGAGGGTTGGCTCGGGCACGGCGCCATCTTAGCCGCCCGAACAGTCGTTCTGTCCGCTGGATTTGGCCGGTTCGGGCCGGTTCCAGCGGACAGAACCGATTGAGTCAGCTACCGAGAGGCTGCACCTTCGGCGTTGGCCAGGCCAGACCCGTAGAACGAGTTCTGCGTCGGCGAGCCCGTGCACCGCAGCCGCCGCGGTCAGCGGGCGGAACACCTCGTCCGACGGCGACCCGATCTCTCAGGGAGCCGGCAGGAAGTCGAGCAGCAATTTGGACACGAGCTCGGGCTGCTCCAGCTGCAGCCAGTGGCCGGCACCCTCCACCCGCTCGTACCGCCACGGTCCCGTCACGTGTGCCGCCGAGCCGGACATCTGGGCCTCGGTGAGGGCGAAGTCACCGCTGCTCCAGATGCCCAGCGTCGGGGCCGAGACCGCAGGGATCTCGAGAGCCGGTTCGATCAAGGCCGTCGGCGGGAGGTTGGCCCGATACCAGTTGAGGCTGGCCGTGAGCGCGCCCGGGCGGGCGAGACCGGCGATGGCCTCGTCGACCTCCGGATGGCGCGACCAGGCGCGGAGATTGGCGAAGTCGTCGTTCGACAGCCACTGTTCGGCCACTCCTTCGAACTGGAACAGCAGCATGTACCACGACTTCTCCCGCTGCTCGAAGCCGGCGCCGCGGAACGAGCGGGGATGGCCGACGGAGAGCACGGCGAGGTGGTCGACACGCTCCGGCATGAACGCGCCCATCGCCCAGGCCAGCGCCGCGCCCCAGTCGTGGCCGACGACGTGGGCCCGCTCGATGCCGAGATGGTCGAGGATCCCGACGCACGTCGCCGGCGATGTTGAGGAGCGAGTAGGCCTCGACCTCGGCCGGCCGGTCGGACTCGCCGAACCCGCGCAGGTCGGGCGCGATCGTGCGGAAGCCGGCCGCGGTCGAGCGCCTCGACCTGATGGCGCCAGAGCCGGTGAGAGTCGGGCCAGCCGTGCAGCAGGAGGACGGGAGGACCGCTCCCGCGGTCTTCGACCTCGAGCCCGATCCCGTTCACGTCGACGCGCATGGCGTTCATCGCTCCAACGATGGCGAGCAGCTCCTCGCGGGTCGGTCCGGGTGGCGGTTCCGGTTCGCCGAGGGCGAGCACCTTGTCGAGGATGCCGCCGGCCAGGAGAACACGTCGACGCCGCGGGTCGAGCACCGCGGCCACGCTGATCGAACGCCCGCAGCAGGTCGGGATCGACTGGCCGCGCCGCCGCGCAGCGCCTGCGCCGAGCTTCCACGCCGGGTCGTCGGTCTCGTACGGCACGCCGGCGATCTGGGCGTCGATCTCGGCCAGCCGGTGACGGTCGAAGTCGAGGGTGTCGGACACCCACGGGCCGAGCTCCGCCTCGGTCGCGTCGTTCCACCGCCGGGCCAACGCGACCGGAGTCGTCGGTGCCGACGGTCGCGCAGCACGTCGCGGAGACACACCGCGTGGAGCAGGGCGAAGGACGCGCCGCGCCCGACCGACGGGTTCGTGCACGCCCACGCGTCGCCGACGGCGGCGACGCCGGTGGCCACCGGCTCGCCGTCGACCACGAAGTGGCGCACCCGATCCTCGATCTTCGCGATCACGTCGACGCCCGTGATCGGTTCGGCGTCGACCCAGTGGGCGATCAGCGGGTAGCGCGCGCGACGATCCGCTCCCACGTGTCGACGTCGCGGGCCCGGCGCAGTGCCCGCGTCCTTGGCGCTGCGCGGTCAGCGTCACCGACCAGGTTGCCGTTGTCGGCCGGCAGCGGTCAGCCACGTCACCGAGTCGTAGGCTGCAGCGGCGGCCCGAACATCGGCGGGATCGCCCCGTCGGCGGAGCGGAAGTGGCGCCCGTAGTAGACGAACCCGCAGTCGTCGGCCTCCTCGACCGGCCGGCGGGCGCCGATGGCCTCCAGCCAGTCCGGGCAGCGCCGACCGGCGGCCGCCGGCGTCGACGACGAGGTCGGCGTCGATGCGCTCGCCGTCGTCGGTGACGACCCGCGACGACGTGCGGAACGTCACCGTTCGACGACTCGCCGGCGAGCAGCCCGCGCACGGCGACGCCGCGCCGGATCTCCACCCCGGGCTCGTCGGCGGCGAGCCGGGCGAACGTCGCCTCGACCACCGGCCGGCGCCCGGTGATCTGCGTGAAGCGGTCGTCGCCGGCGCGCCGACCCACCGGTGATCTCGGCGGGCGCGAGGTCGATCGGTTGATGCGCAGCGGCGCCCGCGGCCTCGAGGGCGCTCGAGCAGGTCCGGTAGCTCGTCGCTCGGCGACCTCCCGGAACCGGGGCAGGAAGTAGTGCGGCAGGCGGAACTGGTTGACGCCGCGCCGCTCCCACTCCGCCCACGCCTCGGCGGGCTCGGGCGGCGGCGCCGGGTCCCGCTCGAGCACGGTGACGTGATGGCCGTCGCGGGCGAGCAGCATCGCGCCCGACAGCCCGGCGATGCCACCTCCGATGACGACGATCGTCGCTCATGGAGGACCGTAGACGTCGCCCGTCGAGGAGGTCCAGCAGTTCGGCCCGGGTCGGGCCGGGCAGCCGAGCGGCGCCGAGCGCGAGCACCTTGTCGAGGATGCCGGCCTGGCCGAACACGTCGACGCCCCGGACGAGCAGCGACATCACGCTCATCGCCGCGCGCAGCAGACTCGGGGTCCGTCGCCGCGCCGGCGCGGCAGCGCCTGACCGAGGTTCCACGCCGGGTCGTCCGTCTCGTACGGAACCCCGGCGATCTGGGCGTCGATCTCGGCCAGGCGGTGGCGATCGAAGTCGAGCGTGTCGCGACACGAACGGCGTGACGACCGACCCGGTCGATGCCTCGTACCACGACCGGACGAACTCGACCGGATCGCTGAGGCCGAGCCTTGCGCACGACGTCGCGGAGGCACGTGGCGTGGAGCAGCGCGATCGAGGCGCCCCGACCGACCGACGGGTTCGTGCACGCCGCGGCGTCGCCGATCGCGACGACGCCCGTGGCGACGGGCTCCGCCGTCGACGGTCGAGGTGGCGGACCCGATCCTCGATCTTGGCGATCACGTCGATGCCGGTGACCGGTTCGGCGTCGATCCAGTGGGCGATCAGCGGATAGCTGCGCACGACCCGCTCCCACGACCTCGACGTCGCGGAGACCACGCAGGGCGCGGTCCTTGGCGCTGGCCGAGCAGCACGACCGACCAGTTGCCGTTGTCGGCGACGCCGCGTGAACCACGACACCGAGTCGTACGCCTGCAGCGGCGGCCCGAACATCGGCGGCATCGCGCCGTCGGCCGAGCGGTAGTGGCGGGCGTAGTAGACGAACCCGGAGTCGGCGACCTCTTCGGCGGGACCGGCGGGCGCCGATCGGCGGCGAGCCAGTCGGGCAGCGCCGACCGGCGTCCGCCGGCGTCGATGACGAGGTCGGCGCCGATGTGCTCGCCGTCGTCGGTGACCACGCCGCGGACGTGCGGGACGGCGCCGTTGGGCGCTCGGTCGCACTCAGCCCGCGCACGGCGACGCCCCGGCGGATCTCCACGCCGGGCTCACGCTGCGGCCAGCCGGGCGAACGTCGCCTCGACCATCGGCCGGCGCCCGGTGATCTGCTCGAAGCGGTCGTCGTCCGGGCCGGAAGCCGCCCGTGATCTCGACGGGCATCTCGGCCATCCGGTTCGTGCGCAGCGCGCCCTCGGCCTCGAGCGCTGACCGCGACGTCGGGCAGCTCGGCGTCGAGGAGCTCGCGGAACCGGGGCAGGAACGGGTGGGGCAGGCGGAACTGGTTGACGCCGCGCCGCTCCCACGCCGTCCCAGGCCTCGGCCGGCTCCGGCGGTGGCGCCGGATCACGCTCGAGCACCGTGACTTGATGGCCCGTCGCGGGCGAGCAGCATCGCACTCGACAAGCCGACGATACCACCGCCGATGACCACAATCCGCGCGCTCACAGGGACTCCTCCCGCATGCCCCTGGTTTTACGTACTCGTCGCGCGTATAGAGTGCCGATGCGTGGCGGCAGTGTCAAGCGCTTTATCCGTGCGTCCGCGGCCGTGAGACGGAGCGCGGCCGATGCCGAGCAGACCCGGCGGGCGATCCTCGCCGCCGCTCGCGCGAGCTTCGCCGAGCACGGCTTCGCCGCCGCCTCGACCACCGCGATCGCCCGCGCCGCGGGCGTCACCCGGGGTGCGGTCTACCACCACTTCGCCGGCAAGTCCGATCTCTTCCGCGAAGTGTTCGTCGAGATCGAGCACGAGCTCAACGAGTCCGTCGTCGCCGCGGCCCTCGCCGAGACCAAGAGCCTCGACGCGTTCGTCGCCGGCTGCGCGGCATGGCTCGACTTCGCCGTCCGACCCGACTATCAGCGCATCGCCGTCGTCGAGGCCCCGGCCGTCCTCGGCTCGGTCGAGTGGCACGCGATCGATGCCGGGATCGGGCTCGCCAGCATGGAGGCTGGCCTCGCCGCGCTCGCCGCCGACGGCCTCCTCCCCCGGCCGCCGTCGCGGGCGCTCGCGGTGCTGCTGTTCGGCGCCCTCACCGACGCCGGGCTCGCCCTCGCCCACGGCGACGCGCCGATCCAAGCAGGAACTGCTCGACGAGTTCGTCGCGCTCGTCACCGGGACGAGTGGAGCCAGGCCCAGAGCTCGCCGATCTGGGCGTCGAGGGCGGTGAGCTCCCCGGCGTTGTCGATCACCCAGTCGGCGCCGGCGCGTCGCTCCTCGCGGCTGATCTGCTTGGCGATGCGCGCCCTGGCGTCGCGCTCGGTCAACCCGCGTTGGGCGACGAGCCGCTCGACGGCGACGTCGACGGGGGCGTCCACCACGATCACCGCGTCGAACGCGGCGTCATTGGCTTGACCTCGAGCAGCGGGGTGTCGACGACAACGACATGGTCGGTGTCGGCCTCGGCGGCGATGCGTCGGGCGATCTCGGCCCGGACCGGCGGGTGGACGATCGTGTTGAGGTCGGCCAGCGCGGCGTCGTCGGTGAAGGCGATCGCCGCCAGCGCCGGTCGATCGAGCTCGCCGTCGGCGACCGATGATGTCGGCACCGAAGCGCTCGGCGAGTCGGTCGAGCAGCGGGCTCCCCGCCCGTTGCAGCTCGCGCACGATGGCGTCGGCGTCGACGACGATCGCGCCCCGCTCGGCGAGGCGCTGGGAGACCGTCGACTTGCCGGATCCGATGCCCCCGGTGAGGGCGACGAGAATCATGCCGCGGTCAGTCGCCGCGGGGGTTCACTCCGCGGCCTGCTGGGCCGGCACCGCCTGGGCGTCGTCCGCGGGCGCGCTCGCTGACGGCGCTTCATTCCCTGCCGCGGGCTCGCTCTCCGCCTGGGACTCGTCGCCTGCGGCTGCGTCGGCTCTCGGCGGCTGCCGGCATCGGCGCCTCGGCGTCCGGCGCTCGGCTGCCTCGGTGGCCGTGGCGTCGCCGGCCGTGGCGTCGCCGGCCCCAGCGGCGTCGCCGGCCCCAGCTTCCTGGGTCTCGTCGCCGTAGTACTCCGACCACGCGGCCTCGCGCTCGGCGTCGGTGTCGCCGGCCATCCAGTTGCCGTGCTCGTCGACCTCGAAGTGCTCGCGGTACTCCTCCGCCAACTCGCCGCCTTCGGCTGCCTGCTTGATCGACAGGCTGATCCGGCGGCGGGCGAGATCGAGGTCGATGATCTTCACCCACAGCTCTTCGCCGGGCGTGACGACCTGGTCAGGCGAATCGACGTGATGGGTCGACATCTCGGAGATGTGGACGAGCCCCTCGATGCCGTCGCCCACCTGGACGAACGCACCGAACTGGACGAGCTTGGTGACCCGTCCGTAGACGAGCTGGCCGACCTCGTGGGTGGACGCGAACTCCTGCCACGGATCCTGCTGGGTGGCCTTCAGCGACAGGCTGATGCGCTCGCGGCTCAGGTCGACGTCGAGTACCTGCACCGTGACCTCGTCGCCGACGGCGACCACGGAGCCCGGGTGGTCGACGTGCTTCCACGACAGCTCGCTGACGTGGATCAGACCGTCCATCCCGCCGAGATCGACGAACGCGCCGAAGCTGACGACCGAGGAAACGGTGCCGGTGCGGACCTCGCCGACCTTGAGGTTGTTGAGGAACTGGTCGCGGGACTCCTTCTGGGTCTCCTCGAGGTAGGCCCGGCGGCTGAGCACGACGTTGTTGCGGTTCTTGTCGAGCTCGATGATCTTCGCCTGGATCCGTTGACCGACGTACGGCTGGAGGTCGCGCACCCGGCGCAGTTCGACGAGCGACGCCGGCAGGAAGCCGCGCAGCCCGATGTCGACGATGAGACCGCCCTTGACGACCTCGATGACCGGGCCCTCGACGACGCCGTCCTCTTCCTTCAACCGCTCGATGTTCCCCCACGCCCGCTCGTACTGCGCCCGCTTCTTCGACAGCAGCAGGCGACCCTCCTTGTCCTCCTTCTGGAGCACGAGGGCCTCGACCTTCTCGCCGAGCGAGACGATCTCGTTGGGGTCGACGTCGTTGCGGATGCTGAGCTCGCGGGCGGGGATGACGCCCTCGCTCTTGTACCCGATGTCGAGCAGCACCTCGTCCTTGTCGATCTTGACGATCGTGCCGTTGACGAGCTGGCCGTCTTCGACCTCCACCATCGTGCCGTCGATGGCGTCGGCGAATGACATGCCGAGGTCGTCGACGACGACCTCACGGGGGGTGTAGTTGCCCTCCTCGTCGAAGGTGCCCATGGCCGAGTTGGCGGGGGCGGGGGAGGTGGGGGCAGTGGTGTCGGACAAAGACTGGGCTACTTTCGAAACGGACGGGACGTGTTCACGATGCCTGGCGGTGGCCGGAAACCGGGCAGGCCCCCGACGCGGGGTATGAGGGTAGCAGCGCGCCCTGGTCAATCGCTATGGACCCTCCATCTGGGCGGGAATCGTCCCACCTCGTCTTCTGGGCGGGGATCGTCTCAGGTGTCGCGACGGATCCCGCCCAGATCACCGGCGGCGGGCGATGACGAGGAGCTCGGGCGACTCGGTGGTCGGCGGGTCGTCGCCGTAGGCGCCGGGCTCGACGCTCGAGATGCGCTCGACGGCGAGCCCGTGGCGGTCCAGGAGGAGGCGGAGCTCGCGGGGCGTGTAGCAGCCCGTCCACAGGTCGACGTCGATCGTCCGCCCGTCCGGATCCCGGACCTCGGTGCGCTCGTGCGCGACACCCAGATCGGCGTCGAACGTCGCGTCGTGATGGTGCTTCAACGCGAAGTAGGCGTTGAACGCGCTCAACGCCAGCCGGCCGCCCGGCCGCAAGCGCCCGGGCGATCCCCGCGATCACCGCACCGTCGTCGCCGTCGGCGGTCATCAACCCGAACGCGCCCTGGCACAGGCAGATCGCGGCGTCGAACTCGCCGTCGAACGGGAGCGTCCGGGCGTCGAGCCGCTCGAACGTCGCCCCCGCGGGGCATGCTCGCGGGCGAGCTCGACGAAGCGCTCGGAGATGTCGACGCCGTGGACGGCGATCCCGCGGCGGGCCAGCTCGTGGGCGTGACGACCGGGGCCGCAGCCGACGTCCAGCACGCGCTCGCCCGGCTCGAGCTGGAGCGCGCCGACGATGTGGTCGACCTCCTGCACAGTCCCCTTGGTGAACGAGTAGCGCAGGTACGCCGCCCCGAGGTGCTCGGCGATCGGTTGGAACCAGTGGTCGGGCGCATGGTTCTCGGAGTTCGGGACACGGAGGCTCAGAACCGATTTCACGACTTGGTGTCGGCCCACGTGGTGCCCCACGCCACGTTGACCTCGAGGGGGACGTCGAGCTCGGCGGCGTTGCGCATGAGGTCGACGACCAGCGGGCCGACGACCTCCCGCTCCGTCTCGGGCACCTCGACGATCACCTCGTCGTGGACCTGGAGGACCAACCGGCTCTCCACCTCTCGCTCCTCGAGCGCCTGGTCGACGCGGACGAGGGCGACCTTGAAGATGTCGGCGGCCAGCCCTTGGATGCCGGCGTTCATCGCCTGGCGCTCGCCCGCCTGGCGGATGCGCCAGTTCCCGTTGAGCAGCTCCGGGATCGGTCGCCGCCGTCCGAACAGCGTCTCGGTGTACCCGCGCTTGCGCGCCTCGATGACGGTCTTGTCCATGTACGCCTTGACGTTCGGGAACGCCTCGAAGTACGCCTCGAGGATCTTCGCCGCGTCCTCGGTCGGGATGTTGAGGCGCTGGCCGAGCCCGTAGGCCTCCATGCCGTACGCCAGCCCGTACGAGACCATCTTCGCCTTCGAGCGCTGGTCGAGCGTGACGTCCGCCGGGGCCACCCCGAACACCCGCGCCGCGGTGGCCGTGTGGATGTTCTCGCCGCTCGTGAACGCGGCGATCAGACCGGGGTCGGCAGCGAGGTGGGCGATGCAGCGCAGCTCGATCTGGTTGTAGTCGGCGACGAGGAGCTGACCTCCCGGCGCGGCCACGAACGCCCGGCGGAACATCCGGCCCTCGTCGCGCCGTACCGGGATGTTGTGCAGGTTCGGGCGGTCCGAGCTGAGCCGGCCGGTGCGGGCGACGGTCTGGTTGAACGTGGCGTGGATGCGCCCGTCGGCGGCGACCTCGGCGAGCAGCCCCTCCCCGTAGGTGCCGCGCAGCTTCTCGACCTCGCGGTACTGCAGCAGCGGGCCGATGAACTCGGGCCACTGGTCGCGCAGCTTCTCGAGCGTCTGCGCGTCGGTGGACGCGCCGGTCTTGGTGCGCTTGATCGGCGTGATCCCCCGTCCCGTGGGCGGCGCCGCGTAGAGCAGCTCGCGCAGCTGGATCGGCGAGTTGATGTTGAGGTCGTCGCGCCCGACGACCTCCCGCAGTTCGAGCCCGAGCCGGCGCACCTCGGCCCCGAGTCGTTCGTTGAGACCCTGCAACGCGGCGTGGTCGACGGCGACGCCCGCGTGCTCCATCCGCGCCAGCACGCGCACGAGCGGGTTCTCGATCGTGCGATAGAGGTCGGCCATGCCCTGGTCGGCGAGGCTCGAGCGGATCGGCTCGACGAGATGGTGGACAGCCAGCGCGTTGCGGGCGGCGCGGCCGGGCGCGTCGGCCTGGGTGCCGTCGAGGTCGAGCTGCCCGGTCGTGGCCGGATCGTCGGCCGGCGCGGCGAACCGGGTGTAGCGCTCGACGAGGAGGGCGAGCTCGTAGCGGGCCTCGGCCGGGTCGAGCAGGTAGGCCGCGATCGCCGTGTCGAGCTCGAGACCGGTCAGGTCGAGACCGCGGGCGAGCAGTGAGCGCATCAGCGGCTTGACGTCGTGACCACGGACCGGCGCGGCGGCGAGCGCGGCGGCGACCCGCTCGTCCGTCAGGTGGTCGGCCGGCATCCAGGTGACCGCGGCCGCGTCGCCATCGGTGACGATCGCCAGGCCGAGCAGCTCGCCCCGGCCGGGCTCTCCCTCCCACGCCGCGGCGACGTCGAGCGCCTCGAGCGACGCCAGCAGCGCGGCGGTGGCGGACGGGGACTCGCTCGTCGTGAGCTCGGCGACGAGTTGCTCGCGCTCGTCGGCGGAGAGCACCGCCGCCGCCGGTCCCAGCGCCTCGGTCAGCCGGTCGACGAGCGTGCGGAACTCGAGGAAGTCGAACAGCCGCTTGACCTCGGCCGGGTTGGGCTCCATCACCAGCCGTTCGGGCAGCTCCACCGGGGCGTCGCGGCGCAGGATCATCACCTGGTGGTTCTTGCGCACGCGCTCCTCGTGCTCGGCGAGCGAGGCGCGCAGCTTGGGCGTCTGCTCGTCGACGTGGTCGAAGATCCCGTCGAGCCCGCCGTACGACGTGATCAGCTTGGCGGCCGTCTTCTCCCCGACGCCGGGCACGCCGGGCAGGTTGTCGCTCGGGTCGCCGCGCAGCGCCGCGTACTCGGGGTACTGCGCGGACGTCACACCGGTGCGGTCGACGATCCCGGCCTCGTCGTAGAGCACGTAGTCGCTCACGCCCGCGCCGGTTGTAGAGCACCTTCACGTGCGGATCCTTGACGAGCTGGTACACGTCGCGGTCGCCGGTGACGATGACGACGTCGTCACCCCGAGCCACCGCTTGCTCGGTGGCGGTGGCGATGAGGTCGTCGGCCTCCCAACCCGCCAGCTCGCACGTCGCCACCCCGAGCGCGTCGAGCACCTCGCGCACCAGCCCCATCTGCTGGCGCAGGATGTCCGGCGCGGCGTCGCGGTTGGCCTTGTAATCGGCGTCCGCTTCGTGGCGGAACGTCGGCTCCGGGCGGTCGAACGCCACCAGCACGTCGTCGGGCCGTTGCTCCTTGAGCACGTTGATGAACATCGACGTGAACCCGAACACGGCGTTGGTGATCTGCCCGCTCGCCGTCGCCATGTCCGCCGGCAGGGCGAAGAACGCGCGGTACGTGAGCGAGTTCCCGTCGAGCAGCAGCAGCTTGCTCACGGCCGCCTCTCCATCCGAGGTTTTCGCGGCATCGGAGGGTTTCCGAGGGATGCCCTCCGCAAACCCTCGGATGCACGAAAACCTCGGATGCCATGATGGCCGCAGCGATCCGTCGAGGATGCGCTCGGCGATCTGGCGCATCTTCGAGCGTTCGCTCATCGCCGTGCGCTGGATGAACGTGAAGGCGTCCTGCTCGCTCATGCTCAGCTCGTCCATGAGGAGGCCCTTCGCCCGCTCGATCGCCTTGCGCGGCGGCGAGCTGTTCGCCGAGGGCGTCGATCTCGCCGGTGAGCGCGCGGAGCTCGCGGAACCGGCCGATCGCGACCTCGATCGCCGGCACCAGATCGCTCTTCTGGAACGGCTTGACGAGGTAGGCCAGCGCGCCGGCGTCACGGGCGTCCTCGACGACCTCCCGCTGACTGAACGCGGTGAGCACGAGCACCCCGCACAGCTTCTCCTGGTTGATGATCCGCGCCGCGGCGAGCCCGTCCATGCCCGGCATCTTGATGTCCAGGATGGCGAGGTCGGGCAGCAGCTCCCGCACCAGCTCGACGGCTGTGTCGCCCCGCCCGGTCTCGCCGACGACCTCGTAGCCCTCCTCCTCGAGGGTCTCGCGCAGGTCCATCCTGATGATGGCTTCGTCTTCGGCGATCACGACCCGGATCGTCACTAGCCGTCCTTTCGGGCTCACGGTGGCGAGGTTCGCCGCCGCGACTCCCATTCAAGCCGATCGCGCCGTCGCCTCAGCGTGCCCGTTGGGTGAGGTCGTCGAGGAGGCGATCCTGGCGGGCCTCGAGCTCGGCGATCTCGGCCAGCACGTGATCGCGGTGACGGCGCATCGCGTCGACGTGCTTGCGGGCGTCGTTGGACTCGTACGACGCCGACGGCGTCTCGGAGACGAGAGCCCGCAGGGCCAGGTCGTCGGCGTCGTCAGCGAGGTGGCCGAGCTGCTCGTCGACCATGGCCAGCTCGTCCCGCAGTGTCCGCAGGCGCGAGGCGACCTGCGCCAACCGCCGCTCGGTGCGCCACGAACCCATGGATCACCCACGATACGGGCGCTCGGAATCGTCCGGGACGGCGGCCGTCACGGACGCTCACCCGGTACCCGGGTCGCCCGGCCCCGTCTGCTCGCCGATGTCTGGCCCGACGGCACGGCCACCGACGGCGCGGTGCGGGTCGTGCTCACCCGCCTCCCCGCCTCGCCCGCCGGTGCGACGAGGTGGCCGCCGCGCTCAACGAGCAGGTCGTCGGCGCCGACCTCGGGAGCTCGTCACAGCGGTGATCGGGGCGCGGCCTCGTCGCGGATCTCCGCCCACTCGATCACGTCGCGCGGATCACCCTCGATGACCTTGCGCCCGTCATCCATCGCCAGCATTCGATCGACGGCGCACAGCAGAACGTGGACGACGTGCTCGACCCAGATGATCGACATCCCACGGGCGTGGATCGACCGCACGGTGTCGACGAGCTCGTCGACCTCGGCCTCGCTGAGACCGTCGGCGACGTCGTCGAGCAACAGGACGGCGGGGTCGGTGGCCAGCGCTCTGGCGAGCTCCAGTCGCTTGAGTTCGAGCAGCGTCAGCTCCCCGGCGCGCGCGTCGGCGAGAGGGAGCATTCCCGCCGTCCGCAGTGCCCGCGTGCACGCCTCGATCGCGTCCTCGATGTCGTCCTGCGGCTCCGTACGACGCGCCGACGAGCACGTTCTCGAAGACGGTGAGCCGTTCGAACGGGCGCAGCACTTCCGAGGTGCGACCGATCCCGGCCCGGCAGCGGTGGTGTCCGGACTGGGCCGTGATGTCCGCGCCGCGGAAGAAGATCCGGCCGCGTGACGGGCGATAGTCCCCGGCGATGAGGTTCAGCGTGGTCGTCTTGCCGGCGCCGTTGGGCCCGACGATCCCGAGCGCCTCACCCGGCGCGAGCGTGAAGCTGAGATCGTCGATCGCCGTGACCGCGCCGAAGCGCTTGGAGACGCCGGACAACTCGATGATCGGGGGGCGTGGATGGTGTCCGCATGGTCGCCCCTCCATGTCCAGGCTCGTCCGGGCGACGGCCGTCGAAGGCCGCTTCGAGGACGGCCAGCAGGCCTACCGCGTCGACGGGGCGGGGATTCGGCGGCGGATCGGCGGCGACGCGGTCGGCGACCGTCGCCAGATCGTCCCGGGACAGCGCGAGGCCCTCGTGCTGCGACTTCAGCTCGGCGAGCGCAGTTGGCACGTTGCTCGCCGACGCCAGCTCCCACAACGCCGCTGCGGCATCGCCGTCGGCTACGCCGAGCGCGCCGGCGAGGCGACCGAACTCCGCGGGCAGGGCGGGCGCGTTGAACGCCGACGACGTGGGGCAGCAGCACCGAGTGGGCGTCGGCGTGGACGAGGTCGTACGTCCCGCCGAGCACGTGGGCGAGCTTGTGGTGCAGCCCGGCGGATGTCGTGCCGAGGACGACGCCCGACAGGTAGGCGCCGTAGAGCAGCTCACCCCGCGCGTCGAGGTCATCGGGGCGGCCCATCACGACCGGCAGTGAGCGGGCGATCGCCCCGATCGCTTCGAGCGCCAGCGCGGTCGTCACCGGGTTGTGGCCGGTGGCGTACATCCCCTCGACCGAGTGGGCGAGGGCGTTGAACGCCGACGGTCCGGTCACCTCCGGCGGGAGGACCAGGGTGAGCTCGGTGTCGTAGACGACACTGACCGGCTTGACGATCGGGTCGCGGCCGGTCTGCTTGTTCCGATCCCCGGTGAGCCCGTAGATCGGGGTCTGCTCGCTGCCGGCGTAGGTCGTCGGGACGGCGACGATGGGCAGCCGGTGGGTCAGCGCGATCGCCTTGGCCAGCCCGGTGGCCGAGCCCCCGCCCACGCTGACGACGACGTCGGCGCGGCGTTCGTCCACGAAGGCGCGAGCGCGCTCGGCCAGCTCGACCGGCACGTGCTGCACGAACTCGTCCCACCGCCCGGCGAGCCGGGCGCCGAGCACGGCCGCCAGCTCGTCACCGATCTCCGGCGTCGCGCCGGAGATCAGCACCGCCCGCTCCGCCCCGAGCCGGTCGACCTCGTCGCCGACGACGACTCGCCGCCCCGGCCCGAAGATCACCCGTTGCGGCTCGGCCTCATACGTGAACTCCCACGCCGACCCATCGGCCACGGTCAACGTGGTCCGTTCAGAAATCGACGGGATAGACGCTGGCCTTGCCGGTGCGGATGAGCTCGGGGAGCTCGGGGGAGGCGTTCTCCCACACCAGCAGCATCGAGCGCTTCGGGCTGTAGCCCTGGTGGCGGATGTCGCCGGGCATCGCCGCGACGTCGCCCGCCTTCATCGTCACCTTCGCCCGCACGGCGCCGGAGTCGCGGTCCTGGACGTCCCAGATGATCTGGTCGGACATCTGCACGAACCACTCGACCCGGTCGTTGCCGTGGATGATCGGCAGGATGTACTCCTCGGTCGTCGGGCAGTACAGGCTCGCCTTGCACTGCGACACGACCGACGGGTTCCACGTGACGTCCGAGCGGGAGAGGTAGGCGAACAGGTTGAACGCGCACACCTCGTCCTCGAAGCCCGGTTCGGCGTGGATCTCGGGTTCGTCCTGGGGCACGTCGGCGAACATCCGGTTGATCGGATGCGTGGCGTCGGTGCGGATCTGCTCGTCCCCGGGCACGCCGACCATGCGCGACGCGGTGACCCGGCGGCGGGTGACGGCGGCGGTGTTCGATCCGGTCTTGACGCCGAACGGCTTGTCCGTCTCGGCGGGCGAGGCGAACGGGTCGAAGCCGTTGATCGTCCAGTCGTCGAGCATCGCCTCGAACGTCGCCCTGATCTCCGGCGACGGGAAGTTCTCGACGTGGTCGAGCTCGGCCTTGCGGTACGAGTCGTTGTACCGCCCGGCGAACATGTCCACGGTGCCGTAGTGGTTGACGGTGCCGAAGACGCCGTCGAAGTTGACCGTGCCGTAGAAGAAGTCCCACGCCACGTCGCGCTGCAGGGCCCGCAGGAAGCCGTCGATGCTCATCACGTGGGTGCCGGTCGGCCACGTGACGTGGGCGAAGAACTCGTCGCGCCGGAAGTGGAACCCCCCGAGCGTGAACTCGCGGTAGCCCTCGGCGTTCGGCTCCGACGCCTGCACGACAGGTGTGGCGGTGTCAGTCATCGTGCGGTTTCCTTCCGTCACGACAGGCAGATCTCGGCCCATCGCTCGATCGTGTCCTCTCCCAGGATCGTCTGCAGCAAGATCACGCTCGGTTCCGCGGCGGAGAATCGGTACGCCGAGTTCGCCGGGAGCAGCGCCATGTGCCCCCGCCGGAGCACGATCCGCCCCATCGGCCGCCCGTCCGGCTCGCCGTCGATGCGCACCGAGCCCTCCTTCGCCGGATCGACCAGCGGCGCGGCGAGCTTGACGAGCTCGACCGTCACCTCGCCGTCCATGCACGTCGGGAACTCGTCGTGGGCGCACGTCCGCCATTCGCTCGTGCCCTCGGCCCGGATCACCTCGAGCACGTACTGCATGTTCTTGCCGACGGCGATCTTCTCCCACGGCTTGGCGTTCGACGCCACCTCGAAGAGGTTGGAGAAGGCGTAGTGCTTCGGGTCGTCGTCGATGACCTCGACGGTGCCCTTCTCGTAGTCGTCGAGCGATCCGAACTTGGTCACGTACTCTGGCATCCGACCCCTCCGCGGCACGCCCGACACGACCTACCCCGGCCCGTGTTCGCATTGCGTACGACTGTGCGTTCTGAGAAAATCATGGCCGGTGGCCGCGACGATTGTCAAGGCGACGCGACGCGTCCGGTCAGCGCTCGCGACGGGCCGCCCACGGCGGGGGCGCCGGGTCGGCGCTGCGCGCCGCGTCCGGGTGATGGGTCGCCGGATGCCCGACGACGAGAGCGGGGAGCTGGGCCAGGATGTCGTGGACGTCGGGGAGCTCGGGCAGCACGCAGCGCAGGTCGCGGACCCCGTCGCTGGCCAGGCGGGCGACCTGGGTCTGGCACTCCTCGAGCGTCCCGAACAGCCCACTGGCGCGCGGGTCGCCGAAGCCGGCGAACCCGGCGGCGAGCTCGACCAGCGCGGCGGCCTCGGCGCCCGAGCGCCCGACGACGACGGGCACCGTTCGCGCCCACGGCTCGTCGACGTCCGGCAGCGTCAGCACCGGCAGGCCGGTCCGGGGCGCCGGCTCGCCGCGGCGCAGCCACAGCACTTCGATCCCCACCCGCTCGGCCATCGCCGCCCAGCGGACGCGCTCGTCCGGATCGGGCGCGGTGAGCACGAGTCCGAGGCGGACGAGCCGGCCCGGGCGAACGATCGGGGGCGCCCGACCTTCGGCATCCATCGCGCCGATGATGCCTGAGCCGGCGCCGCTGCTGCACCTCGTCCAGCGCCTCGCCGAGGCGTTGCGTCGGGCCGGCGTGTCCGTGTCGACCGGCGATGTCATCGACGCCGGGCCGCGCGCTCGGCTACGTCGACCTGCTCGATCGGGCGACGGTGCGCGCCGTCCTCCGCGCGACGATGGCCAAGGATCCTCTCGCCGTCGACCGCTTCGACCGGATCTTCGAGCGGGTGTTCGCGCTCGTCCCGCCGGGCGGCCCGGGACGCAGGTAGCAGCGAGCGAGCCAGTCGCCGGCGGCCTGGCCGCGCCGGCCCCGACCGGGCCGTCCGCAGCGATCATCGCCGCGCTGCAGGCCGGCGACGCCGACCAGCTGCGCTTGCTCGCGGCCAGGGCGGTCGAGCTGTACGCCGGTGACGTGCAGGCCGGCAGCGAGCGCTATCTGCTGCAGCGCGTCCTCCGCGCCCTCGACCTGTCGCGGATGATGGCCACGGCGATGCAACAGCTGCGCCGGGACGGCGCAGCCGACGAGTTCGCCCTCCTGCTCGCCCGCAACGACTTGCGCCGCCTGCTGGAGGAGTTCCGCCGTGCCCTCGCCGCCGAGATCGCGCGCCCGCCGCCCGTTCGACGGCGCCGCTCCGGCCGAGCCGCGGCGACCCGGTCGACGTCGACCTCGGTCGCCTCGCGCCGGCCGAGCTGGCGGAGCTGCGCCGGGTCGTCCGCCCGCTGGCCCGCCAGCTCGCGGCACGGGTCGGCCGCCGGCGCAAGCCGCGGCCGACGGGGCGACTCGACGTGCGGCGCACCGTGCGCCGGTCGATCCAGTCGGGCGGAGTGCCGCTCGACGTCGTCAACCGGCGGCGCCATCCCCACCGGCCCGAGGTCGCCCTGCTCTGCGACGTGTCCGGTTCGGTCGCCGACTTCGCCCAGTTCACGTTCGACCTCGTCAACGCCGTGCACGCCGAGCTGGCCAACGTGCGCAGCTTCGCCTTCGTCGACGGCGTCGCCGAGGTCACCGACCTCTTCGCCGGGGCGCAGTACGAGCTGCAGGTGGCGCGGGTGGTGGAACGGCGCGGGGTGGTCGGCCTGGACGGGCACAGCGACTACGGCCAGGTGTTCGGCCAGTTCGAGCGGCGCTACCTCGGAGACGCGGTCAGCCACCGGACGACGGTGATCGTGACGGGTGACGCCCGAGGCAACTACCGCGACGACAACGTCGCCGCCTTCGCCCGGCTCGCCCGGCGCGCCCGCCGCGTCTTCTGGCTCAACCCGGAGCCGCGGGACGAGTGGGGCGAGGACGACTCGCTGATCGAGGTCTACCGCCCCCACTGCGACGGGGTCTTCGAGGTGCGCACCGTCCGCCAGCTCGCCGACGTGATCGCCCAACTGATGTGACCGTCCCTCCATCTGGGCGGGATTCGTGCCAACCGGGCATCTGGGCGGGAATCGTCGCGACAGGTGGAACGGAACCCGCCCAGATCACCGAGACGCGGCGCGTAGCCTCGACGCATGCTTCCGGTGCGTGGAGTCGAGGTGTGCATCGACGTCATCGACCCGCGCCACGTCGCCGCGT
The DNA here is from genome assembly GCA_963839695.1 of uncultured Acidimicrobiia bacterium. Taxonomy (GTDB): domain Bacteria; phylum Actinomycetota; class Acidimicrobiia; order Acidimicrobiales; family Ilumatobacteraceae; genus JALZMG01. The sequence continues at coordinate 328,579 of CAWIVW010000005.1, read as the reverse complement.
TCTGGTGCGAGCTGCTCGGCTACGAGGCCGAGGGTGACCTCGACGCCCGCTGGGTCCACCTCGAGCCGCCCGCGGGCGCGCCGCTGCCCGTGCTCAACCTGCAGCGGGTCCCCGAGCGCAAAGAGATCAAGAACCGGCTCCACCTCGACGTCTACGTCGACGACCCCGAGGAGTGGATCGACCGCAGCGAGGAGCTCGGCGCCACCCGCCTCCGCCTCAACGACGACGAGGACGACTGGTTCTGCGTGATGGCCGACGTCGAGGGCAACGAGTTCTGCATCTGCCGCGAGGACGAGGACTGAGGCTCGCGGCACGGTCGCACGTCAGGCGATACCCGAGGCCCCAGTGGTCCGTAGAGTTGGTGCGAGCCTCGGTAGCTGAACCGGCAGGAGGCGATGGCTTACAAAATCCATCCGTGTGGCTTCGAATCCCACCCGGGGCACGTCTCGCTAGGTCACCGCTTGGGTCCGACGAACTCGTCGAGAAGCACGACGACGTGCCGCTTCGCAGACGGAGATGGTCACACCGTTCATGCGGCGGGTCTCGATGCCACCTGCCACACGCCTCTACGAACAGCTTCATGATTTCCTCGGAGCGGTTGGAGAATCGATACGCGAGTACTTGCCGAACCTCTCGGCCACCTCATGTGCATGAATCTACCGAACGGGTGTACGTGCTAGGGCTGCTCGCCGATTCCCGCTCACGCGTGCCGTTCGTTACCCGTCGGTAGCCAGAGGGGCATACCGGTGCCACCGTCTACCCTTCAACGGATGCTCGCGTTCACCTTCCCCGGCCAGGGGTCGCAGCGGCCTGGGATGGGACGACCGTGGGTCGATCACGAGAGCTGGGAGCTCGTCGACGAGGCCGGCGAGCTCGCCGACCGGAACATCGCCAAGCTGCTCACCGACGCCGACGCCGACGAGCTTCGCGACACCCGCAATGCCCAACTCACGACCTTCGTGACGAGCCTGATGGTGCTCGACGCCGTCGAGCGCTTGGGCATCGAGCCCAGCTTCTGCGCCGGCCACAGCCTCGGCGAGTACACCGCGCTGACCGCCACCGGCGCCCTCGGGTTCGACGAAGGCGTCCGCCTCGTGACCGCCCGCGCCGAGGCGATGCACGAAGCCGGCCTCGCTCAGCCCGGCACGATGGCCGCCGTCCTCGGTCTCGACGACGAACAAGTCGACGTGGCCTGCCGGCGCGCCGACGACGACGTCTGGATCGCCAACTACAACGCACCCGGACAGGTGGTCATCGCCGGCTCGCCCACCGGGGTCGCCCTGGCATCCGACCACGCCCGCGAGCTCGGCGCCAAGAAGGTCATGGCGCTGCCGGTGTCGGGCGCGTTCCACACCCCCTACATGAGCTCGGCGCGTGTGCCTCTGCGCGGCGCCATCGCCGACGCCGATCCACGCGACACCGAGGTGCCGGTCATCGCCAACGTCGACGCCCTCCCCCACCACGAGGGCAAGGAATGGGCGAGCCTGCTGTCGGCGCAGCTGTCGTCGCCGGTGCGCTGGAAGCACTGCCTGCTCGAGCTCGAGGACCTCGGCGTCACCGAGTACGCCGAGCTCGGCCCCGGCGGGGTGCTCACCGGGCATGGCCAAGCGCACGGTCGCCGACGCCCGCACGATCTCGGTGCGCGACCCCCGAGGATCTCGACAAGCTCATCGAGTGGGTCGGCGCCGACGCGCCGAGCAGTCCGCCCCGGCTCGAGGGCGAGCACCTCTTCGCCAGCGAACGGCTCGTCGTCAGTCCGGCCGCCGGCGTGTTCAGGCCCGCCGCCGGACTCACCGACGGCACCACGATCGAGGTCGGCACCGTGCTCGGACACGTCGGCGAGCACGAGGTCCGATCCCCGTTCGCCGGCACGCTCCAGAGCTACATCGCCGTGGACACCGAGCGCGTCACCGCCCGCCAACCCATCGCCTGGCTGCGGACGCTGTGACGGGCAGCGCCGGCCACCGAGACTGACCCGAGGAGACCCAGATGCCAGCAACCCGCCCGAGCGCACGCGGCGCGGTGATCACCGGTTGGGGGACGGCGCTGCCGCCGAAGGTCCTCACCAACCGCGATCTGCAGGACATGGGCCTCGACACCAGCGACGAGTGGATCGTCGAGCGCACCGGCATCCGCGAGCGCCGCGTCGGCGGGACCACCGCCGGCCTCTCGGCCGAAGCCGGCCGGGCGGCGCTCGGCATGTCCGGCCTCGACCCGGCGGCGATCGACGCCCTCGTGCTCGCCACCACCACCCCGGACCGCACCGTCCCGGCCACGTCCGCCACCGTGCAGAACGAGCTCGGGCTGAGGTGCGGAGCGTTCGACATCAACGCGGCCTGCTCCGGGTTCACGTACGCCCTCGTCGCCGCCCACGGCCTCATCGCGATGGGAGCCGAGCGGATCCTCGTCATCGGCACCGACACCCTGGCCCGCATCACCGATTGGGAGGACCGCAACACCGCGGTGCTCTTCGCCGACGGCTCCGGCGCGGTCGTGCTGGAGGCGGTCGACGGCGGCGGGCAGCTCCTCGCGTGGGACCTCGACGCCGACGGGAGCGCCGAGCCGCTCCTGTACGCCGAGATCGGCGACTACCTGAAGATGGACGGCAAGGAGGTGTTCCGCCGGGCGGTGCGGATCATGGTCGACTCCGCCACCAAGTCGCTGGAGCACGCCGGCGTGACGGCCGACGACGTCGCCCTCATCGTCCCCCACCAGGCGAACACGCGCATCATCCAGGCCGCCTGCGACCGCCTCGGCATCGGCATGGACCGGGCGGCGGTCGTGCTCGACCGCACCGGCAACACGTCCTCGGCGTCGATCCCCCTCGCCCTCGTCGACGCCATCGACAACGGGCGAGTGCGCGACGGCGACCTGATCCTGCTCGTCGGGTTCGGGGCCGGGATGACCGCGGCCAGCGCGATCCTCCGCTGGGGCGGTTGAGCGTGGAGCAGACCGCGAGCGAGCGAGCGCCAGCGAGCGAGCGCCCAGCAACTGCGCAGGCAGGATGCGGAGTGGCCGGGGAACGCAGTGGATAGCCGCGTCGTCCTCGTCACCGGCGGGGGGCGCGGCATCGGGTTGGCGTGCGCGCAGCGGTTCGCCGCACTCGGCGACCGCGTCGCGGTGACGTACCGGTCGTCCGACCCGCCCGACGGCCTGTTCGCCGTGAAGTGCGACGTGACGTCGACCGGCGACGTCGAGGCCGCGTTCGGCGCCGTCGAGGAGCACTTCGGCGGACCGGTCGAGGTGCTCGTCTCCAACGCCGGGATCACGCGTGACGGGCTCCTGCTGCGGATGAGCGAGGACGCCTTCACGAGCGTGGTCGACACCAACCTCACCGCCGCCTACCGCGTCGCCAAGCGAGCCGCGCAGGGGATGCTGCGAGCCCGCCGGGGCCGGATCATCCTGCTCTCGTCGGTCGTCGGTCTGCTCGGATCGCCCGGCCAGGCGAACTACGCCGCGGCCAAGGCGGGACTCGTCGGCCTCGCTCGCTCCCTCGCCCGCGAGCTCGGGTCCCGCAGCATCACGGTCAACGTCGTGGCGCCTGGTCCCGTCGAGACCGACATGACCGCCGTGCTCGGCGAGCAGCGCATCGCCGAGCTCACCGCCGCCGTCCCCCTCGGCCGGATGGCGACGCCGGAGGAGGTCGCCGGCGTCGTCGCCTTCCTCGCCTCGCCGGACGCGGCGTACGTCACCGGCGCCGTCATCCCCGTCGACGGCGGCATGGGCATGGGCCACTGAGCCCCCGGGGCAGGGTGTGACACACTTCCGGGGACCCAACCACATCAAGGAGCCGTTTGTGGATCAGGAACTGTTCGCTCGTTTCAGGAAGTGCGCCGTCGAGGTGCTCTCGGTGTCCGAGGACCAAGTGGTCCCGGACGCGCGCTTCGGGGACGACCTGGATGCCGACAGTCTCGACCTCGTCGAGCTGGTGATGGCGCTCGAGGAGGAGTTCGACATCTCGGTCCCCGAAGAGGAGCTGGAAGGGATCGAAACCGTCGGCCAGGCGTACGAGCTGGTCGCCGCCAAGCTCTGACGGAGCTCGACGATGGATCCGCGGAGCCGCCGGGTGGCCGTCACGGGCCTCGGCGTCGTCGCCCCGTGCGGACTCGGCAAAGAGGCGTTCTGGAAGGGCCTGCTGGGCCCCGGTGTGACGTGGGGTCGCTCCACCGAGATGGAGGAGTGGGATCCATCCCCCTGGTACGCGACGCCGAAGGAGTCGCGGCGTGCCGATCGGGTCGAGCAGTTCGCGATCGCCGCCGCCACCGAGGCCTTGGAGCAAGCGGGGGACATCGGCGTCGACCCGAGTCGCATCGGCACGATCTTCGCCACCGGGGTCGGCGGGCTGCACACCCTCGAGGAGCAGGTCATCACGCGAATCGAGAAGGGCGAGCGGCGGGTGTCCCCGTTCCTCGTGCCGATGATGATGGCCAACGCCGCCGGGGCCGCGATCTCGATGCGGTGGGGTCTGCAAGGTCCGAACGAGACGATCTGCACGGCCTGCGCCGCGGGCACGCATGCGATCGGCTACGCCGCCCGGCTCATCGCGTGGGATCGGTGCGACGCCGTGGTCACTGGAGGGAGCGAGTCGGCGGCCACCGTGACGTCGCTGGCCGGGTTCGGGAACATGACCGCGCTGTCGTCTTCGGGGGTGAGCCGGCCGTTCGACGCCGACCGCGACGGCTTCGTCATGGGTGAGGGCTCGGCGGTGCTCGTGTTGGAGGAGTGGGAGCACGCCGAGGCCCGCGGGGCGCCGATCCTGGGCGAGATCCTCGGGGCCGCCAGCAACGCCGACGCCTATCACATCACCGCGCCCTCGCCGGGCGGTAGCGGTGCCGTCGCGTGCATGAGGCTCGCGCTCGACGACGCCGGTCTCGCGCCGGGCGACATCCGGCAGGTCAACGCCCACGGCACGTCGACGCCCCTCAACGACGCCGCCGAGGCGGACGCCGTGATCGCCGTGTTCGGCGAGCCGGGACCGCCGGTGACGTCGACCAAGGGCGTCACCGGCCACGCCCTCGGCGCGGCCGGCGCGCTCGAGGCGGCGGCGGTGTTGCTGTCGATGCACCACCGCCTGATCCCGCCGACGGCCAACACCAAGGTCGTCGACGTCGCCATCGACGTCGTCAGCGGCGAGCCGCGCGAGTGGGCGCCCGGCCCGACGATCTCCAACAACTTCGGCTTCGGCGGCCACAACGGCTCCGTGATCCTCGCCCCCGCCTGAGGCATCCGAGGTTTTCCGGCACCCGAGGGTTTGCGTGCCCGGACGGGGTGCGCGAAACCCTCGGACGCTGACTCAGCGGTCGACGACGACGAAGAGGAGCTCACACTCGCACGCCAGGTCGTCCCCGAGCAGGGCGCGGCCGGAGCCCTTGCCGGCGCGGGCGGACATCCGGCCGAGGGTCGACGTCGAGGGTGAGCTCGTCGCCGGGACCGACCTGACGCCGGAAGCGGGCCCCGTCGAGGCCGCCGAACAGCGGCAGCTTGCCGGCGAAGCGCTCGTCGGTGAGGACCGCGATCGCGCCGACCTGGGCGATCGCCTCGCACATCAGCACGCCGGGCAGCGTCGGCCGACCCGGGAAGTGACCGGCGAAGAACCACTCGTCCCCGGTCAGCCGCCACGTGCCCGCGCGCCGAGACGCCGGGCTCGAGCGCGGTGACCTCGTCGACGAACAGGAACGGCGGCCGGTGGGCGAGGACGTCGGCGGGCTTCGGCAGCGCGGCCATCAGCGGTCACGCGGCGAGCGCGGCGAGCAGGTTCTTCGGGGTGTCGGCCGGGCTGATCTTGTACCACGCCTCGGCGATCGTGCCGTCGGGGTCGATGAGGAAGGCCGAGCGCTCGATGCCCATGTACCGGCGGCCGTACATGCTCTTCTCCTTCCACACGTCGAACGCCTCGGCGACCTCGTGATCCGGATCGGAGAGCAGCGGGAAAGCCGAGCCCGTACTTCTCGGCGAACTTGGCCTGCTTGGATGGCTTGTCCGGGCTGATCCCCAGCACCACCGTGTCGCCGATGTCGCCGAGGATCTCGTTCAGCCCGCACGCCTGCTTGGTGCATCCCGGCGTGTCGGCCTTCGGATAGAAGTAGACGAGCACGCCGGCGACCTTGCAGCGAGCGAGGCCGTGAGCGGACTCGTTCACCGTCCTGATCGAGCGAGCGTGAAGTCGGAGGCGTCTTGTCACCTGGTTGCAGCATGACCGGGCAGCGGTACACGCATGAGTTCTGATCTGTGCCATCGTCAACAGCGCATGCGAATTGTCATCAGCGAGTTCATCAGCCTCGACGGTGTCGTGCAGGCCCCGGCGGCCGTGAGGAGGACACCGACGGGGGTTTCCAGCACGGCGGTTGGTCGATACCGTTCTTCGACCCCGAGGTCAGGGGTCGAGCATCGACGACGCTTGCCAAGCGACCGACGTGCTCCGGTTCAGGTCGGCGCACCTGGCAGGTGATGGCCGGCGTCTGGCCGACGGGTCGGCGACCGCCTTCGCCGACCGGATGAACCTCGCGTCGAGAAGCACGTCGTCTCGAACACGCTCCGAACGCCGACCTCACGCGGGCGCCGACCGCGCTGATCGGGGAGCCGACCTCACCAGGTCGTGACGGCGGTGCACGCCGCGACCGCATCGGCGACGTGAACGTCATGGGGAGCTCGCAGCTGGTCGCCCGTTGCTCGGAGCGGACCTCGTCGACGAGCTGTTCCTGATGATCGAGCCGATCGTGCTCGGCGGTGGCAAGAGCATCCTCCCGGCCTACGGCGTAGCGCGCCGGTTCGAGCCTCGACGACAACGACGGTCAGTTCGACGTACACCCTGACGATCCGCGCGGCACGAGCGGTCAGTCATCGACGGTGACCCAGGCGGCATTGGCGGCGGCGAACTGCTGCCGGGCCTCGTCGATGTCGTACGGACGCTCCTCGAGCGGTCCCGGTCCCCACTGACTGCGCGGCTGGTTGGCGAAGTCCCCGCCGTAGACGTGGATCGCCCCGGTGAGCCGGTCGCGGGGGTTGGTGACCCCATGGATGGTGTCGTCGCCGAGCACGGCGACGTCGCCGGTCGTGAGCACCTTGCCGCCGGACTCCGTCAGCGTGCGCAGCCCGGGACCCGACCGCGGTAGAAGGCGTTGTCCTCCTGGCCGGAGTAGATGCCGATCACGGCCCACATCCGGTGGTCGTGGGGATAGATCGACATGCCCGGCGCCCAGACGACGTGGAGCACGGTGAGGTCGTCGTCGCGGTACAGCATCGTGAACCCGCCCTCGCGCGGGTCGAGCGTGCTCGGCGACCGTCTCCGGCCGGGCGAGCACGCGCTGCAGCAGGTCGCGCACCGCGAGCCGGGGCTCGGTCTCGGCGCGGGCGGCCTGGCAGTCGGCGATGAGCTGATCGATGTCGAACACGGAGTGATGATCGCGCCCCGACAGGGCTCACGACCCCAGAATTCGGCGTAGGCCGTGGCCGAAGAACCCACCTTTCGGTCGGGCGTGGGCGTGGTAGTGCGTCGGGATCGAGCGCAGGTTGTCGTCGACGTAGTGCTCGTAGCCGAAGTGCTGCTCGACGACCGCGGCGAGCCGGGCGTGCAGCGCGGCCTTCACGTCGAGCGAAGGGTGGGCGTCGTGTTCCCGCCACACCACCATCGGCACGGCGCAGGCGTCGCACTCGGCGATCCAGCACACATCGTCCTCGTAGAACCACTCGGTGAGCCGCGCCGCCTCGCACAGCTCACAGCCTTGGCCACGAAATTGGTTCACCGTGCAGCCAATTCCGTGACCAAAGCGTCGAGGGCGGCGCGGACCTCGGCGACGTACGCGCCGACCGCGTCGGGGCCCTGCTCCATCAGCCGGCGGACGACGGACGCGCCCTGCACGACACCGTCCGCGACCCGACTCGCCTCACGGGCCTGGTCGGCGTTGGACACCCCGACGCCGACGAGCACGGGCCGATCGGTGATCGCCTTGAGCCGCCCGGCCAGCTCGGTGGCGGTGGCGGCCAGCCGGGCTCGCTCCCCCGTCACGCCGAGCAGTCCGACCGCGTACACGAAGCCGCGTGCCCGGGCCACGATCCGGGGCAGCCGCTCGGCCGGCGCGGTCGGCGCGGCGAGCATGACCGTCTCGACGCCCGCCTCGTCGGCGGCCCGGCACCACGGGGCGGACTCCTCGAGCGGCAGGTCGGGCAGGATGCACGCGTCGACACCGGCCGCGACGAGTCGGCCGGCGAAGCGCCGGTGACCGTCGTGGTGGACGAGGTTGTAGTACGTCATCACCGCCAGCGGGATGCCGACGTCCAGACCGGCGACGGCGTCGAGGATCGCCGGCGGGTTGGCGCCGGCGTCGAGCGCGGCCTGCGACGCCTGCTGGATGACCGGGCCGTCCATCACCGGGTCGGAGAACGGGATGCCGATCTCGATCCCGTCGGCGCCCGCCGCCGCGGCGGCCCGGACGGCGTCCTCCCATCCCGGGTAGCCGCCGGTGATGTAGGGCACCAGGAGCTTGCGCCCGCCGTCTCGCGCCGTGCGCAAGTGCTGCTCCATCCGCGCCATCAGCCGGCCATCAGCTCCATCGCCTGCTCGACGTCCTTGTCGCCGCGGCCGGACAGGTTGACGAGCACGGTGCGGCCGGCGAGGGCCTCGGCCTCGCGGCCGACCCACGCGAGGGCGTGCGCGGGCTCGAACGCGGCCAGGATCCCTTCGGTGCGGGCGAGGAGGGCGAACGCGGCGAGGACCTCGTCGTCGGAGACCGCCGGGTACTCGGCCCGCCCGATCGCCCCGAGGAACGAGTGCTCGGGACCCACGCCCGGATAGTCGAGACCGGCCGATACCGAGTGGGCCTCCTCGACCTGGCCGTACTCGTCCTGCATGAGGTAGCTGCGCATGCCGTGGACGACCCCGGGGACGCCGCGGCCGACCGCAGCTCCGCCGGCGGGCTCGACGCCGACGAGCCGGGCGGTCGCCGTCGACGAAGCCGGAGAAGATGCCGGCGGCGTTCGACCCGCCGCCGACGCACGCGACGACGACGTCGGGATCGCCGCCGAGCAAGCGCCCGGCACTGCTCGCGCGCTTCGTCGCCGACGACCCGCTGCAGCTCGCGCACCATCCACGGGTACGGGTGCGGACCCATCACCGAGCCGATGCAGTAGTGGGTGTCGCCGACCGTCGCCACCCAGTCGCGCAACGCCTCGTTCACCGCGTCCTTCAGCGTGCGGCTCCCGCTGTCGACCGCCTCCACCTCGGCGCCGAGCAGTCGCATCCGGAACACGTTGAGCTCCTGGCGGGCCATGTCGACGGCGCCCATGTAGACCTTGCACTCCAACCCGAACAGCGCCGCCGCGGTGGCGGTGGCGACGCCGTGCTGACCGGCCCCGGTCTCGGCGACGAGCCGCGTCTTGCCCATGCGCGTCGGCGAGCAGCGCCTGGCCGAGGACGTTGTTGATCTTGTGCGAACCGGTGTGGTTGAGGTCCTCCCGCTTGAGCAGGAGACGCAGGCCCAGCTCCCGACCGAGGTTGGGGCACTCGGTGAGGATCGACGGGCGGCCGGCGTAGTCGCGCAGCACGGCGTCGAGCTCGCCGCGGAATCCCTGATCGGCCCACGCCTCGCGGAACGCCACCTCCAGCTCGAGGCACGCCGGGATGAGCGTCTCGGGGACGAAGCGGCCGCCGAACTCGCCGAAGCGGCCCTCCGCGGTCGGCTCCCCCATCAGCGACGTGGAGACGCTCGCTCACTCGTCGGACCAGTCGTAGGGCAGCTCGTCGGCGCCGAGGTACGGCAGCGGCGCCGCCGCCCGGGCCCGTTCGACGAACCGCTTCACCTTGAGCGGGTCCTTCTTCCCCGGCGAGCGCTCGACCCCGGTCGACACGTCGACGCCCCACGGCTCGACGGCCTTCACCGCGTCGGCCACGTTGTCCGGGTCGAGGCCGCCGGCGAGGATCAGCCGCTTCCCGTCGGGCACCTCGCCGGCGAGGCTCCAGTCGAAGAGCTGACCGGAGCCCGGCGCCGGGGCGTCGAGCAGGATCAGGTCGGTCGGCATCGCGTCCGCCTCGGCGACCTTCGGCGACCCGGCCGGGTAGGCCTTGATCACCCACCGCACGGCCTGGGCGACCTCGCTGACGACCTCGGGCCCCTCGCTCCCGTGCAGCTGCGCCGCCTTGACGCCCGAGCGGTGGACGATGTCGGTCACCAGCTTCGGGTGCTCGTCGCGGAAGACGCCGACGGTGAGGATCTCCGGGGGCAGCCGGCGGGTGATGTCGTACGCCTGCTGGGCGGCGATCTGGCGGGGTGACGGGGCGAACACGAACCCGACCGCGTCGGCGCCCATCGCCACCGCCAGCAGGGCGTCGTCCTCGTTGGTGATCCCGCAGATCTTCACGAACATGTGAGCGAAACGGTACCGCTCACCCGTGCTTCTCAGGGGGTTCGTTGAGCCACCCATGGGTGCTCGCGGACGAACGTCGCCAGCACGTCGCGACGCGACACCGGTCCGAGCGTCCTGTTGGACGCGGTGCCGCTCCGTCGGAGCCCTTCCACATCGGCCGGCCCACACGTCGCCGGCGGGACGTCGATGCCGAGCAGGTCGATCGCGTTGTGGCCGAGGATGCGCCGCTTCACGTCGGGGGTCAACGCCGGGTAGCCGTACTGCTCCTGGAACGCGGGCGTGATCTCGAACGTGCGGAAGGCGGCGATCTGGTCCTGCGGGGAGCCGTACCAGATCGAGTCGGTGCCCCACAGGATGCGCTCGGGTCCGAACGCGACGAGCAGCTTGCCCAGCACGTGCGCCGCCTCGTCAGGGTTGCCCATCACCCGCCGCCACGTCGAGCCGAGCTCGGCGTAGACGTTGCCGCCGGCCCCGATGCCGGCCTCGGTCACGCTGCGCAGCAGCCGGTCGACCCCGGGGCCGTCGGGGTCGTAGGGACCCTCGGTGTAGGAGGTCTCGTAGCCGGAGTGGTAGACGAGGAAGCGCAGGTCGGGGTTGGCCGCGGCGGCCGGCCCGATGTCGACGGGTGAGGCGTACGGGCTTCCCCCGGACAGGCCCTTGTGCACCGCGATCGTCGGGACGCCCGTCGACCGGCAGGCGTCGAGGAAGCGCTGCCCGATCGCCGGTGCCTCCGGGTCGTGGTCGTCGAGGAACCAGCCGCTCGGGCTGTGGGTGTACACCTTCCACGCGCTCAGGTCGTGGCTCGCGGCGACGTCCTCCATCGCCGCGACCGCGGCCTCGATCGGGCCGACGTCCGGGACGGCGTGGCCCTGGATCAGCACGTGCCCGTCGCCGCACAGCTCGGCGGCGAGCGCCCGGCCGCGCTCCATCGCGTCGACGGAGAGCGGATCGGCGTCGCCGACGACGGGCACCGCCGAGATCACCGCGACCCGGGTGTCGCTCTGGGCGAGCACGAGCTCGCGCCAGTACTCGGCCGAGAAGCAGTCGATCGGGTCGGCCTCTCCGCACGACGCCTGCGGGAAGCCGAGGCCGAATTCGCCCGATTCGAGGAAGTGGGTCTGCACGTCGACCACGACCTCGCCCAGCGGCTCCGGCGCGGTGGTCGTCGGCGGGGCATCAGGGGCCGTAGTCGTCTCCCGCGACCGTCGTCGATGGGGCCGCCGCTCGTCGAGGTGGCGCCGTGGATCGTCGTCGTCGCCTCCTCCGGGTCGGTGATCGCCGACTCGGGCACGGTGAACGTCCCGCCGGGCTCGGTGCCGGTCGAGCGTGAACGGTCCCGGCGTGCACGACTCGAGCGCGGCCAGCCCGGCCGCCATCCCCGCCGACGACAGCAGGAACCGGCGGCGGGACCACCCGTGCCGGCGGGCGTGCTCGTCGGCGGCGGCCCGCGCCCGGCGCATCGCCTCGGCCCGCAGGTCGTCGAGCGGCGGCGGCAGGAACTCCCCGTTGGAGCACGGCCAGAGCTTCAGCGGCAGCCCGGGATCGGCGTCGTCACGCGCGCCCACGCCATCCATCGAACCACACGGACCTCAGCGTCGTGGCGTCGAGCCACTCCTCGAACGTCGGGCCGGCGAGGATCGCATCCGGGCCCGGCAGCAGCGCTCCCGACTCGTAGAGTTCGCTGTCCGGGTTGGCCGGGTCGCTCACACCCTCGATGGTGAGGGCTTCGTCACTCCGGGCGGCGTGGAGCTTGGCGAGGTCGACGAGGTTCTCCTCCCGTGGACCGGCGACCTCGGCGAACGGTCCGCCTGCGGAGTCGGGTGTCCAGTCGGCTCGAGTGGTGATGTCGGCGAGGACCTCGGCGACCGAGCTCGCGGCGACCGGCTGGATGTTCATCTTCTGGAGGTAGCTCACGTCGCCTTGGCGGCCCCAGTCGATGAGCTGGGCGACGAACTCGTGGAACTGCGCCGCCCGCAGCACCCGGACGGGAACTCGGGCCGGCCAGCATCGCCTGCTCGTGGGCGAGCTTGGCCGCCGAGTAGCCGCCGGTGAACCGGTCGATCCCGATGATCGACACCACGGCCATGCGCTGGACGCCAGCCCGGGCGCCGGCCGCGTGCAGGTTCCGCGCCGCCGTCGTGAAGAAGTCGGTGGCTCGCGTGCATCCATGATTCTGCTCTCCTTGTCACATCGAGGGGGTCGTGTCGGTCACTGCTATGACCCCACACGACGAAGGAATGTGACCGATGGACGAGAACACCTGGCTGGCCGAACGATTCGACGAGCACCGCGCCCACCTGCGGGCGGTCGCCTACCGGATGCTCGGCTCGGTGAGCGAGGCCGAGGACGCGGTCCAGGACACCTGGCTCCGGCTCAGCCGCGCCGACACCGAGAGCATCGAGAACCTCGGCGGCTGGCTGACGACGGTCACGGCCCGGGTCTGTCTGAACAAGCTGCGGTCGCGCCGATCACGGCGGGAGGAGCTCGCTGGACGTGCACGTGCCCGACCCGATCGTGAATCGCGCCGACGGGATCGATCCGGAGGACGAAGCGCTGCTGGCCGACTCGGTGGGCCTCGCCCTGCTGGTCGTGCTCGACACGCTCGCGCCCGCCGAGCGGCTGGCGTTCGTGCTGCACGACATGTTCGCCGTGCCGTTCGACGAGATCGCCGCGATCGTGGGGCGATCGCCGGACGCGGCCCGGCAGCTGGCGAGCCGGGCCCGGCGCCGGGTCCAGGGCGCGGCGCCCGTGCCCGACGCCGACCTCACCCGTCAGCGAGAAGTGGTCGACGCCTTCTTCGCCGCGTCCCGTGAGGGCGACTTCGACGCGCTCGTCGCCGTGCTCGACCCCGACGTCGTGTTGCGCTCCGACGGCGGCGTCACGCGTCCCGACGCCACCGTGCTCGTTCACGGTGCCGCGGAAGTGGCGTCGCGGGCGCTCACCTTCAGCCGGCTCTCACCGTTCGTGCGGCCGGCGCTCGTCAACGGAGCGGCCGGAGTGGTCGTGGCCCCGCGGGCACGGCCGTTCTCGGTCATGGCGTTCACGGTCACCGCCGGCAAGATCGTCGAGATCGACGCCGTCACCGACCCCGAACGACTCCGCCAGCTCGACCTCGCCGTCCTCGACGACTGACCGTTCGGCGCCGAAAGGCCCGGGCACCGATGGCAGCGTGCCCTAGCTTGCTGGTCATGAACGCTTCATGGTCGGGGCTGGCGAGCGACATCGCGGACATCGCCGACGAGTGGCGGGCGGACCGTCCTGAACGGCAGGCACGGCGCAGTCTCGACCCCGCCGACTTCGAGCGACTGGCGAAGGCCGGCTTCCTCCACGTCGCCGTTCCGGAGGAGTCGGGCGGGCTCTGGCGCAGCGTCGCCGAGACGACGCGTCCGATCTGCGAGACGTTGCGCACGATCGCCGCGGCCGATCCCTCGGTCGCGTTGGTGGCGTCGATGCACCCGGCGGTCCTCGGCTTCTGGCTCGCTCGGCCCGACGAGACGAGACCGCAGTGGACCGAACAGCGCGCCGCGGTCTTCGCCACCGCGGCCGAAGGAGCCCAGTGGGGCACGATCACCTCCGAGCCGGGCAGCGGCGGCGACATCCTGCGGACCAGGGCCCAGGCCACGCCGGACGGCTCAGCCGACGGTGCCGTGCCGGGCGCCACCTATCGCATCACCGGCGACAAGCACTTCGGCAGCGGCTCGGGAGTGACGTCGTTCATGCTCACGACGGCGGTGGCCGATGGCGAGGACGCGCCCGCCCTGTTCGCCCTCGATGTACGCGACCGCCCATGGGACGGAACGGCCGGGCTGCGCCTGACCGCCGAGTGGGACGGGATGGGGATGGCCGCGACCCAGAGCCACGCCATGCGGCTGGAGGCGTGCCCGGCGATCCGCTTCGCGTGGGACGGACCGCTCGAGGAGCTCACGCTCGCCGCCGCACCGCTGGTCGCCAGCGTGTTCACGTCCGTCATCCTCGGCGTCCTCGACGAGGCGATCGGCACCGCCAAGCGGCAGTTGGAGCCGAAGGCGGACGCGCTCCGTCCGTACGAGCAGGTCGAATGGTCGCGAGCCGAGCTCGACCACTGGCTCGCCGTGCAGGGCTACGAAGGCGCCCTGCGGACCGTCGAGTCCGGCGACCACGCTCGATCGCTGCACGCCACGCTGCGCGCCAAGGAGGCCGTCGCCGAGCTGGCCGAATCGTCGCTCGGGCGCCTCGCCCGGGTCATCGGCGGCGGGACGTTCTCGCGCCGTTCGCCGTTCGCCGCGTGGTTCGAGGACGTCCGCGCCCTCGGTTTCCTCCGGCCTCCCTGGGGCCTCGCCTACGACAGTCTGTTCTCCACCTCGTTCGCCTGACGGCGCGCCAGCGCGAGCGGTCAGGCGGCGGAGGTCACGGAGCGCCATCCGAGCCTCGAGGCGAGCTCTTCGAGCGCCTCGTTCGGATCAGGCATGGCCGCAATCTCCACGCTGACGGCGTCGACGCTCGGGCGGAGGTTGCCGAGCTCGGCCGTCGCGGCGCGGGCCACGGCCTCGGGCGTCACGTGCGCCGGTTCGATGACCTCGGCGAGCCCGGCCCGCGGCCATGAGGTCGGCGTTCCAGAACTGGTCGGCGCCCTTCGGCAGCAGGAGTTGCGGCGTGCCGTAGGCCAGCGCCGCGAGGATCGTCCCGCTGCCGCCGTGGTGGACGGCGAGATCGGCCTGGCGGAGAGCGCGCGGGCTGGTCGACGAAGGACTCGACGTGGACGTTCCGTGGCACTGCGCCGAGCGCGGAGCCGTCGGCCGAGCCGAGCGCCAGCAGGACGTCGGCGTCGAGCCGGCCGAGTCCCTCGATGACCGGCCGCAACACCTTGTCCGTCGAGACGACCGTGCCGAGGGTCAGGTAGACGAGCGGCCGGTCGCACTCACCGACCCAATGCGGCAGGGTGGCGTCGGGTTCGGCGAACGGGATGGGTCGCAGCGGAACCCGCGCCGGGTCGGCGAGGAACGACGGTCGTTGCAGGACCGAGGGGAAGATGTCGAGGTACGCGTCGCCGGTGAACACGTCGAACGTCGGCTGCGCCCGGCCATGGCGCGCCCACAGCCGGTCGAGATGATCCCCGATCATCGCCTCCACCACATCCTCGGGAAAGCGCGGGGACAGGGCATGGCAGACGGCGGCGATCCCGGCCGACGTGGGCGGCCACGGCGGCGCCCAGGTCGTACTGCTCGTACACGACGATGTCTGGTCGGAGATCGGCCAGCACCGGTGCCAGGTCGGCGGCGGTGCGCGGCGCGATCACGTCGAAGAACAGCCGGCCGCCCATCTCGAGATCGGGTCGCCCGTCGGCTCCTCTCGGCATCTCGTCCACCGACAGCGACCCGACCAGCTCCGCGTGCGCCTGCTCGATCGTGAGCCCGACGTCGTGGGTCGGGTATCCCAGGCGGTCGAGCCGGGCGAGGAAGGCGCCGGCGGTCGCGAAGCTCACGTGATGGCCGGCGCGGCGGGCGGCCGCGGCCAGCGGCAGCAGCGGATACACATGGCCGTACGCCGGCCGGGTGCTGAACACGATCTTCACGGGACGTCCTGGTTCGGGGGTCGACTCGAACGGGCCCTCCGAGCCTGGGCCTCCCGCTCCACCAACGCGTGGAGATCGGCTGACGATCTCGTGATGTTCTCGGTATGCAGGATCAGCGCCGCAGGGCGGCGAGGGCGGCGGCCGGGTCGGGAGCCGTGACGAGCGACTCGCCGACGAGGATCGCGTCGTAGCCCGCCGCCGCCAGCCGCTGGGCGTCGGCAGCGTCGCGGATGCCGGACTCGGCGACGCTGACCACCCCTCCCGGGATCGCCTTCGCCATCCGTTCGGCGCGTTCGTGGTCGACCTCGAACGTGAAGAGGTCGCGCTGGTTGACGCCGATCAGGGTCGCCCCCGCTTCCAGCGCCTGCTCCAGCTCGGGCTCGTCGTGGACCTCGACGAGCGCGTCGAGGTGGAGCTCGGCCGCCAGCTCGACGAAGTCGATCAGCTCCAGCTCGTCGAGCGCGGCGGCGATCACGAGTACCGCATCGGCGCCCATCAGCCGAGCGTCGGCGACATCCCGGGCGTCGACGGTGAAGTCCTTGCGCAGGACCGGCAACGCGGTCGCGTCGCGCGCCGCCTGCAGGTCGGCGACGGAGCCGGCGAAGAACTCCGCGTCGGTGAGCACCGACAGGCACGACGCCCCGCCGTGGGCGTAGGCCGCGGCGAGCGCGGCCGCATCGAGCGTCTCGTCGAGGGCGCCCTTGGACGGGGAGCGCCGCTTGACCTCGGCGATCACCGCCAGTTCCGGGGTCAGGGCGAGCGCGCGACGGAACCCGCGCGGGGTCGGCGCAGTCCGCGCCTGCTCGACGAGCGAGTCCAGCGGGCGATGATCGTCCGCCGCAGCCTCGCGGTGCCGGGCGACGATCCGGTCGAGGTAGGTCGCAGCCAACGTCAGAAGCCGAGGCGGTCGGCGATCTCGGCCACGACATCGTCCACGGGCACGCGGACCTGGTCGGTGGTGTCCCGGTCGCGGATCGTCACCGCCTTGTCGTCGAGCGAGTCGAAGTCGACGGTGACGGCCAGCGGCGTCCCGATCTCGTCCTGCCGGCGGTAGCGCCGGCCGATCGCCTGGGTCTCGTCGTACTCGACCATGTAGCGCTGGCTGAGCGCCTTGCGGACCTCGTGGGCCATCGAGATCAACGGCTCCTTGCGCGACAGCGGCAGCACCGCCACCTGGTACGGCGCCAGCCGCGGGTGGAGCCGCAGGACGGTGCGCTTCTCGTCGTTGATCACGTCCTCGTCGTAGGCGGCGAGGAGGAACGCGGCCATCGTGCGGGTGGCGCCGGCCGCCGGCTCGACCACGTACGGCGTGTAGCGCTCGCCCGTGCCCTGGTCGAAGTAGTCGAGCTTCTCGCCGGAGTGCTCGGCGTGCCGGCGGAGGTCGAAGTCGGTGCGCTGGGCGATCCCTTCGAGCTCGTCGAAGCCCCACGGGAACAGGAACTCGACGTCCGCCGTGCCTGACGAGTAGTGCGACAGCTCGTCGGACTCGTGCGGGCGCAGACGCAGCATCTCGCGCGGGATGCCGTGACGGACGTACCAGTCGAGCCGCTCGTTGCACCAGTACTCGTACCACTCGGTGCTGTCGGCCGGCGGGACGAAGTACTCCAGCTCCATCAGCTCGAACTCGCGGGTGCGGAAGATCCAGTTCTGCGGCGTGATCTCGTTGCGATAGGCCTTGCCGACCTGGGCGATGCCGAAGGGCGGCTTCTTGCGCGTCGTCGCCAGCACGTTGGCGAAGTTGACGAACATCCCCTGCGCCGTCTCCGGGCGCAGGTAGGCGACGGCCGCCGACTCCTCCACGGGGCCGGCGTAGGTCTTGAACATGAGGTTGAACTGACGCGCCTCGGTGAAGCTGCCGTGGGCGCCGCAGTTCGGGCAGGTGTCGGGATCGTCGAGCTTGTCCTGGCGGAAGCGCTGCTTGCAGTTGGTGCAGTCGACGAGCGGATCGTGGAAGTTGGCGAGGTGCCCGCTCGCCTCCCACACCTGCGGCGGGCCGAGCGTCGCGGCGTCGATGAGCACGACGTCGTCGCGCTCCTGCACCATCGCCCGGATCCACGCCTCCTTGACGTTGCGCAGCATCAGGGCGCCGAGCGGCCCGTAGTCGTAGGCGCTGCGGAAGCCGCCGTAGATCTCGGCCGACGGGTAGACGAACCCGCGGCGCTTGCACAGGTTGACGATCTGCTCGAGCTCGGTCGCCGGCATAGGGGTCCCAGGTTACGGCGGGCCGCCCACCCCCGTTCTGTCGTTTGGGATCGGCCGGTTCGGGCCGCTTCCGAACGACAGGACCAGGTCAGACGGGAATCGACGAGGGTCGCCGTGTACCCCGCTTCCGACGTGCCCGCCATGGTCGCCAGCTGCTGGGCCGACGCCGTCGGCGAACACCATGTCCGACTCCAGCGACACCTGGGCGAGGTTGGCGACGCTCTGGTCGTAGCCGTCGGTGGCGTAGACGACTTCGCAGACGTCCTGCGGGAACGCCAGCTGCGACGTGGCGATCGGTTCGCCGCCGCCGGTCGCGTCCGTCGACGCTGGCGTACACCTCGAAGTGGATGTGCGGCCAGCGTCCCGAGTAGCACGCCGGGAAGATGCTCGCGAACGTCACCCGCCCGTCGGCGTCGGCCTCCTGGACGCCGCGCAGGTAGTTCTCGTTCTCGGCGCCCTCCGAGTACATCGAGTAGCGGCCCTCGCGGTCGCAGTGCCACACGTACACGGCGGCACCGGCGAGCGGGACGCAGCCGGCGGCAGTGTCGGTGACCGTGAGCTCGACGGTGAGCGGGACGCCCTCGGCGACACCGGACGCCGTCACCGATGCTGGAGCGGATGTCGCTGCGCACGATGCCGCTCTCGGCGAGCACGTCGGGTCCGTTCGAGCCGTCGCCGGGAAACGGACCGGCCGTCTCCTCGGGGATCGGCCGCGCAGCTCGTGTCGCGACGTCGACGCCGACGTGGACGCGGTCGATCCGCTGGACGGCGGTGGTCGGTGTCGCTCGCCGAATCATCCGAGTCGCAGGCGGCAAGGATCGCCGCGCCGGCTCCGGCAACGAGCAACGAGATCAGCCGGCGCCGGTCGAAGGCCAGCCCGCGGTCGTGGTCGTGCTGGTGCCCGTCGATGGTCGTCATCGCCGGCCAGCGTGCCCGACCAATGGATGAATCGGTCGTGACCTCGACAAGATGGTCGTCCTACTCGAACATCGCGATGGTGCGGAGGCGGCGTTCGATGTGATGTTCGAGCGCCCGGGTGGCGAGCACTCCGACCTCGTGGGTCGCCGGTGACTCGGGACGCGCAATGCCTCGTTGAGGCGCCCGCCCAGGACGTCGCGCAGCAGGGCCAGGGCGGCCGGACTGATCGCGGTTCCGGACCGGCAGGACCGGCACAGCACGCCGCCCTCGCCGAGATCGAACGCCACCAGCGTCACGTCGGGCTCGCTCCCCCCACACCGCACGCACGAGTCGAGCTCGGGCTGCAGCCCTTCGGCGGCGAGCAGCTTCCAGTAGAAGGCCGGCACGACGAGGGGCGACGGACGTTCCGGGATGGTACGCAGCACGCCGACGAGCATGCGGTACAGCCGCGGGTTCGGCTCGCGTTCGAGCGCCAGCTGATCGGCCGCCTCGAGCACGGCGAGCGCCTGCGACGCCCGGTCGAGGCTGGCCAGCAACGGCGACAGTGGTTCGACCGACTCGGCCTGGCTGACGATGTCGAGCTCGCGGCCGCGATACAGCAGCAGCCGGACGTGGCTCATCGGCTCGAGGCGGGCGCCGAACTTCGACGTCGTCTTGCGCACGCCCTTGGCGACGGCACGCACCTTGCCGTTCTCCTCCGTGAGGAGGACGACGATGCGGTCGGCCTCGCCGAGCTTGTACGTGCGCAGCACGACCGCGGTGTCCCGGTAGAGGTGGCTCACCGTCCGCTCAGCCGTCATCCAGGCCGCCGAACCGGCGGCGGCGGGTGTGGAAGTCGTCGACCGCGGACGCGACGTGCTCGGCCCCCAGCTCGCCGAACTCGACCGGCAGGAACACCAGCTCTCCGTACGCCAGCTCCCACACCAGCGAGGGCGGTAGGCGCGTCGGCGGGCCGAGGATCAGCACCAGGTCGGGCTCGACGTCGGCCGGCTCGTACAGGGCGCCGGCCACCGACTTCTCGTCGACCTTGGTCGCCGGCGGCAGCCGGCGCATGGCTTCGGCGAACCGCTCGCGCCCGTCGCTCACCGGGTCGATGATGACGGTGCAGCGACCCTCGGCGACGACCACGTGCCGGCGCGGCCGGTCGATCGGTTGGATCGGCCGTGCCGGCGTCCCCTCGTTCGTACGCCCGCATAGTGAGCCACGCGCCCCCGGCCGCGGCGACCGCCGCGCCGAGCGCCTCGGCCTTTTCCCGCCACTCGTCGTCACCGACGAGATCCCACTGGCTCGTGGTGCCCGCGACCACCATGACGTGCGCGAGCGTGGATCCCACCAGAGCAGTCTCCCACGCGAGCACAGGCCCGGTCGGGCGATACCTGCCGTAGCGTGAGGGAGTCGTGTCCCCGGCCGTCCCCTCTCCACCCGATCAACGCCGGCTGATCCACGTCGCCTGCATCATGGACGGCAATGGGCGATGGGCGATGCGTCAGGGACTCCCCCGCACGGAGGGGCACACCGAGGGCGAGGAGAACCTCGCCCGACTGGTGCGGCTCGCCGTCCGCCGCGACGTCGGATGGCTCACGGTGTTCGGCTTCTCGACCGAGAACTGGATCCGCCCCCGGTCCGAGGTCCGCCACATCCTCGGCCTCCACCACAAGCTCTTCGGCCGGGTGGCGGAGCTCAACGAGTTGAACGTCCGCATCCAGTGGATCGGGCGTCCGTTCGACACGCCCGACGCGCGGACGCCTCGATACGTCCAGCGGGCGATCCGCAAGGCGATCGCCGACACCGAGCAGAACACCGGGATGCTGCTGACAGTGGCGTTCGACTACGGCGCCCGCCAGGAGCTGATCGACGCGGTCCAGCACGCCCGCGCCGACGCCGTCGACGATCACCCCGCGGGCCATCGCCGACCGCCTCTACCTCCCGGAGCTCCCGCCGGTCGACGTGCTCGTCCGCACGAGTGGGGAGCTGCGGGTCTCCAACTTCCTCCTCTGGCAGAGCGCCGGGGCCGCGATCCACTTCACCGGCAAGACGTGGCCGGAGTTCGACGCCGCCGAGCTCGACGCCGCGCTCGCCCTCGTCGCTGCGTGAGACCGTGACGGCCCCGCCCGTCGCCCTCGGCGCCGTGACCGCGGCGCTGCCCGACGCCGAGCACCGCCCGGGCCAGGAGCGGATGGCCGAGCTCGTCACCGCGGCCATCGACGCCCGTCGCCATCTGGTCGTGCAGGCGGGGACCGGGACGGGCAAGACGCTCGCCTACCTGGTGCCGGCGATCACCTCCGGTGCCCGCACCGTCGTGGCGACGGCGACCAAGGCGCTGCAGGACCAGCTGGCCACCAAGGACCTGCCGTTCCTCGCCGCCACCCTCTCCACCCCGTTCGAGTGGGCCGTCCTCAAAGGCCGCAGCAACTACGTGTGCCTGCAACGGCTGCGCGAGGTCCAAGGGGCCGACGGCGACCAGCTCGAGCTGGAGGGGATCGGCGACGCGGTCCGTTCCGAGATCCGCCGGATCGCCCGCTGGGCCGGCCGCACCACCACGGGCGACGGCGCCGAGCTCTCGTTCGCGCCCAGCGACGCGGCGTGGCGCTCGGTGAGCGTCGGCAGCGAGGAGTGCCCCGGCGCCGAGCGGTGCCCGATGGGCGAGCCTTGCTTCGCCGAGCGAGCGCGCTGGCGAGCGTCGGCGGCCGACGTCATCGTGGTCAACACCCATCTCTACGGGCTCCACGTCGGCAGCGACGGTGCCCTCCTCCCCGAGCACGACGTCGTCGTGTTCGACGAGGCCCACGTCGTCGAAGACGTGATGAGCGACACGGTCGGCATCCAACTCGCCCCCGGCCGCTTCGTGACGCTGGCCGGAGTGGTGCGACGCATCGTCGACGACCCGGCGTTGCTCGCCGGTGTCATCGATCTCGCCGACGGGCTGCGGGACGCGATCGGCCCGTTCGCCGGCCAGCGCCTGCCGGTCCCGTACCCCGACTCGGTGCAGGACGCCCTGGCCGAGGCCCGGCTGCGCCTCGACCGCGTCCTCGCCGCGCTGGTCGAGATCGATCCGCCCCTGGAGGACGCCCGCCAACGCAAGCTGCGCGCCCAGCTCGTCACCGGGCGGGCGATCGCCCAACTCGACTTCGCGCTCGCCGATCACGAGGGGTACGTGGACTTCGTCTCCGGCTCCCCGGAGCTGCCCCGACTCGAGATCGCGCCCCTCGACGTCGGCCCGATCCTCGCCGAACGGGTGTGGGGCGAGCGCACCGCCGTGCTCACCAGCGCGACGATCCCGTCGTCGCTGTCGGACCGGGTCGGGCTGCCGGCCGGCCGCGTCGACGTCGCCGACGTCGGCAGCCCGTTCGACTACGCCCACCAGGGCCTCCTCTACTGCGCCCTGCACGTGCCCGATCCGCGGGCCGACGGGTACCGCGAAGCCGTCCACGACGAGCTGGTCGCGCTGATCACCGCCGCCGGGGGTCGCACGCTGGCGCTGTTCACGAGCTGGAAGGCGATGGACCTCGCCGCCGCCGCGGTCCGGGAGCGGGTGGACGTGCCGATCCTGACCCAGCGCGACCTGCCCAAGCCGGCGCTCGTCGCCCGCTTCGCCCGCGACGAGGCGACGTGCGTGTTCGCCACCGCCGGGTTCTTCCAGGGCGTCGACGTGCCCGGTCGCACCCTGAGCCTGGTCGTCGTCGACCGGCTCCCCTTCCCCCGCCCGGACGACCCGCTGCTGTCGGCGCGCCGCGACCTGCTCGGCAGCGCCGCGTTCAGCCAGATCGACCTCCCCCGCGCCGCGATGCTGCTCGCCCAGGCGGCAGGGCCGCCTCATCCGCAACTCCACGGACCGTGGCGTCGTCGCCGTGCTCGATCGCCGGCTCGGCACGGCGCGCTACCGCTGGGACGTCGTGCGCGCCCTGCCGCCGATGCGCCGAACGCGGGACCGGGCGGAGGTCGAGGAGTTCCTGCGTGCGATCACCTGGTGACCGATCCGTCGCCCCTAGAGTCTCCGCCGTGACCGGTGACCGCCAGAGGCGGCCGTCAGCATGATGCAGGACCAGGACGTCCTCGACCCGCGGCGCGTCCCGCGCTACACGTCATCGCGCACCGCGCGGCACCGCACCGACGCGGCAGCGCCGGCCGATGCCGGACCGCCGGCGCGACGCACTACCGGCGGGGCAATCGCAAGGTTGATCGTCGCCGCGGCCCTCGTGGTCGTCGCGGTGGTGGGCATCGCGACCGTGCGGTCGGCCACCCGCCCGGACCTCGACGGCGTCATCGCCGCCAATCGGGTCGCCAGCGTCGTCGGACCGCAGCTCTCGGTCCCGCAGCGAGATCCTGCCGTCGGTACCCGGTCGGGTCATGACCCTGCGCGGCATCGCCGACGGCGCGGTCTCCCTGACCGCGAACGGCGAGCCCGTCGAGCTCGACAGCGGCGGCGGGTTCGCCGTGCACCTCCCGCAGGCATGGACCGAGGTCCGGCTCGTCGCCACGGACGCCGCCGGCGAGCACGGACGAGGTCGTGGTCCCGATCACGGCCAACCTGCAGCGGGCCGAGCACCCCCGCACGGTCGCCGTGCACGTGAGCGCGCGACGGATGGAGCCGACCGGAGGTCCACGACCAGGTCGTCGAGATGATCAAGGCCGGGCAGATCAACGCCGTCGAGCTCGACATCAAGGACGACGACGGTGGGATCGGCTACGAGACCAAGGTCCCGCTGGCGCACCGACGTCGGCGCGGTGTGGGCCTACTACGACGCCCGCGAGGCGATCGACGAGCTGCACGGGCTCGGCGTGCGGGTCATCGGCCGGATCGTCAACTTCCTCGACCCGGTCCTCGCCAAGCTGGGCGTGGGAGAACGGCCGGCCGGAGATGATCGTGCTCGACGGCAGCGGAAGCGAGCCGCTGGCCAACGACTACGGCACCGCCGCGTTCACCAACTTCGCCAACCCCAAGGTGCGCCAGTACCACATCGACCTCGCCCGCGAAGCGGTCCGCGCTCGGCTTCGACGAGATCCTCTACGACTACACCCGGCGCCCCGAGGGCGAATCTCGACGAGATGCAGTTCCCGGGTCTGGACATGCCCCCCGACGTCTCGATCGCCCGCTTCGTCGCCGACACCAAGGCCGCGCTGGACGGCACTCGGCGCGATGCTCGGCGTCTCGATCTTCGGGATCTCGGCCTCGCGACCCGAGCCGACGGCGCAGGACGTCAGGCTGCTCGCGCCGCTCGTCGACTACATCTCGCCGATGGTCTACCCGGGCCTTTGGAACTCGGGTGAGTACGGCGTGGAGAGCCCGGTACGGCAACCGGCCGAGATCGTGACCGCCTCGCTGAAGGACTTCGAGCTGCTCGCCGCCGGCACCGACGCCGCCGTGCGCCCGTGGCTGCAGGACTTCTCGGCACGAGGCGTCACGTACGGCGCCGCCCGAGGTGCGGGCGCAGATCGACGCCGCGCTGGCGACTGGTTCCGACGGCTTCATCCTGTGGAACTTCAACTCCGTGTACCACGCCGAGGCGTTGACGGCGAGTTGATCGCGGACGTCCGGCGCGTCCGGGAGCAACCAGTGTCAGGTTGGTTGAGTCTGAGTCGAACCTGTGTTAGACACCAGGGCGGACGGGTCCGTCGTCCGTCGGGCGTGGAGCAGCTCGGCGCGGGAGAGCGGTCACGAAGGGGGAACTCATGACCAGGGGACGCTCGAAGGTCATCGCTGCCGCCGCGGCCGTGATGCTCGTCGCCGCCGCGTGCGGTGACGACGACGACGACGAGTGCCGCGCCCGGACACCGACCGGCGACGTCGGGACGGCCACGACGGGCGGGAACGCGAGCCCGCACCGGCGACCACCGGCGGACCGGCGACCACCGGCGGACCGGCCAGCACTGGTGGACCGGCGACGACCGGCGCGGCGACCACGGCCGGCGAGGCGCCGACCGGTGATCCGATCAAGATCGGTGTGCTGACGTCGCTCACCGGGCAACTTCGCGCCGTGGGGCGTGCAGGTGCGCGACGGGATGCAGCTGGCGGTCGACGAGATCAACGCCGCCGGCGGTGTCGACGGCCGACCGCTCGAGCTCGTCGTCGCCGACGACCAGACCGACCCTGACCAGGGCGCGACCGAGATCGAGCGCCTCGTCGAGGAGGGCGTGGTGGCGATCGGCGGGATCATCTCGAGCGACGTGGCGCTCGCGACGGCGCGCATCGCCGAGGAGCTGGAGACGCCGCTGTTCCTCGTCAAGGCCGGCTCCGAGGCGATCCTCACCGCGGACAGCCGCTACACGTTCCGGACGTGCCTGCCCGCCGCGCCGATGGTGGCCGGCCCGATCGCCCAGTACGCCGAGCAGGAAGGGCTCACCAAGATCGGCGCGATCATCGCCGACTACGCGTGGGGTCAGGCGTTCCGGTCCGCGTTCGAGAACGAGTTCGCCGACGTCGAGGGCGTCGAGACCCAGGTCGAGGTGGCACCCGTCCCGGAGACCGACTTCACGACCTACCTGCGCAGCCTGGAGTCGTTCGAGCCCGACCTGCTCGTCGCCACCGGGCACCCGCCGGGATCGGGCCCGATCACCGTGCAGTCGCAGGACCTCGGCCTCGACGTCCCGGTGACCGGCGCCTACTCGCCGTGGGCTCTCGTCTTCGAGGGCGCTGGGAACGCGGCGGTCGGCCGCTACAGCGACTTCGACTGCGCCGACTACCAGAGCGAGGAGTACCAGGACCTCGCCCGGCGCTACCTCGCGATGTCCGACAACACGTTCATGGAGGACGACGCCGTCGCCGGCTACGGGATCGTCACGATGGTCGCCGAGGCCGTCGCCGAAGCCGGTGACGACACGGCGGCGATCGCCGAGTACCTCCACGGCGCGACGTTCGCCGACCTTCCCGGGTACGCGTTCGACGTGAGCTGGACCGAGTGGGGCGAGCTCGCCGCGGCCCAGCCGCTGTTCAGCGTGCTCGGCGAAGGCCCCGCGCCGGAGGGCGTCAACGAGGCCGGCGACCTGGTACCCGGAGACGCTGATCCTGCCCGATCCGCTGGAACCATACGAGCCCGAGTAACGCGCGCCCGACCTGACCGTGCCGATCCTGGAGCTCGACGGAGTCGAGAAGCGCTTCGGCGGGCTGCCGGCCGTCAGGGACGTGTCGTTGCAGGCCGACGAGGGCGAGATCATCGCCCTCGTCGGCCCCAACGGGGCCGGCAAGACGACGCTGCTGCGGACGGTGATCGGGCTCGAGTCGCCCACCGCCGGCACGATCACGTTCATGGGCGAGGACGTCACCAAGCTGCCGCCGCACCGCACCCGCCGTACCGGCATCTCGATGGTGCTGCAGAACCCGCGGACGTTCGCCGCGATGAGCGTCCGCGAGAACGCCGCCCTCGGCGCCCGGTTCGGTTCCGTCGGCGGACTGGTGCCGGAGGCCGAAGCGCTCGAGCGCGCCGACGAGGCCCTCGGGTTCGTCGGTCTCGCCGCGCGCGGCGAGACCGAGGTCGGCACGCTGAACCTCCACGAGCAGCGGTTCCTGGAGCTCGCCCGGGCGTTGGCGGGACGTCCCCGGCTGCTCCTGCTCGACGAGGTGATGGCCGGGCTCAACGACACCGAGCTGAAGGCGTCGATCGACATCGTGCGCACCGCCCGCGACGAGCTCGGGCTCACGGTCATCTGGGTCGAGCACGTGATGAAGGCGGTGATGAGCCTGGCCGAGCGGGTCGTCGTGCTCAACGTCGGCCGGATCCTCATCGACGGCCCCCCGCAGGTCGCGATGCGCGATCCCGAGGTCGTCGCCGCCTACCTCGGCACCGAGGAGGTGCCGTGATGCTCGAGGTCGACGAGCTGTCCACCGGCTACCTCGGCGAGGACGTCATCCATCGGGTCTCGTTGTCCGTCGCCGAGGGCGAGGTCGTCGCGGTCATCGGCTCGAACGGAGCCGGCAAGACGACGCTGTTCCGCGCCGTGTGCGGGCTGCACCGCCCGACCCGGGGGACGGTGACGTTCCAGGGTGAGCGGATCAGCGGCCGGCGCGCCCATGTCATCGCCAAGCGCGGGCTCTGCTACGTGCCCGCCGAGCGGCGGCTGTTCCCGGAGATGACGGTGAGCGAGAACCTCGACCTCGGCGCCTACCCCAACCGTCCGGAGGCGGGCCGGCGGACGCTGGTGTTCGAGCTCTTCCCGCGCCTCGCCGAGCGCCGCCGTCAGCGCGCCGGCACGATGAGCGGCGGCGAGCAGCAGATGCTCGCCGTCGGTCGGGCGCTGATGGCCGACCCGCGAGCTCCTCCTGCTCGACGAACCGACGACCGGCCTCGCCCCCAAGCTCGCCGCCGAGGCGTACCGCGCGCTCGCCGCGCTCCGCGAGCACGGGCTCACCATCGTCGTCGCCGAGCAGCAAGTACCGCTCGCCCTCGGCCTCGCCGACCGCGCCTGCGTGCTGGAGAACGGCCGCGTCCAGCTCGAGGGACTCTCCGGCGAGCTCGCCGCCAACCCCGACGTCCAGCGCGCCTATCTGGGAATCGCGTGACATGAGGGCGGTCATCCTCGACGGCATCGTGCTCGGGCTGCAGTTCGGGCTACTCGGTGTCGGCCTCACGTTGGTGTACGGCCTCGGCGGCGTGCTCAACCTCGCCTACGGGCAGATGGCGGTGCTCGGCGCGATCATCGTCGTCGTTGCGCATGGACGCCGGGGCGCCGGCGTTCGTCGCCGTGCTCATCGGACTCGCCGCCGTCCGGTGCGCTCGGCCTGTTCCTCGACCTCACGCTGATGCGACCGGTGTACCGCAGGCGGGGCGAGCAGCGCGTGCTGCTCGGCCTGCTGCTGATGCTCGGCGTCGGGATCATCATCGACGGCTTCCTCGTGTGGCGGTACCCGATCGGGGCGCTCAGCCTGCGCATCGGAGGCGACGCGATCGAGATCCTCGGCGTGCGGATGCGCACGGGCAGCCTGCTGGCGTCGGCGATCGCGCTCGGCCGTCGGCGCCGTGCTCGCCCTGTTCTTCCGCTTCGCCACCACCGGCAAGGCGGTGCGGTCGGTGATCCAGGACGAGGAGGGCGCCCAGCTGTGCGGCGTGAACCCCGCCGTCATCCGCAGTCTCGTGTTCACCCTCAGCGGCGTGCTCGCCGCCCTCGTCGCCGTGACCAGGTCGATGACGTCGCCGGTGACCGTCAACGCAGGGATCGACTTCACGATCCTCGCCCTCATCGTCGCGGTCGTCGGCGGGCTCGGCAGCGTCGTCGGGCGCGTTCCTCGCCGGCGTGCTGCTCGGCGTCGTCAACACGGTGAGCTCGCACTACATCGGCTCCTACGTCACGACCATCGTCCTGCTCGGCGCCGCCGCGCTCACGATCGTGCTGCGACCGTCGGGTCTGCTCGGGGTGCGCAGGACATGACCGCCGCGCCGACGCGGACGCGGCGCGCCTCGTTGCTGCGCGCCTACGCCCCCATCGCCATCACCGGCGCCGTGCTCGCGTTGCTGCCGCTCCGCTATGGCGACTCCCGGACGATGATGGGAGTGATCATCACCGGCCTGCTGTTCGCCGCCTACACGATCGGGTTCAACCTCATCTTCGGCAGCACCGGCCAGCTGTTCCTGTGCGTCGGTGCGCTGGCCGGCCTCGGCGGCTACACGTCGGCCATCCTCAGCGACCGCGTCGGCATCCCGATGCTCGTCAGCATGGTCCTCGGGACGCTCGCGGCGGCCGTGCTCGGCGGCACGCTGAGCCTGATCGCGGTGAGCCGCTCGCTGGACGTGATCTTCACCGGCATCGTCACGCTGGCCTTCTCGTTGGCGTTCCAGAACCTCCTGCTCGGCCGCCGCGACCTCACCGGCGGCGAGACCGGACTGGTCGTCGATGCCGGCGACGACACGCTCCTCGGCGAGCTCGTCCCGCCGTACTACGTCTTCCTCGCCCTCGTGCTCGCCTATCTCGTGCTCTACCGGCTGCTCCAGCGCTCCCACTTCGGCTGGGCGTTCCGCGCCCTGCGGGATGACGAGATCGCCGCCGAGCTCGCCGGCGTCGACGTCAAGCGCTACCGCGTCTTCGCCGGAACGGTCGGCGCGGCGATGTTCGGGCTCGCCGGCGCGCTCTACGCGCACACCGAGGGGTTCATCTCCCCGTCGACGTTCGGGTTCGGCAATGTCGACGTGCGCGTCCTCGTGATGCTCGCCTTCGGCGGCATCGGGAGCCTTCTCGGGCCCGTGGTCGGCGCCGCCGCGTTGACGATCCTCGACGAGTGGCTGGTGTCGTTCGACGAGTACCGCCTGATGATCTACGGCGCGGTGATCATCGTCCTCTTCCTCGGCTTCCCCCGCGGCGTGGTCCCGACGCTGCTGTCGTTCGTCCGGCGTCGGCGCCCGCACTACCGTCGCCCGGCAGTGAGCCCGACCCTGACGGCGAACTCGTCCGTGTCGACGTCGCCGACACCGTGGCCACGATCACGCTGGACTCGCCCGCCAACCGCAACGCCCTGTCGAGCCGCCTCGTGGCCGATCTCAACCGGGCGCTCGACCACGCCGAGTCCGACGTCGCCGGCGGGCGCGGTGCGGGCGATCGTGCTGACCCACGTGCCGCCGGCGTTCTGCGCCGGCGCCGACCTCAAGGAGCGCGCTGCCGGCGTGCCCGACTCGCGCCCGATCGTCCACGCCTTCACGCGGCTGATGGACGCCGATGTCCCGACGATCGCCGCGGTCAAGGGTCCGGTGCGGGCGGGCGGGATCGGGTTGATGGCGTCGTGCGATCTCGTCGTCGTGCAGCGCGACGTCGGCTTCGCCCTCACCGAGGTCAGGATCGGCGTCGCCGCGGCGATCATCTCCGTCCCGATCCTCCGCCGAGCCAGCGGGTCGCGGCTCGCCGCCGCGTTCCTCACCGGAGAGCCGTTCGACGCCGCCGATGCCATGGCGGTCGGGTTGGTCACCCACGTCGCCGATGACGTCGACGCCACGGTCGCTGGGTTGTGCGACGGCATCAGGATGGGCGCCCCGAAGGCGGTGCGGGCGACCAAGCGCCTCCTCCGCGAGGTGCCCGGACTCCCGCGCGACGAGGCCTTCGAGCGAATGCGCCACCTGTCCGATCGAATTGTTCGCCGGGTCCGAGGCTGCGGAAGGCATCGCTGCGTACCTGGAGAAGCGCCCACCGAGTTGGACGTAAGAGGGTTCTGTCGTTTGGGATCGACCGGATCCGGCCGCTCTCAAACGACAGAACGGATCGCAGCCTCGATGTCGGCCTCGCTGACGAGGACGAGGCGCGCTGCGTCCCCCAACGGGACGAAACTGTCCGAGGCGGCGATCCGCTTCAATTCACCCCGGTAGCCCTCCTCGACCAGCCCGGCCACCACGGCCTCACCGACACCGCCCGAGCGTCGGGTCTCGTCGACCACCACCACCCGCCCGACCGCCCGGGCGTGCTCGGCGACCTCCGCGACCGGCAACGGCGCCAGCCAGCGCAGGTCCAGGACGCGACAGGCGATCCCGTCGGCCGCCAGCCGGGCGGCGACGCGCAACGATAGGTACAGCCCGTTCCCCCATGTCACGACGAGTACGTCGTCGCCCTCGCGGACGACGGCCGGCGCACCGATCGGCACGTGCCGGTCGCGCCCAGCTCGAAGGCGGGTCGTAGGGCGCGAGCCAGCCCTCGTCACCGGGCTCGTGCAGGTCGCGGGTGTGGTAGAGGGCGATCGGTTCGAGGAACACGCTGACCGTCCCGTCCGTGACCGCCGCGGCGACGCATGTCCGCAGCATCGCCGCCGCATCCGCCGGACGCGCCGGTGAGGCGATCACCAGTCCGGGGATGTCACGGAGCACGGCGACGGCGTTGTCGTTGTGGAAGTGGCCGCCGAACCCCTTCTGGTAGCCGTAGCCGGCGACGCGCACGACGAGCGGGTTCTCGTACTGCCCGTTGGAGAAGAAGCGCAGCGTCGCCGCCTCACCGCGGAGCTGGTCCTCGGCGTTGTGCAGGTAGGCGAGGTACTGGATCTCGGGGATCGGCATCAACCCCGACAGCCCGGCGCCGAGGGCGAGCCCGAGGATCGACTGCTCGTCGAGCAGGGTGTCGAAGACACGTGCCGCGCCGGCGCGGCGTTGCAGCCCCCGGGTCACCCCGTAGACGCCGCCCTTGACGCCGACGTCCTCACCGAACACCAGCACCCGGCGGTCGCCGACCAGCAGGTCGCCGAGGGTCCGGTTGATCGACTCGGCGAGCGTCAGCGGCCCCTCGTCCTCCGGCAACCGGCCGAAGAACTCCGCCCGTTCGTCCGCGCGCGCTGCGGTCGCGGCCCGCGCCGCCACCTCGGCGTGGACGCCGTGGCGCGAGCGGCGCGATCACCTCGGCGGCGGAGGCGAGCTGGGGCGAGGCGACGAGCTCGCTGGCCGCGGCCCGCACCGCGCCGCGACCGTCGAGGTAGCGGTCGACGAGCGCCGTCGGCGGTCGCGGTCCCGGCGGCGACGAGCGTGGCGGCGGTCGCCAGCAGCGGGTCACGCGCCTGGTCCGCCCGCAGGCTCGCCGCGGTCCGGTAGGCGGACTCGACGTCGGTGCCGGCGTGGCCCCCGAACCTCACCACGCGCAGGTGCAGCACCGCCGGCCGGCCCGTCGTCCGGACATGATCGGCGAGCTCCTCGGCGGCGTCGTACACCCCGATCGGGTCGGTGCCCTCGACCCGTTCGTAGCGCAGCTCGCGCCGGCTCGACAACGCACCGGCGACCCAATCCTCGGGTGTCGGGACGCTGATCCCCCACCCGTTGTCCTCGCACACGAAGAGCAGCGGGAGCCGCATCCGCTGGTAGGCGGTGTACGCGGCGGCGTTGAGCGCGCCCTGCGCCGTCGAGTGGTTCAGCGAGGCGTCCCCGAAGCTGCACACGACGATGGCGTCCTCCGGCCACCGCGTCGGCACGCCGACGCGGGCGGCCCGGGCGATGGCGAAGGCGACGCCGAGCGCCCGCGGCAGGTGCGACGCGATGGTCGAGGTCTGCGGGATGATGGCCAGGTCGGCGTGGCCGAAGACCTTGTGCCGGCCGCCGGCGATCGGCTCGTCGCGAGCGGCGAGGAGCCCGAGGATCACGTCACGCACGCCGTCGTGCCCGGGAACCTGCTGCGCCCGGGCGAGGTAGAAGCCGCCCGACCGGTAGTGCAGCAGCGCCGGATCGGTCGGCCGCAGCGCCGCCGCGACCAGCGCGTTGGCCTCGTGCCCGGCCGAGCTGATCGTGTAGAAGCCGTGCCCCTGACCGCGCAGCCACCGCGCGGCGTGGTCGAGATGACGGCTCGCCAGCTGGGCGTCGAACAACCGGTCCAGCCGTTCGGCGGTCAACGACGATCCCGGCGCGAGCGCCGTCCCGGGCGGGGACGCTCGCCCGCCGGTGAGCAGTCCGATGTTGCCGAGCAGCGCCCGTTCCAGGTCGTCGAGGTCGTACGGCCAGTCGCGTCGGACGAGATCGTCCACGAGGTCCAGTCCACGCGCCGCGGCCGTTCACGGAACAAACGTTACAGTGGAGAGACTGTTCGGAACGGAGGGGACCATGACGATCATCGACGAACCGACCGAGTTGCACCGCCGACTCCGTCGCGCCCGTGCTCGTCACCGAGCTCCCCGGCCCGCGCGCCCGCGCCGTCATCGCCCGCGACGAGGCCGTCACCAGCCCTTCGTTGACCCGGGTGTACCCGCTGGTGGTGCGTCGGGGCCGGGGCTGCGTCCTGGAGGATCTCGACGGCAACCGGTTCCTCGACTTCAACGCCGGCATCGCCGTGGTCGCCGCCGGGCACGCCCATCCCGAGGTCAACGCGGCGATCCACGCCCAGGTCGACGACGTCCTGCACTACTGCTCCAGCGACTTCTACCTCCCCGCCTACGCCGACGTGTGCGACCGCCTCGCCGCGCTGGCGCCGATGCCGGACGCCCGCGTGTTCCTCTCCAACTCCGGCACCGAGGCCGTCGAGGCCGCGCTCAAGCTCGCCCGCCACCACACCGGTCGCCCGAACGTGATCGCCTTCCTCGGCGCGTTCCACGGCCGGTCGCTGGGCAGCCTGTCGCTCACGGCCAGCAAGTCCCGTCAGCGGGCGGGCTTCGGGATCCTCGCACCCGGCAGCTTCCACGCCCCCTACGCCGATCCGTACGGCGGCACCGCCCCGACCGGCGCCGAGGTACATCGAGGAGGTGCTGTTCGCCAAGCTGACGGCGCCGAGCGACGTCGCCGCGATCTTCGTCGAGCCGATCCAGGGCGAGGGCGGCTACGTCGTGCCGCCGCCGGGGTGGCTGGCCGACCTGCGGACGCTGTGCGACGAGCACGGCATCCTGCTCGTGTCCGACGAGGTCCAGTCCGGCGTCGGGCGGACCGGGCGGATGTGGGCGAGCGAGCACGAGGGCGTCGTCCCCGACATCATGTGCGTCGGCAAGGGCTGGCCAGCGGGATGCCGCTGGCCGGGATCGTCGCCCGGTCCGAGGTCATGGACTGGGAGCCGGGCGGCCACGGTTCGACGTTCGGGGGCAACCCGGTGGCGTGCGCCGCCGCCCTCGCCACCCTCGAGCTCGTCGAGCGCGAGCTGGCGACCAACGCCGCCGCCGTCGGCGAGCACCTGCTCGGCGCGCTCGCCGGGCTGGCGGCGGGCCAGCCGCTGATCGAGCAGGTCCGCGGCCGCGGGCTGATGATCGGCATCGACCTCCTCGACCACGACACCGCCGCCGACGTCGAACGGGCCTGCTTCGAGCGCGGACTGCTCGTGCTGACGTGCGGCGAGCGCTCGATCCGTCTCGCCCCGCCGCTCGTCGTGACCCGTGGACAAGCCGACACCGCGGTGTCGATCATGGACGATGCGTTGACCGCGATTTCAGGAGGACGGAGATGAGCCTGCCGACAACTGCCGCCCTGGCCGATCGGGCCGCGCTGATCCTGGCCGCCTGCGGCGCCGACTCCCCACAGGGCGAGTTCGCCGGTCGCACGCCGATCACCGGCGGCTCGCTCGGACCGGCCGGGCCGGCCGCCGAGGTCGCGAGGTCGACGCCGCCGTGACCAGGGCCGCCGAGGCCTTCGCCGTCTGGCGGGCGACACCGGCACCGGTGCGGGGCAACCTCGTGCGCCGCTTCGGCGAGCTGCTGCGCGAGCACAAGGACGACCTCGGCGAGCTGGTCTCGATCGAGGCCGGCAAGATCCGCTCCGAGGGCCTCGGCGAGGTCCAGGAGATGATCGACATCTGCGACTTCGCCGTCGGGCTGTCCCGTCAGCTGTACGGGCTGACGATCGCCAGCGAGCGGCCCGGCCACCGGCTGATGGAGACGTGGCACCCGATGGGCCCGTGCGCGGTGATCTCGGCGTTCAACTTCCCGGTCGCCGTGTGGTCGTGGAACGCCGCGCTCGCCCTCGTCTCCGGTGACCCGGTGCTGTGGAAGCCGTCGGACAAGACCCCGCTGACGGCCGTCGCGTGCGACGCCCTCCTCGGCCGGGCGGCCAAGGATGTCGGCGCGCCGCCAGACCTCAGCCAGGTGTTGCTCGGCGGCAGCGAGGTCGGCGCCGCGCTGGCCGCCCACGAAGAGGTGGCGATCGTGTCAGCGACCGGGTCGACGCGGATGGGCCGCGCCGTCGCTCCGGTCGTCGCCGCCCGCTTCGGCCGGCTGATCCTCGAGCTGGGTGGCAACAACGGCGCGATCGTCGCCCCGTCGGCTGATCTCGAGCTCGCCGTCCGGGGCATCGCCTTCTCCGCCGTCGGCACCGCCGGCCAGCGCTGCACCAGCCTGCGCCGCCTGATCGTGCACCGCTCCGTGCACGACGAGCTCGTCGACCGCCTCGCCAAGGCCTACGCCAGCGTTCCCATCGGCGACCCGCTGGCCGACGGCACGCTCGTCGGCCCGCTCATCGACGCCCCGGCGTTCGACCGGCTCGGCGCAGTCGATCAAGACCGCCGTCAACGACGGCGGCGAGGTCGTCGTCGGCGGCGACCGGGTGCTCGCCGACGACGCACCCGACGCCCGCTACGTGACACCGGCGCTCGTCACGATGCCGGCGCAGACCGAGATCGTGCGCACCGAGACGTTCGGTCCGCTGCTGTACGTGCTCGGCTACGACGAGTTCGACGAGGCCGTCGCCCTGCACAACGCGGTGCCGCAGGGGCTGGCGTCGAGCGTGTTCACCAACGACGTACGCGAGGCCGAGCGGTTCGTGTCCGCGGAGGGCTCGGACTGCGGGATCGCCAACGTCAACATCGGCCCGT
The DNA here is from genome assembly GCA_963839695.1 of uncultured Acidimicrobiia bacterium. Lineage (GTDB taxonomy): Bacteria > Actinomycetota > Acidimicrobiia > Acidimicrobiales > Ilumatobacteraceae > JALZMG01. The sequence continues at coordinate 293,388 of CAWIVW010000005.1, read as the reverse complement.
CGGGCGCCGAGATCGGCGGCGCGTTCGGCGGCGAGAAGGAGACCGGCGGCGGCCGCGAGTCGGGCTCCGACGCCTGGAAGTCCTACATGCGCCGGGCGACCAACACCGTCAACTACTCGACGTCCCTCCCCCTCGCCCAGGGCGTCGAGTTCGACATTTGAGGTTCTGACGACACCTGGGATCACTGAGTGATCCCAGGACTCCGAACAATCGCGAGCGTGGGGGTGGAGGCACCCCCTGGGGAGTCCGGACCGCACCCTTCCGCCGCGCGCCGCGGATCCGTACGCTCGGGTCCATGGCGGCGACCGGATGGGTCGCCCGCCGCTGGTTCCGGCGACGGGCGGTGGCGATGGTGCCGCTGGCCGCGCTCGTGGTGCTCGGGACGACCTGCACCCTGGTGGCGCTCGGCGCCGCCGACCGTACCGCCGGCGCCTACGGCGAGTACCTCGAGCGGGCCGAGGTCGGCGACGTCGTGCTCAACCCGTCCACGTACACGGCGGAGATCGACCGGGTGATCCGCAACCTGCCGGGTGTCGAGCGGGTGACGAGCGATGGGATGTTCACCGCCACGCTCGACGACGGGGCCGCCCGCCCGCCGGACGAGATCGAAGGGGGCAGCGGCCCGGTCGTCTTCGTCCACGGCTCCGCCGACGGTCGGTTCGCGGAGATGGACCGCCCGGCCCTACGGTCCGGCCGCCTCCCGACAGGGATCGCCGAGGCGTTGGTCAGCACCGAAGTTGCCGAGGCGATGGACGTCGCGGTGGGCGACATCGTTCCGGTGGCGTTCTGGTGGCCCTGTCCGGGCGACATCCTCCCGGAACTGTGCCAGCCCGACGAACTCGTCGAGCCGATCGGAGTCGAGCGGGTCGAGGTGGTCGGCATCGCGACGTTCCCCGACGAGGTGCTCCCCGACGGCCTGTACCCCCGCGGCCGGATGATCGTCAGCCCGGACGTGGCCGACCGGTACGACTGTCTGCCGCCCGAACCGCCACCGGGCGCCAGCCTGGAGGAAGCGGCAGAAGTCCTCGTCCCGGCCGACTGCTCGCGCGCCTACCAGTACCTCTCGCTCGACCTCGCCGCCGACGCCGCCGGCATCCCGGCCGCACTCGACGCGTTCGTGGCGGCGACACTCGAGACCAACGCCCGCTGGAACGGTGGTGGGGCGAGGAGGGCCCGTCGTACTTCCTCGTTCCGACCGCGAACCCCCAGGAGCGGGCCCGCGTCGAGCGGGCGACCCGGCCGACCGTCGCCGCCCTCGCCGTACTCGGTGCGGCAACGGGGGCGCTCACGATCGCCTTGCTCGTCCTCGCCGTCGCCCGCGAGCTCCGGCGGAGCCGCCCCGAGCAGCGTCACTGGTGGCGTATCGGCATGACGACCGCCGAGCGGGCCGGACTCGTCGCGACCCCGATGCTCGCCGCCGTCGGCATCGGCGTCACGATCTCGTTGGTCCTGGCCTGGCTGCTGTCACCGATCGCCCCGGCGGGCGAGGTGCGCTCGGTGGACCCGTCACCGCGCCGCGAGTTGACCGTACCGGTCGTCCTCGCCGGACTCGGACTTGCCGTCGTCCTGGCGGCCGCCGTCGTCCTCCTGGCGTGGCGCACCGCCCGGATCAGTGGTCGCGCCGAGACCTCCTCGTCGCGCCCGCCGCGCCGTACACCGCGATGGATCGAGACCGGTACCTCGCCCGCGTTCGTCGACGGCGTCCGTGCCGCGGTCAGGGCGCGGTCGACGATGCTCGCCGCGAGCGCGGCCGTCGGTGTCGCGGTCGTCGTGGCCGCAGTCGTCTTCGGCGCCAGCCTCTCCAACCTGGTGTCGACCCCCCGGTCGTACGGCTGGACGTGGGACGTCGCGGCGATGACCGGCTTCGGGTATGGCGACCTCGACCTCGACGCCGTCACGAAGACGCTCGACGGCAACGAGGACGTCGACAGCTACGCCGTGCTCGGATTCGTCAACGAGGTGTCGGTCAACGGCGAGCCGGTCCTGTCCGTGATCGGTCTGGAGCGCCGATCGGAGATCGATCTCACGGTGCTCGACGGGCGCCCACCGCGCGCGGCTGACGAGGTCGCTCTCGGCAGGAGCACTGCCCGCCGCCATGGCGTCGCCGTCGGCGATGAGGTGACGCTCGGCGGCGCGGTCGATCGGCTGACGTCGCGGACAGCGACCGTCACCGGGATCGTCGTGTTTCCCGCGCTCGGCCCGTTCAACTCGGACCGGGTGGCGACCGGGACGGGGATGCTGCTGTCCGAGTCGCTGTTCGAGCGGGGCGAACCGGCGGAACTGGCGTCCTTCGTCGGCGTCGATCTGGTGGACGACGCCGACCCCGATGCCCGGCGCGAGTTGGTGGCCGAGATGGAGGCATGGGACCGCTATGCCGCACCGGTCCCGCACGTCGAGCCGGTGCGCCCGCCGGAGATCCTCGACGCCGGATCGAAGCGGGCGATCCCGGCCTTCATCGTCGTCCTCGTCGCATCCACCATCGTGGTCGGCATGACGTTCGCGCTGTGGGCGTCGGTGCGGTCGCGCCGCCGGGAGCTCGGGGTCCTCAGGGCGCTCGGGTTCAGCGGACCACAGGTCCGTCACTCCGTGCGGGTCCAGGCGCTCGTCACGATGCTCGCCGCGCTCGTTGTCGGTGTACCCGCCGGCGTCCTCGCCGGGCGCAGCGCGTGGCAGGCGTTCGCCCGGGAGCTCGGCGTGGTGCCCGACCCGGCGGGGGCGTGGCTGTGGATCGCAGTCATCGCCGTCGCCGCGATCGCGGTCGCCCTGATCGCCGCCGTCATCCCTGCCGGGGTGGCCACCCGCACCACGCCGGCAGCCGGTCTCCGCGCGGAGTAGCCGGTCGAGGAGAACCTACGGTGGCGGGCGATGACGGCTCTGGCCGACCACGTCGACGAGCGCAGTGAGGCCTACCGGACCAACCGCGACCATGTGCTCGCCCTGCTCGCCGAGCACGACCGCCAGCTGACCCTCGTCAACGGCGGCGGCGGCGAGAAGTACGTCGCCCGCCATCGCCAGCGCGGCAAGCTCGCTCTGCCGCGAGCGGGTCGAGCTGCTGATCGATCCTGACTCGCCGCTGCTCGAGCTGTCCCCGCTCGCCGCGTGGGGCACCGACTTCCCCGTCGGCGCCGGCCTCTTCACCGGCATCGGCGTCGTCGAGGGCGTCGAGTGCCTGATCATCGCCAACGATCCGACCGTGCGCGGCGGCACGAGCACCGTCGCCACCGTGCGCAAGAGCCTGCGGGCGCTCGAGATCGCCCGCGAGAACCGCCTGCCGCTCATCCACCTCGTCGAATCCGGCGGCGCCGATCTCCCCCACCAGAGTGAGATCTTCATCCCGGGGGGCCAGACGTTCCGCGACATCACCCAACTCTCCGCGCTCGGCATCCCGACCATCGCCCTCGTCTTCGGCAACTCGACGGCGGGTGGCGCCTACCTGCCGGGGATGAGCGACTACGTCGTGATGATCGACCAACGGTCGAAGGTGTTCCTCGGCGGGCCACCGTTGGTGAAGATGGCGACGGGCGAGGAGAGCGACGACGAGAGCCTCGGCGGGGCCGAGATGCACGCACGCGTCAGTGGTCTCGCCGACTTCTTCGCCACCGACGAGCTCGACGCCCTGCGCATCGGGCGCCAGATCGTGCGCCGCCTCAACCACACCAAGCTCGGCCCGCCGCCCCGCGGCCCCGGCCGGCCGCCCCGCCACGATCCTGAGCACCTGCTCGGCGTCCCGTCCGCCGACCTGCGGGTGCCGTTCGATCCGCGCGACGTCCTCGCCCGGGTCGTCGACGACAGTGACTTCGACGAGTTCAAGCCGCGCTACGGCCCTTCCCTCGTCACCGGATGGGCGGAGATCCACGGCTATCCCATCGGCGTGCTCGCCAACCATCGGGGCGTGCTGTTCAGCGAGGAGTCGCAGAAGGCGACCCAGTTCATCCAGCTCGCCAACCAGATCGACACCCCGCTGCTGTTCCTCCAGAACACGACCGGCTACATGGTCGGCAAGGACTACGAGCAACGCGGGATGATCAAGCACGGGGCGCAGATGATCAACGCCGTCAGCAACTCGACCGTGCCGCACCTCACGATCAACATGGGGGCCAGCTACGGCGCCGGCAACTACGGCATGTGCGGGCGGGCGTACGGGCCGCGGTTCCTGTTCACGTGGCCCAACGCCAAGACCGCGGTGATGGGCCCGCAGCAGCTGGCCGGCGTGATGTCGATCGTCGCCCGCCAGTCGGCGGCGTCGATGGGCCGGCCCTTCGACGAAGCGGCCGACGTGGCGATGCGGACCTCGGTCGAGGAGCAGATCGAACGCGAGTCGCTCGCCCTGTTCATGACCGGGCGGGTCTACGACGACGGGATCATCGATCCGCGGGACACCCGCACGGTCCTCGGGATCTGCCTCTCGGTGGTGCACAACAACGTCGTCGAGGGTCGCCACGGCTACGGCGTCTTCAGGATGTGAGCTCGAAGTGATCACGAACCTCCTGATCGCGAACCGCGGCGAGATCGCCTGCCGCATCGCCCGAACCTGTCGCCGGCTCGGGATCGGCACCGTCGCCGTCTTCAGCGACGCCGACGCCGACGCCCTCCACGTGCGCTCGTGCGACCGCGCCGTGCGGTTACCGGGTACCGCCGCCACCGACACGTACCTCCGCGACGACCTGCTCGTCGAAGCGGCGCCGGCGCGCCGGCGCCGACGCCGTGCATCCGGGCTACGGCTTCCTCGCCGAGTCCGCCGACTTCGCCCAGCGGGTCACCAAGGCCGGTCTCGTGTGGGTCGGTCCGCCGCCGGACGCGATCGCCGCGATGGGCTCGAAGATCGAGGCCAAGGCGGCGATGCGCGCCGCCGGACTGCCGGTGCTGCCCGACTCCACCGTGGTGGACGACCCGGCGGAGATCGGCTACCCGCTCCTCGTCAAGGCGTCCGCCGGCGGCGGTGGGCGGGGCATGCGGGTCGTCGCCGGGCCGGGCGAGCTCGCCCAGGCCCTCGCTGACGCCGGCCGCGAGGCCGCCGCGTCGTTCGGCGACGGCACGGTGTTCTGCGAGCGCTACGTGCGAGGGGGCCGGCACGTCGAGATCCAGATCGTCGCCGACACCCATGGCCACGTCGCTTCGCTCCACGAGCGGGAGTGCTCGATCCAGCGCCGCCACCAGAAGGTCGTCGAAGAGTCTCCCTCGCCCGCCGTCGACGCCGCGCTCCGCGAGCAGATGAGCGCGGCCGCGATCACCGCCGCCCGCGCCATCGGGTACGTCGGGGCGGGGACCGTCGAGTTCCTCCTCGAGCCGGACGGCCGATTCTGGTTTCTCGAGATGAACACCCGGCTGCAGGTCGAGCACCCGGTGACCGAGCTCGTCACCGGGCTCGATCTCGTGGAGATCCAGCTCGCCGTCGCCGAGGGGGCCGCGCTGCCGACCACGGCGCTCAACGCTCCACTCGTCGGCCACGCCATCGAGGCCCGGCTGACGGCGGAGGATCCGGCCGCCGGCGTACCGGCCCTCGACCGGCACGTTCACCCGATTCGAGATCCCCGCCGACGCCGGCGTGCGCGTCGACAGCGGCGTCGAAACCGGTTCCACCGTGCCGCCGTACTACGACTCGCTCGTCGCCAAGGTCGTCGCCCACGGCCCGACGCGCGACGCCGCGATCCGCACGCTCGTGACCGCGCTGCGGCGGTCCCGGCTGGAAGGGCTGACGACCAACCGCGACCAGCTCGTCCGCGTGCTCGAGCACGACGCGTTCCGGTCGGGCGACCTGCACACCGAGTTCCTCGCCGAGCACGACACGACCGCGCCGCTGACGGAACGGCTCGACGTCGCTGCCGCGGCCGTCGCCCTGGCCGAGGTGGCCGCCAACCGGGCGACCGCGCGAGTCCTCGGCGCCGTCCCGCCGGGCTGGCGCAACAACCCGGCGGTCGTGCCGTCGATCGCCCTTCGTCACGGCGACAGCGAGGTGACCGTGCGCTACGCGCCTCGAGCGACGATCCCCACGTCGAGGTCGGGTTCGCCGAACTGGCTCCGGCCGAGCTTGTCGATCTCCGCATCGGGACGTGGACCGCTGACCGAGTCGAGCTCGATGTCGATGGTGTCCGGCAGGTGTTCGAGATCGGGCGTGACGGCACTCGGCGCTACGTGCACGGGCCCGACGGTCAGGCGACGTTCGAGGTCCTTCCCCGCTTCCCGCTCCCGGGGCGGGGTGCGGCCGCGGGCTCGCTCGTGGCCCCGATGCCGGGCGCCGTGCTGCGCGTGGCCGTCACGCGCGGGACGCCATCGTGGCCGCGGGCCAGGTGCTCGTCGTGATCGAAGCGATGAAGATGGAGCACCAGGTCGTCGCCCCCGACGACGGCCATGTCGCCGAAGTCATGGTGGCGCCCGGCGACCAGGTCGAGGCCGGGCAGGTCCTCCTGAGGTTGACCACCGAATGACGACCCGGGCGGTGCGGATCGCCAACTGCTCCGGCTTCTACGGCGACCGGCTGTCGGCGGCGCGGGAGATGGTCGAGGGCGGGCCGATCGACGTGCTCACCGGCGACTGGCTGGCCGAGCTCACGATGCTCATCCTGTGGAAGGCCAAGGCCCGCCACGCCGACGGTGGCTACGCGACGACGTTCCTGACCCAGATGGAGCAGGTCCTCGGGCCGTGCGTCGATCGAGGGATCAAGGTGGTGACCAACGCCGGCGGGCTCAACCCGGCGGCGTGCGCCGATCGGGTCCGCGAGGTGGCCGATCGTCTCGGCCTCACCGTCGCCGTCGCCCACATCGAGGGCGACGACCTCATGGATCGCGTCGACGACCTGCGGCCGCACCTGGCGAACGTCGACACCGGCGCGCCGCTGACGGCCGATCCGGTGACCGCCAACGCCTACCTCGGCGGCTGGGGGATCGCCCGGGCGCTTGGCCGAGGGCGCCGACGTCGTGGTGTGCCCGCGGGTCACCGACGCCGCGCTGGTCGTCGGGCCGGCGGCGTGGTGGTGGGAGTGGACGCCGACGGACTGGGATTGCCTCGCCGGCGCCGTCGCCGCCGGGCACGTCATCGAGTGTGGCGCCCAGGCGACCGGGGGGAACTTCTCCTTCTTCACCGAGCTCCCCGACGTGTCCGCCCCGCTCGGTTTCCCGATCGCCGAGGTCGACGTCGACGGCGCGGCGGTGATCACCAAGCATCCCGGGACCGGCGGCGCGGTGACGGTCGAGACGGTGACGGCGCAGCTGCTGTACGAGATCGGGCCGCCCGCGTACGCCAACCCCGATGTCGTCACCCGCTTCGACACCATCCACCTCGAGCAGGCCGGGCCGGACCGGGTGCGCATCAGCGGCACGCGCGGCGAGCCGGCGCCGGCCACGGCGAAGGTGGCGATCAACTACGAGGGCGGTCATCGCAACCGGATGACGTTCGTGCTCACCGGGCTCGACCAGGAGGCCAAGGCGTCGTGGCTGTCCGCCGCGCTGCTCGACGGACTGGGCGGCACGGCGCGGCTCGACGCGGCCGGGGTGACGATCGAAACCCGGTTCGTGCCGGTACCGAGCGACGGCGCGGACCAGGAGCGGGCGAGCGGTCTCCTCCACGTCTTCGCCACCGGCCCCGACGAGCGGGCGGTCGGCCGGGCGTTCTCGTCGGCCGCGATCGAGCTCGCCCTCGCCAACATCCCCGGGTTCTTCACGACCAGTCCGCCCAGCCCCGCGCAGAGCTACGGAGTCTTCTGGCCGGCGGCGGTACCCGCCGGCGAGATCGACCAGGTGGTGGTGCTCGCCGATGGGCGGCGCATCCGCATCGACCCGGCGCCCACCGGACCACCACCAGCTGAGGCGATGCCGATCGAACTACCGCCCGTCGAGGCCGAGCCGAGCCGTGTCGAGCCGGGCGCTCCGCTCGGCCGGTACTTCGGTGCCCGCTCCGGCGACAAGGGCGGCAACGCCAACGTCGGCGTGTGGGCCCGCGACGACGCCGGCTACGCCTGGCTGGCGGCCAACCTCACCGCCGAACGGCTGCGGCAGCATGCTCCCCGAGACCGGCGACCAGGAGATCCGCCGCTACGAGCTGCCCAACCTGCGCGCCCTCAACTTCGTCCTCGTCGGCTACCTCGGCGAGGGGGTGGCGTCCTCAACCGCGTTCGACCCCCAGGCCAAAGGGTTGGGTGAATATCTGCGCTCCCGGCCGGTGTGAGCCCGTTCTGTCGTTTGGGAAACGCCGGATCCGGTCGATTCCAAACGACAGAACGCTCAGGCGAGCAGGCGGTACCCGAGTCCGCGCACCGTGACGATGAGGCGCGGCTCGTCGGGCTGGTCCTCGATCTTCACCCGGAGCCGGCGGACGTGGGCGTCGACGAGCCGGGAGTCGCCGAGGTACTCGTAGCCCCAGACCCGTTCGAGCAACTGGTCCCGGGAGAGCACCGCACCGGCGTGGTCGGCGAACTCGCAGATCAGCCGGAACTCGGTCTTGGTGAGCGGCACCTCCCGGCCCCGCTTCAGCACGATCCCTTGCTCCCGGCGCAACTCGACGTCGCCGAAGACGGTCGACTTCATCGCCGGGGTCTCCCGGAGCTGCACCCGCCGCAGCAGGGCGCGGATCCGGGCGGCGAGCTCCTTCGGGACCACGGGCTTGGTCACGTAGTCGTCGGCGCCGGCCTCCAGCCCCGCCACCAGGTCGTGGGTGTCGGTCTGGGCGGTGATGATGATGATCGGCACGATGCTGCGGGCGCGCAGCGCCCGGCAGACGTCGAACCCCGACATGTCGGGCAGGCGGAGATCGAGCAGAACGAGATCGGCCTCGTGCTCGGCGAACTCGGCGAGTCCCGTCCGCCCGTCGCGGCGCCTCGCGCACCGTGTACCCCTCGTCCTCCAGGGCCATCGTCAGGGCGAGGCGGATCTGGTCGTCGTCTTCGATGAACAGCAGGGAGTGCACGGCGTCGCCCATTGTGGCCGGGCCAGCCGCCGTCGCCCACTTCGCCGTCCGCGCGATTTGTTACACAAATCGCGCAATTCCGCGGTCGCGCCGTCACACGTCGCGCCGAGGATGATCGGTGTTCACGCTGCCCCGGTGAGGTGCCTTCCTCCCCCTGGTGCCTCACCGGCAGCGGTGTTTCCGCGTCTGATGGAGGGTGTCGGCGCCTGGCACACTGACGCCGTGCTCCGCCGTCGTCCGATGCGCCTGCGCACCAAGGTCACCCTGTTCTTCGGGCTCATCGCTTTGGTCGCGACCGTGACGCTGACGATCGTCACCTACGCCTTCGCCCGCGAGTCGCTGCTCGACCAACGCACCGAGGTCGCCCGCCAGCAGGCGATCCTGAACGCGATCCAGGTGCGGGACCAGCTGCGCACCGAGTCTCCCGGCCTTCTGCGAGTGGTTCCCCAACGTCGGCCCCGAGGCGGAGGGGTACGCCTTCGTGCGCCTCGCCGACGGGGAGGCCTGCACCACCAACGCGCTGTTCTCCGACGAGGCCAGGTCTCCGACGAGCTGCGCGGCGGCGTTGGGAACCGGCGCCTCCGCGGCCCAGAGGTTCGACCTCCGCGGCGACAACTACGTCGGCGTCGGCGTGCACATCGCCGAGGCCGATGCCGATTACTACGAGGCGTTCCAGCTCGGCTCGACGGCGCGCACGCTGCGGTCGGTGCTCCTCGCCTTGCTCATCGGCTCGGCCGTCACCGTGCTGTTCGCCACGGCGTTGGGATGGTGGACGAGCCGGCGCCTGTTGCGCCCGCTCGCCCGGATCACCGACGCCGCCGGCGAGATCGCCGCCGGTGGGCTCGACACCCGCGTTGCGCCGGAGGGGGACCCCGACCTCGACCGCCTGGCCGACTCGTTCAACGAGATGGCCGACGCCGTCCAGGCCCGCATCGAGCGGGAGGCGCGCTTCGCCAGCGACGTCAGCCACGAGCTGCGCTCTCCGATCACCGCTCTCGCCGCCGCCGCCGAGGTGATGCACACGCGCCGCGGCGAGCTGCCCGAACGCACCCAGCAGGCGCTCGACGTCGTGGTCGGCCAGGTGCGCCGGTTCGACGCGATGGTGATGGACCTGCTCGAGCTCTCCCGTATCGACGCCGGCGCGACCGACCTGCACACCGAGGAGGTCGACATCGAGGAGCTGTGCCGGCGGGTGGCAGGCCGCAACGGATTCCCCCACCTCCCGGTCGAGGTCGGCTGGCGGGCGCCGACCACGGCGGTCCTGGACAAGCTGCGCTTCGAGCGGATCATCGCCAACCTGCTCGAGAACGCCGTCCAGCACGGCGGTGGCCCGGTGCGCATCTCGATCGAGCGGGGCGACGGACGCCACCTCCTAGTGGCGGTCGAGGACGCCGGGCCGGGAGTCGCGCGCGGTGAGCGGGTGCGGATCTTCGAGCGCTTCGCCCGCGGCAGCGCCGCACGGCACCGGGTCGGCACCGGCCTCGGCCTCGCCCTCGTCGCCGAGCACGCCGCGGCGCAGGGTGGCGAGGCGTGGGCCGAGGACCGCCCCGGTGGCGGCGCCCGGTTCGTCGTGCAGGTGCCGGCAGGAGCGTCTCGGTGAGACGCTTGATCGTGTTCGCGCTGGGGGCGACGGCCCTGTCGGTCGTCGCGGCGTGCGGGATTGGTGGCGACGGAGAGCTCCAACAGATCGGGTCAGATGACCTGGCGGGACTCGACCAGACCACCACGTCGACGACCACCACGACCGTGATTCCGACGACCGTGGCCCTGACGGCCTCGCGGCCGGTAGGCAGCTCGACCTCCACCACCGGGGCGACGACGAGCACGATCGCCACCGAGCCGGTGGAGCTCTACTTCGTGGCCGGCGGGGTGCTGGAGAGCGTGTCCCAGGACCTGACCAGAGGGGTGTCGCTCGGCCGGGTACTGACGGCGCTCGAATCGGGACCGCCACCGCCGGATGTCGGGGTCGGGTTGACGTCCGACCTGCCGATCGGCCTCACCCGTGGCGTCACCGAGTTGGGGACCGGGGTCGCCACGGTCGACCTGGTGGGGGAGCTGTTCGAGGACATCCCGGGCGGCGTCGAGCAGCGGCGGGCGATCGCCCAGATCGTCCTCACGCTCACGATGCGACCGGGCATCGGCCAGGTGAGCTTCACCCTCGACGGCGAACCGCTCTCGGTCCCCAAGCTCGGCAACGTGCTCAGCGACCCCGGCGAGCCGGTCGCCCGCAACGACTACGAGTCGCTGCTCGACCAAGCCGACGTGTTCGCCACTGATCCGCCGACGACGACGACCATGTCGCCGACGTCGACAACCGATTGATCCCGAGTCAGTACCCGAGACGTTCGACCCGGTCGGGCCGGCGCTGCCAGTCCTTGTCGACCTTGACCCGCAGGTCGAGGAAGGTCCCGTCGGGGAGCTGCCGCCGGGCCCGCTCCCCCACCTGCTTGAGCACCCGGCCGCCCTTGCCGATCACCATCCCCTTCTGGCTCTCCCGCTCGACGACGATCTCGACCGTGATCCGGTTTCCCTCCCACTCGCTCACCCGGGTGGCGATCGAGTACGGCAGCTCGTCGCGGGTGATCGGCGAGGAGCTGCTCGCGCACGAGCTCGGCGACCCACTGCTCCTCGGGAACGTCGCGCACCGTCCCCTCCGGGAAGTAGGCCGGACCCTCCGGCAGTCGCCCGACGAGGTGATCGACGAGGGCATCGAGCCCTTCCCCCGTCCGCGCCGACACCGGGAAGTACGCCTCCGCGTTCAGCTCCGCCGCGGCGCCGAGCTGAGCGAGCACCTGGGCGCGGGTCGCGGCGTCGATCTTGTTGACGACGACCACGGCGGACGGGAGGTCGAGATGGCTCGGCGACCCACCGGTCGCCCGCACCGAAGGGCGCCGTGGCGTCCACGACGAGGCACACGACGTCGACGCCCGCATCGCTGTCGCCGACGCGTCTCGATCGCGGTCGCGTTGACCTTGCGTCCGAGCGCGGTGACCGGCTTGTGCAGGCCCGGCGTGTCGACGAACACCACCTGGGCGTCGGGGCGGGTGAGCACGCCACGCACCCGGTGCCGCGTCGTCTGCGGCTTGTCCGAGACGATCGACACCTTGTCGCCGCAGATCGTGTTGACGAGCGACGACTTGCCCACGTTGGGCCGCCCCACGAACGTCACGAACCCGGAGCGGAAGCGAACGGTCACACGTTGGCGGCTCGGTCGGCCCAGTACGGCGCCCGCAGCTCGCGCTTGAGCAGCTTGCCCGAGCCGGTCTTGGGCAGCTCGTCCGCCCACGCGATCGAGCGCGGCACCTTGTAGCCGGCGAGGTGCTCACGGGCATAGGTGATGAGCACGGCCTCGGACAGATCGGACCCGGGCGCCTTGACGACCACGGCGTGCACGGACTCGCCCCAGTCCTCGGACGGGATGCCGAACACGGCGGCCTCGAACACATCGGGATGGGCTTCGAGGGCGGACTCGATCTCGGCCGGGTAGATGTTCATCCCGCCCGAGATGATCATGTCCTTCTTGCGGTCGCAGATGTAGAGGAAGCCATCGTCGTCGCGGTAGGCGATGTCGCCGACGGTCTGCCACCCGTCCCGGTTGTCCTCCTCGAACTTGTCGTGCTGCTTGTAGTAGTCGGCGAACACCGACGGGCTGCGCACGTACAGCTCACCGGTGGCCTCCGGCCCGGTCCCGTCGACGACCTTGCCGTCGTCGTCGTAGAGCCGGATCTCGACCATCGGCGCCTCCTTGCCGCACGAGCCCGGCTTGCGCAGCTGGTCCTCCGGTCCGAGGATCGTGTTCACGCCGAGCTCGGTGGACCCGTACACCTCCCACAGCGAGGTGGGCGGGAAGTCGGCGACGTACTGCTGCTTGAGGGTGAAGCTCCACGGCGCGGCGTTGGCGATCATGATCCGCATCGACGAACGGTCGTAGCGGGCCTTGACCTCCGCTGGAAGGTTGCAGACGAGGCGGATCGGTGTCGGCGCCGAGAACGTCGAGGTGCAGCGGTAGGTCTCGAGGAGTCGGAGCCAGTCCTCGGGCTCGAACTTGCGCTGCACGACGACCGTCTGACCGAGGACGATGGCGACGCCCATGAACCCTCCAGGACCGCTGTGGTAGAGCGGGCCGGTCGTGAGGTAGACGTCGTCGGGGCGATAGCCGATGAGCTGCAGCATGGCGCCCATCTGCTGCGGGTCGGCGGCGTTGCGGCGCAGCGCCCCCTTCGGCTTCCCGGTGGTCCCGGACGTGTAGATCATCGTCGCGCCGGACTCCTCGGCGTCCGGCGCATCCAGAGGAGTGGCAGGCGCGGCACTGATCAGCTCGTCGGCAGACTCCATCCCCGATGGGACGGGACCGTCGAAGACGAGGATCGTGCGCACCTTGGGGATCTGCTCGCGGATGCGGCCGAACAGCGGAGCGAGCTCGGCGTCCACGTACACGACCACAGCGTCGCTGTGATCGGTGACGTAGGCCGCTTCCTCGTCCGAGAACCGGTAGTTCAGCGGCACGGCCGTCGCCCCGACCTTGCGCGCCGCGTGGACCAGGGTGACCACGCCCTCGGAGTTCTGCCCGCACCAGGCCACCTTGGCGCCGGGACCGAGCCCGCGCTCGGCCAGCACGTGGGCCAGCCGATTGGCCCGGTCCTCGAGCTCGGCGTGGGTGAACGCCCGCACCTCGACGCCGAGGCGGTCGTCCACGAGGGCGAGCTTGTCCGGCTGGAGCTGGGCGTAGGTGGTGAGGAGGTCGGCCATACGCCGGCATTCGTAGCACGCGAGGGTCGCCTGACATGCTGGCGAGATGGCTGCACGCACGATCAACGGCATCGACGAGTTGCGTTCGCTCGTCGGCGAACACCTCGGCTACAGCGACTGGGTCGAGGTCACCCAGGACATGGTGAACCAGTTCGCCGACGCCACCGGCGACCACCAGTGGATCCACGTCGACGTCGAGCGGGCCAAGGCGGGGCCGTTCGGCGCCCCGATCGCCCACGGCTACCTGACGCTGTCGCTCGGTCCCCGCCTGGCACCCGAGATCTACTCGGTGAGCGGGGTGAAGATGGGCGTCAACTACGGCGCCGACCGGATCCGCTTCCCCGCCCCGGTACCGGTCGGCTCCAAGCTCCGTCTCGGCGCCACGCTGCGCGAGGTCACCGACATCGACGGTGGCGCCCAGATGAAGATGGAGTTCTCCTTCGAGGTCGAGGGCGCGGCCAAGCCGTCGTGCGTCGCCGAGGTCCTCTTCCGCGTCTACACGTGAACGATGCGGCCGCCGAAGGCGCTGGAGCGCCCGGTGTGCCGAACCGGGCTGCACCTCTGAACGACGCGGCCCGGTCATCGGCCCGAGGCTTCACACAGCGGTAGCGGAACTCGGGTACCACCTCGCGGGCGAGGAGCGTCAGCGTCTCGGTGTCGGGGTAGTCCGCGCACCACGGGATGAACCCGCCACATCCGAGGTCGACGTAGCTCTGGATCTTCTCGCAGACCTGCTCCGGGGTTCCGACGAGGTTGTTCGCTCGCCAGCTCTCGACCGGTTCGCCCCACAGACTCCGGGTGCCCGCGGCCTCGACCTCGCCCTCGGTGCTGCGAATGAACACCTCGGGCGACCACGTCTTGCGGATCGTCGCCTCATCCCGGCCGACGTCCGCGCAATGGGCCTGCAACACCTCCCGCTTGTGCGCCCACATGTCGGCGTTGCCGCCGAAGTTGGAGCAGTCGGCGTGGCGGGCGACGACCCGCAGCGTGAGCTGCTCGCCGCCGCCCCCGATCCACACCGGCGGGTGCGGAACCTGGAGCGGTTTCGGATCGCAGTTGGCGCGGGACAGCTCGTAGTACGAGCCCCGGTAGGTCGTCTCGGGCTCGGTCCACATGCTCTTCACGATCTCGACGGTCTCGCGCAGCATCCCGATGCGGTCCTTCGGCGCCGGGAACTCGAGCCCGTAACCGCGGTACTCGTTCTCGTACCACCCGGCGCCGATGCCCCAGTCGAGGCGTCCGCCCGAGATGACGTCGACCGTGGACGTGATCTTGGCGAGCAGGCCGGGGTTGCGGTAGCTGTTGCACCCGACCATCTGCCCGAGTCGGATGCGGCTCGTGCGCTGGCTGATCGCGGCGATCGTCGTCCAGCACTCGAAGACGGCCTCGTGGGCGGGTCGGGGGACGTTGTGGAAGTGGTCGTACACCCAGATCGAGTCGAAGCCGAGCTCCTCGGCGAGGACCGCGATCTCGACCGCTTTGATCCACTTCGCGTCAGCCCCTTCGATCCCGGCCAGCTCCATCTTCCAGCCCTGGGGCATGAACACCCCGAACACCACGTCGTCGCTCATGCGGGGCAACGTAGTGGTGCTCCCTCTCGCGAGCCGCTTCGGTGCCGCCACCACGAGTCTCGTAGCGTGCGGTCATGACGGCGGACCCCGAAGTCGACGCCGGCGCGGAGCCGGACGTCGCCACGGTGCTCGAGGCGATCGCCGCCCGGGACCCGGACGCCGAGTGCCTGGTCGCCGGCGACCGACGGCTGACGTGGGCCGACGTCACCGACCGCACCCGGCGGCTCGCCAGTCACCTCCTCGCGCACGGGCTCGGCTGCCGAACCGAGCGAGCGCACCTCGCTCCCCACGAGAGCGGTCAGGATCACCTCGCGATCTACCTGCGCAACGGCACCGAGTACCTCGAGTGCATGCTCGGCGCGTTCAAGGCCCGCGTCGCCCCGCTCAACGTCAACTACAGGTACGTGGCCGACGAGCTGCACCACGTGCTCGCCGACTCCGGCGCGTCGTCCGTCGTCGTCCACTCGTGCTTCGCCCCGACCCTCGCCGCGGTCCGCGCCGACCTACCTGACCTCCGCGTGGTGATCCAGGTGCGTGACGCATCCGGCCACGAGCTCCTGCCGGGCGCGCAGTGGTACGAGGACGCCCTGGCGACCGCGTCAGATGACCGTCCCCGCGTGCGATGCAGCCCAGACGACCTCTACGTGCTCTACACGGGCGGCACCACCGGCCGGCCCAAAGGGGTGCTGTGGCGCAACGGGGACGCGCTGGTCGAGTGCTTCGGTGGTTCGCCGACGGCCGTCGACGTGGCCGGCTTCGTCGCCGATGCGGCGGTCCGGTTCAAGGCGCTCGTCACCCCTCCGTTCATGCACGGGGCCGGACAATGGGTGGCGTTCAGGATCTGGCTCGGCGGGGGAACGGTGTTCGTCGGGTCGCGACCTGACCGCCTCGACCCGGCCGACGTGTGGACCACGGTCGAGCGGGAAGGGATCGACTTCCTCCTGATCGCCGGCGACGCCTTCGCCGGGCCGCTCCTCGACGAGCTCGATCGCCGCGACTACGACCTCTCGAGCCTCAACGTCGTCCTGTCGGGCGGCGCGTCGCTGTCGCTGGCGCACAAGCGCGCCCTCCTCGCCCGGCTGCCGACGGTCATGATCGTCGACGGGCTCGGCTCGTCGGAGGCCGGCGGCCAGCTCGCCCACGTCTCGACCGGCGCCAAGGTGGCATCGGGCCGCTTCCCGTTGCGACCCGGCAACCACGTCCTGTCGGCGTCCCTCGATCGTGAACTGATCCCCGGTGACGACGAGGTCGGCTGGCTGGCCAAGAGCGGCCGGCTGGCGCTCGGCTACCTCGGCGATCCGACGGCGACGGCCAGCACGTTTCCGGTGATCGCCGGCCGGCGGTACGCAGTGCCAGGCGACCGGGCCCGCCTCCTGGGGCGACGGCGAGATCGAGCTGTGCGGGCGCGACGCCGCCACGATCGTCTCGGGTGGGGAGAAGATCTTCGCCGAGGAGGTCGAGGCGGCGATCAAGGCCCATCCGGCCGTGTACGACTGCGTCGTGGCCGGGCGGCCCAGCGCCCGCTGGGGCGACGAGGTGGTCGCCGTCGTCCACCGGCGGCTCGGCCGCGACGTCGGTGCCGCCCAGCTGCTGGCCGCGGCCTCGCAGCAACTGGCCCGCTACAAGCTGCCCAAGGCGATCGTCTTCGTCGATGCGATCGTGCGATCGCCCTCCGGCAAGGCCGATTACCACTGGGCCCGTGAGGTCGCCGCCGAGTCGGCGCGCTCCTAGCCTGACTGTCGATGGCCGCCGCCCCCGCTGCGTGGGACCGCGACACCCTCCCGGAGGGCGACGAGAAGCGGGACGCGGTGCGCGACATGTTCGACGCCATCGCCCCCCGCTACGACCTCGTCAACCGGATCATGACCTTCCGCCTCGACGGGCGCTGGCGGCGGCGGGCCGTTCGTTCGCTGGCCCTGCCGGCCGGCAGCCTCGTGCTCGACCTCGCCAGCGGCACCGGCGACCTGTGTGTCGACCTCCGCGCCGCGGGCCACCGACCGATCTCGGTCGATCTGAGCCTCGGCATGCTGCGCGCCGACCACAGCGGCGCGCCGCGGATCCAGGCAGACATCCTCCGCCTGCCCGTGCCCGACGGTCGCGGCGACGGCGTCACCTGCGGGTTCGCCCTGCGCAACGTCGTCGACCTCGAAACGTTCTTCGCCGAGCTCGGCCGGGCCGTGCGGCCGGGCGGACGCATCGCCCTCTTGGACGTCGGGGTGCCACCCAACCGCCTCGTGCGGTGGGGACACGGCGTCTACTTCGGGCGGGTCGTCCCGCGGATCGGTGGCTGGCTGTCCGACGCCGCCGCCTACCGATACCTGCCGCGGAGCGTCGCCTACCTTCCGGAGCCGCCGGAGCTCGTGGCGATGCTGCGCCGGGCGGGCTTCGCCGACGCCACCCACCACCTCCTCAGCGCCGGCGTGACCCAGCTCTTCGTCGGCACCCGCGATCGCTGATGCGCGCCGTCACCCGCCCAGCTGACGGAGCCGTCCGCGAGCTCGACCTCAACGACATCGCCCGCGCCGACGGCTTCCTGTTCGTCCGCAACGGAGTCGGGATCGCCGGCCGGGGCGTCGCAGCCCGGGTCTCCGTCGACGATGGTCCCGCCTGCCTGGCGTCGATCGAGCACGTCGACGAGAGCGGCGGCGCGTGCGCCGGCTCCGGCGCCGGTCCGGTCGCCATCGGCTCGGTGCCGTTCCGGCCCGGCTCCGCCGGCGAGCTCATCGTGCCCGCAGTCGTCGTCGGCAAGGGTGCGGACGGGCGACGGTGGGTGACGACGATCGACGACGCCCACGAGGATCTTTCCCCGCCGCGCCCGCCGGAGCCGTCGGCCTCCGCGTACCGGATCGAGCCGGTAACGCCCGTCGAGCAGTACCTCGACGCCGTCAGGGCGGCCCGTCAAGCCGTGCGCGACGGCGCGCTCACGAAGGCGGTGATCGCCCGCGAGATCGCCGTTGCGGCCGACCGGCCGATCGACCGCCACGGCGTGCTCCACCGGCTGAAGGCCTCCTTCGGATCGAGCTACCGCTACGCCGTGGACGGCTTCGTCGGCGCGTCCCCCGAGCTGCTGGTGGAGGTCGACGGTGCTGACGTGCGTTCGCACCCGCTCGCCGGCACGGCGCCGCGCACGGGCGACGTCGACCGCGACGCAGCGATCGCCGAGGAGCTCGTCGCGAGCACGAAGAACCAGGTCGAGCATCGGGTCGTGATCGACGTCGTCCACGACACGTTGCTGCCGTG
The DNA here is from genome assembly GCA_963839695.1 of uncultured Acidimicrobiia bacterium. Classification (GTDB taxonomy): domain Bacteria; phylum Actinomycetota; class Acidimicrobiia; order Acidimicrobiales; family Ilumatobacteraceae; genus JALZMG01. The sequence goes on along the minus strand of CAWIVW010000005.1, from coordinate 274,930 downwards.
GTGCAGCTACCTCGACTGGGAGCCCGACCCGTCGATCGTCACCGTCGCCAACGTCCAGCACCTGGGTACCAGGATCGAGGGCCGGCTGTCGTCGCCCCCGCCGAACGTCGTCGACCTGGTGCGGGCGTTGAGCCCGACCCCGGCGCTCGGCGGGCACCCGCGTGACGACGCGCTGGCGTTGATCGCCGCCGTCGAGGGCGTCGAGCGGGACCGCTACGGCGGCGCCGTCGGATGGGTCGACGCCGCCGGCAACGGAACGTGGGCGGTCGCGATCCGCTGCGCCGAGCTGTCGACGGACCGCTGCCGGGCGCGGCTCCACGCCGGCGGCGGCATCGTCGCCGACAGCGATCCGCTCGCCGAGCTCGCCGAGACCCAGGCCAAGTTCCAGGCGATGCTCTCCGCGCTGATCCGCCCGTAACCCATCCGAGGGTTTCAGCGCACCCGAGTGTTTGCTGACGCCCCGTCCGGTCACGGAAACCCTCGGGTGACGTGAAACCCTCGGATGCCGCTAGCCGAGGGCGGCGGCGACGGCGGCGTTGAGCGCGGCGTGGACGGCGACGTTGGCCTTCCGGTTGGTGGGGATGCGGGTCACCGACGGGCCGGGCCCGGCGATCCGGTCGGCGAGCTCGTCCGCCGTCGTCACCGTGACCGCGTCGAGGCCGTGGGCGCTGGGCGAGCGCCACGACGTCGGTGCCGTGGGGGGTCCCGAACAGCTGCTCGAAGCGGTCCTCCGCCAGCTCGGTCGCCTGGGGGAGGAACGAGAAGATCCCGCCGCCGTCGTTGTCGACCACGACGATGCGCAGGTCGGCGTCCCTCGATCGCAATGCGGTGAGCGCCCCGCCGTCGTGGACGAACGCGATGTCACCGACGAGGGCGACCGTCGGTGCGCCTCCGAGGGCGACGCCGAGGGCCGTCGAGACCACGCCGTCGATGCCGTTGGCGCCCCGGTTGGCGTGGGCCCGCGCCGTCGGGCCGCCGTACCACTCGAGGTCGCGCACCGGCATCGAGGAGGCGACGACCAGTTCGGCGGCCGGCGGAAGGCACCGGGCGACGGCGCGCGCCACCGCCGGCTCGGTGAGCGCCGGTTGCTCGCCGAGCACGCGCGTCGATCGCGGCCTCCGCCCGCTCGGCCGCGTGACGCCAGCGGGCCAACCACGGCGTGCCGGTCGCCCCGCGCAGCTTGGCCGCCAACGTCGGCAACGTGCCGGGATCGAGCCGGACGGCCACCCCGTGGTCCGGATCGATCTGGCCCGGTCCGCCGACCTGCACGAGCGTCGCCCCGGAGCCGCCGGACCCACTCGGCGAGCACCTTCGAGGCGGCCGGTCGTCCGACGCGCACGACGACGTGCGGCGAGTGGTCGGCGGCGAACTCGCCGGTGCCGCAGCAGCGCGTCGAACGCCGCGACCGCACCGTCGACGCCGCGGACGCCCGACGTCGGGTCGGCGAGGACCGGCCACTGCGTCGCCGCGGCGAGCGCGGCCACGTCGTCGGGATCGGCGCCGCTGCGACCGCCGGCGAGGATCACGCCCCGCACCTGATCGAGCGCGACGACGAGGTCCGCCGGCGACGGCGCGTCTGCCCGGGCGCCGTGACCGTCGCCGTTGCCGACCGTCACCGCCGGCGGCAACGGGCCGGGCCGGCCGACGAGCGGGTCGCGGAACGGCAGGTTGAGGTGCACCGGCCCGGTCGCCGCGGCCTCGATCGCCCGGCGGGCGAGCGACCGCCACGTCGGCGCGAGCGCCGGGTCGGCCACCCCCGGGTCGTGGTACCACCGCACCGAGCGCCCGTAGAGATGGGTCTGGTCGATCGTCTGCGGGGCGCCGACGTCGCGCAGCTCGGGCGGGCGGTCGGCGGTGACGACGATCATCGGGACGTCGCGACAGGTCGGCCTCGACCACCGCGGGATGGAAGTTCACGGCAGCCGTCCCGCTCGTGGAGACGAGGACCGCCGGCACGCCACCGAGCCCGAGTCCGAGGGCGACGAACGCCGCCGCCCGTTCGTCGTGCACGACGTGCACGGCCACTCCCCCGTGTTCGGCGAGGGCGAGCGCGATCGGGGTGTTGCCGCGAGCCGGGCGCCACGACGCCGTGGCGCACACCTCGGGCCACCCACTCGTCGACGAGGGTCGCGCAGAACGTCGCCTGCGCGCTCACGTCACTCATCGGATGGACGACGATACGGGCCGTAGGGTGGGCGGCGTGATCGTCGAGGTCTGGTCCGACGTCGTGTGCCCGTGGTGCTACATCGGGAAGCGGCGCTTCGAGACCGCGGTCGCCCGACTCGCCGACGACCCCGAGTTCGACCACGACATCGAGGTCGTGTACCGGCCGTTCCAGCTCGATCCGACGGCCCCGCCAGGCACGACGATGCCCGCGGTCGAGGCCTACGCCCGCAAGTTCGGGGGGCCCGAACGGGCGGCCGCGATCATCGACGACATCACCGCCGTCGCCGCCGCCGAGGGCCTCGAGTTCCACCTCGAGCGGGCCCAGCGCGCCAACACCCGGGACGCCCACCGCACCCTGTGGTACGCCCTCGCCAACGGCTCGCCGGCGACGCAGGCGGCGCTGAAGGAACGGCTGCTCGCCGCCTACTTCACCGACGGCAGGAACGTCGCCGATCACGAGGTGCTCGCCGCTGAAGCCGGTGCAGGTCGGGCTCGATCCCGACGACGTCACTGCGGATGCTCGACAGCGACGACGGGACGGCGGAGGTGACGGCAGCGCTGTCCGTGGCCGCCGAGGCGGGGATCACGGCGGTGCCGACGTACGTCATCGACGGACGGTGGTCGATCCCGGGCGCCCAGGACCCCGACGTGTTCGTGCAGGTGTTGCGCCGCCTCGCCGACCGCGCCGAACGTGCCGGCTGACCGGCTCGCGTCCACGTCGCGGGGCGCGGGCGAGCGAGTCGTGCTCGTCCACGGCTTCACCCAGACCGGGCGCTCCTGGGATCGGGTCGCCGCCCGCCTCGCCGAGCGCCACGCGGTCGTCACCGTCGACGCGCCGGGCCACGGCGACTCCGGCGGCGATCCGCGCCGACGTTCCGGCGGCGGCGGCGCTGCTCGGCGCGGCCGGTGGGCCGGCCGACGTACGTCGGCTACTCGATGGGCGGCCGCCTGTGCCTCCGGCTCGCCGTCGACCAACCCGGCGCTCGTCCGCCGTCTCGTGCTCGTCAGCGCGACGGCCGGGATCGACGACGCCGCCGAGCGGGCGGCCCGGCGGCAGGCGGACGAGCAGCTCGCCGCGTCGATCGAGCGCGACGGAGTCGACGGGTTCCTCGACCGCTGGCTCGCGCTTCCGCTCTTCGCCACGCTGCCCCGCGACGCGGCCGGGCTCGACGATCGCCGCCGCAACACCGCGGCATGGCCTCGCCTCCAGCCTGCGGCTCGCCGGCACCGGTACGCAGGAGCCGCTGTGGGACCGGCTGCGCGAGCTGTCGATGCCCGTCCTGCTCGTCGCCGGTGCCCTCGACACCAAGTACGTCGCGCTCGCCGAGCGGATGTCCGAGCTGATCCCGAACGCCACCTTGGAAGTGATCGAGGGCGCCGGCCACGCGGTGCCACCTCGAGCAACCCGAAGCCCTCGCCGGCGCCCTCGAAGGCTGGCTCCCGCCGTTGATCTGGGCGGGAATTGTCGCGACAGATGAGACAGATCCCGCCCAGATGCCCGGCTGGGACGAATCCCGCCCAGATGGAGAGCCGGGCCAGATGGTCGGTCAGCCGCCGAGGGCGAGACCGATGGCGGCCAGGGCGCCGTAGGCGAGCTGCAGTCGGCCGGTCTGCCCGAGCACGGCGATGAGGGCCGGACCGCGGGCGCCGGCCCGCACCGCCCGCACGGGCGGCACCGCGACCGCGACCGCGAGCAGCGCGAGCAGGACCTGCGGGCGCCACCCGACCGCGGCCACGATCGCCAGCGCGAACGCCCCGGCCACGAGCGCGATGTAGAGCCACCGCGTCCGCGCGTCTCCGAGCCGCACGGCGAGCGTGCGCTTGCCGGCGGCGGCGTCCGACCCGATGTCGCGGAGGTTGTTCACCGCGAGCAGGGCGCACGACAGGCATCCGGCCGCGCACCCCATCACGACGGCGAGCCCGGTGATCCGCTCGACGGCGACATAGGTGGTGCCGACGGTGGCGACGAGCCCGAAGAACACGAACACGAACAGCTCCCCCAACCCGGCATAGCCGTACGGCCGCGGGTCCGCCCGTGTAGAACCACGCCGCCGCGATGCTGGCCGCCCCGACCGACGAGCGAGCCACCACGACGTGGTCGCGGCGAGCACCAACCCCGCCCACGCCGGCGACACCGAAGGCGACGAACGCCGCTCGTCGCACCGCAGCCGGCGTCGCGAGCCCCGACGCGACGAGCCGCACCGGGCCGACCCGGGCGGCGTCGGTGCCGCGCACCCCGTCGCTGTAGTCGTTGGCGTAGTTCACCCCCACCTGCAGGGCGAGGCTCACCACGAGCGCGACGCCGACGCGCCACCACACGATCGGCCCCTCACCCACCGCGGCCCCGGCACCGATCGCCACCGGGACGACGGCCGCCGGCAGTGTCCGCGGCCGCGCCCCGACGAGCCAGCGCCGTCCCAGCCGCTCCTTTCGGTGCGCAACCACGAGTGCGTCATGATGGAGCGATGGGAGACCTGTGGCAACTGGGGGCGTTGGAGATCGCGGCGGCGATCCGCAATCGGGAGACGACGAGCCGTGCGGTGCTCGACGCGCTCGTCGACCGCGTCGACACCGTCAACGGCGACCTCAACGCGATCGTGGCCCTGCTCGGCGACGAGGCGGCTGAAGGCGGCTGAGGCCGCCGACCGCGCCGTCGCTCGACGGTGAGCCGTTGGGTCCGCTGCACGGGGTGCCGATCACGGTGAAGGAGAACATCGACGTCGCCGGATGGCCGACCACGCAGGGCGTGCCGGCGCTCGCCGAGGCGACGGCCCCGGTCGACGCCCCGATCGTCGAGCGCATGCGCGCGGCCGGAGCGATCCCGTTCGCCCGCACCAACCTGCCCGACTTCGGCCTGCGCGTCCACACCGACTCGTCGCTGCGCGGGCTCACCCGCAACCCGTGGCGCCCCGACGTCACCGCGGGCGGGTCGAGCGGCGGAGAGGCGAGCGCGCTCGCCAGCGGGATGACTCCACTCGGTCTCGGCAACGACCTCGGCGGCTCGCTGCGCAACCCCGCCCACTGCTGCGGCATCGCCTCGATCAAGCCGTCGACCGGTGTCGTTCCGGATGCATCGGCGATCCCTCCCGAGGACGCGCCGATCATGTTCCAACTCATGGCGGTGCAAGGGCGTGATGGCGCGCCACGTCGCCGACGTGCGCGCCGGCCTCCTCGCCGTCGCCGGCCCGCACCCCCGCGATCCGCTGAGCCTGCCGGTCACGCTCTCACGAACCCCGATCGCGGAGGCGCGGCTTGCGGATCGCGGTGCTCGCCGAGCCACCGAGCGGGACGACCGATCCCGGCATCGCCAGTGCGATCCGGCGCACGGCCGACCTCCTCGCCGATGCGGGCCACGACGTCGCCGAAGCCGCCCCGCCCAGCTACTCCCGCAGCCTCGAGCTGTGGGCCGAGCTGCTGCTCCCCGACGTGCGGGCCGTGCGGCCGTTGTTCGACGAGCTGATGAGTGACGACGCCCGCGCCTTCCTCGACTTCGCCAACACGGAGTTCCCAGCCATCGACACGGCCGATTGGTCGATGCTGTTCATCGAGCGGCATGCGGTGGCGCGGGACTGGGCTGCGTTCTTCGAGACGTGGGACGTCCTGCTCACCCCGACCTGGACACAGCCGCCCTTCGCCCACGGCGCCGATGTCGCCTCGTTCGATGCCGCGCTCGCGACGCTCGAGCTGATGCGTCCAGTCCTCCCCGCCAACCTGCTCGGACTCCCGGCCGCGGTCGTTCCCGCCGGGGTCGTCGACGGGCTCCCGGTCGGGGCTCAGTTCACGGGCAACCGCTTCGCCGACCTCACCGTGCTCGCCGCGGCGCAGGCCGTCGAGGACGCGATCGGCCCGATCACCCCGATCGATCCGGTCACCGCCACCGGGTGACCGGGCGCCTCGTCACCCTCGATCTTCCCGGCGGCCCCGCCTTCGTCGCCGCCCTCCGCCGAGTCTGGGATCGTGGCGACGCCGCCTTCCCGGTCGACCAGCGCCTGCCGCCGAGACGCCAAGGCGGCGCTGATCGCGGCGATGGCCCCGGCCGCCGCGATCGACGCGTCGGGAGCCGAGACGACGCTCGAGGGCGGGCTCCCGACGGAGCCGGACGACGCGTTGGTGGTGGCCACGAGCGGCGCCGCCGGCGCCCCCAAGGGTGTGGTCCTCACCCACGACGCCGTGGCCGCGTCGGCCGCGGCCACCAACGCCCGCCTCGCCGTCAGCCCCGCCGACCACTGGCTGGCGTGTCTGCCGCTGTCCCACGTCGGCGGCCTCTCGGTCGTCACCCGCGCCCTCGCCGGCGGCACCCGCCTGACGGTGCTCCCGGGCTTCGACCCCGACGCCGTCGCTCAGGCCGGCGCCACCCTCGTCTCGCTCGTGGCCACGCTGCTGCCTCGCGTCGAACCGGCCCGATTCCGCTCGATCGTCCTCGGCGGTTCCGCCCCGCCACGCGACCTGCCGCGCGAACGTCGTGACCACGTACGGCATGACCGAGACCGGGAGTGGGGTGGTGTACGACGGCCGCCCGCTCGACGGCGTCGAGGTCCGCATCGACAAGACCGGCGAGATCCACGTCCGCGGGCCGATGCTGCTGCGCGCGTATCGGGACGGGACCGACCCGCGGCGCGACGGTTGGTTCGCCACCGGCGACCTCGGCCGATGGGGTCCCGACGGTCGTCTCGTCGTCGACGGGCGGCGCGGCGACCTCATCATCTCGGGCGGGGAGAACGTGTGGCCGGATCCGATCGAGGCCGTGCTGCGCCGGCATCCCAAGGTGCGCGACGTCGCCGTCGGCGGGACGACCGACCCGGAGTGGGGTCAGGTCGTCACGGCGTACGTGGTGGCCGCGGGCGAGGCACCGACCCTCGACGAGCTCCGTGCCGCCGTCAAGGAGGAGCTCGCCCCCCACTGCGCCCCCCGCCGCCTCGTCCTCGTCGACGCGATCCCCCGCACCGCCCTCGGCAAGGTCCGCCGCGCCGAGCTCGGTTAGTGGCGCGGGGCGACGCCCGCGCCGCCGTCGATCACGTAGGTCTCGCCGGTGATCCAGCTCGCCTTGTCGCTGGCGAGGAAGACGGCCAGGTTGGCGATGTCCTCGGGCTCACCGAGCCGCTTGGTCGGCAACGCGGCGGCGAGCGCTCACCGAAGTTCTCGACCAGCAGGGCGGCGAAGTCCGTGTCGACGAGGCCGGGCGCGATGCCGACGACCCTCGTCGGGCCGAGCTCGCCGGCGAGCTGGCGGGTCAGGTGGATGAGCGCCGCCTTGGTCACGTTGTACACGCCGAGCCCGAACTCGCCGCGCAGCCCGCCGGTCGAGGCGATGTTGATGATCACGCCGGGATGGTCCTTGAACGAGCGCTCCCACGCCTGCTGGGACCAGAACACCGGCCCGCGCACGTTGACGTCGAACGTCTTGTCGTAGCGCGGCGGATCCACCCCCAACGTGGCGCCGTAGTAGGGGTTGGTGCCGGCGTTGTTGACGAGGATGTCGAGCCCGCCGAACGTCTCGATCGTCGCCTCGACGCACGCCGCGGCGGCGTCGAGGTCGCCGGCGTTGGCGGCGAACACGGCGGTCTCCCCCTCCATCTCGGCCGCCGCCGCCTCGAGCTGGTCCTGCTTGCGGCTGCTCAGCATGACCCGGGCACCGGCCGCCGCCATGCCGGCGGCGATCGCCTTGCCGATTCCCTTCGACGCCCCGGTGACGAGGGCGACCTTGCCGTCGAGCGAGATCTCCATGGCCGGCGAACACTAGCCGGAGGCCTCAGAACCGGGCTTGGTCGGCCCGGTCGCCGTCGTCGGCCTCGTGACCCTCGACCCCATGCTCGCGCTGCGGCAGGACGCTGACCCGCACCACCCGGATCCGCCGGCCCTCGACCTCCTCCGCCGCGAAGCGCCACCCGTCGTACTCGACCGCTTCGCCGTGCTCGGGCACGTGTTCGAGCGTGCCGAACAGGAACCCGCCGACGGTGTCCCACTCCTCGTCGGGGATGTGGATGTCGAGCAGCTCGTTGAGCTCCTCCACCTGGACTCCCCCGTCGACGAGGTAGTCGCCGTTGGGCAGCCGCTGCACGGCCAGCTCCTCGATGTCGTACTCGTCGACGATCTCGCCGACGAGCTCCTCGAGGCAGTCCTCCAACGTGATCAGGCCGGCGATGCGGCCGTACTCGTCGGCGACGATGGCGAGGTGGAACTTGCCGGCCTGCATCTCCCGCATCAGGCGGGCGACCGGCTTGTTCTCGGGGATGAAGCGCACCGGCCGGGCGAGGTCGAGCGCCGGGCTGTCTCCCTGTCCCTCGCGCTCGGCCCGGATCAGGTCTTTCATGTAGATGAGCCCGATGATGTCGTCGCCGTCCTCGGCGTGGACCGGCAGCCGGCTGAACCCGTGGGCGATCGCCAGGTCGAGGGCGGCGGTCACCGTCGAGTCGTTCTCGACGATCACCATGTCCGGCCGGGGCACCATCACCTCGCGCGCGACCGTGTCCCCGAACTCGATGATGCTCTCGATGAGCTCGCGCTCCTCGTGCTCGATCACCTCGTCCTCGGCGGCCGCCTCGACGATCCCCAACAGCTCCTGCTCGCTCACGAACGGCCCCTCCTTCAGACCCTTGCCGGGCAGGAGCACGTTGGTGAGCCCGATCAGGCCGCGGCTGATCAGGCGCAGCGGCGGGAACGACACGAGCAACTCGGTCGGGCGGGCAGTGAGCAGGGCCGCCCGCTCGGCCGACAACACGGCCCACGTCTTGGGCATCGCCTCGGCGAGGACGAAGAACAGGACGACGTTGAGGATGAAGCCGATGACGATGCCGGTCGGCCCGAACAGCCGGTCGGCGAGCAGCGAGGTCAAGAACGCCTGTCCGGTCTGCAGGAAGGTGACCGTGACGAGGAGCGGGTTGATGAACCGCTCCGGGTGCATCACCAGGCGCTGCAGGGATCGAGCCGACTTCGTCCGGAGGGTCTCGGCGAGCGCCTGCGCCTTGACCCGCGAGATCCGGTTGAGCGCGGTCTCGGCGACGGCGAGGACGATCAGGATCAGCAGCAGGACCACGATGGCCAGCAGCATCAGGACGTCGACCGTCGTCACTGGGTCGCCCTTGGCCGATGCGAGCGAGTGAGCGCCAGCGAACGAGCGGAGACCAACGGCCTGCGTGGCCGGGGAACGCAATGAGTCGTCACTGGATCACCCTTGGCGGAACCCGGTCGGAGCCGGGCCGCCCCAGTGGTGGCGTTCGAGCAGCGCCCGCTCCTGCTGCCGCATCCGTTCGGTCTGCTCGTCGTCGGCGTGGTCGTGGCCGAGCACGTGGAGCACGCCGTGCACGACCAGAAGGGCGAGCTCGTCGTCGAGCGAGCCGGCGTGCTGGCGCGCCTGCTCGGCGGCTACGGCGGGGCACACCACGACGTCGCCCAGCAGCACAGGGACGTCGCTGTTCGACGCGGGCCCACCCGCATCGAGCGGGAACGACAGGACGTCGGTTGGCCCTTCCTCGCCCATGTGCTCCCGGTTGAGCGCGGCGATCTCGTCGCGATCGACGAACGTGAGAGTCAGCTCGCCACGAGCCCGTTCGCTCTCGACCACGTCAGCGGCGAGCCGGCGCCATCGGTCGACGTCGAGGTCGACGTCGGACTGTTCGTCGGACCCGACGACGCTCACTTCGTCAGAGCTGGTCGTACTTGGTGGCTCATCCACGTGAGCGACGGTCTCCGCGGCCGGGCGCTCCGGCGTCGTCGCTCGCGTTCGTAGGCGGCGACGATGTCGGCGACGATGCGGTGGCGCACGACGTCCGACGACGACAGGCGCACGAAGGCGAGCCCGTCGATGCCGTCGAGCACGCGCTCGAGGCCGACCAACCCGCTCTTGCCGTAGGGCACGTCGACCTGCGTGTCGTCGCCGGTGACGACGACGCGCGAGCCGAAGCCGATGCGGGTGAGGAACATCTTCATCTGTTCCGGCGTGGTGTTCTGGGCCTCGTCGAGGATGATGAAGCTGTTGTTGAGCGTCCGGCCGCGCATGAACGCGAGTGGAGCGACCTCCACGGTCTGGCGCTCGAGCAAGCGCTGGGCGCCCTCTGGCTCGACCATGTCGTAGAGGGCGTCGTACAGGGGGCGGAGGTACGGGTCGATCTTCGCCATCAGATCGCCGGGGAGGAATCCGAGGCGCTCGCCGGCCTCGACCGCGGGGCGGGTGAGGATGATGCGCTGCACGGTCTTCGCCTGGAGCGCCTTCACCGCCATCGCCACCGCGAGCCATGACTTGCCGGTGCCGGCCGGGCCGATGCCGAAGGTGATCACGTTGTTGGCGATCGTGTCGATGTAGCGCTTCTGGCCCGCCGACTTGGGCCGGATGAGGCGACCCTTCGCGCCCCGAAGGACATCGTGGGTGAGGATCTCGGAGGGCAGCTCGTCGTCGTCGACCATCCCGATCACCCGGCGCAGGCTCGGCTCGTCGAGCACATGCCCGCGCTGGAGCAGTCCGACGAGCTCCTCGAACAGTCGCGCCGCCTGGTCGGACTGATCGCCGCGGACCATCACCTCGTTGCCGCGGACCTGGATCTCCGTGCGGGGGAACGCCGCCTCGATCTGGCGGAGGTGTTCGTCACGGGGGCCGACGAGCGCAGACATGAGATGGGTGCCAGGGATGACGACCGTGGTCGTGGTGTCGGTTGCCGTCATGAAATTGCTGAGCTGTCAGCGCTCATCACGGGAATGGTAGCGAGGTTCCACCGTTCGATCACCTGGTAGTCGTGCTCCCACCCGAGAACGGAGATCCCCGCCGGGTCGATCGTGAGCGCTCGGCCGGCTGAGGGTGCGAGCCCACACCATCGAGCGGCGAGGATGCGTAGCACGTGGGCGTGGGCGAACAACAGGGCCGGCCGGTCGAGGGCGAGCAGCCGCGCGATCACCCGGTCGGCCCGCTCCGCCGACCGCGTCCAGGCTCTCCCCACCGTCGATCGGATGGGTCCACACCGACCAGCCGGGGATGGTCTCGCGGATCTCGGGGGTGCGCTGACCCTCGAACTTCCCGTAGTCCCACTCCGCCAGGTCCGGCCACACCTCGGCGCGGTCGCCGAACCCCGCCAGCTCGCACGTCTCCCGGGCTCGCTGCAACGGGCTCGTCGCCACGACCGCCATCTCGACACCCACGAGCCCAGCCAGGACCGGACCGAGGGCACGGGCGCGCCGGCGGCCGTCCTCCGAAAGCGGGATGTCGGTGCGCCCAGTGTGACGTCGTGTGCTGCTCCAGGCCGTCTCGCCGTGACGCACCAGCACGACACGGGGCGACATCGCGGCGACGCTAACCCGCGTTCACGCTCGACCCGCGTAGGGTCTCACCGCACTCGCGACCGATGGACCACATCCTCTTCCTCTGCACCGGCAACGCCACCCGGTCCGTCCTTGCCGGCGCCGCCCTGCGCGCTCACGCCCCCCAGCTCGAGGTGATGACGGCGGGCACACTGAGCATCGACGGGCTGCCGATGAGCTGGCGGACCAGGGCGGGGTTCGAGGCCGTCGGCCTGACCCGGCCCGCGCACCGCAGCCGTCAGGTGACCACCACCGACCTCGACCGGGCCACGCTGGTGATCGCGCTGGCGCCGGAGCACGTCGAGTGGGTGCGCCGCGAGCACCGAACAGGCCGCCGGGAGGACGGCGACGCTGAGGCGGCTCGTGCGCGACCTGCCGGCCGACGATCGTCCGCTGCGGGAACGAGTCGCCGAGCTCGACCTCGCCACGGTGGAGCTCGGCGCGTGGGAAGAGGTGGTCGACCCTGGGGGCGGCGAAGTCGAGGCCTTCACCGCCTGCGCCTACGAGGTGGTGGAGCTGATCGAGCAGCTCGCTCCTCGACTCGGTGCGACCTGATTTCTCCCGTTCTGTCGTTTGAAACCAGCACGATTCGGCGCGTTCCAAACGACAGAACGGAAGGCCTAGGGTCGTCACAATGAGCTCCGTTGAAGCCTTCACTGGTCCGACCACCGAGCTGCTGCAGTCGTTGATCCGCAACGAGTGCGTGAACGACGGCCGGCCGGAGTCGGGCAACGAGATCCGCAACGCCGACCTCCTGCAGACCTATCTCGAGGGTGCAGGCCTCGACGTGGAGCGCTTCGAGAGCCGGCCCGGCCGGACGTCGATCGTGGCCCGCATCGAGGGGAGCGAGCCGGACGCGCCGGCGCTGTGCCTGATGGGCCACACGGATGTCGTACCCGTCAATGCCGACGGGTGGTCCCGTGACCCGTTCGCCGGCGAGCTCGTCGACGGCGAGGTGTGGGGCCGCGGGGCGATCGACATGCTCAACATCACCGCGTCGATGGCCGTGGCGTTCCGCCAGCTCGCCACCGAGGGCTTCCGGCCGCGGGGCACGCTGATCTACTTCGGCGTCGCGGACGAGGAGGCCGGCGGACAGTGGGGCGCGGAGTACATGGTCGACCACCACTGGGACGCGGTCGGCGCCGAGTACGTGCTCACCGAGTCCGGCGGTTGGTCGCAGACCCGCGACGACGGCACCCGCAGCATCACGGTCAACGTCGCCGAGAAGGGGCTCGCCTGGCGGCGACTGCGGGTGGCCGGGACGCCCGGCCACGGCTCGATGCCCTACGGCGCCGACAACGCGTTGATCACCGCGGCCGAAGTCGTCCGGCGCCTCGCCGCCTTCCGGACGGCCCCGAACCTCGACGATCTGTGGTCCGCCCGCCTGGACGCGATCGACCTTCCCGACGACCTGAGAGCGGCGTTGTCCGATCCTCGCTCGATCGACGAGGCGATCGGCTCGCTCCCCGCCCCCTACGCCCGCGTCGCCCACGCGTGCTCGCACACGACGATCTCCCCGAACGTCATCCACGGCGGCCAGAAGACGAACACGATTCCCGACATCATCGACATCGACGTCGACATGCGCACGGTCCCGGGCGACACGAAGGACGTCGTCGACCGCTATTTCGCCGACGCCCTCGGCGACCTCGCCCCCAGGGTGGAGATCTCGACGTTGATGGCGGGTGACGCCACCCGCTCGCCCGTCGACAACCCGCTCTGGGAGGCGGTGACGGCATGCACCAACGCCGTCTACCCAGAGGCCCGGGTCATTCCCGGGCTCATCACTGGCGGCACCGACGCGCGCTTCTTCCGGCTCAAGGGGTCGGTCGCCTACGGCGCCGCGCTGTTCTCCGAGGACGTGACGCTGGAGCAGTTCGCTTCCCGCTTCCACGGCAACGACGAGCGCGTCGACACCCGGTCCCTCGGGCTCTCCACCGACTTCTGGCACCACATCGCCCGACAACTCGTCGGCTGACCAACATCCATGGGTGCCGACGTCCTCGGTCTGCGCGCGCTGAACCGGGCGACACTCGCCCGCCAGCACCTACTCGAGCGGACCGAGCGGCCCATCCTCGACACCGTCGAACACCTCGTCGGCCTGCAGGCCCAGGAGCCTGCGAACCCGTACCTCGCGCTCTGGTCCCGGCTCATTCGCTTCGACCCGGAGGAGCTCGCCCGCCTGCTCACCGAACGGGAGGTCGTCCGCATCGTCGTGATGCGCGGCACGATCCACCTCGTCACCGCCGCCGACGCGCTCGGTCTCCGACCGCTGATGCAGCCGGTGCTCGCCGCCGAGCTCGGCCGGCACCGGGACTACGGGCCGCCGCTGCGGGGTGTCGATCTGACGGCCGTGTTCGACGCCGCGCGGGCCGTGCTCGCCGAACGGCCACACACCGGCGCCCAGTTGCGGACCGCGCTCGGCGAACGCTTCCCCGATCTCGATCCCGCCGCGCTGGCGTATGCCTGTCGCTGCCTCCTCCCGCTCGTGCAGGTGCCGCCGCGAGGGCTGTGGCGCCGGAGCGGCCAGGTCGCGCTGACGACCACCGACGCGTGGCTCGGCGCGCCGCTCGCCACTGAGCCGTCCATCGACGACGTTGTACTGCGCTACCTCGGCGCGTTCGGTCCGGCGACGCCGGGCGACGTGGCCGCCTGGTCGCGCCTGACGGGCTTCCGCGAGATCGTCGAACGCCTCTGCCCGGTGCTGCGCCCGTTCCGGGACGAGCGCGGCCGAGAGCTGTTCGACCTTCCTGACGCCCCCCGACCGGATGCAGACACACCGGCGCCACCGCGGTTCCTGCCGGAGTACGACAACGTGCTGCTGTCCCACGCCGACCGGTCCCGGGTGGTGTCCGAGGAGCATCGGTCGTGGCTGTTCAACACCCCCGCACCTGTGCACGGCTCGGTGCTCCACGACGGCTTCCTGGCCGGCACCTGGTCGATCGATCGCGACGATCAGCGCGGTGCTCGTGGTCCGGCCCGTCGTGACGCTGGCCAAGCGGGCGACGGCGGCCCTCGAAGCCGAGGGGCGACGAATGTTGCACTTCCTCGAGCCGGACCTCGACGTGCTGGATGTCCAGTTCGATCCGATCGCCTGACGGCGCGGCCCGAGTACTTCGACGCCGCGGAGCCACGGCCTGGTTCGACCTGGCGGCCGCACTCGTGCGCACGACGCCGGGATTCAGCCCAGGGACGCTGCGCCGGCGAGGCGGTCAGCCGCCTCCCGTTCCAGTGTCGGGAGCAGTCCAACCGGGGTCGCGGCCGCTGAGCCCGATCACCCGCTCGAGCAGCGGAGCCTCGGCGGGCACGTCGACAACGGGCCCGAACATCCCGCCGCGATCCGCGCCCGGGCCGGAGAACTGCGCCACGAATTCGTGGCACACCTCGAGCGACGCCTGGTCGGGGACGTAGGGCTGAGCGCTCGCCCGGGCAAGATCCCACCCGTGGATCACGACCTCGTTCAAGGCCACGAGCCCCGCCACTTCGCCGGGCAGATCCACCCCGCCCGCCCTGGTCATCCCGGTCCACGCCGCTGGATCGCGCCACGCCTCGGCGAGCGCGGCGAGATCGGCGGCGATCCGCCTCCGCCAGTCCTCTCCGAGCCGGGACGCATCGCCCGACGGTCCCTGGCTTCCGATCTCTCCGACGTCCTTCGTCGCCGCGGCAGCGAAGGCGATCGAGAGCCCACCGACGTGATCGAGCAGGTCGCCGAGCGTGTAGGCGGGGCACGGAGTGGGAGCTTCGAGCTGATCGTCACGAACGCCCTGCACAACGGCCGCGGTCCGCTCGGCAGCCGCGCTGAGATCGATCGTCATGGCTTCTCCTCTCGCGACCCCGCGGGCCGACCTCGATGACGAACAGACCGGCGGCGCCTGCTCGGGGTCGGACGGAAAGCGGGCGCGGCCGCGATCCGGGCCGTCGATCCAGTTGCCGGCGTGGACGACGAGCACCCCGGAACCCTAGAGGGGTCCGGCCATGTTGCCGATCAGCAATCGCGGCGGGAGGCGAACCCCCGACGTGAATCGGGCGCTTCTGCTCGCTTCGTGACGGGAGCCGGCGATGCCGGCGCGAGGCCAACGTCAGCGGCGGGCGGGTTTCTTGGTGACCGTGGGTTCGCGGTCCCAGAACCGCAGTGCCCGGCACATCTCGACGAACTTCGTGGCGTCGCCGTTGTCGAGGCTGAGGTAGCCGTCGTCGAGCTGCTCGCCCAGTCCGGCCGCTTCGAACAGCGCGGCTGCCGCCTCGTTGCGGCCGATGAACTTGCAATGGGCGTGAGCGTCGGTGACGAAGTCCTTGGCCGCGGCGTTGGCGGCGAGCGTCGCGGCACCGTCGGACGAGGGAAGGACGGCAACGGCGTCGTAGAGCACCGATGGTCCGCCGTCGACGTTCTGGTCGGCGTCGACGTGCTGACCGTCGCCGGTGGTAACACCCCCGATGGTGGGCGCGACGACCTCCATGAGTGCGCCCTCCGCATCCAGTGCCTTCGCCAGTGATTCCAGGGTCGAGGCATCGGTGCCGTCGGTGACGAGCACGCCCACCTTGCGCCCGGAGAAGCTGTCCGGCCCATTGCGCACGATGCTCAGGGGTGGCGATGCCGGCAGGTCGTCGATCGGTCGGCGAGCCGGCTCGCTGGCGGTCGGAAGGTCGTCGAAGCCGAGCCCTTCGGCGATCCGACCGGCGAAGTCCTCGTCGACGTTGCGCAGGTTGGCGACCATGCGGCGACGGATGTCCAGGCGCTCGCACTTGCTCAGCTCGAACACGAAGGCGTTGACGATGTGGCCCTGTTCGACGGGTGTCTGGCTGACCAGGAACTGTCGGGCCTGGCTGTAGTGGTCGGCGAACGTCTCGGACCGGATCCGGCGCTTCGACCCGGTTTCGTCGGCCGGAAAGGTGGGGAACCCCTGCTCCGGGTCTTCGCGTGGGCCCGAGGTCCCGCCGTTCCACGAGTTCGGTTCGTAGTTGACCCGGCCGACCGGGTTGGCGAAGGCCATGTGCCCGTCCTGTTGGAAGTGGGCGACTGGACACCTCGGGGCGTTGACGGGCAGGTGGGTGAAGTTCGGTCCCCCGAGCCGCTTCAGTTGGGTGTCCAGGTAGGAGAAGTTCCGCCCTTGGAGCAGGGGGTCGTTCGTGAAGTCGATCCCCGGCACCACGTTCTGCGTGCAGAACGCGACCTGCTCGGTCTCGGCGAAGAAGTTGTCGACCATCCGGTCGAGCACGAGCCGCCCTACGCGGCGGACCGGGACCTGCTCCTCGGGAATGATCTTCGTGGCGTCCAACACGTCGAACTCGAAGCGGTCGGCGAAGTCATCGTCGAACAGCTGGACGCCCAGCTCCCACTCGGGGAAGTCACCCGACTGGATCGCGTCCCACAGATCACGGCGGTGATAGTCGGGATCGGCTCCGTTGATCTTGACCGCCTCGTTCCACACCACGGACTGCATGCCCAGCTTCGGCTTCCAGTGGAACTTGACGAACGTCGACTCGCCGGCGGCGTTCACGAACCGGAACGTATGGACCCCGAAGCCCTCCATGAACCGGAAGGAGCGGGGGATGGCCCGGTCCGACATCGTCCACATCACCATGTGCGTCGCTTCGGGCATCAGCGAGATGAAGTCCCAGAAGTTGTCGTGCGCCGACTGCGCCTGGGGGAAGGCCCGATCGGGTTGCTGCTTCACCGAGTGCACGAGATCCGGGAACTTGATCGCGTCCTGGATGAAGAACACCGGGATGTTGTTGCCCACCAGGTCCCAGTTGCCCTCGCCCGTGTAGAACTTCACCGCGAAGCCGCGTACGTCGCGTGCCAGGTCGAACGACCCCTTGTTGCCGGCGACGGTGGAGAAGCGGACGAAGACCTCGGTGCGCTTTGCCGCTTCCTGGAACGGGTCGGCGCGCGTGACGTCACGCAGCGACTCGTAGCACTCGAAATAGCCGTGCGCGCCGTAGCCGCGAGCGTGGACCACTCGCTCCGGAATCCGCTCATGGTCGAAGTGGAAGATCTTCTCCCGGAAGTGGAAGTCCTCCAGTGCCGCTGGTCCCCGGGCACCGAGCCGCAACGTGTTCTGGTCGTCGGCAACAGGGATCCCCTGCTGGGTCGTCAGGCGGGGGCCGCCATCGGCGACCTGGTGGGTCTCACCGCCGGCGCCCACGTGCCCGCGCGGCGCGTCAGCTGACGGCTTCGACGCGGCGCGCTTCTTCGCCGGCGTCGCGCCGCGAGCCTTGTTGGTGCTCGGGACCCGACGACTCGCTGCCGTGCTTGACGCCGCGGAGGCCTTCTTGGTCGCCGGACGACGGCGTGACGCCGGCGCGGCCGGCTTCTTCGAGCGAGGAGCCATGGGCAGTCCCCTTTCTCTCGGGTTCGAGGGAGTCGAACGTCGCGATCGCGACGTCCTCGCCCCGACGTTCCCCGCCGGAGCTCCTTCCATACCCCCGCGACACTCCCGCGGGGTCAGGCGGATGGGCGTCGCCGGGCTTCGACGCGCTGGTCCACGACGCGCAGCTCGTAGGCCGGTTGGGGCGCGGTGGCAGGACCGTGGATCACGGCGCCGTCGGCGACGCGGAACGTGCTCGCGTGCCACGGGCAGCGAAGACAGCCATCGACGTAATCGCCGTCTTGGAGTGGTCCGCCGAGGTGGCTGCAGCGGGCGAACAGGGCCGCCGGTTCACCGCCGTCGACCGCCGCCAGCGGCGCGCCCTCGAGATGGACGAGCGTCGGCTTGTTCCGCGCGAGCGTGCCCTCCACTTCGAGCTCGGTCCAGTCGTCGCCGGTCGGGGCGTCAGCGGCCTGGTTCACACCGCTGGCGCGACGGAACGTGAGATGACCGCCGAGGAACCCGCCGAAGGTTGCGGCCGCGGCTCCGGCCACCCCCAGAGTCACGCCGCTGAGGCGTCGACCCCGTCGGCGGGCCACCAGGGACATGGCGTAGAGCGCGGTCGCCGTGACGTTGGCCGCGGCGTGGACGAGACCGCTGCGCCGTTCGGGCTGGTTCAACTCGGACCAGTCGGCCAGCCCCGCCGCCGCGGTCGGCAGCGCGCTCAGGACACCGAGCCCGACGAGGGTGTCAGCGGCGGCCCGACGTCGTCTACCGAGCAGGTCGAGCACGAAGGCGCTGGTCCAGAAGCCGACCGGGAGGTCGGTGAGCAGCGGATGCAGCGGATGCCCGAGCCACACGCCGTGCAGGGCATCCTTGATCCGACCTTTCGGGATCACGCGGGCCGCGGCCTGTTGCAACGGCTCGACGAACCGGTCCAGGTCGGCGGCGGCTTCGAGTTGCTCGCCGAGCTGGCGGAACCGGCCGAATCGGAACCCGCCCGTCGGCGCGATCTCGGTCGACGTCGCTTCAGACATCACGTCCATCACGTCAACGGGACTTCGCCGCGGCCTTCCCGCCCTTGCGTCCAGCTGCCTTGTGCTGGGCCGTGGTGCCGCCCTGGCGGGAGTTCCCTCCCTTGCCCGACTGCTTGCCACCCCGCTTGGAGGCGCCGGGCGAGTTGGCGATCTTTGCGGCCCGCTCCTTCGAC
This sequence comes from uncultured Acidimicrobiia bacterium, assembly GCA_963839695.1. Taxonomy (GTDB): domain Bacteria; phylum Actinomycetota; class Acidimicrobiia; order Acidimicrobiales; family Ilumatobacteraceae; genus JALZMG01. Next base: position 255,962 of record CAWIVW010000005.1, on the reverse strand, counting down.
ATCCCCTTGTCCTTGAGCGCCTCGTACTGCTTCTCGTTCTTCACGTTCGCCGACTTCGACGGCATCGTTCCTCCCCGATTCAGGTTCCCGCTACGCCTAGAACTGTTCCCCGCCGCTCTGCGCCGCAGACCTTCCTGTCCCGGCATGCCCCGGTGCCTACGGCCGGGAGCCGAGGTCGGCGCGCTGCATGGCGGTGACGAGGAACCGCAACGCTGCTTCCACCGCCTGGGCGCAGATCTCGGTCGGGGTTCCGGTCGCCGAGAGCAGCTCCGTCGCCGGGCCATCGCCCAGATCGACAGCAAGCCACACCGTGCCCGGCGGTTCCCCGTCCTGCGGGTCGGGTCCCGCGACCCCGGTCACGGCGACCGCGACGTCACCGCCGAGAAGGAGACGCACCCCAGTGGCCATCTGGGCCGCCGCGTCGGCGGATACCACTTTGGTCGCCCTGACGCCGAGGACGTCGTGCTTGACCGACCGGTGGTAGGCCACGACTCCGCCCAGCAGCCAATCGCCAGAACCCCCGATTCGAGCCAACGCCTGGACTAACAGGCCTCCGGTCAATGACTCGGCCACTGCCACGGTCGAGCCCCGATCGCGGAGGAGGCCTCCAACCTCGGCGGCTGTCTCGTACGGCGGAGTGGCTGAATCTTCAACGGACATCGAGTGACACCGTGACCACGTTCGACGGGTCGGGAACGCAGCACGCTACCGGTGCCGTCGTGGATCGGGACCGCCTCCGAGGGGTATTACCGGTAGCAAGTCAACACAACAAGGAGGTCGGTGATGACAACGGCTCGAGAGATCATGACGGGCGGAGCCGAATGCATCGGAGAGAACGAGAGCTTGGAGGACGCGGCCCGCAAGATGCGTGATCTCGACGTCGGGTCACTCCCCATCTGCGGGGAGGACAACCGGCTCAAGGGCATGCTCACTGATCGCGACATCGTCACGAAGTGCGTCGCCGATGGCCGAGATCTGCGCGCGACACGAGCCGGTGAGTTCGCCCAGGGCAAGCCCGTCACGATCGGCGCCGACGATCCGGTCGACGAGATCCTGCGCACGATGAAGGAGCACAAGGTGCGGCGGCTCCCCGTGATCGACGGCCATGATCTGGTCGGAATGGTGAGCCAGGGCGACGTCGCTCGGAACATCGACGAGACCAAGGTCGGCGACTTGGTCGAAACAATCTCCAGCTGAGAGCCGGCGCGCCCGCGGCGCGAATCAACCGTCCCGGTACGGACTGATGTCCGTACCGGGGTGGGTCGATCACCGGCGGGCGATGATCTCCACGCTCGGCACGACGAAGATGCCATCCGGCTCGTCGATCCACTCCCGCCACCCGGCCTCGATCGAGGCCAGCTCGGACTCGTCAGACAGGCTGTAGCCGATGGCCTGAGTGGCGTACGACGAGTGGCGGACGCGGTCAGCCCAGAGTCCACCCCACCAGGCTCGGCCTGCGGCGTCGGCGAACGTCCAGTTCGAACTGGTCACCGTTAGGTCGGTGAAGCCACCGGCGCGCACCCACGCGGGAAGGTGACGGCCGGCGTCGGCGTCGACCCGATTCCGCGCCGTGAGCTGGTGGTACAGCTCGAGCCACCGGTCGAGACCGGAGTTCTCCGGAGCCCAGAAGAAACCGGCGTAGTCGCTGTCGCGAACGGCGAGGATGCCGTCCGGCCGCAGTACTCGGGCCGCTTCGACGACGGCGGCAACCGGCTCGCTCAGGTGCTGCAGGATCTGGTGGGCGTGAACGACGTCGACCGAAGCATCCGGCAGCCCGAGCGCATAGGCGTCACCGACGGCGAACTCGGCGGACGTGGCCCTGCCCGTGCCCAGGCCGCGAGCCTTCTCGATGACCTCGGCCGACGAATCGATGCCGAGTACCCGGCCGGGCGAAACGCGTGCCGCCAGGTCGAGTGTGATCGTCCCCGGACCGCACCCGAGGTCCAGCAGGTCGAGACCCGGCCGCAGGTGCGGAAGAAGGTATCCGGCGGAGTTCTCCGCCGTGCGCCATTCGTGGCTGCGCAGCACGGCCTCGTGGTGCCCGTGGGTGTAGGCGTCGCCCACGATCAGTGCGCCACCACGACGGCCGCGATCTCGACCAGGTACGGAGGGACGAGGCGTGTCTCGATGGAAGGGCGCGCCGGACGCGGCGGCGTGGCGTACTTCAGGTAGAGGCGGGCCCTGCGCACCAGCCCGCCAATCCTGACCGCGAGCGAGTACGGCAGCAGGTCTCCTGGCATTCCGGGCGGGTTGTGCCAACGGGGATCGCTCATCGTCCGATGGTACGGAGAATCTGGCGAGGGATACTGTTCGTCGCGCGTGTCTACAAGGGGGTCGTGATGGCAGTGGACTCACCCGTGCTTCCTGGTCGGCTCGGTTCGCCGGGGATGACGCTACGCAACGACCCCCGCGCCGATCCCCGGATGATCGCGGCGATGGAGCCGTTCGCGTTGGCCGATCCCCCCGCGGAGGCCCCGGTCGACAGCGCATCGTCGATCGACGCGCTCCTCGAGTACGTCGCCGCGGCCGAGGAGGGATTCGAGGCCCTCTTCGGTGCGTTGACGGACGGCCTGCCCGAGATCGCCGGCGTGACGAGCAGTGTGGAGGTGATCAAGGGTGTCGACGGCAACGACGTCACCTTGTACGTCCACCGGCCTGTCGACGAGAGCGCCACCCGACCCGGCGTGCTCCACCTCCACGGCGGCGGGATGGTGCTCCTGGAGGCCGCCGGCGCGTCGTACGCCCGCTTACGCGACGAGCTGGCGGCGACCGGTCTGGTCGTCGTCGGCGTCGAGTTCCGCAACGGCGGGGGCAAGCACGGACCGCACCCCTTCCCCGCCGGGCTCAATGACTGCGCATCCGCGCTGCGATGGGTGATCGACAACCGGTCCCAGCTGGGGATCTCCACGCTGATCGTCTCGGGCGAGTCGGGCGGCGGCAACCTCAGCCTCGCCACGGCACTGAAGGCCAAGCGCGACGGCCTGCTCGAGCACATCGACGGCGTCTACGCGATGTGTCCGTTCATCTCCAACGCCTGGGCGGCACCGCCGCCCGAGCTGACCTCGCTCTGCGAGAACGACGAGTACTTCCTCAGCTGCCGGATGCTGGGCGGGCTGGCGCGGGTGTACGACCCGGCCGGGGAGCACGCCGCCGACCCCTTGGCATGGCCGTACCACGCCACCCGCGAGGACCTCGCCGGCCTGCCGCCGCACGTGATCTCGGTGAACCAACTCGACCCTCTGCGCGACGAGGGCCTGGCCTATTACCGCAAGCTCGTCGAGGCCGGGGTGTCCGCGGTCAGCAAAACCGTGAACGGCACCTGCCATGCCGGCGACCTGATCTTTCACGTCGCGATGCCCGACGTCTTCGCGGCCACGCTCCGCGACATCAAGGGCTTCGCCGACTCGCTGTAGCGGAGGTCGTCACTCCGACTGGCCCGCGGCGGACTGATGCCTATGCCGGCGCGGCCGCCCCCGACGTGTTTGATCGGGCGGGATCGGCGGGCACTCAACAGGCATGACGAAGTTCGGTCTGACGTTGTCGAGCGAGGAGCACCCGCCGTCGCGGCTGGTGGAGATCGCGGCGCTCGCCGAGGAGTACGAGTTCGACTTCGTGTCGATCTCGGACCACTACCACCCATGGGTGGACGCCCAGGGCCACTCACCGTTCGTGTGGTCGGTGCTCGGCGCGATCGCCACCCGCACCACGGACCTGGACGTTGCGGTCGGCGTGACGTGCCCGATCATGCGCATCCACCCCGCGGTGCTCGCGCAGGCGGCCGCCACCACCGCACAGCTCCTCGACGGCCGGTTCACCTGGGGTGTCGGGTCCGGTGAAGCGCTCAACGAGCACATCACCGGGCGGCGGTGGCCGATCGCCGCCGATCGCATCGAGATGCTCGAAGAGGCGATCGACATCATCCGGCGGCTGTGGCGGGGGGAGGAAGTGACGGTGCGAGGCCACCACTTCACGGTCGAGAACGCCCGCATCTACGACCCGCCGTCGTCGGCAATCCCGATCGTGGTGTCCGCCTTCGGATCGGCGGCCGCCGAGATGGCAGCCCGCGCCGGGGACGGGCTGTGGACCGGCCGCGATCCCGAGATCATCTCGACGTGGCGCCGGGCCGGGGGCGAGGGTCCTGTGTACAGCCAGATCACCGTGTGCTGGGCTGCGACTCGTGACGAGGCGATCGAGCGGGCGCACAAGGTCTGGCCGAACGCCGGCGTCCCGGGGCAGCTCAGTCAGGACCTGCCAACGCCGGCCCACTTCGAACAGGCCGCGTCGACGGTCACCAAGGAGCTGATCGCCGAGGCCGTTCCGTGCGGCCCCGACAGCGAGCCGATCGTCGAGAAGATCCGCGAGGCCGTCGCGGCCGGTGTCGACCACGTCTATCTGCATCAGATCGGCGACGACCAGGAGGGCTTCTGCAAGGTCTGGTCGTCGGAGATCGCCCCTGAGTCCCGGAGCCGTTGAGGCCCTGGAGGACAAGGGAACGTCCACCGCCCACCACGAGGCCGCCGGCCCCACGGCGTGGGAAGGCCGCAGCCAAGTCGCGCTGAACGCGGCGCCTGCGCCGCGTGCGTCAGGCCGGTGCGGCGTCGGGGTCGCCGAGGTCCACGTCCATCTCGTTCACCCCAGCCCGAAGCTGATCCAGCGACTGGCGGAGGAGCCGCGACACGTGGACCTGGCTCATGCCGAGCCGGTCGGCGATCTCCTGCTGGGTCAGCTCGCCGAAGAACCGCAGGTAGACGATCGTCCGCTCTCGCGGCGCCAGCGCGCCGAGCAGCCTGCGAACCGCCATCCGATCGTCCGCGTGGACGAGGCCGTCGTCGTCGGCACCGAGCGCGACCGGTTCCCGCTCGACCTCGGCATCGTCCGGCTGGCTCAGCGTGCCGGTGCGATAGGCCGCACCCGCTTCGAGCGTCTCGAGAATCTCCTCGACCGTGACGTGGAGCTGTCGCGCGAGCTCGTCGACGGTCGGTTGCCGGCCGAGCGAACCGCGCAGCTCCTCGACGGCCCGGCCCACCGAGATGTGCAGCTCCTTGAGCCGTCGCGGCACGCGCAACGACCACGTGTGGTCGCGGAAGTGACGGCGAAGCTCACCCATCACCGTCGGCATGGCGAACGCCGGGAAGGCGACACCACGCTCGGGATCGAACCGCTCGACCGCCTTCAGCACCCCGAACAGGGCAACCTGAACGAGGTCGTCCAACGGCTCGCCGCGACCTTGGAACCGCCGCGCGCATCGGGAGGCGATCCACCGGTACTCCTCGACGAGGGCGTTACGGATCGCTCGATCGCCACTACGACGGTAGGCGTGGAACTGCTCGAGCAACCTCTCGGCGTCCGGCGACACGTCAGGCGCGCTTGTACAGCGTGAATCGAGCAGTGCCATCATCGACGTTCAGGCTGTATCGGTCGCACGCCACGCCGAGGATCTGCTCCGAGAGGGCGAACCGGTCAGGACTGAGATGGGCCATCTGGGCCGTCGCCGTGGTGCCTTCCACCTCGATGCCGTCGCCGCGCACCTCGAACGAGAGATCGAGGACATCGCCGTCGCTCACCTCCACCATCGCGGCGCAGAGCTCGTCCACGGCGATGCGGAAATCGTCCACCGCCTCCACGTCGAACCCGATCGTGGCCCCGAGACCGCTGGCGACGAGCCGGGCGACGCGCATGTACTGCGGGTCGACCGGTAACTGGAGCCGGACACAGTCAGCTCGGTCGAACGTCACGACTCACCTCGAACATCGATCACCTCTCCTGTCCAGGACTGGTACCCGCCCGGTGCCGTCGCCCAAACCGCTGTCGGTCAGCGCGCCATGTGGACGCGGACGACGGTCGACCCTGGACGCGAGCGGAGCTGGACGAGGTCACTGACGTGGTTGACGATCCACAGGCCTCGGCCGCCGGACTGTTCGGGGTTCGGCCGGCGCCGACCGACGAGCGGATCGGCGATCGAGCCTCGATCACGCACCTCGCCGAACACGGTGTCGGCCTCGACCCAGAGCCGAACCTCCCCCGACCCTCCGCCGTGGCGCAGGCTGTTGCCGACGAGCTCGTTCATCGCCAGGACGAAGTCGTCGACCCGCGTCGGCGCGACCCCGGCGCTCGACGCGAACGCGGCGACCACCGACCGGATCTCGCCGAGCGAGGTGGGTCCGAACGGTCCCCCCTGAGCCTCCGTCGTCGTCGCCGGCGGAGGTAGTGGGTCGTCCCTTCCGAGCCAGCCGATCAGGCGCGGGTCGAAGTCCGCGCTCGACGAGGGCCCATCACGGTCGAGGAGATACGGATGCGTCGCGCGGGCACTTGTGATCACGTGCGGGCCCAGCTCGTCGACGTCGTATGGACACAGCAAGTGCCAGCCCGGGCCGTCCGCGAAGGCGATGTTGACCAATTCCTCATGGTTGCGGCACTCGGCGAGGGCGGCGTGGCTGCGGCCGGGCCACGCCTGTTCGCCGATGCCGCGGAAACGTCGACCGGTCGGGCGGCTCCGCTCCATGAAGTCGGACCACAGGGGGACGATCGTCGCCGGGTTGCGACCGGCCTCTGCGATGTTCGACGAAGCTCACGTCGTCCCCGTCCGGGCCGAGGCGCCGCCGGAGCAGATCGATCTTCTCGGGACCGACAGCGACGAGGACGGTCTCCTCCGCGGCCAACCCCTGGCGGATGAACGCGAGCGTGGCGGCGAGGAACTCCGCTTCGCCGCTGTACAAGAGGGCCTCGTGGCGGAATGGCGCTGCGGCCCCGCCTTGCACCGCCCCTTCGCCCATCTCCCGGCTCGGGCTATCCACGGGCGGAGTCGATCGATCGCGCGGTCACGTTTCGATGACGAACACACCGTTCAGGTCCGTCATCTCCAGTATGCGGCTGACGGGTGGAGACGGACGTCGCAGGATCAGGTCGTCGCCCCGTTCCCGCGCGACCCGGCGCGCGTCGAGCATGCCTTGCAGCCCGGAAGAGTCGAGGAACGTGACCTCCGCGAGATCGACCACCACCGTGCCCCCGAGTTGCTCGAGCACCTCTACGAGCTCACCGATCGTGCCCATGTCGATGTCGCCGCGGACGGTGACGACACCATCACTGGTGTCGATCTCGAGCACGCCGTCCGGGCGCTGGTTCATGAACCCCCTTTGCTAACACGTACGGGATGGGGCGCCATCAAGCGCGCAGCAGACGGAGAACGGCGCGTTCGACCCGCTCACGGTCGACGCCGCCGGAGGTCGGCGTGCGGCGCAGGGTCGGCGCGATCGTGGTCCCGCGTTCGAAGAAGTCGATCAGTCGCGGATCGACGTACGACGCGCGGGCGATCCGTGGCGTGTTGCCGAGATACTCGGCGACGTCGGACATCGCCGAGCGCACGGCGCGTGTTCGGCCGCGCTCCGACGGGGTGCCATCGGCGGCCTCGGCCAACGCCACCGCCGCCAGCACCGTGCCGTGCCACGTCCGGAAGTCCTTCGCCGAGGCCTCGCTGTCGATGACCGTCTTGAGGTAGCTGTTGATGTCGCTCGACGAGACGTCGCGCCATCGGCGGCCGTCCCGATAGGCGAGCAATTCGGGGCCTCCGCCTCGGCGCCGACGCAGCTCGGTCACTGCCGCCAGCACGGCGTCGTCCGCGACGGCGATGAGCCGCTCCTGCCCCGACTTGGCGGGATATTCGAACACGATCGACCGACCCTCGATGTGCGCGTGCCGCTTCTCGAGTGTTGCCAGCCCGTAGCTGCCGTTGTCATCCGCGTACTCCTCGCCGCCGATCCGAAAGAACCCGAGGTCGAGGAGCCGGAAGGCCGTGCCCAGCACCCGTTCGCGCGGCATGCCGGAAAGCGCGAGGTGATCGGCGACGACGACGCGAGCACGCGGCAGGTGGGCGGCAAATTCCAGCACCCGCTCGAACTTCGCCTTGTCACGGCGCTCGCGCCATGCCGTGTGGTAGAGGTACTGCCGCCGACCGGCGTCGTCGGTTCCGGTCGCCTGGAGGTGACCGTTGACAAGGGGGCAGATCCAGACGTCCTGCCACGCCGGTGGAATCGCCAGTGCCTTGCACCGCGCGACATCGAGGGCGGCTAGTGGGCGACCCGATTCGTCGATGTAGACGAACCCTCTTCCGCGTCGCTGGCGCGTCCATCCTGGACGGCTCGGGGAAACACGGCGCAGGCGAGGCATGGCGCTTACGAGGGCCGGAGGACCAGGGGTGATCCCGCGAGCGGCCAGCGTGGGTGTGGTTCACTGACCGCATGGACGTCGACGATTCGGGCCGGTCGGAGCGCGCTGGCATCGCGCAGATGGCACACTCCGCACGCGGATGGCACGGCGTCCACAGCCGCGACACGGCCTGTGGTCAGGTGCTCGACGCGCCCTCGCGGACGATCCGTCTCGCCACCGCGTCCGGCGTCGTCGAGCTGGCGACCTCGGGCCTCGCCGCGATCGCCCCAGCCGGATCTTGTTGATGCGGACCGTGACATGACAAGGCCCGCCGCCGAGCAACTCACCGATGACCACCTCGTCTCCACCGGTCTCGTACCCCTCCGGCGCCCCGTGTCATACGGAACCGTGTTCGCGGTTCGAGATCGCGGGCAACGGGGCACATCTCGGCCATGAACAGCGGAGACGCCGCCCCCCGGGAGGACCGCGACCTCGCCGAGCTCGACGACGTCAAGGATCGGGAGGAACTGCGCAATCGGTACCAGACGTTGCTGCAGGAGCTGCGCGTCGTCCTCCCCGGCGTGCAGGTCCTGCTCGCCTTCCTGCTCACCATCCCGTTCTCGCAGCGGTTCGGCGAGCTCGACGACACCGGTCGAAACACGTTCGGCTTCGCCATGGTGACGTCGATGCTCTCCGTCGTCTGCCTCCTGACCCCGACTGTGTTCCACCGCATCGGCGGGCGACAGGAACGCAAGGCGCGTCTCGCGTGGGGGATCAGGTTTACGGTCGTCGGGCTGATGCTGCTCGCCATGTCGCTGGTCAGCGGACTCTGGTGCGTCGCACGGTTCGTGTTCGGGACGACGACCGCGTGGTGGCTGGCCGCGATCGTCGCCGGCAGCATCGTGTCGCTCTGGCTCGCCCTCCCCTCGGTCGTCGGACACGACCGAGACGACTAGTGCCGTGTTGTCCTAGTCGATGGCGGTGAGCTGAACGAGGGGCTCGAGGGCCTCGACCTCGGACGCCCATGCGGTCCCCAGCCCGTGACGGGTCACGTTCGCCGCCCCGGCCGCTGTCGCCCGTACCAGCACCGTCTCCCATTGGTCGCCCGCGGCCAGTCCCGCCGCCAGCGCCGCCGTCATCGAGTCCCCCGCGCCCCGATGGTCAGCGGGCTCGAGGCGAGGGGCCACCAATTCGAAGGCGGCCGCCTCGTCGACGGCGTATGCCGGCTCTTCGCCCCGAGACAGCACGACACGGTCGGCGCCCCGCTCGACCAACCGGCGAGCGAGGTCGACGAGATCGGGGCGATCGGTCGAACCGCCCTCGCCCAACTCGCGTGCTTCGTCGGCATTCATCTTGAGCACGTCGAGCCCGCCGCGCAACGCGCCCTCGGCAAACGATCCCGAGAGGTCGGCGACGACGCCGACACCGTTCGCCCTGAGATCGGTCGCCAGCCTCCGGTACAGGTCGGCCGGGAGCCGCTCGGCCTCACCCGTACCGCAGAGCACGGCGACCTCGGCGGACAGGCCGGCGGTGAGGGCGCAGCCATACAGGTCGTCCAGCTCGTGGCGGGAGAGCAGATCGGAGTGGCGGGTGGCGATGCGGTCGCGGTCACCCTCCCGGCGGTCGTCGACGTAGCAGGCGCCTTCTCCTGAGACGGTCACCGCGTTGACCGCGAACGGCTCGTCGGCGAGCAACGCGTCGAGCATCCTGCCGTGCTCGCCTCCTGACATCGTCACCAGCGTGATGCGAGCGCCGAGCCGGGCGGCGGCGCGGGCCACCCACACTCCCTGCCCCGCGGCATGAACATGGACCTCGTCGCCCTCCGCGCCCGTGACCGTGCGCTCGATGGTGATCGACACGAACGGGCCGGGACCGAACACCATCACGGCGGGCACCGCGGCGTCAGCCCCGCCGCCCGCTGGTGAGTGTCCTGGTGTCATTGACGGGCGTCGCCGTCGGTCGGGCTCGAGCGCGGGACCGCGCGGGGCTCCTCCGGCGGAGCGTCGCCGGGGGCTCGCTTGAAGAACCCGGTGACTTGTTCACCGATCAGCTCGACCGTCGCCGACAACGCGTCGTTCAGTGAGGTGGCGGCCTGTTTGGCCTGGGCCCTGATGTCGTCGTCGCGCACCACATCGGCCGCCCGATCGCCCAACTCGCGGCCCGCGGCCACGAGTTGTTCGAAGGCATCGCGGAGCGCCGCGGCGGCGTCAGACGCTTCCCCGGTCTTGCCGGCGGGTTCCGAGGCGTCGTCCGTCGCTCCCTGGTAGCGCGCTCGCATCATCCGGCCCAGCGTGGAAAAGCCGTCCTCGACGTCTCGCCAGGCCTCCTTCATCGGATCGCTCACTGGTCGTCCTCCTCCGAACGTATGCCTACGGACAGGATGCCTGGCGGCGGCAACGGACCCTCTCCGGTGCGCCGTATGGAGCGCAACGGTGCAGGGTACGAGGATCTGCAGGACCGCGCACTCCCGTTGGAAGAGGTTTGTTCATGGATGCGATCGCACTGCTGAAGGCTGATCATGCCGAGGTCGAGAAGCTCTTCAAGCGTTTCGAGGACCTCGGTCCACGCGCCAAGAAGACCAAGGACGACATCGCCGAGAAGGTGATCGAGGCGCTGTCCCAGCACGCCTCGATCGAGGAGCAGATCCTCTACCCCATCGTCCGTGAGCGGCTGCCCGACGAGGAGGACCTCGTGCTCGAGGCGCTCGAAGAGCACCACGTCGCCAAGTGGGTGCTGGCCGAGCTCGAGGGGATGACGCCCGACGACGAGCGCTTCGACGCCAAGTTCACGGTGTTGGCAGAGAGCGTCCGGCATCATGTGAAGGAGGAGGAAGGCGAGCTGTTCCCGAAGCTCCGCGACGGGTTCACCAAGGCTGAGCTCGAGGAGCTCGGGTCGGCGCTGGCCGAGGCGAAGGAGACGGCGCCCACCAAGCCTCATCCGCGCGCGCCCGACGAGCCACCCGGCAACCGGCTCGCCGCGGCGGCCGCGGGGCTCCTCGACGCCGCCCGCCGCGTCGGCGCCAAGGCGGTCGAGCGGTAACCGCGACCAAGCACTAGCGGCCACCGCCCCTTTCACATCTGGGTGCGGAGGGTGTCGCCGACGCTTCCTCGAGTACGCATGGTGGTGCACAGGTTCGGCGATGGCGATGTCGTTGATGCCCGGCAGCTCGCTCAAGGCGGCGCCGCGCTTCGCCACCAACCCGTTCACACTCGGCGTGGCCTCCGGCGATCCCACGTCGTCGGGCATCGTCCTGTGGACCCGTCTGGCGCCCGAGCCGGCGGACCCCGGCGCGCTCGGCCAGGCGACGATCCCCGTGCGCTGGCGCGTCGCTCGTGACGAGCGCATGCGCCACGTGGTCGCCAAGGGCACGGCATCGGCGTCGCCGCAACTGGCCCACTCCGTGCACGCCGAGGTGAAGGGACTGCGCGCCGGCGCCGACCACTTCTTCCAGTTCGACACCGGCGGTGAGGACAGCACCGTCGGCCACTTCCGCACCGCGCCCGACCGTGACGAGTGGGCCCGCCGGTTGACGTTCGCCGTAGCCACGTGCCAGGACCACCCGAGCGGGTTCTACACCGCGTACCGCGACATGGTGCAGAACGACCTCGACCTGGTCCTCCACCTCGGCGACTACACCTACGAGTACTTCATCGGAGAGACGAACCGCGGGCAGCTGCCGATCGGGTTCCAGGAGGAGACGGTCGATCTCCGCACGTACCGGCTCCGCCACACGCTGTACAAGCTCGATCCCGACCTCCAGGCCGCCCACGCCGCGTTCCCCTTCGTGGTGGTGTGGGACGACCACGAGGTCGCCAACGACTACTCCGGGCTGGCGCCGGAGGGCGGGACTCCTTCGCCCGAGTTCACCGCCCGCCGTGCCGCCGCCTACCAGGCGTTCTACGAGCACCTGCCGATCCGGCTGGCCCGAGCCACGCGTCCGGACGACACACTGCGCATCTATCGCCGCGTCCCCTACGGCCGGCTCGCCGAGTTCACGATGCTCGACGACCGCCAGTACCGCTCCGACAACCCGTGCGGCGACGGCGAATCGCTGCGGTGCGATGCCGCGCTGGATGACGACTACACGATGCTCGGGCGGCGGCAGGAGCGGTGGGTGGAGGACGGGTTCGACGACACGCGCGCCCGGTGGAGCATCGTCGGCCAGCAGCTCCTGCTCGCCGAGCTCGAGCATCTCCCCTACCAGGACGAGCGCTACTGGAACGACGCGTGGGACGGCTACCCGACTGCTCGCCACCGACTGCTCGACGCTGTCGTCGACGAGCACGTGCGCAACCCGGTGTTCTTCACGGGCGACTGGCACTCGACGTTCGTCAACGACCTCAAGCTCGACTTCAAGGACCCGACGGCGCCAACGGTGGCCACCGAGTTCGTCACCCCCGCGATCACCACGGGAGGCGACGACACGCCATACGGGCCGTACTACGGACCGATGGTGCCCTTCAATCCGCACATCAAGTACTTCGAGGGCGACCGTCGCGGGTACATGAAGGCGACCGTGACCCGGGACGAGCTCCGCGTCGATCTGCGCTTCGTGAGCAGCGTCGAGGACCAGTCGGGCACGGGCCACACGGCGCGGACGTTCTACGTCGAGGACCGTCGGCCGGGCGCCGTGGTCTGAGCGAGGCGTCGCCGGGCGCGAGGGGGCGAGCGCGCTGCCCACGGCGGTGGGCGATCCACCACAATTGGCCCATGCGCCCACCGGACTCGCCCCGTTGTCGGCATCGCCGTCGCCGCGATCGCCGCGGCGTGGGGCGCGTCGTCCGCCTTGGCCCACATCGACCCCGACCCCAAGGAGGCACCGGCGGGCAGCGAGCAGAGCGTCGGCTTCACCGTCGAGCACGGGTGCGACGGATCGGCCACGATCCAACTCGACATGCGGCTCCCCGACGGCGTCACCAACGCGGTCCCGGAACCGCCCGCCGGCTGGACAGCCAACGTGGCCCGCCGCGTCGTCACGTTCGTCGGTGGCCCCCTTTCAGCCGACGTCGAGGGCACGTTCCGGGTCCGCATGACCCTGCCGGCGACCCCGGACGCGACGATCTACTTCCCGTTCGTGCAGCGGTGCGAGCAGGGCGAGATCCGCTGGATCGACGTGCCGTCCGACGGGTCCGGGGCCGAGCTCGACGAGCCGGCACCGGCGATGAACCTCACCGCCCCCCTGCCAACCGCGACAACGACAGCGCCGCCCACGACCACGGCACCGCCCACCACGACCACCACCCCGCCGACGACATCGGAACCGCCGACGACATCGGAACCGCGGACGACGACGGAGCCGGCGACGACCGCGACCGTCAGCGCGCCCACGAGCAGCACGGCCGCCGCGACGTCGCTCCCCGTCGGCACTGGCACGATCGTTCCGTCATCGGTGGCGGCCAGTGACGGCGACGACGGCAGTGGCTCGGGCAACGTCGTGGCCGCCGGCACAGCAGCGGCGGTCGCGGCGGTGGCAGCACTGGCTATCTGGCAGGTGCGCAGGCGGCGCCCGTGACGTTGCGCCGGCTCGCGGCCGGGCTCGTCATCGCCCTCGCGACGACGACCCTGTTCGCCAGTCCGGTGAGCGCTCACGCCGAGCTGCTCGCCTCGACACCCGCGCCAGACGCCGTGCTCGACCAATCCCCGGATGCGATCGTGCTCACCTTCTCCGAGTCCGTCGACGTCCTCGACGACTCGATCCGTCTCGTCGACTCCTCCGGCACCGCCGTCGACGTCGGCGACGTCCGCCGGGACGACGGCCCCGACACGATCGCGGTTGACGTCGACGCCGAATTGGCCGGCAGCTACGTGGTCGCCTGGCGGGTGGTGTCGGCCGACGCCCATCCGATCAGTGGAGCGTTCACGTTCTCCGTGGGTGAGGTCACGACCACGGATCCCGACCTCGTCGCTGAGCTCCTCGCCCAGTCGGGCGACACTGGTTCGTCGAGCGGCTGGCTCGGCGTCGGCCGCTGGCTCAGCTACGCGGGCGTCGCCGTCCTGGTCGGCGGGTTCTTCGTCCTCGCCCTGTGTGCTCCGAACCTGCTCGCCACCAGGCGGGCCCGACTGCTGCTGACTGCCGCCGGCGATGTCGGGGCGATCGGCACGGCAATCATGATCGGCGCCCAGGCGGCGATCCTCGACGACGGCCCGCTCGACCCTGACGGTTGGGTCTCGGTGGTCGAGTCGCGCGCCGGACGCTGGTGGTTCGTCCGTCTCGTCCTGCTGGCGTTGGCCCCGTTGCTCGTGGCGGGGGCACGACGCGTCCTCGATCGGCGGCCGTTCATCCTCGCCGCCGGCGGGTACGGGGTGGTGCTGCTCGCGGTCGTCGCGGCCGGGGGCCACGCGGTCACGGGCAGTGCCGTCGTCGCCGGGTTCCTGGCGACCCTGGTCCATCTCGCCGCGATGTCGATCTGGGTCGGCGGGATCGTCGCCATCGTCACCGTCGTCGGCCGGGAAGGGCTGTGGGCAGCGGCGACCCGGTTCTCGCCGATCGCCCTCGGTGCGGTGGTGGCTCTCGCTCTCACCGGCGTCGTCAACGCATGGCGTCAACTCGACGGCATCGACTCGATCACCGACAGCACGTATGGCAAGTGGCTGGTCATCAAGGTCCTGGTCGTCGGGGTGGTGGTGATCGCCGCCGCCGTCAGCCGGCGGCAGGTTCGCCAGTTCTCGACCACCGGGCCGACCCCCGCGCTCAGCACCGTCGGTGCCGCCACCGCGCCGATGGCCGATCACAAGGGGCTGCGCCGCAGCGTGCTGGTCGAGTTCGCCGGAATGGCGGTCGTCCTCGTCGCCACGGTCGGACTCGTCGACTCGCCGCCACCCCGGGCGATCGCCGACAGCAACCCGGTGCCGGTGACCGTCACCGCGACCCAGGACAACTGGATGGCGCAGATCGACCTGGTCCCCGCCACCACCGGCGGCACCACGATGCACGTTTACCTCCTCGCGACCGACGGCAGCCGTGACGTCGCCGACGAGATCGCCGTCACCGCCGCGCTGCCGGCCCAGGACGTCGGACCGATCGAGATCCCGACGATCCCCGCCGCGCCCAACCACGTCACGACGAACGATGCCAACTTCCCGATCGCCGGCACCTGGGAGTTGACCGTCACGGCCCGCTTCGGCGAGTTCGACCAGATCGTCCTGACCACCACCGCGGAGATCCGCTGACCCCACCGACCGGCGAACCGATCGAGGTGCCCGTGCGTATGGATCGGTATCAGCATCGGACGTGTCCTCAGGCTCGGCGGCGCGAGCGCGTTACTGGTCGCCGGACTGGTCCACCTCGACCTCTACTTCGGCGGATACCGCAGTGCCGGCTCCGTACCAAGCTTCGGTCGGAGCATCCTGCTGAACGCGATCATCTCGGGGATCGTCGCCGTCGCCGTCGCCGCCCGTCGGGAGTGGTTCGTGCGGCTGGCGGGGATCATCGTCCCGCTCGGCACGTTGGCCGCCTTCTTCTACACCCACTCCGAGCGCACGTTCCTGGGCTTCCAGGGCGAGGGCCTCGACCCGTCACCGCAGGCTCAGATCGTGCTGGTCGCGGAGATCGCGGCGATCGTCCTCCTTGCCGCCACGTTCATCCCGTCGATCGCGGAGCACGACAAGTCGTCGAGCCCGGCCTTCCTCGTGGGGGCCGCCGCGGTAGCCGTGGTGGCGTTGATCGGCTTCGGCGTCTACTGGGCCGACCACTACGACTCGACCTCGGTGGCCGCGGCCCCGTCGTCCGTCAACATCGCCGACTTCGCGTTCGCCCCGCAAGCGCTGACGGTCCCGGTGGGAACGACGGTCACGTGGACGAACGGCGACCCAGCGGGCCACAGCGTCGTCGCCGCTGACGGGTCGTTCGCGAGCGACACGATCGACAGCGGGACGACGTTCCAGTTCACTTTTGACGCTCCCGGCGAGCACGCCTACATCTGCGGCATCCATCCCCAGATGTCCGGCACGGTGACCGTCACCGACTGAAGGATCCTCAGGGGCGGATCGCGTGCACCGCGAGCAGTCGGTGCAGGGTCAGCTGACGGGACTCGACCCGAACGTCGGTGAACCCCGCGCCGTGGCAGCGGTCGGCGAACACGTCGGCCTGGGCACGAGTCCATCCGTGGCTGCCCCACCCGGTGGCGCCGGGCCGCGTGTGCCGTTCGATGGCCAGCAGCCGTCCGTGCGCGCTGAGCACTCGGTGGGCCTCCGCCAGGCCGGCGTCGACATCGTGCCAGTGGTGGACGCTGGAGATCGACCACAGGACCGACGCCGAGTGACCGGGAAGCGGAACGGCCTCGGCCGCGCCTTCGGCCCACGAGATCGACGGGCTGCGGCGGGTGAGCGTGCGAGCAAGCTTCAACATCACGGGGGCCGGGTCGATCCCGGTGACCTGAGCTCCGCGTCGGGCCGCCTCGCGGACGGCGGTGCCGGGACCGCAGCCGACGTCGACGACACGGTCGGCGGCGGTCACCGCCGTGAGGTCGGCGGCAAGGCGGGCGACGGCACCGCGCCCGATGGTCATGGTGAGCCCCGCCACGTATCCGCCGACGCCCGAGAAGCCCGGTTGGTCGGCGTGGTGGTTGGGGACGACCGGGGCTGAATTCGAGGTGGTCATGTCCACCTACCTTGACGCTTGAACCCGGGTTCAAGTCAACTGAGCTGATGGCTGACGATCTGGCGACGATCGGCGAGACCGCCGCCCGGGCGGGCGTGGCGACCTCGACCGTGCGGTACTACGAGCGGCGCGGCCTGGTCCGACCAGATGCCCGCGTGTCGGGTCAGCGCCGCTACCGACCGGCCACCCTGCGCCGGCTCGTGTTCATCGGCATGCTCAAGGACGCCGGACTCTCCCTCGACGATGTCGACGGCATTCTCGGCGCTGCTCGCGTGGACGACTGGAAGGCCATCGCCCGCCGGCGGATCGACGCCCTCGACCACGAGATCGCCCTGCTGGAGCGGGCTCGGACCCTCCTCCAGGGTGCGCTCCTCTGTCGCTTCGACCATCCGCTCACCGAGTGCGCGATCATGGGCGGCGAGATCGACCGCCGGTTGAGCGCTCCGCACCGATGAACCTCGACAGGAAGGATCGATGATGACGGAACCTGTCGACGTCGTCGTGATCGGCGGTGGCATCGCCGGCGCATCCCTTGCGCGCGCGCTGGCCCAGGAGGGGCTGGGCGTGACGGTGCTCGAGGCCACCGCCGAGTTCCCGGACCGGGTGCGCGGGGAGACGATGGTCCCGTGGGGCGTGAAGGAGGCTCGCGAGCTCGGCGTCGAGGAGGTGCTCCTCGCCGCGGGCGCGCACGTCGCGCCGACGTGGCGGCAGTACTTCCCGAGCGGCGACGATCCCCGGGACCTCCCGGTGAACCTCATGGTGAGCGATGTCGGAGGCACGCTCAACCTGCGCCACCCGGATGCGTGTCAGGCGCTCCTCGACGCCGCGGTTGCGGCCGGCGCCACCGTCGTCCGTGGCGTCTCGAAGGTGAACGTCACCGCCGGCTCGTCGCCGTCGGTGCGGTACGCGCTCGACTCGACGTCCGCCGAGCTGCACCCGTCGTTGGTCGTCGGCGCGGACGGCCGGCGTTCGGTGACCCGTCGAGATCTCGGCATCCAGTTGGAACGCCAGCCGGAGACGAGTTACATCGCCGGGTTGCTGCTCGACGGCCTGGAGGGGGTGCCCGACGATCATGACGTTCTCATCGGCGAGGGCGACCGGTTCTTCCTGCTGTTCCACCAGGGAGGCGGTCGAGCGCGGGTCTACGTGTGCACCGGGTTGTCCGGGCAACACCGCTTCGCCGGACCGGACGGCACGGCCCGGTTCTTGGAGGCGTGCGCCGTATCGAGCTATCCGTGGAGCGCGCAGGTCGTCACCGCGACTCCTGCAGGTCCATGCGCGACTTATCCCGGCGACGACACCTGGTGTGCCGAGCCGTACGTGGACGGTGCCGTTCTGATCGGTGACGCCGCCGGGCACAACGATCCGATCGTCGGCCAGGGCCTGTCGATCGCGATGCGCGACGCTCGGACCGTGCGCGACCTCGTGCTCGACGGTGCCCGCACGGCTGATGCGTTCGCCTCGTACGGAGCCGAACGGGTGGGGCGGATGGCCCGCCTACGGCTCGCCGCCGACGTGACGGCTGCCACCAACGCCGAGGACGCCGACAACCGTGACGCGCGTCGACGGTACGTGAACGACCGCATGGGCGGCATGGAGGCGCCGATCTTCCCGCTCCTCGTCGGACTCTTCGCCGGTCCGGAGACGGTCGGCGACGAGCTCCTCGACCCCGCTGTGCTCGACGGCATTCGCGCCGCCTAGAGCTGTGTGAGCACGGGCGGCTGGCGGGCGGCGAACTCGGTCGCCTCCTCGAGCGCCTTGGCGATGCGCAGCAGTTGGACATCGGCGCCCTGGCGGGTCACGAGCTGGATGCCGACTGGGAGGTCGTCCGTGTCGAAGCCAGCGGGGAGCGACAGGGTCGGGCACCCGGTCACGGTGATCCGCCAGCACGACGCCATCCAGTCGATGTAGTTGCTCAACTGGACGCCCGCGACGACGAGCGGATATTCGGTTTCGACCGGGAACGGCGACACCTGGGTGACGGGGCAGGCGAGCACGTCGTAGCCGCGGTCGAAGAAGGCGACGGTCTCGCGCCAGAGCTCGGCGAGCTGGGCGTAGGCCGTCGCCACGTCCGCCTGGCTCACGGCCGTGCCGCGCCGGATCTCGTCCTGGATCGTCGCCTTGATCTCGTCCATCCGGTCGTGGAAGCGGGCGGTCGGGCCGTTGGCGATGTTCCACGCCCGCAGCACTCTGAAGCACTCGTCGGCCTGCGCCAGCTCGGGCTCGGCGTCGACGACATCCCATCCGAGGTCGACCATCGTCTGTCGGGTGCCCGCGAGCACGTCGAGCTGAGACGTCTCGACCGGCACGTCGAGCTGGCGGGACCAGGCGACGCGCAGCGGCCGCGACGGCGGCCGCAGCTCCGCGGGCAGGTCGATCGGCCGGTACATCGGGTCGCGTCCGTCCGGCGCGGCCAGGACGCCGAGCAGCAGGGCGACGTCGTCGACCGTTCGACCCATCGGACCCTCGGTGCTGATCGGCATCCACGCGTTGCCGGGGTTGACGCGGGGCACCACCCGCACGGTTGGGCGGAAGCCGACGACGTTGCCCCACGCCGCCGGGTTGCGCAGCGAGCCGCCGGTGTCGCTGCCGTCGGCGGTGGCGACCATGCGACAGGCGAGCGACACGGCCGCGCCGCCGCTCGACCCGCCGGCGCTGCGCCCGAGTCCCCAGGGGTTGCGCGTCACCCCATAGACCTCGTTGAACGTGTGCGAGCCGGCACCGAACTCCGGTGCGTTCGTCTTGCCGACGGCAACCGCGCCGGCCGCCTTCATGCGCGCCACGAGCAGCGAGTCGGCAGCCGGCCGGTACCCGGCGAAGAGCGGCGACCCGAACGTCGTCGTGAAGTCGGCGGTCTCGGTGAGGTCCTTGTGGGCGGTGACGAGCCCGGCGAGCGGGCCCGGGTCGTCGCCGGCGGCGATGGCGTCGTCGACTGCGCGCGCCCGCCGCCGCCCGACGTCAGGATCGAAGGCCACGATCGCGTTGACGCGCTGGTTCACGACGTCGATGCGCGCCAAGTGGGCGTCGAGCAGCTCAGTGGCCGAAACCTCTCGTTTGCCGATGAGCTGCCGTTGTTCGGTCGCGGTGAGGTCGACGAGCTCGGTCATCGCCCTCACCGTAGGCAGCTCCGCCTGAGCATTCCGGAGACGGCGAGCTCGTGCCACACTCGGCGGGTGCGCGTCGTGATCACCGGTGCCGCCGGGAAGATCGGGCGGTGCCTGATGGACGGCCTGCCAGCTGCCGGCCACGACGTGGGCGGGATCGACTCCGCGGCGGCGGGCGACGCGATCGTCGTCGCCGACCTCTCGACTGACTCGGGTGAACTGGCGGGATCTGATGGACGGTGCCGATGCCGTGGTGCACCTCGCCGCCATCGCCGCCGAGACCGACATCACGACGGCCGTGGACAGCCACATCGGCCTGACCCACCGCGTGCTGGAGGCCGCCGTCGTCCACCGGGTGCCCCGGGTCGTCTACGCGAGCAGCAACCACGCCGTCGGGTTCACGCCACGGGCGGCCATGCTCACCGTGGAGACGAGGGCCCGGCCGGACACGTTCTACGGATTCGGCAAGGCCTCGTGCGAAGCGCTGTGCAGCCTGTACCACGACCGGCACGGCCTCGCCGTCGCGTGCCTGCGCATCGGCAGCTTTCGCGACCGCCCCACCACGCGCCGCCACCTGTCGACCTGGCTGTCGCCGGGCGACACCGTGCGACTCGTCGATGCCTGTCTGCGCGCACCGAACCTCGGGTTCGCCATCCTGTACGGCATCTCCCGCAACACCCGGGCGTGGTGGGACCTCGGCTCCGCCCGAGCACTCGGCTACGAGCCACGCGACGACGCCGAGGAATGGGCCGCCGAGATCGAGAGCACGCCACCATCGGACGACGACACGATCGACGGCCGCTTCGTCGGTGGCGACTTCGCTCGGTGACGGCGAAGTGTGAGTTGTGGCAGCGGAAATCCGCTGCGTGAACTCACAGTTCCCGTCGCGAACCCCCGGCCGTCAAGCTGGGCGAGGGAGCGTGACGGTGAAGCGGGCGCCACCGGTGGCCGCATTGGCGGCGGTCAAGGTCCCGCCGTGCAGCTCGACGAGCCGGCGGGCGATGGTCAGGCCGAGTCCGGTGCCGCCGGAGTCGGCTGACTTGGTGAACCGTTCGAAGATCCGCTCCGGATCGCCGGCGATACCCGGACCGGTGTCGGCCACGATGACGGTCACGGCCGCCGCGTCGGCGTCCGCGGTGACGGTCACCGTTCCGCCGGACGGGGTGTGGCGGAGGGCGTTGGTCAGCAGGTTGGCGACGACCTGACCGAGGCGGACCGGGTCGGCATCCATTTCCAGGTCAGTCCGGTCGGTGCCGATCGTGGCCACGGCGACCCCTCGTTGCGACGCCGCAGCGGCGATCGCGGCGGCGGCATCCTCGACGAGCACCCCGATCGAGACCGATTCTCGGTGCAACGTCAGGCGGCCGGCGTCGCCGAGGGCGAGCGCCCGCAGGTCCTCGACGAGCCGGTCCAGAGTTCGGGTCTGATCGAGCAGCCGAACCAGGTGGGCGTCGTCGCGCGGATGCACACCGTCCAGCTGCGCTTCGACCTCGCCCCGCAGCACCGTGAGCGGCGTCCGGAGCTCGTGCGCCACGTCGGCGAGGAAGCGGCGGCGAGCCTCCTCCGATGCCTCGAGCTGGCCGGCCATGTCGTTGAACGCGCTCCCCAGCGTGCGCACGGCTCGCGGTCCGGAGGGACGGACACGCGCGTCGTAGTCGCCGCCGCCGAGCCGTTCCGCGCCGTCGAGCAGCTCGCTGACCGGTCGGGCGAGGCGACGGTAGGCCACGAAGGTGGCGACAAGCGCGGCGACGACGACGGCGATGACCACCGCAGGTGGCCCGGGGTCTCCATCGTGACCACGATCGGACCTGCGGGCAAACATCCCGAACAGCACGCCCGCAGTGATCCAGATGGCCCCGACGACCAGCGCCACGCGGAGGAATCGGCGTCGCCACCAGCGTGCGCCGGGCGGACCCTGCCCCCCGGGCCATTGCTCAACGGTCACGGACTCACTCCGCCAATCGGTACCCCACCCCATGGACGGTGAGGAGGCGGCGGGGCCGGTGCGGGTCGGTCTCGATCTTGCGTCGGAGGTTCTTGACGTGGGCATCGATCGCCCGCTCACCGGCATCGGCGGCGACGCCGTGGATCGTCTCCAGCAGCTGCCCGCGGGTGAACACCCGGCCGGGCGCCGCGGCCATGTGCGCCAGCAGGTCGAACTCGGTCGCCGTTAGGTCGACAGTTTGCCCGTCGACGGTGGCGAGGCGGCGGGCTCGGTCGAGGGTCAGCTCGCCGGCGCGAAGCGGGCGGTCTTCGCTCGCCTCGGTCGGCGTTCGGCTCCGCCGCAGGACGGCCCTGACGCGGGCCAGCAGCTCGCGGGGGCTGAACGGCTTGATGAGGTAGTCATCGGCACCGAGCTCCAAGCCGACGACTCGATCGGTCTCGTCGGAGCGGGCCGTCAGGATGATGATCGGGACGGCTGATGACCGGCGGACGGTGCGGGTGACATCGAGCCCATCGAGCCCCGGAAGCCCGAGGTCGAGCACGATGAGGTCGGGACGGATCGACCGGATCTGGGCCAGCGCTTCGTCGCCGGAGCCGGCCGTGGAGACCCGGTAGCCGCCTTCGGTCAGGTAGTCCCTGACGATCTCGACGATGGCCGGCTCGTCATCGACCACGAGCACATGGTTCACGGTGTTCATGATGCAACCGGCGGGCGGGGCGCGTGCACCCCGCCCGCCAATCGGTCAGGTCCCGGGCGCGGCGGGTCCGGAGACCTCGTCCCCGTGCTGGCGGCGGTGCCACGCCCGCAGCTCGTCGTCGTCGTAGCGATGCGGACCGCGCCACCCGCCGCGTCTGGACGCGAAGAACAGCACCAGCCCGATCACGATCAGCGGGAAGATCAGGAACCCGAATCCCGGACCGCGCCAGCCCCCGTGCCAGTACCCGTCGGCGGGCACGACCACGGTGCGAGTTGCACTCTCGCTGTTGGCGACGACTTCGCCGACGACCTCGACGCCGCGGTCGCTCCGCTCGCCGGCGTTGTAGGCAACGATGCCCACGGCAAGCAGCGCGGCGACCGTGAGCAGACCGGCGGCGATGCCGGCCATGAGCTTCTTGTTCATCATCAACTCCTTCATTCGGGGGTGGTGCAGTCACGTTGACGCCAAGTTGTGAAGGAACCATGAGCGTGATACGGAGATGCGATGGCACTGAGCGCCGCCGGAGCTGGTGTGGTCCCGTTCATCGACCTCCGGCGCGGGCGCGCCGACGTGGCATCGGCGATCGACCGGGCGTGTCGTGAGATCGGGTTCTTCGTGATCGGCGGCCACGGCGTCCCCGATGACGTTGCTGATGCCGCGTGGGACGCCGGCCGGGCCTTCTTCGCCCTGCCCCTGGAGCGACGGCTCGAGGTCGCGATGCCGGAAGCGGGCTACCCGTACGGGTACTGCCCCTTGTCGGCCGAGACACTCGCCAGTTCGCTGGGGACGTCGTCGCCTCCCGACCTGAAGGAGACCTTCGCGATCGGCCCGGTGGATCCACCGCCCCGACCGCTCGAGGAGATGTCCGACACGGACGAACGCGCGGTCTACGCGCCGAACCTCTGGCCCACGGCGGTGCCCTCGTTGCGCCCGGCGTGGGAGCGCTACTACCGGGCGATGGCCGAACTGGCGCGGCGACTCATGGACGCCTTTGCCGCCGCGCTCGGACTTCCGGAGGACTGGTTCGCCCGGTACGTCGATCGCCACGGATCAGCGATGCGGATGATCCGCTACCCGCACGTCGACCACGCCGCCCTGCCCGGGCAACTCCGCGCGGGCGCCCACACCGACTACGGCACACTCACCATCCTCCGGCAGGACGCGGCGCCGGGCGGCCTCGAGATCCAATCCACCGACGGGCGCTGGGTGCCGATCCCGTTCGAACCGGACACCTACGTCGTCAACATCGGTGACCTGATGGCGCGGTGGACCAACGACCGGTGGCGATCGACCCTCCATCGCGTCATCCTCCCGCCGCCCGACTCGCAAGGTTCCACCGAGCGGTTCAGCTTCCCGTTCTTCCACAATGCCAACTGGGATGCGCTCGTCGAAGGCTTGCCGACGTGCCTGGAGCCGGGCGAGTCCCCTCGTTACCCGCCGGTACGGGCAGGCGCCCACCTCATGGCCAAGTTCCGCAGCACCGTGACGTGACCCATCGGCCGAGGAAGTCAGCGCTCCGGCTTCGGTCGGATGCGGTAGTGCAGGACGAGAAAGGGCAGGCCGAACACCGTGAAGGCGTGTTCGGCGCGGAGCGCTCCCCCGTCGACGTGGACGTCGAGCTGCTCGCCGAAACCGGGCACAGCGAGCGCAGTCAGCTCGCCGGTGTCCGGGTCGACGTACGTCAGGTAGTGGCCGGCGTGGCCGTCACCATGGCTGCTCAGCGTCAGCCCGCCGCCGTCACGCCGCCGTGGAACGAGGGTGGCGGTGAAGCTCCCGTATGGGACGGGGAAGCCGACGCTGACGTAGCCGCGGTCGGCGGAGCGGTACGTCGTGTAGATGCCGACGTAGATCGGTTCGTCGGTGTCGGCGAACGAGCGGATCCAGCCGCGCACCGCCACCGTTTCATCGGCCGCGTCCTCGGGGCGGACCGTGATCGTGTCGATGCGACTCCGCACGCCACGCAACGCCTCACGCTGGTTCATCGGCACGCTGGCTTGCCCCAGCGGGCGGGCAACGAGCGTCCGATACAACAGGTAGCCAGGACGAACCCACATCCGCCACTGCGGAACGATGTCGAGGATGAAACGGGTCGTGTGCTCGTAGAACTCGCGGACGTGGGGGTGGACTTCGCCGGGATCGAATTCGGGGCCGGCCAGTTCATCAAGTGACGCGACGATGCCGACATCACTCGCGTCGGCCGTGTAGTGACCGCCGATCCGCTCCGCGAGGTCGCGCACGTAGTCGGTGCCGACGTAACGGGTGCGGGCCGCCAGCGGCACAACGAACGGCAAGTCCTCGGGCCGGACCCGTTCGGCCAGCAAGCTCACCTGGGCGTCACGGAACAGCAACGCCGACAGTGTGCGATACGCGACCACGGTCGCCGCCGCCACCGACGAGGTCGAAGCACCCGGTCGCACCCGGAGCGCAGCCGCGCCGATCCCGAAGCCGACGATCGGCCCCATCACCACCTTCGGCGGGCGTAGTCCCATCAGGCCGGCGACCGAGCCCGCGGCCGTGGCGACGGCGACCGGCCCGGCGCCGGCCACCCTGCCCGCGACCAAACCCACGGGCGCAGCGAGGGCGCCGCTCATGAGGATCCGGTGCGGCAGGGCCGGGATCTCCCCGGGAAGCTGACGGGCTCGCGCGACCGCCTCCGAGGCCGCCAGCGTTGCCGCCCCGGCCACCGCGCCCACGAAGGTTCGCCTCCCGCCCCGACCGGCCGACAGACTCGCACCTGCGGCGGCGCCGACTGCCGCCGCAAAACCCACTGGACTCGTCCCCGCCTCGACTCGGCCGGCCGCCATCCCCGGAAGCTACAGAGTCGAACCGCTCGGCCGTAGCGCGCCCTCGTCCGCAAACGTTCATGAGCGCACCGGGTCGCCGGCATCCGGCGGGATGCACTGAACTGGAGCGGATGCAACCACAGAACGCTCCGCCGATCGATCTGGTCTCGGCGAGCTCGTATGCCGCCGGCCACCCCTGGGACCAGTACGCCTGGCTGCGGGCGAACGACCCTGTGCACTGGCATCCCGAGGTCGACGGGCCCGGGTTCTGGGCGATCACCCGCTACGACGACATCCGCCGGATCAGCCGTCAACCTCGGCTGTTCAGCTCGGCCGCCAGGGGCGTGATGCTCGCCGAGCCGGAGGGCGAGGAGTGGCTCGCGGCGCAGCGCCAGATGATGCTTTCGATGGATCCACCCCAGCACGACCGTTTCAAGCTGCTGGTGAGCCGCGGCTTCACCCCCAAGAACGCCCAGCTCCTCACCGCTCGCATCACCGAGCTGGCGCGCGAGATCATCGACGACGTCGTGGATGCCGGCGAGTGCGACTTCGTTCCGGCGATCGCCGGACGGCTGCCGTCGGCGCTGATCGCCGAGCTGATGGGCATTTCCCGCGCCGATGGCGAGCGGCTGTACGAGCTGACCGAGCTCATGCACACGACCGACGACGACGTCGCATCGCGCGACGCGCCGGTTGGAGGCCGTCGTCGAGATGCTGTCCTTTGGCGCCGAAGTCGCCAACGCCAAGCGAGCCCACCCGGGTGACGACATCGCCTCCACGCTCGTGCAAGCCGAGATCGACGGCGATCGCCTGACCGACGGGGAGCTGCAGTGGTTCTTCCTCCTCCTCGTCAATGCCGGCGGCGACACCACGCGCAACCTGCTCTCGGCCGGGTTGCAACTGCTGTTCGACCATCCGGGCGAGCAGGCCCGGTTGCTCGACGACCTCGACACCCTGCTGCCTACGGCCGTCGAGGAGATGCTGCGCTACTCGTCACCGGTGGTGAACTTCCGGCGCACGGTGATGGCGGACACCGACATCCGGGACCAGCCGGTGCGGGCCGGAGACAAGGTGGTCGTCTTCTACGGGTCCGGCAACCGGGACGAGGACGTCTTCGACGACCCCGACCGCTTCGACGTCGGACGCGACCCGAACCCACACATCGCGTTCGGCGCCGGGGGCCCGCACCTGTGTCTCGGAATGCACGTGGCGCGAATCGAGATCAACGTCATGCTGCGCGAACTGCTGACCCGCCTACCGAACCTCGCCCCAGCCGGAACACCGGAGAGACTGGCCTCCAACTTCATCGCCGGCGTGCGCACCATGCCCGTCACGTGGTCTGGTGAGACGTGAGCGGTCGTGGGCCGCTCACCTCTCTCATCGCGCCGCCGGCGTCCTCGCGTCCGTCGAGGCTCGTTCAGGCCCGTATTCGTTGATCGTCGTGCGGCGCAGGTCCCGCGGGTGGTGCAGGTCGTCGAACGCGCCGGCACGGTGCAGCATGCAGCGGTTGTCCCAGATCACGAGATCGCCGTCGCGCCAGGCGTGGCTGTAGACGAATCGCGGCTCAGCGGCGAACGCCATGAGGCCCTGCAGGAACGCCCGCCCTTCGTCGATCGGCCAACCGACGACGTGCGCCGCGTGCGCGCCGATGTAGAGGGCGCGCCGCCCGTCGGCCGCAGTGCGGACCATGGGGTGTTGCACGGGCGGCATCAGCCGCTTCATCTCGTCGCTCACCGCCGTGAAACCGCCCCGTTCTCGCGAGTGCCAGAGGTTGTGCTCGGCGACGAGACCTTCGAGACGAGCCTTGGTCTCGGAGGGCAGTGCCGCGTAGACCGCGCGCAGGTCGGTGAACTCGGTGTTCCCGCCGGCTGGCGGCAGGACGTGGGCGAGCAGCAGCGACCACTTGGTGGGTAGATCGTTGAACGAGCTGTCGGTGTGGAACAACTCATTGCCGCGGTTGTACTTGCGGCGCGGCGAATCCGCGTTGAGCAACTCGCCGTTGGCGTCGAGGTTCGACGCGTCGTAGAGCTCGCGCCGCAGCCGCCCCTTCTGGCGCGCCATCCCGAGGTTCGGCGGCAGCT
Source organism: uncultured Acidimicrobiia bacterium (assembly GCA_963839695.1). Classification (GTDB taxonomy): domain Bacteria; phylum Actinomycetota; class Acidimicrobiia; order Acidimicrobiales; family Ilumatobacteraceae; genus JALZMG01. Next base: position 228,611 of record CAWIVW010000005.1, on the reverse strand, counting down.
CGAGCGGTCCGAACGCCCGGCTGAAGCGGATGTGCTCCTCGTCGTCGATCTGCTGACCACGGATCACCAGCACCCCGTACTGCGCCATTGCCTGTTCGACCGTTCGAATCAGATCCTCTGACGGCTCGACGCGGAGATCCGCGCCGAGCAGTTCAGCAGCGAACAACGGATGGAGTCCCCTGACGATGAACCCCGCCGGCGCCGCCTGGCGATCCGCACTGGTCGAAGCTGACCGTGAAGCCATGACGCGACGCTACGTCAATCCGCTCGCCTGACCTGACCCGGGCTCGAGCTCGCGGCGCCGGCGGGTGAGCTGGCGTCGCTCGCGCGCGGACGGGGCGAGCTCGATGGCGCGATCGAGCTCGTCTCTCGCCTCGCCCGTGCGCCCGCTGCGCGCGAGCAGCTCGCCGCGGGCGGCCGGGACGAGATGAAAGTTCGGCAGTTCGGGGGCGATGGCATCGATCGCCCGCAGGCCGGCGAGCGGGCCGTCGCTCATCCCGACGGCGATCGCCCGGTTGAGAGCGACGACGGGCGAGGAGGTGATCGTGAGCAGCTCGTCGTAGAGCGCGACGATGCGCAGCCAGTCCGTCGCCCCGGCGTCGAGCGCCGTGGCGTGGACGGCGGCGAGGTCCGCCTGGATGCGGTACATCCCCCGCTCGGACGCCTTCGCTGTGCCCAGCGAGAGGGCTTCGACGATGGCGTCGGTGTCCCACCGCGATCGGTCCTGTTCCTCGAGGGTCACCAGCTCGTCGTCGACGATGCGGCCGGGGCGCCGAGCGTGTTGGAGCAGCATCAGGGCGAGGAGCCCGCACGCCTCGTCGGAGTCGGGCATCAGCCCGACGAGCAGCCGGCCGAGGCGAATCGCCTCGGCGGCCATGTCGTCATCGGCCGTCGTGTAGCTGGTGGTGAACACGAGGTAGATCACGGCCAGCACACCGTCGAGGCGTGCGGGGAGCGCTTCAGCAGAAGGTATGCGGTACGGGATGCCGGCGTTGGCGATCTTGCGCTTGGCTCGCAACAGCCGTTGCCCCATGGTGTTCTCCGTGGTCAGGAACACCCGCCCGATCGCCGCCGTCGAAAGGTTCGACACCACCCTGAGCGTGAGCGCCACCTGGGCGTCCATCGCGAGCGCAGGGTGGCAGCAGGTGAAGATGAGCCGGAGCCGATCGTCGTCGATCGGGGTGGTGGGGGCCGGCTCGTCGCCGGTGGGGTCCTGCATGGTGAGCTCGATCAGCTTGGTGCGTTCGGTTTCGCGGCGGCGGAGCACATCGATGGCGCGCCGGCGGGCCGCGGTCGTCAACCACGCCGCCGGGTTGTCGGGGATGCCGTCGTCGGTCCAGCGCTGGAGCGCTCGTTCGGCGGCGTCAGCGACGGCATCCTCGGCCAGGTCCCAGTCCCCGGTCGTCCGGATCAGGGTGGCGACGATGCGGAGCCGTTGCTCGGCCATCGCGTTGGCGAGCGCCGAGTACGCGTCGTTCGACGCGGCGTCCTTCACGCCGTCGGGCCGCCGGGTTCGTCACCCCAGAACGGGCGGAGCTCGAGGCGGCCGAACCGGGCCATCGGGTGCTGGGACGCGATCTCGATCGCCTCGTCGAGGTCGGCGCACTCCAGGATGTCGAACCCCGCGATCCACTCCCGAGTCTCGGCGTACGGGCCGTCGGTCACGAGCACCTTCCCGTCCCGTTTGCGGACCGTGGTCGCGTCGGCGATCGGGCGCAGCGCATCGCCCATCAGGCGGGCGCCGCTGGCGTCGTGACGCTCCACCCAGGGTTCGACCTCGTCGAGATCAGGATCGCCGGTCGGCGGATCCGGTTCCGAGTCCGTGCAGACGAACATCATGTACTTCATGTCGTGCTCCTTCGATCGGGTGTGTCCTACTCGATGACGACGATCGGACCATCTCGAATCCGACAGTCGGAGAAGTGATTGATCCCGGATGACGGTGGCACTAGGTTCGCTGCGGCACGGCCCCTGACCCCGGCCGGCTCGTCCGTCGCCCCGGACTCCGGCGACCCGCTTCGAGCTGGAGGGATCGAGATGACGGCGGTGGGGTTGGAGTCGAGATTGCTGTCGACGGTCGAGGACCCGGACTTTGGTCCCGCGACCCCGATGTTGCAGGTGTTCGTGCTGCCTGCACCGAGACACGACGGTGACGGCGATTCGGCCGTGCTGAAGATGGTCGGCGAGCTTTGCATCTACAGCGCGAGCCGCGTCGAATCGGAGCTGCGTCGGTTCGTCGAGTACGCCGACTCCGTGGTGATCGACCTGTCCGACCTCAGGTTCGTCGATGCCGCGGGCCTGCGGCTCCTCAACGACCTCACCGACGGCCCCGACGTGATCCGGTTGGAGCACATCGACACGCGGCTCGCCCGCGTCTTCGAGATCGCCGGTCTCGAGGATCTCCTGCGGGGCGGGCGACGCGAGCAGCCCGCTGAGCGGTTGGTGGTGTCGCGGGTGTACGGTTGTCGCTGAGGGGTCGCCCCCGAGAGCGAACATCCCTCGACGAATGTGATCCGCCACCGGGCGCCGCCCGGCACGGATCTCTGGCTTGCCTCTCGGCAACGCATGAACTCCGCCTTTCGAGGCGGTGCGCTTCCGGCATTCACAGTCGAGCACACCTGATCCCGGAAGCAGTCCATGGCCAGCAACGAACTCCTCTTCGACGTGCTGAAGCGCTTCGCCAACACGCTCGCCCACGATTACGACGTCGCCGACGTCCTCTACGAACTGACGGAGCACGCCGTCGAAGTGCTCGGCGCCACCTCCGCCGGCGTCTCGCTCGCCGAAGCGGACGGCGTCCTCAAGTTCGTCACGGCGAGCTCGCAAGCGGCCGCCGACATCGAGTTGGTGCAGCAGGAGAGCCAGCAGGGTCCGTGCCATGAGGCATACACGACGGCGACCGCGGTCATGGTCAACAACATCGGTGAAGCCAGCAGCTGGCCGGTGTACCGCAGCAAGGCCCGGGAGGTCGGGCTGCTGGCCGTCGCCGGCATTCCGCTCACGACCGGCGACCGTCACCTCGGGGCCATGAACATCTACGCGGACGGGCCGAGGGACTGGACGCCCGAGGACATCGCGGCGGCCAGCGTGCTCGCCGACATGGCCACGAGCTACGTCGTGCACGCCTCCGAGCTGGCCAGAGCCCAACGCATCAACGAGCAGCTGCAACAGGCGCTGACGTCCCGCATCGTCATCGAACAAGCAAAGGGGATCCTCGCCGGCGAACGCGGCCTGCGGGTGGACGACGCGTTCGAGCTCCTCCGCAAGCATGCCCGTCGCAACGGGGCGTCGCTCAGCTCGGTCGCCGATGCCGTCGTGCGGCTCGGTCTCCGCCCCTGACACCAGGCTGGCAAATCCTCGTCGATGTCTTGACGCGACCGGCGTCCTGACGGAATGATCGAGCGCGGAGTGATACGCCGGGCGGGCCGACAAGAGGCCGGGCGGGGCCGGAACTCATCGTCTCGAGGTGGAGGACGCCGTGCGCACCCGCTCACTCACGTTCATCGCCGTCGGCGTGTCGCTGACGTCGTTGGTGCCGTCGGCGGCCGAGTCCGCCGCGACGCCCGTCCGGGCTCGAACCAGCCGTCCGGTACCGTCCTGCGGTGCCCAGGACCGATCCGGACCTCGCGGGTGACGAACTGACGCTGCTGTCGCAGTTTCTCGAGTTCCACCGCGCGACGCTCGTCGAGAAGGTCGGCGGGCTTTCCGCCGAGCAGCTCGCCCACCGCTCCGTGCCGACGTCGGCGATCACGCTCGGCGGCATGGTCAAGCACCTCGCGCTCGTCGAGGACGACTGGTTCCAGGTCCGCCTCCTCGGTCGCCCCGAAGTCGAGCCATGGGCGAGCGCCCCGTTCGACGTCGATCGCGACTGGGACTGGCACTCCGCGGTCGACGACTCGCCAGAGGACCTGCTCGGGCTCTACGACGCCGCCTGCGCGCGCAGCCGCGCGGCGGTGGCCGAGGTTGGTGGCGACCTGGATACCCTGTCGATCGCGACCGACCGAGAGACCGGCGGCCGGTTCTCGCTGCGGTGGATCATGATCCACATGATCGAGGAGACGTCGCGCCACAACGGACATGTGGATCTGATCCGCGAGGCAATCGACGGCCGTCGTCGGCGAGTAGCCGGCGACGCACCGGTCCACGCCGCGGTCACACCTCGGGGTTGCCGTTCACCGAAGTCTCCGAGATCGGGGCGAGGACGTCCCAATGCTCGACGATCCGTCCCCTCCGGTCGAGCCGGAAGATGTCGACCACCTTGCTGCCGAACTCGCCGAACACATCCTCGGCCCCCGTGAGCTTGCCGTGAGTGACCACGAAGTCACACTCGGCGAAGACCCGCACGATCTCGATGTGCACGTCGGGGAAGGCCGTGGTGAAGCCGTTGACGAACGCGATGAAGGCGTCGAAGCCGTTGTCGGCGAGCGGGTTGTGCTGGATGTACTCCGCCCCGCCGTAGCGCGCCACCGCTCGCTCAGGCTGCTTGTCGTTGAAGGCCGTCGTGTAGAAGCCGACGACGTTGCGCTTGTTGCGCTCCAGACGCGCCTTGCTGCGCGGACAGTGCGTCGACTCACCTTCGCCGTTGAACGGCGCGAAATTCGATCTCCCCTCGAGATCCGGGCGATCGAAGCCCCCGCTCGCTGCCTGGCCCATGCCGACACCGAGCACTGCTGCGATCACGGCGACGGCGGCGAGACGCCTTGGTGGACGGATCCTTGCCATCGATTCTCTCCTTGGCTGGGTATCCCGCTCCCAGCACTCTGTCATGCGATGGAGGTGCCGTTCACCGGGCCATGTCGAGTCCGTGGGGTCGGCCTCCCCCCGGGAACGGGACGGTGACGATGTTCCCCCCCACGTGGTCGATGATGGCGAGTCCGGCGCCGGGCCCTTCGAAGGCGGCGATCGTCCGGCTGCCGTTGCGCGACGTCCACTGGTGACCGGCGATCGTGCCGGGGCCGGCGATCGTCAGGATCCTGACGACCCTGAGCGGATCGGTTCGCACCACGGCGATCTGTGCCGGTGTCCCGCGCAGCCCGACCGTGAGCATCCGGTCGTGGTCGACCAGCTCGAGCGTGTCGGGAGTGGGTCCGACCGCGACGTGGTCGATGACGGCGCGCGTGCGGAGGTCGACCTCGTGCAGCATGTCGCCGGCCCGACCCGAGACGTAGATGGTTCGTTGGTCCGCGGTCAAGACCAACTCGTGGGCGTGGTCGACGGGGATGCTGAAGAGCAACCGTCCGGTGCCCGTGTCGATGGCGGTGATCTCGTGGGTGATGTCGTTGGCGGCGTACACGATGCGGCCGTCGTTGGTGATCACGGACGCATGGGTGCGCGCGGCGAGGTCGGTGCTGGCCGGCCACTCGTCGACTGTGTCGATGCGGGTGTCGATCACCCCTACCCGGTTGGTGCCGAACGCGCCATAGGTGATCCACCGCCGGTTGCGGCTGGACTCCAGGTGGTGCGGACGCGACGCGGTTGCGATGCGCTTGATGATCTTCCCGTTGGCGTCGATGACCGCGATGTGGTCGGCAGTCTCCTGGCCCACGTAGACCTTGCGATGCCGGCCGATCGCGACATCACTCGCCGGTACATCCAAGGCGACCGTCATGCGGTGAGCGCCGGTCGCAGCGTCGAACGCGGCGACGGCGGGAAACCCGCGGTTGCCGACCCAAACCGTGCCCGCCGGCCCCTGCCGCGGCGAGGATTGCACGGCGCCTGAAGCTGCAGACGTCGACAACACCAACGATGCCAACGCCACGGAGGCGATCGCTCTAGTTCTCATCTGGTTCTCCCTCTGTCAGGTGCGCCTCGGCGCAGACCCGAGCGGTGCGGTGGGACCATCATCCGGCGGACCGGGCTAGAAAGCCAATACATGTTGGTGCCATCGCGAATAACTTCTGCTCATGCTGCTCGAGGCTCGCCTCCGCGCCTTCATCGCCCTCGCCGAGGAGGGCTCGTTCGTCGGAGCCGCCCACCGCTTGAACCTGAGCCAGCCCGCAGTGTCCAAACACGTCGCCGCGTTGGAGCGGGAGATCGGCGTCCCGCTCGTCACCCGGCGCCCGGTGTTCGAGCTGACTCCGCCCGGTCAGTTCCTCGCCGAGTACGTGTCCCGTGCCGGTGCCTTGCTCGAGCAAGCCGATCGTGGGGTGCGAGCACTCGTTGACGCCGAGATCGGCTCGCTCCGACTCGGTGCCTCCGGCACGCCGGGGACCTACCTCGTGCCCCCTGTCGTGCGCCGCTTCGTCGAGGAGCGACCTTACGTCGACGTCGACTTCCGGCTCGGCACCTCTGCGGAGACCCTCGATGCGCTCCGCGATCACGAGATCGAGCTGGCCGTCATCGGCGGCCTCGGCACTGACGCGGAGCTCGCCGTGGAGCCGATCCTCGACGACGAGATCGTGCTCGTCGGCGCACCTGCGCTCGGACGTGGTCGCTTGTGGCCGCGCGACCTCGACAAGCTGCTGTGGATCCACCGCGAGGAGGGCTCGGCGACGCGGGTGGCGCTCAACGCCGCCCTCCACGCGATCGGGGCCGCCCCCCGCCGCCGGCTCGCGTTGCCGTCGTGGGAGGCGATCAAACTGGTCGTCGCCCAAGGCGACGCGGTCGCCGCGGTGAGCCGTCTGGCCATCGCCGTCGAGCAGGCGGCAGGCACGCTCGCCGAGGTCCACGTTCGAGGCTGGAGGCTCGGGCGGCCGATCAGCCTGGCCTGGCACCCCGACCTGCCGCTCAGCCCAGTTGCTGCGGCTTTCGCCGCGCAGCTGCGCCAAGCGGCCGTCGAGAGTACGCAACGGTCGCCCAAGCAGAAACGAGCAGCCGCCAGGTCTCGCGCCTGAGAGAAACTGCGAGATGTCACGCAACAAGACGACGGTCGAGACGTACATCGACGGGTTCAACAAATCCGACCACGCGCAAATCCTCTCGTGCCTGACCGACGACATCGACTGGACGGTCTTCGGCTTCTTCCGCCTCCACGGCAAGGAGGCGTACGACCGCGAGATCGAGAACCCGGCCTTCACCGGCAGTCCCATCGTGAGGATCACCCGGATGGTGGAGGAGGACGACGTCGTCATGGCCGAGATGACCCTGGAAGCTCGCCGTGCCAGCGGTGAGCTGATGAGGGCCGCGATGAGCGAGGTCTTCGTCATGCGCGAGGGCAAGATCAGGGAGCGGCGCGCCTACGTGATCGAGCTCAAGGAGAACGATTACCGGTGAAACCACGATCCGACGTCGTCAGTAGCGGGCTTGCAGGAGGAGCCTGATCGTGCCCGCCCTCCGGTAGCTCACCTGCGCATCCACGAGGCACGACCGCCATCGGCTGACGCCGCCCAACTTGTTCGTGAGGTCGACGATGCGCGGCAGCTGAACGTGGAAGGAATTGACCCGGGACTCCCGAAAGTCGGTGGGGCTGTTTCCGCAGATCATGTGCCACCGGATGTTCGCCCTTCCGGCGCGGGGACCGTTCACCACGAGCCGGAGACGCTCGGGGTTCTGCCGAGTCGTGCTGTCGACGTAGACGACCGAGAAGTCGACGACTCCCGATCCGAGATTGCCGAGTCCACTTGCCGCTCCGTTGCCGAACGTCCGCCACGGTGTGAGAGCACCGGCCTGGGCGCCGAAGGCTCCGAACGGCAGCGCAACGAGCAGCGCCAGCATGGCCAGTCGGGGAGCAGGCTTCATCGGATCTTCCTCTCATGGCGAGCCGGGCTCAGCATCTCTGCCGCACGACGAACGAGACCACGATGGACCAGCCGTCACCCGTAGCGTCGACCATCGTCATGTCGTAGAGGTACGTGCCGGGTAGCTCGACATCCCCGGGTCCGAAGTCCTCGTTGTCAGCGATGAAGAACGGGAAGTGGCTGTGACCGTCCACGTCGAACGGCGGGTTGAGGGCAGCGTCGAGGGCGGGGACGTCGAAGATCACCAGCGCCGGGTCGAAGACCTTCCCGTTCCGGTACGAGACGCCCTCGACGTGGATTGGGAACAGGGAGTTGGGGATGATGGGGCCGCTCGCGAAGTCGGGCGAGCTACCAATGTTGCGCCGGCCGCGGGGTATGACCATCCACGCGGCGATGACTGCCTCCCCGTTCGAGAACTCCTCCGGAGTGAAGCAACGCGAGCCGGTCATAGCCCGCGTTCTCGATGCCTTCGGAGAGCTCTTTCCGGTACGGCGGGTCATGCGGTGCTCCTGGACCGACGCCGAGATCGGGGTGGGGAGCGTGGTTCGGCGGAGGAAGGACGCTTCGTGTGGTGTCCCCGTAGTCCGCATAGCCGTTGCCGGCGGTACCGATGGTTCCGGAGAAGACGTTGAAGTCCACCGGGCTCCAGCTCGGCCTGCCGATCCGGCGGATCGTGACCTGACTGTGGCCGTTGACTTGGGCGGTGGCCTCGCCGCTGGCTCCGACGGCTGACACGACCGTCAGCGCCGCTGCCGCGATCCCGGCCAGGACACGGGCGGGCTTGTATGGGCGCATTGGTGCCCCTCCCTCGTGCGGGCGCGCTCGACGACTCGTGGTCGCACGAAACGTCGATGAGGGCGCCAGTTATCGCGTGGCCGAGCGTGGAGGCCAACATCCGTAGCTTGCGCGTCGCTTGCGTCCCCAGATGCCGCGCCGCCGTTCTGACCGTGGCGCTGGCCGGCGCTAGCCGATGAGCGGGAGACGCGGGTCGGGGTGCCGACCGCGTCCGGACGCGGCGCGGATCCACTCCATGTCGTCGCGCAGATCCTCAGGTCGACCCGCGACGGTCCGCCTCGCCAGCAGGTCGTCGAGGAGCGCCGCCGTGAAGGCGATCCCGTCAGGCGTGGCGATGGTCTCGCGCCCGATCGCGTCGGTCAGGTCGATCCCGTGCACGACGGCCTCGACGATGCGGCTGGCCACGAACTCGTCCAGCCGCATGAGCGCGTAGTAGCCGGACCCGACCGTGTCCGGGGACAGAGCCCGCGACTCGGCGATCGACTTGGAGAACGTCTCGGCGAGCACGCCCGGCATGTCCCGGGGCTCCTTGCCGTCCACCATCGTGTAGGCGTATTCGTAGACGACGGGGGCGACCTCAGAGCGGGGGAAGATGAAGAAGCTCACGTGATCACGGCCTGGTTGGCCGGCCTCCTGATTGGCGATGAGCATGCGGGTGAGCCCGATGGAGATGTCGAAGTGTCCGGCGAGCTCGAACACCGTCCACGGCGGCCGCCCCGTCTCGAACGGCTCGAGCCGGGTATCCGACCGCCAGTCGTGCTCGGCCAGGCTGGCGAACGTGTCGCTGACGCGCTGCAGTTCGCGCTCGAGTAGGTCGAGCGATTGTTCGTACGGTCCCATCGCGCCCCCTTTGCGACTCGGCGAGTGTAACGCTGGCCCCGTCTGATTCACTCGGACGAATACAGCGGTTCCTGGTATACGAGCGCGCTGCCGTCGAGGGTGACGCCGCCTTGCACGATGATCCCTTCGAAGCGGCTTCGCGTGGCTGCGTCCTCGTCGTAGTGGAGCGGGTTGCGATCGCCGGTGAGCTCGGTGAACAGTTCGATGTCGCGCCGCGTGACCCGTCGAGTTCGCCGCGCGGTTTCACCGACGTGCATGCCGACCAGGCTGCCACAGGCTCACGACCTGGGTCAGGACTGCACTGACACCAGTCCGGTGCAACTGTCGCCTCGAGAATGCAAGCGACGCGGAAGCCACGCGGGCCGCCCTGCCGGGTCAGGAGGCATACCGTTGTCTCCGACGGCCAGGTCGAGGCGGAGGATCCGGGGGTGTCGTGAGGTCGACAAGCCGGAGTTCGTACACGGCGGGGCACCAGGAGCCACCGCTGCTCGAGGTTCGCCTCCTCGGCGAACCAGCCGTGCGGCTCGACGGTCAGACGATCAACACCTTCGGCTCGATGCGGTTGCTGTCGCTGCTGGCCCTGCTGATCGTGCATCGGCGGACGCCCATGCTCCGGCAACGGCTGGCGTACATGTTCTGGCCCGACTCGACGGAGTCGCAAGCCCGCACGAACCTTCGCCAGACGCTGCACAACCTGCGTCACGCGCTCCGCGACCCCGACGTCTTCCTGGTCGTCGACGGGGCGGCAGTGCAGTGGCGCGCCGACGCCCGCCGCGACGATCGATCTCGTCGAGCTCGACGAGGCCGCGCAGTGCGCCGATAGCTCTGGTGAGCGTGCGGCCCTCGAACGGGCTGTGTCGCTGTACGGCGGTGATCTGCTCCCCGGGTGCTACGACGACTCGGGTCGAGCGCGAGCGCGACCGGCTCAGGCAGTCCCATGTGCACCGGCTCGAATCACTCGCCAGCGTCTGTGAGGACGCGGGCGACAGCGCCGCCGCCATCCGGTGGGCCCAACAGCTCATCCAGGTGGATCAACTCCACGAGACCAGCTATCGGAGGCTCATGCGTCTGTACGGGACCGCAGACCGCGCATGCGCGTTGCGCACCTATTACGACTGCGTGTCCGTCCTCGAGCGCGAGCTCGATGTGGCACCGAGTCGCGAGACGACGGAGCTGTACGACCAACTGCTCGCTCACGGTACGACGGCTCGACCGGGGGGGTCGGCCCGGCCCACTGACGGCAGAGTCGGCAGAACGCTTGCCGAACGCTCCGCGGCTCATCCTGGGCTCCGAGTGCCGATACGACGACCGGACGTCGGTCCGGAAGCCCGTGCGGGAGGGAACACATGCAGGTCCGATCGAGAACGCGCCGAGCAGCCGACACCGACCCCGTCGATCGAGGTGGTGATCCGCATCGTCGTGGACCAGTCGACCGGGGACCGGTCGGTGGTCGACGTGCAAGCGAGCACGCGATCGGACGATGACATTTGGCGCTCCGATGGCGATGACGCCGACGGGGCGCCACCCGGCGAAACCCGTCGCGAGCCGACGTACGCCGAGGTCGAGTTGGTCCCGGCTGACTCGCCCCGCCGCGCCCATCCGGCTACCTCGCGCGAACCGGGCCCGATCGAGCTGGTCAAGCCGCGGTCGAGCCGTCGAGTGCTGCTCGTCGTCGCGACCGTCGCCGCCGCGTTCCTGGTGGTCGTCACGATGATGTCCTCATCACGGCCGGCCTTCACGGCACGCGAGGTGGCCGTGTCCACGCCCGGCACACGACCGGACTACGTGACCGCGTCGGCAGCCCGCACCCGCTGGATCCTGCTCGACGGCGAGAACGGTGCCCCGGCCACCTACCGGAGGTCGCCCGCCGCCGCATCGATCGCGGGCGCTCCTTGTGCAGAGCTCATCGTCGCCGCCGCGCTGACCCTGCGAACCGATCCGGTGACGTGGATCGCGAGCGTGCTCGAGGGCGGTGGGCGTCACCGCGGTCAGACCCTCGACCAGGCGATCCGAGATCGACTCGTGTCCGTCCGTAGCACCCTCGACCGCGGCCCGCGACTCCGACGCTGGAGCGGTCACCACGATCGCCGCGCTCGATGCGGTCATCGCTGACGCCGACGTCCAACCGTGCGCCGGGGCGGCGTGCTCCCCGCGCAACCAGGCCGACGACACCCCCGCCGCAACCGCCGGCTGGCAGTGGGTGTGCCCCGTCGTCAACCCGGGCCTGCCGTACGGCGCGGGGATTCTGCGGTGGTGACGCCTCCGGGGTCAGACGTTCGGCCGGCCCAGGCTCGCCAAACACCGACGCCCGCCGTATCTGGGGTGGAGCCCGCTGCTCTCGAGATCGTCCGCCGCCCCGGCTCCCGGTGGCGTCCGCTCGCAGCCGGTCGAGCCGGGGCGCGGTCACGATCAGGACGGCGGGTCGAGCTCGCAGGCGTCCGTCCGAGCGTTCGTCGAGCGCCCGGGCCAGGTCGGCGCGGGAGACGAAGCCGATCACCTCGACGGCCTGCGCGGTCACGTCCTCGAGCACCTCCGGCGCAGTGTTGCGCGAGCTGAGTCGCACGGTCGCGCACCCGCCGGGGAACACCTCGTACCAGGTGAGGATGGTGTCGGTGCCGTCGACCGGGCCGCGCTCGAAGCGACGGGCGCCGGGGACGTCGGCGGCGACCTCGGTCGCGCCGGTGACGTCGCACGACTCGGCGAAGCGCAGGTCGATCGCCTCCGACGCCGGCGCGGTCGTGATCGACGGTGATCGTCGATCGCCCGTTGTTGACGGTCAGCAGCCGGAACGACCAACCCACGGGCAAGGAGGCCACGCACGGGACGAGCTCGGCGGTGGGCACGGCCTGCGCCTGCAGCCACATCGGCTCCATCTCCGTCGCACAGCGCGTCGACGTGCACCGGGGTGCGGGTGTTGTCCTCGTTGCCGAACAGCCGGGCCGCAGTTGACGCACGAGCAGGATGACGAGGACGGCGGTGGCGAGCGCGACCGCGACGCGCCGGAAGCGTCCACCGCTGCACCTTGATCGGGCCGGGGTCGCTCGGGCAGCAGGCGGAGGAACTCGCCGTGGATGTCGCGTCCTTCCGCGCGCAGCGCCCGGCGCAGCTGCGACGGCAGCGCCAGGCCGCGGGCCGCGGCGAACGCTTCCGAGATCTCCTCGACCGTGAACTGCCGGAGTGCCCGGTCGTAGACCTGTTGCGCGCTCGAGCGCAGGGCGAGGCAGAGCATCATGTTGGCCAGGTCGACCGCCTGGCGCCACGGCGTCGGCCGGAGCTCGGCGAACGCGACGTCGATGAGCAGGATGCGGCCGTCGCGCACCATCAGGTTGGCCGGCTTGATGTCGCGATGGGCGAGGCCGGCGTCCCACAGGATCCGGATGAGATGGAGCGCCTCGTCGATGAGCGCGTCGTCGACCTCGGCGTCGCCGAGCTCGACCGCGTCCTCGAGGAACTCGGTCACCAGCATGTACTCCCGCTCGGGCGTCGAGCTCGACGAAGCCGTACGACTTGGCGCCGGGCACGCCGGCCTCGCGGACGACCCGCAGCGCGTAGTCCTCCTGTTGGACCAGCCGGCGCACGGTGTTGAACGGCTTCTCGTCCTCCAACCGCCCGTACAGCAGCTCTCGACCGAGCTTGTACCAGCGGTCCGAGCGCAGGTGGGTGCGCGAGTAGAGCTTGCCGAACAGGTACGGCGACGACGCGCCCTCCACCCGGAGGCGCAGCGGCGTCGAGCCGGCCGACCCGCTCAGCCCCACCGGCCGGACCTCGGACACGGTCAGGCCGAGCTGGTCCTCGACCGCCTTGCGGATGGCCTCACCGCGCTGCGCCGCCGACGTCGAGGTGCGCGGTCCGCCCCCGGCGGTACGTCACCGGGAAGACCTCGCTCGGCGCGAAGTAGCGGAAGGCGGTCACGGCGAAGCTGACGCCGATGAGGACGCCGATCACGATCGCCGCTCGGCGAGTCGACGCCGAGATGGAGGCGGGCCAGCGCGACGAGCGTGACGACGACCGCGACCACCCACTTCAGCCGATTGCGGAGCCGCCCCTCGGGCACCAGCGTGTACAGGGCGATGACCGACAGCCCGGCGAGCGCCAGCATCTGGATCGAGGGCATCGACCAGCCGCCCCAGCTCCCTCGCAGCGGGACGCCGAAGGGACGGGGCTGGGTGGTCAGGTCGTACAGGAGCTCGTGCACGAGCTGCGCGAGCTGCGACACCACCAGGTAGATCACCAGGTGGCGCCAGCGCCGGAAGACGATCAGCGCCACGGGGAGCAGCCAGACCGTGATCTCGATGACCCACCACGAGGCCGCGTAGCTCACGCCCCGGGCGATGCCGTCGATGCCCGGCAGGTCGATGTCGCTCATCCACCGCACGATGGTGTCGTCGACGACGATGACGGTGATCGCCGCGCCCGGGACACCGTTGCGGAAGACCAGCACGGTGACGACGATGGCGACGACCGCGGCGATGAGCCAGCCGACCCCGGTCGTGCGCAGGTGACGGGGCAGCGGCGGCGGTGCGCCCGACGGCCGTCGCCTCGGGGCCCGTCGCCCGGGACGGCCAGGCGCGACGCCGCGCCTGTCGCGCCGACCGCCGGGTGCGTCGACGGCCCGAGATCGGGGACGACCACCTCGCTCACCAGAGCGCCTCCCGGGACTACCGGTGTGCTCGAAGGTTCGCGGATCCGCCACGTGACACCTCCCCCGTGGACCGTCAGCATCCCACACCGGCACGAGACAAATCGAGGGTGGGCGACCCGAAGGCCGGCAGGGCGGTCATCACCGACCACTCCTCAGCCGGCAGATCAGGGCTGGAGGCGACGCCGGGAATCGAACCCGGGTACAGGGCTTTGCAGGCCCTTGCCTAAGCCACTCGGCCACGTCGCCATGTGACGGTCGGAGCCGTCACCGGACATCGCACGATAGCGGCCGGGACGACCAGCCGTGATCTGGGCGGGATCCGTCGCGACAGGTGGAACGATTCCCGCCCAGATGGCGATCTGGGACGAATCCCGCCCAGATGGTGGGGTGGGGCAGACTCTCGTCATGGCGTACAACTCGACGGGGCTGGTCGTCCACGACGCCGACGCCCACATCATGGAGCCGCCGAACTGGCTGCGCGACCACGCCGACCCTGGCATCAGGGAGCGGATCGCGCCGCTGCGTTATCCCGGTGGCAACGAGCTCCGGCAGACCGGTGACCCGGAACACCAACTGCGCGACCTCGACGATGCCTTCGACCGTCTGCGGAACCGCCACGCCTCGGCCGAGTACCGCGCGACCGAGGCCACCGAGATCATGCACCGCAAGAACTTCGCCGCCACCGGCTCGTTCGTCGCGGAGGATCGACCGCGGGCCCTCGACCTGCTCGGCTTCGCCAGCCAGCTCGTCTTCAACACGTTCCACAACCGGCGCCTGCGAGACTGGGAGCACTCGGGCGATCCCGAGCTGGCCATCGGCGTGGCGCGGGCGCACAACCGGGGGATGGTCGAGTTCTGCTCGATCGACCCGCGGCTGCTGGCGTCCTGCTACGTCCCGCTGGCCGACCTCGACGTCGCCGGGCGGTTGGCGGCCGAGGCCATCGACCTGGGGGCTGCCGCGCTCCTGGTCGCCTCCGGCTGCCCACCACACCACTCCCCCAGCCATGTCGGGCTCGATCCGGTGTGGGCCGCGGCGAGCGAGGCGGGCATCCCGGTCGTGTTCCACGTCGGCGGCACTGGCGACCTGATCGACCCCAACTACTTCCACAACGGGCTGCCGATCCCGCCCGACTTCCACGGCGGCGAGGAGAACTTCCGCTCCGTCGACTACATGGGCATCCCCGGACCTCCGGCGCAGACGCTGGCGACGATGATCTTCGACGGCGTCCTCGAGCGCTTCCCCGAGCTCCGCATCGGCGTGATCGAGCAGGGCGCGATCTGGGTGCCCTCGTGGATGCGCCAGATGGAGTCGGCGATGGATGCCTTCGGCCGCCACGAGGAACGCCTGCAGGCCTTGTCACTGCGGCCGAGCGAGTACGTGCGCCGCCAGGTCCGGTTCACCCCGTACCCGACCGAGGATGTCGGGTGGATCATCGCCCAGGCCGGTCCGGAGGTCTGCCTCTTCTCGTCGGACTACCCCCACGTCGAGGGCGGCCGGCGTCCGATCGAGCGTTTCGAGGCGTCGCTGGCCGGCACCGACGAAGCGGCCCGGCAGGCCTTCTACCACGACAACTTCGTCGACCTCATGGGGAGTGCCGTTCCCGTCACGGCCTCATGACGCCCGCCGCGATCGGACCTCCCGACTTCGCCCGACCAGCTCGGTGAAGCGCAGGGCGTTCTTGACGGCCATGCCCATGGCGTCGTTGTTGAAGTAGACGAGGGCAGCCGGCGCGGCGGCGACGAAGCGGGCCCACGGAGCCAGTTCGTCGTCGGTGTAGTCGTGGGCGTAGCCGCCGGCGAGCCCGTGGAACCGCACGTACGCCCGACCTCCCGTCACCGGTCGGACATCGTCGGACTCCGGACTGCTCACCGCCACCGTCATCGCCCCCCGGTCGTCGAGCAGGGCGCTGACGGCCTCGGTCCGCCAGCTCGCATGGCGGAACTCGAACGCCGGCTGGGGGCGCCGGGGAAGCGCGTCGAGGAACCGGTTCAGCAGGTCGACGTCGGCCGGGAACGTCGGCGGGAGCTGCCACAGGACGGCCGTGAGCTTGTCGCCCAGCGGCTCGACCGAGGCGAAGAACCGGCGCAGCCCGTCGGTCACGTCGGCGAGCCGGCGGATGTGGGTCAGATACCTGCTCCCCTTGACGACGAACCGGAACCGCGACGGGACCGCCTCGGCCCAGCGGGCGACCGTCGCCGGTGACGCCAGCCGGTAGAACGTGGCGTTCACCTCGACGGTCGGGAACAGCGTCGCGTAGTACCGCAACCACTCCCGTTGGGGAGTGCCCGCCGGGTACACCGTCCCCCGCCACGATGGGTACACCCATCCGCTGGTCCCCACGAGGCGGCGGGAGTAGGTCACGCCCTCCCGCTACCCGTTCGCGTCGGGCAGCATGCCGTAGGCCCGCTCCGGGTGCACGCGCAGGACCAGGCGACCGTCGGCGACCATCGCCCGGCGGAAGTCGTCCCAGTCGGGGTGCTCACCCGCCATCCCCCGGTACTGCTCGATGAGCTCCTCGACGGTGGCATCGGTGGGATCGGCCGCGACCGGTGTCAACTCGGCCCGTCCCTCGATCACGGCGTAGGCGTAGAAGTCGTCGCGGGTCACGTGCAGCGAGACCCGTGGATCACGGCGGGCGTTGGCGGTCTTGGCGCGGGAGTCCGTGACGGAGATGCGGATGACCCCGTCGTCGCCGAGGACGTAGCCGATGTTGGACAGCTGCGGCCGGCCATCCCCCTTGAGCGTCACGATGATGCCTCGGTGGCGGTCGCGGATGAACTCGAGCGCGTGGTTCAGTTCCATGCGCGGTCGAACCACGGCCGTAGCGACGGTCATTCCCCGCCCGTCGACAGCCGCCGCGCCGCGACGGCCACGCCGGCCCGCGCCGCATCCACCGTCCGACGACCCGTCGAGCATCGCCGCGATGAAGCCGGCGGCGAAGGAATCCCCCGCCCCGGTCGTATCGGCGACGCCCGCGAGCGCGGGCACGTCGACGTGTTCGGTGCGCCCGCCCGGATCAGTGATGGCAACTGGGCGCGGCCCGTCCTTGACGACGAGCACGCCCGGCGGCACCCGCGCCAGCGATCGCGCCTCGGCAGCGGTGGCGAACACGACGTCCGGGGCGAACCGCATCGAGCACGGCGGCGAACCGGGACCGTCCGAAGGCCTCCACCACCGCCACCGAAGAGACGTCGACGCTCACCTGCCCGCCCTCGCTCCTGACCCGGTGCGCGGCCGACACGGTGGCCGAGGGGGAACGGTCCGGCTCGGTGCACAACGAGTAGGCCGTGACGTGCAGCCACGTGATCCCGTCGAGCCACGTCGGTTCGATCGCCTCGAGCTCGGCGGCGGCGGCGCGGTCGGGGAACATCGTCCGCTCACCGCCCGGCTCGACGAGCACGGCCACGGTGCCGGTCCGGCCGGCCCGTTGCACCCGCACGTCGACACCGTCGGCGGCGAGCGACGCGACCAACTGCTCGCCCAGTGCGATCGTCGCCGACCCGACCGATGAACCGGACAGGACAGCCCGATGCGCGCCGCCGCGGCGGCGACGTTGGCGGCGCTCCCGCCGCGCCGCCGCTCGATCCGCGCCGCGGTGTCCGTGCCGCGTGCGGGCGGCCCCGCGGCGTGGATGACGACGTCTTCGAGCAGATCGCCGATCACACCGAGCACGGAACGTTCGTATCACGGACCGCGCTACCGTCTCCGGTTCGATGGCAGCGGGAATCGCCGCGGGGCAATAGGGGGCTCTGCGGCCTGAGGGGATCGGCGCCGGCGGGGCGCCGGTCCCCTTCTCATGTTCGGGCCGTAACGGAGGTTTTCCGGACCGGGGTGGGGTCCCGAAACCCTCCGATGCGTCGAAAACCTCGGATGGGATCGCGGCGGGGTTCAATGGTGGCGTGGCGGCAACATCAGACGACGCGGCGACGGCCACCGCGGTCGCCCTGGCCGAGCACCTGCTCGTCGAGGCCGAGCGCGGCACGACGCGGAGGGAGCGGCGGCGGGCCCGCCGGCTCGGCGCCCTCCTCGCCGACGACGCCGGCCGGGAGTTCCTCTTCGCCCTCACCGACCAGGTCCTGCGCACCCCCGCGCCGGCGCGGGCGATGCAGCAGCTCCGGCAGCTCGTCGACGCCGGACTGCCCGACTCGCTCCCCCGCCTCGACCGGGCCGGGCTGCGCCTCGCCGGACTCGGCTCCACCGTCGCCCCTGGCCCGGTCGCCGCCGTCGCCCGCCGGCGGATCCGGGCCGAGACGCGCGGGGTGATCGTCCCCGCCGACGACCCCGGCATTCCGCCGCCATGTCGACCGGCCGACACGACGAGGGCTTCGACGTCAACGTCAACCTGCTCGGCGAGGCGATCGTCGGCGACGACGAGGCCGACGCCCGCCTCGACGCGCTGTGCGCGCGGATGCGCCGGCCGGACGTCGCCTACGTCTCGGTGAAGATCTCGGCGCTTGTGCGCCAACCTCGACGTGCTCGCCTTCGACCACGAGGTCGAGCGCATCGCCGAACGCCTGCGCACGGTCTACGACGTCGCCGCCGAGAGCTCACCACCGGTGTTCGTCAACCTCGACATGGAGGAGTACCGCGACCTCCAGCTCACGGTGGAGGCGTTCTGCCGGGTCCTCGACGAGCCGCGCTACGCCGAGCTCCCCGCCGGGATCGTGTTGCAGGCGTACCTGCCCGACACCCACGACGTGCTGGAGCGGCTCGTCCACTGGGTCACCGGCCGCCGCCACCGCGGCGGCGCCCCGATCAAGGTGCGGCTGGTCAAGGGCGCCAACCTGGCGATGGAGCACGTCGACGCCGAGCTGGGCGGCTGGGCGCCGGCCACCTACGGCACCAAGGCCGACGTCGACGCCAGCTTCAAGGCCCTTCTCGATCGCGTGCCTCGACGCCGCCGCCGAGCGGCGGACTGCTCGTCGGCGTGGGCAGCCACAACCTCTTCGACGTCGGCTGGGCGCTCGCCCAGCGACGCCACCGCGCGCCTCGAGCACGCGGTCGGCATCGAGATGCTCGAGGGCATGGCGCCGCCCCAGGCCCGGGCGACGCTCGGCGCCGCCGGCGGCGTCGTCCTCTACACCCCGGTCGTGACCGAGGACGACTTCGCCGCCAGCATCGCCTACCTGTCCCGCCGGCTCGACGAGAACTCCGGACCGGAGAACTTCCTTCGGTCGCTGCTCACGATCACCCCCGGGTCAGCCGTGTGGCACGCCGAACAGCAGCGCTTCGAAGCGGCCGTCGCCGGGCGCACGTCGGTGTCGACGGTTCCCCGCCGGGACCAGGACCGGCGGAGCGAGGTCCGGCGGTTCGATCCCGATGAGCCGTTCGCCAACGAGCCGGACACCGACTTCACCTCACGCGGGCAACCGGGAATGGATCGCCCAGCACCTCGCGAAGGAACACCCGGCCGAGCTCCCTCCGCTCGTGACGACCACGGACGGCATCGACGAGCTCGTCGCCCGAGCGCGCGCCGGTGCCGCCCAGTGGCGGACGACGACGACGAGCGAGCGGCGCCGGGCGCTGGCTCGCGTCGCCGAGGTCATGGCCGCCAACCGGGGTCGCACGATCGCGGTGATGGCCCACGAGACCGGCAAGACCGTTCGCGAGGGCGACCCCGAGGTGTCCGAGGCGGTCGACTTCGCCCGCTGGGCGGGGTTCAGCACCCACGGCCTCGACGAGCTCGTCGCTGACGGCGTGGCCGCCGACCCGCTCGGCGTCGTGCTCGTCGCCGGGCCGTGGAACTTCCCGATCGCGATCCCGTCCAACGGCGTCGTCGCCGCCCTCGCCGCCGGCAACGCGGTCCTGCTCAAGCCGGCGCCCGAGGCCGTCGCCACGGCCGTCGAGCTGGTGCGCCACGTCCACGAGGCCGGCGTCCCGCCCGACGTGGTCCAGCTCGTGCGCTGCCCCGACGACGACGTCGGCCGTCATCTGGTCACCCACCCCGACGTCGACGGCGTCACCCTGACCGGTTCGTACGAGACGGCCCGGATGTTCCTCGACTGGCAGCCGTCGCTGCGCCTCGTCGCCGAGACGAGCGGCAAGAACGCGATGGTGATCAGCCAGACGGCCGATCTCGATCTCGCCCTTCGCGACCTCGTGCGCTCGGCGTTCGGACACGCCGGGCAGAAGTGCTCGGCGGCGAGCCTGGCGATCGTCGAGGCGCCGCTGTACGACGACGCCACGTTCCGGCGCCGGCTCGCCGACGCGGTGCGCAGCCTCCGGGTCGGGCCGGCGACCGACCTCGCTTCGATGGTCGGCCCGATCATCCAGCCGGCGGCCGGCAAGCTCGCCCGCGGCCTCACCCAGTTGGACGCCGGGCGAGTCGTGGCTCGTCGAGCCCATCCTGCTCGACGGTGACCGCCTGTGGCGCCCGGGAGTTCGCCTCGGGGTGCAACCCGGATCGTGGTTCCACCACACCGAGTGCTTCGGCCCCGTGCTCGGGAGTCATGCGGGCCGACGGTCTCGACCACGCGATCGAGTTGCAGAACGCGGTCGAGTACGGGCTCACCGGCGGGATCCACACGCTCGACGATGCCGAGGTCGAGCACTGGCTCGACCGGGTCGAGGTCGGCAACGCCTACGTCAACCGGCACACGACCGGCGCCGTCGTGCGCCGCCAGCCGTTCGGCGGTTGGAAGCGGTCGTCGGTCGGGCGGGGCGCGAAGACCGGCGGACCCGACGACATCCTCCGCTTCACGACGTTCCAGCCGGCGCTCCGTCCCCTCCGCCGACACCGCGGGCGACGTCGTATCGGCAATGGTGGCGCGAGCTGTTCGGGATCCCGCTCGACCGCAGCGGACTGCGCGCCGAATCCAACGTGTTCCGCTACCGGCCGGTCGGGCGCGTTGTGGTGCGCGTCGGCGCGGACACGACCGGCACGCGACGTGACCTCCCTGCGTACCGCGGCGACCGTCGCCGGCGTCCCGATCGAGATCTCGGGACCGCCTGGGGGCGGCTCGCCGGTCGACGTCGTCGAGGACGACGGCGCCCTGCGCCGCCGGCTCCCCAGCTCAGGGAGCTGAGCGGCTCCGCCTGCTCGCCCCGTGCGACGACGGCGTCCGCGCCGCCTGTCACGAGGCCGACATCGCCATCGACGAGACACCGGTGACACACCACGGCCGGGTCGAGCTCCCGTGCTGGCTGCGCGAGCAGGCGATCTCGCGAACCGTGCACCGCCACGGCCGGGTGCCGTAGCACGACAACGTCGGGTCAGAGCGCGACGACCAGCCCGACGACGTTCAGCAGCAACAGCGACCCGACGACGACGATCGAGCTCCCCGGTCCGAAGGCGGCAGGGCTCTGCTCGTGCCGCAGACGTTGGGTCCGGAGCCAGGCGACGGCCACGACCCCGACCACCCCGATCGTCGTCCCGACCGACCACCAGCCATCGCTCGCCGTCCGTCTCCGTCAGCCGCTCCGTCAGCAGCCCGACCGCCACCGCGGCGAGCGCGGTGCGGACCCATGCCATGGTCGTGCGCTCGCGCTGGCGGCCACTGTCATCGTCGTCGAAGGCGACCTCGTTCACCCGATCGCCACCATGACGAACGCCACGATTGCGATCACGACGATGCCAGCGGCGACGACCGGAACGAGTCGAGCTGGCGGCAGCGGCTCGCCGCGCCGCACCGCCAGCTGCACGTGGACCCAGCGAAGGTAGGCGCCGACGACGAGGACGACGCTCCCGGCGATGCCGAGCAATGCCAGAGCAGTGCGTCCACCCTCGATGCCGAAGGGTTCGACGAGCTGGCGCACCGCCACGCCGGCGGCGAGCAGACCGAGCGACGTGCGCACCCAGGCCAGGAACGTGCGCTCGTTGGCGAGGGTGAACCGGTAGTCGGGCTCAGTCCCGACGGACGGGTCGTCGCGCCACCGGTCTGCCACGCCGCTCCTCTTGTCGCCGATGGAACGGACGGTAGCCGGGGCAGACTGGCCTCGTGGCTGAGCTCGGCAAGCTGGATGCGTGGCGCCACGCCGCCGTGGGTGTGGCGGTACTCGCCTGCAGCGGCCTCGCCCTCTTCGGCGTCATCGGCGAGGACAAGGGGGACGAGCGGTTCGAGGCCAAGCAGGTCACGGTCACGCCGACCGGCGACGATGGGCTGACCATCCGGGAGGTGGTCGACCAGGATTTCGGTGGCACCCGCGGTCGCCACGGCTACGAGCGGATCATCCCCAACGACTTCGGCGAGCCGACCGATGTCACGGCCACGTCGCCCGACGCTCCCGCCGACGTCTCGGTCACGCCAGTCGGCGGGGGCACGCGCATCCGCGTCGGCGATCCTGCCCAGACGGTGAGCGGTCAGCACCGCTACGTACTGACCTACACCCTGCCCGACGCCCGCCTGTCGTCCGGGGAGCTGGCGCTGGACGTCATCGGCACCGACGAGACGCTCGAGACCGGACGGTTCGAGGTCGTCGTCACCGGGCTGCAGCTCGACGACCCGCTGTGCAACGTCGGTTCGTTCGGCACCTCGGGCGGGTGCACGCTGGCACCTGACGGCGCCGTCTACCGGGCCGTCGTCAGCTCCCCTCGAAACGGGTGACGGCATCACGATCGGCGGCACGATCACCGGCCGCACCGACTCGGTCGCCGTTCCCGAGCCGGACCTCCCCGCTCGTCGGGGCGACAACCGGATCCCGATGGCGGTGGCGGTGTTGGCGGTCGGCACGGCCGGCGCCGCCGGCACGTACCTGTGGGCCCGCCGGCGGGGCCGCAACGAGGTGTTCGCGGGCGGGGCGGCTGATGCCGCCTTCGGCGCGCCGACCCCCGGCGCACCGCTGCCGCCACCGGCACCGCCGGCGGCCGACGTGCGCCTCGTCGCCGACGAGCGCATGGACGACCTCGCCACGACCGAGTTCGTCCCGCCCGACGGCATCGAGCCGTGGCAGGGCACGGTGCTGCTCCGCGAGCGGATCGACAACGAGTCGGTCGGCGCGTGGTTCTCCGGGCTCGCCGCCCGCGACGTGATCACCCTCACCCGAACCGACGGCGACGTGGTGACGCTGGGGGTCGGCGAGCGGTTCGACACGGCCACGCCGGAAGACCGACAGGTGCTGTCGGCGATGTTCGAGGGGCGGCGCGAGATCGAGCTGGGCTCGTACGACAAGCGCTTCGCCATCGCGTGGCGCGACGTCCGGTCCGAATTGGAGAGCTCGATCGCCCGATCGGGATGGTGGAAGCGCCACGCCCCCCATGTCAGCAGCCGCCTCAACGTCCCCTGGCCGGCCTATGTCGTGGTCGGCCTGTGGGTGCTCATCGTGTTCGGCGGGTTCGGGGCTGCCCAACTCCGCTGGATCTCGAGCCCGCCGGGCGCCCTCGCCTTCGGCCTCGTCGTCCCGGTGCTCGCCGCCTACGCGGTGTACCGCACGCTCTTGCCGGTGCGCAGCGCCACCGGATCGGCCTTCGCCCTGCGAGCAGAGTCGTTCCGCCGGTTCCTGAAAGCGAGCGAGGGGCGTCATGTCGAATGGGCGTGGCAGCAAGGGCTGTTGCGCGAGTACTCGGCGTGGGCTGTGGCCCTCGGCGCGGCCGACGCCTGGGAGCGGGCGATGCACGCGTCGAGCGTGGCGCCGGTCGAGCTCGCCAGCGGTCCCCTGCTCATCTACACGATGGGGCCGTCGTGGAGTCACACGTACACGGCACCTCCCAGCACCGGCGGTAGCAGCGGGTTCGGGGGCGGGAGTGGGTTCGGCGGCGGCGGGTTCGGCGGCGGCTTCTCCGGTGGCAGCGTCGGTGGGGGCGGCGGCGGCGGCAGCTCCGGCTCGTGGTGACCATCCAGCTCGTGCATCATCCGAGGTTTTCGTGCCGCCCCTCCTGGGCAGGAAAACCCCGGGTGGCGCGAAACCCTCGGATGGGATCGAACAGACTGCGGCGATGTCCAACCGGCTCGCTGGGGCGCTCGTCTTCTTCGCGTCGGGATCCGTGCTCGTGCTCGAGATCCTCGCCGGGCGGCTCCTCGCGCCCTACGTGGGCGTCTCGATCGAGACCTTCACCGGGATCATCGGCGTCGTCCTCGCCGGCATCGCCATCGGTGCCTGGCTCGGCGGTGGTCTGGCCGATCGGTTCGATCCCCGGCTGCTGCTGCCGGGCGCGCTGACCATCGGAGGCGGGCTCGTCATCGCGTCGGTGCCGCTGGTGCGGCTGTTCGGCCCGTCCAGTCCTGACGCCAGCCCCGGCACGATCGTCGTCCTCGCCGCCGCCGCGTTCTTCGCGCCCTCGGCGGTGCTCACCGCCGTCACGCCGATCGTCGTCAAGTTGCAGCTTCGCCAGCTCGACCAGACCGGCAGGGTCGTCGGCTGGCTGTCGGCCATGGGCACCGCGGGTGCCCTCGTCGGCGTGTTCCTCACCGGATTCGTGCTCGTCGCCGCGTTCCCGACAACGCCGGTCGTGATCGTGCTCGGCGCGCTGCTCGCCACCACTGGCGTGACGCTGTGGTTCCATCTGCGCCGCCAGACGCCGCAGAACGTGATCGTCGCCGGCGTCAGCGTCGCCGTGCTGTCCGCGGGCGTGGCCGTCGTCGCCGACGGACCGTGCGAGGTCGAGTCGGCGTACTTCTGTGCACGCGTCGACGAGGACCCCGACCGGTCCTCGGGCCGCATCCTGTGGCTCGACACGCTGCGCCACTCCTACGTCGACCTCGACGATCCGACCCACCTCGAGTTCACCTACACCCAGGTTCTCGGCGATGTCGTCGACTCGCTGCCGCCGAGGGGTGCCGCGATCGACGCCGTGCACGTCGGCGGGGGCGGGTTCACGATCCCTCGCTACGTCGCCACGACGCGGCCGGGATCCGACAATCTCGTGCTCGAGCTCGATCCGGCCGTGGTCGACCTCGCCGAGGACGAGCTCGGGCTGCGCACCGGCGAGGATCTCCGCGTGGAGACCGGAGATGCACGTGTCGGCGTCGCCGACGTTCCGTCCGATGCGGCCGACCTCATCGTCGGCGACGCCTTCGGCGGGCGGGCCGTGCCGTGGCACCTGACCACGCGCGAGTTCGTCACCGACCTCGCCCGGGTCCTCCGCGACGGGGGGATCCTCGCCCAGAACATCATCGACCTCCCACCGCTCGGGTTCCTGCGCGCCGAGCTGGCGACGATGCGCGACGTGTTCGAGCACGTCGCTGTGATCGCCCCGGCGGCGCGCCTGGCCGGGGAGGAGGGCGGCAACTTCATCGTGCTGGCGAGCGACCGGCCGCTCCCGCTCGACGCCATCGGCCGCGCGAACGCGGCCCGCGGCGACGACGACCAGGCCGCTCGGCGACCCCGATGCGGTGGACGAGCTCATCGGCGGCGCGGATGTGCTCACCGACGAGCACGCACCCGTGGACCAGCTGATCAGCTGATGACCGGCGACCAGGCACCCGACGACGAGGGCAGGTCCGGCCCGCGGGTCATCGCCCCGCTGCGCGAGTTCCTCCACACCGAGTCCGCCGGCGGCGTCATCCTGGTCGTCGCCGCGGTGGTCGCCCTGGTGTGGGCGAACTCGCCGTGGAAGGACGCCTACTACGACCTCTGGCACACCGATCTGGCGATCAGTCTCGGCGATCACACCCTCGACCTCGACTTCCAGGAGTGGGTCAACGAGGGCCTCATGGCGATCTTCTTCTTCGTCGTCGGCCTCGAGATCAAACGCGAACTGATCGAGGGCGAGCTCCGGGGTGCCCGCCGGGCGGCGCTGCCAGCCGTCGCCGCCCTCGGCGGCATGGTCGTGCCGGCGCTGATCTACGTGGCATTCAACGCCGGGGGCGCCGGCGTCGAAGGGTGGGGCATCCCGATGGCCACCGACATCGCGATGGCCGTCGGCATCCTCAGCCTGCTCGGCAGCCGGGTCGCGCCCTCCCTCAAGCTGTTCCTTCTCGCGCTCGCGATCGTCGACGACATCGGCGCGATCGCGGTGATCGCGATCTTCTACACCGACGACATCGACTACGACTCGCTCCTCATCGCGATGGGCCTCGTCGTGGCACTGGTGGTCATGCGCCTGCTCGACGTGAGGACGACGTTGCTCCCGCTCGTCGTGGGCTGCGGGCTCTGGCTCGCCCTGCACGAGGCCGGGCTCCACGCCACGATCGCCGGCGTGATCCTCGGCCTGATGGCGCCGACCCGGCCCCACATCCATCCCGAGCTCGTCGACGAGTCGGCCCTCACCGACCTGTCCTCCGTCGCCGCCGCTCGCCAGACGGCGACCATCGCCCGCCAGAGCGTCTCGGTCGTCGAGTGGCTCGAGCACGTCCTGCACCCGTGGAGCAGCTTCCTGATCGTGCCGCTGTTCGCGCTGGCCAACGCCGGCGTGACGATCAGCACCGACGCCCTCGTCCGACGCGGTGACGTCGCCGATCACGCATCGGCGTACTGGTCGGCCTGGTCGTCGGCAAGCTCGCCGGCATCACCGCCTTCACCTGGCTGGCCGCCCGGCTCGGCATCGGCGTGTTGCCGGAGGGCGCGACGTGGCGCGGCATCACCGGTGTCGCGGCGGTGGCCGGCATCGGGTTCACCGTGTCGCTGTTCATCACCGGCTTGGCCTTCGACGATGTCGGGCTGCAGGACGAGGCCAAGATCGGCATCCTCGTCGCCGCGATCGTCGCCGGCGTGATCGGCGCGGTCGTGCTCGGCGGCGCGAGTTCGTCCGACCGCGACTAGGCGCAGGTGTCGAGCATCGCCTGGACGAAGGCCGCGGTGGTCTCCGACGTGTCGCCGGCCCGCCACACGGCGCGGAACTCGTCGAACAGCGCCACCGGGCGCAACGGACGCACGGCCACGTCGAAGCGCCGGGCGGCCGGCTCGGCCTGCCACGAGTTGAGCCAGCCGATCCCGGTGCCCAGCGCGACCTGGTCGAGCACCCGCTCGACCTGGATCGCGGCGTGCGGGATCCAGCGCGGGCGGGCCCCGGCGGCGGCCAGGTAGGCCTCGATCTCGTCGTGGGCGGTCGGCGCCTCGGCCCGGTCGACGACGAGCACCGGTTCCCCGTCGAGGTCGGCGGCCTCGACCACGTCCGCGCCGGCGAGGCGGTGTCCCGGCGGCACGGCCACGTGATCGACGGGAACGCGGGCGAGCGGCGCCGAGGCGACCCGATCCGGATCGGCGACCGGGCCGCGCACGATGCCGGCGGCGAGCAGCCCGGCGCGCAGCCCGTCGAGGATGCGCAGCGACGTCAGCCCGTCGGCCCGCACGACGACCTCGGGGTGCGCGGACGCGGAACGCCCGGATCGTGCGCATCATCCCGCCCTCGCTGCCATGGCAGTACCCGACCGCCCACGTCGTCGGGGCCGACGGCCAGCTCCCCCGCCGCGGCCGTGAAGCGGTCCACCGCCCGGAGCACCTCGCGGGCGTCGACGAGCAGGCGCTCGCCGGCCGGCGTCAGCGCGACGTGCCGGCTGGTGCGCTCGAACAGCTCGAGCCCGAGCGCCTGCTCGAGCTCGCGGATGCGCTGCGACAGCGGCGGCGTCGTCACGTGCAGCCGCGCCGCCGCCCGCCCGAAGTGGCGCTCCTCGGCGACGGCGACGAAGTAGCGCAACCGGCGCAGGTCCACGCTCGCTGCCCGCGACCACGACCGAACGTTATCGGTGCCGACACGATCCGTGTCGCAGACGGTCGTGGACGGGCGCCGCCCGGCACCGGGGACGATGGACGCAGTGAAGCTGCTCTGGTTCCACCTCATGCCCTACCCCGAGCTGCCCGACGACTTCAACCGCAAGCACCGCAGCGTCTGGGTCGACATCGATCCCGCCCTGTTCGACCGCGGCGTGATGGCCGACTGCTACGCGCCGCTACATCGAGCAGCTCGTCCACGCCGAGGAGTGCGGGTTCGACGGGATCTGCATCAACGAGCACCACGGCAACGGCTACGGGCTCATGCCGTCGCCGAACGTGATGGGCTCGGTGCTCGCGACCCGGACGTCGCGTGCCGCGATCACCGTGCTCGGCAACTCCGTCGCCCTGTACAACCCGCCGGTGCGCGTCGCCGAGGAGATGGCGATGGTCGACCTGCTGTCCCGCGGCCGGTTGATCAGCGGGTTCCCGGTCGGCACGTCGATGGACACCGCCTACGCCTACAGCGTCAACCCGGGGACCCTGCGGGCGAGGTACCACGAGGCGATCGAGCTCATCCTCAAGGCGTGGACGGCCACCGAGCCGTTCGCCGTTCAACGGCCGCTTCACCCAGATGCGCTACGTCAACGTGCTGCCGCGCCCGCTGCAGCAGCCGCACCCACCGATCTGGATCCCCGGCGGCGGCTCGATCGAGACGTGGGACTTCTGTGCGCAGAACGACTTCGTCTACGCCGCGCTGTCCTACTACGGCCACCTGATGGCCAAGGAGACCGTCAGTGGGTACTGGCGCCGGGTCGAGGCCAACGGGAAGGACCCCAACCCGTACCGGCTGGCGTTCCTCCAGTTCATCGGCGTCGCCGACACCGACGAGGAGGCCTACCGCCTTTATCGGGAGCCGGCGGAGTACTTCTTCAACCGCTCGCTCCACGTGTACCCGGGCTACGCCGACCCGCCCGGCTACGTCACCGAGGCGTCGGCTCGGGCGCGGTACCAGTCGCAGGTGCGGGCAGGTCGCCCGGGCCAAGCAGGCCAAGCACGACCTCACGTGGGACGAGATGGTCGAGAAGGGCTACGTCGTGATCGGCAGCCCCGACACCGTCCGCGAGACGCTCGCCGACGTGGCCAGGACGTTCAACTGCGGCCACCTGCTCACGATGCTCCAGTTCGGCAACATGAGCGACGAGCTCACCCGCTACAACAGCGAGCTCTTCGGCGACAAGGTGGCCCCGGCCCTGCGCGGCATGTTCAGCGACGCCGAGGACCACTGGTGGCCGCCAAGGGGGCGGCGTGAGCCGCCGCCGGCGGCTCCCCCATCTGGGCGGGATTCGTTTCAATCGGGGATCTGGGCGGGATCCGTGCCACCTGTCGCGACGATTCCCGCCCAGATCGAGGAGGTGAAGTGACCCAACAGCTCGTCTACCTCTGCGGGATCGCCGGTCATCCGGCGACGTCGCCGGCCCTGGAGATGCTCGAGCGCCGCCGGGTGGGACATCGTGGTCCCGGAGCTCCCCGGCTTCGACGGCCGCTCCGGCTTCCAGCGCTCCCGACGACCACCTCGGTTGGCTCACCGTCGTGTGGGACGCGCTCGACGCCACGGGCGCGCTCCCCTGCCCAGTGATCGGCGCTTCGGTCGGGGGGATGCTCGCCGCCGACCTCGCGGCGCTCCGCCCGGAGGCGGTCACCGCGCTCGCCCTGCTCGCCCCGTTCGGGATCTTCGACGACGCCAACCCGGGGCTCGACGTCTACGCGCTCCCGGCGGCCGAGCGGATGGCCCACCTGTTCGCCAAGGACGTGCCCGAGCCGTTCGTCGACCGCTTCGCCCATCTCGGCCCCGACGAAGGCCCGGTGGCCAGGTACATCAGCGACGTCGCCGCGGCGAGCCTGATCTGGCCGCTCGGCGACCGAGGCCAGGCCGCGCCGGCTCCACCGAATCACCTGCCCCACGCCTCATCATGTGGGGCGACCAGGACGAGCTGCTGCCCGTCGCCGGTTCGGCGCGTTGGGCCGCAGCCGGGCTGCCCGTGGAGGTCGTGTCGGGCGCCGGCCATCTGCTCGAATGGGACGCGCCCGAGGAGGTCGCCTCCCGACTGGGAGCGTTCCTCGCCGGCGTCTAGACGGCACCGCCATCCACAACGTCTCTCCCTGGGGGATCGAGATCATGAGCCTCGTCGACGAGGCCGAGTTCCACTACTTCCACTTCTTCCCGTACACCCACCTGCCGGCCGACCACGGCAAGTACGAGTCGCTGTGGGTCGACTTCCCGAACTCGAACTACGACCCGCAGACCGGGCGCGACCTCTACACCCGCTACCTGTCCGAGATGGTGCTCGCCGACCGGCTCGGCTACGACGGGCTCGTCCTCAACGAGCACCACAACACGCAGTACTCGATGAACCCGGCGCCGAACCTCACCGCGGCCGCCCTCATCCCGCAGACCAAGGGCTGGGTCAGCGTGTTCGGCACGCCGCCGAACCTCGGCTACCCCAACCGGCTGGCCGAGGAGTACGCGATGCTCGACGTGATGTCCGGCGGGCGGCTGCGGATCGCCTTCCCGCTCGGCACCGGCATGGAGTACTGGGCCAACTCGGTGAACCCGGCCACCGCCAGGGCCCGCTTCCGCGAGTCGATCGACGTGATCCTGCACTGCTGGACCGACGACGGCCCGCAGAGCTACGTCGGCGACTTCTACACCTACCGCTACCTCAACCCGTGGCCCAAGCCGATGCAGAAGCCGTACCCGGAGTGCTACATCGTCGGCACCGGCTCACCGGAGACGATCGAGCTCGCCGCCGAGCTCGGGTTCGGGTACACGGTCGTGTTCATCCCGACCAAGGCGCAGCTCAAGGTGTTCGAGCACTTCCGGGAGCGCCTCGCCCACCACGGTCACGAGCCGACCCCGAACAAGGTCACCGTGGGGGTGATGGCCTACGTCGCCGAGAGCGACGCCAAGGCGGAGGAGGAGTTCATGCCCCACGTCATGTACTTCTTCGAGAACAACCTGCGCACGACTCCGCGCTACCTCAACCCGCCCGGGTACGTGACCGTGCCCGAGTTCCGCAAGCGCATCCAGGCCGCCGACGTGCACGGCACGTCGAACTGGGACGACCTCGTCATGATCAACCGCATCGTCGCCGGCACCCCGGAGAAGGTGGCCGACGCGATCGGCAACTGGCTCGAGGAGGCCGGGAGCAACCGGGTCAACCTCAACCTCACGCTGGGCGACATGCCGCACTGGAAGGTCGTCAAGAACACCACGCTGTTCGCCGAAGAGGTGATCCCGAAACTGCGTTCCCGGGCCAAGAAGGCAGTACCGGCGTGAGCAACGCTGAACCTCGAACGCCTCACCTTCGACGTCAACGGCACGTCGACAGTCGTCCTCGCCGCCGGCGATCCCGGCGCCCCGCCGCTCGTCTTCCTCCACGGCGCCGGCACGTGGCACGGCTGGGGGTTCAGCGAGCCCTGGACGGCGACGCACCGGGTGCTGATCCCGTTCCACCCCGGCTACGGGCTGTCCGACGACCTGGAGGGCCTGAGCGAGGTCCACGACCTCGTGATCCACTACGTCGACCTGTTCGACCAACTTGGCCTGACCTCCGACGTCGACCTCGTCGGGCTCTCGCTCGGCGGCCTGCTCGCGGCCCGGTTCGCGATCGAGCAGAAGCACCGCCTGCGCCGGCTCGTGCTCGTCTGCCCGGGCGGGCTGCGCGCGCCGGGCGTGCAGGTCGACGACCTGTTCCGGCATCCCGCCTGACGAGATCCTCGGGCGGCTCGCCCACCGGATGGAGACCCTGCAGCCGCACCTGCCGGAAGACCCCCACGACGTCGACTTCACCGTCGACCGCTACCGGGAGCAGCGCACGACCGCGTTGATGCTGTGGGATCACCCCTTCGACCGGGTGATCCCCCACTGGCTGGGCCGGGTGGACATCCCGACGCTGATCGTCTGGGGCGACGACGACCGGCTGCTCCCGCCCGCGCTGGCGCCGGCGTGGGCCGCGCTGCTGCCCGACGCAACCGTGAAGACGTTCCCCGATGCCGGCCACCTCGTGCTCGACGAGTCGCCCGAAGCGGCCGAGGCCGTCGCCGAGTTCTGTGCCCGCTGAGCCTCCGCGACGCCCTCCTGCTCGACGTCGGCAAGGTGATCCTCGACATCACTCGCGCCGGCGGTCGACGCCTTCGCCGCCACCACGGACAAGACGGCAGGTGACTTCGAGAACGAGTTCGCCTTCTTCCGGGCCGTCGCCGAGGTCGCCGTCGACCTGATGATCGACCAGGACGCGGTCGCGCTCATGCGCGACGCCCGCGCCGCCGGGCCGCCGCGTCGGCGTGCTCTCCAACGACGCCTACTCGATCATGGGCAAGGAGTTCTTCGCCAACCGACCTGAGTTCGCCGAGCTCGACGCGTTCGTCGACGCCGTCGACATCGGGGTGCGCAAGCCGGAGCTCGCGGCCTACCAGCGGGCCGCCGAAGCCCTCGGCGTACGCGCCCGAGCGGGTCGTGTTCCTCGACGACACCCCGGAGTGCGTCGACGGCGGGCGGGCCGCGGGGATGCACGCGATCCAGGTCGACCCGGCCGACCGCAAGCCCGCCTTCGACCAGGCGCGCGAAGCGCTTGGGCATGCCCGCGTGACCGAGCGCATCGTCATCACCGGCGCCAACCGCGGCCTCGGTCTGGAGCTCGCCCGGCACTACGCGGCGCGCGGCGACGAGGTGTGGGCCGGCTGTCGCCGCCCGGCCGCCGCCGGCGAACTGGGCGAGCTGACCGACCACGTGCTCGACCCTCGACGTCGGGTCGGAGGACTCGATCAAGCAGTTCGCCGCCGCCGCTCGGCGATGCTCCCGCTCGACGTGCTGATCAACAACGCCGGTGTCGACGGACGGGCCCTCGGCGTGCCCGACGACGAGCGGGACGTGCTGCAGCTGAGCGCCGAGCACGTCCTCGACGAGATCAGGATCAACGCCATCGGGCCGATGCTGCTGACCCGGGCCCTGCTCGATCCGCTGCGGAAGTCGTCCCGGCCGAGGATCGTCAACATGTCGTCGACCGTGGGCTCGATGGAGGTCGCCGCCACGGTCGGGCGCGACGTCGGCTACGTCGACGTCGAAGGCGGCGCTGAACATGATCACGGTCAAGCTCGCCGGACGGCTGCGCGACGACGGCATCGTCGCCGTCGCCCTCCACCCCGGTCTGCTCCGCACCGCCATCGCGCACGCCCCGCGGCGAGCTCGAGGACCCGGGACCGGCGGCGGCCGAGATCGTGACCCTGATCGACGGGCTCACGCCCGGCCAGTCGGGCTCATTCCTCCACCGCGACGGCTCCATCCATCCCTGGTAGCGCCGCGCGGCCCACTCGGGTGACGACAAGCCCGCGGAACGGGAGGTGTCAGGGCGCGTCGCTGGCGTCGGCGACCTCTGGTGCGTCGAGGAACGGCAGGATCATCGCCAGCAGCCAGTCGGCCCGATCGAGCAGCCCGGAGCCCGGCGGCACGAAGTGGGTGGTGCCGGGAAGCACGGCGAGCTGGGCCTTCGGCAGCCCTACGAGATCACCCATCACCCCACCGCCGAGCAGTCCGAACAGCTCGACGGCGTGCTCGAGCCGGACGACGTCAGAGTCGCCCAGGACGATCAGCGTGGGCGCGTCGATGGCGCGGATGTCGTCGGCCGGCCAGGCGAACTCCGTCGTGTCGAGCAACTTGAGCTTCTCGACGAGCTTCGGGAAGTCACCGGGGTTCGGAGCCGTGCGCAGGTAGGCCTCCTCGAGCGGCGACCCGGCGAACAGCTCAGGGGTGATCGACGGGAACATCTCCAACGCCGCCGCGTGCATGCCGTCACTCGTGTACGACGCCGACGCCACCACCACCCTGCGCACCACGCCCGGGTGACGGATCGCCAGCTGCAGGGCGACGCCGCCGCCCATGCTGTAGCCGACGACGTCGGCGGGGCCCACGTCGAGATGACCGAGCAGCGCGGCCGTGTCGTCAGCCATCTGCTCGTACGTGATCGGGCGATCGATGTCGGCGGTGTGGCCGTGACCCTGCTGTTCCACGGCGATCACCTGGCGAAAGCCGGCGAGGCCCGGCACGAGTGGTGCCATCAAGTCGACCGTCATGTACGCGCCGTGCAGCAGGACCAGCGGTGCTCCGTCGCCGTGGATCTCGTAGTACATGTCGAGCCCGTTGACGGGGGCGTAGCCGGTCTGGGGATCGTTGGCTGCCATCAGCGCATTCTTGCGCTCGTCATCCGGCGGCGCGCTCGACGATCGTCACCGTGCCCTTGGCGCCGTCGACCTCGACGAGGTCTCCGGTACGGATCCGCGACGTGGCGACGGAGCAGCCGACCACGCACGGGATGCCGTACTCCCGGCTGACGATGGCGGCGTGGGTGAGCGACCCGCCGCCGTCGCAGACGCACCCGGCGATCAGCGCGAAGGCAGGGGTCCAGTTGGGCGACGTCGCCTCGCAGACGAGGATCTCCCCCTCCTCCAGCGCGGTGAGCTCGGTCGCCGACAGCATCACCCGCGCCCGGCCCGTGACCGTGCCGGTCGACGCCGGGAAGCCACGGAGCTCGGTGGCGTCGGGATCGGACTTGAGCGCCTCGAAGTAGTGGTGGCGCATGCCGAAGATCTCGATCAGCACCGGATCCTCGATCTTGTCGGGCAGCGTGCCGACCACCTTGGGGAGGGTCTCGCGGATCTCGTTGTAGTGGTCGTAGTACTCGTGGCGCGCCGTGGCGAGGGACTGGAGGTCCTTCCACCCCTTCCGCCCGAAGGCGACGTCGAGCGCCTCGGGGTAGAAGAGGAACAGCCCGTCGTCGTAGGTGTCGGCGTCGCACGCCGAGCCGAGGGCGAGGGCGGCGCGGCGCAGCGGGATCGACGCCCGCAGGTCGATGTAGTAGTTGTGGTCCTCGTTCCACCAGGCGAAGTTGGCCACCTGGTTCACGGCGAGCAGCTCGTCGAACGCGGTGACCATCTCGCCCGACAGCTGCGACCGCGCCGCCTCGATCGCCTCGTCGCGCTCGGCCCGCGCCGCCTCGGCTGCGTGCTCGAAGTCGTGGGGCTCGTCCATCGCCAGGAAGTTCCGGATCTGCCCCAGCGGAGACTCCGGGTTCTCGATCCACGACGGGATGTTGGTGTCCGCGATGCCTTCGGTGCGCCAGCCGTAGACCTGCAGGAAGTCGTCGAACTTGGTCAGCCACACCGACGCATTGCCACCGGCCTTCGCCAGCCGGTCGCGGATCTCTGCGGGTTCGGCGTCGAAGCGATCGGCGACGTCCAGTCGCTTGGCTTCGGCGACGAGCGTCCACATCGCCCGGTCGGTCTCCATGATCTTGGAGTCGCGCCCCTGGAAGAACTTCGAGACGTTGCTCGGGTCGATGCCGCTGTTCGCGCACAGCCCGTAGAGCTGGAGGTAGATGCCGAGCAGTGGGTACATCAGCTCGAAGTGGATCTCCCACGCCCGCTTGTGGAACGTCCGGGCGTCGACGAGGTACTGGCCGATGTCGGCGAGCGACTTGCCGGCAAACTCGTAGCTCTCGAAGTGCCCGAGCCCGAGCTCGAGCTCCCACTTGCGCTCCTCCCAGATCGCGTCGAAGTTCTGGAGGAACCGCGGCAGGTTGCGCTCGATGCGGGCGGCGCGGTGGCCGAGCTCCCACTCGGAGGTGGTGGCGATCTCGCCCTCGTACGGGAACGGCCCGCCGAGGCGGGTGGCCAGGCCCTTGCCGGGAGGCAACGGCAGCCAGTGCGCCGCCGTCTGCGTGCCCCACGCCGCGCAGTCGGTGACGTAGAGGAAGCCCATCGGCGAGAATCCGCGCGGCCAGTGGAAGTCGATGAACCAGAACCGCTCCTCGTCGGCCTTGGTGAACGGGCCTGGGTGCTCGGCCAGCCACGGCGACCCGATCAGCTCCGGCGTCCAGCCTGGATACCAGTCGAGGAACTCGTCGACAGGAACGATCTCGGCCACTTCTCAACCCCCCGTGTCCCGCAAGCGCACCGGTACTGGCGGGTGATGCTACGTCAGAGCTCCTCGCGCACCTGGCGGACGCCGGCGACGAGGTTGCGGAGCTTCTCCCGGGCCAGCGGACGGTGGACGTAGCGCAGGCCGCAGTCGGTCGTCACGTACAGCTTGTCGGCCGGGACGTGATCGAGGCAGCGGCGCACCCGCTCGGCGACGTCGTCGGGCGTCTCGCAGTAGTGGGTGCGCACGTCGATGACGCCGGCGCCGAGCTCGCGTTCGGGCGCCCACGACGGCCACTGCTCGATCTCCGCCATCTCGCCGCGTCGCGTACTCGAACACGAACTGGTCGGCGCGCGCCTCCAACAGCCCGGGGAAGTAGGGCGCGTACGTCTTCTTGGCGTACGGGATCTTGCGGAACGTCCCGAAACAGACGTGCAGCGACAGGTGGACGTCGGTCACGCCCTCCACGCACGCGTTGAACAGTCGGGCGATGTCCGCCGGGGAGTGCGGATCGTTCGCCGCGTACCCGGGAGTCGCCGGCTCGTCGAGCTGGATCCACCGGCACCCCGCGGCGGCGAGGCGGCGGATCTCGTCGTTCAACGCCGGCACGAAGGCCTCGGCCAGATGGGTGCGGTCGCGGTAGTGCTCGACCGGGCGGATGAACGTCGTCAGCGCGAACGGGCCCGGTAACGGCACCTTGACCGGCCGCTCGGTGTGGCTCCGGGCGTACTCGAACTCCTCCACCGCTCCCATCCCGTCGGGCACGCCGACCGGTCCCGTGGTCTCCTGCACCGAGCGCATGTCGAGCGAGATCGGACCCATCTTCCGCAGTGGGCCGGCGTCGCGCAGCCCGGTCATGCGCGAGGCGAACGCCCACACGAAGCTGGCCCGGCGCATCTCGCCGTCGCTCACGATGTCGAGCCCGGCCTCCTCCTGGTCGGCGAGCGCCCGGTCGACGGCGTCGTCGAGGGTCTCGGCGATGTCCGTCGGTCCGAAGCGGTCGGAGTCCATCAGCTCCCGCGCCGCGTGGAGCCAGGAGGGATGGGCGTAGCTGCCGACAACCGTGGTCGGCAACGGCGGAAGCTCGGTCGCCATCGAGCGCTCAGCAGCACCAGGAGGGAGTGACCGCCGTCGGGATGTCGATCTCGACCGCCCGCCCGCGGTAGGTGAGCGTGGCCCGCTCGAGGTCGTCGTACACGCGGATGCGAACGTCCTCCACGTGGTGCGGCTCGCCCGGATCGTGACCGACCGCCGACGCGGCGACGGCGCGGATCGGACCGGAGTGAGCGCAGACGAACAGCCGGGTCCCGGCCGGCGCCCGCTTGATCTCGTCGACGACGCCGTGCCAGTAGCGACGCACGGCCGCCGCCGGAGGCTCGAGGTAGTGGGTCGGCTGGGTGAGCCAGTGGGTGATCGGATCGCCGCCGGCGAACTGGATGCGGAAGACCCGATCCATCTCGACCATCCAGGCCGGCCGGTCTCCCCCGCCATGGCGCTCGTAGCCCTCGAGCATCGTGGCAAAGCGCTGGAATGCTGCGGTGATCTCGACCTCCCGGCCGTCGAACCACGCCTGGAAGTTGCGGAACGCGTCGACGGCGACCGGTTCGTCCACCTCGACGTCACGGATCCCGTACCGCGCGACGCCCTGGCGGAGACCCTCAACGAGCGCGTCGGCCGTTTCCTTGGCCCGCGCCGCGGGCGCGAACACGACACGCGCCGCGCTCCCGTCGACCATCCCCTTGGCCAGGTCCTGGCCCTTGCGGTGGGCCTGCCAGCGCCCGAGCGCGGTCAGCGCGCTGTCGGCGATGTAACCCTGGGTCTGGCCGTGGCGGATGAGGCGCACCTCCGTCGAGGTCGTGAGCCTTCGCCGCAACGACTCCGGCCACTGCAGGTCGCGTGGCGCCACGGTCTCGCGGGCGAAGGCAGCGGTGCGACCCGGGGGTGCCGACGGCTCGTCGAGCTCAGCGAGGGCGCGGCGGGTGGCCCGTTCCCGCGCCCGGGTGACGAACGGCAGCTCGTCCTCCGGCGCGGCGCGCGCGACACGCGGCTCGGCCTTCCGGCGCTCGTAGCGCGACAGGTATTCCGGCGCATCGTCCCTGGAAGTGGAGACCCGCGTCACGGCGCCGGCCTCACGTGTGGATCGACACGAAGGAGTCGACGACGCGGTTCTCGTAGTAGAAGAGCGCCTTGCCGAACTGATCCTCCGTCCACGTGATCGTCTGCCAGTCGCAGTCCGTCCGGTAGCCGCCGGAGAAGACCTCGTTGCGGTTCCCCACCGGGTCGAAGAAGTAGATCGTGTGGCCGCGCGTGATGCCGTGGCGAGTCGGGCCGACATCGATGTCGATGCCGTTGAGCCGCAGGATGTCGGCAGCCCGGCCGACCTCCGACCAGCTGTCGAGCCAGAAGGCGAAGTGGTGCAGGCCGCCGTTGGCGCCGCGGGTGAAGGCGATGTCGTGCGGTTGGTGCGAGCGCTCGAAGAAGGTGATCAGCTGATGCCCTTCGTTGCTGACGAGCTGCTCGGTGAGCCGGAACTTCAGCACGTCCTGCATGAAGCGGGCGATGTCGGGGACGTTCTCAGTGGTCAGCAGGCAGTGGTCGAGGCGGGGCGGGGCGATGCCGACGAGGTCAGCGGGCATCGGCGGCGGGTTGTACATCGGCAGCCCATTGCCGACCTTTTCCATGGTGGCGTAGATCTCCATCACATGTCCGCTCGGCGTGTCGAACCTGATCGCGTCGCCGAGGGCGCGCTCGTGATCGGGGGCGACCCGCTCGACGTGGCAGCCGTTGCGCTCGAGCACGTCCTCGTAACCCTCGAGGTCGTCGACGGACTCGGTCTTGAATGCGAGGTGCTCGATGCCGTACCGCGCCGACTCGGTGAGGATCACCGAGTGGTGGTCGTGCTCGTCCCACCCTTTCAGGTAGACGTGCGGCCCGTCGCGCTCGACCTCGCGCAGGCCGAGGACTTCGGTGTAGTAGGCGGCGCACAGCTCGAGGTCGGGAACCTTGACCTCGACGTGGCCGAGCCGGTAGATCGCCATGCTCGCCATCGTCCTCCGTCCGCGCCGCGAAGTGAAGGCTGGCGTTCCAGACTGTGCAACGCTTGTTCCACGAAACGAGGAGGTGGACGAATGGGGTTCGACGGTGAAGCGTTCGTCGAGGAGCTCCGCGAGGAGCTCGCCGCGTCAGGGCGCGGGCTCGACCGGGCGGTGTGGGTCGAGAAGGTGGTCGCCGGCGAGGCGACCCCGCAGGACCTCGTCGGCTGGGCCCGCCAGCACTACTGGGGGATCACCTACCACACGCGCCGGGTCCTGTCGGCGTGGGTGACGCGCATGCCGTACGAGATGACCGACGCGGTGATCGACAACCTCGCCGAGGAGGTGCTCGGGACGGCGTCGAAGTCGGGCCACAGCCACCTCCACTGGCTGTTCCAGTTCACCCGGGCCCTCGGCGCGCCGGACGAGGTGATCCTCGGGGCAACGCCGAACGTCGACGCCGTGGCCTCGGAGAGCTTCCTCTACAACCTGGCCCACCAGCGGCCGTGGTACGAGGTCACGTTCGGTGGGGTGCTGGCCATCGAGAACCAGATCCCGGCTGCCTACACGCGGGTCGTCGAGGGCTTCAAGCAGCACTACGGCGGCGTGCTCCAGCCCGACGACTACCGCTTCCACACGATCCACATCTACGTCGACGAGGAACACGGCGGCCATGTCGGTGAGTTCGCCGAGACCTACCTCGACACCGACGAGAAACGGCGCTCGGCCAGGGCCGCCTACCTCGCCGGGGCCGAGCTCGCCCGGCGGTGCTGGGACGCCATCGACGGTGCGTCCTGGTGACCTACACGACCGTGCACAAGGCGATGGCGGTGATCTCGGCGTTCAGCTACGGGGAGCCCGTGCTGGGCGTTTCCGAGCTGTCCCGGCGCCTGGGGATCGGCAAGAGCACCGTGCACCGCATCTTGACCACGCTCGCCGCCGACGGCTTCGTCGAGCGGACGAGCGACGACCGCTACCGCCTGAGCATCCGGCTCTACGAGATCGGCCTGCAAGTGGCGGCAAGCACCGAGCTTCGCGAGTTCGCCCATCCGGCCCTCGAGCGGTTGCGCAGCGAGAGCGGCGAGACGGCTCACCTGGCCGTGCTGGCGGGCACCGACGTCGTGTACGTCGACCGGCTCGAGAGCCCGCACATGATCCGCCTGCTGACGCGGGTGGGCCGCCGGCGGGCCGCCCACGCCACGTCGTCGGGCAAGTGCCTCCTTGCGTTCGGCGCGCCGGCCGATGTCGACCGCGTGGTCGCGGCCGGCCTCCCCCGGCTGGGCCCGCGGACGATCACGACGCGCCGGCTGCTGGAACGCACGCTCGCCGACGTGCGCGCCGATGGCTACGCGGTCAGCATCGAGGAGTCCGCGCCAGGCGTCGCGTCCGTGGCGGCGCCGGTCTTCGACGCAACCGGGCGGTGCGTGGCGGCCATGTCGGTGGCCGGGCCGGTGACCCGGATGACGCCCGAGCTCGTCGACCGGCTGATCCCGATGGTGCAGGCAGCCACCGCCAGCCTCTCGCGGAACGAGGGCCGGCGGGCGCCGCTCGCCAGCTGAGCATCTCCCGGTGATGTCGAGAACCGCCCGCCGGCTCCGACCGATGGGTGCGAAGGCAGAGCGCCATTCGCCTGGGACATCAGGAGGACACTGCGATGAGGAAGCTCCTCTCATTCATGGTCGTGACACTCGACGGCTACTACGAGGGCCCGAACGGTGAGTTCGACTGGCCCA
This sequence comes from uncultured Acidimicrobiia bacterium, assembly GCA_963839695.1. Classification (GTDB taxonomy): domain Bacteria; phylum Actinomycetota; class Acidimicrobiia; order Acidimicrobiales; family Ilumatobacteraceae; genus JALZMG01. The sequence continues at coordinate 188,394 of CAWIVW010000005.1, read as the reverse complement.
ACGTCGACGCCGAGTTCAACGAGTTCAGCATCAGCCAGCTCAACGACATCGACACCCTGCTGTTCGGGAGGGTGACGTACGAAGGGATGGCCTCGTACTGGCCGACTCCCGCGGCGCTCGAGTTCGACCCCGACATCGCCGAGCGGATGAACAACATCCCCAAGGTGGTCTTCTCCAAGTCCCTGACCGAGGCGACCTGGCAGAACTCGACGTTGATGAGCGAGGACATCGCCACGGCGGTCCCGAAGCTCAAGGAAGGATCGGGAGGGGCGCTCGCGCTCTTCGGCAGCCCGGGGCTCACCGTCAGCCTGCTCGAGAACGGTCTCGTCGACGAGCTGCGGGTGATGGTGATGCCGATCCTGCTCGGGGCCGGCAAGTCGTTGTTCACCGGGCTGCGCGACCGCGTGCATGTGAAGCTCGGACAGACCATGGTCTTCGGCTCGGGCAACGTGATGCTGACGTACCAGCCGACGACGCCACCTACTGAGTGACGCTCGCTGCCCTGGCGTCTAGGTACCGGCGCTCCGGCACGTTCGTCGCGAGGCGCGCCGCGGTGCGGTAGCTGTCGCGGGCGGCCACCGTCTCACCCGCGCGCTCGAGGAGGTGGCCGCGGACGGCGTGCAACCGGTGGTGGCGCGCCATCCGGTCGTCGGTCTCGAGCATTTCCAGCAGGTCGAGCCCGGCGGCCGGTCCTCGGACCATCGCCAGCGCGACGGCGCGGCTGAGCGTGACCATCGGGCTCGGCGACGTCCGCTCGAGAAGTTCGTACAGGGCGAGTACCTGCGCCCAGTCCGTCTCGTCGACGGACGGCGCCTCGTCGTGGATCGCGGCGATCGCCGCCTGCAGTTGGTAGGAACCGAGCCGGGTACGCGACAGCGCGTCGCTCACGAGGGCCACGCCCTCGGCGATGAGGCCCTGGTCCCACCGCGCCCGGTCCTGCTCGGCGAGGGGCACCAGCGAGCCGTCGGACCCGGTCCGAGCGGGCCGTCGCGCCTCAGTGAGCAGCATCAGAGCGAGCAGGCCGGCGACTTCGCCGTCGTCCGGCAGCAGCCCGTGCAGCGTCCGGGTGAGACGGATGGCCTCCCGCGTGAGCTCGACCCGATGGAGCCGCTGCCCGGCGCTGGCGGTGTACCCCTCGTTGAAGATGAGGTAGAGGACGTGCAGCACGACGCGCAGCCGCTCGGCGCGCTCGGAAGCCGGCGGCAGTGCGAACCGGCTGCCGCTGTCGCGGATGCGCTGTTTCGCCCGGCTGATCCGCTGCGCCATCGTCGCCTCGGGGACGAGGAAGGCGCGGGCGACTTCGGCGGTGGTCAGTCCGCCAACGGCCCGCAGCGTCAGGGCGACCTGTGACGGCGCCGAGAGCTCGGGATGGCAGCAGAGCAAGAGCAGGGTCAGCGTGTCGTCACGCTCGACGTCGGGTTCGGCATCCGCGGCAGGAGCCTGCTGATCCTCGATCGGAATCGCGGCGGCCGTCGCGTCCTCACGGCGTCGACGGGCGGACTCGCTCCGGATGTGGTCGATGAGCCGGCGGTTGGCGACCGCGATCAGCCAGCCCTTGGGGTTGTCCGGGACTCCTTCGGCGGGCCACTGGGTGGCCGCGGCCAGGAGCGCCTCCTGCACGGCGTCCTCACAGGCGTCGAAGCGACCGTACCGGTGGAGCAGCGCGCCGAGCACCTGCGGCGCGAGCTCGCGCAGGAGGCCCTCGGTGGCGCCGATCGTGGTCACATCTCGGCGCCGGCCTCGTGGAGGACCGGCCAGAGTTCGACGGCGATGAAGTTCGCGGCCGGTACGCGGGCGGTGATCTCGAGCGCTCGCTCGTCGCTCTCGACGTCGAGCAGGCAGAAGCTGCCCATGTATTCCTTGGTCTCGAGGTACGGACCATCGCTGATGACCGGCATCTCGTCGCGGACGCGGACCGTCCGCGCCTGCTCCACATCACCGAGGCCGTAGGCGCCGAGCAGCTCACCGGTCTTGCGGAACTCCTCATTGAAGGCGTCGTGGGCGGCGATGAGTTCCGCCCGCTCCTCGGCGGAGAACGACTCCCACAGCTCCCGGTTGCCGTAGATCATGATCAGGTACTTCATCTCCCGCAACCTACGGTCGGCGGCGGCGGAGCGAGTACTCACCTTTCCCGATCGACTCGCCGAGCTTGCGGGCACCGGCGAGAAGCACGCTCGTGTTGTGGGGCTCATGGTCGCCGATCACGCCGCGCCGTCGGGCCGATCATCGAGATCGCGGCGACCACCGGGCCGTCGAGCGGGACGTGGACCGGGACGGCGAGCGATGACATGCCGATCTCGGTCTCGTCGACGCTGCGGGCGTAACCCCGCCGGCGCACCCGTTCGAGCTCCTCGACGAGCAGCTCGGGGACGCACGATGGTGTACCCGGTGCTCGGCGGAAGTCCGGCGCGCAGCCGGGCGTCGACCATCGCCGGGTTGAACGCGGCGAGGACCTTGCCGGCGCTCGAACGGTGGATCGGGGACCGCCGGGCGTTGGTCGAGTAGCGCAGGGCTCGGCGTCCCTCGACGCGCTCCACGTAGACGACGTCGGCGCCCGCCGGCACGCCGATCTGGACCGTCTCGCCGAGGGTGTTGCGCAGCTCGACCAGCAGCGGAAGGCCCCGGTCGCGGACCGCGGTGCGCTCGGTCGCCATCCCGCCGTACTCGACCAGGCGCAGCCCGAGGCGATATCCACGATCGTCGGTGCGGTCGAGCAGCCCGCGGGCGGCGAGCACGGCACACGTGCGGTGGGCGGTGCTCTTGGCGATGCCGACGCGACGCGCCAGCTCGCTCACGCCGAGCTCCTGCTCCTCCGCCAACGCGTCGAGGATGTCGAGGGCGATGCCGACCGACTGCAACGCATTCGAGGTTTTCCGGTCACCCGAGGGTTTCATGACCAGCATCCGGGCCGCAAACCCTCGGGTGGAGCGGTGGGCGACGATCGGCCCAGGGAGCCGCGTGCTCCAACTGCGACCCGAGCCGGACGAGGAGGTCCTCGCGGCCGTAGTTGGCGACGAACTGCACCCCTCGCGGCAGACCGTCGGCGGGCCAGCCGAGCGGGAGAGACAGCGCCGGCTGGCCAGTGGCGTTGAAGGCGCGGGCGAAGGCGCCGGCCCGGCCCGGCGTGTACCCCTGCTTGTACGCACCGAGCGGTGGGCCGGGCTCGGCGGTGGCCGGCGTGATCAGGACGTCGAAACCGTCGCGGCCGGGTCCTCGCCACCACGTGATCGCGGTCGCGGCCGAGCTCGTGCTGGCGGTCGAGGACGGCGAGCACCTCGGCGCCAGTGACGGCACGGCCCTGCTCGACCATCCGCCAGGTGAGCGGCTCGACGTCCTCCTCGCCGAGCGGCCGGCCGAGCCGGGCGGACCAGAACTGCACCTCGGCGGCGGCGTGCGTGGCGAGCAGGGTGCGGGAGCCGGCGAGCAGGTCGGGCTCGAACAGCGCTGCCGGCGCGTCCTCCTCCACGTCGTGCCCGAGCTGCTCGACCAGGCGCGCCGCGTCGATCGCGGCCGCCGCACACCCCTCGTCGACGTCCGCGCCGCTAAAGGCCCGTACGCACAGCCCGACCCGCAGCCGGCCCGGATCGGCGCCGACCTCGGCGGCGAGCGAGCCCGGCAGCGGCGGCGCCGGCCACGGGCCGCCGACCCCCGACGCGGTGATCACGTCGAGCAGCGCCGCCGAGTCACGGACGCTCCGGGTCAACACTCCCTCGGTGTTCATGCCGACCGCGTAGTCGCCCACTCGCCCACTGACGACCCGCCCTCGTGTCGGCTTCAGGCCGACGAGTCCGCACTGCGCAGCCGGGATGCGGATCGAGCCGGCGATGTCAGTGGCGTGGGCGGCGGGTACCAGCCCGGCCGCGACGGCCGCCCCCGACCCGCCGGACGATCCCCCGGGTGAGTGGCCGAGATCCCAGGGATTGTGGGTCGGGCCGTAGGCGTCGGGCTCGGTCGTCCCCATCAGCGCGAGCTCGGGCACGTTGGTGCGCCCGAGCGGGATCAGGCCGGCGCTACGAAACGCGCCCGGCGAGCTGCGCTGTCGCCGGTCGCCCGCCAATCGGCGTCACGCAGGGCGCACATTCCCTGGTGGTGCGGCTCGCCCACCTCCTCACAGCCGAGGTCCTTGAACAGGAACGGGACACCGGTGAAGGGACCGGCGGGCAGGTCGCCACCCGCATCACGGCGGGCCCGCTCGAACTGGCGATGGATCACGCTGTTGAGCTGCCCATCGAGCGCTTCGATCCGGGCGATCGCGGCGTCGACGAGCTCGACGGCCTTCACCTCGTCGCGCCGCACCAGGTCGGCGAGCGCGGTCGCGTCGTGGTCCCCGAGCACGTCGCCCATGGTCAGTGCGGCACGCGGCCGCCGTTGACGACGAGCAGCTGGCCGGACACGAACGCCGAGTCGTCCGACAGCAGGTAGCAGAACGTGCCGAGGAGGTCGTCGGGCCGCATGACCCGCCCCAGCGGCGTGCGAGTCGGGTCGTAGGGACCGAGCACCTCCGACCCGGGCGTCGGCGTGTAGCCCGGGGCGACGCAGTTCACCCGGATGCCGCGACGGCCGAGCTCGTTGGCGAGGGCGCGGGTCATCGAGATCACGGCCCCCTTCGACGCCACGTAGTGGACGAAGCCGTGGGAACCGGTGAGCGCGGTCTCGGACGCGACGTTGACGATGCTGCCGCCTCGCTCCCCCATCGCCCGGGCCGCCGCCCGCGCGCACAGGAACGAGCCGCGCACGTTGACGGCGAACATCCGGTCCCACTCGTCGAGCGCGATGTCGTCGTAGGCGCGGCGGTCGACCAGCAACGCGGCACAGTTGACGAGCCCGTCGACAACGCCGGCGGTGACGAACAGCGCGTCGACCTGCTCGGCGTCGCTCACGTCGCACGTGACGTCGGCCGCGCCTCGACGAACGTCGGCGGTCACCACGTCCGCCCCGCGGCGGCCCAACTCGGCCGCCAGCTCGGCGCCGATCCCCCGTCCCCCGCCCGTGACGACGATGCGCTTCCCGGCGACCGTCATCCCGTGGTCCCGACCGGGCGTACGAGCGCGGCGAGAGCGTCGTGGATGCGCCCGTTGGTCGCGAGCACGTCGGCGATCCCGCGGCCGAGGTTGATCGGCCCCCCTCCGAGATCCTCGATCCGCCCCCCGGCCTCGGCGATCATGAGCGCTCCCGCGCCGAGGTCCCACGCGTACGTGGAGTCGGCCTCGAGGAAGGCATCGATGCGACCGGCGGCGACGTAGGCGAGGCACAGCGCGGGAGATCCGAGGCACCGCACCGCCCGGCAGTGGCGGCTCAACTCCAGGATCCGCCGCCCGAACGCAGCGGCCGCCGACTCGTCGTCGGACTGGACGCCCGTGCAGACCAGGGCGTGACCGAGCTCCGCGGTGGCCGACACGTCCAGGCGCTCGCCGCCGAGCCAAGCCCCACCGCCCCGTGCGGCGGTGAACAGCTCCTCGCGGAACGGCTCGAAGATCGCGCCGGCGGCGATACCTTCCGCGTCGCTGACCGCGACCGACGTGCACGCGAGCGGCACGCCGTGGGTGTAGTTGGAGGTCCCGTCGAGCGGATCGACGAGCCAGACGTGGTCCGCGTCCGCCGGGCCGCTCGTTCCCTCCTCGCCGACGATCGCGTGTTCCGGGTAGTGGCCCGCGATGACCCGAAAGATCTCGGCCTGGGCGGCGACGTCCACCGACGTCACGAGCGAGGTGCGATCGTTCTTCCGCTCCACCTGCAGCGGCTCGCCGAGACCCTCGACCAGGACGACACCGGCGGCCCGAGCGGCGGCGGCCGCGACCGCGAGAAGCTCGCCGGGCGAGGTGCCCACGCCCGGCGTCAGCGGGAGCCGGACAGGCGGGTGGCGATCCGACCCTCGACCGGCATCGGCTCGGGCGCGCCCTCGCCGAACCGCTGGTAGTCGGTGCGGTCGTCGAGGTCGTCGGTGTCCAGCGCCTCGAAGTAGTTGAGGGCGGCATCGACGTCGCCGCCCCACACCTCCTCGGGGAGGTTGTAGAGCACCTCGAGGCCGTACCCGTCGGGATCGGCGATGTACGCGGAGTGGCTCATCCCGTGGTTGCCGCGGACGATGAACTCGACCCCCTTGGCCTTCATGTGGCGGAGCTGGTTGAGCCACGACTCCCGGTCGGCATAGCCGATCGCGATGTGGTTCACACCGACCCGCTGCGGTTCCATCGACCAGCGTTCGGGCGGACCGGCCTGCTCAGGATCGGTGACCTGTACGAGGGCCAGGTCGTGGTGGCGCGATGGGTCGCCTCGATAGAAGCGCATCGTCATCGTGTGGGTGAGGTCGCCACACTGCTCGAAGCCCATCACCTCGGTGTAGAAGCGGTGCGACGCTTCGATGTCGCGGACGTTGAGGACCAGGTGCTCGACTCTGGCCCCGGTCGATGCCCGGGTGGGCGACGGCGTCGTCATGACTTGCCCCTTCTGCGCTCACGATCTTCGATGACAGCGTACCCAGGCCAGGGCCGACTGGATATCAGGGACCCGGAGACTCGTCCTGGACGGCGCGCCAGATCCGGTCCGGCGTCAGCGGGGTCTCGAGGTGCCGTACCCCGAGATGGGCGAGGGCGTCGATGACCGCGTTGTACACGGCCGGGATCGCGCCGATCGTCCCCGACTCGCCGACCCCCTTGGCGCCCAGTTCGTTGACGAACGTCGGCGTCTCCATCGGCACGAGCTCGAACGAGGGCAGCTCGGCCGCCGAGATCACCGGGTAGTCGGCGAAGTTGGTCGTCTTCGGCTGGCCGTCGTCGTCGTAGTGGACCGCCTCGAGCAGTGCCTGGGCGACGCCCTGGGCGATCCCGCCGTGGATCTGGCCCTCGGCCAGCAACGGGTTGATCAACGTGCCCGCATCGTCGACCGCGACGTGGCGGGACAGTCGCACGTGGCCGGTCTCGGTGTCGACCTCGACTACCGCGACGTGGGTGCCGAACGGGAAGGTCGGCATCTGCGGCTCGAAGGCGTGCTCCGCGACCAATGGGTCCCCGTCCGGGCTGTGCGCCGAGTCCGCGAGGTCGGCCCACCCGACGCTGCGCGCCGGCGTGCCGGCGACGTGGAAGCGGCCGCTGTCGGTGTCGAGCACGACGTCCGCCACGTGCGCCTCGAACCGGCCGGCCGCCCGCTCGCGGGCCGCCGCGACGAGCTCGGCGGTCGCGGCGGCAACCGCCGCGCCGGCGAGCTGGACGGACCGCGAGCCGACCGTGAGGCCGCCCGACGGGACGAGGTCGGTGTCGCCGTGGACGACCTCGATCCGATCGATCGGCACGCCGGTGCGATCGGCGACGATCATCGCCCAGGTCGTGTCGTGACCCTGCCCGAAGGGTGTGGCTCCGCTGACCACGCGCAGCCGCCCGTCGTCGCGGACCTCGACCGAGGCGAACTCCGGGTTCTGCACGCCGGCGGTGACCTCGACGTACGTGGCGAGCCCGATGCCGAGGGCCACCGGATCGCCCTCGGCTCGACGGCGCGCCTGTTCGGCGCGCAGCTCGTCGTAGCCGGCCGCCTTCAATGCCCGCTCCAGCGACTCGGCGTAGTCGCCGACGTCGTAGACGGTCCCGATGCCGGTGGTGTACGGCTTGGTGAACCGGGGCACGTAGTTGCGCCGCCGCACCTCGGCCGGATCCATCTCGATCTCGGCGGCGAATCGGTCGACCATGCGCTCGATCGCCACCGCCGCCTCGGGCCGCCCGGCGCCGCGGTACGCGGTCGTCGACACGGTGTTGGTCACCAGCGAGACACCGGTGAAGCCGACGTTGTCGAGGTCGTAGACGCCCGTGGTCATCCGCTGGGTCATGGCCGGCAGGAAGGCACCGATGAGCGGGAACGCGCCGGCGTCCTGCACGACGTCGAGCTGGTACGCGGTGATCCGCCCGTCCCGCGTGCCGCCGAGCTTCGCCCGCTGCACCTGCCCCCGCCCATTGGGCATGGCGAGGATGTTCTCGGTGCGGGTCTCCGTCCAGCGCACCGGACGGCCGACCTCACGGGCGTAGAAGCCGAGGGCGAGCTCCTCGGGGTACGTGCGCGACTTCGCCCCGAAGCCGCCGCCGACGTCGGGCACGACCACCCGCACGGCGGACGGGTCGAGCCCGTAGATCTCGGCCAGCAGGGCCTTCGTCGGGTGCGCGCCCTGACACGCCGAGTAGTGGACGAGGCGTCCGTCGTCGGTCCAGTACGCCGCGCCGGATCGGGTCTCGATCGGCGCCGCCGTCAACCGTTGGTTGACGATCCGCTCCTCGACCACCACGTCGCACGCGCTGAAGTCGGCTTTCATCGGCGACTCGAAGCGCATCACCACGTTGGTGCCGTGGTCGGGGAAGAGCACCACGTCGTCGCGCAGCGCGACCTCGGGATCGACGACGACGGGCAGCGGGTCGTAGTCGACGAGCACGAGCTCGGCCGCGTCGGCCGCCTGGGACCGGTCCTCGGCGATCACCGCCACGACGGGCTGGCCGACGTAGCGGACCGTCCCGATCGCGACGAAGGGCCGGCGCATCGCCTCGGGGAAGGTGGGATTGGTGTGCGGGGCGAGGCCGAGCTCGCCCAGGTCCTCGCCGGTGAAGATGGCGAGCACGCCGGCAACGCCCTTGGCGTCCGCCGAGTCGATCCCGGTGATTCGGGCGTGCGCGTACGGCGAGCGGACGTAGGTGAGCCAGGCCGCCTCCGGCAACCGGATGTCATCGACGTAGGTGCCGCCCGCCGTGAGCATCCGCGGATCCTCGACGCGCTTCACCCGGTTGCCGAGAATGCTGCCCATCGAAGCGACGACCCTAATGCGGCGACCGGGCTACCGATCCGTGCCGTGTGCTTGACTACCACGGTCATGGGTGTGGTGCTGAGCGACCGGGCGCGGGAACAGCTGAACCGGGTGTCGACGCCGACGCTGACGTCCCAGCTCCAGCGGCGGGGAATCCGCAGCACGTTCCTCAGCGGGCTGCGGCCGATCAAGGAGGGCCAGCGCATGCTCGGCTACGCGCACACCCTCCGCTACGTGCCCCTGCGCGAGGACCTCCAATCCCAGCTCGGCGGTGGTCAGAACGCCCAACGCCGGGCCGTCGAAGGTCTCGCCGCCGACGAGGTGCTCGTGATCGAGGCCCGCGGCGAGCCGGACGCCGGCACGATCGGCGACATCTACGTGTCGCGCGCCATCGCGCTCGGCGCGGCCGGCGTCGTCACCGACGGGGCGCTGCGCGACACGCCGGCGATCAAGGCGCTGAGCATCCCCGTGTACCACCGGGCGTCGCACGCCTCGACGTACGGCCGGCTCCACATGCCGCTCGACCACCAGATCCCGATCGCCTGCGCCGGAGTCACCGTGATGCCCGGCGACATCGTGGTCGGCGACGGCGAAGGCGCAATGGTCGTGCCCGCCGCGCTCGCCGAGGAGGTCGCCGCCGACGCCTACCAGCAGGAGCTCGAAGAGGAGTGGGCGCTCGGACGCGTCGCCGCGGGCGAGAGCACGATCGGCGTGTTTCCGATCGCACCCGACCGGCGCCCCGAGTTCGAGACATGGCTCGCCGACCGAGGAGGATCGTTGTGACAGCCCGGACTCTGGCCGCGTCGTTCAGAGGTGCAGTCCCGGTTCGGCACGGCGGCGGCTCCAGCCGCTTCGCCGGCCGCGTTGATGAGAGGAGGACTCGTTGATGACCCGACGTTCGATCGAGATCGAGGGGTTCCACCACGCCAACCCGATCCCCGGCGCGTCCCGGGTCGGGCCCGCTCCTGGCGTCGAGCGTGATCGCCGCCCGGGATCCCGGCCGCGACACCGTGCCCGAGGAGGCCGAGGCTCAGATCGCCAACCTCTTCCATCACGTCGGGGAGATGCTGCGGGCGGCCGGTGCCGACTGGCGGCACGTCGTCAAGATGAACTTCTACGTGCCTGACATCAAGGTGCGGTCGGCGATCAACGCCCCGTGGCTCGAGCACTTCCCCGATCCCGACGCGCGGCCGGCGCGCCACACCCAGGCGGACTCTGACCGTTCCGACGTCGCCTGCGACTTCCTCGCCTTCGTGGACGACTGATGGACACCAGCCCGCTCAAGCAACGCTGGCGCGACGGCGGCACCGCCCTCGGCGCATGGATCTCGCTCCGCGATCCGCTCCTCGCCGAGGTCGCGGCCTCGTCCGGCTACGACTACGTGTGCATCGACATGCAGCACGGGATGTCCGACTACACGCACGTCACGACCGCCCTCCACGCGATGGCGGGCACGCCGACCGTGCCGGTCGTGCGTGTGCCGTGGCTCGAGCAGGGGATCATCGGCCGGGTGCTCGACGCCGGCGCGCTCGGCGTGATCATCCCGATGGTCAACTCGCCCGAGGAGGCGCGGCGGGCGGTCGATGCGTGCCGCTACGCACCGGACGGGACGCGCAGCTTCGGCCCGCTCGGGGCGGGCGTCCGCTACGGCGGCGCCTACGCCGCCACCGCCAACGACGTCGTCGCCTGCATCCCGATGATCGAGACCCGGCAGGCCGTCGAGGCCGTCGACGAGATCCTCGCCGTGCCTGGCATCGACGCCGCCTACATCGGACCCGCCGACCTCTCCCTGACCTACGGCCTGCCGCCTGCGGTCGACCAGGAAGGCGACCCGTTCGAGAGCGCGCTGGCGACGGTTGTCGCCGCGTGCCAGCGCCACGGCGTGACCCCCGGCATCCACGCCAACGCGGCCCTCGCCGCCAAGCGCCACGCCGCCGGGTTCCGCATGATCACGGTGGGCCTCGACGCCTCACCCGCGATCGCGGCGTTGCGCGCCGACGTCACCTCAGCGCGGGCGGCGATCGACGCGGGCCCGGCGTCCGCGCAACGGGGCGACGGCGTCGATCCAGCGCAAGGCGGCGGCGAGGTGGTCTGACGGCGTCTCGAAGCCGCCCCCGGCGGTGATCACGCGCAGGTGGGTCGCGCCGAGGGCGCGGAACGCGGTGGCCCGGTCGACCCACCGTTGCGGGTCGTCGTCGCGGCGCACCGCGATGCCGCCCTCGATCCCGATCGACGCCGGATCGCGGCCGGCGGCGGTGGCGTAGCCGCGCATCCGCTCGAGCACCGCGGCGAGTTCGTCTCCGGGCGGGAACTGCGGGAACCAGCCGTCGGCCAGCCGGCCCACCCGCTCGATCACCCGCTCGACCACACGGCCGCGGAACGAACCCATCCAGATCGGGATCGGGCGCTGCACCGGCATCGGGTTGAGCCCGACCCGGTCGAGGTGGTGCCACCTGCCGTCGAACGTCGCCAGCTCTTCGGTCCACAGCCGGCGGAGCACCTCGATCTGCTCCTCGATCCGCTCGCCCCGGTCGGAGAACTCCTCGTTGAGCGCCTCGTACTCCATCCAGTTGCGCCCGACACCGACGCCGAGCCGCAGGCGCCCGCCGGTCAGCAGGTCGAGCTCGGCGGCCTGCTTGGCGACGAGCACGGTCTGCCGCTGCGGGAGGATGAGGATGCTGGTCACCAGCTCGAGCCGGGTCGTGACCGCGCCGAGGTAGCCGAGGAGCACGAACGGCTCGTGGTACGGGACGTCGTAGGTGTGGACCTGTTCCCCGCCGGCGCGGTCGGGGTGGCCGCCGATGACGTGCTCGGCGGTGAGCAGGTGATCGAAGCCGGCGTCCTCGACCGCCTGGGCGAACTCCTTCAGGAAACCGGGGTCGTCGCCGAGGTCCGGGTGGCTGAAGGTCACCCCGAGGCGCATCGCCCGTCCGGCACTACTCGGCGACGAACGCCGACTTCGCCGAGGTGGTCGAACAGCGCCACGACGGTGTCGCCCGGCGTCGAACGGGATCGCCTTGATGAACGAGCCGGACAGGATCACGTGACCGGCCTCGGGCTCGACGTCGAACTCGTGGAGCTTGTTCGCCAGCCACGCCACGGCGTTGATCGGGTTGCCCATCACCGCCGCGGCCACCCCGCTCTGCTCGACGCTGCCGTTGATCGACAGACTCGCCCCGATCCGCCTGATGTCGATGTCGGTGAGTCGGGCGGGGCGGCCGCCGAGGACCACCCGCCCGCACGCCGCGGCGTCCGAGATGCTGTCGACGAGCGGCTTCGGCCCGCGACCCTTCTGGCGGGTGTCGACCACCTCGATGCACGGCAGCACGAAGTCCGTGGCCCGGATCACGTCGACGGCGTTGACGCCCGGCCCGACGAGCGGCGCCCGCAGCACGAAGGCCAGCTCGACCTCGACCAGCGGGCGGTTCATCCGGCTGCGCGGCACGACGCCACCCTCGAGCACGAACCAGTCGTCGAACATCGTCCCGTAGTCGGGCTCGCCGGCGTCGAGCAGCTCGCGCATCGCCTTCGACGTGAGCCCGATCTTGTGGCCCTTGACGACCCGCCCGTCCTTGACCTTGAGCTCGGTCACGGCCATCGAGATCCGGTACGCGTCCGCCACGTCGGCATCCGGATAGGTCTCCGAGATCGGCGTGATCGGCTCGTCGTCGAGTTCGGCGCGGTACAGCGCGGCTGCGGCCGCGGCGACGTCAGCGTCGCTCAGCACGTCGGCGGACGCTAACACGCGTTCTGTCGTTCACGATCGGCCCGAACCGGCCGTTCCCAAACGACAGAATGCGCTACAGGGTGCGGAGGTAGCGGTCGATCTCGAACGGCGTCACCTGGGACTTGTAGCCGTCCCACTCCCGCCGCTTGTTGCGGAGGAACCACTCGAAGATGTGCTCGCCGAGCGTCTCGGCGACGAGCTCGGACTGCTCCATCGCGGCGAGCGCGTCGGCCAGCGACTGGGGCAGCGGTTCGAGGCGTTCGGCGGCCCGCTCCTCGTCGGTGAGCTCGAAGATGTTGGTGGCCGCCTCGGGCGGCAGCTCGTAGCCCTCCTCGATCCCCTTGAGGCCGGCGGCCAGCATCACCGAGAAGGCCAGATACGGGTTGCAGGCCGGGTCGGGCGCCCGGTACTCGATGCGGGTCGACTGGACCTTGCTCTTGGCCACCGGCACCCGCACCAGCGCCGAGCGGTTGTTGCGGGCCCAGCTCACGTACGCCGGGGCCTCGAAGCCGGGGACGAGCCGCTTGTAGGAGTTCACCGTCTGGTTGGTGATCGCCGTGATCTCGTGGGCGTGACGGAGCAGCCCGGCGATGAAGCCCTTGGCGACCTTCGACAGCTTGTAGGGATCGCCGGGTTCGTGGAACGCGTTCTCGTCGCCCTCGAACAGGCTCAGGTGGGTGTGCATCCCCGAGCCCTGCACGCCCTCGAGCGGCTTGGGCATGAACGTGGCGTAGAACCCCTCCGCGGTCGCCGCCTCCCGCACCACCAACCGGAACGTCATCACGCTGTCGGCCATCGAGAGGGCGTCGGTGTGGCGGAGGTCGATCTCGTGCTGGCTCGGCGAGTCCTCGTGGAACGAGTACTCGACCGGGATGCCCATCGCCTCGAGGGTCTGGATCGTGCGCTTGCGCAGCGACCCGGCCACGTCGGCGGTCGTGAGGTCGAAGTACGAGCCGGTGTCGAGCGGCTGGGGACGGCCGTCGTCGCCGGGGACGAAGTAGAAGAACTCCATCTCCGGGGCGACGTAGAACGTGAAGCCACGCGCCCGGGCCCGCTCGAGGTTGCGCCGCAGGACCTGGCGGGGGTCGCCCTCGAATGGAGTACCGTCGAGGTTGAAGATGTCGCAGAAGATCCGGGCCTCGGGGGCGTGGGGATCGGCCCACGGGAGCAGCTCGAAGCTGTTGGCGTCGGGCCGGGCGAGGACGTCGCTCTCCTGCACCCGGGAGAAGCCGTCGATCGCCGAACCGTCGAACGTCATGCCCTCCTCGAGGGCGTTCTCCAGCTCGACGGGGCTGATGGCGAAGCTCTTCAGCTGGCCCAGGACGTCCGTGAACCACAGCCGCACGAGGCGCACGCCGCGCTCCTCGACCGAGCGCAGGACGTAGTCGCGCTGTCGTTCCATGGCCACCAGTCTCGCGCCTCGACTCCGTGACGGCTTCGCCGCTCGCCCGCCTGGCGTGTTCATCCGCCGTTAACAATCGGGCAACAGGCGAGACATGGCCGGCCGCCATCGTGGCGGTGGTGATCGAGCGCCGTCCCCTAGCCCGCGCACAGATGGAGGAATCGTGACTGAACGGAACCCGGCCGAGGTCCTCGGGATCGTCGAGGAGGAAGGGGTCGAGATCGTCGACCTCCGCTTCTGCGACCTCCCCGGTCTCATGCAGCACTTCTCGGTCCCCGCGCACCAGCTCACCGAGAGCGCGTTCGAGGATGGCTACGGCTTCGACGGCTCCTCGATCCGCGGCTTCCAGGAGATCCAGGAGTCGGACATGATCCTGATGCCCGACCCCAACACGGCGGTGATCGACCCGTTCCTGCAGCACAAGACGCTCATCCTCAACTGCTTCGTCCGGGACCCGGTCACCGGCGAGTCCTACTCCCGCGACCCCCGCTACATCGCCCAGAAGGCCGAGGAGTACCTGCGGTCGACCGGCATCGCCGACACCGCCTACTTCGGGCCCGAGGCCGAGTTCTACGTGTTCAACGACGTGCGCTTCATGCAGGACGAGCGCTCGGCCTTCTACCAGGTCGACTCGGTCGAGGGCTCGTGGAACACGGGTCGCGACGAGGGTCCGAACCTCGGCTACAAGCCGCGGTACAAGGAGGGCTACTTCCCGGTCCCGCCGATGGACCACTTCCAGGACCTGCGCTCGGAGATGATCCTCACGATGGAGCGCCTCGGGATCGAGGTCGAGGTGCAGCACCACGAGGTGGGCACCGCCGGCCAGGCCGAGATCGACATGCGGTTCGACACCCTGCTGGCGATGGCCGACAAGCTGATGCTCTACAAGTACGTCGTCAAGAACGTCGCCAGGAAGCACGGCCTGTCGGCGACGTTCATGCCCAAGCCGATCTTCCAGGACAACGGCTCGGGGATGCACGTGCACCAGTCGCTGTGGCAGGCGGACGAGCCGCTGTTCTTCGACGAGGTCGGCTACGCCGGGCTGTCCGACATGGCCCGGTGGTACATCGGCGGCCTGCTCGTCGCACGCGCCGGCGATCCTCGCCTTCGCCGCCCCGACGACCAACAGCTACAAGCGGCTGGTGCCCGGCTACGAGGCGCCGGTCAACCTCGTCTACAGCCAGCGCAACCGCTCGGCGTGCGTGCGCATCCCGCTCTACTCGACGAGCCCGAAGGCGAAGCGGCTCGAGTTCCGCTGCCCCGACCCGTCGTGCAACCCGTACCTGGCGTTCCCGGCGATGCTGATGGCCGGGCTCGACGGCGTGCTCAACAAGACCGAGCCGCCCGATCCCGTCGACAAGGACCTCTACGACCTGCCGCCGGAGGAGCTGAAGAAGGTGCCCCAGGTCCCCGGCTCGCTCGACGAGTCGCTCGCCGCGCTCGAGGCCGACAGCGACTTCCTGAAGGCCGGCGGCGTGTTCACCGACGACCTGATCGAGACCTGGATCGAGTACAAGCGGGCGAACGAGATCGACGCCGTCCGCCTGCGCCCCCACCCGTGGGAGTTCCACCTCTACTACGACATCTGATTCGTCAGCTGCGGCGCCGGGCCCTTAACGAGCCCGGCGCCCGCACCGCGGCGACGGCATTGTCGCCATCGGGGAAATCGATCAGGACCAGTACGTCTCGTAGTACTTGTCGTACATCTCCCGCTCGAGGCGGTGCTGCTCCTCGAAATCGGGAGCGGACTTGATGTCGTCCTTCGTCAGGCGGACGAAGACCTTCTGCTCGGTATCGTCGATCCGCTCGACGACACCGGCTGGGATCATGCGCTTCTTCCCGAAGATCCAGAATCCGGTGTCGACAACGAGATACGACGCACCGACGTCATCCGTGGATTCGTCGATCCTGCCGATGCCGCCATCGGTCGCTTCGACGTCGTAGCCGACGAGATCCCGATCAAAGGATCCAAGTTCGGTCCGATAATCCCACATGGTCATTGCTTTCACTCCTCGTGATGCTTTCCTCGAACTCCTGTTGTTCCCCGCCGGCCACAGTCGTATACGCGGGGCGACGAATCCCGTCGCGGAGCAGTTCGTTTCCTTCCGAGCCGGGGCGGGTACGGAACCCAACGGGTCAGGGTGTCGAGCGCGGGACGAACGCAAGAGGAGAGACAGTGCGACACACGGGCGCGGGGGTGATCGCCTGTGGGGGTCTCGGAAAGTCGTTCGATGGCGTTGCCGTCCTCCGGAGCGTTGACCTTCAGATCGCCGCGGGGAGCATCGTCGGCTTCATCGGACCGAGCGGCTGCGGGAAGACGACCACAGTCCGGCTGCTGACCGGGTTGTACGAGCCGACCGAGGGATGGGCGACGATCAACGGCACGCCGGCCGCTCAGCTCACCGATCGCGAGCGGCAGCGGATCGGCTATCTGCCGCAGATCCCGGCGTTGTTCCCGGAGCTGTCGTTGTGGGAGAACCTCAGCTTTCATGCCTCGATGTATGGGCTGCGCTTTCGTCGCCGCCGGCGCTTGCGTCAGCTCCTGGAGTGGGTGGAGCTGGAGGGGCACCGCGACAAGCGGGTGCGTGAGGTGTCGGGCGGGATGCAGCGACGGTTGGCGCTCGCCGCCAGCTTCGTCCACGATCCGCCGATCCTGTTTCTCGACGAGCCGACGGCGGGGATCGATCCGATCCTGCGGGCCAAGTTCTGGGAGCGGTTCCGCGAGCTCCGTGACGACGGTGGGCGCACGATCTTCGTGACGACGCAGTACGTCGGCGAGGCCTCGTACTGCGACGAAGTCGGTCTGCTGTCCGACGGTGAACTGCTCATGATGGACACCCCGGACAACCTCCGCCGAGCGGCGTTCGACGGTGAGGTGATCGACGTCGAGTTCGCCCGCAAGGTCGATCCGGCGGAGCTGGCACCGGTCGCGGCACTCGGGATCGTCATCGGGGCGCCCGAAGAGCTGGAGCCGCGCCGCTGGCGGATCGTGGTCAGCGACGCGGACCTCGCGCTGGGCGAGATCAGCGCCACGCTGGATCGCGCCGGGCTACCGATCGTCGAGGTGAAAGAGCACGTTGTCGACTACGACGAGGCGTTCGTGCGGGTGATCGAACGTTCTCGTCGACAGCGTTCGGCGGCATCCGAATCTCCGAGTACGAACGGGCACCGATGAGGTCGCGGGACCTGCGGGTCAGAGGGCCGTGGGCGGCGGTCATCCAATGTTCGGCCTTCGTGCGCAAGGAGCTCGCCGAGATCGTGCGCCAGCCGCGGCTGATCCTGCTCCTCATCCTCGGTCCGTTCGCGCTCCTGATGCTCTTCGGCGCGGGATATCGCAGCGAGAGCCTCGGGCTGAGGACGATGTTCGTCGGTCCGCCGGACTCGTTCTACGAGGAGGCCATCGCCGAGTACCACGACGTGCTCGAGCGCTTCGTCGACCCTCGCGGGTACACCACCGACGAGGCCGCCGCCCGCGCCGCGCTCGAAGACGACGACCTCGACGTCGTCGTCGTGTTCCCGGAGGACCCGTTGGCCCAGGTGCTGGCGGGCGAGAGCGCCGTGATCGAGGTCCTCCACAACAAGATCGATCCGATCCAGACGACCGCCGTCGTCATCGCTTCCCAGCTGGCGGTCCAGGAGGTCAACGCCTCGGTATTGACCGCGGTCGTTGCCGAGTCACAGTCCGTGCTCCGCCCCGCCGACGAACTGGTGACGATCCTGTCTGACGCGGCGGGCGAGCTCACCAACGGCGCCTCGCAGGCCGACACGCAGGCCGTGGCGAGTCAGGCCGACATCGTCGTCGACGCCGTCGACGACACGACGCGGCTGATCGAGGGCTCCGACCTCGTGCTCGAACGACTGGGCGCCGGCGACGACGAAGCACGATCCGACCTGCTGGCCCGGCTGGCGAGCATCCGCACCGACGCCGTGCAGCTCCGCGGCGCCGGGGCCGAGGACGCTCGACACCCGCGCCGCCGCGCTGGCCGACGAGATCACAGCCGTCTCGGATGCGCTGCCGACGGTCACCGCACTGGACCCGGCGGTTCTCGTTCGACCATTCTCCAGTCGCACCCAGACGGTCGTGCCGGATCCCATCGAGCCCGCCGACTTCTTCGCCCCGTCCTCGCTGGCACTGCTCGTGCAGCACCTGGCGGTCACGTTCGCCGCCCTGTCGCTGGTGCGCGACCGCGAGCTCGGCCTGTTCGAGCTCCTTCGCGTCGGCCCGCTTTCCTCGGTCGAGATCCTCGTCGGCAAGACGATCGCCTACCTCGCTCGTCGGGCTGGTTGTCGGCGTTGGGCTGCTCGCGGCGTCGGTGTCGCTTCTCGGCGTGCCGCTCGCCGGAAGCGCCGCATGGGCGGTCGGCTCGATCGCGCTGGTGCTGCTGGCATCGCTGTCGCTCGGCCTGCTCATCTCCCTCGTCTCGGGGTCCGAGACCCAGGCCGTCCAGTGGTCGATGCTCACGCTGCTCGCCGGCCTGTTCTTCGGCGGGTTCTTCCTCGACCTCGACGGGCTGCTCTACCCGGTCAAGGCACTGTCATGGCTGCTGCCGGTCACCTACGGGATCCGCCTCCTCCAAGACGTGATGCTGCGAGGGATCGACCCGGCGCCGCTCGACATCGCCGGCGTCGTCGGCCTCGTCGTCGTCTACGGCGGGCTCGCGATCTGGTTGATGCGACGGCAGCTGAGGTTCGCATGAGCGGAAACGACAGAGCCGGCCCGCCGAAAGACACGCGCAGCCGGCGAGCGGGCGGGCTCGTCTGGCCGGCTTCCGCCGCGCGGTGCTCAACCGGCGTGCGCTGGGACGGACGATCATGGTCGCGGCGGTCGTCGCCGCTGTCACCTGTCTGGTCGGCATCGTCGTCGCCTGGCGGCTCGTCGGTGACCTCGCGCGACACCACCAGTCCACCCTCGTGATCGTCGGCGACACCCTGGCCACCGTCGACGACACGCTCGATGTCGCCGACTCCGTCATCGAATCGGTCGACGGCGGCATCGGAACGATTCAGGAATCGTTGGACACGATGTCGACCACCGTGGACAACGGTGCCGCCACGCTGAGCGCATTTGCCGAGCTCACGGACAACCTGGCGCCGAATCTCGAACAGGTCGACAACGGCCTCGGCAACTTGCAGTCGGCGGTCGACGTGGTCGACGGCGTGCTGCGTCAACTCTCGGACCTCCCGTTCGGGCCGGAATACGACCCCGAAACCGGCCTGGCGGCCTCGGTGCAAGCTGTTCGCGACGACCTCCAACCGATCACCGACGATCTGACGAACGCATCGGGCACCCTGAGCGACCTCGCGTCATCGAGCGACGAGGTCACCGATCGACTCGATGCCCTCGCCATCGATCTGGACGCCATCGACCGCTCGTTGGATGAGAGCCGCGTGCTGATCGATCGCTACCGCCAGAGCACCTCCGACGCCTCCGCGCTCGCGGCGGGCACAAGGGACGACCTCGACCGTGACGTCTGGCTCTCCCGAGTCCTGATCGTCGTGCTCGGCGTCGCCATCGCCGTCGGTCAGATCGCGCCCTTCCGCATCGGCCGCGAGCTCGCCCGCACGCCGTCGCCGGGGTTCGGTGACAGCGAGGGAAGCCCGTCAATCAGCGGCGACGGTATGTGAATCGCCGTCATCGGGGTACGGACGCCGCATGCATCACACGCACAGGCTGGGTTTGACTGCCGTCGCGGTGGTCGCACTCGGTCTCGCCGCCTGTTCGGACGACGACAGGGAGACCGTCGAGTCGATCGTCGACGACATCGAGCAAGCCGCGCGCACCGCCGTCACCGAAGCCGAGCAAGCCGCGGCACCGCCGTCACCGAAGCCGAGCAAGCCGCGGACCGCCGTCACCGAAGCCGAGGCGGCGGTCGACGAGGCGGCGACCGACGCCGTCGAGACCGCCGTGCGCAACCTGGTTGCCGAGCAGGGCGAGGAAGAGTTCACCGACGCCGGCTCCCCGCTGAACGATGAAGGGCTGTCGTGCGAGGCCACCGCGAGCGACGGCCTCGACAGCGTCAGTGTCCAGTGCACTGGCACGACCGAGGCAGGTGAACAAGCCGAGCTGACCGGCGAGACCGCGGAGTTTCCGGGCGAGTCGATCGTCGAGGTTGTCGGCACGTTCACCGGCACCGTCGATGGCAGCGAGGTCTTCAGCACCGACGTCCTCGGTGGCTGATGGGTATCTCGACCGGAGCACACCACGCTGGGTGAAGCGCCGTCCTCGACGCCCCGACGTACCTAACAGTTGACGACCAGCGTGTCGTCTCTCGGCTGCCGCTCGGGCAGCTCAGACTCGCAACCGAACTCCGCGGCGAAGTCGTTCATCAACGCCCAGCCCTCCTCGACATCGCTGGCCTCGACGTCCAGCCGGAGCTGCCAGTTGCCGGACTCGGTGGACGGCGCGTCGTTGTCGTCGGCGACAACGTCCAAGCTCTCTGACAAGGCGTTCCACTCGTCCGCGTATGCCGCCGCGGTGACGTCTTCGGACGGCGCCGGGCCGACCATGCTGACACTGGTCTCGCCGCCGTTGTCGTCGTCGTCACCGCAGCCGGCGAGGGCGACGAGGAGCACCACCATCACTGTCGTGCGCACCGGGTGACCATACTCCGCCGCGTGCGTCACCTTCACCCCTTGGGGTGATTTGCCCGGAGGCACGACTACATCCCGCTCGATATGGCGCCGGTGGTCGCAAATGGGCGTGGGTGAGAGCGGCGAGAAGCATGACTTCATTGTGGGACTATCGGTCCGATGTCGGGTTTCGACGGTTGCGACTTCGTCGGTCCGGCTGGTCCACGACGAAGCACAAAAGGTGTACGTGAGCCTGTCGAAGGATGAGATCAAAGCGGCACCGGGCTTCGACGAGCAACATCGAGGGATGCGCGACGATTACGAGACCTATACCGCACGTACGCCCGCTAGTGCGACCGTGTTTGTGTCAAACCGGCGAGCTCAGCCCGAGCTCTCGTAGAACAGGCGCTCCATCACCCGGCGGGCCCTGCGGGTGACCCGCCGGTAGTCCTCCCGCAGCTGCGACGGCGTCGTCTCGAGCGACCGGGCGAGCCAGCGCAGCAGCGCCGACTCCTGCGGCGGGAGCGCGTCGCCCGGTCCACTCGCCACGAGGAAGAGCCGGTTGCGGGTCTCCTCGCAGAACCGGTACGCGGTGCCGAGCAGGTCGGCGTCCGGCGGCGCGAGCACGCCGTGGTCGACGAGCGCCTCGAGCGCACCCATCGTGGACGAGGACCGGATTCCCCAGCGCAGCTGCAGGAGCTGCACCGTCCATTCGATGTCCGAGAGCGAGCCCCGGCCCAGCTTCAGATGGAAGGCCGGGTCCTCACCGGGCGGGATCCGCTCCCGCTCGATGCGGGCCTTGATCCGGCGGATCTCACGGACGTCGTCGACGGACAACCCCGGCTCCCAGACGAACTCCTCGAGCAGCGCCATGAACCGCTGCTCCGACCTCGGGGTCACCGGCGACCGGTCGGGCGCGGAGCATGGCCTGCCGTCTCCCACACGTGCGCCCACCGATGGAAGTACGCCGAGTACCCCTCCACCGACCGGGCCACGGGGCCCTGCTTGCCCTCCGGCCGCAGGTCGAGGTCGATGTTCCAGATCCGCTCCGCGGGCGTCGCCCCGGCCACGAACCGGCGGAGGTCCATCGCCAGCCTGGTCGCCTCCTCGAAGTCGGAGGGCGCGGACCCTTCGTAGACGAACACCACGTCGAGATCGCTGGCGTACGAGAGCTCCGCCCCACCGAAGCGACCGAGGGCGATCACCGCCAGCGGGAGCGACGAGCCGAAGGCGCCGAGGGCGGCCTCCAGGCTGGCCTCGGCGATCGACGTGATACCGGCGCCGACGTCGGTGACGGGACTGTCGTGGAGCACATCGCGGGCGATCACGCCGAGCAGGTGGCGATCCTTCCACCGGCGCAGGGCCCGCTGGCGCTGTTCGACGTCGTCTCGCCAGTCGAGGGCGTGCGTCGCCGACCCGACCAGATCGGCGCGGTCGCGGGTGACCAGCCGGGCCGGATCGGGAAGCCGGGCCACCAGATCCGGGTTCCGCTGCAGGGTGTCGGCCGTGAGCCGAGTGGTACCGACGAGGTGGCAGAGCCGGCGCGCCGCCTCCGGCGACTCGCGGAACACCCGCGTGAACTCGGCTGACCGGCGCGGGTCGTTGACCAGGTTGCGGACGTTGAGCAGTCCGAGGTCGGGATCCGGGCTCTCAGCGAGCCAACCGAGGAGCAGCGGCAGGATCTGCTGCATCAGTCGCGACGACCGGGTGAGGCCGCGGGTCAGCTCGCGCACGGCGGCGCGCGTGCGCAGCCCGTCGGAGAACCCGAACGCGCTCAGCCGGGCCTCGACGGCACCGGGACGGCTCAGCAACTCCTCGTCTCCGCTCGCGAACGCCTCGAGGAGCGGACGGAAGTAGAGCCGCTCGTGGATCATCCGCACCGTGGCCTGGTGGCGGGCCAGGGCGGCGTCGAGCTGCTCGAGAGCACTGGCGCCAGCGGCGTCACGGAGCCCGAGCGACCGGGCGATCCGCCGGCGCTCCTCGTCGGCGACGGGCATGGCGTAGACCTGGGTGCTGTCCCGGAGCTGGAGTCGATGCTCGAGCGACCGGAGGAAGCGGTAGGCGTCGGCGAGTTGGCCGGCGTCCTCCTCGTCGACGTACCCGGCGGTGCCCAGCTCGGCCAGCGCGGTCAGCGTCGTCGGCGAGCGGAGATCGGGATCGAGCCGCCCGTGGACGAGTTGGAGCAACTGCACGGCGAACTCGATGTCCCGGATGCCTCCCCGTCCGCGCTTCACCTCGCGATCGGTGAGTCCACGGCGGGCCAGCTCGCTCTCGCTCCTGGCCTTGAGTTGGCGCAGCGCTCTCAGGTCGTCGGCGCTGAAGACCCTTGACCAGAGGTGACGGCCGGCGGCCTCGTCGAACTCGCCGCCGAGCGCGACGTCGCCGGCGACGGCGCGCGCCTTGAGCAGCGCCTGGAACTCCCACGGCTCGGCCCAGCGGTCCCAGTACGCCTCGAACGAGGCGAGAGAGCGCACGAGCGGACCCGCCTTCCCTTCCGGGCGGAGGCCGGCGTCGACGCGGTAGCAGGTGCGCACCAGTTCGACCAGGCGCCGCGCCGTCTTGGTGAGCACCTCGAGATCGCCCTCGCCGACGAACATCACGTCGATGTCGCTGGCGTAGTTCAGCTCGTTGCCGCCGAGCTTGCCCATCCCGATCACCGCCAGCGAAGCCCCCTCCGACGCGACGAGTCGGTGGGCAGCGGCGAGCACGTCGGCGGCGAGCATGGTGATCGCGGCGATGGTGTCCTCGAGCGGATCGAGGCCGAGGAGGTCACGGGCGGCGATCCGCAGCTCCTCCCGGGTCTTCCACCGCACCAGCTCGTCCACGCTGTCGCCGTCGACGGGCGGGCGCTCGTCGAGCGCGGCGAGCACCGACAGCGCCTCCGGATCGGTCTCGACGACGCGGGACAGCGACCGGCTGACCCCGGTCACGGCGACGGTGGCGGCGACCAGATCGGGGTTGTCGGCGAGGACCTTGGCGGCGTCCGGTCCTGTCTCGGCGAGCCGCTCGAGCACGCGTCGGCTGTCGGCGGGCGACGCCGAGCGCTCGATCGCCTCGTCCAGGTGGCGCACCCGCCCAGTGTGGCGGACGAGATTCAGGCGAGGTGCCAGCGGGTGACGTTGGCAAAGAACCGGGGGGCGGTCAGCCGGCACGGACGGCCACGCTGACACGCGTGGTCTGCTACATCGTCGGCCGTGCACACGGACCATGGCATCGTCTTCGCCGAGCGGGAGGGTTTTCGGGCGCTCGAGCTCGACCTGTACCGGACGTCGGCGGAGACCTCAGGTACACCGTCCCCGTTGATCGTCTACGTGCACGGCGGCGGCTGGCGGCAGAGTCACCGCGGCCGGCCACCGCGGGAGACGCGGGAGTGGTCGCCGGGGTTCTTCGATCGGCTCACTGCAGCCGGCTTCGTCGTCGCCGCCCCGTCCTACCGCTTCAGCGGCGAGGCGACGTTCCCGGCTCAGCGTGACGATGTGCTCGATGCCATTCGCTGGCTGCACGGTCACGCCGGTGAACTGGGCGTCGACCCCGCTCGCACGTACTGCTGGGGGACCTCCGCCGGCGGGCTCCTCGCCGGCCTCGCCGCGCTCGTTCCCGGCGGACCGCCGGTGGCCGGCGTCGTGTGCTGGTACCCGGTCACCGATCTCGTGGCGCTCGACCACGACGCTCCCGACTCGTTCGAGGCGCGGCTCCTCGGCGGCCCGATCGGCGAGCGCCTGGACCTGGCCCGTGAAGCGAGCCCGGTGACCCACGTCCACGCGGGCGCGCCCCCGTTCCTGCTCCAGCACGGACAGGCCGACACGTGGGTGCCGTGCGCCCAGAGCGTCCGCCTCGCGGGGCGGCTGCGCTCGGTCGGCGCCCCGATCGAGCTCCAGACCGTGCCGGGCGCCGACCACTTCTTCGCCGGCGCTCCGGACATCGAGGCGATCTTCGACCGGGCCGCCGCCTTCCTCCTCCGGCGCGACCGGGTCCGTTCAGGCCTCTAGCGCGAACTCGTCGAGGTCGACCCCGCAGACGACCTCGCCGGCGAAGTGTGGCCGCACCCGCGCCTCCCACTCCTCGACGGTCGGCTCGAGGTCGCCGGGGACGAGGTGCGACAGCACCAGCGTCCGCACCCCGGCGTGCGTCGCGATCTCGCCGACCTGCTGCGGGGACGAGTGGGATCCGGCGAGGTGGTTGCGCACCGCGTCCGCATTCGGCAGCCGATCGACCCGCTCGCGGAGCCGATCGACGTCGATGACCTCGTGGACCAGCACGTCGGCCCCGCGCGCCAGACGCACGACGTTCTCGCACGGGCCCGTGTCGCCGGAAAAGGCCACCGACCCATCGGGCGTGTCGAAGCGGAAACCGAACGCCGGGAAGACCGGCGCATGCTGCACGAGCACGGCGCTCACCGTGACCCCGTGGTCGTCCTCGGGGTAGACCACGACGGGCTCCATCGGCGGGGCGGCGGCGTGCGACGACGAGCCATCCCCGATGACGCCGAGATCGATGTCCGGCGTGTACCCATCTCGTCGCACCCCGATCTCGTGCACGCGCAGCGACTCGGCCACGTTGCTTCGGCCCTCGTCGGCGATGCGCAGGTTGACGTTGTAGGCGAACGCTCGCATCAGGTGCTCGACCGTTGCTCGCGTCCCGGGCGTGGGCTCGTCGGTGAAGGCGAGCGGACGTCCGGCGCCGGGCGGGAACTCGGGGATCGGGACCCCGGCCGGGGCGGGACCGTAGACGTCGATCGTCGGCGGCGGCCAGCTCCCCTGGAACAGGTTGGCCAGGTCCATGATGTGGTCGGCGTGGAGGTGGGTGACGAAGACCGCCCGCACGAGCGGGCGGCCGGGCCCGTAGCCGGGGTTGACGGTCAGCCCGGCCCGCCACAGCTGACGGTGCACCCCTTCGCCGCAGTCGACGAGGTAGACGGCGTCGCCGACGACGACGGCGTTGGCGAAGCCGCACCGGCTGAGCTTGGGGAACCCGCCGCCACCGGTGCCGAGGAGGACCACGCGCATCCCGGCATCGATGCGCCTCGGAGCGCGACCGTGGCTCACGGGTGCCTGAACCTATCCTGGCATCAGGCAACCTGACGTGTTGCGATGAGTTGGTAATCTGCCGCCGGACGCCAGCCAGTGGCGCGGGTCAGCGCACGACCATCAGCACAAGGGCAGAACAAGGGGGACCGACGTGGCGACGACGACGGACGAAGTCGTATTTCCGAAGCCGGACGAGATCGAGGGCTTCTGGAACCTCGACAAGATGCACGCGCCGCGGCCGATCACCCCGCTGTCGTTCGACCTGATCGTCCACACCCTCGGCAAGGGCTTCACCAAGGCTCAGGAGGAGTACGACTGCCCGGTCATGGTGACGGCCAAGGAGATCAACCACTACTTCTACGTCTCCTTCCACCCGCTCCCCGACGAGGCGGAGATCGCACGGCGGATGGTGACGTACCACGAGAAACTCGCCAGCAAGGTGCCCTCGGTCGGCAAGACCTGGGAAGAGGAGTGGAAGCCCGAGGTCATCGCCAAGAACGACCCGCTGAAGACCGCTGACTGGTCGGCTCTCTCCGACGCCGAACTGGTCGCCAAGCTCGACGAGCTCACCGAGTGGATGATCCATCTGTGGTGGATCCACGGGCACGTCAACTTCGTCCTCCTGTCGAGCAGCGCGTTCTGCGACCTCTACGACAAGGTGATGCAGCCCGACGAGTCGACCGAGGCGTACCGGATGCTCCAGGGCTTCCCGACGACGTCGGTCGACGCCGCCCGCGGCCTGTGGGCGCTCAGCCGAACGGTCCTCGCCAGCCCGACGCTCAAAGAGCAGTTCGAGAGCAAGGACGGGCCCGAACTGCTGGCCGCTCTGGACGAGAGCGAAGAGGGTCGAGAATTCCGCCGGAAGCTCGACGACTTCCTCTTCGACTACGGCTGGCGCCACGACGCCGTCTACGACCTCGCCGACGTGCCGTGGCGGGAGGACCCGGCCATCCCCCTGGGCAGCATCCGGGCGATGATGGATCTGCCCGAGACCGAGGACCCGGAGCGCCAGTACCAGGCGAACGTCGCCGCCCGTGAGGAGTTGTTCGCCAAGCTGCGCGAGCGGCTGGCCGACGACCCCGACACGATGGCGAAGCTCGACGAGCTCTACGAGGCCGCGCGGTACAGCTTCCCGCTCACCGAGGACCATGCCTTCTACATCGATCAGATGTACATCAGCGTGTTCCGCCGCTTCGTCCTCGCCGTCGGCGAGCGGCTCGTCGCCAACGGTGTCTTCGACCAGTCCGACGATGTCTTCTTCCTCTACCGTGACGAGCTCGTCGACGCGTTCGAGAACGGCGGCGATCGACGGCCGCTGGTGGCCGAGCGCCGGGCAAGCTTCGAGCGAGCTGGCAGGGTCACCCCACCGAGTCCGCTCGGCACCCCGCCCCCACCGCCCGAGGTGCCCGACCCGTTCATGGACGCTCTCGTCACTCGCCTGCTCGGGATGGTTCCCCTGGACGAGAACCCCGACACCAACGTGCTCAAGGCCGTCGCCGGCTCACCCGGTGTCTACACCGGCCCGGCCCGCGTCTGCCGCTCGCTCGCCCAGGCCACCGACGACCTCGAGGACGGCGAGATCATGGTCGTCGAGATGACCCTCCCGCCGTGGGTGCCCCTCTTCTCGCTCGCCGGCGCGGTCGTCTCCGACGTCGGCGGCGTCCTCTCGCACAGCGCGATCGTCGCCCGTGAGTGCGGCGTGCCCGCCGTCGTCGGCACCAACGTCGGCACGACCGTGATCAAGACCGGCCAGACGATCACCGTCGACGGCACCAGGGGCGTCGTCTACCTCGACGGCCGCGAGGTCTAGGTCCCCACCCGGCGGTCAGCCCCAGAGCTGCTTGGTGGCCAGCGCGGCGCCGTCGGCGAGGGCGCGGAACTTCGGCCAAACGACCGTCGGGTGCACCTCGGGGGAATACGAGGCGCGCGACGAGAACCCGCAGTCGGCACTGGCGATCACGTTCTCCCGGCCGACGAGCCCGGCGTACTTGACGATGTAGTCGGCGATCATCTCCGGGTGCTCGACGTAGTTGGTGGCGTGCCCCAGCAGCCCGGGCATGAGGATCCGACCCTCGGGGAGCTCCACGTCCTCCCAGATCCTCCACTCGTGGTAGTGCCGCGGGTTGGCCACCTCGAAGCTGTGCGCCCCGGCAGTGATGGCGAGCATGAACGGGACCACCCGGATGAGCGGGATGTCGTGGATCCGCGGGCCGTGGTTGAGGCCGTAGCACGTGTGGTGGCGGATCTGTTCGGTGGGAATCCCGCGCAGGGCGTGGTTGAGCGCCTCGACATGGAGCCACGCCGCCTTCTCCCGCTCGCCTTCCTCCTTCGTCGGGTCGCTGAGCATGTCGATGAGGAACGGATCGTCGACCTGGAGCACGAACCCGGCGTCGACGATCGCCAGGTACTCCTCGCGCATCGCGTCGGCGACGGCGTCCAGGTACTCCTCGTGGGTGGCGTAGTACTCGTTGCGCCCGAACCCACTCGGTCCGCTCGACGGCATGAACACGTCGGCGACGTCGTACGGCTCGACCGCGGCCTTGAGATTGGCGATGTCGGTCTGCAGCAGTTCCTGGCCGACGTAGCTGATCGGTCCCTTGCAGATGATCCGGCGCAGTGGGGCGATCGCGGCCGAGTACTTCTTGAAGTACTCCGCGTAGTACTCCGGAAAGTCGTCGACCTCCTGCTGCCACGACGGCGCCATGCGGGTGTTGCCCATGTCGAGCTCGAACCCGCCGAGGCGGTCCTTCACGTAGCCGAGGAAGCTGACCTTGCTCATCTCGCCGTCGGTCACGATGTCGATGCCGGACTCGACCTGGTGGCGCACCTGATCGGCGACGGCCTCGGTGATCTGGCGGGCGAGCAGGCCGGCGTCGTAGGGACGGTCGTTCTCCCGTTCCTTCAACGTGTCGAGGAGCTCGGTCGGCCGCGCCAGGCTGCCGACGTGGGTGGTGAGGATGCGATCGGTGCTGCGCTTCATGGATGACTTCTTAGCTTCCGTTCACGCAAGTGATGTAGGTCCAGCAGGCCTGGAACGTCGGCCGGCCGTGGAACAGCACGTCCATCGCGTGGCGGATGAGCTTGAGGCGGTCGGCGACGGCCGCCGGCGTCGGCGGGGCGCCGTCGATCTTCTCGGTGCCGCCGACCCATCCGAGCACGGCGTCGCTGTACGTGGTCAGCAGCTCGTACCACTCCTGCACACGGGCTTCGATGCTCGCCTCGCGGACCGACTCCACCTTCAGACCGGCGACCTCGAGCGTCTCCAGGTAGAAGTCCAACGGCCGCGGGTGGAGGAAGACCTTGTCCCGGAACGCGGCATGCGCGGCCATCCGCTCGGCGTTGTCCAGGTCGGGCAGGTACGCGGCGTACGCCGGGTCGGTGCGCACCAGGCCCTCGGCGAGGTCGCCGACCACCCACACCGTCTCGTCCAGGATCCACTCGCTGCGCCGAGCCCGCGGGTTCCGGATGTTGCCGGAGTTGATCAGCACGTGCCCGCCCGGGCGCAGCGCTCGGAGCCACGACCTCACGGTGTCGGCGAGGTCGGGATAGAGGTGGACGGCGTTCGTCGAGGCGATCACGTCCACGCCGCGCTCGACGAGCTCGGGCCCGAGCACCTCGTCGAGCCGCTGGAGCCGCTTCTCGTCCTTCAGGTAGCGCAACAGGCGCAGGCCGACCCGGGAGTCGTCACGGAACTTCTCGAGCGCGACGCGGAGGAACTTCGGCGAGCTGTCGACGATCACCGCGCCGGCCTGGGTGTCGAACATGCGCAGCTTGAGGCGGTCGACGAGGATCCCGGTGCCGCCCGAGTAGTCGATGAGGATCTCGCCGTCGCTCAGGAGGTGGGCGAGCTCGTCCACCGTCGGGTCGAGGTTGCGGTACCAGCTGTGCTGGGCGACGTTGTCGTAGGACGCGCCGAACGCGTCGACGGCGTCGGTGGTCCATTCGTCGGCCGGGATGCGATCCCATCCGGCCGGCCAGGCGAAGGCGGCGTGGGGGCGAGTGACGGGCTCGATCGCGGTCGACGTCGCCCGATGAAGCTCGATCAGCGACTCGACCTCCTGCGGGCGATGACGGCTCCAGCCGCAGTCGGTGGCGACCCCGAAGTCGTGGACGAAGCGCTGAGCGGCGACGAGGCGGGCCTTGGCGCCGACCAGTCCGTCGGCGGGGTGGAGCAACCCGAGGTACAGACTGGTCTCGGGGCGCAGGGCGAGCTGGGCCAGGGTCTCGAAGAAGGCGACGTCGACGCGGCCGCCCTGCACGGGCAGGTGGACCCAGTCGAGCGACCGGCCCAGGCTGAGGGACAGGGCGTTGGCGATGTCGACGAGCGCCTGCGCGTCGTATGGGCGCTCGCGGTGGTGGCGCTCGTGCCCGTGACAGAAGTGGTAGCCGAGCCGGACGTCCGCCGGGATGCTGCGTCCGAGCCGGACGAGGCGCTCGACGATGCTCGAGCGGGGATCGTCGAACCACGACGGCATGACCCCGTCGAGCATGGCGAACTCGAAGTTGGTGTCCCACTGGATCGCCAGCTGGTCGTGCGGGATCGCCTCGAAGATCGTCGTCAGCTCGTGGAGGATGCGGGCCTCGTAGAGCGGCTCGATGTCCGCCTGGTCCTCGGGTGCGATGAACGCGGCGATCGGCGCCAGCGGCGTCGGCAGCGACACCTGGAACCGGCAGTGCGCCGGGATCTGGCCGTCGCGCTTGCGGCGGGCGAAGACGTTGAACGACGACAGGGCCGCCTGGGCGTAGCCGAGATCGTCGAAGCGCAGCGTGTCCAGCGACTCACCGTCGCGGATCCGCAGGCGCGGCAGCTTCCGGTGCGAGTCAGCACCAGGCGGGCACACCTCGAACTCCGGGCGCGAGCTGAGCACCGGGTACTGCCAGACGATCCAGTCCGATCGCGGTCCGGTCTCGCCGTCGGGGAGTTGGCGGACACGGTCCCCCAACTCGACGGCCATCACCTGGAACACCTCTTCGGCGCTGCGCAGCGGAACGCTGCCGACCAGCAGCACGCCCTCGGACGCGACGCTTCGTCGTGTCACTCGTGTCCGTCATCTCGACCCCCTTCTTGATGCGGCCGGCGAAGCGGCTGGAGCGCCGCCGTGCCGAGCCGGGACTTCACCTCGACCGACGTGCTCGGCACGCGTCAAGTGTCCGCCGCGGCGGTATCACTGCCAAGACCGCCGTTCGCCGGTGGCGAACGGGACGTCGCTGTCTCGCTCGAGTGTTCACGATCCGAACATCTCAGGAACCTTGATATCTTGCCGAGGCGGGCCTCGCCGGTGTACTTTGCCGCCAACACGTCCGCTCGGGGGAGGCGTGGGGACTTCACCGGCAAGGGGAGGGGCAATGAAGCGTTCAATGCTGGGATTCGCGGCAGCCGCCGTACTGGTGCTCGCCGCGTGCGGCGACGACGACGATGACGCGGGGCCGCGTCGGACACCACGGACGCGGGCACCGAACCGGCTGCGGCGACCACCGCCGCCGCGCCGACACCGCGCGCCGCGACCACCGCGCCCCGACCGATACCGGCGCCGCGACCACCGCTGCACCGACCGACACCGGGGCGGCGACGACCGCGCCGGGCGACACCGACGCCCGCCGGCGGTGGTCCGAGCAACATCCAGGCGTCCGGCGAGTGCGGCATGGGCACCGGCGAGCCGGCGATCGGCGAGCCGATCAAGATCGGCGCGATGGCGACCAACATCCCGGGCGTCGACTTCACCTGGATCACGAGCATGACGCGGCGCGTACTTCGAGTGCGTGAACGACAACGGCGGGATCAACGGCCGGCCGATCGAGTACATCGCCGAGGAGGAGCAGATCGACCCGCAGCAGATCGCGTCGCTGGCGACGAAGCTGATCGAGCAGGACCAGGTGCGTCGGCATCGTCGGCAGCACGAGCCTGATCGAGTGCAGCGTGAACCGGGACTACTACGCCGAGCAGGAGTTCTACCTGATCATCGCCGGCGTGGCCCAGGACTGCTTCACGAGCCCGAACTTCTCGGCCGTGAACATGGGCCCGTACTACTCGAGCCTCGGCGGCGCCCAGGCCGCGGTGCGGGCGGGCGCAGAGGGCAAGCTCGTCGTCGTCTCGCCGCAACCAGCCCGGGTTCGACCTGATCAACAGCGGCGTCGTCGAGTTCGCCGAGGAGAACGGCATGGAGGGCGAGAGCATCCTCGAGGACGTGCCGATCAACGACCCGGCCGGCCTCGCCCAGCGTCTCGTCCAGGCCGCTGGCGACGGCGGCGGGGTCGTCCTCGACTTCACCGGACCGACCGTCCTGCCGCTGCTCCAGGCGATCGAGCAGCAGGGTCTCGTCGACTCGGTCATCTGGGCCAGCTCGACGCCCGCCGAACGACCCATCGGTCTCGGCGGCGCTCGGTGAGGCGTGGAACGGCAAGTTCCTCATCAACGCCGAGTTCAACGTGCTCGACTCGGGTGAGCCCGACCAGAACCACATGAACGAGGTCCGCGAGCAGTACGCGCCGGACGTGCAGAGCTCGAGCTTCGCCCAGATGGGCTACCTCGCCGGGCGCGTCGCCACCGACGCCCTGCTCGGGATCGAGGGCGACATCACCAAGGAGAGCGTCAACGAGGCGTTCCGGAGCATCACCAACTTCACCAGCGACATCTGGTGCGAGCCGTGGTACTTCGACAGCACCACCGGCAGCAACGTGTCGAACAACGTCGACCTCACCGTCGCGCCGGATGGACGGCAACATGGTCCAGGTCGAGGACTGCTTCGAGATCGCCGAGCTGCCCGACAACCCGCTCGCCGAGATCCGCGCCGCCGAGCAGGAGCTCGGGCTGAACGTCGGTTAGCGTCGGCGCTCGTGGGGATCCGGGTGACGGAGGGTGCCGATGCCGAGCCTGGATGAGCTCAAGCCGTTCCTCGTGCTCGGCCTGGCGCTGGGCGGCGTGTTCGCGATGTCCGGCGTCGGCCTCGTCGTCCTCTACCAGGCGACGGGCGTGCTCAACCTGGCCTACGGCGCGATCGGCGCCACCGGCGCCCTGATCTCCTGGTCCCTGCTCGGCGGCTGGAACGAGTGGATCGCGTACTCCGCGTGCATCGCCTTCGGCGGCGCTGGTCACGCTGGTCTACGGGCTGGTCTTCGGGCCGCCGTTCGCGGCCCGCGAACCGCTCGTCAAGGCGACCGCGACACTCGGGCTGCTGCTCATCCTCCTCGGCATCATGCAGTGGGTGTGGGGCCGCGACGCGCACGCCTTCACCCTGCCGACGACGCGGTGGAGCTACCGCGTGCTCGACGTCCAGATCAACTGGACGCAGATCATCGGCGTCGCCTTTCCGATCCTCGTGACCGCCGGGACCGCGGTGTTCCTGCGGGTCACGAAGGTCGGGACGGCGATGCGGGCCCTGGCCAACGATCGCGAGATCACCGCGATGCTCGGCGTGCCGGTGCGCCGGGTCGAGGCGGCGGCGTGGCTCGGCTCCGGGCTCATCTGCGGCACCGCCGGGTTGCTCCTCGCCAACCTCGTCGGCCTGGACATCGTCGGGCTGACGTTCCTCGTCATCCCGGCGCTGGCGGCGGCGCTGATCGGCCAGCTCAACTCCTTGTGGGTGACGCTCGCCGCCGGGTTCGTGATCGGGCTCGTGCAGTCGTCGCTGACCGCGTTCACCGACGTTCGCCTCGGTGAGCAGTCGCTCGCCGACTACCGCTCGCTCACGCCGTTCGTGCTGGCCATCATCGCTCTGCTCTGGTTCGCTCGGAGGCGACCGCTGGTCCAGACGTAGTGGCGACCGAGATCCAGGCTCTCGCTCCCGAGGAGACTGCGCCGGCCCCGCCGATCGCCAGTGCCAGGGAGACGCTGACCAACCCGCTGCGGCTGATCGTCATCGCCGGGCTGTTCGTGTTCGTCATGTTCGGCCTGCCCGCGCTGCTCGACAGCTACTGGATGCAGGTCGTCACCGGCGTCGTGATCTACAGCATCATGACCCTCGGCCTCGGCCTGCTCATCGGCCGGGTCGGCTTGGTTTCGCTGTGTCAGTTCGTCCTCGCCGCGATCGGAGCATGGGTGGCGCTGCGGCTCAGCTACGCGACCGATCTCCCGTTCCCGGCGCTCATCCTCATCGCCGGCGTCGTCACGGGCGTCATCGGCACGTTGATCGGGCTGCCGGCGCTGCGGCTGTCGGGACTCCACCTGGCGCTGATCACGCTCATGGCGGCGGGCGGGATCACCATCGTCCTGCGCATCGCCCAGTTCCCGAACGGCGGCGGCGGCTTCTTCGGCAACACCGCCGCCGGCGGCGCGTCGTCTCGCCTGCCCCGGCCGTCGATCGCCACGAACGACACCGCCTACTACCGCCTCTGCCTCGTCGTCGCCGCGCTGATGTTCCTCCTCGCGGTGTGGCAGGTGCGGGGCAAGCCGGGACGCGCCTGGGCGGCGATCCGCCAGAGCCAGGCCACCGCGGTCGCCGCCGGCGTCAACACCGTGCTGTACAAGCTGTGGGCGTTCGCCCTCGCCTCGTTCATGGCCGGGGTCGCCGGCGCGCTGCTCGCGTCCGCCACCGGGGGCGTCAACATCAACCAGTTCCCGACGTCAGAACTCGATCACCCTGCTCGCCGTCGTGCTGATGGGCGGCGTCTACAGCATCTGGGGGGCGGTCGTGGCGGCGCTGCTGCTGCGGCTGCTGCCGGCGCTGCTCGACGACTGGGGCGTGTCGACCGAGCTCCTGACGATCCTGTTCGGCATCGGCGTCCTGCAGGTGCTGATGACCGCGCCCGGCGGCCTCGTCGACCAGGTGCCCAAGGACCTCGCCAAGCTCGGCCGCCGCATCGGCGGCCTCTTCGCGCGCAAGGCGGACGCGGCGTGATCGAGGTCGTCGATCTGTCGGTGCGCTTCGGCGGGGTGGTCCCGATCGACCGGATGACGATCACGTTCCCGGGCGGCACCTGCGGTCTGATCGGGCCGAACGGCGCCGGCAAGACGACGTTCTTCAACGTGCTCAGCGGGTTCGTCCGCCCGTACGCCGGACGGGTCCTCGCCTTCGGCGACGACCTCCTCACGATCCCGGACTTCAAGCGGCCGCGGTGGGGACTGCGCCGGACGTTCCAGACCGAGCAGGCCATCGCCAACCTGTCCGTGTACCAGAACGTGCTGCTCGTGCACGAGCACACGGGTGGCAGCCGGTCGGACCGCCGCGAGGACGTGATGCGGGCGGTGAGCTTCGTCGGCCTCGAGGCCGATGCCCACCGGCTCGTCGGCGGCCTCGGCGCCGGCCAGCGCCGCCTGGTCGAGGTGGCCAGGGCGGTGGTCGGCAACCCCCGGGTCGTCCTGCTCGACGAGCCGGCGGCCGGCCTCCCCGACGAGGAGACCGCCCACCTCGGCGAGCTGGTCCGGCGGATCCCCGCCGAGACCGGCGGCCTCGTGATCCTCGTCGATCACGACATGAGCCTGGTCTCGGCGTGCTGCGAGACGACCGCGGTGCTCGACTTCGGCCGCCTGATCGCGTCGGGCGAGACGGCCAAGGTGCTCCGCGACGAGCAGGTCATCCGCGCCTACCTCGGCACCGAGGAGGTCGCGTGAGCGACGACGCCCTCCGTTCTTGCATCTGATCGTGGCCCTATGGGGCCGCAGATCAGATGCAAGAACGGGTGAGGTGCTGACCATCGATGCCCTGTGCGTGCCGCGGGGCGGGCGCGCGGTGCTCCACGGCGTGTCGCTCGAGGTCCCGCCGGGCGAGGTGACGGCGTTGCTCGGGCCGAACGGCGCCGGCAAGTCGACGCTCGTGCTGGCCGTCGCCGGGGGCCTGCGCCCCACTTCGGGCCGCGTCGTCCTCGGCGCCGAGGACCTCACGAAGCGCCGGCCGGAGCGGATCCGGCAGGCGGGCGTGGCCGTGGTCCCCGAGGGGCG
Organism: uncultured Acidimicrobiia bacterium; assembly: GCA_963839695.1. Taxonomy (GTDB): domain Bacteria; phylum Actinomycetota; class Acidimicrobiia; order Acidimicrobiales; family Ilumatobacteraceae; genus JALZMG01. Next base: position 153,018 of record CAWIVW010000005.1, on the reverse strand, counting down.
GCGGCTGCTGCCCGAGCTGTCGGTCGCCGACAACCTGCGCGTCGCCACCTACGTCCTCGCGTCGGACGAGGCCGAGCGGGGCACCGAGTACGCGCTCGACCTGTTCCCCGAGCTGAAGCAGCGCTGGCGGGCCACGGCGAGGTCCCTGTCCGGCGGCGAGCAGCAGATGGTGGTGCTCGCCCAGGCGCTGGTGTCGCGGCCGTCCGTGATCCTCGTCGACGAGCTCTCGCTCGGGCTGGCGCCGCTCGTCGTCAAGCGCCTCGTGCCGATCCTCGCCTCGATCGCCGAGTCGGGAGTCGGGGTGCTCCTCATCGAGCAGTTCGCCCACGTCGCCCTCGGGCTCGCCCGCCAGGCCTACGTCCTCCAGGGCGGCCGGATCCGCTACCGCGGCACGGCGCGGGAGCTGCAGGAGGATCCCGAGCTCCTCCACTCGGCGTACCTGCTCCGCGTGTAGCCCGGCGATGGAGCTCCTCGCCGGCCAGGTCGCCGTCATCACCGGTGGCGCGTCGGGCATCGGGCTGGCGATGGCGAAGCGGTTCGCCGCCGAGGGGATGCGGATCGTGCTCGCCGACATCGAGCGCCCGGTGCTGTCCCGCGCCGGCGACGAGCTCGCCGCCGCCGGAGCGGACGTGCTCACCGTGCCGACCGACGTGAGCCTGGCCGACGACGTCGAGGCGCTCGCCGCGACCGCCGCTCGCCCACTTCGGCGACGTCCACCTCGTCTGCAACAACGCCGGGGTCGGCAGCCGCGGCCTGCCGATCGCCGAGCTGCCGCTGGAGGACTTCGCCTGGGTCGTCTCGGTCAACCTGTTCGGGGTGATCCACGGGATCCGGGCGTTCCTCCCCCACCTGCGGGCGAACGGGGTCGGCCACATCGTCAACACGGCCTCGATGTCCGGGCTCTACCACCTCCCCCGGATGGGGCCGTACAACGCGTCCAAGGCGGCCGTCGTCGCGCTCAGCGAGACCTTGCGCTTCGAGCTCGACGCCGAGGGCAGCGGCGTCGGCGTCTCGGTGCTGTGCCCGAGCTGGGTGCGCACGAACATCACGACGTCGGACCGCAACCGGCCCGAGCGCTTCGCCTACACGCTGGAGAGCGGCCAGATGGCCGAGGCGGCGGAGTACAAGGCGCGGCGCCGCCAGCAGCTGGCGACGATCGCCCTCGAGCCGGCGGCGATCGCCGAGCAGGTGTGCGACGCGGTCAGGACGAACCGCTTCTACGTGATCACCCATCCCGAGAGCGTCCCGGCGTTCGCCGACCGGGCGCGCCGGATCGTCGCCGGCGAGAACCCCGTGGAGCCGCCGCAGTGAACCTCGGCGTCATCTTCAGCCAGGCCGACAGCGGCACCGACCCGGACGCGATCCGGGCGTGGGCCCAGCGGGCCGAGGCGGCGGGCTTCGACCACATCATGGCCTACGACCACGTGCTCGGCGCCGCCGTCGACCGCCTCGGCCCGGGACCATTCGGACCGTTCCCGACCGCGCCGTACACCGCCGAGCACACGTTCCACGAGATCCTCACCCTGTTCAGCCACCTCGCCGCCGTGACCACGAGGATCGGCTTCGTGACGAGCGTGCTCGTCCTCCCCCAGCGCCAGACGGCGCTCGTCGCCAAGCAGGTCGCGACCGTCGACCGGCTGAGCGGCGGGCGACTGCGCATCGCCGTCGGCGCCGGGTGGAATCCGGCCGAGTACGAGGGGCTCGGCGCCGACTTCGCGACGCGACGGGACCGACTCGAGGAGCAGGTCGACGTGCTGCGGCGGCTGTGGAGCGAGCCGCTGGTGACGTTCGCACGGACGGTTCCATCACCTCGACCGGGTCGGCATCAACCCCCTTCCCGCCCGGTCGATCCCGATCTACCTCGGCATCCGGCGCCGCCGATCCCGGTGCTCCGCCGGGTCGTGCGCGTGGCGGACGGATGGATGCCGCTTGCTGATCCCCGGGCTCGACCGGATCAGCGTGCGGGACGGCGTGCGCCGGCTGCGCGAGCTGTGCGCCGAAGTCGGTCGGGACCCGGCGACGCTGCCGGTCCACGGCCGGGTGTACCTCGGCGACGGGTGGCAAGCACCGAGTCGAGGAGGCCGTCGAGCTCGGGTTCGCCGACCTTTCGCTCGGGTTCAACCGGCTCGCCCATCCGGGCGTCCCCACGAGGAGCACCTCGATGCGGTGATCGCCGCCAAGCCGACCGTCGACGCGATCGTGAACCACTAGAACAGAGAACCGACGAGGGGAGAACCCGATGACCACAATCGCCCATGCAAGAGCTCCTGGCCGACGTGCTGTCGCGCTACGAGCAGTCGCCGAACCCGCGGCTCCGCGAGATCAACGAGGCCGCCATCCGCCATCTCCATGCCTTCGTCGAGGAGGTCGGGCTGCAGCGCGACGAGTGGTTCGCCGGCATCCAGTTCCTCACCGCAGTCGGGCAGAAGTGCGACGACACCCGCCAGGAGTTCATCCTCCTGTCGGACACCCTCGGCGTGTCGACGCTGGTCGAGTTCGTCACCCACGGTGGCACCGCGGGCAGCACCGAGAACACCGTGCTCGGACCGTTCTTCGTCCCGGGCTCACCGCAACGGGCCCGGGGCGAGTCGATGCTCGTCGATCCCGACGACGGCGACCGGGTCGTGATCCGCGGGCACGGTCTCCGACCCCGACGGACAACCGATCCCTGGCGCCACGCTGGACTGCTGGCAGAACGCCACGGCCGGCTTCTACGCCGTGCAGCAGCCCGGGGTCCAATCGGCCGAGAACCTCCGCGGGATCTACACGACCGACGACGACGGGACCTACGAGATCCGCACCGTCCGGCCGGTCCCCTACCCGGTCCCGTTCGACGGGCCGGTCGGCGATCTGCTGCGGGCCAACGGGCGGGGCTGGATGCGCCCCGGCCACACCCACATGTGGGTGAAGGCGGACGGGTTCAAGGACCTGATCACCCACGTGTTCGACGAGGAGACCGAGTACCTCCGCGACGACGCTGTCTTCGGCGTGCGCCCGAGCCTGGTGCGCAAGTTCACCCCCGACGACAACGGCGAGCTCGCCGCCACCTTCGACATCGTCCTCGATCGCCCCTGAGCGAACACTCCGCCAACATCTCAGCCAACCTGATATTGTGATCGCGGGGCCGGCGCCTCCGGGGAGGGCGATGACGATCGCAGTGTCACACGAGCAACGCCCAGCTCGAGGACAGCGGCGCGCCGACGCTGCTGTACCTCGTCGGGCGCATGGACCGGGTCGTGCGCCGCCACATCAACGACGCGGTGAAGGGCGCGTGGGCTCTCGGTCAACCAGTACACGACGCTGAGCGTGCTCGACCGCCGCAGCGGCCTGTCCAACGCCCAGCTCGCCCGCCGCGCGCTCGTGTCGCCGCAGTCGATGAACGAGGTCCTGCTCACCCTCGAGCGCCGCGGCCTCGTCCGCCGGCGCGCCCATCCCGAGCACGGTCGGATCCTGCAGACCCGGCTGACCGCGAAGGGCCGGCGGCTGCTCGCGGCATGTGACGCGGAGGTGCGCCAGGTCGAGGCGCGCATGATCGGCGACCTGAGCCCCGGCGAGCAGGCCGCGCTCCGCCACGGCCTGCTGAGCGGCGTCCGCGCCCTCCACGGCGGCCTCGACCACGATTGACACCGCGTTCTTGCATCTAGATCGTGCGCTCAGACGCGCCACACGTAGCTGCAAGATCGGCGGATGGGCGTCAGCGGAGGCGGGCTCCCAGTAGGGGTCGCGGAGCTGGCGCTTCTGGATCTTCCCCGGTCCTGACTTGGGGAGCGGGTCGGTCCGCAGCTCGATCCGTTTGGGCACCTTGAAGCCGGCGATCGAGGTCCGGCAGTGGTCGCGCAGCTCCTCGGCGAGCGCGTCGGACAGCTCGTCCGGCGAGCCCACGACGACGACGGCGTGGACGGCCTCCACCCACTGCTCGTCGGGGATGCCGAACACCGCGCACTCGACGACGGCGGGGTGGCGGGCGAGGACCTCCTCGACCTCGATCGAGTAGACGTTCTCGCCGCCGGTGACGATCATGTCCTTCGCCCGGTCGAGCAGCCAGAGGTTGCGTTCCTCGTCGAAGTAGCCGACGTCGCCCGTGCGGTACCAACCGTCGACGAACGCCGCCCGCGTGGCCTCGTCGTCCTCCCAGTACCCGCGGGTGACGTTCGGCCCGCGGGCCACGACCTCGCCCGCCGCGCCCGGCGGGCACGGCGACCCGCCGGCGTCGACCACGTTCACCGCCACGCCGACGACGGGCTGGCCGACCGAACCGAGCGGCCCGCCGTCGAGCAGCCGCTCCTCGTGGGCGAGGCACGTCAAGATCGACGCCGTCTCGGTCGCGCCGTAGTACTGGTCGAGCTGGGCGGCCGGGAACGTCTCGTGGGCGTCCCGGATGACGGCCGTCGTGATCGGCGAGCCGGCGTGGCCGATCAGCCGCAGCGACGACACGTCGCGCGGCCGGGCCTTCTGCTCCGCGCCGAGCGCCGCGAGCATCGTCGGCACCGGCATGTACACCGTGACGCCGTGCTGCTCGATCGCGTCGAGGCACGCCCCGGCGTCGAACCCGGGCAGGACGACGAGCGAGCCGCCCAGCCAGATGACCGACAGCACGGGGGCGGTGCCGGCGACGTGGAAGAACGGCCCGGACGCCAGGAACACGTCGCTGTCCCGCAGCCCGCAGGCGATGGTCTTGTGGAACGAGTTGGCCACGAGGTTGCGGTGGGTGAGCTGGACACCCTTGGGCCGTCCGGTCGTGCCGCCGGTGAAGTACAGGACGGCGAGGTCGTCCTCGGTCACCCCCGCGCCGAGGGCGAACCCGGCCGGGGCCGAGGCTTCGACGATCGCATCCCACTCGGCGAACGTCAGGACCCGCTCGACCTCCTCGGCGAGCGGTGCCGGGGTCGCGGTCGGTCACCAGCAGGCGTGGTCGGGCGCCGCGGACGATCCCCTCCAGCTCGGTCGAGGCGAGGCGGATGTTCAACGGCACCAGAACCATGCCGGCGGACGGGGCGCCGAAGTAGAGCTCGACGTAGCGGTGGCAGTTGGCGGCGAGCACCGCGACCCGATCGCCGCGCTCGAGGCCGAGGCTGACGAGCGCGCCGGCGACCTGCTCGCAGCGGCGGGCCAGCGTGGCGTGGTCGAGGACCTGGTCGCCGCACACCAGCGCCCGGCGGTGGGCGGCCGTCGCTCGCGACCGGACCAACGCGTCGGACATGATCAGCACCAGGCGCCAAGGTATCAGGCGCCCTGAGATCGAGTCTCAGGGCGAGCGCGGGTAGTCTCGCGCGCTGGCGAACACACGGTTGAAGGGGGACTCTCGTTGGATCAGCTGCTGCAGGTTCTGTGCATCAAGGGCCGGGCGAAACCAGAGGCGATCGAAGCGGCGATCGAAGCCGACCCAACGGCGTCGATCGAGCAGTGTGAGCGGGAGGGGCTGGTCGAGAACACCAAGCTCGGGTACCGCATCACCGACCTCGGGCGGCAGCGAGCCGACGAGGTGTACGCCCGCGAGCGCGACCAGGCGGGGGCGGTGATCGAAGAGGTGTACGAGTCCTTCCTCCCGATCAACGACGAGGTCAAGCAGATCGTCACCGATTGGCAGATGCGCGAAGTCGACGGCCAGCTCGTCCTCAACGACCATCAGGACCCGGCACACGACGAGAGCGTCATCACCAGACTGCACGACACCGACGCCAAGGTCTCCGCCGCGCTGGCGTCGCTGTGCGCGGCGCTCCCCCGCTTCGAGTGCTACTCCCGACGGCTGGCGCGAGCGCTCGCCCAGCTCCGCGACGGCGATCACACGATGATCGCCGCCCCGATCAAGGACAGCTACCACACCGTCTGGTTCGAGCTCCACGAAGAGCTCATCGTGCTCTCCGGCCGCGAACGCACCGAGTAACGGTTCTGACGACAGCTGGGATCACTCAGTGATCCCAGGACTCCGGAGAACCGGCGAGGTGGGTGACGAACCATCGCGTGGCGAGGTCGGCCACGACGTCGAGCGCGCCGGGCTCCTCGAACAGATGTGACGCCCCTGGCACCACTTCGAGCACGGTCTCCACCTGCAGCGCACGCCGGGCCCGACGGTTCAGTTCGAGCACGGTCGGGTCGTTGGCGCCGACGATCATCAGCGTGGGGCACTGGACCTGCGCCAGCGCCGCGCCGGCCAGATCGACGCGGCCGCCGCGGGAGACGACCGCCCCGATGCGCCCCGGGTGCTCGGCGGCGGCGATGAGCGCTCCCGCCGCACCGGTGCTCGCGCCGAAGTACCCGATCGGGAGCGCGGCCAGGTCAGGGCGGCCGGCGATCCAATCGGCGGCGGCAGCCAGGCGCAGGGCGAGCAGCCCGACATCGAACCGATGCTGACCCGTGCGCGCGTCCACCGCCTCCTCGTCAGGCGTGAGCAGATCGAGCAACAGCGTCGCCAGTGCGGCCTGCTGCAGCCGACGGGCCACCGCCCGGTTGCGCACACTGTGGCGACTGCTCCCGCTGCCGTGGGCGAAGACGACCACGCCGGTCGCGCCTTCAGGTGTCGCCAGATCGGCATCGAGCACGATGCCGTCCGCCACGGGAACTCGCACCTGCCAGCTCGTCGGCCATCGCACACCGTCGTACCCCGATGGGCGCGATTGATCACCGAATCTTCGTCAGCCAGCCGGGGGCTCCCGTCGCGACCGATCGCACGTTCTCCGTCCCGACCGGAACCCGCCACCTCGTCTGACTGCGAGCAGCAGGGCGCGCCTTGTCTACGGTGGGCGGAGACCCACGCAGCACAGGGGGGGCCACCGCCATGAAGTCGATCTTCTTCCATCTGATGCCGTACCGGGACCTGCCGGACGACTTCGAGGAGCGCTACGAGAGCGTGTGGGTCACCCCGCCGAACGCCGAGCTGTGCGACCCGGTGAAGGTGGCCCAGTACTACAAGTGGAACCTCGACGAGCTCGAGCTCGCCGACCGGCTCGGGTACGACGGCATCGGCGTCAACGAGCACCACCAGAACGCCTACGGCTTCATGGCGTCACCGAACCTCATGGCCGCGGCGGTGGCGCGGCGCACGCCCAACAACAGCGCGATCCTCGTGCTCGGCAACACCCTCGCCCTCTACCAGCCGGCGCTCCGGGTGGCCGAGGAGTTCGCCATGCTCGACTGCATGACCGACGGCCGCCTCGCCGCCGGCTTCCCGGTCGGCACGTCGATGGACGTCAACCGCTGCTACGGCATCACCCCGACCGAGACCCGCCCCCGCTTCTACGAGGCCCACGACCTGATCATGAAGGCGTGGACGCAGCCGGGCCCGTTCCCGTACAACGGCCGCTTCAACAAGCTGCGCTACGTCAACCCGTGGCCCCAGCCGCTGCAGAAGCCGCACCCTCCTGTGTGGCTGGCCGGCGGCGGCTCGGTCGAGACCTACGAGATGGCCGTCAACTACGACTACACGTACAGCTTCCTCAGCTTCTTCGGCTACCAGTACGCCAAGCGGGTCATGGACACGTTCTGGGACACGGCAGCACGACTCGGCGCCGACGAGAACCCGTACCGGGCCGGCTTCGCCCAGCAGATCTGCGTGTCCGAGACCGACGCCAAGGCCGAGGAGGACTACCTCGAGCACGTCACCTACTTCTTCAAGAAGTGCCTCCACATCCCGCCGTACTACTTCGAGACCCCGGGCTACCGCACCCGCCGCAGCACCGAGTTCGCCCTGAAGACGAACCAGCCCGGCGACATCGTCGCCGCGCTGACCGCGGAGAAGGACTGGAAGTCGCTCGTCGACAAGGGGTTCATCATCGCCGGCAGCCCCGACACCGTCGCCGACCGCCTGATCGAGGCGTGCCGCGGGCTGCGCGTCGGAAACCTCGTCGCGCTGCTCCAGATCGGCTCGATGCCGCACGAGCTGACCAAGCAGAACCTCACCCTGTTCGCCGAGGGGGTGATGCCCAAGCTCCGCCGACTGTGGGCCGACGAGGGCTGGGAGCACAAGTGGTGGCCGCAGGGCGCCCGCCAGGACAGCCTCGTCGCGCCGGCGACGGCCGGAGATTGAGGAGGAGCACGATGACCCCTGACGAGACGTTCGTCGAGCTGCGCGACGGCCGGTTCAAGATCCGCGTGCTCTCCGCCGGTGAAGGCGACCCGGTGCGTGTTCCTCCACGGCGCCGGCGGGTTGTTCTGGGACCCGTTCCTCGACGCCGTCGCCGCCGGCCACCGCGTGATCGCCCCCGAGCATCCCGGCGCCGGCGACTCCCAGGGCCTCGAGCACGTCGAGGACCTGTGGGACCTCGTCCTCTACTACAACGAGCTGCTCGACCACCTCGAGCTGCCGCGGGTGTCGCTGCTCGGGCACTCCTTCGGCGGGATGGTCGCCGCCGAGATCGCGGCCACCAACCCCGAGCGGGTCGACAAGCTGGCGCTTGATCGCGCCGATCGGGTTGTGGCTCGACGAGCACCCGGTCCCGGACATCTCCGGTGTCCCGCCGGATCAGATCCCGGGGCTCGTGCTCGCCGACCCGCAGGGTCCGCTCGCCGCGCTGATGCCGGCGCCGGATCCGTCGAACCCAGAGTCGCTGTTCCGGGCCGCGATGACGATGGCGAGCATCCTGCAGTTCATCTGGCCGCTGCCGGACAAGGGTCTCAGCAAGCGGCTCTACCGGGTGAAGGCGCCGACCCTTCTGGTCTGGGGCGCGCAGGACCGCCTCGTCGACCCGGCGTACGGCGACGCGTTCGCGTCCGCCATCCCCGGCGCCCGCCTCGAGGTGATCGACGGCGCCGGCCACCTCCCGCAGCTCGAGCAGGCCGAGCGCACGACGGCGGTGGTCACCGAGTTCCTCGGGTAGGTCGCCGACCCTCGCGTAGCATCGGGCCGTGCCCTCGAGCAAGGCCGTCGGGCGCGCCGGGCTCAACCGACTCGTCGACGCCATGATGGCCGTCGGGTCCGACCTCGACCTGGCCGCGACCCTGCAGCGCATCGTCGACGCCGCCCGCGAGCTCGTCGACGCCCGCTACTGCGCCCTCGGCGTGCTCGACGCGTCGGGCGGCGCCCTCGCCGAGTTCGTCGTCGCCGGGATCGACGACGACACCTACCGGGCGATCGGTGAGCAACCGAAGGGCCACGGGATCCTCGGCCTGCTGATCGCCGATCCCCGCCCGCTGCGTCTCGCCGACCTCACCGAGCACCCGGCGAGCTTCGGGTTCCCGCCGAACCACCCGCCGATGCGCTCGTTCCTCGGCGTGCCGATCATGGTGCGGGGCGAGGTGTTCGGGAACCTCTACCTCACCGACAAACAGTCCGCCGAGGAGTTCAGCGAACGCGACGAGGAGCTCACGGTGGCGCTCGCCGGCGCGGCCGGCGTGGCGATCGACAACGCCCGGCTCCACGCCCGCCAGCAGGAGGTCGCGGTCCTCGAGGACCGCGACCGGATCGCGATGGACCTCCACGACACCGTGATCCAGCAGCTGTTCGCGATCGGCCTGTCGCTCCAGGGGACGGCGCGGATGATCCGCGACCAGGAGCCGGTCGATCGCGCTGCAGGCGGCCGTCGACGACCTCGACCTGACGATCAAGCAGATCCGATCGACGATCTTCGCCCTCGGCACGAGCGTCAGCACTCCCGACCACCGGCACCCGAGACAAGATCCTCGCCGTCGTCGCCGAGGCCTCGCGCTCGCTCGACGCCGAGCCGCATGTCCACCTCGAGGGGCCGATCGGCACCGCCCTCTCGGACCAGCAGTCGGACGAGCTCCTCGCTGCGCTGCGCGAGCTGCTCACCAACGTCGCCCGCCACGCCAGCGCGCGGAACGTCCGCGTGGCCGTGGTGGCCACGGACGAGGACGTCGCCGTCACTGTCGAGGACGACGGCACCGGTCCCCCGCCGACCGGGACGCCGACCGGTGGCCGAGGCCTCGCCAACCTGGCGACGCGAGCCCGCCGTCTCGGCGGCTCGTTCGAGTTGAGCCGGCGGGATGGCGGGGGCTCGGTCGCCGCGTGGCGGATCCCCCGCCAGGGCTGAGCCGATGAGGGCGTGGGCCGTCGACATCCCGGGACCGGCCCACACTGGACCGCTCGTTGCCGTGGAGCGGCCGCGACCCGAGCCCGCCGCGGGTGAGATCCGGGTGCGCGTGACGGCCTGCGGCGTGTGCCGGACCGACCTCCACCTCGCCGAGGGTGACCTGCCCCCGAAGCGTCCGCTGACCGTCCCGGGACACGAGATCGTCGGCCGGGTCGATGCCGTTGGCGACGGTTGCAACCGGTTCGAGCTCGGTCAGCGCGCCGGCATCGCCTGGCTGCGCGCGACCTGCGGTCGGTGCCGCTGGTGCCTGGCCCGGCGCGAGAATCTGTGTCCGTCCCCCCGCTTCACCGGGTGGGACGCCGACGGCGGCTATGCCGAGTGGGCAGTCGTCGACGAGGCGTACGCCTACGAGATCCCCGACCGCTTCGACGATCAGCACGCCGCCCCGCTGCTGTGTGCCGGCATCATCGGGTACCGGGCGCTGCGCCGGGCCGCACTCCCCGCGGGAGGCCGACTCGGCATCTACGGCTTCGGCGCCTCAGCCCACCTCGCGGCCCAGGTCGCCCTGGCCGAGGGCGCGACTGTCCACGTGCTCACCCGATCCGCGGACGCCCGCCGGCTCGCTGTCGAGCTCGGCGCCCACTCGGCAGGTCCGGCGGCCGGCGCGCCGCCCGAGCCGCTCGACGCGGCGATCCTCTTCGCTCCCGCGGGCGAGCTCGTTCCCGTCGCCCTCGCGGCGCTCGACCGCGGCGGCACGCTCGCCGTCGCGGGCATCCATCTCAGCGAGATCCCGCCCCTCGAGTACCAGCGGCACCTCTTCCAGGAGCGCCAGCTGCGCAGCGTGACGGCCAACACTCGTCGGGACGGCGAGGAGTTCCTCGCCGTCGCCGCGCGGCTCGGCCTGGTTGTGACCACCACGCCCTATTCCTTGGACGCGGCCGACCAGGCGCTCGCCGACCTCGCTGGCGACCGCGTCAGCGGCGCCGCTGTGCTCCTGCCCGACGGAGCCGGCTCGCCCTAGACCAGTCGCGCGGGCGAGATCAGCAGGGACGACGAGCACCGGCGAACTCGACCCGAACGCCAGCTTGCGGCTCGTGCTACGCCAGTGCGTGCCCGCTCCGGACCAACGCTCGGCCGTCACGACGAGGACCGCGCTGTCCAGGTGCTCGGCGTGGTCGGCGAGAGCCGATGCCGGCTCCTCGCCGTAGATGACCTCTCCCTCGGCGTCGATGCCGAACGTCGCCAGCCGGTCGACGCGGTCCCTGACGTCGGCGGCTTCGAGCGCCGGCCCGGCGTGCTCGGCGATGGCCGGCACGAACGGGATCACCTCGACGAACGTCGGACGGCCGCCACCGAAGGTGCGCGATCCAGGACGCGATCACGGGCAGGGCGACGGCGTCGAGCCCGGAGCCATCGACCGCGACGACGAGGTTCGGTGACGGGAGCCCTCGATCCACGTCGACACGCGGGCCGACCAGCAGCACCGGCTGGCGAAGGGTGGACAGCACGTACTCGCTGACGCTGCCCGCGTAGTTCTCGTCGAGCGCCGCCCTGGCGGTCGTCGCCAGCACGAGCAGCGCGCCGTCGCGGCCTGACACGTGCTCGGTGATCGCGACTCCGGGCTCGTGGTGCTCGGAGAACGGTGGCCGATTGCGGGCCCAGCCCATGCTGCCTGACGTGCTCGTCGAGCCCCCGTGGGTCCAGCCCACCTCCCGCCAGGAGGCACCACCGCCAGCACTTCGACCGGGACACTGCCCAGGCGGCCGAGCGCTCGCGCGATCGGCAGGGCGCGATTCCCGGCGGTGCTGAAGTCGACCGGGACGACGACAGAGTTGAACACGGTGCCTCCTGGCTCCGCGATCATGCCGGTGTCGTGCGGCGACGCGCCAGGGCAGAAAGTCCCAACGGCGCGTGCAGACCGACGAACGTGCAGATGTGCAGACGCTCAGACGTGCAGAATGGGCGGTGTGAGCCGACCGATCACGGTGTTCCTGCTCGATGACCACGAGATCGTGCGCCGCGGGCTGCGCGATCTGCTCGAGGCGGAGGCGGACATCGAGGTGGTCGGTGAGGCGAGCACGCAGGACCAGGCGGTCGACCGGGTCCACGCCCTCGATCCCGACGTCGCCGTGCTCGACGTGCGCCTCGAGCAGGGCAACGGGGTCGAGGCGTGCCGCGAGATCAGATCGCTGCACCCCCGCACGGCGTGCCTGATCCTCACCTCCTTCGCCGATGACCAAGCCCTGTTCGAGGCGATCATGGCCGGCGCGGCCGGCTACGTGCTCAAGCAGATCCGCGCCAACGACCTGATCGACGCCGTACGGCGGGTGGCCGCCGGGCAGAACCTGCTCGACCCCGCCGTCACCGCCAAGGTGCTGGAGCGCTTGCGGCGCGGCCCGGACGAGGACGAGCTGATCGCCCGGCTGAGCCCCCAGGAGCGTCAGGTCCTGGTGCTGCTCGCCGAGGGGCTCACCAACCGCCAGATCGCCGAGCGTCTGTACCTGGCCGAGAAGACGATCAAGAACTACGTGACGTCCGTGCTGTCGAAGATGGGCCTGACCCGGCGGACCGAGGCAGCCGTCTACGCCGCCCGGCATCTGAAGCCCGGACAAGTAGTCGGGCCCTGCGGGGACCTTCGGCCCTGTTGACGTCGCCGTTCGCGGCGACGAGCCTTGGAGCATGACCGTCGATCGATTCGGCACCGAGGTGCTCGAGACCAACACTTGCTGGGAGCTGCTGCGCGCGACGGAGGTCGGCCGCCTCGCCGTCTCGATCACCGATCACCCCGACATCTTCCCCGTCAACTACGTCGTCGATCGCGGCGCCGTGGTCTTCCGGACCGCCGAGGGGACCAAGCTCGCCGCCGCCGTCCTCGGGCGCGCCGTCGCCTTCGAGATCGACGGCTACGACCCGGAGCACGACGAGGCCTGGAGCGTGGTGATCAAGGGCCAGGCAGCGGAGATCGAACGGATGCAGGACGTGTTCGACGCCCTCGACCTGCCGCTGTTCCCGTGGCACGCCTCGCCGAAGCACCGGTTCGTCCGCATCGAGCCGTTCGACATCAGCGGCCGCCGGTTCCACGTGCGGGACTGGACGTCCGCGCAGCGAGCCCGTCATCGGCGCCCGGCGGGCGCGCGACGAATGACGAGAGACCACCAACTGAAACCCGCACATGATCATCCCCCAAGGAGAGGTACCCGTGACTGACACCCAGACCGAACTCAAGCCGTCCCTCACGCAACCGAACGGATCCGCAGGCCCCTCGGCCGGCGTCCCGGTCGACGACGTGATCACGATCCATCGGCGCACCGTCGACACGCCTGCTCATCGTCGCCGGCGTCGTCGTCGCCGCCGTCCTCGTCGTTGCCGGCGCCCTGTTGACCTGGGGCAGTAACTTCGCCGAGGACTACGTCAGCGACGAGCTGACCGCCCAGAACGTCTTCTTCCCCGACCAGGCGGCGCTCGAGGAGGACGGCCGCAGCGACCTCGTCCAGTACGCCGGCGAACAGGTCACCACCGGCGCCGAGGCCGAGGCCTACGCCAGCTTCATCGACGGCCACCTCGCCGACATCGCCGATGGCGCCACCTACGCCGACCTCGGCGGGCCTGAGCGGGAGGCCAATGCCGCCGTCACCGAGGCCCAGGAGTCGGGCGCGGACGAGGCCACCGTCGCCGAGCTGCAGGCCACGGCTGACGAGATCAGCGGCCAGCGGCAGAGCCTGTTCCGGGGTGAGACCCTCCGCGGGCTGCTGCTCTCCACGTTCGCCTGGTCGACGATCGGCCGGATCGCCGGCATCGCCGCCATCGTGGCGTTCGTCGCCGCCGCCGCGATGCGTCGTGCTCGTCGTCCTCGGAGTGATCCACCGCCGCCGGACCGCGACCACCTGACACCGCCTGCCCGTCACACGGATCAATCTGGGCGCAGGGCTTCTCACTCGTTGAGAGGATCTGCGCCCGGATCCGCGCCGATCAGCCGTCCCGGAACACGCACCGGGTCCCGGTCACCACCCGGGAGCCGATCTCGCCCCCGAGGATCGGCTCGACCTCGGTGATCATCGCCACCGCTCGCTTGATCGCCTTGCGGACCGCGACGCGGGCCCGCTCGGCCTCGTCGGCGAAGCATCGACCGCGCCCGGCGAAGCCGGTCGCCCTGGCCAGCTCGGCGACCAACTGATCGAGCTCGACGCGGGCTCGGGCCGCCCGCTCCAGGTCGGCGCACACGTCGGCGTCGTCGACTCGTTGCAGCTCCTCGATCCGCGGCGATAGTCGCCTTGGCCCGGTCGCAGCACCGGCTGATCCGAGGCCGGAACGCATGCCACTCGACAGCTCGACGGCGGCATCTCGACACCGGCGTGATCGATCAGCTCCGCCAGGTAGCCCATGCCCACGTGTGGGACGACGGCGGCCGGTCGCCGAGGCGACGAGCCAGACCCGCCGTCGCGACGCACGACGGCGCACCATCGCGGGGCGCACGCGCTCCCACTGGTCGGCTCGCGCCGTCATGCCGAACCGGCGGGCATCGTCGATGGCGGCGCGCCGGAGCTCGGCGGCGCGTCGGCGTCGCCGGGACCGCCACGGCGGTCGAGCGCGTCGGCCAGCGTGGCGCGGTCGATCGCGTGGCACGGCCGGTTGCCCACGGCGAGGTCGGCGACGACCGCCGCCTCGAGGTGCTCGATCGCCAGATTCGAGTCGCCGAACGTCAGCGCGGCGAGCCCGAGCGGACGGTGCGCCGAGCCGAAGCACGCCACCGCGAGGCTCGCCATGACCGGCAGATCGGCATACGGCTCCAGGAGCTCGTACGCCTCGCCCGCCGCCTCTGCATCCCCGAGGGCGTGGGCGGCGTCGCACGCGCCGAGCATCGTCGCCGACCAGATGCTCGACGGCGGCACCGCGGCGAGCCCTTCGGCGCGCAACGAGGCGAGCGCGCTCCGGGCCGGTCGGCTGATCACCGGTGGCGGCGGCGAGCGCGGCGACCGCGGCGACGAACCCGGAGCACGGCTCGGCCACCGTCGGCGACGTGACGAGGTCGCCGAGCAACGGGATCACGTCCTCGCCCCGCCCCTGGAGCCAGCGGATGGCGACGAGCTGGGCGCCGTACCACCCGAGCGCGTCGGCGTCACCGACGTCGATCCCGAGCTGCGTAGCACCGGTCGGCGAGCTCCTCGGCCTCGGCGAGCCGCCCTTCACGCATCGCGAGCATCACGTCCAGAGCCGCGACGAGATAGCTCAAGCCGTCGCAGCGATCCATGACGAGGTGCTCGCGGAGCTCTCCGAGCGAGCGGGCGGCCCGGCGGTCGCCGAGCGAGGAAGAGGTCGACCGTGCGCCAGGCGAGGCCCATCAGCCCGTCGACGGCCCGGCCGGTCGACGGCGAGACGGCGATCAGCTCGTTGGCGAGCCCGAGGCGTCGTGTCGCGTGCTGCGGACCGAGCAGGCAGTGGTGCGCCAGCGACAGGGCTTCGGCCAGCTCGAGCGGATCCGATCGCTGCCCGCGCCTGCTTCAGCTCGGCGAGGATCGACGTGGCGTCACCGGTCACGTACGCCTCCTCGGCGGCGAGCCGGATCCGCAGCCGCCGCGCCAGGGAGCTGCCGGGATCGAGGGCAGCGAGGGCCTTGCGCTGGAGGCCGTCGACACGCGCCCGTTCGAGCGTCGAGCGGTGTTCGTGGACCCAGATCCCGCCGAGACCGAGCGCGGCGCGGGCCAACCCCTCGGCGTCACCTTCGGCGTCGGCGGTCTCCGCGTCGCGCCAGAATTGGTGGCGGGCCTGCGCGAGGCGCCCTTGCTCCAGCAACGTGTGCCCGGTGATCACCGGGTCCCGTGATGGCACGAGGGTCAAGAGACCGCTCCGCGGGTCGAGATACCGTCCACCTCGAGATGACCATGACCATGATCACCACCATCCCGACCGAGCTCGAGGTCCTCGACGATCGGTTCCGTGACTGCCGCGGCGACGATCGCGTCGAGCGGTTCGAGCTCGGGTGCCGGTGGGCCGAGGGGCCGGTCTACGTGCCGGCGGGCCGGTACCTGCTCGTCAGCGACATCCCCAACGATCGCATCCTGCGCTGGGACGAGGTCACCGGCGCGTTCGGCGAGTTCCGGAACCCCTCGGGGTACGCCAACGGCAACACGCTCGACGCCGAAGGCCGGCTCGTGACCTGCGAGCACGGACACCGACGGGTGACGAGAACCGAACACGACGGTTCGATCACGGTGCTCGCCGATCGGTACGAGGGCAAGCGGTTCAACAGTCCCAACGACGTCGTCGTCCGGTCCGACGGCTCGGTGTGGTTCACCGACCCCTCCTACGGCATCGACAGCGACTACGAGGGTCATCGCGCCGAGAGCGAGATCGGTGGCTGTCACGTCTACCGCCTCGACCCCGCGCACCGGGGACGTGCCGCATCGTCGCCGACGACTTCGTGCGCCCCAACGGGCTCGCCTTCTCGCTCGACGAGACGCAGCTGTACATCGCCGACAGCCGCGTCAAGCACATCCGGGTGTTCGACGTGCGCGGCGACGGGCTCGCCGGCGGGCGCCTGTTCGCCGAGAGCGCGGATGGCTCGTTCGACGGGATCCGCCTCGACGACCAGGGGCGGGTGTGGACCGCCGCCGGCTACGGAGTGCTCTGCTACGACCCCGACGGCACGCTCATCGGCCGGCTGCGGCTGCCGGAGACCGCGTCCAACCTCGTGTTCGGAGGACGCAAGCGCAACTGGCTGTTCATCACCGCGACGACCTCGGTGTACTCGATCATGCTCTCCGTCAACGGCGCCCGGCCGGTGTGGGCGAGCGCTTGATCAGCCACTGATCAGTTGAAGCGTCGCAGCCGCAGGCTGTTGGTGACCACGAAGAGGCTCGAGCAGGCCATCGCCGCGCCGGCGATGATCGGGTTGAGCAGGCCGGCGGCGGCGAGCGGCAGGGCGGCGACGTTGTAGGCGAAGGCCCAGAACAGGTTGCCCTTGATCGTGGCGAGCGTCCTCCGCGACAGCCGGATGGCGTCGGCGGCGACCCGCAGATCGCCGCGTACGAGGGTGAGGTCGCTGGCCTCGATCGCCACGTCGGTGCCGGTCCCCATGGCGATCCCGAGGTCGGCCTGGGCCAGGGCCGCGGCGTCGTTGACGCCGTCGCCGACCATGGCCACGACGTTGCCGTCGGCTTGCAGTCGCTGCACCGCGTCGACCTTGCCGGCGGGCAGGACCTCGGCCACGACATCGCCATGGTCGATGCCGACCTCTTCGGCGACCGCCTCGGCCGCCCGGCGGTTGTCGCCGGTGAGGAGGATCGGCCGCAGGCCGAGCCCGCGCAGCTCGGCAACGGCGCTGGCGCTCGTCGGCTTGGTCCGGTCCGAGACGATGACGACGCCCCTCGCGTGTCCGTCCCAGCCGACCACGATCGCCGTCCGCCCCGCCGCCTCGGCGTGCTCCTTGGCGGCGCGCACGGTGTCCTCGAGCGTCATCAAGGCGTCCACCAGCAGGCGTTCACGTCCGGCGACGACGGCGTGTCCCTCGACGATCCCACTGACGCCGAGCCCTTGATGGTTGGCGAAGCTCTCGACCGGGGCCAGCTCGATCCCCGCGTCGCGGGCGCCGTCGGCGATCGCCCGGGCGATGGGGTGCTCCGAGGCGTGCTCGAGCGACGCGGTGATCCGCAACAGCTCGAGGCGGTCGACGCCAGGCGCGGGCACGGCGTCGACAAGGGCCATCGAGCCGGTGGTCACCGTCCCGGTCTTGTCCAGGACGATGGTGTCGACCCGGCGAGTCGATTCGAGGATCTCAGGCCCCTTGATGATCACGCCGAGCTGGGCCCCCCGCCCGGTGCCGACCATGATCGCCATCGGGGTGGCGAGACCGAGCGCGCACGGGCAGGCGATGATGAGCACGGCCACGGCGGCGGTGAACGCCATCGAAGCCGGCTCCCCGACCGCGAGCCAGAAGCCGAGCGTGGCGACGGCAAGTCCGATCACGATCGGCACGAACACCGCCGAGATGCGATCGGCCAGACGCTGGACGGGTGCCTTGCCAGCCTGGGCGTCCTGCACGAGCCGAGCGATCTGAGCGAGCTGCGTGTCGGCCCCGACCCTGGTGGCCCGGACCACCAGCCGGCCGCCCGCGTTGACGGTCGCGCCCACGACCGCATTGCCGGGGGCGACCTCGACCGGGACCGGCTCGCCGGTGACCAGCGAGGCGTCGATCGCCGATGTGCCCTCCTCGACGACGCCGTCAGTCGCGACCTTCTCCCCCGGCCGGACGACGAAGCGATCACCGACGGCGAGCTGTTCGATCGGGATCCGCTGCTCGACCCCACCGCGGAGTACGGACACGTCCTTGGCGCCCAGCTCGAGCAACGATCGGACCGCGGCCATCGAGCCGCGCTTGGCGCGGGCTTCGAGGTAGCGGCCGGTGAGGATGATCGTGGTGACCGCAGACGCGACCTCGAGGTAGATGAGGCTCGCCCCCATGTCCCGGTCGGCGGTGAGCGAGAAGGTGTCCGTCATGCCCGTCACGCCGGCATCGCCGATGAACAGCGCGTACAACGACCACCCGAACGCCGCCAGCACACCCATCGAGATGAGCGTGTCCATCGTGGCCGCGCCGTGGCGCAGGTTGCGCCACGCCGCCCGGTGGAACGGCCAGCCGCCCCAGATCACGACCGGCGCGGCGAGCGTCAACGACAGCCACTGCCAGTAGTCGAACTGCAGGGCGGGCACCATCGCCAGCACGACGACCGGGACCGTCAGCGCCGCGCACAGCAACACCCGGTCGCGCAGGGCCCGAGCCTCGTCGGCGCCCGTGGCAGGAGCAGCCGATTCGGCGCTGGACACGGTCCCGGCCGGACGGGCCGTGTAGCCGGCCGCGGCCACCTCGGCCACCAGGTCGGCGACCGTCACCCCTCCTGACGCGAGCACCCTGGCCTGCTCGCTGGCGAAGTTCACGGTCGCCGTCACGCCGTCGAGACGGTTCAGGCGCGTCTCGACGCGCCCGGCGCACGACGCGCACGTCATGCCACCGATCTCCAGGTCGAAGACGGTCATCGCGCTCTTTATACCTCCAGGGGGTATCCGTGAGCAACGTTCGCCTGGCGGTCGGGTGCCAGTCGGACCCGCCGCAGCAGCTGGGCGTTGAGGGCGACGATGATCGTCGACAGGCTCATCAGGATCGCGCCCACGGCGGGCGAGAGCGTCACGCCGGCCCAGGCGAGGGCACCGGCGGCGAGCGGGATGGCGACGATGTTGTACCCCGCCGCCCAGACGAGGTTCTGCACCATCTTGCGGTAGGTCGCTCTCGACAGGCGGATCACCGCGCCCACGCCGCGGGGATCGCTGGAGGCGAGCACGACGTCCGCCGCCTCGATCGCCACGTCGGTGCCGGCGCCGATGGCGAGCCCGACGTCGGCGCGGGCCAGCGCCGGCGCGTCGTTGACGCCGTCGCCCACCATCGCCACCGTGGCGCCACGCGCCTCCAGGGCGTTCACTGCCTGATCCTTGTCCTCGGGGAGCACCTCGGCGAACACCTCGGTGATGCCCAGATCCCGAGCGACGGCGGTCGGCGACCTGACGGGCGTCGCCGGTGATCATCGCCACTGAGACCCCCATCCGGCGAAGGTCGTCGACCGCGTCACGGGCCTCGGGCCGTACCTCGTCCTCGAGCGCGAGCGCACCGACGACTTCGTCGATGCGCACGTCGTCGCCGCGGATCAGGTAGAGCACGGCCGCGCCCCGCTGCTCCCAGTCGGCGATCTCGTCGTGGAGGGCGGCGGGCGGCGTCAAGTCACGCTCCCGAAGGAGAGCCGGACCTCCGACGGCGTAACGGACGCCGTCGACGGTGGCCTCCACGCCGCGCCCGGTGAAGGCCCGGAAGTCGTCGGCCGACGGGATCTCGCCGCGCGTGCGGGCGGCGGCGACGATCGCCCGGGCGAGCGGGTGTTCGCTGTCGGACTCGACGGCGGCGGTGAGACGAAGCACGCCGGGCTCGTCGAGTCCTCCCGCGGCGGCGACGCCGGTGACGACATGAGCACCCTTGGTCAGGGTGCCGGTCTTGTCGAACAGCACCGTGTCGATCGACCGCATGCGTTCCAGCGCCAACCGATCCTTCACGAGGATCCCGGCCCCGGCGGACACCGCCGTCGAGAGCGATACGACGAGCGGGATCGCCAGACCGAGCGCATGGGGGCAGGCGATGACGAGGACGGTGACGCTCCGCACGATGGCGTTGTCGGTGTCGCCGAGCGCCGACCAGACCACGAACGTGATCAGTCCGGCGGCGGTGGCGACGTAGAAGAGCAGCGCCGCGAACCGGTCGGCGAGCACCTGCGCCCGGCTGCGGCTGGCCTGGGCGTCGGCCACCAGGCGCCGGATGCCGGCGAGCGCGGTGTCGTCTCCCACCGCGTCGACTTGCACGCGGATCGAGGAGTCGGTGGCCACGGTGCCGGCGACCACGCGATCGCCGGATCCTTCACCACGGGGCGGGACTCGCCCGTGATCATCGATTCGTCGAGCTCGGCCGTGCCGGCGACGATCACGCCGTCGGCGGGCACCCGGCCACCGGCCCGCACCAGCACGACGTCGCCCACCCGCAGCCGATCGATGGGTACGGGGCGAACGCGGTCACCGTCGACGAGCTCGGCCTCGTCCGGCAGCAGCTCGGCGAGCGCGGCGAGCGCCCCCTGCGCCTGGCCGATGGCCTTCATCTCCTGCCAGTGGCCGAGCAGCATGATCGTGACCAGCGCCGCCAGCTCCCACCAGAACTCGAGATCGAGCAGGTCGAGGCTCGTGGCCATCGACGCCCCGTAGGCGACGACGATCGCCATCGAGATCAGCAGCATCATCCCCGGCTGGCGCGCCCGGGCCTCGGCGACGCCGCCGACCAGGAACGGCCATCCACCCCACCAGAACACCACCGAGCCGAGCACCGGCCCGAGCAGCCCGATCCCGGTGAAGTCGAGCTCGTAGCCGAACCAGCCCATGACCGTCTCGCTCGTGACGACGAGCGGCAGCGTCAGGATCAGGCTCAGCCAGAACCGACGCCGGAACATCTCCGGGTCGTGCCCGGCGTGCTTGTCCTGCCCGCCGTGCTTGCCGTGGTCGGCGTGGTGGTCGTGGTGGTCCGTGGCCAACCTTGATTCGTGGACGTCGTGCATCGTCATGAGTGCATCGATTATACCCCCATGGGGTATGATAGAGACATGACGACCCGTGGCTACACGATGCAGAAGGACGACTACCTACGGCGGCTGCGCCGCATCGAGGGGCAGATCCGCGGGCTGCAACGGATGGTCTCCGACGACGAGTACTGCATCGACGTTCTCACCCAGGTCAGCGCGGCCACCAAGGCCCTCCAGAGCGTTGCCGTCGGCCTCCTCGACGAGCACCTGCGGCACTGTGTCGCCGGCGCCGCCAGGGCAGGCGGCGGCGACGACGAGGCCGGCCGACTGATCGACGAGGCGACGGACGCGATCAACCGGCTCGTCAAGTCCTGACGCGCGGTTCCAACGAGTGCGTGCCGCTATGCGGCGGGGGCTCGGGCGGGTGGTCCGAGGGCTCGGGCTCGAGCTCGGGCGATCTGGATGATTTCGGCGTCGCCGGTGGTGTTGGGGATTCCGGTGGGGGCGACGTCGATGGTGGAGCCCTCGAAGTGCACGGTGCCGTCGGGTCGGTGCAGGGTGATGGTCCGGTCGGGGTGCAGGGTGAGGGTCCAGCGGCCTTCGTGCACCAGGTGGTGGTGGCGGCTGCACAACGGCAGCAGGTTGGCCAGGTTGGTGGGGCCGTGGTGGTCCCAGTCGATGACGTGGTGGATCTCACAGTCCGCGAAGCGCACGGTGCAGCCGGGGTGGGCGCAGCTGCGATACATCGCCCGTAGCGCCCGCCGTTGGGCCCGGCTGGCCAACCGCTGCTCCCGTCCCAGATCCAAGGTTTCCCCGGTGCCGTTCAACACCACCGGCACGATCGCCGCGTCACAGCACAGGCGGCGCACCGTCTCGGGTGGTAACGGTTGGCCGTCACCGGTCTCACAGATCCCGTCCTCGTGCAGAGCGGAACGCAACGTGTCCAGATCGATCAACACGGTCACCTCGGGGATCCGCCGGTCGGTGCTCCGGGGGCCGGTGATCAGGGAGACCAAGGCGTCGGCCTTCAACTGGTCGAAACTCCGGACTCGTCGTGTTCACCCTTGGCGCGTTCGGCGGCGATCGCCGCGTCCAGGGCGGCGGACACTCGGGCGTCGGCTTCAGGATCCAGTTGCAAATGGGTGTGACACAGCCCGCTGTTGCGGTCCACCCAGCGCCTGAGACTGCGTTGGCGGCGCAGCCGTTCGTGGCGGGCGAGCCCGTCGTCACCGGCCAGGATCCGCCCCAGATCCCGCACCTGCCGTTCGAATGCCTCCACACTGGAAGTCGTCGCCGACTCGACGAGGGTCTCTTCGAGCTCTTTGAGCTGGGACCGTCCGGCGTCATCCAGGTCGCGGGCGACGCGGGCCAGGGCGTCGGCATGCCCAGAAGAAACCTCACCTGACGCCAGGGCGTCGTGCACCCCGGGCAGCAGCTCACACACCCCCGCCCGCCCGACCGCCGCCTCCGCCTCCTTCGCCGAGCGGCGACCGTCTCCGGTCAACACCGCGACGGGCGCCTCGCACACGCCGGCCTCGGCCAGCCGGGCGGCCTGCAGCGCGATGCGGGCATCCAACGCGTCCAGCCAGCCACGCAGCTTCTGCGAACGATCGACGAGTTCGGTCAGCTCCCCCCGATCGCACACCGCCGGGTCCGCAGACGCCAACTCAGTGGCCAATGCGACGATCCCGGCCTCGTACATACGCGCGAGTCTACAAACACCAGTTCGAGCTGTCAACACGACCAAGGAGAATTCTGCAAAGGAATTCGAACGTCTGGACCGAGCGCCCTGGCCCGGCCACCTCGAGCCCGGCGTGCGACACTGCTCCCATGCTCCGCCACGTCGTGACGTTCCGCTGGAACCCGGAGACCACCGAAGACGACATCGCCGCCGTCGAGGCCGGTCTGCGCGAACTACCCGCCGCGATCACCCAGATCCAGCGTTACACCTTTGGGCGCGACCTCGGCATCAACGACGGCAACTTCGAGTTCGCCGTGGTCGCCGACTTCGCCTCCACCGACGACTACGTCGTCTACCGGGACGATCCGCAGCATCGGCGTCTGATCGAGGAGCGCATCCGGCCGCACCTCGCCGAACGCGTCGCGATCCAGTTCGAGGTCAACTGACCCAGCGGGGGCGCGTCCGGGGACGACGGCTCACGCCGGGATCGCCTCGATCACCCCCAACCCGGCGGGCGACGCGGTCATCACGACCCGCTGCACCTGAAACCCACTGCTGTCGAGCAGGGCCCGGAACTCGGCCTCGGTCCGCTCGCGGGCGCCGAGCAGCAGGAGCATGTGGAGGTCCATCCGGATCGCGGCCGGCCGGTCGTGGGCCCGCTCAGGAAGGATGGCCTCGACGACCAGCAGGCGGCTCGATGGGGCCATCGCGCCGCGGCAGGTGGTCAGGATGCGGCGGGCATCGGCGTCGTCCCAGTCGTGGATGACCCGGGACAGCATGTAGGTATCCGCACCGGTCGGGACGGTGGTGAAGAAGTCGGCGGCGATGCAGTCCGCGCGGTCGCCGACTGAAGCGTCGTCCAGATATTTGCGGGCGGCGGGGATCGCGGCCTCGCGGTCGGTGAGGACACCGCGCAGCTCCGGGTTCGCGCGCAGGATCGCGGCGAGGAGGATGCCCCGACCGCCGCCGACGTCGACGATGCGACGCACGTCCGTGAAGTCGTAGGCGGCGACCACGTCGTGCGCCTCCTGGTCGGACCGGGCGGCCATCGAGCCCTGGAAGGCCGCCTCGCGCTCCGGGTACCGGGCCAGGTGGTCGAAGAAGCGCTCGCCGTGGACATGTTCGAAGGCGGTGCCGCCCTGCCGCACGGTGTCGAGCAGCCCGGCTGCTGCCTCGTAGTACACCTCGCCCCGGGCGAGCGCCGCACCTGGCCCCGATCGCAGGCACTCTCCGACGGGCGTGAGCGCGAACCGCCCGTCCTCCTCCTCGGCCAGCACATCGTCCGTCACCAGGCCCCTCAGCACGCGCACGAGCGCGTCGCGGTCGGCCCCCACCGCCTCGGCGATCTCCGTGCCGCTCTTCGGCCCGTCGGCCAGGACCTCGGCGACGCCGAGCTTCGCGGCCACGTACAGCAGCTGCGTCGTGACGAACCCATCGAGCAGGCGCATCAGCCTCCATGCCGGCGCAACGGCGACCTTCTCCATGGGCCCATCTTTCCGCGCCGCCCTGTACGTGCCGGCAGGGTTTAGCCAATGGCGGCGACGAAGCGCACCAGCGTGTCGACGTAGCCGTCGACGAGCACCGGTGGGTCTCCGCGCTGGAGTCGGTGGTCGCCGCCTGCCAGCACCGCGACCGTGAGGAGCGTCGGGTCGACACAGTCGAGGAAGGCGGCGACGCTGGCCGAGACGGGCACGATGTCGTCCGCTGCGCCGAAGACGGCGAGCACCGGGAGGCGGGCGGACCGCAGTCCCGGCTGCGGGTCATGGTCGAGGATCCGGCGGGCGGCAGCCCACGACGCGGCGTCACCGGCGAGGCGTTGCAAGGGGTCGAGCTCGTCGCCGGTCACGCCGAGCGCGTCCATGCGGTCCATCGCGTCGCCGAGCGAGGCGCCGTGGCGAAGCAGGTCGGCGACGGCGTCGTAGCCGCGCAGCAGCAGTTCCGTCGCGGCGGCGTCACGTCCGGCGCGCTGCGCAGCGCGCTCGAGCGCGAAGCGGTCCTGGATCGCTGGGGGTACGCCGGGACCCGAGTTGGTGATCACGAACGCGGCCGGGGGCGTCCGACGCGCTGCCTCGAGCACGACCCAGCCGCCCTGGCTGTGGCCGAACAAGCCGATCGGCGGCGTCGCACCGCGTGCGGCGAGATGCGACACCACGGCCGCGACGTCGTCCGCCTGCTCGGCGATCCCGGCGTCCCGCCAGTCCCCGGTGGAACCACCGACGCCCCGCTTGTCGAACGACACCACCGCGATCCCCGCCGCCACCAGGTGATCCCGGATCGGCGGGAAGTACGTGTCGTTGTCCCGGTCGGAAGGACCGGAACCCGGGTGCATCAGCACCGTGGCGATCGGTGCGGCAGGCTCCCACCAGCTGCCGGCGAGCTCGACGTCGCCGGACCGCACCGTCTCATCCCGGCGGTTCGCCGACTGCGGAGCGACTCCCATGGCGTTCTCTTACCAGTCGGCGGTCTGGGTGAGCGAAAGGGTCGTCGACCGCGGATCCGCTGACCCAGACGACGTTCCACGGAGACGTGCCACGAGGTCTGAAAGACTCCGAAGGCGGGCACCGCTCGGCAGAGAGGAGTCGCCCATGGCCACGTCTGATCCGCACGACACCCCCGCCGGCACGGAGCGCCCGCGCGACGTTCCCGCCGATCCCGAGCCGCCGCCGGAGACCGCGGCCGACGTTGCGCCACCGCCGGAATCACCCGTGCCGGTGGCACCGCAGTCGAGCGGTCGGCCGGTGGGGCTCATCCGACTGCTCGGCATCGCCGTGATCGTGGCCGGCGTGATCCTCGCCGCCTCCGGCGTAATCACGTGGATCGTCGTGCAGTCCCAGTTGGCTGACGAGCAGATCACCGTGTCCGACGACGCCGACCGCTTCGCCGGCGACTCCGTCGACGGGCCACTCACGGCGTACGCGGAAGCGGACGCCATCGAGGGTCACGCGCTGGAGGCGAGCGGCGGCCTGACGTATGCCGAACTGCCCCAGGATGACCCCACTCGCGAGACCGTGATGACCGCCTCGTTCCTGCGGGCGTCGCTGTTCACGTCCGTGGTGTCCTTCGGCGTGGCGGCGATGGCGATGGGACTCGGCGTCGTCTTCGTCCTCATCGGCGTCGCCCTCTTGATGGTGGCCCGCCAGCTGGCGGCGACGCCCGCGCAACCGACGACGACACCCTGACTGGCCGCCGTCGCTGCAGCTGCGCGACGCCGCCTGACCTCAGTCGAGCGAGAACATGTAGGCGCCCAGCAGATCGCGTGCCGACACGATCCCGACGAGCCGTCCCTTGTCCTCGAGGAGCACGTGACGCACGTACTGCTCCATCATCAGCTCCGCCGCTTCGCGCACGGACGCTGTCTGGTCGCACCAGACGAGCTTGGTGCTGGCCACGTCTCGTGCGGACGTCGTGGTCGGATCGAGGGACCCGGCCACCGCCCGGACGACGTCACGTTCGGAGATCACCCCTGCGACCTCGACGATGGACCCGATCACGACGACGCCGATCTGGTCGTTCGTCAATTCCTCGGCCACGGCTCGCAGCGACGCTTCCGGGGGCAAGGTGATCACCTGGTCGGACGCGTACACGGTCACCGGTGCGTCGCCTCCCGACATCGAGCGAACCTCGGGCCCGTCGTCCACATCGTCATTCTGACCGACCCGCTCCGCCTGCGTCAGCGATCTCCGTCGATTCCTGCGTGATCCGCTGACCGATCGCTCAGGGGCATCCTGACGCGATCGATCGGGGTCAGTCACTCTCGATGCCACCGTGGTTGCGTAGCACCGCGCTGGTCGTGTCAGGTGACGGTGTGACGTCTACGGCGTTGGTGAACGGTCCGGGGGGATGACTGGGCGGATCTCGACGCGCCGGAGCCGCATCGGGGCAGGATGTCGTTCGTGGATGGCTCCCAGGTGGCCGTGGCTGCGTTGTTGCTGGCGATCGCAGCCCTCAACGCGGTCGCCAGCCGTCTGACGATCCCGTACCCGATCGTGCTCGTGGTGGGCGGTCTGGTGATCGGTCTGTTACCCGGGATGCCGACGGTCGAGCTCGACCCGGAGCTCGTGCTGTTCGTGTTCCTTCCGCCGCTGCTGTACGTCGGGGCGTTCATGGCCGACCTCCCCGCCCTGCGTCGCGATGCCCGGGCGCTGTCGCTCACCGCCATCGGGCTCGTCCTCGCCACGGTCGCCGTGGTCGCCGCTGTCGGCCATGGCGTGCTCGGGCTGACCTGGCCGATGGCCTTCGCGCTCGGGGCGATCGTCTCCCCGACTGACCCGATCGCCGCCACGGCGATCATGCGACGGTTGGGCGTTGAGCGGCGCATCGTCAACCTGGTCGAGGGCGAGAGCCTCGTCAACGACGCGGCCGCGCTCGTGACCGCTCGGGTCGCCGTCACCGCCGCCGTCGCAGGAAGCTTCTCGCTGGCGCACGCCACGCTCGAGTTCGTGGCCGCCACCGTCGGTGGAGTCGCGGTCGGCCTCGCAGTCGCGTGGGGGGTGCGTCACGTTCGCCGGCGCATCGACGATCCGTTGACGACCATCACGGTCAGCCTGCTCACCGGCTACGCCGCCTATGTGCCGGCCGAGGCGCTGCACCTCTCGGGCGTGCTCGCGGCGGTGACCGCCGGGATCTACCTGGGTTGGCGGTCACACGAGCTGGCGGCACCCGGTGTGCGCCTGCAGGCCACCGCGGTGTGGGAGGTGCTCACGTTCCTGCTCAATGCCACGTTGTTCATCCTGGTCGGGCTACAGCTGCCCGTCGTCGTCGACGGACTCGGTGATCAGGCGCTGCCGCGGGTGCTCCTCGACGCCCTGATGGTCACGATCACGATCGTGGCGATTCGCTTCGCCTGGATGTTCACGATGCCCTACCTGGTGCGCCTCCTCGACCGACGTCCGAACCAGCGCGCCCGACGGGTCGGCGCCGGCCCAAGAGTGGTGATCGCGCTGGAGCGGATTGCGCGGCGGGGTGTCAATGGCCGCCGCCTTGGCGCTGCCCTTGACCACCGACGCCGGCGCACCACTGCCCGGACGTGAGTTGATCATCTTCGTGACGTTCGTCGTGGTGCTGGTCACGGTCGTCGGCGGGGGCCTCACGCTGCCGGCGCTCGCCAAGCGCCTGGGCACGACGGTGGGAATCGACAGTGAGCGACAGGCCGAACTGCGCGCCCGACTGGCGGCTAGCAAGGCCGCCCTGGTCGAGCTCGAGGCGATCGCTCAGGACGACTCGGCCGCCGCCCCGCCGTCCGAGACCGTCGACCGGCTCCGGCAGCGATTCGAGACGCGGAAGCGGCGGGATGCGACGCGGGCGGGCATCATGGACGACGGCCGCGAAGCGGATGCCGTGGCGCGCCAGCGGGTGATGCGGCAGCTGTTGCAGGCCCAGCGACGCACCCTGATCGAGCTGCGCAACACCGGTGAGATCAGTAATGACGTCATGCACCTGCTCGAGCGAGAGCTCGACCTCGAGGAGTCC
The DNA here is from genome assembly GCA_963839695.1 of uncultured Acidimicrobiia bacterium. GTDB lineage: Bacteria > Actinomycetota > Acidimicrobiia > Acidimicrobiales > Ilumatobacteraceae > JALZMG01. The sequence goes on along the minus strand of CAWIVW010000005.1, from coordinate 124,783 downwards.
CAACTCGATACCTGATCGACCACCCGAACCAGACGTCGATGGGAGCAAATCTGGGCGGGGCGCGTCATGTCGCCCCAGATCACCACGATGTTCGGCTCGTCGCTCAGCGGACCCCCTTTCGACCGGATTCACCGTCACTGGGCTCACCAGGCCGGGGTGGTGACCGTTGTCGCCGCCGGGGAGACCCTGCTCAGCCGGGAGCGCGCCGAGCCTTCAGGCGGCGGCTGGGCCGCCCGCGGCGATCGGAGACCTGCGCGCGGTCGTCGTCCGGCGACGGCATGGGCTGGCGAGCCGGATCGCACGGGTCGGGTGCCGCCGGCACGGCTCGGCCGGACGACTCGCTCGTGAACCGCTGCGCCAGCGTCAGGACGTACTCGGGTCGTGCCGGCGCGCCGACATCGACGATGACGGTTCGACACGTGGTGATCTCGACGGGTCTCCATGCTTGTTGCGGATCGACCCAGCCGCCGGGTGCGCCGACCTGCTCGGTGTAAATCTGCATCCAGCGACTCTGGTACTCACGGGGGGTCAGATGGTTGCCCGGGTAGGCCGGCACGGCGTCCCATTCGTCGCCGGCAGGCACGTGTCCGAGGTACCACGACACCGGCACCGTCGAGACGTCGCCGCCGTTACGGGCGAGGATCGCCGCGGCGTGCTCGGCCGCCTTCGCGTCCTGCACCGACGGCGGTGCCTGGCTGGCGCGGGCGTAGCCGCCGTAGCCCGCCCAACTGCTGTCGACGAACTGGTAGGCACCCGACGCAGTGGAGCTACTCGCCTGCGCCGTGTATTCGCCGCCTGACTCCAGCGCGCGGATCGTCGCCAGGATCGGACCGAGGGCCGCGGGCACCGTTGCTGCGACGCTGCTTCCTACCGGACGTGTGCAGTCGAGCTCCTCGTCGAAGCGGGAGTCGCCGGCTCGCAGGGCCGCGTCGTCGACCGGGGTGAATCCCGCCCGCCCGATCCACATCCGTGCCGCGACTTCCTGTGATCCCGGATGGCCGCCCGTCAGCGCCAGTGGTTTCCAGCCCATGGGCAACCGGGCCGACTGCCAGCCGGATTGCAGCCATGCCGGGTCGGTCACCGGATCGGCATCGACGCGTTCGATCGCGCAGTTGACGTCGTGTTGGGCCTCACGCAGGCTCCAGTACGGGTTGATGGCCGTTCCGTCCGGGCGGTGGATCTCGACGTGGGCGTGAGGCACTGAGCCCTCGGAGTTCCCGCTGTCGCCCATCCACGCGATCAGCTGGCCCGCTTGCACCGCAGCCCCCGGCCGGATGCCGCCGGCGAAACGCCAAGCGCCGGCGTCGGCGCCGTCGTCGGTCCCAGGAGTGTCGTTGTTGACGTGGTAGAGGTGGTACTCCCACCCGTCGTCGTCACGAACCACGACGCCGTAGCCGGCGGTCGGATGGTCGAGCAGACGGTCGACGACTCCCGCGCGCATCGCGAGCAGCGGCTGGAGGCGGTCCCCGATGAGATCGTTGCCCTGGTGCGCCCGGCTGCACCCGTCCCGGCACGCACCCCAGTCGTTGAAGTAGGTGACCGGTCCGGCGACTGGAAAGGTGATCCGGCGCAGCGCCTCCCCTTCGGCACCGACGACGACCGGCCCGGGCGGCGTGGCCGGCGGGGCGGGAACGGTCGTGGAGGTCGGCGCCGCCGTGTTCCCCGGCCCCGTCGTGGGCGTCGGCGGAGCGGTCGTAGTCGTAGTCGTGGTCGGTCGGTCGGTCCTCGGCGGGCGGGTCTTCCGCGGGGTGGTGGTCGTCGTCGCCGCCGGAACCGTGGTTGTCGTCGTGCGAGGGACGGGTGTCGGCTTTGGCGCGGTGGTCGTGGTGGTCGACGCGGTCGTCGTCGTGGGAGCGATGGTTGTCGGCGGACTCGTAGTTGACGGCGGGCTCGTAGTCGTCGGCGGGCTGGTGGTCGTCTCGTCCGGTGGGGGTCCGTCGGCGGATGCCGGCCGCCAAGCGACCGCCGGCGTCAACACGGCCAACGCGAGGAGCGCGACGAGCCGCCTCACTGGTTCACGTTCCCGGCGTCGAGCGACAGCGCGAACATGCCCGGAGCCAATGACCCACCCCCGGCTGTACGGAGCGCGACGACCGCCCGATCACCACCGGCGGACAGATAGCCGCCGGGGATGCGCACGACGTCCATGTCGACCCCCGACCGTGCGCGCCGGCGGGGCCGCTCCGGTGTCCCGAGCACGCAGCTCGTCCCGTTGAAGGGATTGGTGATGCTGTTGCACGACGGGGCTGCACCGAGGGTCACGCCGGGAGGAGGGGCGCTGTCGCCGGGCGTGAGATTGTTCCCGAGCGGCCGTCCGTTGAGGAGCAGGTTGTCGGACGTGCCACGACGCGGTTGGACGACGAGGTGGAAGCTCTTGGCGAACGCGGCAGGACCGGCGACGCCCTCGAGCCCGCGGACCGCGATCCTCATGGTCCGGTCGGAGAGCACGACGAACCCGTCGTGCCACGACACGATCCGCTGGGCGAAGCGCGGTCGTAGGGCCGGCCGGAGGTCCGTCAGCTCGCGATTCGGCCGGAGCTCGTAGGCCAGAACGATCGCCCAGGACGCATACGGCGCCGACGTGCCGGTCCGTTCGCTGACGATGTCGGCCACCGTGTACCTGCCCGCGCCGCCGGCGGCGACCGCTCGCGTCACGTCCCAGACCGCCTGGCGCACGCTCGACCCATCCCGCCCGGAGCCCAGGGCCTCGTGGAGCTTCGGGACGGCCGGAGTGCCCGCGTCGAGCTCGACGTACGCGTACGACTGTCCGGGGACGGCGAGGCGGACGCTGATCGCGCCGGCGCCGACCGGCAACGACGTCTCGACGTACAGCCTGGCGTGGACGACTCGCGCTCGCGCCGGTAGGTCGATCACGGCCGAGCTGGAGTTGTCAGCGCACGCGGCGTCGCCCCGACGTCGACCGACGCACAGGAACGACGTGTCGCCGTCGATGTCGGCGCTCGAGGTCTCTCCCTGCCGCGCACCGGTCGAGACCACGTTGGCGTTCCCCGCCATCAAGAGGTCGCCACGCACGCTGGTCTGGAGCACGGGCTGGAACGGACTTGGACCCGGCGGCTCTCGATCACCTGCCGCGGCGCTCAGCGGCTGGGTCGTCACGATCACCGCCGTCGTGATGACGACGAGGAGCAGCCAGCGGCACCGAGTGAGCCAGGACGACACCAGACGACAGTGCGCCCTTGCGGCGGTGGTCTCAGTCCCCGCCGACACGCCCACCGCGTGCCGGCGGGCACACAACGACCGCGGAGGTCAGCGGGCCCGATCAGCCAGTGCTTTGGCGTCGAGAATGACGATGCGGCCGCGGGCCAGGGCAACCACGTTGTCGTCCTCCAGCTGCTGCAGAACTCGGTTCGTGGTGGATCGTGTCGTGCCGGCGAGCGAGGCGAGCTCCTCCTGGCGCAATGGAACGTCGACCGCCGACTCCCCGGATGCGTAGACCAAGGCGAGGTCGGCGAGCCGGCGGACGACGCGCGCCTCGACCGGAAGGTACAGCGCCTCCATCAGCTGGTCCGACAGTCGCCGGACCTGGGCCGCGAGCACTTCGACGAGAAATCGCTCGACCGACGGCTGTTCTCGGCGGAGCTCGACGAAGTCGGTGCGCAACAGGACGCGGGTCTCCACCGTTTCGAGCGCGACCGCGCTCGCCGTGCGGGTCGCCGTCGGGTTGAGCAGCGCCTGCTCCCCAAAGCTGTCGCCGCGCCCCAGCACGACCAGGATCGCCTCGTCACCCGCGCGCGAAGACGCGCGGATCGCCACCCGGCCCCTGTCGATGAGATGCAGCGAATCACCGGGATCGCCCGCGTGGAAAAGCGTGTCACCTCGGCGGTACGACCGGCGAGCCATCCGCGACAAGACCGCCCGGCGATCCTCCTCGGCCAAACCGCGCAGCAGCCGATGCTCCACGACCACGACGTTACGAGGTGCGGATGGCTGCCGTCGTCGTACCGGCGGTAGGCACCCCGGTGCTGGACACGACACCGCCAACCGACGATGAACCAGCGCGTCAGCGGGCGAGCCACACTGGGGCGCGATGACGGTGCCCACCGCTGACGAGATCGTGGCGTCGTGCCGGGATGCGAATGTACGACTCGTCCGCCTCCTGTACTGCGACAACGGCGGGCTTGTGCGCGGCAAGGTCGTGTCGGTGGAGCAGCTCGCCGAGCGGATGGCCACCGGGGTCGGGCTGACGGTGGCGATGCAGGCGATGAACTCGCTCGACCAACTCCAGCCGGTGGAGGGGATGGGGCCGGTGGGCGAGATCCGCCTGGTGCCCGACCCGGCGACGTTCACCGTGATCCCGTACGCGCCCCGGTCGGCGGTGATGCTGGTCGACCACGTTCGTCTGGAACGGGAGCCGTACGCGGCATGTCCGCGTCAGTTCCTCACGCGCATGATCGCTCGGCTGGGCGAGCGCGGGGTCGAACTGCTCTGTGCCGTCGAGAACGAGTTCTCGCTCGCCCGGATGGAGAACGGGCGGCCTGTCCCGATCGACTCCAGCGCGTGCTTCTCCACGATCGGGATGACCGCCGCATCCGAGGTCGTCGACGCGATCGTCTCCGCCCTCGACGCGCAGGGCATCCCGCTCGCCCAGTACTACCCGGAACTCGGTCACGGCCAGCACGAGCTGTCGGTGCTGCCGCGGCCCGCGCTAGTGGCCGCCGACACCCAGGTGCTCGTCCGGGAGACCATCCGCGGGGTCGCCACCGCGAGCGGGCTCGTGGCCTCGCTCGCCCCGAAGCCGTGGCCGGATCAAGCGGGCAACGGCGCCCACATCCACTTCAGCGTGTGGGACCCGGAGGGCACGCGGAATCTGTTCCACGATCCGGCCGGACGGTTCGGGCTGTCGATGCTCGCCGAACAGTTCCTCGCCGGGATCCTCGAGCACGCTGCGGGACTGCTCGCCTTGACCGCCCCGTCGTTCAACTCGTTCGCCCGCCTGCTGCCCCAGCATTGGAGCTCGGCGTTCACCTGTTGGGGACCGGACAACCGGGAGGCGACGGTGCGCGTCCCCTCCGCGTTCTGGGGCGAGGAGGCGGCCTCGACGAACCTCGAGTTCAAGCCGGCGGACGCCTCGTCGAACCCCTACCTCGCCTTCGGCGGGCTCATCGCCGCCGGCCTCGACGGGATCGAGCGCGAGCTCGTCCCGCCGCCGCCGCTCACCATCGATCCTGCGAGCCTGCCCGAGGACGAACGGGCGACGGCGGGAATCGCCCGCTACCCCACCACGCTCGCCGCCGCGCTCGACGCGATCGAAGCCGACGACGTGCTGCTGGCGGCGTTGGGAGAGCCGCTCGCTCGCGCGTACCTCGCCGTGCGTCGGTCGGAGTGGGAGGCGTACGCCGCGGCCGACGAGGAGTTCGCCTTCGCCAACCACTTCGCCAAGTACTGAGGTGGCGGCGGTCGAAGGGCTCCGGCCCGCTATCGCGCAGATCCGTGCCATCGACCACCACGCCCACCTGCTTGCCCACGCTCCGATCGGCCTCGCCGAGGTGCTGACCGAGAGCGACGACCCCGCCCAGATCGACGCTGTACGGGAGCACCCCGCCTACCATCGGGCGCTCCGCGAGTTGGGCGATGCGCTCGGGCTCGAGGACTCCGAGGATGCGCTCGCGGCCGCCCGCCGCCTCGACTACCCCGGCCACGTCAAGCAGCTCTTGGACCAGTGCCGCTTCGAGGCCATGTTCGTCGACGACGGATTCCACGTCGCGGGGACGATGTCGCTCGGCGAGCACACGGCCCTCGTCGAGTGTCCGGTCCGACGGATCGTCCGCATCGAGACCGAGGCCGAAGCGGCGAGCGCCGGTTGGCCGCCATTCCGCGAGTGCCGCGCCCGCTTCCAACAGGCGATCACCGACGCCCTCGCTGCTGGTGCGATCGGCCTCAAGACGATCGCGGCCTACCGCGGCGGGCTCGACCTCCCGTCGCCGTCGGCGGAGGCGGCAGCCGTCGCGTACGACGCTTGGCGGCGCTCGGGCTCGAGCCGCCTGCACGACGCCCACCTCGAGTCGATGTTCCTGGCCGACGCGCTGGAGGCGGCCGGCGACGGCGTACCGCTGCAGGTGCACACGGGCCTCGGCGACCGCGACCAGACGTTGGCCACCGCCGACCCGGCCCTGCTCCAGCCGCACATCGACCGCGGCATGCTTTCCCGCAACCCCGTCGTGCTGCTGCACTGCTACCCCTTCGTGCGCCACGCGGGCTACCTCGCCAGCATCTATCCCAACGTCCATCTCGACCTCTCGCTGACCCTCACGCTCGTGCCGCATCGCGGGCCGGACCTGGTGGCGGAGGCCCTGGAACTGGCTCCGCCGACCAAGCTCCTGTTCGCCACCGATGCGTCCCGCCTGCCCGAGATGTTCCTGCTGGGTTCGCGATGGTGGCGCGAATCGCTCGCCCGAGCGCTGGGCCGGCTCGTCGACGACGACTTCGCCGACGAACCGCGCGCCCTTCACTGGGCCCAGTTGATCGTCGCCGGCAACGCTCGCCGCGTCTACGGGTACGACGGGCGTCACGAGTCCCGAACGCGCTTCAGCGGCCCGGAGACGGGCCGCTGAAGCTGAAGGGCCGGCGGGTCGGGCGGCGGAACCCGGACCCGCGAGCCTCGGGTAGGCAAGGTCATCAGGGAATGGCCCGCGAGCGCTCGCAGGGGGTGGCTCGATCGGTGCCGGTGCCGCCGGCGCGCGCGACCGTGAGTGTGAGCGGACCCGGGCGTCACGTCCGTCGGCGCCGGCACGCCCGGCGCGTGCCGGTGGACACACAGCAACCGCGAACGTCACGCATCGGTGTGTGTGTGTGTGCGCCCCGACACGCCCCATCTGTGTCGACGCGCACGGTTTGTGTCCTCTCCTTTCCCGATGATGGGAGCACATCCGGAGCAGGAGGCTCCGGCGGGGAACGAGGGGCCGCGATGCAGAACAACCGTCGCCCAGCGCCACCGGGTCCCGCAACCATCGCGCGCCCTCGGAGGTACGCCATGACCATCATCGTCACTCTGCCCTGGCCCGCCTACAGCTTGCCCCGGCCCGCCGCCCGGGCCGACCGTGGCTCCTTCGTCCTGCGCGAGCGAGCCATCGCGGTCAAGTGCTCGGCATTGCGACCGCGAGGCGGGTGACCCCACTGGTCGAGCGAACTGCCGGTGTTCGGAATCCCAGCGGGAACGCTCGGGCCGGGCACCTTCACGGACTCAGCGGCTCAGGATGCGCTCGCCAGGGCGTAGAGGTGCCAGGCGTCCGGGACCCCCTTCAGGCTGTGGAGGCCGCGATCCTCGAACGAGAGGGCTGAGCCGACGACGAGGTCCTTGACGGTCGAGGACACGAGGACCTCGCCGGCGCCGGCAAGCGCGGCGATGCGAGACCCGATCGTCACGGCGATTCCCGAAAATTCGTCACCATGCGGCTCGACTTCGCCCGTGTGCAGCCCGGCCCGAAGATCAACTCCCTGCCGCCCCATCGACTCGCAGATCGCCCGAGCGCACCGCACTGCGCGGGCGGGCCCGTCGAACACGGCAAGGTACCCGTCGCCCAGACTCTGGACCTCGCGTCCGCGGAAGCGAGCCAGCTGCGCGCGCGTCACACGATCGTGCTGCGCCCGAACGTCACGCCACAGGTGGTCCCCCATCGCCGCCGCCTGCGAGGTCGAGTCGACGATGTCTGTGAACAGGATGGTCGCCAGGACGCGATCGAACGTCTCCTGCTCGTCGCGGCCAACCATCCCGACGAACCGCTCGACTTCCTTGATCAGCGCGTTCTGGTCTCCCGCCCAGGGAAAGTGGTCCGCGCCCGCGAGCTCGATGTACTCGGCTCCCGCGATCTGTCGGGCCAGGTAGCGGCCCGCCCCCACGGGCTCGACCACGTCCTCTGCCGCGGTGCATGACGAGCGTCGGGACGCTGATCGCCGGTAAGAGCTGACGAATGTCCATCTCGCGGAAGAGCTGTTCCTGCGCATAGAGGGCGCTCGGACTCGCCGACATGCGCTGGAACCGCTCCCACCACGCCAGCATGGCCTCGTCGCCCGCCAGACTCGGGTTGACGAACGAGAGCGACACTTCCGCGAACTCCCGGGTTCCCCAGCCCGACCTGACGGCGCCGAGATAGTCCTGCCACTCCCCTTCGGACCACTGCCACGGATAGTCGGGAGCCTGCTTGCCCCTTGCCGCGGTGGCATACAGGATGAGACCCGAAGTGCGTTCCGGACGGGTCGCGGCGAACATCGCGCACAGGCCTCCGGCGTCCGAGAAACCGAAGAGCACCGCGCGCTCCGATCCAACCTTGTCGAGCACCGCGGCGAGATCGTCGACGAGATCCTCCAGCGGTGGGCGATTGAGCGGGGTGTAGCGGTCGGATACACCCGTCCCCCGCCGATCTATGACCACAACCCGAGCAAACGAGGACAGCCTCCTCAGGAACCGCTCGTACAGCGGGTTCTCCCAGGCGATGTCCAAGTTGTTGTACGGAGAGAGATAGACCAGATCCTCGGGACCCGTCCCGAGGACCGAGTACCCGATCGCGACATCGCCATTCCTCGCGTAGCGAACCTCGGATCTCATCGAGCGAAATCGTATGCGCTCTCGCAGAACATCGCTGTTCCGGTGCGCGATGATGGTGCCGTGCCCGAGGCGCCTGGGAACACCACCGCCCGCCGGTGGGGGTAGCGGTCTCATGGCGCCGTCCTCGCCCACGTTGCCTGGTGCGACCGCCCGGCGGGAGTTTCCGTTCGTCGGGCGCGAGGTCGAGCTCGCCTTGCTCGACGACTGGTGGCAGCAAGCTCGGGTGGGACGCCGTCAGGTGGTATTCGTCGCTGCCCCGGTCGGTGTCGGCAAGACGGCGTTGATCGACGTGTTCGTCGACCGGCTCCGGGAGGGGGAGCACGTGCTGGTCGGGCGAGGGCTGTGTGTCGCTCAGTTCGGCGAGAGCGAGGCGTACCTGCCCGTCCTGGACGCCCTCTCCGGCCTCTGTCGTGGCTCCCACGGACACCACGTCCGCGAGATCCTCGGTACCGCCGCGCCGACGTGGCTGCTGCAGCTGCCCCGGCTGCTCGAGCCCCCCGACCTCGAGGCGTTGCGTCTGCGGACGGTCGGGGCGACGGCGGAGCGATGCTCCGGGAGCTGGGCGACGCCGTGGAGGTGATCACCGCCGAGTGGCCGCTCGTGCTCGTGTGCGAGGGCCTGCACAAGAGCGATCGCTCCACCACCGAGTTGCTCGCGTACCTCGCCCGGCGACCGGACCCGGCCCGCCTGCTGATCGTGGGCACGTACCGGTCGCCTGAGGTGCTGGCCGAGACGCACCCCCTGCGCCAGGTGGTGCGGGATCTGCGCGAACTGGGGCAGTGCGGTTTCCTTTCCTTGGAGCTGCTGGCCCGGCCGGCGGTCGCGGCCTTCCTTCATGAGCGCCTCGCACCCGGTCGACCGTCAGAGACGCTGATCACCGACGTCCACCAGCACACCGACGGCAACGCCCTGTTCATGACGACCGTGGTCGACTACCTGATCGACCGCGGACTTCTGGCTGACGTCGGTGGCGAGGTGCGCGGCCAGGAACGGCTCGACCAGCTCGGGATCCCCGACAGCGTCGGTCAGTTCATCGAACAGCAGCTCAGCGAGCTCGCCGCGCCCGATCGTGGCCTGCTCGAGATCGCCGCCGCCGTGGGGGTGGAGTTCTCGGCGGCGGCCGTGCTGGCCGGGGCCAGTGACGAGCGACCGGACCTACGGGCAAAGGAGGTCGCCGACCTCTGTTCGACGCTGGCGTGGGACACCGGGTTGCTGGTCGAGCGAGAGCTCGCCGAATGGCCCGACGGGACAGTGACGGCCCAGTACCGCTTCCATCACGCTCTCTATCAGGAGGTCCTGTACGGAAGCCTGTCGCCCGGCCGCCGAGAGGTGGTCCATCGGCGCATCGGAGCGCGGCTCGCCGCGGGGTTCGGTTCCCACGCCGGCGAGATCGCCGCCGAGCTGGCGATGCACTTCGAGCGCGGTCAAGACTTCGAGCAGGCGATCCCGTTCCTGGCCAGAGCGGCCGAGATCGCCCTGCAGCGGGCCGCCCATCGGGAGACCCTCGACTACGCCACCCGCGGATTGCAGCTGCTCGAAGGCGCGGAGGCGATCGCCGACCGCCCGGCCCTCGAGCTCCGGTTGCGGATGATGCAGACGGTTGCGCTGGTCATGCTGCACGGGGCAGGGTCGCCTGGCGTCGATCTGGCGTACCGCCACGCACGCGCAGTTTCAGCGCAGATCGAGGACGCGACGCTACTTGGTCCGGTGCTGTACGGGCTCTGGAACTTCGCGTTCAACAGGGGCCAGATGAGCGACGCCGCGGAACTCAGCGAGGAGCTCCACGGGCTCGCTCGTCGAAACCCCGACCCGGTGCTCGAGATGCAGGCCCACGGCACGACCGGTAACACCCACGTGCTGGCCGGCCGACCCGCCATCGCGTTACCTCATCTCGAGCAGTGCCTCGCGCTCTATGACCCGACCGCGCACCGTCGGCTGGCGCTCATCTACGGCGAGGATCCCGGGGTGGGCAGCCACCAATGGGCCGCGTACGCCACCTGGCTGCTCGGCTACCCCGATCGCGCCCGCCGCCACGCCACCGAGGCATGCCAGCTCGCGCACAACCTGGGCTACCCCAATGACATCGCGCAGGCCACCTGGTTCGCGACCGTCGTCCACATCTTTGTCGTGACATGCACCGGGCTCGCCAGCTCAGCAATGCCCTGCTCGGGGTGTGCCATGAGTACGAACTGACCCGTTGGTCAGCCCTCGCGGAACTCGTCGACGCCTGGATGCTGGCCCAGAAGGGTGAACCGCATGCCGCGATCCTGCAGATGCGAGAGAGCCTGGCCGACTACTCCGGCGCCTCCGGGTTTCCGTATTTCTCATCGTCGCTGCTGGCCGAGACCCTGGCCCTGGCCGGCGACACGGCAGGCGCGCTCGAGACTGCGTCCGGCGCCCTGGTCATGGCCCGACGAACCGGCCAGCTCTGGTATGCGGCGGAGCTCGCCCGCCTGCGCGGCGAGATCCTTCTCCGAATCGCACCCTCGCGGACCATCGGACCGGGCGACCTCGCCACGGACGCCGAGCGCGCCCTCGCTGAGGCGCTCGACATCGCCCGGCGGCAGCAGGCCAGATCGCTCGAGCTGCGTGCCGCGACGAGCCTGGCTCGGCTCTGGCAGTCACAGGCGCAGCCTCAGCGGGCCCGCGACGTCCTCGCCGGCACGTATCGGTGGTTCACCGAGGGGCACGACACCGGCGATCTCCAGGCCGCGGCCGCGGTGCTCGCCGAGGTCGAGTGACCCCTCACCCGAGTCACCTCGACCTGAGTCACCTCGACCAGTCGCATGGTCCGTCCCTCGCTGTGTGCGCTCCGACACTTGCCGGGCGTGTCGACGCGAACGGTGAGGACGGCGGAACGAGCGCACAATCGTTGGCATGGACATCGAGCAGGTCGCCGAGATCTTCCGCAGGAACATGACCCGGCTCGTCCACGAGGCCGCCGCCCGCAATCGTCTGCGGCGACCCGCCTCCGCCCTACCCAACCGGCCCACCTTCCCCCGCCCAGCCGGCGGCTGACACCGCTGCCGTCACCGACGCAAGGAGACGCATGATGGATACGAAGATCAGTGTTCACGCCGACGAACTCCGACCCGGCGACGTGCTCGACTACTGCGGGCAGGCGCACCGGATTGTCGGCGTCGTCCGGAATCCCGGATGGTCATGGCCGATCGCGCTCGACGGCACTGGTTGGGCGATCGCACTCACCTCCCGCCTCGTCAGCGTCGCCCGCGGCTGAGCGCATTCGATCCCCTGCCGCGGCGCGAGCACAGGCTCGAGGAAGTCCCTTGCCGTAGAAGAACTTCCCGCACGGGTTGACAGTCGAACACACGTTTGGTAGGGTGGACGTATGTTCGCTACCGGTGTCGTCGCATTGGCCACTGAGTTGGCGTCTGCGGACCCGGCGGTGTGCGATCGGGGGGACCTGACCGAACTCGTCGAATCGTTCGCAGAAGCTGCGTGGCTGGCTGGACGCGTTGGATGCCCGCATCGCGCTGCGCGTGGCCCGGCTGGCTGAGGCCGGGGCGTGCGAGGCGCCCGTCGCGGTGTTGGCCGACGGCGGTCGCCGGTCGGCGAAGGAGGCGGAGGCGGCGGTCGGGCGGGCGGGGGTGTGTGAGCTGCTGCCCGGGGTGCACGACGCCCTGGCGTCAGGTGAGGTTTCTTCCGGGCATGCCGACGCCCTGGCCCGCGTCAGCCCGCGACTTGGATGATGCCGGACGGTCCCAGCTCAAAGAGCTCGAAGAGACCCTCGTCGAATCGGCGGCGGCGTCGAGTGTGGAGGCGTTCGACCGCCAGGTGCGGGATCTGGGGCGGATCCTGGCCGGTGACGACGGGCTCGCCCGCCACGAACGGCTGCGCCGGCAACGCTCCCTGCGCCGCTGGGTGGACCGGAACAGCGGGCTGTGTCACACCCATTTGCAACTGGATCCTGAAGCCGACGCCCGAGTGTCCGCCGCCCTGGACGCGGCGATCGCCGCCGAGAAGGCCAAGCCGGAGGATTCCGAGTCCCGGAGTTTCGACCAGTTGAAGGCCGACGCCCTGGTCTCCCTGATCACCGGCCCCCGGAGCACCGACCGGCGGATCCCCGAAGTGACCGTGTTGATCGATCTGGACACGTTGCGTTCCGCTCTGCACGAGGACGGGATCTGTGAGACCGGTGACGGCCAGCCGCTCCCACCCGCGACGGTGCGCCGCCTGTGCTGTGACGCGGCGATCGTGCCGGTGGTGTTGAACGGCCACGGAGCAACCTTGGACGTCGGTCGGGAACAGCGATTGGCGACCAGGGCTCAACGGCGGGCGCTACGGGCGATGTACCGCAGCTGCGCCCACCCCGGCTGCACCGTGCGCTTCGCGGACTGTGAGATCCACCACGTCATCGACTGGGACCACCACGGCCCCACCAACCTGGCCAACCTGCTGCCGTTGTGCAACCGCCACCACCACCTGGTGCACGAACGCCGCTGGACCCTCACCCTGCACCCCGACCGGACCATCACCCTGCACCGACCCGACGGCACCGTGCACTACGAGGGCTCCACCATCGACGTCGCCCCCACCGGAATCCCCAACGCCGCCGGCATCATCCGACATCATCGAGCTCGCCCGAGCTCGAGCCCGCGCCCTCGGCCCACCCGCCCGAGCCCCCGCCGCCTAGAACCGTGCCGGCGACCGCCGCTCACCAACTTCAACTCGGCTGGTGCTCGGGCTGCTGGCGGCTTGGCGCGAGCGCGTCGTCACCGTCGACGAGCTCCGACTTGTGGCCCCGCCCGTGCTGATCGCCGATCCGCCGATGACGACCGAGCTGCGTCGTCAGGATTGCCGACGGCGGCTGCAATCTGGCTGCTCTGGCCCCCGTGCGGTCGAGGTCGACCTGGTTCTCCGTGGGGGCTGACCGCTCGTTGTCGAACGGGTCAGGCCGCCCGACGGACCGCGACGAGCCCGTGGCCAAGGGCCATCGCCCAGCCGGCGTCGTCACAGGCAACGGGCCACGACCCACCCAACGGTCGGCTGATGCGGCTCACGAGGTGGCTCTCGCCGAGGTAATCGACGATGTCCCCCGGGCGCAACTCGTCTGCGTGGATGATGGTCACGGGTGCCTCGCCTCGGGTTGACTGCTGCTTGTTGAACTTGAGTCCGGGAGCCCGCTGGGGATACCTCTCCTCGGCACGATCAAGCGCCGAATCACCGCATGAATGCGCGCCGCAGCCGTCGCCGACGACCGCGCAAGCGCGAACCGGAGCCTCGCTCCGTGACCCGAGGTCCGCGTCCGTGGCGGACGCCGCCTCCGACGCTCTTCGAGGCCGAAGTCCACATCAGCTTCATGCTCAGTCCTAGATCTCTCCGTGGCGGTGCTTCATCAGCACTGTGCGCACCCGGATGATCTGACGTCTGTATCCGTCGACACGCCAGTGTGTGCTCCGGCGCGCAGTTCGACCGGGTGGCGCTCTGGTCACGCCTCCACGAACATGGCGTCAGCGATTACGGGGCCGAGGAGGCTTAATGCACCCGGGGTCAGTGTGACGGCGTGCTGTTGGCGATCGCCACCCGTGGGTCGCGGTGCGGGTCGCCGGTCGTGACGAGGGCGTCGCGGAACAGTGTCATCGCTCGCAGCGTGGCGTCGGCGTCGAGCCCCGCGTTCATGATCCGCTCGACCGACGGCAACACGTCACGACGGTCGTGGACGATGTCGTAGGCGATCCGGCTCGCCGGCTCGAGGTCGTCAGGCGACTCCGTCGTCAGGTACGGGTTGGGCGACGGTTTCGTCGCCCGCTTGGTGCTCATGGGTGCGGCTCCGGACTCAGCGGACATCGAGTTGGTCGGTCACCTGCTGCTTGGTGACCTCGAACTCTTCGAAGGTCATCTCACCGGCGTCGAACCTGGCGTGCAGCGTGGCGAGCTCGGCGAGGACGTCCGCCTGCTCGCGAACCGGTTCTACCGGTTCAGGCGTCTCGGCATTGGCTCGCTCGGCGCGCTTGGCCCACTTGGCGGCCGCTCGCTCACGACGAGCCTTCTCGCGCTGTTGCTTCTGGAACCGTGCCTGGCTCACAGGTCTCCTTCCGTCCCATGCTCGGAGGAGACACCGCGTGCGGCGCCGAATCCAAGATGATCCATTCTAGCTGGAGGGACGTGCTGTCACGTGATGGGCCGTTTGGTGGCCTGTTTGGCCTTCTTCTCCATCCGCTTCTCCTTCAACGACTTTCCCGACTTCTTGGATTGGTGCTGGCGAGGGGACTTGTCGCCCATCGGTTGCTCCTCTCGTTGATGGATCATCGTCGACCCGAGGACGGGTGGTGTGCGATCACATTGTCGCAGGGTGAGGCGCGGCGGCGTACAGCCGGCCGTCAGGCGACAGGGCAGTGATCGATCCCTCCCGCCGGGCCGTGCGGCCGGTCGGTTCAGCCGGCTGTCACGGAGCGGACGTTCTTCGCCTCCTCGCTCTTGCGACCGGGGCCGACCTCGAACTCGACGGTCTGTCCCTCGGACAGGGTCGTCCCGGGGGCCTGGAGGTTGGAGACGTGCACGAACACGTCCTCGCCGTCCTCCCGGGAGATGAAACCGAATCCTCGGTCGTGATCAAAGAACTTCACTTTGCCTTGCACAACTGAACCAACTTGTCTGTTACGGCCGGCCCAAGTGGACGGCCAGCACCGCACGGTACGGGCTCCCGAGGCGCGATCCTCGCGACTTGTCGTCCGGACGATCGGTCCCGCACTGGCATCGATCCGGATCTAGACTCACTCCAGTATTTGGGGTTAGGCTCCGCGCATGTCGAGGGAGACATCCGTTGACCACGATGCGCTGCTGCGGCGACACGGTGTGCAGGTCACGGCCCAGCGTCTGGCGGTTCTGCGGGCGGTCTCCGACCGACCCCACAGCACCGCGGACGACATCTGCAACGTGGTCCGGGCCGAGATCGGCGCCATCTCACGGCAAGCTGTGTACGACTCCCTCGCCGCCCTCACCGAAAAGCGCCTCCTCCGGCGCATCCAGCCCGCCGGGTCGCCGGCCCGCTACGAGGATCGGGTCGGTGACAACCACCATCACCTCATCTGCCGAACGTGCGGCCGGATGGTCGACGTCGACTGTGCGGTCGGCGACACCCCGTGCCTGACCGCGACCGACGACTCGGGCTACGAGGTCGACGAAGCCGAGGTCATCTACTGGGGCCGATGCCCCGAGTGTGTCGCAGCAACAACCAGCCATCACCAGGAACCACCGAGCGAGGAGAAGACCACACGTGTCTGAGAGCGAGAACCCAGTCATCGAATCCCCGACCCCCGCAGCGCACCGGCCCAGGACGAACCAGGACTGGTGGCCGAACATGCTCGACCTGTCGCTCCTCCGCAAGCACGTCCCCGTTCCCAATCTCATGGGCGCGGACTACGACTACGCAGAGGAGTTCAAGACCCTCGACGTCGAGGCCTTGAAGCAGGACGTCTTCGCGGTGATGACGACGTCGCAGGACTGGTGGCCGGCGGACTACGGCCACTACGGGCCGCTGTTCATCCGGATGGCGTGGCACGCCGCCGGCACATACCGCATCGCCGACGGCCGCGGCGGCGGCGGCGAGGGCGCCCAGCGCTTCGCCCCGCTCAACAGCTGGCCCGACAACGTCAGCCTCGACAAGGCCCGCCGGTTGCTGTGGCCGGTCAAGCAGAAGTACGGCCGCAAGATCTCGTGGGCCGACCTGATCATCTTCGCCGGCAACTGCGCCTACGAGTCGATGGGACTCAAGACGTTCGGGTTCGGCTTCGGGCGCGAGGACATCTGGGAGCCCGAAGAGATCTTCTGGGGCCCGGAGGACACGTGGCTCGGCGACGAGCGCCACGTCACCGAGGGGGACATCGAGGGGCCGTTCGGCGCCGATCACATGGGCCTGATCTACGTGAATCCAGAGGGACCTGGCGGTAACCCGGATCCGCTCGCGTCAGCCGCCTTCATTCGCCAGACCTTCAAGCGCATGGCGATGAACGACGAGGAAACGCTCGCCCTCATCGTCGGCGGCCACACGGTCGGCAAAACCCACGGTGCAGTTGGTGAGGAGTACCTCGGTCCCGAACCCGAGGGCTGTCCTGTCGAGCACCAAGGGCTGGGCTGGAAGAACAGCTATGAGACCGGGCACGGTCAGTACACGCTCACCAGCGGCCTCGAGGGCGCCTGGACCAATGAGCCGACGAAGTGGGACAACGGCTTCTTGGACAACCTGTTCGCCTACGACTACGAGCTCACCGAGAGCCCTGCCGGCGCCAAGCAGTGGAAGCCCAAGAACCCCGAGGCCCAGGACACCGTGCCCGACGCTCACGACCCGTCGAAGCGACACGCTCCGACGATGTTGACGACCGACCTCGCCCTCAAGCTCGACCCGATCTACGGGCCGATCGCGAAGCGCTTCCACGAGAACCCTGACCAACTCACCGACGCCTTCGCCAAGGCGTGGTACAAGCTGCTGCACCGCGACATGGGACCCGATCTCGCGCTACCTCGGCCCGTGGGTTGCGGAGCCGCAGCTGTGGCAGGACCCGGTCCCGGCCGTCGATCACGAGCTGATCGGGTCAGAGGACATCGCCGCCCTCAAGGACAAGCTGCTCGGCTCCGGGCTGTCCACCTCCCAGTTGGTCGCCACGGCGTGGGCGGCGGCGGCCAGCTTCCGCGGCACCGACAAGCGCGGCGGCGCGAACGGGGCGCGGATTCGCCTCGAGCCTCAGCGGAACTGGGAGGTCAACGACCCGAGCGAGCTGGCCAAGGTGCTGCAGACGCTGGAGCAGATCCAGCAGGACTTCAACAACGGACTGTCCGGCGGGAAGAAGGTCACCCTGGCCGACCTGATCGTGCTGAGCGGTTGCGCGGCCGTCGAGCGGGCGGCGAAAGATGCCGGGTTCGACATCACGGTCCCCTTCGCCCCTGGGCGCACTGACGCGTCGCAGGACCAGACCGACGTCGAGTCCTTCGCCGTGCTCGAACCAACCTTCGACGGGTTCCGCAACTACCTGCGAGCCGGCGAGAAGGTGTCGCCCGAGAGCCTGCTCGTGGAGCGGGCCTACATGTTGAGGTTGACCGCTCCGGAGATGACGGTGCTGATCGGCGGCCTGCGCGCCCTGAACGCCAACGCGGGGCAGTCCGCGGCCGGCGTCCTCACCGACCACCCCGAGACGCTGACCAACGACTTCTTCGTGAACCTGCTCGACATGAGCACGGAGTGGAAGCCATCCGCCGAGACCGAGAACGTGTACGAGGGTCGCGACCGCACGACCGGCGAGGCCAAGTGGACCGCCACCGCCGTCGACCTCGTCTTCGGTTCGAACTCTCAGCTCCGTGGCCTCGCGGAGGTCTACGCGTGTGACGACTCGAAGGAGAAGTTCGTGCATGACTTCGTGGCGGCGTGGGACAAGGTCATGAACCTCGATCGCTTCGACCTCGCGTAGTCGCGCTTACGTCGCCGGTCAGCTGCGGCGGCGACCGGCGCCGCGACTTGTGGCGGGTCCTGCGTCGTGACGAGCTGATCGAGCAACGTCTGTGTCGCCCACGTCGCGAACCGCTTCCGGGACCACCCGCAGTCGGCGGTGAGCAGCAGGTACACCTCCTCGTTCATCAGCCCATAGAGCACGTCGGCGGCGTGGCCGGCGTCGAGATCGGGGCGCAGCTACCCCGCCGCCGCGAGTTCGCTGACCAGGCGGCGCTGGTCGGCCCGCCGCCGGCTGCGGTTGTCGTCCAGCAGCCGCCGGACTTCGGGCAGTGACGACGCGCTGCGGATCACGTCGTACATCGGCGCGACCCGCGCCAGGATGGCCGTCCCGGCAGCGGCGAAGCGAGCGATCGCGTCGGGTGCGGGCTCAGCCTCGTCAACGAGGAACCACGGCCGCTCCATCACGGCGAGCGGGGCCGCATCCCCCGCGATCGCCAGGTCCAGCACTGCGGCGAGCAGCTCGCACTTCGTGCCGAACTGGTTGTAGACCGTCTGCGCCGAGACTCCGGCGCTGTCGGCGATCGCCTCGATCGAAGCAAGAGCGGCGTCTACGCCCACTTCGGTTCCAAGCAGGATCTCCAGCTCGCCGCCGTCGAGGAGGCGGGACGGATCTTCCAAGCCGAGGTCATCGAACCCGCGCTCATCGCCGCGCCGGGACTCGCTCAACTCGTGGCACTGTGCGACGCCTTCTTCGACCACCTCTTGCGGCGCACCTTCCCAGGGGGCTGCTTCTTCGCCGGGACCGCACTGGAGATGGGCACTCGCCCCGGACCGGTCAAGGAAGAGATCGCTGAGTTCCAAGGTCGGCTCACCGCACTCGTCCGCCAGTTCATCGTCACCGCACTCGAACAACACGAACTGCAGGACGACGAGGACCCCGACGCCCTCACCTTCGAAGTGAACGGCATCATCCTCGCCGCCAACACCAACTTCGTCCTGCGTGAAGACCCCGCCACGCTCGAAATGGCCAGCAACGTCGTCCGCCGACGGCTGGGAACCACGACTCGGTCGACGGCGACGAGCGGCGACGCGAGCGCACCGCCAGGAAACCGATAGGGCGACTGCCCGATGTAAGCCGGCGGCGGAAGGCGCACGCTGACTCGCATGGTCACGACAACGACGATCCGCTCCCAGTGCGCGTGCGGGGCCGACATCACCGCCACCATCGCTGATCCGTCTCGTCACATCTCGACCCACGCATCGTCGGAGGGCAGGGTCATCTACTTCCGCTGCCCGTGTGGCAGCCCGCAAGTCGCCGTCGTTCGCTTGCTGCCGCAGTTGTCGGTTGCCTGAGATCAGCCGGCGACGAGACCGGTTCGGAGCGCGTGGGCCACGGCCTCGGCGCGGCCGCGCACCGCCAGCTTGCGGTAGACGCTGACGGTGTGATGCATGACGGTCTTGTGGCTGATCGCGAGGTTGGAGGCGATCTCCTGGTTGGTGCGCCCGGCGACGAGCTCGCCCAGAACGTCGAGCTCACGTTCGGTCAGCTCGGGGTTGCGCCTCGGGCCCCGCCGGCGACGCGACGGTTGGGTCGCGTGTTTCGTGTCGCCGGACAGCTCGCCGGCGATCCGGCGGGCCTCGCCGACGGTCATCGGCCAGGGGCGCTCGTTGCCCTTCTCGCACTCCGCCTCGAAGGCCTCACCCAGCCCCTCGCGCAGCAGATCCACCAAGCGGTGGTACGCCGTGATCTGGGTTTGGGGTGTCTCCTTGCTGATCTGATCGAGGCGGCTACGCATCGCGCCGTGGAGGCGAGCTCCATCGGCGAGACGTCCGGCGTGAGCCGCCATGCCGGCGACGCCCATCACCGACCAGGCCACGCCGTGCCAGTATCCGATCGCGACGCTGATGTCGAGGCTGCGCACGAACCAGGTCGCGGCGGCCGCTCGATCGTGGTCGGCGAGGGCGAGTACGGCGCCCACCACGGCACTCCTCGCCGCGTTGCGCCGGTCGCCGAGTTCGTGGCTGACGCGGAAGGCCTGCTCGATCTCGGCCCTGGCGTCGGTGACGAACGGCGCGGCGTGGCGGGAGGGTGATGCTCATCCTGCCGATCGCCTGGGCGCGGGCACGGTCGTGCCCGGCGAGCCGGGCGGCGCGGATCGCTTCCTCGAACAAGGCGACGACATCGTCGCGGACGAATTCCCCGCTGTCTTGGGCGTTGACGGCGCGGGTGAGCATCAGCTCCGCCCGGAGCCAGGTTGTCTCGGGGGTTCGACAGCGCTGCAGGGCCTCGGCGAGGACCGCATCCGCGTCGGCGAACCGCCCCTGGAGATGCAGCGAGGTGCTCAGATGATCGCTGAGGCGCAGCCATTCGGTGAGCTCCCCTTCGCCGTCGAGAAGGTCGTGTGCCCACCGCAGCTGCTCGTCGCGATCGTCACCTTCGGGGGACGGGCCGATGTCACCCTGCTCGAGCGCGAGCCGCGCGCTCCACCCCTCCGCAATGGCGCGGACGCGCAGCGGTTCGTTCACCGAGTGGAGAAACCGGTCGAGCCAGTCCCGCCCTTCGCGCATCGGTCCGCGGTCGAGCCAGTAGGGCCCGAGTGCGGCGGTGGCCGCCAGGCCCTTGCTGGCTCGACCGCTCGCCGCCAAGTGCTGCAGCGCGGCCCGCACGTTGGGCAGCTCGCGATCGACCCGTGCTGACCATCGGTGCTCGTCCTTGCCCTGCAGTGCGGCACCGGCGCGCAGCGCGAAGGCTACGTAATAGTCGGCATGGCGGTTCATCAGCACGCCGGCTTCACCCGAATCTGCGCTGGCTTCGGCAGCGAAGCGACGCACGGTTTCGACCAGCCGGAACCGCGCATCGGCCCCGGCGTCGTGCACCGGTTCGACCAGATGGAGGTCGACGAGCTCCACGAGCGCATCGAACGCCTCCCCTTCGGCGAGGTCCCAGCAGCACAGGTCCTCCATCGCGTCCAGCGTCCATCCCTCGCGGAACACCGAGAGCCGGGGCAACAGGCGGCCCGGCGCAGGACCGAGCAGATCGGCGCTCCAGCCGATGGTGTCGCGCAGGTCGCGGTGACGGGCTTCGACGTCGATGGCGCCACCCCGCAGGAACTGCAATCCGTGCTCAGTGTCTTGCATTCGGGTCAGCAGTGCCTCGGGGCCCAACCACCGCACATGCGAGGCAACCAGCTCGATCGCCAGCGGTAACCCGTCGACCAGCCGGCAGAGCTCACCCGCTGCTTCCAATCCGGCGCCGTCGAGGTGGAATTGGGAGTTCACGGCGGACGCCCGCTCACGGAACAGCGCAACCGAGGCCGCCTCCGTGGGATCTGGCGGACTGCTCTTCGCCGGTACCGGCAGCCGCGCCAGCTCAAACGTCCGCTCAGCGGTGATGCCGAGTCGTCGCCGGCTCGTGACCAACAGCGTGACCTCCGGGCATTCGGCGACGAGTTCTGCCAGCACCGGTGCCGCCGCAACCAGGTGCTCGAAGTTGTCGATCACGAGCAGCATGTGCAGACTCCGCAGGGCGGAGCGCAGTCCTTCTGTCGGTTCGGGTCCGGAGACGTCCACGAGGTCGAGGCTGCGTGCAATCTCCGTCGCCACCAGCGTCGGGTCGTCCAAGTCGGCGAGGCCGACGAAGGCCGCCCCGTTGATGAACGACGGTGCCATCCGTCGAGCGGCCTCCAGCGCGAGCCGGGTTTTCCCGACGCCACCGGCACCGATCACCGTTACGAGGCGCGATCGGGCCAGCAACTCGATCAGCCGTCCGACGTCCTTCTCGCGGCCGATCAACGAGGAGGACGGAGCAGGCAGGCCGCGAACCTGAGGCACGACCGCGCCTGACTGCTGGACACCCCGTGCGGCGAATCCGCTGCTCGCTGCCGTCGCGGACAAATCACCCGTCCTCGCTCCATCTGACGCCGACGCGATCGTACCGGCCCGCCGCCATGCGCCGCCGGTCGCTGCATGGGCTGTCCTGTCCTATCGGGGTCTGTTTCCGACCACGACTTCCTTGGCCACGATCACTTCGGTGGACTTGATGATGACCACCACTGCGTCACCGGGGGCGAGGTCGAGATCGGCGGCGGAGTCCTTGGTGATCGCCGCCGTCAGTGGTTGACCGTCACCGAGGACGGCGTGGATGGTCGACATCACTTCGCCGTGATGCACGGCGGTGATCACACTGCGCAGCTGGTTGCGGGCGCTGAGGTGGATCTCAGGTCTGAGGGCGGACGGCTCGCTCGGTGGATGAAGGGCTTGGTCGAGGAAGCGGCGCACAGCCCGGGCGCTCTCGCGGCGCCACAAGTCGACGAAGTCGTCGTCGACGTCGCTGGAGGTGAGCACGTCGATCGTCGGGGCGAACTGCTCCTGCTGGGCGGCGAGGAGGGGTTCGTTGTCGAGCCCGGCCCGCTGGCGGAGGAACAGTTTGACGAGCAACTCGGTGCGGACGTCGCGGAGGTGCTCGACCGGTGAGTCGAGCCATGCCTTGGCGAGTCGCCGACCCGTGGGTGTGGGGGCGAGCATCACGCGATCTCGACCGCGTCCGGCGGCTTGACCGGTACGCGTGATGAGTCGCTTGTCGACGAGTCCGTCGATGGCGCGATAGGTGAGCGGACGGCTGAGGGTCCAGATCCGACCGAGCTCGCCGTCGGGGGCGAGCATCGTGCCCAGCGCCCACCCGTGCGACACGTTCTGGGTGATGAGGGTGAGACAGACGCGCTCGGCGAACGACAGGTCACTCGCCGCGACCATGGGTGTGCTCGCCTGGCGGGAACGGCTGCGCGCTGTGGTCATCGTCGACGGCACACCGGCAGACTAGTCAGCTTCTTACGACAACTCCTGAGCATCTGATTACAGTCCTCCCGCATGGGTAGGTCGTCGTTTCGTCGGCTCGTCGTTCCGGTTGCCGTGCTGGCCCTTGTTGCCGCCGCGTGTGGCGACGACGACGATGGTGACGCTGCTTCCGCGACGACCACCGCCGGTTCGGCCGCCGAGGGCAGGGGCGGGATCACCGTGTTCGCGGCGACGTCGCTCACCGAGGCGTTCACCGCGGTCGGCGACGCGTTCGCGGCGGCGAACGAGGGCTCGACGGTGGAGTTCAGCTTCGACGCGTCGTCCGGGTTGGTACAGCAGATCATCGAGGGGGCGCCGGCGGATGTGTTCGCCTCCGCCGACACGGCCAACATGGACAAGCTCACCGCCGAGCAGTTGAACGGCTCCGATCCGGTGGTCTTCGCCACCAACTTGTTGACGATCATCGTGCCCGCCGGCAACCCGGGCGGTGTCACAAGTGTCGATGACCTGGCCAACGCCGATCTGAAGGTCGTGCTGTGCGCGGAGGAGGTGCCGTGCGGCAACTACGCCAACCAGATCCTCGACTCGGCCGGGGTCGAGGTGACCCCAGTCAGCTTGGAGGAGAACGTGCGTGGCGTGGTGACCAAGGTGACATCCGGTGAGGCCGACGCCGGGATCGTCTACGTGACCGACGTGATCGCGGCCGGTGACGAGGCCGAGGGGGTCGAGATCCCCGAGGACATCAACGTGCTTGCCGAGTACCCCATCGCCACCGTCGCGGCATCGGAGAACCAGGAAGCGGGCGAGGCCTTCATCGACTTCCTAACCGGCGACGAGGGACAGGCGATCATGGCCGAGCACGGGTTCGGATCGCCGTGAGCGAGACGGCGACCACCCCCCGGGTCGCTGTGCAGCATCGTCGGGTCGGACGGGAACGGCTCCCCGTCCCTGCCGTGATCCTCGCCGGTGTCGCCGTCGCCTTCTTCGCCCTGCCGTTCTTCGGACTGTTGTGGAGGGCGCCGTGGGGGGACGTCTGGTCGATCCTCACCTCGGACAGCGCGCTCACCGCGTTGCGTCTTTCGTTGTGGTGCTCGCTGTGGGCCACCGTCGCCGCCGTCGTGTTCGGCGTGCCGCTTGCGTGGCTTCTCGCCCGGGTCGAGTTCCCCGGCCGCGGCCTCGTGCGGGCCCTGTGCACCCTCTCGATGGTGTTGCCACCGGTCGTCGCCGGAGTGGCGCTGTTCTACTCGCTGGGGCGGCGAGGACTGGTGGGCCAGTACCTCGACCGCTGGTTCGGGTTCACGCTGCCCTTCACCACCGCTGGGGTGGTGGTGGCCCAAACGTTCGTGGCGATGCCGTTCTTGGTCATCACCGTCGAGTCGGCGTTCCGTCAGCAGGACATTCGGTACGAGGAGGCCGCCCGCACATTGGGCGCGTCTCGTTGGTACGTGTTCCGCCGCGTCACCGTCCCCGCGATCCGCCCCGGCCTCGTCGCTGGTGCCGTGCTCGCATGGGCGCGCGCCCTGGGTGAGTTCGGCGCGACGATCACGTTCGCCGGCAACTTCCCCGGCCGTACCCAGACGATGCCCTTGGCCATCTATGTCACCAACGAAGTGAACCGCGACGAGGCGATCGTCCTGAGCCTCGTGCTGATCGCGGTGTCGTTCGGCGTCCTCGTCGGTCTGCGTGACCGGTTCCTCGGCGGCGGTCGGACGCCCACCGCATGACCCTCGACGCCCGCATCGTGCGCACCCTCGGGTCGTTCCGCCTCGACATCGAAGTCACGACCAAGAGCGGCGAAACGGTCGCGGTCCTCGGACCGAACGGCTCGGGTAAGACCACGCTGTTCCGCTGTCTGGCCGGGCTGCTGCCGATCGACCATGGCCGCGTCGAGCTCGACGGTGAGCCCCTGGATGACCCGAAGACCGACACGTTCGTCGTGCCCGAGCGCCGGCCTGTGGCCGTCGTGTTCCAGGACTACCTGCTGTTCCCCAATCTCACCGCTCTGGAGAACGTCGCCTTCGGTCTGCGCGCTCGCGGAGTTCCCAAGGTTGAGGCTCGGAGCCGGGCGCAGGGCTGGCTGCAGCGGGTCGGGCTCGCTGACCACGCCCACCAAAGGCCCCGAACACTCTCCGGCGGGCAGGCTCAACGCGTCGCGTTCGGCGCGGGCGCTGGCCACCGAGCCGCGCCTGCTCCTGCTCGACGAGCCGCTCGCCGCGCTCGATGCCGGCACCCGCGGCGAGGTTCGCCGCGACCTGCGCCGTCACCTCGGCACCTTCGACGGCGTCCGCCTGCTCGTGACCCACGACCCCGTCGAGGCCTACGCCCTCGCCGACCGCGTCGTCATCCTCGAACACGGCCAAGTGGTGCAAGCCGGCACCCTCGCCGACGTCACCGCCCAGCCGCGCTCCCGCTACATCGCCGACCTCGTCGGCGTCAATCTCCTCCAAGGCGTCGGGCACGACGGCGGGATCACCACCGCCACCGGCGGCCACGTCGTGCCCGCCGACCCCGTCCAGGGCGAGGCGTTCGCCGTCATCCAACCGCATTCCGTCGCCCTCTACCCATCGCCGCCAGAAGGCAGCCCGCGCAACGTGTGGGCCGTCACCGTCGCCGACCTCGATCGCCAAGTTGACCGAGTCCGCGTCCGCCTCACCGGACTCGTGCCCCTCGTCGCCGAGATCACCCCCGCCGCCCTCGACGCCCTCGCCCTGCAGCCCGGAGACCAGATCTGGGCCTCCGTCAAAGCCACCGAGATCACCACCTATCCGGCGTGAACCCACCTGCGTACGCGCGTGCCGCTCGCTTCGTGCGCGGCGACCTGGCCACCTCCGCGGCGCGCGCCGATCCGGGCGGTCACGCCGGAAGGCGCGCGAAGCGAGGTCGATCAGCCGTTGACGATGGCGAGCAGCTCCCGGCGGCTCGGCCCCAGCGGTGGGGCGTCGTCGCGCCCTCCGAGCTCGATGGCCTTGTCGGCGATGCCGGGTCGGGCCATCACGTCCACGCCGCGCTCGTGCAGCGAGGCGATGTCGGCAAAGGCGCGCAGGAGGTCCGGGTCCTTGCCGGATGCCCGCGCGAGGGCCTGACCGAGCAGCCATCCCGGGTCGTCGGTCTCGTACGGGATGCCGGCGATCTGGGCGTCGATCTCGGCGAGCCGGTGGCGGTCGAAGGCGAGGGTGTCGCGGTAGAACGGCTCGACGACCTCGGCCGTGACCTCGTCCCACCGCGTGGCGAACGCAGAGTCGCCCGGCGGGACCTCGCGCAGCAAGTCACGCAGGCACACGGCATGGAGCAGGCCGATCGACGCCCCTCGACCGACCGACGGGTTGGTGCAGGCCCACGCGTCGGCCACCGCCACGACGCCGGTGGCGACGGGACCATCGGCGTCGGCGTAGCGGCGGTAGCGATCCTCGATCTTGGCGATCACGGCGACGTCGGAGATCGGCTCACCATCGAGCCAGTGCGCCGCCAGCGGATAGCCCGACACGATGCGCGTCCAGACATCGAGGTGGCGGGCGGGGCGCATCGGCGCGTCGGCCGCGCTGGCGACAACGCCGACGCCCCACGTCCCGTTGTCCGCCGGCAGGAGCAGCAACGAGATCGATTCGTAATGCTGCAGCGGGGGACCCAACGCGGCCGGCACCGAGCCGTCGGACGAGCGGAAGTGGCGCCCGAAGTAGACGAAGCCACAGTCGTCGAGCTCCTCGTAGGGGGCGCGGGCACCGAGCGCCGCCAGCCAGGCCGGCAGCTGCGACCGGCGGCCGCTTGCGTCCACCACGAGATCCGCCCGCAGCTCGTCGCCGGCATCGGTGACGACCCCGGCGACGTGAGGCACTCCGTTCGATCCATCGGCCAGCAGGCCGCGCACGGCGACACCGCGCATGACCTCGACGTTCGGTTCGGCGGCCACCAGCCCGGCGATGACGGCCTCGACGACCGGTCGACGCCCGGTCAACACCGTGAACCGCTCGTCGCCCGGCCGCGGCCCGCCGGTGATCTCGTCCGGGGCGGCGCGCACGAAGTTGAGGCGCAAGGCGCCGTTCATTTCCAACGCCGTCGCCAGGTCGGGCAGCTCGGTCTCCACCAGCTCACGGAACCGGGGCAGGAAGTAGTGGAGCAGGTTGAACTGGTTGACGCCGCGACGCCGCCAGGAATCCCACGCCGCCTCGGGCGTCGTCGGCGGGTCCGGGTCGCGTTCGAGCAGGCGGACCTGATGACCGTCACGGGCGAGCAGCATCGAGCCGCACAGTCCGGCGATCCCGCCTCCGACCACGATCACGTTGGCCATCTGTCCCTCCCGCCAAGTCGTCCGGTCATCCCTTTCTAGCCGGTGCGGCCCGAACGGCGGTCATGTCGTGTCGCCCGCGCGCCTCGGCCGCGACGTGGCGGTCGCCCACCGAGGCGAGCGCCGAGCCGTCGTGCGCCGCGGCGAAGTGTCTCAGGACTCCGAGCGACCTGAGCCGATGGCATCGAGGATCGCCTGATGCTCTGCCAGCCCTTCCCGGATTTGCGCGACGAGCCGCGCTTCGACGCGGACCATGCGTTCCAGGGCGTCGACGGCCTCGCCGGATGACAGCGCTTGGAGATCGTGTTCGCCCATCGGCATCTCCTCATGCCCCGCCATCTCGGTGCCAATGGTCTGGAGCATCGCCCCAGCTTCCCGGAGTCTCTCGGCCAGGTGCTCGTATACCTGCTTCTCGCGCCTGGAGTTCTCGTCGCTCGACACCAGTCCGGGAACGTGAGCACTCAGATTGTCGGCGACCGAGCCCACCAGCTCCCCCATCAGCAATGGCAGCTCCGCATGTCGGGCGAGGCCTTGACCACAGGTTGACTCCTCGGGCATCAGCATCCTCCTGTGCCTGCCTGCTGAGACTGAGATTGTGCATCGATGGTCGGCGCGGTGTGGCCATCGAGAACGCGATCGATACGCCCGCCGCCACGCTGAGTGCCGGACCGGGTCGAGCGGACTACGGCTGGAACAGGACCTTGATCGTGCCGTCTCGTTTGGCCCGGAAGTCGGCGTACGCCTGCGGGGCGTCCTCGAGGGTGAGACGGTGGGTGGCGAACTCCTCGACGCCGAGCGGATCGGAGTCGTCGGTCACGAGCGGCAGCAGGTCGTCAACCCAACGCCGCACGTTGGCCTGTCCGAGGCGGATCTGGATCTGCTTGTCGAACAGCGTCATCATCGGCATCGGGTCGGTCATCCCGCCGTAGACACCGACGATGGACAGCGTTCCGCCCCGCCGCACGACCTCGATCGCAGTGTGCAATGCGGCGAGCCGGTCGACCCCGGCCTTGGTCATCAGCTTCTCCGCCATCGAGTCCGGGAGCAGCGAGGCCATCGTGTGCGCCGCCTTCCCGATGGGCGATCCGTGGGCTTCCATGCCGACCGCGTCGATGACGGCGTCAGGGCCGCGCCCATCGGTGAGGTCCCGGACAGCATCGACGAGATCGTCCCGACGCTCGACGGCGAGGACGTCAAAGCCGTTGGCCCTAGCGCGCTCGAGCCGTTCCGGAACGAGGTCGATGCCGATGACCCGCTCGGCACCGCGATGTCGTGCGATTCGGCAGGCCATGTCGCCGATCGGCCCGAGACCGAGCACGGCGACACTGCCGCCGGGCGGGATGGCTGCGTACTCGACGGCCTGCCACGATGTGGGCAGGACATCGGACAAGTAGATGAAGCGGTCGTCGACCGGTCCCTCCGGCACCTTGATCGGGCCGAACTGGGCGTAGGGCACGCGGAGATACTCCGCCTGACCGCCGGCCACGGCGCCGTAGAGCTTGGAGTACCCGAACAAGGATGCGCCCGTCCGATGCTCGCGTACCTGGGTCGTCTCGCACTGGGTGGGCCAGCCCCTGGTGCACATGAAGCACTCGCCGCAAGCGATCTGGAACGGGACGACGACACGGTCCCCGGGGACAAGGTTGGAGACCGCTGCTCCCACCTCCTCAACGATGCCCATCGGCTCGTGGCCGAGGATGTCTCCCTCGGCCATGAACGGCGCGAGGACCTCGTAGAGGTGAAGATCCGATCCGCATAGTCCGCTCGTCGTCACCTTGATGATCGCGTCGGTCGACTCCTTCAGCATCGGGTCGGGGACCGTCTCCACGCGCACATCGCGCTTGCCATGCCAAACGACTGCTCGCACCGCTGCCTCCTCGGTTGTCGCGAATAGAGCGGTCGTTCCCGCTGCACCCGTGGCTCAGACCTCACCCACCGACCTGCGGGACAGATGCCACGCCGGGGGCCGTTGCGGGACCACCGTCGTCGCCCAGTACCCCGAGGCCCGCAATTACCTCCGAGCATCGCGGTGCTGCGTTGCGGTGTTCAGCCGACAGCGCAGACATGCCTGCCGGATGTCCCGAACGGGGTACTGGTACGGCTATGGCTACGAAGCAACAAGTTGCCGCGGCGAAGCGCAACGTGAAGAAGGCACAAGCCGGCGCTCGCGCAAAGAAGTCGATCGCCAACATGCCCAAGGCAACCCGTACAGCCCTCGGCAAACAGGGCGCGGCGGTAGCCGCCCGCAAGCGCCGTGGTGGCTCGACACCCAAGACACGCGCCGAGCTCTACGAGGAGGCCAAGCGCCGCGACCTCCCCGGCCGCTCGAAGATGGGACGCGACGAGCTCGCCCGGGCACTCGGCCACCGCTGACCCGGACGATCGGCTCGCCGTCCTGCAGAACGGGCGATTTTCTCGACAGCGAGGGGAGCGTCTGCTATCGTTGAGGTCATGTTGAACTCTTGTGACGTTAGTGATGAGCAGACGTTCAGGGGGTTGGAGCGTGTCTTCACCTGCATGCAGGTTGGCCCGGGCGTGTGGCACCTGTGCGGTGAGCTCGACGCCGCCGGGGTGCCGGAGCTGGCCGACCGGCTCACCGGGGTGGAGGGGGACGTCACATTGGACTGTTCGGGGCTCACGTTCCTCGACTCGTCCGGCCTGGTGTTCTTCGTCGCCACTCAACGTGCCTGCCAGGCTCGAGGCGCGAAGTTGGTGATCGTGAACCCGTCTCGATGTGTGAACCGGCTGCTCGAGGTGACGGGCCTCTGCACCCTGCTCGCGGTGCCGTCTACGCGTTCGGCTCCGTGAGCGAGACCGACACCGGAGGCGAACCCGGGCGCCGACCGATCTATTCGATCGGGGCGGTGGCGGGGATGCTCGGGGTGGAGCCGGCGACGCTGCGGGCTTGGGAGGAGCGTTACGGAGTCGTCGTCCCCGCCCGCAGTGAAGGGGCGCAGCGTGTCTACTCGCGAGACGAGTTGGAGCAACTGCGGTTCATCGTCGACATGACGGCGACTGGCACGACGACCACGGCCGACGCCCACCGGCTCTTGGAGGAGCGTTTGCGTGACGCGGGGAGTTTGAGCCGTCCGGACCGCGACGCGGTCAAGATCGTCGTATTGGTGGCCGAACGTGATCGGTATGCGGCGGAGCTCTTCGAGTACTTCCTGCGCACGGAGGGCTTCGACGTTTGTGTCGCGTTCGATCCGGCGCTGGCCGAGCAGTTGTACGCCGAGCATCGCCCGGACTTGGCGATCGTGGATCTTCTGATCGCTGGTGCTGGTCTGGATCTGTGTGCACGGTTGGCGGGCGATGGTGGGGCGCCGGTGCTGGCGATGTCGGAGCTCGACCTGGCGGATGAGGCGTTGGCGGCTGGCGCCAGCGCATTCCTGGCCAAGCCGATCGTGCCGCTGCAGTTCGTGTCGACGGTACGTGACCTGTTGGGGCTGAGCGCGCTGACCAGACGGTCCGTGGCGAACATCTCCTGATGCAACGCCTGTCCACCGGTAACGACCGGCTCGACGAGGTGCTCGGCGGTGGCCTGGTGGCGGACGCGATCACTCTGGTGGTGGGTGCTCCCGGCACCGGCAAGACGATCCTGGCGGAGCAGTGCCTGTTCGCGAACGCCACCGCAGAGCGGCCGGGGTTGTATCTCTCAACGGTCTCTGAACCCTTCGGCAAGCTGTTGCGCTACGGGCAGTCGCTCGAGTTCTTCGACACGGCACAGATCGGGCGGTCCGTGTTCTACGACGATCTCGGCGACGCCGTGCACCGTGACGGCCTGACCGGAGTGCTCGAACGCACGGACGGTCTGCTCAAACAGCATCGTCCCGGCATCGTCGTGATCGACAGCTTCAAGGCGCTGCGATCGTTCGCCCAGGACCACGCCGAGTTCCGGAGATTCCTCCATGACCTCGCCGGACGATTGACGGTGGTGGCCGTTTCGTCGTTGTGGGTCGGCGAATACGAGCCCGGCGAAGCAACCGACTCGCCCGAGTTCGCAGTCGCCGACGGCGTCATCGGTCTCGAGATACGGCGAACAGCGGAGCGTGCGACCCGCTATCTCAGCGTCCGGAAGCTTCGGGGCAGCGATTTCCGCTCCGGTGACCACGTCTATCGCATCACCACCGGCGGACTGGTCGTGTTCCCGCGCCTCGCCGATGTCCGCGACAGCACCCCCTACGAAGCGGCCGGCGAACGGGTTACGACCGGTATCGCAGCACTCGACGACGCCCTCGAGGACGGCTACTGGTCGGGCTCCACCACCCTCATCGCGGGCCCATCCGGCGCCGGAAAGACCCTCATGGGTCTGCACTTCGTGTTCGCGGGTGCAGCCATGGACGAACCAGGAGTGTTCCTGACGCTGCAGGAAGGCCGAACACAACTCGGCCGCGTCATCGGCCGTTTCGGCTGGGACTTCGACCACCCCAATGTCACGATCATGGACCGCTCACCGGTTGACGTCTACGTCGACGAACTGGTCTACGAACTCCTCGACACCATCGGCGAGGTCGGTGCTCGCCGAGTCGTGATCGACAGTCTCAACGACCTCGTCGTCGCAACCCCTGACCCGCTGCGCCTCAGAGAGTTCATCCACTCAGTCGTGCAACGTTGCGCACGGCTCGGCGTCAGCGTGATGTTCACCTACGAGACGATGGAATTGTTCCGGACCACCCGGCTGAGCGAGATCGGCATGTCCCACATCGCCGACAACGTCGTGCTCCTCCATCACGTTCAAGATGGCTCCGAAATGAGGCGCGCCCTCAGCGTCCTCAAATCAAGAGGCTCGACCCATTCTGCAGTGATCAGCGAGTTCAAGATCTCGGTCGACGGAATCAACCTCGGTGAACCGATCGACCTGCGTGCGATCCAAGGCTGACTCTCACCAAAAGGCGGATCAGTACGGGCTGGAGCGACGTGGACGCTGGGATCTTCACCCTGGTTCGGAAGTCGTTGGGGTCGGCAAACGGGTGTGGGCGGAACTCGCGATGCGCTCCTGAGGGCACTCGCCGGCAACTCTCTGATGCCTGGGCGTCCCTGCGTGCCAGGTTTGTGCTCCGCAGGCGCTTGGTGAGATGTGGGTAGGTTGACCATCGTGGGGAGCGACAGGCCGACGTCCAGCGATCAGCTGCAACGTCTCGGGAGCGTCAGTGACCCGGACCTGGCGCAGCTTGGCACGTCGGAACTGCTCGAGGAACTGCTCAAACGTGTTCAGAACCTCCTCGATGTCGACACCGTCGCGGTCTTGTTGCTCGATCGCGCCGGGACGCAACTCATCGCCCACGCGGCGCGTGGACTCGAGGAGGAGGTCCATCAAGGCGTACGGGTGCCCGTCGGCCGCGGTTTCGCCGGGCGGGTTGCAGCCACGCGAGAGCCGGTGACGCTCCACCACGTCGGCCCGGACAACGTCGTGAACCCGATTCTCTGGCGGAAGGGCGTTCGTTCGATGCTCGGCGTGCCGCTGATCTCCGGCAGCAGACTGGTCGGGGTGATGCACGTCGGCAGCTTGCGGCCTCGCCTTTTCGGCGACGAGGAGACGGCCGTTCTGCGATTGGCGGCGAACCGGATCGCGACTGCCCTGAGCGCCCAGCAAACGGTGGCGGAGCGTTCGGCTGCTCGAACGCTGCAGGGGAGCCTGCTGCCGACACGGCTGCCCGACGTTGATGGGCTCGAGTTCGCAACGCGGTTTGTCGCCGCCGAGGACTTCGGCGTGGGTGGAGACTGGTTCGACGCCTTCAAGCTCCCCGACGGTCAGATCGGCATCGTCGTCGGCGACGTCGCAGGGTCGGGCCTGCAGGCCGCGGTGGTGATGGGTCGCCTTCGCAGTGCGCTACGCGCGTACGCGCTCGAGTCGGCACGCCCGAGCGAAGCCCTCGATCGGCTCGATCGCAAGTTCGCTCACTTCGAGCCCGACGAGATGGCCACCGTCCTGTACCTCACTGTCGCGTCCGACCTCGACAGCTTCACCGTTTCCACGACCGGACACCTGCCGCCAGTCATCGCACTGCCCGGCCAGGACGCGACCTTGCTCGACTGTCCACCGAGTCCGCCAATCGGCGCCCATGTGGCCTCCCAACACATCGACGTCGTATGCGAACTCGGTCCTGGTACCACGGTGGGGTGTTACACCGATGGACTCATCGAGCGACGTGTCGAATCGATCGACCGCGGGCTCGAAAGGCTACGGACCGCGTTCTACGCCGGTGACGTCGAGGACGTCTGTAGCTCCGTCATGGCAGATCTCATCGGACCTTCCACCGTTGAGGACGACACCGCACTGCTCGTATTCCGTCGGGTCGCCTGATCGCGGCGCCGTCCCCGGGCGATCAGACGTCGAGTCCGGCGAACGCCGGCAACAATCCCGTCACGGTGAGCAGCCTCCGCAGCGTCTCGCTGCAGCCAACGAGGATCACCGGCCCACCCGTGTCCTCGATCGCCGCCCGCCGGGCCCTGGTGAGGGCGCGCAGCCCGCTCGAGTCGACGAACCCCAGGCCCGAGACGTCGATTACCAACTGGGCACTCATCGGACGGAGCCCGTTCACATAGGCCTCGAGCGCTCCGGCGGACGCAAGGTCGAGCTCACCAGTCACCACCAGGATGAGCGCACCGTCAGATGGATGGTGCTCCACTCGCAATTCCACACCGTTCCACTCCGACACACCCCACCTCCTGGGTTGGCGGCATGGTAATTGAGCTGCGAGGTCCCACTATCCACGGGCTGGACGCCGACCGGGTGGTCGGAGTGTGAGCGGATAGTCGATCGACGGAACGGGAACAGAAGGACGGCGACCACGATTTCGCCGACGAGCGGCTGTTTTCAGGAGGCATTCAGATGGGACAACGACCATCGCACACCGACTACGAAGCGCATGACGGCCTCACCGACGAGGCACGCATCCGGGCCGACGAGCGGAGTCGCATCGAGGAGGAGCTCAACACCCTGGATGCCGGCTCGGGCGCTCACCAACAAGGGACGCTGGCCGATGACGACACCCCCGGCGAGGGCACCCGGTTTGCTCGCTCGCCCGACGACGGTCATGGGCGGCCGGTCAGCTACGACCGCGTCGTTCGCGACGATGGTCTCGCCCGAGATGAGGCCGATGATCGGTTCGAGAATGATGATCGAATCGTCGTGCGGCAGGACGAGCCGATCGAGGTCGTGCGCACGCGCTCGTTCTCGGTCGGCCAATTGCTGTCGCTGATCACGGGAGCCGCGCTCATCGCACTCGGCGTCGTCGCGCTGGTCAAGACGGGCGTCGACACTCCACTGAACGAGCCGGTTGAGTCCGTCCTCGGGTGGGACCACACGCCGCTGCTGGGCATCGTCGAAGTCGTGGCTGGTGCCCTGCTTGTACTGTTCTCGTTGCGACCCGGCGGCCGATGGATCGTCGCATCGGTCGGAATCGCCCTCGTCGTCGGCGGGGTACTCATGCTCGGCGAGCTTGACTGGACCGTCGACGAGTTGGGCGCCGAGCAGGGATTCGGCTGGGTGCCGATCGTCGCCGGGCTGGTCGCAATCCTGGCGGCGCTGCTGACCCCGCGACGTCACCAAAGGGTGACCGGCGTTCCAATCGCACGGTGAGCGGAGGAATCGTTCTGTGCCGCTGAGCTGCGGAGCCGCTCGAGGTCCTACATGCGGGCAGCAGTTGGAGAAGGGAGCTCGATCAGGATGACGATCGTGGGCTGGCACGCCTCCCATGAGCAGGTCGCGCCGAGCGCGCTGTTGACCGCGGCGCGTCAGGCGGAGGCGGCCGGCTTCGTGGCCGGGATGTCGTCGGACCACTTCGCGCCGTGGAGCGCCCGCCAGGGTGAGTCCGGGTTCGCGTGGTCGTGGCTCGGGGCCGCGTTGGCCAGCACGTCGCTGCCTTTCGGCGTCGTTACGGCACCAGGCCAGCGCTATCACCCGGCGGTGACCGCGCAAGCGATCGCCTCATTGTTGGAGATGTTCCCCGATCGTCTGTGGGTGGCGCTCGGCACCGGAGAGGCCTCGAACGAGCACATCACGGGAGCCCGCTGGCCGGACAAGGAGACCCGCACCGCACGGTTGGGGGAGTGCGTCGACGTCCTGCGAGCATTGTTCGCCGGCGAGGAGGTCACCCACCACGGTCTGGTCGAGGTCGACCGCGCCCGGCTGTGGACGCTGCCGCCGGCCCCGCCACGGCTGTTGGGTGCCGCCGTGTCGGCGACGACGGCGGCGTGGGTCGGCACGTGGGCCGATGGCCTGATCACGATGAACCAGGCCCCTGCGGACCTCCGGGCCCTTCTCGACGCGTTCCGGTCCGCGGGCGGCGACGGGAAGGCGGCATATCTTCAGGCGCACGTGTGCTGGGCGGGCACCGAGGACGAGGCGTTGGCCATCGCCTACGACCAGTGGCGCAGCAACGTTTTCGCGCCACCCGTGTGCTGGGATCTGGAGCTGCCCGCCCACTTCGACGAAGCCGCGCGCCACGTTCGACCTGACGATGTCCGCAAGTCCGTGCTCGTGTCGGCGGATCCCGCCTGGCACTATGACCGCCTCGCTGAACTTGTGGCGCTCGGCTTCGACGGGGTCTGGATCCACCAGGTCGGCAAGCGGCAGCAGCCGTTCCTCGACGTGTTCGGCGAACACGTCCTCCCAGCCTTGCGAGCGACATGAGCCGAGCGACGACTGATCTCGCCGCGACGGCCGACCTGTGGTGGAAGAACGCGATTTTCTATTGCCTCGATGTGCAGACTTTCGCCGACGCCGATGGCGACGGCGTGGGCGACTTCGCCGGATTGACGTCGAAGGTCGACTACCTCGCCGGGCTCGGGGTCACGTGCGTCTGGTTGATGCCGTTCTACCCGACTGCGGACAAGGACGACGGCTACGACATCTCGGAGCACTACGGAATCGATCCCCGACTCGGCTCGTTCGGCGACTTCACCGAGTTCATTCGCACCGCACGAGACCGCGGCATGCGCGTCATTGCCGACCTCGTGGTGAACCACACGTCCGATCAGCACCCGTGGTTCCAGGCAGCCCGGCAATCGCGGGAGTCACGTTTCCGCGAATTCTACGTCTGGCGCGACGAGATCCCGTCAGACGGACCGAGCGGCGTCGTCTTCCCCGGCGAGCAGGACAGCGTGTGGACGTACGACCCCCAGGCCGGCCAGTACTACCTCCACCGCTTCCACCGCCACCAGCCCGACCTCAACGTCGCTTCATCGGCCGTGCGCGAGGAGATCCGCAGGCTGATCGGCTTCTGGCTCGCCCAAGGACTCTCCGGTTTCAGGGTCGACGCCGTCCCGTTCTTCCTCGAAACCGACGGCAGCGTCGACGAGATGGAGCTGGACCCCCACGACTATCTGCGCGACCTGCGCGCCTTCCTGTCGCGCCGGGCGGGGGAAGCCGCGCTCCTCGGCGAAGTCAACCTGCCCGCCGACGAGCAACGGCGCTTCTTCGGCGATGAGGACGGCGACGAGCTGCACATGCTGTTCGACTTCCTCGGCATGCAAGCGACCTGGCTGGCACTGGCCCGCTCGGACGCCCGCCCACTCATCAATGCCATCCGCCGGCGACCACCAATCCCGCACGAAACGGCGTGGGCGACGTTCCTCCGCAACCATGACGAGCTCACCCTCGACAAGTTGACCGACCCGCAGCGGAACGAGGTGTTCGCCGCGTTCGGACCGGAACCTCACATGCAGCTCTACGGGCGCGGCCTCCGTCGACGCCTCCCGAGCATGCTCGACGGTGACGAGCGATGGATCCGCATGGCCTACAGCCTGATGTTCGCCCTCGCCGGCAGCCCAACCCTGTTCTACGGCGAGGAGATCGGGATGGCGGAGAACCTCGATGTCGACGGCCGGCTCGCCGTGCGGACACCAATGCAGTGGACCGGCGACCCGGCGGCTGGGTTTTCCACGGCGCCGCCGGACGGCTTGGTCCGCCCGATGCCGAGCGATGAGCGGTTCGCGCCGTCCGCGGTCAACGTGCGCGACCAACGGACCGACCCCGACTCACTGCTCAACTGGTTCGAGCGGCTGATCCGATTGCGCAAGGAGGCGCCCGAGATCGGCTGGGGCACATGCAGCGTGCTCCGGGTCGCCGCCAAGCCTGTTCTCGCCTTGCGCCACGACTGGCAAGACCGCACGTTGATCACAGTGCACAACCTCAGCCGTCGGGCGCGGGTGGTCGAGTTGCAGCTCGACGAGAGCGGCGATGGCGAGCTTCGTGACCTCCTCCGAGCGGATCAGCCCGTACGGGTCTGTGACCGGAAGGCCTCCATCAAGCTCGACGCTCACGATCACCGTTGGTTCCGCATCTACGAGAAGACGTGATCGCCACGCCGGTGACGTGGGTGAGCGCTTGGATTGAGGGGTGTCCGTGAGAGAACCGTTCAGCCGGACCCTCAGCCCGGGGCCGCTCGTCGCGACCGCGGTTCACGCCGGCCACGACCTGCGCACGGAGATCGCCGCCTTGATCGCACTCGACGATGAGACCAGGCTTCGCGAGGAGGACCCGTACACCGACTTGATCATCGAGGAGATCGACACCCGGTTCGTCGTGCACCGGTCCCGCTTCGAGGTCGATCTCAACCGACCCCGCGACCGGGCCGTGTACCTCGACCCCGCCGACGCGTGGGGATTGGACGTGTGGGCTCACCACCTCCCCGACCGGACGCGGGAGGCGTCGCTGGCCATCCACGACGAGTTCTACGCCGAGCTGGCCGGCCACCTCGACCACCTCGCCGGCAACGGACCGTTCCTCGTGCTCGACGTCCACAGCTACAACCATCGCCGCCGCGGCCCGATGCATCCCCCGGCGCCGGTCGCGGACAATCCCGAGGTCAACGTCGGCACAGGGTTCCTCGACCGCTCGCGGTGGGGCTCCGCGGTGCAGCGGTTCATCGACCTGCTGGGTGCGGAGGTGGTGGCGGGACGGCCCGTGGACGTCCGTGAGAACGTCCGGTTCCGCGGCGGTCATCTTTCGCAGTGGCTGTCTGCGCACTACCGCGACTACGGCGTGCACGTTGGCGCTCGAGTTCAAGAAGGTCTTCATGGACGAGTGGACTGGCGTGCCCGACCATGAGCACCTGGACGAACTGTGCTCTGTCCTCGGCCGCGTCCTCCCGAAATGTCGCTGACTTCATCGCCGGGGTGCCCCGATGATCGAACCGGTCGGTCCCCGAGGATCTCGCCATCGACCACCAGCTGGCGGAGATGTCCTCCAGCATCCAGTTCCTGCTCGACGTCACGCCGGTCGACCTGATCGCGACCCGGCGGCGGTTCTTCGACGACGGGTGCCCGCCAGATTTCCGGTACGAGCCGTTGGCTTACGACCCGGCCGTGCTCGCCGCACGGCTCGCCGCGGTGAGACCGACCACGGTCGCGGACCCGGCCCTCGCGCACCTGCTGCAGGCCAAGCACCGCGAACTGGAGTTGCAGCTCGAGATGCTGTGCTGTCGCGGCTCCGCGCAGTTCCTCGACCTCAGCGTGCAGCTCTACGGCACCGTGTCCCCGGCCCAACTCGCCGAGGCCGAGGTCCTTCTCGCCCATGTCGACACCCCGCCGTCCGAACCCGGTCCTCGCCTCGATGCCGCTGCGTTCGCTCGCCAGGTCGAAACTGAGCTCGACCACTACCGCGGCGTCGCGCCCGATCTGGCGGTCGGCGTCGAGGTGCGCGACGACAGCAGCGGCGTCATGGTCGTCAACGGCAACGTTCTCATCGCGCCGACCGTTTCAGTGCCGGCGCGTCGCGCCAACGCCCTCCTGCAACACGAGATCGGGACACACGTAGTCACCCATGTCAACGGCTCACGCCAGCCACTCCGTCTGCTCGGAGCCGGACTGGCCGGTTGCGACGAGACCCAGGAGGGACTTGCCGTGTTCGCCGAGTACCTCGTTGGCGGTCTGACCGGGCGGCGGCTGCGCCAACTCGCAGCCAGAGTCGTCGCCGTCCACCAGATGACCGAAGGGGCCACGTTCTCCGAGGTCCACCACAACCTCGTCGCCAGCGGGGTGTCACGAATCGAGGCGTTCACGATCGCCATGCGCGTGTACCGATCGGGAGGCCTGACCAAGGACGCCGTCTACCTCCGCGGATTGGGCAGCGTCATCGCCCACCTCGCCTCAGGCGGTCGGCTCGATGTGCTGTGGCTGGGCAAGATGTCGCTCGCAGACGTCCCCCACATCGAGGATCTGCGCAACCGGCGCGTCCTTGCCGAACCGCTGCTGGTACCGCGCTACCTCGCCGAACCGGACGTCCAGCAGCGGCTGTCCGGGATCACCACGTCGACCACGGCACTCGACATGATCGGAGCAACCACATGAGGATCGGGTTCGTCGTCAACAGCATCGAGACCGAGGAGCCGCAGTACACCACCACCCGCCTGGCCTTCACGGCCACCCGCCTGGGGCACGAGGTGTGGCTGATGGGTGTGGGCGACTTCGCCCATCGCGCCGACGGAGCGATCGCAGCCGACGCCCGCACGCCCGCGCGCAAGAACTACAAGTCCCTGCCGACCTACCTCGGCAGCATCCAGGCCGACGACAGCAAGCAGGATCGCGTCCGCATCGACGAGCTCGACGTCTTGATGATCCGCTGCGACCCCGCCGTCGACCAGAACGAACGGCCGTGGGCCGTGCCCTCCGGTGTCCTGTTCGGGCAACTGGCCGTAGCCAAGGGAACACTCGTCGTCAACGACCCCGCCAACCTCGCGAACGCTCTCAACAAGACCTACTTCCAGCATTTCCCAGAAGCGGTACGGCCGCGCACGCTGATCTCCCGCGACTCCGCCGAGATCACCGAATTCATGCAAGAGTTGGGCCAGTCCGGTGTGCTCAAGCCATTGCAGGGATCGGGCGGCGCCAGCGTATTCCTCGTCTCCAGCGACGAATCACCGAACCTCAACCAGATGATCGAAGCCGATCGCCCGCGACGGCTACGTCGTCGCCCAAGAGTTCCTCGCCGAAGCTGAACAGGGCGACACCCGGATATTCGTGATGAACGGGGAACCGCTGCGGCGCGGCGACAGCTACGCCGCGTTCCAGCGAGTGAACAAAGGCCCCGACATGCGATCGAACATGCACGTCGGCGGGGAGTCGGTACCAGTCAAAGTCACCGACACCATGCTCGAGTTGGTGCGAACTGTGCGACCAAAGCTGATCGCCGACGGGATGTTCCTCGTCGGCCTCGACGTCGTCGGCGACAAGCTCATGGAGATCAACGTGTTCAGCCCCGGCGGCCTGGGGAGCTGTGAGAGGCTCTACGACGTCGACTTCACCGAAACCGTCATCGAAGCCCTCGAACGCAAGGTCGCCCTCCGCCCCAATTACGGGCCGACCCTCGACAACGCTCGCCTCGCCACCCTTTGAACTGACAGGCACGACCGACGCGCTCTTCGGCGCGCCTCTCCAGCTGAAGCCGTGGCGGGACCCCACCTTCCGCTATCTCTGCCCGATCGGAGCCGGAGCGACCGTGGCGCCGATCTCCACTTGGCGGTGGGCCTCCAACCACGGATGGCTCTTGGCGCCGCCGTCCGGTTCGCCCCAGACAACCGACACGCGCGTCCCTGGCTCGGCGTGCTCGGGCTCGACGACTGCGAGTGAGAGCATCGCCCGCTCGTTCCAGCTGAAGCCGGTGTAGGTCGAGGCGCCGATCGTTTGTCCCTGCTCGTCGTGGACCGCGTCGTACTGCCACGTCGCATACGTCGCCCGCGGGAGCTCGATGTAGAGCGGCGGGGTTTCCTCGGGCCGCATGTACGACTCGACCACTCGAGCAACGTCCTTGGGCTCCCACACGAGCGTCACCTTCCGCCGATGGTCGTCGCCCGCCGTCCGTTCGAGCGCTTCCCGCCCGACGAAATCGTGGTCGAACTTGACCACATTGCCGTACCCGAGCTCCCACGGCGTGAAGTAGTAATCCTGAATGTCGGGTGAATAGAAGCTGCCGCCGAGACCCCACGTTGCCTCGCTGCTGGTCGACGGCAGCCACTCACGGAACGGACGGAGCTCGTCGCCAGTGAAGATGGCCGGCATCGGCCGTGGGATCCAGCCCAGCTCCAGGGCGTTCGTGAAGTAGGCGAGCGACCCGACCCGGCGCAGATCGAGCGCGGATCCGGCCTCCAGGATCGCCTCCTTGACCGCAGGTCCCTCATCCCAGGGCCCGAAGAATTCGCACCCCGGGTTGCCGGCCATCGTGTGCCGATAGGCCCAGACCTGACGGCCGGCGATGGAGACAGAGAAGATGTGCGACCACGGCACCTCGGGCAGAGGAGCACCGGTGAGCCGTTCGGCGAGCTCGAGCGCACGAGACCCTTCCACTTGGTACCGGTACACGGTGCGCCGGCCAGTGGGATTGTGGGAGAAGATCTCGTCGGCCTCGACGGACACATCCCAACCGCCGGTCTCGGCGCAGAACCGCACCCAGTTGTGGCCGGCCGCCCGACCCACCAGCACCATCTCCTCGGGGGCGAGGCTGTAGAGGATTCCGTCGCCGATGAGGTAGCCGTCGGGGCTGCAGCAGACGAAGTGCCGGGAGCGACCGACACCGAAGGTGGCGAAGCTGTTGACGGCCAAGCTGGACAGCAGCCGCTGGGCGTCTGGGCCGCGCAGGTAGGTCGTCGTCATGTGAAACGACTGGTCGTAGAACGCGACCCCCTCGCGCCACGCACGTTGCTCGTCACGCCACGTCGTGAACTCCGGAGCGACGAACTCAGGAGGCTGGCGAAGCACGGCGTCCTTGAGGACCGATCCCTTGCGGTTGCTGTACAGATAGTCGACGAAGCTGGGGGCGGAGTCCAGGAGATCCTGGAGCGTTCGGGTGGGTGATTGGGTCACGTCGTCTCCTCTGGGTGTCACCCTCTGCGCCGGCGCCGCGTGCGCCGGCGATGGGAGGTCACCCGTCTGAACCACGGTGGCGACGTGTGCCCGGGCCCGGCCGCGGATCCCCCGGCTCGAAGCGTACACTCGGCGTCTGCTACGTGGGAGGCCCGTCCCGCGGACGTGGACACGTTGGGGTCGAGTTCGATGACGACGGCCGGAGGCTGAGCGTCTCGAACGGCGGAGCAGGCGGACGTTGTGTCGTATCGGGACGAGGGGACGCCCTTTGGTACGGTGACCTCGATCGAGGTCCTCGTTCTCGATCGTCGCTCCAGCCCCTGGCGACACAACCGTCGAGGAGAGGGAGGAGCACACGATGAACGACGCGGCCGTCCGCTCCCCGTCGGGTTCGATGCCTCCTGGTGGACGCCAGTGACGGACGATGCGCGCCCGGCGGCGCAGACGGCCGGCGCGCTCGACGCGTTGCTCGTCGACGCCAAACTGTCAGTGCCGCAGCCGCGCCCGGGCGTCGTCCCTCGCTCGCACGTGATCGAGCGGGCTCGGGCGAGCGGCTGTCCGGTGGTCGGCGTCAGCGCGCCGGCGGGCTACGGCAAGACGACGTTGCTGGCCGAGTGGGCCCGGGCGGAGGATCGTCCCGTTGGGTGGGTGTCGCTCGACCGCCTCGATGATGATCCCCGTCTCCTGCTCACGTTGTTGGCGTCGGCGTACGCCCGGGTCTCGCCGAGCCAGGCCAACCTGATCGCCGACATGGGCGGTTTGGGCGTCTCGACGTTGGGACGTGCGGCGCCACGTCTCGCCGCGGCCTTCCGGACGAGCCCGCATCCGTTCGTGCTCATGCTGGACGACCTTCACGAACTGCAGTCACCGGACTGTCACGATGTGCTGAGCGTGGCGATCTCGGGCATTCCCCGAGGCTCCCAACTGGTCGCCGCGAGCCGTTCCGAGCAGCCCCACCTCCCCCGGCTACGGGCCACGGGTGACGCGTTGGAGCTCCTGGCCAGCGACCTGGCCCTCGACACGGCGGGCGCCGCGCACATCTTCTCGCAGGCGCAGGTCCACCTCAGCCCCGAGCAGGCGGCGTCGGTGACCGCACGGACCGAGGGCTGGCCGGTCGGCCTGTACCTCGCGGCGTTGATCGCCTCTGACAGCAGCGGCAAGGGCTTGACGATCTCCGGAGACGATCGGTACGTGGCCGA
The DNA here is from genome assembly GCA_963839695.1 of uncultured Acidimicrobiia bacterium. Classification (GTDB taxonomy): domain Bacteria; phylum Actinomycetota; class Acidimicrobiia; order Acidimicrobiales; family Ilumatobacteraceae; genus JALZMG01. The sequence goes on along the minus strand of CAWIVW010000005.1, from coordinate 81,740 downwards.
CTACCTGTACCGCGAGGCCCTGCTGCAGCTGCCCGACAATGACCAGCGGTTCTTGCGACGCACGGCGGTGCTCGACCAACTGTGCGCTCCGCTGTGCGACGCCGTGGTCGGAGAACCAGGCGCGCAGGAACGGCTGCGCAAGCTCGAGGCGGCGAGCTTGTTCCTGGTCCCCCTCGACCGGCGGCGGGAGTGGTACCGCTACCACGGCCTGTTCCGAGAGTTCCTGCTCGGCGAGCTTCGTCGGGTCGAGCCCGACGTCATCACCAAGCTGCACCTGCGTGCCGCCGACTGGTACGAGTCGAATGGATGGCCGGCGATGGCGGTCGAGCACCTGTTGAACACGGACGAGCGGGACCGCTGCATCCAGTTGGTGACGGCGTTGGTCCTGCCGACCTACCAGGCCGGCCAACATCTCCACCGTGCAACGCTGGCTGGCGGCGCTCGGCGACGCCGCCATTGCGGAGCATCCCCCGCTGGCCGTGCTCGCCGGCTGGATCGCGGTGTTCACCGGGCAGGCCGCCGAGGCGCGAACGGTGGGCGGCGATCGTCGACGCGGCATCGTTCGATCTCGTCGCCGCGGACGGCTCGGCGTCGTTCGACTCGGCTCGCGCCATGTTGCGGGCCGGGATGTGCGCCGATGGCCCCGAGCAGATGCTGGCCGACGGAAGCTTCGCGGCCGCCGAGGAGCCGGCATGGAGCGTCTGGCGCGACACGGCGCTGTGCATGCAGGCCGAGGCGCTGCTGCTCACCGGAGACGTCGACCAGGCCGCGGCCGTGTTCGCCGAGGCGTCCACGCTCGCCGCCGCCATGTCGAACACCGATTCGCTGGTTGACAGCGAGGCCGAGCTGGCCGTGTTGGCGATGGAGCGGGGGCAGTGGGCGGAGGCAGCCGAGCACCTCGAGCGTGCACTCGGTGCCATCGAGGAGTATCGGATGCATGACTACCCCACGAGCGTGCTCGCCTTCGCCGGCGCAGCCCGGCTCGCTGTGCACCGAGGCGACCGCAACGAGGCCGAACGCCAGCTGACACAGGCGATGCGAGCCCGTCCTTCGCTGACGTTCGCGCTGCCCTATCTCGCGGTCCGCGTCCGAGTGCAACTCGCCAAGGTGTACTGGGCTCTCGGCGACCTGATGACCGCACGCCACCTGCTGCAAGAGATCGACGACCTCCTGCACCACCGCCCCGCGCTCGGCACACTTGTCGACGAGGTCGCGGAACTTCGCCGCGCCATCACCACGAGCGGCCAGGCCGGAGCGACCGGCGCGTCGCCGCTCACCGCGGCGGAGCTGCGGCTGCTCCCGTACCTGCAGACCCACCACACCATCCGCGACATCGCCCAGCGGCTGTTCGTGTCCCGCAACACCGTCAACTCCCAGGTCAGCTCGATCTATCGAAAGCTGGGCGTCTCATCGCGTGACGAAGCCGTGCAACGCGCGACCGCAACTGGTCTCCTCGGCGGCTAAGCAGGCGTCACCCGGCGAATTGGGGCTCGATGTCGTCGGTGTCGTAGCCGAGCGCCAGCGCCAGCTTCGGGGCTGCAGCAACCACGCGGGGAAGCCCGACGATGGGGAGGACGCCGACCAGCACGTCGACGATCTCGGCGGCCGTCGCCCCCGCGCTCACCGCCTCGTCGGCCTGCGCGCCGTAGGACGGGACCGCGCCACCAATGGCGACCAGCGCGGCGAGGCGGACCAGCGCCAGCGTCTTCGGATCGAGCTCGCCACTCCCGAGCCCGTCACCGAGGTCGTCGGCGATGCGGGCATCGTTGATGGCCAGCCGACGCAACCGTTCCATGTAGTCCACGGCGCAATACCTTTCTGCCTGCTCAGCCCGGCTGCACCCATCATCGACCGAACCGATCCCGACCGCATCACCAAGATCGTGTGAATCGCCGGCCGCCTCGCTGACCGGCCACGCTCGTCGTCGATCGCGGGATTTCACATGTTCTGTGTGACGACGGCCGCCTCGACGTGCCGGATGATGGCGGTGTTCCCGGCACACACGCCACAGGTTCAACCGAGGAGATTGCGCGGATGCGGACACGGCTGCTGCGATGAACATCGTCTGGGCTGCGCTGATCGTTCTGGTGGTGACCGCGGCTGCCGTCGCCGTGATGCTCGCGGTCCGGCGCCGCGCCCCGGAAGGCAGCTACTTCGCTGACAGCGACCGTGCCGCCGGCATCTTCGGGGTGCTCGCCACTGGGTTCTCCGTCCTGCTCGGCTTCTTGATCTTCCTCGGATTCGAGAGCTACGACGCCTCCCGGTCAGGGGCCGAGACCGAGGCCTTGACGGTCGCCCAGCAGATCCAGACCGCCCAGCAACTCCCCGCCGGCGTTCGCGCCGAACTGACGGGTCAGCTGGTGTGCTACGCCCGTTTCGTCATCAACGACGAGTGGGACCGGATGGAGAACGGCACGCTCGGGGAGGACATCAACCCCTGGGGCGCCGCCATGTTCCAAGTGCTGCAGGACGTCGAACTGACCAACCCCGCCGAAGAGGCCGCCTACGGCAAGTGGCTGGACCAGACCTCGACCCGGGAGCTGGCCCGCCAGGACCGCATCCACGGTGCCGCCGGTGTGATGCCGACGCCGTTGTGGATCGCCTTGTTCTTCATCTCGGTGATCGTTCTCGCCTACATCTTCGGGTTCGCCGACAGCAGCGAGCGGGCGTGGGTGCAGGGGCTGTTGATCGGCAGCGTGGTCGCCGTGATCGCCACCATGCTGCTGCTCTTGGCCTTCTTGGACGACCCGTACCACGGCGACGTCGGCGGCCTGCAGCCGGTGGCGATGGAACGCACGGTGGAGCTCGTCGATCAGCAACTGGCGGTGGTCGGCGGCGACATCACGATCCCCTGTGACGCCGACGGAGTCCAGTCGTGACGGCCACCGCCTCGAGCACTGCCGCCAAGCGGGAGGGTTCGGACTGGGTCGAGATCGTCGCCACCGTGCTGCTGGCGCTGGCCGCGGTCGCCACCGCGTGGAGCAGCTACCAGGCGAACCGGTGGAACGGGGAGAACATCAAGGCCACCAGTCGGGTCAATGCCCTGCGCATCGACGCCGCCCGCGCCCAAGGGCTCGCCGAGGGCCAGACGCAGGTCGACGTCGCCGTGTTCATCCAGTGGGTGAACGCCGACGCCGGCGACGATCGTGAGCTCGCCGACTTTTACGAAGCCCGGTTCCGGCCCGAGTTCCGCCCCCGTTCGACGCCTGGCTGGCGACGGACCCGTTGACCAACCCCGACGCCCCACCGACGCCGTTCGCCATGGACGAATACCAGCTGGAGGCCGAGACCGAGGCGGAGCGGTTCGATGCCGAGGAGGAGGCGATGGCGGCGATCGTTCGGCGCAACGTCCAACGCGCCGCCAACTACGTGCTCGCCGTGGTGCTTTTCGCCGTGTCCCTGTTCTTCGCCGGCATGAGCGTCAAGCTCCGCGGCGCGGGGACGAGGAAAGCGCTCCTCATCGTCGGCTGCGTGGCGTTCCTCGGCACCGCCGCCTGGATCGCCACCTTCCCGATCAGCGTGTCGTTGTAACCGCGATCAGGCCTCACCGCTGACCATCACACGAGGTTCCGTGAGCGTCAGGTCCTGTCGAGGTCGACCGGAGCCGCCGCCGGCTCGGCGGACCGCGTTCGGCGGACCAGCCAGAACGCGCCCATCGCCCCGACGACGAGGGCGACCAGGACGAGCCCCCACTTCTTGGACGAGGTCCCGATCGTCTCCCTGATCGCCTCGTCAACTACAATCGCGGTCACCTCCTCCACGATCGGCTCCTCAACTCGAGTGCAGCTCGGCCGAGAAGAACTCGAGCGCCGTCTTGGTCTTGGTCTGCTGGTCGGCGTCGGTGGGGATGTCCTTCGAAGCGAGGAAGTCGAGCAGCTGCTCGGCGACGTCGAGGCCTTCCCCGGGCAGGCACTTCGTCGACAGCTCCACGATCCGCGAGCCGTCCGGATAGAGCCACATCTCGGCGACGAGTCGACGACCGAGCGCCTTCGGGGAGAGCTTGAGCTTGAGCACGAAGATCGGTCCCAGCACGTCGAGCTCGTCGATGGTCAGTCCGGCCGGCGCGTGCTGTTCGAAGAACGATCGCTGGTTCTTGGAGAACACCTTGCTCAGCGGCCCCTTGCCCGACACCGTTTCACGCACCGACGACTTCGGTACACCCTTGAGTGAGCCCGAGCACACGTAGCCGCCGGGGAGGGCGTCGACCTCGACGACGAACTCGGGCAGCTTCCGCAACGAGGCCGGCAGCTCGGCGGGGACCACCGGCCGCAATTTGACCACCGAATCGTCGCCGCGACCCTGCACCCGCCGCGCCCGGGCGACTACCCCGGCCTTGTTGAGAACGAGGTCGGGGGTGTCGAAGAAGAACACCTGACGGATCTGGGCGTCGAGCGGATCCACACCGAGGGCGGCCGCCGCCGATCGGTACGAATGCTCCGGCAGGGTGAGCTTGAGCTCGATGCTGTCCGCACCTTTACCAGTTGGCGCAGCTCACGCGCCTCGTCAGTGATCAGGCCTGTGTTCGACGCCATGACTACATCCCTCTCGTCTGGAGCAGCTCGCGCCGTGGGTGACGCCGTGCTTTTGCTTTCATCGTCATGAACCGAGCATGAACGGTGCCCACCCGGTCCGTCATCACATCATTCACGTGATCCGCGGCCTCGAGTCATGGTCGCCGGCCGGCTCCCGTCGCGCTACGCCGGTTCGGATCGCGATCTGGGCGGGATCTGTTTCACCCCTCACGACGATTCCCGCCCAGAAGTTCAGCTGGGACCATTCCGCCGATCGAGCCATTGCTGCCGCCGGAGGGGGCGCCGAATGTGCTCGTTGTGATCAACTGGGTCCAGCTCGACGCCGGCACCGACGACCACGACCACTTCATCGACCCCGAGGAACGGCTCCGCATCGCCATGGCCCGGCAGTAGCCGCCGGCACGTGTCGTGTGTTGTTGAGCGCACCGAGGTAGCGGGTGGCCAGTGGTCGAGCGGTGATTCCGTGGGCGATGACGCTGAGCACGATCGTGACGGCGATCGAGCTCACGGCGACGATGACACGCGGGCCGGTGCCACCGAGCTCCTCGATGGCGAGCAGTGCGAACACCACAGACGCCAGCCCACGCGGCGCGCGCCACCCGACAAACGCCACTGTCGCCTGGTCCTGTCGGAGTGGCCCCCGGTTGCCGCCGCACGGCACGTGCGGTGCCGTCGCCGGCCGATTCACTGGAGAAGGCGGTCAACGGTGGGTTGGGCGCGGTCGGTGACCATCTCGACGATGCCTCTCGACCGGAAGCGCCCGATCGCGCTGCGGGCGATGACGTAGGCGGGCACGGCGAGGAGGAGGCCGACGATGCCACCGAGGAGTCCGCCCAAGGCCGTCGCGACGAGCACGACGAGGGGGTGGATGTCGAGGCTGCGGCCCATCACCTTGGGTTCGACGAAGTTCTCCAGGAGCAGGTTGGAGGCGAGCACGACCACGAGCATGATCGCGGCGTCGGGGAGGCCGCCGTCGCCGAGGGCGACGATGACGGCGAGCCCGCCTCCGAGGAAGGCGCCGATGTAAGGGATGTAGCCGCCGATGAAGTTGACGACCATGATCGTGAACACCAACGGGAGGCCGAGCAGCAGGGCGGCGAGGCCGATCACTACGGAGACGCTGGCGGACATGATGCTGCGGCCTTTGCCGTAGTCGCGCAGGATCCGGCAGGAGTCTCCGATGAAGGCGTCGACGTCGCCGCGCAGCGCCGGGCTGAACATTCCGACGACGGCTTGGCGGAACTTGTTGCCGTCTTTGAGTAGGTAGTACATGATCAGGGCGCCGAGGATGATGCCGCTGACCAGGCCGATGATGCTGTTGACGCCTTCGATCAGTTTGGTGACGAAGCCGTCGGCGATCACCGGTGCCGCCCCTTCGGTGGCCGCCCGAGCGTCCTCCAATGCTTGTGGATCGACGCCGGCCACGTCGAGTTGCTCGGCGGCGTTGGCGAGGGCCTCGTCGGTCACCCCACTGATCTCATCGGCCTGGTCGATCACGCCGCGGGCGGTGGAGACGAGGACCACGAGCATCAACAACAGCAGTCCGAGCACGACCAGGCCGGCGGCGAGGGTGGGCTTGATCTTGTGCCTTTGGAGCACACCCACGAGCGGTCTGAACATGATGGCGAGGACCGCGGCGAAGAGCATCGGGAGCGCGATCTCGCTCACCGCGCCGAGCACGATCACGACGATGACTGCGGCGACGGTGAACCCGACGAAGGCCCACGACCACACCCCGAGCGCGGGCATCGGGGTCCGCCGGGCCGCGGGCTCGACGGTCACCGAGTCGCGACCGCCAACGGGCGGCCCGCTGCCATCGGCGACGTTGGGTTCGACATTGACGTCGGTGCGGTCAGTCATGGGAGTCGCCCTCCAGGCGTGCGGGTCGGTGGATCAGGTCGTGTTCACGAGTCGTCGGTGCTGTGGACAGAGGTGACGAGCGATGAGCGGATGCCTTCGGCCATGAACGCGGCGACGACGATCACCAGGGGGAAGAGCGACACAACGCCTTCCCCGCCAGCGCCACGCTGCGATCGATGAACCCGACCTCCAGCATCCACTCCTGCGTGGTCGTCTCGTGCGGCGGCGCCGACTAGGAGCTGCTGTCCGTTGGCGCGCTGCCGTCCGCTTGCGCCTTGCCGATCTCCTTCTCGAGCTCGGCGTCGAGATCACCCCACGTGGTCTGCACGACCTTCGTCTTCTCGGCACCGGCCAGCAGCGGCTCGATGTCGGTGCCGACCTGGTTCACCGCCACCACGATCAGACCCGACTGCCCCGACTCGAGCAGCTCGCCGATGGCCTCCACATCCTTTTTCGGGATGTTGTGGTGGAGGTGCCCGACGAGCGCTCCGGCACCCGCGCCCGCCGCCAGGCCGACGCCTGGAGCAACGACCGCCAGTGCTGCGCCGGCCCACCCCAGGTGCTTGGCCGTGGTGTCGTGCCGCTCGACCTGCAGCTTGCCGGAGTCGTCCTTGGTGAGCACGGCGACGGCTGTGTGATCGAACTCGCCCACTTTGTGCGCGTCCCACACCATGTGGAACCCCTGGACCGCGGCGTCGCGATTGCTGTACCTCGCGGCCGCCAGCGTGATCGGCGTATCGGCATCCATAGCCAAACCTCCTCGGTTGCGTCGTGGCGTGCCCTTCACGCCGAGCGCCCACTGATCATCCGCCTCCCATCGCCGGGCGTCGTCACACAGAAGACGTGAAATAGCCGCCGCGGCTGGCCGGTCGCGAGTGCACTCGACCGAGACGACTCCCGACCAGCGGCCGAGGGTCTTGCGAATCACACAGACTTGGTGATGCGTGACGCCTCGGGTTCGTGTTGGCTCGTTGCCAACAACGTCGCAGCGGATCGACCACGTATCGGGACATGGTGGCACTCGTCGAGCGCCTCCCGATGCCGCGTCACCCGGCCCATCGAAGGAGGTCTCGCATGGCTAGCACGGTGCCGAATGTCGTCTTCATCGTCGGCGACAACGTCGGCTGGGGGGACATCGGTTGCTACGGCGGGCTGGCGCCCACGCCCCGCATCGACGCCCTCGCCGCCCAGGGGACGCGTTTCAAGAACTACAACGTCGAAGCGCAGTGCACCCCGACCCGCTCGGCGATCCTGACCGGCCGCCTCCCGATCCGCACCGGCAACTGCAGCGTGCCGCTGCCCGGACAGGGCGACTACGGGCTGGCCCCATGGGAGTACACCCTCGGCGAACTGTTCTCCGACGCCGGATACGCGACCGCAGCGTTCGGCAAGTGGCACGTCGGGGACATCGCGGGCCGCCTGCCGACCGATCAGGGCTTCGACGAGTGGTTCGGCATCAAGAACGACCTCCGATAGGCCGCCTGGGTCGTCGGCCCCGTCGCCCAGCGGCTCGGCGAGCTGCAGCAGTCGATGGCTCAGTACCCCAACATCAAGCCGGGTGAGGAGTTCACCGGCTACTCCTGATGAGCTCGCCCGCCCGCTGGACCGAGCTCGACCGGCGCCGGCGCAGCCGCGAGATCATCACCACGACGATCACCGTGATCCTCGCCTGGATCCTGCTGTTCGGGGCCTTCTACCTCGTCCCGTTCGACGACCGCACGAGCGGCGAGTCGCTCATTCGTCTCGTCATCGGCATCGCCGCGTTCATCGTCGTCCTCGCCTTGGAGCTCCACGGGGTCAAGCGAGATGAGGTCCCCGGGCTGCGCGCGATCCAGGCGCTCGGCGTCACCATCCCGCTGTTCCTCATCGTCTTCGCGATCGTGTACCTGTCCTTGTCGCAGGCCTCGACCACCCACTTCAGCGAGCCACTGGACCACACGGGCGCCCTCTACCTGGTCATCACCGTGTTCTCGACCGTGGGCTTCGGCGACATCACCCCCGAGAGCAACGCGGCCCGCATCGTCACCAGCATCCAGATGCTCCTCGACCTCGTCGTCATCGGGGCCGTCGTCAAGCTCCTCCTCAACGCCGCCAAGTCCGGGCTCGACAGCGACAGCTGATCGGGGCAGGCCCTCGGACGGCTCGGAGGCCGCTTCACGCGCTTCGCTGGAGCGAGGCGACGTAGCGGGTCGCCAGCGGACGGCCCGTGATGCCGTGAGCGACGATGCTGAACACGATCGTCACGGTGATCGTGTTGACGGCGACGAGGACCCGGGGATCGCCGTTACCCAGCTCCTCGACGGCGAGCAAGGCGAAGACCACCGACGCAAGCCCTCGCGGGCCGAACCAGCCGACGAACGCCACTGTCGGCCGACCTTGTCCCGTGCCGAGGAGGGCGAGCGCCACCGGCACCATGCGGACGACCGTCAGGCTGGCGATGGCGTACAGCACGATGCGGACGTCGAGATCTTCGAAGGCAGGGATCACGAAACCGGCCCCGAAGATGAACCACAGCACGAGTGACAGCAGGTTGCCGGCCAGTTCGGTGAGCTCGACGGACTCGACCGCGTCGGTGGTCGCTGTGGCGCCGAACACGATCCCGCCGACGAACGCGGAGACGAATGGGTTCCCCCCGGCCTCCGATGCGACGAGGAACGACAGCAGGGCCAGCGCCAGCGTGGCCAGCCGTCGGGAGCCGTGCTGCATCCAGCCGCGCTGTCGAGCGAGGACGATGAGGCGACCACCGACGAAGGCGACCGCGGCGCCGACACCGACGCCGATCACGAGCTGTCCCAATGCCCCGAACCCGTCCTCGTGCTCGTCGCCGATGACGCCGAGCACGGTTGCTGCGGCGGCGATGCAGAACGTCACGACGGGTGTGGCGATGCCGTCGTTGAGGCCGCTCTCGACGTTCAGCACCCGCCGGACACGGACTGGGAGGCGCTCGTCGGAGAGGACCGACGCGCTCAGCGCCGCGTCGGTCGGCGCCAGGCTGGCGGCGATCAGACCGGCCAGCGCGAGCGGCAGGCTCGGGAACAGGACGACCGCCACCGCCGTTCCGGCGATGATCGACAGCGGCAAGCCGATCGCGAGCAGCCGAGCGGTCAGCGGCAGATCTCTCCGTGCCGCAGCCGGTGGCACCCCCGAGGCGTCGCCGAACAACAACAAGGCCAGCGTCAGCTCCGCCAGCGCATGGACCGTGTTGCCTTCGACGTCGATGCTCCCGATCCCCCAATCGGTGTTCGCCAGGAGCAGGCCGGCGGCCATGAACACGAGCGGCCCGGTCAGGTCGTGGCGGGCAAACCAGTCCGACAGGATCGCCCACCCGAAGATCACGACCGCCAGCGCGGCGAGGGCGGATTCATTCATCGGCCGCAACCCTCGGGTCGGAGGACGTCCGCCTCAGCCTTGCCGCACCGTCGTGGTCGTCGTCAGCGCCGCCGGAGTCGCTCACACCGCGTTGTCGGTGTCCGCCTCCGCCGCCTGGAGCTCGATCTCGTCGCCGACGGCCATCCCGAACGCGATCAGCTCCTCCGGGGTGAGCAGACGGTGCCCGAGCACCAGGCCGCCGGCGTCGCGTACGGCGTCTCGCAGGGGCACCGCCCAGAGGTGCTCGATCGCCAAGACCAGTGCCGAGCTGCCGTCGGGCAGCTCGTCGAGCAGGCTCGCCGCCAGGACCTCCGCGGCCGAGGGTGCGTCGTCTTGGACTGAAGCACCGAGCTCGGCTCCCGCCTCGGCACCCTCCGGGCCGGCGAGACCCAGGCCGACCAGGGCGCCGACCGCGGCGCGCAGCTCGGCCCGCTGGTCGTCGTCCAGATCGGAGACGCTGAGGACGGCAGCGTCGTCGCCGTCGCGCAGCACGAACGCCGCGTCGACGATCCTGATCTGCCCAACATCACTGAGACGTGCCAGCTCGTCGGCGATCCGACCCTCGAACAGGTCGCTGTCCGGAAAGCCGATCACGAACGCCTGAATGGGCCCGATGCTCATGGTGAGGTACCTCCTGCTCGACCAGTGCCGCCGATCGACGACACGGTGCCCATCGTGAGCAGGCTCGCCCCCGCACGCATCACACAGATCTAACGAAACGGGGAGGACCGCACTCCCCCATCTCGCTGATGCTCTCGGCGATGTGAAGGACGGCGTCGATGCGGGCGAATCACACGTTCTTGGTGATGCGCACCGCCGCGGATCGATGTTGGCTGGCTCTGACGACAGTGATCGTGATCGGTCAACCCGGATGGAAGGGACTAGCGAGATGACGGATGTGGCTGCGGAGGTGTTGGCCTCGTTGTCGACGCCTGACAAGGTGGACAGTCGGCTCGGCCAGCTGGAGTTCACTGACGGTGCCCCGGCGAGAACGTCGGTCGAGGCGTTGTACGACCACCTCGACTTCGTGCACGGCTTCAACGCGTTCCTGACGGCGTTTCCGGCGGCGTCGACGCAGGCGATCCACCAGGGGTTCCGCGACATCGGCGTGGCGGACAACTCGGTCCTGATCTTCTCGGAGCTGATGGATTCGTCGTCACGGTTCCTGACCGCCAATGCCGACACCGTCTACTACCTGTCCTTCGTCGACCTGTCCGACGGACCGATGGTCGTCGAGACCCCGCCGATGGCGCTGGGCACCATCGACGACATGTGGTTCCACTGGATCATCGACTTCGGCCTGCCCGGACCGGACCGCGGGGCGGGGGGCAAGTTCGTGCTGGTGCCGCCCGGCTACGACGGCCCGCTTCCTGAAGGCGGCTTCTACGTCGGCCATTCGCGCACGAGCCGAGCCCTCGTGCTGGGCCGGTCCTTCATCCAGGACGACGACCCTGCACCGACAGTGGCGATGATCAAGTCCACACTGAAGATCTACCCGTACACCGCAGGAGGCCCTGGGACGAGCGTCGCCACACTCCTCGAAGGAAAGGTACCGTTCGCGCCACCGGCCGAGGTGGCCGAGACGACGTTCGTGGAGGGGACCGGCAAGGCGTTCAACACGATCCCGCCGACCGACGCCCGGTTCTTCGAGACGGTGCACGCCCTGCTGCAGGAGGAGCCCGCCGACGCCGGTGACATGGAGATCGTCGGACATCTCGGTGAGCTCGGCATCGTCAAGGGCAAGCCGTTCGCGCCGGACGAGCGGATGCGTCGCATCCTCGACGAGGCCGCGACCGTCGGCAACGCCACGTCGCGGGCGTTGATGTTCGACGCCCGCGGTGAGGAGGACGTGTTCTGGTACCCGGACTCGGCGTGGACCAACTTGCTGTTCCAAGGCGGCTACCTGTTCGATCGCCCGATCCCCGAGGTGACGCCGGAGGGCATCAGGCCGTACCCGCCGACCGGTGCTCGCAAGCACGACCTACGCACACTTTTCTTCTACGGCTACACCGGCATCACGCCGGCGATGGCGATGCGCCTCACCGGGATCGGCTCCCAGTACTTGTGTGCCTTCATGGACTCCAACAAGACCTTCTTGGACGGCTCCCGGTCGTACACGGTGACGTTGCCGCCGGACATCCCCCAGGCCCGGTTCTGGTCGCTCACCCTGTATGACAATCAGACCCGCTCGATGCTGATCACCCCGCAGCGCTACCCCCGCGCCGGCAGCCAGGCCTACCCGTCGCCGGCCGCTGTCGCCAATGCGGACGGCTCGACCACGATCCACGTCGGTCCCGACCAGCCCGCCGACGTGGCCGACGGCAACTGGATCCAGACCGACCCGGGCAAGGGGTTCTTCGCCGTCCTGCGCCTGTACAGCCCACTGCAACCGTTCTTCGACAAGTCGTGGCAAGTCGGCGAGTTGGAACCCACCGCACAGGAACAGCCATGACGGCCTCGCAGACTCCGATCGCCCCGCGGGACCTCAGCTCGTTCTCGACGCCTGACCGGGTCGAGAGCCGGCTCGGCACGCTGGAGTTCACCGACGGCGCCCCGTCCGAGGCGACGGCGGCGCTGCTGTACGACCACCTCGACTTCGTCCACGGCGTGGAGGCGTTCCTCGGCGCGCTTCGCGGTGCCTCGCTCGCCGCCGTTCGTCGTGGCCACCTGTCGAAGGGGATCGAGGACAACTCGTTCGCGATGTTCTCCGACCTGATGGACTCGAACTCGCTGTTCCTCACCGCCAACTGTGACACCGTCTACTTCTGGGGGTTCATCGACCTCTCCGACGGTCCGATGGTGATCGACCTGCCCGCCCTGGGCGCGCCGTCGGGGCTCCTCGGCACGATCGACGACATGTGGTTCCACTGGGTCACCGACGTCGGCCTGCCCGGTCCCGACCGGGGCGAAGGCGGCCGCTACCTGATCGTGGGACCGGGCTATGACGGTCCGCTGCCCGACAGCGGGTACCACGTCTTCCACGCCCGCACCAAGCGGGTGACGCTGATCGGGCGAGGGTTCATGGTCGACAACGACCCAAAGATCCCGGTCGAGGCGATCCACAAGGGCGTCAAGGTGCATCGATACGTGCCCGGTGCCCACGGCACCGCCGTCGGCAGCTTCCTCGCCGGACGAGCACCGTTGGGCGCCCCGGCCGCGGTCCCGGAGACCCGGTTCGTCGAAGCGTCGGGGATGCCGATCAACACTCTCTTCCCGAACGACTTCAGCTACTGGGAGGTGGTCAACGAGCTCGTCCAACAGGAACCACCCGACGCCGGCGACCCCGAGTTGCTGGGCCTGCTCGCCGCCGTCGGGATCGTCCACGGCAAACCGTTCGATCCGGACGCGCCGGATGCGCAAGGTGCTCGAGGACGCCGTCGTCGTCGGCAACGCCACCGCCCGCACCATCACATTCGCGGCACGACCCGAGGAAGGCTTCGCCTACTACCCGGACTCGCAATGGCAGAGCGCCCTCTTCGTTGGCGGCTACCAGTTCTTGGACCCGCCGCCGCAGATCAGCGCCGACGGCGCCGTCGCGGCCCCCCGCGACGGCGCCCGCAAGCTCAACTCGGCCACCAACTTCTTCTACATGGCCACCGGCATCACCCCGGCGATGTGCATGCGGCTCACCGGAATCGGCTCGCAGTACATCTTCGCCATGCGGGACAGCGAAGGTAACTACCTCGACGGTGGCCGCAACTATCGACTCACGCTGCCGCCCGACATCCCCGAGAGCCGGTTCTGGTCCGTCATCCTGTACGACAACCAGACCCGCTCGATGCTGCAAACCGACCAGCACCTGCCCCGTCTCGGCAGCCAGTCCGGCACCGTCGAGACCAACCCCGACGGGTCAACGGACCTCTACTTCGGGCCCACCGCCCCCGAGGGCAAGGCGAGTAACTGGCTGCAAACCGTGCCCGGCAGGGGCTGGTGGACGATCCTGCGGCTCTACAACCCGGAGCGGGCCTTCTTCGACAAGACCTGGCAACCCGGCGAGATCGAACCGCTCTGATCGCATCATCCTGAATCGAGCACTCGGACGCCTCGAGGGACACGCGTAGCTGTACGGCCGAGACTGGACCGTGGGCGGCGCCGGGCAAGTCCGTCGTCAGTCGAACGCGACGGTGACTCTGCCGAACGGTCCGAAGTCGGCCACGCACGACGTCACCCGCGCCGGCCTCGAACACATCGGTCGCCACGCCGGTCGTGACGACGTCGCCGCGACGCAGTCGAAGGCCGAACCGGGGCAACTCATCGGCCAGCCACGCCATCACGTTGAGCGGATGACCGAGCACCGCCGCGCCCGAGCCGGTCGTGACGAGCTCGCCGTCGCAGGTGACCGACACCGCCGACGCCGCGAGGTCGTGGCCGCGCCAGTCCGTGACCGGCTCGCCGCGGAGCCACCAACCGTGGATCGCGTTGTCGGCGGCGATGCGCAACGCACCGACCGCCCACGACTCGAACCGGTAGTCGACGATCTCGATGCCCGGCATCAGCGCGTCGATGTGCTCGGCGATCGTGGCCTGCGTGTGGCCACCGTCGACCGGTTCGACATCGACGCCGACTCGGAAGGCGAACTCGGCCTCGATGACGCGATGCGTGAACTGGTCGGCCGCGAGCGTCGTGCCGCTAGGCGAGGTGGTCTGCGACATCAGCCGGCCGAACACCGGTCGATCGATCTGCAGGGCAGCCTGCGCGATCTCGTTGGTGCACGCGACCTTGAAGCCGATGCACCGGCCACCAGCCTGCGCCACAAGGGCCGCGACCACACGGTGTTGGATCGCGTACGCGTCGGCCAGCGTCTGGGGCCGCAGACGCAGCGGCAGGTCGGACACCACTCGACGGTTCGCCCGCATGTCGAGCAACTCCGTCGCAGCATCGCCGACCACCTCGTCGTTCACGGTGAACAGCCTGCCAAACGGCGACGGCCAACCACCCCCGGCTGTTCCAACCGCTCCGCCAGCAGCCAGCGATCCCGGATAAGACCGGCCGGCCAATTCCCCCGCGGCCGGCACTCGCGTGGTCACCGAATTGCACCAGCGTCCACGCGATTCGGTGACCAAGGCGACCACGACCGATCTCCCGATCGGCGTTGTCGCGGCAGCCGGAGCGGCCAATGGGCGCCTGATACGAAGGCGTAGTCAGACCGGTCAGCCAGGACGAACGAATCCGGCGAGCATCGTGCCGATCTCCATGTCGGCGGTTCCACTGGTGACTGCCGGGTCGCGTGAAGCGAAAGCGCGCAGCTCGTGTTCGTCCTCGGCTTCGATGACACCGAGGCCCCACGAACCCGTGTCATCGAGCACTGGCCCGAACACCACCATCTGGCCTGATTCGATGTACGGCCGCCAGTAGGCGGCGTGCCGACCCATGATCTCGCGCTCCTCTTCGCTCATGTCGACGGCGAAGGTTGGGCGCGGAGGCTTGAGCCTGAAGACGAAGGTCGTCATGGAGCGGAGCGTACGAGTGACGGGGTGATGCCAAAACGCTCCGGGAGGCGTCAGTGTGGTTTGCGTGTGAGCGGATGTGGGCGTACTCGGCACGAATGTGGGTCCGGGCAGATCAGACGATGAGGAGCTTGCTCCCCGCCGGCGGCGAACCGATCGGGCGAGCACGGTCGCGGACGACGCGCACCGAACGTCGCCCCGCCTCGTTCGGTGGCAGCCCCGACGGTGCGGGGGCGAGCGCGCTCACGTGGCTTCCAGTTGCGCGACGAGTTCCTTTGGCGCGACCAAGCGGTAGGCCTCTTCGATGATCGCCGCGATCTCTCCCCAGTCGACCTCGTCGTCGCCGGAGAGATCAAGGAACACTCCCACCCAGTTCGAGAACGTTCCGCTGGCCGACGTCGGCGGACGGAAGAAGCGCTCAGGTTCAGTGCCCACCAGCTCCTCCTGCACGCCCAGCCGAGCAGGGCACCACAGCGAGGTGCGGCCATCACCGTGATGGTTGTCGTGGACGTAGCACAGCGCCCGCGATCCCCGGACGAAGAAGCACGGCGCGCCGTGACTCCAACGCTCGGTCACCTCCGGCAGAGCTAGGGCGATGCGCCGGATCGCCTCGACCTCACGCTGTCCCACACCGAGCAGTCTTGCGCCGGGGTCGAGCAGCCCCTCCCCCGAAGGCAATGGCGCCCGACAGCAGCCTGATCGTCACTCGCCTCGCTCGTGGTGGCGAGCTGGCGGTAGAGGTCGGTCGGCGTCGCACCGCCCCTCGGTTTGGCCGCCAGCGAGCGCGGATCGCCTTTTCTTCCACTTCCTCGAAATCGACCGCCCGCTCCACACACCCTTCGGCGAAGTGACGTCGCCCCCGCCGAGTGAAGCATCAGCGCGGCTCTCCGGGTCGGTGTCCCGTGCGGCGATGAGTTCGGTCTCGGCCAGCCGTCTCACTGGTACGGAAGCCGAGCGCGTCGGGATCAAGACGTCAGAGGACCTGTGTTGCGTCAGAGGTCCGAAGAAGACCTCGCGAAGATTGTCGAGATCGGCCTGGCGGCTCGTCTCAAGGCCGGTGCGGCCACCGCGGCCCAGCAGTACCAAGGAGACCCAGCATGACGATCCACCGGATGGACAACGTCCTCATCGTTGTCGACGACCTTGACGCCGTCATTTCGTTCTTCGTGGAACTTGGGATGGAGCTCGAGGGCAAGGGGCCGATCGAGGGACGTTGGGTGGAGCGTGTGATCGGGATCGACGACGTCCGACAGGAGGTCGCGATGCTGCGGACACCGGACGGCCACGGCCGAATCGAGTTGGCGATGTTCCACACGCCGAAGGCGATCAGGCCCGAGCCGAAGGATGCACCGGCGAACACGCTGGGCATTCGCCGCATCATGTTCGCCGTCGACGACATCGAGGAGGTTGTTGCACGCCTGCGCACCCACGGCGCCGAACTCGTCGGCGAACTGGCGCAGTACGAGGACATCTATCGGCTCGGCTACGTCCGCGGCCCGGAGGGCATCATCGTCGGACTGGCCGAACAGCTCAGCTGAACGAAGCCCAACCTCGGACCTTCGATGCCGGCATCCAGCCGCCGTTACCGGCTACGCAGCGGCAGCTCCCGGCGGTGGGACACGGCGAGGCCGGCCAGGCGGTCGCGATCGACCCGCTCGGCAGTCACGACCATCACCTTGGCCCGCGTCCGGGCGGTCAGGGTTCCGGTCCGGCGGCCCCCGTGCAGCACGGCCCGTTCTCCGAGCACCGTCCCGGGGCCCAGCTCGACGACGTCGGCCCCGTCGACGCTGACCACGAGCACGCCGTCGACGATGATGTAGAGCTCGTCGCCGGGATCGCCCTGGCGGGTCAGCACCTCGCCGGCCTGCAGCCGGCGGACGGCCGGGCGGGGCGTGTCGCGCAAGAGCATCTCGGCCAGCTCCCGCTCCAACGCCGACTCGACCGCGGTGACGAAGGCCGGCGAGTCCTCGTCGCCCCACGGCGTATGAATGCCGATCGCCGATCCGGCCCAGCCCTTCCAGTCCGTGGTGGCGCTCGTTGCGTCGAGGCGACCGTCTGTGTCGTAGACCCAGTGGCGCGGGAACGGCGACGCGCCGGCCAGCCGTCCGTCGACGCGCCCGTCGGCGTGCAGTGTGAGCTCGAGCGTCGTCCAGGCGACGGGCGCGTTGAAGCGCACGAAGGGCGGCCGAAGTGTCGCCTTCTTCATGTTCGACGCCGTGCGTCCACCCCAGGTCTGGTCAAAGCGCACCCAGCCCGGTCCGACCACCGGCTCGCCCCGACGCTCAGGCATGGGGATGGTCCCGATCGCCAGCCCGACCCCCTCCCGCACCGTGCGCTGTCCGAGCCGCCCGCTTCCCTGCTCGCCATAGCGCCGGGCCTCACCGTCGTCGTCGAACTCGGCGAAGCCCCGGAGGTGGTTGGCGAAGCGGTACCGGTCCCCCAGCGCGTCGAGCGTGGCATCGATGTCCGGGCCGAGGTCGACCGGTGGTGCGGCGTCGGCGCGCGACGTCCCCAGCCGGAACCCTGCCCTCGCATCCCGTTCAACCGCTGCCGCCGGGACCCACGAGATCGTGGTGACGGAACCTTCGACGCGCACGTCGCTCTCCTCATCGCTCGCCGTCGGCCGCCCCGATGTTGCCCGCGCCGGCTGCCTCGCGCCACCCCAAGCGACCGGTCCCTTCACGCTGTCACCACCGAGCCTGACCGACCTCGCGCAGTCCCCGTCGGCCGACCGCGGCAATCGATGATCTGGGCGGGATCCGTTTCGACTGCTGCGACGATTCCCGCCCAGATGACCCGATGAGACGAGTGGTCGTTAGCGCGCGTCGTTTTCGGACACACCTGGGCCGCTGGTGGGCAGTGGGCGCCGGTAGCGCATCTCAGGAACGACGACCCCGAACACCTCATCGTCGCGTCGTACGTGGTCGTCGCGCCACTCCTCGGACTCGTAGAACCGGCGTGCCCGGTCATTCTGGGGAACGACCCACAACACTGCTTCCCGATATCCGAGCCCGGCCAGCTCCGCGGTCACGTCGCCCAGCAAAGCTCGGCCGAGCCCGCGGCCCCACACCTGGGGGTCAAGGTTGATCGCGTACAGCTCGCCGACGCCCGCAGCCTGACCGTCGTGTTCGGGTCCGGCTGCCGCGAACCCGACGACGACGCCGTCATCAACGATCACCTTGAGCCGCTGACCGGGCACCAACGCCAGCAGCTGGCGGCGCCAATAGGCGGCTCGGTCGTCAGCGTTGAGCTCGTCGAGGTACGCATCGGGCATCACGCCTCGATACGCGGCCTGCCAGGCACGCACCTGGATCGCCCCAATCCGGTCGGCGTCCCCGAGCTGGGCGTGGCGAATCGTACGCGGCATCACGTGCATCCTGCTGAGTCAGCCAGCCACGGCCGCAGCGCGTTTCCGCCGGCGGTAGAGGACGGTGATCCATTGCCGTGGCGGGGGCGTCGTTCTCGGATGCGGCAAACCACAGCGGAGCGTCCTTCGCGACTCTGCCGGGCTTAGGTGCGACGTGTCGTCTGACGGCCGTCGGTCCTCGACCATCGGTCGACCACGAGCTGCCCACCGTCGGCCGAGATGACCGTGAGCGCGTCGATGTCGATCGTGAACAGATCCCAGTCCTCTGGTGGCTCGAAGCCGCGCTCGGACCTCAACCAGGCCCGAAACGCCGTCAGATCGCCGGCATCGGTGGCCAGCACAGCTGTCCCGCTGACCTTGGCGTCAGCCGCGCCGACGTCCGCGGCGCCGTCGCGCAGCTGCCGCGAGTCCCACGGGATGCTGTGCAGCGCGACCCGTGGGTCGCGGCGCAGGTCCTGACCCTTGCGGGCCCGCGGCATCGACCAGATGCGGAGCTGGCCGTCGTGGAAGTAAGGATCGGCGCCGCTCAACCGCGGCGAGCCATCACGACGAATGGTTCCGAGCACCGCGTTCGTCGTCGACGACAGGATTGCTCGGGCGCGATCGGCGAGGTCCGGCTCGGCGCGCTCGACATCGGCAAAGCTGGCGATCAGCCCAGTCTGGCTGACGGCCAGTGGTCCGTCGGGGTCAGCACCGCACGCCAACTTGCCACGGCGCACCCGGCGACACGAGGTCCGCCACACACCACGCTCCGGCCAGGGCCGAACGCGCGGCGATCGGTGCGCGTGCGACCCGCTTCTCCGGCGGCTGCTCAACGACTGCGACGCATCGAGTCGTCGCGCAACGCCGAGAGGCGGACACTGCCGACTCGTCTGATGGATTCTGGAGCCACTCCGCGGCGGTGACGTGATCACCGCGTCGGCGTCGAAGCTGCTGAGCGAGGCCGTCCGGCTCCCGGGTCAAGCTGGGTACCCGACGGTCGGCAGGACGCGGGTCCCGGCCAGGCTGTAACCGGAGCGGGAGCGAACTGACGCGTCTTCCAGCGATGGCCGTCGGGGAGGTAGCGTCCGGTGCGATCGTTGGAGCCCGTGCTCCTGCTCAGGGCTCCCAGTCAGCATCGAGGAGTGCCCCATGCAATTCAGACGAGTGATCCTCGTGCTCGCCGCTCTCGTGGCCAGTGTTGGTCTTGCGGTCGACACGGCCGATGCCAAGCCACCGACCACGACCTCCGGTGCGAACTGCACGCTGCCAGAGTCCGACGCCGACGCGTTGGTGATCCTGAACTACTACTACCCGAACAGGTATGTATGGGAGGACACGCACCTGACCGTGGCCGTGCAGGCGGCACCCAACGTCTCCCAGGAACACGTGACCGCCGTGCAGGAGGCGATCGAGGCGTGGGACGGGGTTCTCCGTGAGTGCTTCGATGGACAGATCAGCCTCACCGACGTGACCGCCCAACCGCGCCGGTCGGCCGACATCGTGCTGCACTACGTGCCGCATGCAGGCGGCGTGGTCTTCGCCGGGTACGCGATCTGCGGCGCCAACGGCTGCGGGAACATCATCGTGTCCTCAGAGTTCGGAGCGCCGACCAATGAGGGCTACACGCCTGAATACCTCCACTACGTGACGCTGCACGAACTTGGCCACGCCCTCGGACTCGGGCACGCCACGAACCTGCAAGAGAGCACCGACCTGATGGGCTACGGCTGGATCGGGGAGGCCCCCGACCCGCTCTTCTCACAGTGCGACCTGGATGCGCTTGCCTACCTCTTTGGGCCGCTACTCGCAGGCGGGAAACCACACCGCCCGGGGCCGAGCACGCTGCAGCCGACGTTCGACTGCGCGGGCGCCGACTGAGCCAGCGCCGACGTGGGAACGATGACACGCTGGAGTCCGTCCGACGGCCACGCTCGCTGCTACACGCTGACCTTCTCGACGCTGACGACCTGCCGCCCGTGCGGCATCCGTCGCTGGACTCGGTGAGGTGTGTCGTGGACCTGCCGGGACGGCCCGAGCGTTCCTGAGGCGGCCCCGATGGCGGACGGGACTAGGCGGGCCGGCAGGTGAACTGCTCGTGCAGTGCTGAGAAGACCGCAGCAACCTCGCGACCTTCCACAGCCCGATCGGTCCTCGCAATGACGGCGTCCTTCAGCGCCGCCACCGCGGCCTTGAGTTGAGCGCGCTCCGCTGCGGTGAACGGGCCACGCTCGCGCTGCTCGGTCAAGGCCAAGATGTCCGCCACGATGGCCTTGCGGGCGACCAGGCTCGGCGCCGACTTCAACTGCTTCGCAAGTGCGGCGATCGCCTGACCGAGCTCCTGTCGCTCGGCTGAAGAGTCCGCCTCAAACCCCCGGAACGTGTGCAAGGTATCGACCAATGCCGCCGCGATGTGGGCCGCGTTGACCTCGCGCCGATGTCGTCGCGCAGGCTGGCCACCAGTTCATGGACCTGTGCACGTACTTCGGCACCCGAAACACAGGGATCGGCTGCTGTCGCCGCTGATGGGACGATCGCTGCGGTCGTCATAGCTGCGGTCATCACGGCTACGGCGACAACCCCCTTGCGATGCACGCGAGAGTACATGTGCAAACCCCCCCAGAGAACGAACGCGCGACTGAACAGGATTGATCGGCGGCATGATACCCGGCGCTGTCCGCGCACCAAGGGCGCCTCCATCAAAACCGGGGCGGTTCAGTGTCCGGCCCGAGTCACACTCGCTCACAGTGTGAGGATTGAGGCGTGGGCGAGCACGTCTGGGCGGGCGTACGTCTTCACGGACGTGGTCGAATCCACCCGCCTTGGGCCGAGCATTCGGGGGCGATGGAGATGGACCTCGCCCGCCACGACGAGATCGTTCGATCCGACACTCACGATCGTGCACTGGCCCTTTTCGGGGCATTCGTCACGGTCACCGACCACGCGAACCACGTGCATCTGGCTCTCGCAACATTGAACCCACCCATTCGGCAAGCCCCGAATGGCGATGCTCGGGCTGCTGGAGTCGGCGCCAACCACTTCACGCCCGGGCCAGCGGAAGAAGCGGATCGCCATCAATGCCGGGAACCCCACACGGAGGACCTCGCCGGCGTCTACGCCAACGTGGATCCAGGTGTACCCCGAGAACGGCAACGCCAACTTGGTCAAGATCGGTATTCAAAGCAACCGAAACGGTCTCGTCGGTCGATCCCGCCGTGCAGATGTGGCCGCGGGACCGTTGCCGCTCATGCCACGTGTTCGCCGCCGGGAGCGTTCATGGAAGGCGACGAAGAGAAGGGGGGCTTGGCAGCCCCCCTTCCCTCGTGCCTAGCGGCTCATCTGACCATGATCACGGATCGATGATCGTGATGTAGGCCCCCTCGAAGCCCTCGAACGTCACCGTATAAACCGAGGACGCGAGCGTGATGGTCGTCCCCGCCTGAATCTCAGGCGTCCAGTTCGGGTTGGGGCACTCTTGCTGTGCGAGGAACTCCTCGTCAGTTGGCGCCGTTACCGAGAGTGACGGAACAATGAGCCGACCGTTCACGGGCGAAAGTTCGCCAGTGTTCGACGTCGCCACGAACGTCCCGGTCTTCACCGCCACCACCTTGCCGCCGTGGTTACGGCAGTCGATGGTCGCCGAGTACTCGGCCGTCAGATTTGCCGTTGCGTCCGTGTTTCCTACGCCGGCAAGCTCGAAGGTACTGCATGTGACGTTTAGACTGCCCTCGGGATCAAACGCACACGACGGCGAACCGGTTTGGACGTGCGTGCCCTCGGGAGCGGCCTCGTCATTGAAAACGGGAGTTCCCGCAGCCAGAGCGCTAGAGGCCACCAAGGCTACGAACGCGGTCGACAATCCACCAATAATTCCTAGTCGCTTCACTTGTTTCTCTTCTCTTATTGCTTGCTCCCCGTGACGTCGCAGGTCACGGAAAATCTCTGTCACACCCTTGTCGACACCGCGTCCGATCCCTGAGAAGCCACCACCTCCCTCCTCGTCGAATGCGGCTACCTAAGATCTGTTACGACGCGAAGCATCCCGGCGAAAGACTCGTTAGGAGTCCGGCCGTATTCGCCTACTCCAACATCCGGATCTCGTCGGATAGGACGGCTTCGCTGCTCCACTCCGACACCTTCCGCTCCCTCTCACGCCAGCCCCAACCGTACACACGATGAGAAGGCGAGGGAAGACGAGCAGACGTTGATGTTTCTCGACGCCGTCGACGGACGTACGAGTGCATCGTCAACGGGAGCCGTGCTCACCTCGGTGCGTATGGCGTTTGTGCCCTGCATCACGGCTCCTAGGACGAACTACGACGAGACACCGGTACTCGCCCTGCCTTGACCATGCCGGATCTCTACGTCCTCGGAAGCAACCGGCCTGGCAATTCATGTCACGCAACGGCGACCCCTCCCCAGGAGTTGGGACTCGTGCGCTCCGGGGCCGTATTCGGCGCGCGCCGAGACCACTCCAGTGCGTCGTCCAACACTCCCCGACCGCAGCGCCGACGCGCCCAGGACGCGCCGGTCCTGGCGAATGCCGAGCATCGCCGCGAGCGTCCGCTATCGCGCGTCCTCGAACGCAGCGTGCTCGCCACGGCGGCACGGCACCGCGCATCCGAAGACCACCACGCCTGATCGAGATCGAGCGCGGCGATGAGCGTGCCGACGCTGACGTTCAGGGCGAGGCCTAGGGAGTGGTCGAACGTGGGTCAGCCGCACCGACTTGTCGAGCCGTGTGGAGCCACATCGGGTTTACAGATCAGTGGCGGCTGCGGCAACGACTGCTGCCACGATCGGGTCCCACTCGGAGCCGGGCTCGCGGGTGACCGTGACGAAGTCGTTGACTCCGTAGATCGAGGCGACGCCTCCTGCTGCGAACACGGCCTCCGCAAACGGGTGCCCGGCTGCGGTGTCTGCGCTGGTCACGTTGATCACGTCCGGGAGGGTTGTGTCCAACGTGAACTTCATTGCGTTGGGGTTCGGTGTCGGCGAGGGCGAGGCGTGGGCCACACGACGATCGTACGGCCGGCGGCTCGGACCGATCGGCATCGTCTGCACCGGCCGGGCGCGAACTTCGGTTTGCCGATGAGTGTGCCGCAACCGTTTGCCGCCGCGACGAGCCCGGCGGCCCTCGCGGATTGCAGCTGTCGCGTTCGCCGCACGGTAGGACGGGGTGATGGCCGATCCGAGCAATGATCAGCGAAGCGATGCGTGGACGGCGGAGCTCCGCTTCCGCCTCGACGAGCTCATCGACGACTATCGGGCGTCATTGCACGACTGCCTGGGCGGTCTCAGTGAGGCTGACGCGAGGCTTCGGCTGGTCCCGTCGAAGACCACGTTGCTCGGTCTGGTCAAGCACGTCACGTATGTCGAAGGTGTCTGGTTCGACCAAGCGGTCAGCGGCCGCTCCTGCGCCCAGATCGGCATCCCGACCACGCCCGATCGATCCTTCACGTTGACGAAGCATGACACGATCGCCTCGGTCCAGGCCGCCCATCGGCAGCGGTGTGAAGAGTCCCGACGCACGATGGCTGCGCTCACTTTGGACTCGATCGTCGACGGTCGTGGCCGCCGTGCCGTGTGGGCGTTGCAGCTGCAGGTGTTGCGTGAGCTCGCACAGCACGCCGGGCACGCCGACATCCTGCGTGAGCAGATCCTCGACCGACGCCGCCGATAGATCCACCCGGCTGCACGATGAGCCCAGGCGCGGTGAGCCGCCACCGAGGATCCGGCGGTAGAGAACGCGGCGGCGCGGAATACTCGGACGCGCTACTCGGACGCGTGAGGTGTCGCATGGTCGCTGAGGATCAGGGGCGGTTGGTGCACGTCAACCTGGTGCGGTCGTTCGGCGTGTTACCGCGATATCAGTCGAGTGGGTTTGTGCGGGTACGCCGCGGGGTGATGGTCGCCGCTACGGGAAGCCCCGTGGCGTTCTTCAACGAGGTGCTCCCAGTCGATGATGAGGTCGAAGCCGACGCCATCGTCGAGGCCGCCGCCGTCGCCGACGAGGCCGGGTTGGCCTGGATGCTGCATCTCCGCGAGGGGATCGACGACGATCTCGTCCCGACCATGCACCCCAGCGGGCTGGAAGAGGTCGAGGGATACCCGGCGATGGTGCTGTCCGCACTTCCCAAGCGAGTTCCCGACGTGCCGGGCCTCCGGGTGAAACGGATCCAGGACGTGGCGGGGTTCGAGATCTTTGCCTATACGGCAGGATCCAACGCCGGCCACAACGCGCAGCTCGTCGAGACGTTCCTCGGTGGCGGCATCATCGAGGAGCCTGACGTCGGGCTTCTGCTCGGACTCCTCGACGGAACGCCGGTGGCAACCTCGATCAGCATCCGTAGCGGCGACGTCGTGGGTGTCTACAACGTCGGCACTGCCGAATCCGCCCGACGGCGCGGTGTCGGCTGGGCGATGACGGCAGCAGCCATCCTGGCTGGCGCCGAAGCCGGCGCCACGACGGCCACGCTGCAGTCGTCCCCGATGGCACAGTCGATGTACGCAGCCCACGGCTTCCGAACCCTGTTCCGCTACCGCCTGTTCCGACGGGCACCGCGTGCCAG
Source organism: uncultured Acidimicrobiia bacterium (assembly GCA_963839695.1). Lineage (GTDB taxonomy): Bacteria > Actinomycetota > Acidimicrobiia > Acidimicrobiales > Ilumatobacteraceae > JALZMG01. The sequence goes on along the minus strand of CAWIVW010000005.1, from coordinate 56,614 downwards.
CGCCGCCGAAATCTCAACCTGAACGAACCGTCGAGCTCATCGACCGCATCCCGGCGGTACAGGACGCGGGGACTCGTGTTTTCGCCGCCCTTATCCCCGGCGAGGTTAGAGGGGTGCGGTTGATGGCTCGGCGCGCGGCGCGCGGCCACCGAGCAGGGCATCGAACGTCGCCGCCCGCTGGGTGTCCTCGTAGTCCTCTTGGGTGCGTAGCTTTCCCCACCTTGAGGTAACGAAGAGGACCGCCCGGTTGTTGTAACGGTCGCCCGCTTCACCTGGCACCCAGTCGTGGACCCGGACGGCTGCCCGCAGATTCCACGGTGGCCCGTTGACCAAGATGTCCTCGACGTGCATCTGGATCCCGGCCGCGACGTAGCGCTGCAGGAACCGCTCCATCTCCGACTTGCCGCGGTGGGTGACGTGGACCTGCCGACCCCGCTCGAGCGGGCGGAACTCGTCGGCCCATGAGTTCTCCCCGGGGAATGAGAACTCGACGTCGTCACTGAACATGGCGAGCGCCGGCCGGTAGTCGCCGGCGTTGATGCTGTCGATGTTGCGCCGAATCATCCACCGCACTGCGGTCTTGTACATAGACCCTCCTGTTGATAGATCAATCAATCTAGTAGTATGGTGTGGTCGTGTCCAGCGGGTCGTCGGTCCCCACCCGTCAGCGCCTGGTGACCGCGGCGGCCGAGCTGCTGCGGCGGCAGGGGTACGCCGCGACGGGGATCAAGGCGATCCTGACCGCGGCCGGGGCGCCGTACGGGTCGCTGTACCACTTCTTCCCCGGCGGCAAGGCCGAGCTCGGTCGGGCCGTCATCGAGGAGGGAGGTGTGGCCTACCGGGAACTCGTCGAGGCGTTCTACCGCGACGAAGTCGATCCGCTCGAAGCAACCCGTGAGCTGTTCGAGGGTGGCGCTGACCTGCTCGAGTCCACGGCCTTCGCCGACGCCTGCCCGATCGCGACCATCGCCGGCGAGATCGCCGACACCCACGAGGCGATGCGGGCCGCCGCCGCCGCAGCGTTCGGCTCGTGGACGGCCACTCTCGCCGACCACCTCGTGGCCCACGGTACGGAGCGAGCTCGCGCCGACGCCACCGCGGTCGAACTGTTCTGTCTCATCGAGGGCGCCTTCCTGCACGCACGAACCACCCGATCGGCCGACGCGGTGCGGATCGCCGGCCGCCGAGCAGTAGCCATCGTCGCTGAGGTAATGACACCAGCGAGCTCCACGGCACGACGTTGACAACGGCGAGCAGGCCGTCGACACCGTTCAGGACCACGACGTCCACCAAGCCGAAGGGCGCGAGGTCGTCGAGGTCCCGGTCGAGCGACATGCCCTCCAGCGGCGGCCAGTTGCCGTCGGGGAAACCGGGGGTCGAGCGGACATGGGCGATGCTCGACGTGCGTCGAGCTCAAGACACCGGCGATGGCTCGCCGGCATGCGGCCCAACGAATCTGCGGGTTGGCCGAGGCCGGTCAGGTCCTCGTCTCTCAGCAGGTCGTCGACTCTGTTGTCGGTTCCGAGCTCCTCCTGGAGAGCAGAGGTGGCCATCCGCTCAAGGGGCTCACCGGACTGTGCCTGATCGTTCGGAGCGCCTTTGTCGCCAGCTGGCTTACCAGGCGTAGGACTCTGGGGCGGCGCCACCGGGGCCGGGGAAGATGTGGTCGAGCTCGGAGATCACCTCGTCGTCGAGCCGCACGTCGAGTGCACCGATGGCCCCGTCGAGTTGCTCGATGGTGCGGGGACCGATGATTGGTGCCGTCACCGCCGGGTTCTGCAAGAGCCAGGCCAGCGCCACGTTGGCGGGTGGTGCGCCGTGGTCTGCGCACAGCTTTTCCCACGCTTCGAGCGTCGGACGCATCCGCTCGACCTGCTGCACCATCCGTTCGGCGCCGCGGCGACCTTCGGTGAGCTTCTGCAACACGCCGCCGAGGATGCCGCCTCCGAGCGGGCTCCACGGGATCACGCCGACGCCAGAGTCCAGACACGCGGGCAGCACCTCCAGCTCGACCGTGCGGGCGTTGAGGTTGTAGAGGCTCTGCTCCGAAACCAGCCCGAGGAAGTTCCGGCGAGCAGCTCGCTCGTTGGCCTTGACGATGTGCCAGCCGGCGAAGTTGCTGCTACCGACGTAGAGGATCTTCCCCTGCTGCACAAGCACTTCCATCGCCTGCCAGATCTCGTCCCACGGAGTGTCGCGGTCGACGTGGTGCATCTGGTAGACGTCGATGTAGTCGGTCTGCATCCGGCGCAGGCTGCGCTCGCACGACTCCCGAATGTGTCTTGCCGACAGCCTGCTGGTGTTGGGCCATGCGTCGCGACCTCCGTAGACCTTCGTCGCGATGACGGTCCGCTCCCGACGGCGTTCGCCCTGGATCAGCCACCGGCCGATGATCTCCTCGGTCGGCAAGCCTGGCGCGCCGTAAACGTTGGCGGTGTCGAAGAAGTTGATGCCGAGCTCAAGCGCCCGATCCATGATCCGGTGACCCTCCGTCTCTTCGGCCTGGTTGCCGAAGTTCATCGTGCCGAGGCACAAAGGGCTCACGCGCAGGCCGGTCCGGCCCAGCAGTCGATACTCCACGCCGAGAAACGTACGCCGTGCGACCACAAAGTTCCCGGTCGATGTAGATCATGTCTCTACCGAGCGCCGGCGCGGGCCTGACCGCAACGCGGTGGCGTTCGGTGGTAGCGGGTATGCAGTGGTTGTGCCGGGAGCGAGCGCTCGCAATCTGACCGTGGCCGTCACTGGCCCGACCGGCACGTTCGGGTTCGGGTTGATGCCGCTGCTGCAGGGTGACGACCGGGTCAGCCGCATCATCGGTATCGCCCGGCGGCCCTTCGACCCGCTTCAGTACGGGTGGACGAAGATGGAGTACCGACGTGGCGACGTGCGTGACCTGGCGGCGCTTGAGGCGGCGTTCCGCGACGTCGACGTGGTCGTTCATCTCGCGTTCATGATCACCGGCAACGCCCCCCGCGAGACGATCCGCGAGATCAACATCGAGGGCACGGGCAACACGTTCGAAGCGGCGGCGAGGGCGAACGCCAAGCGGTTCGTGTATGCGTCGTCGGTGGCGGCCTACGGCTTCGAGCGTGACAACCCCGTCGGTATGACCGAGGACTGGCCGACGCGACCGGCCAAGCGGCTGTTCTACGCCCAGGAGAAGGCCGAGCTCGAGCACCTGCTCAACGATGAGGCGTCAGCGCACCCCGACCTCGGGCTGTACGTGCTGCGGCCACCCGTCGTCCTCGGTCCGCACGCCCTCGGCGCCAAGGGGTTCCTGCCGGAGCCACTGAACACGGTCGGAGCGCGGCTCGCCGCCGCGGTGCTGCCGCTTCGGTTCCCGCTCCCTGCCGTGGTGCCTGATGTGACGGTGCAGTTCATCCACGAAGACGACGTCGGTCAGGCATTACTGCTGTGCGTGGTCGGGGCCGGTCCCCCCGGCGCGTACAACATCGCCGCAGACGGCGTGATGACCGGCGTCGACATCGCCCGCGAGCTCGGTCTTGCCGCGATCCCGATCCCCGGCGTTCTCGTCCGGGCCGCCGCCCGGGCGATCACCAGCTTGCCGCTGCCCGCCGCCGGCCGAGTGGGTGGAGGCGGCGACGCAGCCGTCGATCATGGACACCACCAAGGCCAAGCGGGAGCTCGGATGGCAGCCTCGCTACACCAGCACCCACGCGCTCCGCGACACGATCCAGCGCCGCACCCGCTGACCATGACCGTCATGCCCGTCAACACAACGAACATTCACTCGTGACGTTTGTCCCCTCGATCGGTCGGGTATGGATGGTACGCGTTCAGCCAGTAGGGGCCAATCGTTGTGAGGCTGTTCGCCGTAGGGGGACTGCATGGAGACGACGTCAGACTCGGCGCTCGCCCGAACCATGAAGGCGCGGTTTCTGGCGTCACACGCCAGGCAGATCGCCGCGGAGATCCGTTTCGTCACGGCGCGGCACAGCCAGATCGCGGGCGAGCTGTGGGAGCTCGCACGCCACCCCGGGCACGTTGACACCGATGACGAGTCCCGACGGGTCGGCGAGCGACTTCAACGCGAATTCGACGAGACCGGGGCTCGGAGCCAACAGCTCATCGCTACGGGCGACGAGATCGAACTGCGACGTCGCGAACTCCTCGGAGTAGAGACCTGAGCGGGCGGCGACTCGCCACTGCCCGCAACAGCCCCAGGCACCTGACGAAGCGCGAGAACTGCCGTTACCTCGCGGCCTGGCGGAGACGCGTCGTCGACCGATTGGCGACCGGGGCCGTTCCGTAGCGCCGGACTGCCGTCGTTCGAGGATGCCCGCCGTGCTTGTTATTCCCCGCGATCTTCCGGACACCTCCGACTGCGTCCTTCTGTGCCCCCGGCTGCCGGCGCGGTCGCGGCGCGACCCGGGATTTGTCCCGTCGTGTTCGGATACCCGCCGTCGCCGTCGTGCTGGATCGTTCAGCGTTGAGCACGGCGTCGACCACACTGCGGCGGGTCGCGGGATTGTCAGCGGCCGCGGAGGTGCGACGGGTGTGCGACGGTTGGACATGGGTCGGACCGTGCTGTTGGCGGTTGACGACTCAACCGCTGACCTCACCGCCGATGACTCGGTGCTCGCGGAGGCGATGTGCGCCCGTGGTCTTCGACCGCGGGCGCACCGTTGGGGCGATCCCGTACGTCGTGGTGATGTCGTGGTCATCCGCTCGACGTGGAACTACGTCGAGCAGCCAGCAGCGTTCGCCACCTGGCTGGATCACCTCGATGCCGAGGAGGCGATCGTGCACAACCCAACACCGATGCTGCGATGGAACTCGCACAAGGGCTATCTGATCGACCTCGCCCGTCGAGGCCTGCCGGTGGTACCGACCGCTCTGGTCGGTCGTGGTGAAGCAATCAGGCTCGATGAGCTGATCGAACAGCGTGGATGGGACGACGTCGTCATCAAGCCGGCAGTGGGCGGCACCGCCCGACTCACGAAGCACGCGGCGGAGGTCGGTGCCAACGCGGCGGAAGCACACCTGCGCCGGCTCGTCGCCGCTGAGGACGCCGTCATCCAGCCGTACGTGTCGACGATCACGAGCAGCGGAGAGATCTCTGTCGTCGTCATCGCCGGCCAGCCGCTCGTCGCTGTCGCCAAGCACGCCCAACAGGGTGACTGGCGCGTGCAGAGCGACTTCGGCGGATCCGCCGAGCGAACTGAGCTCACCGAGGAACTGCGGGCGATCTCCCGCCAAGCGGTCGGCGTGGTCCAGCCGATGCCGAGCTACGCCAGGGTTGACCTGATTCGCCACCCGAGCGGCCCGCTGCTCGTGCTCGAACTGGAGCTCGTTGAGCCCGAGCTCTTCTTCCGCCTCGACCCAATCAGCGCCGAGTACCTCGCAGCGCACATCGACGCCAACCGATGAGCACGACGACCGCGGCGACCGCCATCTGACCGGCGATGGAGTGGACGTGCAGCTCTCGGAACCAGCCCCGTGCGGGTTGAACCGGGGGTACGGGTCAGGGCAGCCGCTCAGATCCCCCGTCGGATCCGGATGCCTGCCCGACATCGTTCGGTGGGATCTGTAAGTGGGGTGTGTGCCGGCGCGAGTAGAGCTGGCCGCCGCTGTCCCCGGTCAGTTCTTGATGGCGACGTAGTAGTTGTTGGCGATGTCACCCTCGACGGTCTCGACGCGGATGTCGCTGAAGCCAGCTTCGGCCAGCATCGCGAGAGCCTTCTGCTCGCCCCACATGGCGCCGAGCCCAGCTCCCCCCTGGGCGAGCGAGACCGTCATGCAATGCATGCACGAGACCGTGTAGAGGAACGGGCCAAGCGGATGGTCGACGTTGTCGGCGATGTCGCTCGAGGCGCGGACGTCGACGCACAAGTAGGTGCCGCCTGGGCGCACCATGTCGTGGATGGCGCGCAGCACCACGTCGGGCCGCGCCTGGTCGTGAACCGAGTCGAACGTCGTGACGAAGTCGTAGGCGGCGACGCCGCCCAAGGAGGCGACATCGCGCTCCTCGAACCGGGCGTTGCCCAGTCCCAGCGATGCCGCTTCCTCGGATGCGGCCGCCACGGCCTCCGCCGAGAAGTCGTACCCGACGAACCGACTCGCGGGGTACGCCCTCGCCATCAGGTTGATGGCATGTCCCGACCCACAACCGACGTCGGCCACATCGATGCCCTCGGTCAACCGTGCGGGGAGCCCCTCCACCAGCGGGAGCACCGTGTCGATCAACGTGGCATCGAACACCTGCGCGCTATCCTCGGCCATCAGCCTGGTGAACTCGGGGAACTTGGCATAGGGCACCCCGCCGCCGTTGCGGAACGATGCGACGATCTCGCCCTCGACTTGGCCGAGCATGGCGATGAACTGCGTGAAGGACCCGATGTTGCCAGGGCCGGCGGCACGGGTCACCGAGGAGGCGTGCTCAGGCGGAAGCCAATACGTGCCGTGTGCCGGGTCGTACTCGACGATGCCTCCGGTGACCGTGGCGCCCAGCCATTCGCGGACGTACCGCTCTTGGAGTCCAGCTGCCGCGGCGATCGTCGACGAGTCGGCGGGGTCGAGAGCCGCCATCGTGTCGAACAGGCCGGTGCGGTGACCGACGCTCACCATCAACGCCAACATTCCGTCGTTGACCACCCCCAACATGCGGCCGGCGAAAGCCTCGGCGCGAGCCGCATCGAGCTGCTGCATGGTCATCACACACCTCCCTCGACACCGGGGCCCACCCGGACGCCACCCAACATCCTCGCGCCGATCACCAGGCCGCCCGGCAGACTGACGCGCATGAAGTTCGGAGTCGTCGAGGGCGAGCCGGGCATTTTCCCGGATCCGGTCGCACGCGTGCTCCGTGCAATCAGTCGCTTCGTAACAACTCGCCGCCGAGAGGCGGCGAAGTCCGCGCAAGACCTCGAGGCCGACACGCCAGCACAGGACTGCGACCAGCGATGACTGCCTGATCGGCGTCCTCGACGCACATGTCGCCGACTGCCGGCGAAAGCGGACGGGGCGGCGCTCGCGGTAGGTAGCGGCCATGGAGCGTGGGCTGCCGAGGCTCACCGCGCAGCCGGCGTCAGGTGGCGCGAACGGCGTGCCTCGACACGCGCCTTCTGGGCGCCGTTCGGTACGCATCTGCCACGTCCACATCGCCGACTCGGTCGCGCGCTGGCGATGAATTCTCGACTTGCCGCCCGTCCAACCTCGTGCCGCCGTGGTAGCAGGTACAGCTACCTGACATCCAAGGACAAGGACACAACCATGCCAGAACTCCTCATCGACTTCATCACCTCCCTCGACGGCTACGCGTCGGCGGAGGGTTGGCCCGGCTTCTGGGGTCTCGAGGGGCCTGAGTACCTCGCCTGGCTGGGTGAACAACCCGAGGTCACGTACGTGATGGGAGCGAACACGTACCGGCTGATGTCGGGCTTCGCTGCCGGAGAGACCCCAGCGGGAACGGACGAGTTCACCGCCGACGAGCAGGCGTCCGTCGACGGACTCACGCGAGCGTCGAAGGTGGTGTTCTCCGCCTCTCTCGAGGAGCCGCTCACGTGGGCCAACTCCACGCTCGTGCGCGATGACGCGGTCGAAGCGGTCCGGGCGATGAAGGAGAGCGGATCGGGCCTCATCAGCACGATCGGCAGCATCAGCCTGTGCCGGTCGCTGCTGCGAGCCGGACTCGTCGATCGCTTCCGGGTCGTGATGTTCCCGGTGATCACCGGCGCCACGGGAGCAGAACGCATCTACGACGGCTACCCGGACGTCGCCCTCGAGATGATCGACAACCGCAACTTCGACGGCCGCATCCAGCTGGTCGAGTACCGGCCCCGCGTCCTCGAGCACCCACCACTCCACCCCACCGCATGATGTCGCCAGGACCCAGCGCGAGGTGAGAGGAAAGCTCTGATGCCGAAGGTGATCGCTGAAATCTCGATGTCGCTCGACGGGTTCGTGACGGGGGAAGGTGCCGATGAGCAACACGGGCTCGGCGATGCTCCTGAGCTCCACACCTGGGTCATGCAGCAGGACGCGGTCGACACCGAGATCCTCGAACAGTCGACGGCGCAGAGCGGTGCGGTGGTGATGGGGCGGCGGCTGTTCGACGTCGTCAACGGCCCCGATGGTTGGAACGCTCACCAGGACTTTTCAGGGTCGCAGTAACCAACCATCGCCCATGTGAGAGGAATCCCAGGCATGACCAGACCGTTCCGATTCGGGGTCGTTGCCCCGCTCGCAACTGACTTGGCGACCTGGCGAGACGGGGTGCGCCGCATCGCCGACAGCGGCTACTCGACACTGCTGATGCCCGACGTCCCGCAATGGCAGCCGGCGCCGGGCCCTACGCTGGCCTTCGCGGCGGCTCTTGCCGACCTGCGGGTGGGCACCTGGGTGTATGCGTCTCCGCTGCGCCCTGCTTGGAACACCGCGTGGGAAGCACACTCACTGTCGGTGCTCACCGACGGTCGCTTCGAGATGGGCGTCGGCACCGGCAGGCCAGGGATTGAGGATGAACTCCGCGAACTGGGACTGCCCGTGGTCCCACCGGGCGAGCGGCTGGCCCAGGTGCGTGAGACCGTGGCGGCGCTGCGAGATCTCGACGGCCCCGACCTTCACACGCCCGTCGTGATGGCAGTGCGTGGGCCGAAGGCCCAGGCATTGGCTGCCGAGGTCGCAGATACAGTCACCTTCGCAGTGTTGGCCGGTGAGCCTCGTGTCGAAGTTGCGCGGCTCGCACGCGACTTCCGCGCCGTCCGGGACATCGAACTCGCGCTCCACGTGCCGGTTATCGGCAACACCGTCGCGCCGTTCATGGCGCCCGTGCGCGACACCGACCCTGCGGCGCTCCGCGCGACGGACTCGCTGGCCATACTTCCGGATGACCCGGCGGCGGCCGCCGAAGAAATCCAGCGACGACGGGAAGAGATCGGCTACTCCTACTTCGTCTTCGGCGCCGACTTCGCCGACGCGCTCGCTCCCGTCGTAGCTGAGCTGGCCGGTCATTAGCTACCTCGGCCTGGCGCAGGCGGGCCAGATTGGGCAGAGAGATTGGCGCTGCCGTCGCCATGGACAGCGAGTGGGCCATGACCCCGCCGACCGTCGGGCGGCCGGCGTTGGCCTCAGCAGCGAACGGTCTCGTCGCGATGTTCCCGTCGCCGCGGCGAGCCGGCGTTCCGTGACGCGGCGCCGTCGAGGCCGCTTCGGTGGTATCGGTCGGCCGGAGGCATCCCCGCCCAGTCCGGCGGCGCTCAACGGCCGGGGCGGTGTACGCGCTCCCACGGCCACTCGGCGGCCAGCCAGGCGGCGACGGCGTCGGCGAGCGGGCCGTCCAGCTCGGCGTGGCTGGCCCGCACCCACGATTGGACCGTGACGTCGGCGTCCGGCGACTCCGAGGGGTAGAGGTAGACGCACCCGATCACGTCGCCCGTGACCGGCTCCAAGACGGTGAACGTGAACCCAGTGCGGGCCTCGAAGTCGGCGGCGTGGCGGCGGAGGTCGTCGAGGTTCCGGTCGAGCGACATGCCCTCCGGCGGCGGCCAGTTGCCGTCGGGGAAGCCGGGGGTCGAGCGGACATGGGCGATGCTCGACGTCCAGGCTGCGTGGTCGGCCTCGTTGTGCTGCGGGCCGAGCGGCTCCAGCCGGAAGTGGTCGCTGACCAAGGCCGTCGGCGGCGCGAAGTGGGTCGGGATGAACGGCGGATCGGCCACGGTCCGGACGCTACTTGCGCCCCCGGCGATAATGGTGGTCCCGCGCCGCACCAGCTCCTGTGCGGCGCAGACGTCCGAGACAGCGTCGTGGATGGTGAAGAACGCCGTGCGCCCGCTGGGGCGAGGAAGGCGTCGGGATGCTCTCAGCACGGAGAGCTTGGCTCGCAGTCAACACAGCACATCGGTGTGCACCACCGCATCGAACGTGCCCGGCCGGAACGGCAAGGCACGGGCGCTCGAAGCAACGGCGGCCACCCGGCCGTTCGCCAGCGGCACGGGAGAGCGCGAGGCGCAACCCTTCGAACGGGACATCGCTGAGCACGACGTCACAACCGCTGCGATCCACCTGGTACAAACCGGGCGGCTCCGTTGGGTCCGCAAGGAGAGACTGACAGCATGACTGAGCAGTTGCATCCGAACGTCGACATCGTCATCGACTGCGCCGACCCCGAGGCGCTGGCCGCGTTCTGGGCTGAAGCGCTCGGCTACCGCATCGTCGGGTTCGGCGAGCCGTACTGCCTGCTGTTGCCGGCCGAACGGCCATACCCGCCGGTGATCCTGCAGCGGGTGCCCGAACCCAAACTGGGCAAGGTGCGCATCCACTTCGACCTGCGGGTCTCCGACATCTCCGCCGAGGTCGAGCGGCTCGAAAAGCTCGGTGCTCGGCGGGTCGACGTCGGCCAGGGCCACGACGTCGCCTGGGTCCCGATGGCCGATCCCGAGGGCAACGAATTCTGCGTCTGCCCCGGCGTCCCCCTCGACGTCTGAGCCGACGCCTACAACCCGTGAGCTTCCGCCGCCTGATCCTCGGTCGGAGCCGAACCCATCCCGGCGACGGACATGCGCTGCGCCGCAACAGAACCGCGGCGTGCCGATGACCCCGGCGTGCGGCCTTATTCGGCGGTCGGCGTGGCCCGCGCCATGGCGGTTGCCGCTTCACGGCTCGCGGTCGGCCGGCGGTGCCGTTGCGCCGAACCTCGAGCTGCGCGCCAGTCGGTACGCGACGCGGCAGTGCTTACTGCGCCGTAGGTGCGACTCAGGCGCCGTGCCGAGCCCGCGTGGCCAAGACGTCGTGGAGACCCTTTCGAGAAGTGATCCCCAATTTGCTGAAGACCTTCCGGAGGTGCCATTCGACGGTTCGGGCGCTGATGAACAGCTCCGAACCGATCTCGGGATTGGTGCGTCCGTCTCGAGCGAGTCGGGCGATGTGCTCCTCTTGCGGCGTGAGCACATTGCGCGTGTCGACTTCCCGCTTGCGGACGTGCTCGCCGGTGGCCAGCAGTTCGCGGCGTGCGCGTTCACCGAAAGCGTTGGCGCCCATCGTGGCGAACATCTCGTACGCGGTCCGCAGCTGCTCTCGCGCATCACTTCGTCTGTTCTCGCGACGTAACCACTCGCCGTAGAGGAGCTGGCTCCTTGCGAGGTCGGGGCGGAGCGGTGTGCGGGACAGGCAGGCGATCGACTGCAGGTACCAGTGCGCCGCAGCGTCGTCGACGCGCACCAAGGCTCGCCCGCGTGCTTCGATGCCCGCGGCCCAGTCCGAGCCCGCGACCGTGAGGCCCGTGAGTCGGAGCAAGGCATCGTTGGCAAGTTCTGTGCGTCCACTTCTTACAGCGGCCTCGATCAATTCGGACAGCGCGAGCGGGGCGGAGAACGCCGTTTCATAAGGCACCTTTCGCGCTGCCTCGACTGCGTCTACGTATCGGCCGAGACCGTTGTTGAGGACCGCGGTCGCCAAGCTGGCGATCTGCCCGACATAGCCGTCCTCACTTCGGGTGAGCTCGTTGTCGAGTACTTCAATTCGGGCTAGCTCGGCCGGGCGACCCTGGTAGGCGGCGAGCAGCCGAGCACCGTACGACGCCATCCGAATTCCTGTCGCTTCTCTGACGGCGTTCTGCTCCGCGACCAATGACGTCGCCGCCTCGAAATCGCCAAGGCACGTCGTTCCGAACCCGTGGAGGTTGAGCGCGAGCACGAGCGAGGAGAGCGCGCCCGACGAGCGAGCCCGTTCCACCTGGCCGGTGCTCAACTCGGTCCAGTTGTCGACGTCCCACAGTGCGAAGGCGGCCGTCGTCGCGCTGCGACCCCACTGAATCCAGTCATCGTCGGACACTTGCGCTGTGCGAAAGAGGTCGATCGCGAGACGCAATCCCGGTGCCGCTACTTCGCGCCCGTCGGTGATCACCGTCGCCAGACCATCGAGGAGCAGGTCACACACTCGAGGATCCGTTGCCGGCGGGGCCGAACGAATCGCCCTGGAGACTTCGACGAGACCGCCGCCCGGTGCCGCGAACTCACCAGCGAGGACCGCTGCCCACCAGGCCTGGAGATAGGTGTCCCGGGCGAGCCGCACATCGAGAGATTCGAGCCGCGTCGCTGCGCGCAGCAGCCGCAGCGGCGCCTCGCCACCGGGGCTCGCGGCCGCCTCGACCTGTCCGTTGAGTTGCTCGACACGAGCACGCTGGAGCTCGCTGACGGCGCTCGCAAGCGCCTCAGCCAACAAGCCACGCGCGGCCTCGAATGCGCCGGCGTGCAAGTGGGCTTGCGCCGCGGCCAACGCTCGGTCGGCCCGCAGTCCGGCATCGGCAGTCAACTCGGCCGCACGCTGAAGGAACGCTGCGGCGGCCGCGAGTCCAGCGTGGGCCTGCACCTTGACTGCCATTCGTTCGAGCTCCGACGCGACGCCTTCGTCCGGACCGGTTGCCGCAGCAGCGAGATGCCACGCGTGGCGCTCCGGATCGATCTGTGCATCGGTCGCAGCGGCGAGCGCCACGTGCGCCGCCGACCGATGTTCGGCCGTCGCGGCCGCATACGCCGCCGACCGCACCAGTGGATGACGGAAGCGCACCCGGGAGCCGATCTCGAGCAACTGTTCCGAATCGGCTGCGGCTGCCGCATCTCGTCGAACACCTAGCGTCCCAGCAGCACGCCAAAGAAGCGCGGCATCCCCCGTCGGCTCGGCCGCCGCCAACAGCATCAGTCGCTGGGTTGGCTCGGGTAGCGCCCGCAACCGCCGCACGTAGAGATCCTCGATGTGACCGGAAAGGGTCGTGCTTGTCGGAACGGCAAAGCCACCGGCCAACTCGGCTGCGCTCATCACCCGCGGCAACTCCAGCAGCGCGAGGGGGTTTCCGCCGGTCTCTGCGACGATCCGGTCACGAACGTGCTCGTCGAGGTGACCAGGGACGGCTGCGGCGAGCAACGCATGCGCGTCCTCGTCGGTGAGCCCTTCCAGGGTCAGGGCCGGCAAGCCAGACAACAGCGTCTCATCGGCTGGCTCCCTGACAGCGAACAGAAGCAAGACCGCATCCGCCAGCAGCCGTCGCCCGACGAACCCCAGCACCTGTGACGAGGCTTCATCGAGCCATTGCGCATCATCGACAAGACAAACCAGCGGCCGCTTGGCAGCAGTCTCAGCCAGCAAGCTGAGCACGGCGAGGCCCAGCACGAACCGATCCGGAGCACTCCCAGGCGCCAACCCGAAGACCACTCGCAACGCGCGCTCCTGCGGCTCGGGTAGCGCGGTGATGTCCGCAATCATCGGCGCGCACAGTTGGTGCAGCGCGGCGAAAGGCAGGTCCATTTCGGACTCGACGCCGGCGATCCGAGCGACTCGACAGCCAGACGCCTGGCGAGCGCTGTAGTGCATCAGTGCTGTCTTGCCGATCCCGGCCTCACCCCGAATGACCAGTACCGCACTCTCACCGTTGTGAACGCTGGTCAGCAGGCGGTCCAGCGCTTGGCGCTCGCGTTCCCGTCCCCTAAAGGCCGGCGCCGGTGTTGCGGCCATCCGGGAACAATAGGAGCGCAGACCATCAAGTCCCCGGCCGTCGTCCTGCACGCGCGAAGCAGCTACTGCGATCCCGCCTACTGACGACCTCCCGACGAGTCCGGGAGGGCCGCGCGGCGCCGGGCCTGTGGGTTACCCGGCGGCCCAGAGCGAGCAGTGGTGTCTCGAGGCGAAGCCGATCTCCACATGCGGTTCCAGTGGCACCAGCGACATCACCGGCGCGCTGTCGTCCAACGACGGCCAGGGCACTGCCGCCGTCGACGAGTCGCCGCTCGCCGCGAAGCTCGCCAGGCCGCTCGCACGCACCACGGTCGCGCTGTTCGTCGCTCCCAGGGGGTCCTGCTGCCGTCCGGGATCCGCTGGTCGGGCGATGCTGGGGCGAAGTCCGTGGTCGCAGTCCCGGCGGGTCCTACGGACCGTCCTCGACCCGAATCAGCTGGCCGCTGAGACGGTGGCCGTCGCCGCTGACCAGAAAACCCACAATGTCGGCGATGGTCTGGGCGTCGCTCGCGCCGGCGAGCCCGAGCGCCACCACGTTGACCGTGACGTCCCGTGCGCGAAGCTCCTGCGCGAGCACTCGTGTGATCGCCTTCACGGTGGCCTTGCCGGCCGCGTCGGCGATGTGCGTCGGCCAGGTCGAGCCGACGACCGGTCTGGTCACGTTGACGATGGCGCCCCCATCGCAGACGTCACGTGCTGCCTGTCGATTGACGACGATCGTTCCGCGCACGTTGGTCCGGCACAGCTCATCGAAGCTCTCGAGCCCAACATCGGCCATCGAAGGCTCCATGACGAGACGGGCCGCGTGGACGACGACGTCGACCGTACCGAACGCCTCGATGGTCTCGGCAAACAGCCGCTCGACGTCGAGTTCGTCGGCGACGTCGGCGCGAACGGCCAGGGCGTTACCACTCGCCGCGAGGATTGCGTCCACAGTGTCGTCGGCCGCCAGCTGGTTGTGGGAATAGTTGACGACGACGGAGTAGCCGCGGCTGGCGAGCACGTTCGTGACCGCTCGGCCGACGCCGCGCGAGCCCCCCGTTATGATCGCCACGCCGTCGGAAGAGGTCCGGTCGTCGCCGTGGGTGACCATAACCTCACTCTGACTCCGTGATGCCTGCGTCGCACCAGGGGGATGCCCGGGCCAGGTTCCTGGTCGTAGGCTCGGCGTTCCCGGGGCCGCGGGCGTTGCGTGGGGGGACCAGCGAGTGCGATGGCTCGATCGGCTGCTGGACGGCACTCGTGGTTGCGGGAGCGCGGTCCTGGTCATCCGTGGTGAGGCGTATTCGACGGCGGACACCTACGCACGAGCTGAGCAGACATTCGGACACGAGGGCCTGGTCGACATGGTCCTGCTCATCGGCCTGTACCTGGCGACCTGTGCGCTGATCAACGTGTTCGACAGTCCAGCCCCCGAAGCGATCCGATGATCGGGGCGTCGGGCGCCCGCGGCTCGCGGGACTGCTCGGATCGTCGCCGGCGGTGATCGCGATCCGGTCAGGCGTCGTGGGTGAGGGCGAGGTGTTCGTGCACGGATCGGATCGCGGCGGATCCTTCGCCGACGGCCGCGGCGACCCGCTTGGTCGAGCCCGCGCGGAGGTCGCCGACGGCGAACAATCCGGGCCAACTCGTCTCGTAGGGCAGCGGGCGTCGTCCCAGCGCACACCACGCCTCGCCGAGCCAGTCCTGGTCCAGTGCACGGTCGGTGAGCACGAAGCCGGGCCCGTCGACCGCGACCCCATCGAGCCAGCCGCTGTTGGGTTCGGCGCCGATGAACGAGAACAGGGCCGTGCAGTCGACCTCGTGCCGAGTATCAGCGCTGCTGACCGTGATTCGTTCCAGCGTGGTGGCACCGGCGAGGGCGGTGACCGTCATCCCTTCGTGCACTTGGACCCGCGGATGGTTGGTGATCCGGTCGACGAGGTAGCTCGACATCGTGGCCGTCAGCGGGCGGCGCACAACGACGCACACCGAATCGACCTTCGCGGCGAGGAACATCGCCGCCTGCCCGGCCGAGTTGCCACCGCCGACCACGGCGACGTGCTCCCCGGCGCACATCCGGGCCTCCAGTTCGGTCGCCGCGTAGTACACGCCAGCCATCTCGTAGCGCTCCAGGCCATCCACGGGGAGCTTGCGGTAGTGGGCGCCGGTGGCGGCCACGAGCGCTCGTCCGCCGACCTGGGTGCCGTCGGACAAGGTGGCCACGATGTGCCCGGCGACGTCGGTCAGCGACGACACCGCGCACGGGCTGGTGATCACGGCACCGAACTTCTGCGCCTGGATCGACGCCCGGGTCGCCAGATCCTGACCCGAGATACCGGTCGGGAACCCGAGGTAGTTCTCGATGCGTGAACTGGTTCCGGCCTGGCCGCCGAGCGCCACTGCCTCCACCGTCAGCGTGCGCAGACCCTCCGACGCCCCGTACACGGACGCGGCCAGTCCCGCCGGCCCGGCCCCGACCACCACCAGGTCATAGCAGCGTTCCGGCAGCGAATCGGCCGTCAGACCGAGCTGGAAGGCGAGATCACCGGGGGTCGCCCGCTTGAGCACGCCCCGCGGCGTGATCGCGATCGGCAAGTCGGCGGCATTCACACCCACGCCGGCCAACAGCGCAGCGACGTCGGCGTCGCGGTCGGCGTCGATCCAGCGGTGGGGCAGCCGGTTGCGGGCGGCGTACTCGCGAAGCGCCATCGACGCCGGGGTGAACTCGGACCCGACGATCTGCAACGTGTCCGCAGCACTCGACATCAACGCCGCCCGGCGGGCAAGGAACGCCTCCAACACGACATCGCTCAACCGCGGGTCGGTCAGCACCCGCGCCCGGAACACGTCCGCCGGCACGACCACGACCTCGCCCGCCTGAGCGACCCGGGTCGACAAGTACGGCCGCTGCCGAGTGACCAAATTGACCTCACCGAGAAACCGGCGGGAACCATGGCTGATGATCACCTGGCCGTTCGGTCCGAGCACCTCGACCACACCACTGAGGATCACGATCCAGTCGTAGTGATCGTCGACCGGGGAGAACAGGACCTCACCCTCACCGACCCGGCGACGCTCGCCGAGCGCGAACACGATCGCCAGCTGCTCGTCGTCGAGCTCCGGGAACATCACCGCCTCGCCCGGCTGTTGCTCGCTCATCGCGGTGACCGTACCGCCAACGCAGAACACCCGGACGTCCACCTTGTCGACGGGCCAGACAGAAATCGCCGTAGGTCAGCTCGGCCACGGTCGTCGCCGTTTGGCCGGGGAGTGTCGGTGCGCCGGAACCAGGTGCGGACCAGGGTGACTCACGGGGGCGATGTCACTCTAGAAGGAGCAATCTGGGGATTGAGCTCGATCGAGGGAGGAGGACTACCGATGCTTCGTCATCGCAACGAGTTTCCCGTCGAAGGCGAGTTGCCTGGATTCGATGGAGCGACGGCGTGGCTGAACGCTGAACCATTGACGGCTGCGGGTCTCCGGGGCCGCGTGGTGCTGATCAGCTTCGGCACCTACACGTGCATCAACTGGATCCGCTCGCTCCCCTACGTGCGGACGTGGGCGGACAAGTACGCCGCGCAGGGGCTGGCGGTCGTCGGTGTGCAGACCCCGGAGTTCGAGTTCGAGGGCGACCTCGACAACGTGGGCCGCGCCATCAAGGAGATGAACGTCCGCTACCCGATGGCGGTGGACAACGACTACGCCGTGTGGCGGGCGTTCGACAACCGCTACTGGCCCGCCCTGTACTTCGTCGACGCCCAAGGTCGGATTCGGCACCACCACTTCGGTGAGGGCGAGTACGAGGAATCCGAGATGGTCCTCCAGACGCTGTTGCGCGAGGCCGGTGCCGACGTGGAGCAGGGCCTCGTGGAAATCGCGCCCAGTGGTGTCGAGGCCGCCGCGGACTGGACCAGCCTGGGCTCGCCGGAGACGTACCTCGGCTACGAGCGGGCCGCGGGCTTCGCTTCGCCCGGCGGCGTAGTGCCGGACGAGCCGCACGTCTACTCGGCGTCGCCCCACTTGCGGCGGAACCAGTGGGCGCTGTCAGGCGACTGGGCGATCGGCTCGATTCCCGCACGGCTGAAGGAGCCCGGAGGGTCCATCTCGTATCAGTTCCTCGCTCGTGACCTACATCTCGTGATGGGGCCTCCTGTGGGCAGTTCGCCCGTGCGCTTCAAGGTGCGCATCGACGGCGAGCCCCCGGCAGGCGCCCGCGGCATCGACGTCGACGAGCGCGGCGTCGGCACCGCCGACTACCAGAGGATGTACCAACTGATCCGCCAGCCTGCGCCGATCGGTGACCGGATGTTCGAGATCGAGTTCCTCGACGCTGGCGTCGAGGCCTTCGTGTTCACATTCGGATGACGAAGGAGCTATGACCGTGTCTGAGGCGACGGCCACGCCTCCGCTGACCGTCGTGCTCATGCACGGCGCCTTCGCCGCCAGCTCGAGCTGGACCAGCGTCATCGAGCACTTGCGAGCGAACGGCGTCCTGTGACCCACCGGGAAGTCACCGGGAGTGCGACCCACCGCGAGGAGCGCGCCGGTGGTCTTGACACAACCCAGGAGGCAACGATGAGCACCACCGAGGTCGGCAGCAACGACGCCGACCGGCCCGTCCGTAGTTCCGTTTCACAACACCCATCGGAAGGTGGAGTCATGACCGAGACAACCGAGCGCGCCGTCCTTGCTGGAGGCTGCTTCTGGGGCGTCCAGGAGCTGGTCCGCAAGCTCCCCGGCGTCATCTCGACCCGCGTCGGGTATACGGGCGGAGACGTCCCCAACGCCACCTACCTCGACCACGGCACCCATGCCGAGGGCATCGAGATCATCTTCGACCCGTCGGTGACCAGCTACCGCGACCTGCTCGAGTCCTTCTTCCAGATTCACGACCCGACCACCAAGGACCGCCAGGGCCTTGACTTCGGTATGAGCTACCGGTCGGCCATCTACTACACCTCCGACGAGCAGCGGAGGGTTGCCGAGGAGACGATCGCCGACGTCGACGCGTCGGGCCTATGGCCACGCAAGGTGGTCACCGAGGTGGAGCCGGCCGGGCCGTTCTGGGAGGCCGAGCCGGAGCACCAGGACTACCTGCAGCATTACCCGAACGGCTACACGTGCCACTACGTCAGGCCGAACTGGAAACTGCCCCGCCGCCAAGCCGCGTCGTAGCGCTGTCATTGGTTGGTTTGCGTCTCGGCGCCCCGGCCAGCGGCCGGGAACCTCGAGTGCGTTCGTGGGCTCGGGGCGGGTCGCGGTCACGGGACGGTCGACCAGGGACATCCACGGGTGCGACGCGCAGGCGAAGAGGAGCAGCGTGGTGGCGTCAGCAACCCAACGCCTGAGCCTTGTGAAGGAGAACGACGTATGTGCCTGTCCCTCGTCCCCGGCGACAACGCCCAGCTCGGCGCCGCGCGCTTCGACGACTGGTCCAACCAGCCTTCCAACGCTCCATAGCCATGACGACAGCCGATCACCCACAAGCCGCCGACCTGAAAGCGACGACCCACCAACCGGGCGAACACCCAGACCGCCAACTCCAGTTCCTTCAAGAGCTGGTCGCAGAGCACGCCACCATCTCCGGCGACATCATCGAAGTCGGCACCCACAGCTGGGCGATCCACGGTTCGATTGCCGTCGACGGCGAAGTGATCATGGCCGAATACGACACCCCCGACCAGGCAAGGCGCGTCCTCAGCAAGCTCTCCTCGGCAGACCACGGGACCGCCGCTCCCTGGCGGCTCAACCAGGCCGAGGACACCGAGCAGTGGCATCGATCCGATCCCAGTCCGGCCTACCCGACACGTTCCTCAGCTCACGACCCCCAACGGAGCCCACTCCCATGAACGCCGTCCACGACCTCCGACCCGCTGGAGTATCGCCTACCACGTCGGCAGCGGCGCCGCCCGCCTGCCATCACCCGCCCCGGACGATCGCCGCTAGGAGAGAGACGGAACCCGGAGACCATCGGGACGGTGCCGGCAGCGCGGTGATCCGCGTAGAACAAGGGGCCGGAAGCGATCGGGGGTCGGAGGCGGGCGAAGACAGGCGTCCAGCCGTCCGTGACTGCCGCATGCGCTGGACTTGTGGAGAGGAGAGGAAATGAAGATCGTGAGCCGGGGTTTCCAGGGTCGACGTCGACAAGCCGGTGCCGGGCTGGTCCCGCCGGGCCAATTCATCGTCGACGACTTCCCGGTGCTGACCGCGGGGCCGACACCGTTGACACCACTGGAGGAGTGGGACTTCTCGATCGTCGACGAGACGGGGGCGGTGGCGGCGCACTGGACCTGGGAGGAGTTCCGTCAGCTGCCCGCGGAGACGCCGACCGTCGACATCCATTGTGTGACCAAGTGGTCCAAGCTCGGCACGCGGTGGGAAGGGATCTCCGTCGACACGCTGCTCGAGGGGATCGACACCAGTGCCGAGTTCGTGCTCGCGATCGCCGACGGTGGCTACACGACGAACCTGCCGCTGGCCGATGTGCAGGACGGGAAGGCGTGGGTGGTGTACGGCTTCGAGGGCGGGGACCTGGAGCCCGAGCATGGCGGGCCGGCCCGGCTGTTGGTGCCTCATCTGTACTTCTGGAAGAGCGCCAAGTGGGTTCGGGGCCTGCGGTTGAGCGACGACGATGAGCCGGGGTTCTGGGAGAGCGTCGGTTACCACAATTACGGCGATCCATGGCGTGAGCAGCGCTACTGGGGTGACTGACTGTCGTGCGCTGGTTGGTCGCGAACGTCGCCGAGACGATTCCGGAGACGGCCCGCACGACGACGCTGCGCCTGGACGTCCCGGTCTGGCCGGGCCATCGAGCAGGGCAGCACGTCGATGTCCGTCTCACCGCCGAAGATGGGTATCAGGCGCAGCGGAGCTATTCGATCGCGTCGCCACCGGGAGCCGACCGCCTCGAGTTGACCGTGGTCCGCATTGACGACGGCGAAGTTTCGCCGTACCTGACCACGGACGTCGAAGTGGGCGACCAGTTCGAGCTGCGCGGCCCGATCGGCGGGTGGTTCGTGTGGGACGGCGACGACACCACCCCGGTGCTGCTGGTCGGCGGTGGTTCAGGAGTGGTGCCGCTGATGGCGATGATGCGCCACCACGCCCGCGCGGGTAGCACCGCGGCTATGCAACTCATCTACTCGGCGCGCACGCTCGACGACGTCATCTACGGGGACGAGCTGCGCAAGTTGGCCGACAGCGGTAACCGAGCCGTCACCATCACCCTCACCCGCGAAGCGTCACCAGGGTGGACCGGGTATCGCGGGCGCGTCGACACCGATCTGCTGGGCGAGGTCGGCTGGCCACCACCGGTTCGACCCCGCTGCTTCGTCTGTGGACCGACGCCGTTCGTCGAGGCCGTCAGCGCCGCGCTGGTCGGCCTCGGCCACGAGGCCGCCCTGGTCAAGACCGAACGCTTCGGACCGACAGGAGAATGAGATGAACCCAACACCCCTCGACGGCAACGTCACCGCCGGCGACCTCGCCGACATCTTCACCTTCGACGCCACGACGGCCATCACCACCTGCGCCACCTGCCGCCACACTCACCCGGTCGCCACCCTGCGCGCCTACCTGCGGGCACCCGGCATGGTGCTGCGCTGCGCCTCCTGCGACGCCGTCCAAGTCCGTCTCGTGCGCTCGCCAGCACGAGCATGGCTCGACCTGCGCGGCATTGACATGCTCGAGATCCCCGGACCTGTCACCGTCGACTCGATGACGGCTGGTGTCGCCCCGTCGCGCCCGGACGAGGCGACCAGATGAGCCCGATCACGTGCGAGATCGCGGTACGCCGAGCCAGCGACCAGCTCGTCGGCCTGCTACCCGCCGTGGACCGGATCGCCCTCGAGGAACACCTCGCGTCGTGCGATCAATGCTCCGAGCTGATGAACCAGTTGCGCACCACGATCGCTGTCCTTCGCAACCGACCCGGTCTCGACGTCCCCGACGTGCTGCGCGAGCTCGTTGCCGACGCTGATGACCCCCGGAGTGTCGATCTGGTGCGCCACGTGCCGCAGCTGTATTCACTGGCCGTCGCTCTGGACCCCGCCACCGCCGACGATCTCGTCCAGGAAACCATCAGTCGAGCTCTTGCCGACCCGGCCACCGATACCAGCGATGCCGCCCTGGCCGCGACGCTCGCTGGCCTCGCAGACCAGCGACAGCCGGCTTGGGAGAGCCCGCCGACGCCACCGCTCGGCGACGATCCTGATGCCGACGCACCGGAACTCTTCTACCCCGACTTCTACAGTGACGCGCCCGACTCTGGCAGCTGGATCGACCCCCCCGTCGCCTGGGGCGAGACACACGTGCTCCAACCCGACGACGAGCTCGTGACCACAGAGACATACGGCATCGTCGATGACGCGCTCGCCGAGCTCGATCCGACCGACCGGAGCCTCCTTACCCTCGTCGACATCGACGGCGTGCCATTCAGTCAGGCGGTGACGGTCCTCGACCTCGCCAGCCGCGACGCCCGCCAACGTCTGGCACGCGCGCGCTTCGCGGTGCGTGGCGCGCTCGATCACTACCTCCGCGCCTGACTGCACCGGCCGCGAGTCCGAGGGCAGGTCCTTCATCGCGGATCTTGCAGCTGAAGAGCGGGTGACGGGAATCGAACCCGCACGCGAGGGCACACATCTCGACCGCCGAGCCGGTGGCCACCGGCGCCGTCGCCGCCGCCCTCGGCAGAAGCTGCGGACCGGGCCAGGTCCTCGACCGGGATGCGATCGCCCGACCCGGCCACGTCGATCCTCGTGCCCGCTTCTCGACGACGTGCCAGCGTGATCCAGCTCCGAGAGCGAGCCCGCCCGACGACCGCCCCCCGAAGCGGCCGCGCATAGGACGTCGATGCTGGTCCGCTCGGCCACAGAACGCGAAACACTGCTCTCGACCACTACGTCGAAGCGCTCCGTCGGTCGTCGAGCGGACCCGGGCGCGGACCAGGGCCTTCGACGGGTGCGACGTGCGGAGGAGAAGAGCAGGCTTGGTGGCGTCACCGACCCAACAGGATCTCGCGCAAGGAGATCCTGAACCACCTTGCGGCCTGGCAGAGCCGGACCTTGTCACGACCGGGATCCGTGCTGCCTTCAGGTCGCTGCGCTTGAGGAGGCGTCATGAGCAGTACCGTCGACAGCACGACCGAAATTCCCTCGTTTCAGATCGAGATTCCAGAGGAGCAGATCGACGACCTGCGCCAGCGTGTCGCGGCGACGCGCTGGCCCACCAAGGAGCTCGTCGCCGACCGATCGCAGGGCGTGCAGCTGGCGACGCTGCAGGCGCTCGCCCGCTACTGGACGAGCGAGTACGACTGGCGCAAGTGCGAGGCGAGACTGAACGCGCTGCCGCAGTTCAGGACCGAGATCGACGGGGTCGAGATCCACTTCATCCACGTCAGGTCCCAGCATGAGAACGCGTTGCCGCTGATCATGACCCATGGCTGGCCCGGCTCGGTGATCGAGCTGCTCGACACCGTCGGCCCGCTGACCGACCCGACTGCTCACGGCGGCACTCCCGAGGACGCCTTCCACTTGGTGCTGCCGTCCCTGCCCGGTTACGGCTTCTCCGGTGAGCCGGCCGAGCTCGGCTGGGACGCCAGCCGCACCGCCCGCGCCTGGGCGGAGCTGATGGGCCGCCTCGGCTACACCCGCTACGTCGCCCAGGGCGGCGACGTGGGTGCCCTCGTCACGGACCTGATGGGCCGCCAGTCGGTCGAGGGTTTGGTCGGCTACCACCTGAACCTGCTCACGGCGGTGCTCGCAATCGGCGATCTACTGCCCAAGGAATCCGAGCAGGAACGCGCCGCGGCCGAGGCGGTGGCGACGTTCAGGCAGGACGGCTTCGGCTACTTCCTCGAGATGGCAACGCGGCCACAGACGATCGGCTACGCCCTGCTGGACTCACCCGTCGCGCTGGCGGCCTGGTTGCTCGACCATGACACGGACAGCTACTACAAGATCTCCCGCGCGTTCGTCGACGGCGAGCCGGTGGGCAATCTCACCCGGGACAGCATCGTCGACAACATCACGCTGTACTGGCTGACCGGCACCGCCGCGTCGGCGGCCCGGTCGTACTGGGAGGACGGACGAGCGTTGGCCGCCGCGCTGGCGAGCGGCCAGCCTCCCCCGGCGGTCACCGTACCGGTCGGCTTTACGACGTTCCCCGGCGAGATCTGGGCCACCCCGCGCAGCTGGGCTGAGGCGGTCTACCCCGACCTCGCCTACTTCAACGAGGTCGACAGAGGCGGCCACTTCGCCGCCTGGGAGGAGCCGCAGCTCTTCTCCGCAGAACTGCGGGCTGCATTCAGCTCACTGCGCTAACGACGCGCAACGCCCCATCCATCCGGGCGCGGAGAGTGAAATCGGGTCATCTGGGCGGGAATCGTCGCAGCTGTCGAGACGGATCCCGCCCAGATCATCGATTGCAACGATTCCCGCCCAGATCGGAGAGCGCGCCGGCCCCTGGCGCCATAACTGCGCTCCGCTCGCCGAATCAGCCTCACGCCGGCGCCACCGTGGTGACCATCACGGTGTTCTTCTCGCCCTTGGGGCGGTCGAACACGAAGCCGCAGCGCTCGTACGTCGTGCGCGTGGCGTTGTAGAGGAACGACGCCGAGACCTTCTTGCCCTGCGTATCGTGGGGGTAGCCCTCGACGATTCCCCCGCCAGCCCGAGCGATGAGATCGAGCGCGCCGCGCAGGGCGAGCTCTGCGACGCCGTGGCGCCGGTAGTCGCGATCGACGAAGATGCACGTCAGCCGGTAGTCGGGCGGGCGCGTCGACGTCTCGTCGTATTCCTTGCGGTGATGGATGTTGGGCAGTTCGTCGGGCTTCCCGTATTGGCACCAGGCGACGGCGCGGTCGCCGTCGAGAACGACGGCCGCATGTGCGTTGCCCTCGTGCACGAGGCGTTGCTTGAACGCCCGGTTGTCCTCCCCGGCCTCGGCCCGCAGCCGCTTGTCGCGGCCGAGGTCGTGGAACCACGTGCACCAGCAGCCGCCGAAGATGCCGTTGTGTCGCTCGACAAGCTCGGCGTAGGCGTCCCAGGTCTCGGGACCGAGCGGTTCGATACGCAGGCCGTTCAACGTCGGCGGCGATACCTTCGCCACGGGCGAACTGTAGTCGCTTCGACGCGGTGGAGAGCTTGCGTGCCGGCTGCGGAAATGGGTGCCGACGTCACAGGCGCACAACATCGAGGATGCACGCTGCGGCCGCGCAGCGTGTGGCATCGGACAGCGATCTACGCGGCGCCGTGCCGTACGGGGATCCCTGACGGGGACGCGGTGAGCGCGCGGTTGATCGGCGCGCTGACGCGCAGGTAGAGCAGCACCCAGCCGACAAGCAGTGCCAGCGCGGCTCCTGCGGTGGCGGACGCGAGGGGCTGGCCGGCCAGTGCGGCGAGGACGGCGGCCGCGGCGGAGGCGATGATGCCGAGGATCCCGGGGAGGGGCAGGCGTCGGTCGCCGAAGCGATGCACGTTGCCCATGACCGAGGTGAGCGCGGCGTCGTCAACACGGGCGAGGGCGGGTCGTTGCACGAGCGCGCAGAACACGTCCGTGCCATAGACCACTCCGGTGCTCATCACCGCGATGAGTGCGGCGAGATGGGTGGCGAGGTGCATCACGCGTCTCGCGGAGGGCTGGCGCCCAGGGGCGGCAGTGCGCCCATCTGCTGGAACATCTCCAGCAGATTCAGTTCGTCCCAGTGTTCGACGAACATGCCGTCCTCGACGCGCCAGATGTCGATGGAGCGCATTTCCAGCGGGTCGCCGCTGGCGGGGATCCCCATGAATTCGCCGGTGTGGGTGCCGCGATAGACGAAGCGGCCCACGACGCGGTCGCCGGAAATCACCAAGTCCTCCATGGTGGCGCTCAGATCGGGCAAGGCGTTGAAGAACGCGGTCCAGAACTGGCGGTTCGCCTCACGACCGTCGGGGACGAACGTGTTGTGGTTGCGGAAGGCCTCGGCCACGAATCGGTCCACCTGATCCGGCTCGTGCGTGTTCAGCATCCCGAGGTAGATCTCGGCGAGCTGCTGTCCATTCGTCTCCATGTCGTTCTCCCATCGATCGTAGCAACGCTACCTGCCCCGTCAATAGCTCGCTCCATTGAGCGTGCTACCCTTACGCTGCCATCGCCTACCGCCGCTCCGATCGCGCCGCCCGTCGCCACTCATCATCTCAACCCCCTCTGCTGAGCGCGGGGCTGGGATGCCGTCACCACGCGTCGGTTGTCCACCGAGATCGAGTACAGCCAGCCGGTGCTCTACAAGCATTTCGCATCGATGGAAGACATCGTGGAGGCCGTCGCACTGGGGGGTTTCGGCGAACTCGCCGAGACCCTGAGAACGGCGCGCGAAGGTGCCGCCGGGCCGGAGGAGGCGTTGAGCCGGGTCGCCCACGCGTACAGCAACTTCGCCGCCGAGAACGCAGTGCTGTATGACGCGATGTTCACGCGCGCCACACGATTGCGATTCGGAGCCGAGGACACTCCAACCGAGTTGAGAGCTGGGTTCGCCGAACTGCGTGAGGCCGTCGCCAATGTGGCCGGCGCGCGTGACGTCGACACCCTCACCGAGGTGCTGTGGGCCGCGCTGCACGGTCTCACAACGCTCGGGCGTAGTGACCGGCTACGCCCGGGGCGCGACAGCGAACGCATCGAGCTCCTCGTCGCCCAGTTCTACGACGCCAGTCTCAGAACCGCGACAAAGACGGGCAGCCGGGGACGATAGCTGGTCGTCCAATCCCGGAAACTCCAGAACGATGACAGCCTCGCGAGGCGTTCACAGATCGCCGGCTCGACGACACCCGCCGAGTCCCGCAGTGGGAATGTCCGGCGGCACAGACCGACGATCCGCGAGCCCGTCCCAAGCATTCCGATGCTGCAGTCCCGGAAGACCGGTTCGGTGAGCTGTCCCGATGTCGGGACCACAACCGGCGCGATCCGAGCACGAGGGGGACACCACCTCACCGACGAATCTGGTACCGCCGGCTCGATGGCGCTCGCGGGACTCGCCGATAATCCCAGCCTTGCTCCCGAGCCCGACCCGAGCACTTCCGGCGATCTGCCTGGCGAAGGTGCCCTATAACCGCCGCCGATAAGGTCCGGCTCGAGAGCCTCCGGCGCGTCCTCGAAGGGCCCAACGTGGAGTCTTTCGGTGATCGCGACGCGATGCCGAGTTCGCGAGAAGACGAGGTGCTGGGGATGCAGTGTCCGTACACGTTGAGGGTGGTGGAGGCTCGGGCGTGGCCGAGGCGTTGGGCGACGGTGACGACGGCGACGCCATGAAAATGTGGCATTTCCGCCAGGGATCTTCGGATGGCCGCTCGAGCGGCTACTGTTCGAGGTAAGCGGCAACAGTAAGGGACGGGCCATGGATCTCATCAGGGCGGACGATTCGCGCTACGACGAGGCGCGCACGGTGTTCAACGCGATGGTCGACAAGCGGCCGGCCGTGATCGCCAGGTGCGCATCACCGACCGACGTCGTCGAAGCGCTCGCGCTCGCCGATCGCGAGGTTTGGGAGGTCGCCGTGCGCGCCGGGGGCCACTCGGTCGCGGGAGTCTCGGTCAACGACGGCGGCCTCGTGGTCGACGTCCGGCCGATGAACCGGATCGAGGTCGAGCCCGACGACCGCCAGGTCCGTGTCGGCGCCGGGGTGACGTGGGGCGAGTTCGACCGCGCCACGCAGGAACATGGTTTGGCGACCACAGGGGGACGGGTCTCCACAACCGGCGTCGCCGGTCTCACCCTGGGTGGCGGATCCGGCTGGCTCGAGCGGAGGTACGGGCTCACCTGCGACAACCTGATCTCGGTCGATCTCGTGACCGCCGACGGCCGTCAGGTCAGCGCCAGCGAGGACGACAACCCGGACCTTTTCTGGGCCTTGCACGGCGGCGGAGGCAACTTCGGTGTGGCCACTTCGTTCGTGTTCCGCCTCCACCCGGTCGGCCCACTCGTGACCGCGGGACTGCTGCTGTGGGCGGGCGACGCCGCGAGCGAGGTGGCCCGGCGGTACCGCGACGTCGCCTACGACGCACCCGACGAACTCGGCTCAGCGCTCGTGTTTCTCACCGGACCGCCCGAGGAGTTCGTCCCAGCCCACCTGCAGGGCACGACCGTCGTTGCCATCGCAGCATTGTGGGCCGGTGACGTCGACGAGGGCGCCGAAGCGATGCGGCCGTTCCGGGAGCTTTCCCCAGAGGTTGATCTGGTCGGTCCGATGCCTTACGCCGACTTCCAATGCATGATCGACGACCCGCCCGGGCTGCACAACTACTGGTCGGCGGACTACCACGACACGTTCCCCGACGAGGCGCTCGAGATCTTCATGAAGTACGGCTTTGAGCGGCAATCACCCTTCGCCCAGCAGCTCCTCGTGCCGTGGGGTGGAGCGATCGCGCGGGTCGGGGAGGACGCCACCCCGATGACCAAGCGCACGGTGTCGTGGATCACCCACCCCTTCGCGTTGTGGGAGGACCCCGCCGACACTGAGAAGAACATCGAGTGGGCCCGTTCGTTCCGACGCGACGTCGCCCGCTACACCAACGGCGGCGTCTACCTCAACTTCATCGGTGACGAAGGCGAGGACCGAGTCCGCGCCGCCTACGGCGACGACAAGTACCAGCGTCTCGCCTCCCTCAAAGCACAGTGGGACCCGACCAACCGCTTCAGAGGCAATCAGAACATCAAACCCGCCTAAGTGGGCCCGGGACGAGTGATCGGCCTCTCGCCAGCGGCCCCTAGCGATACATGGCCTCAGTACTTCCTGACAACCGCGGCTCTGACAACCGGATGCCCAACGAGATCCGATGGAATTGTCGGACTGTGAGTTACTTCGGCGCTCCTCACTGGGAATTCGGTGCTGACGCAGAGTTCAGGCGGTTCGCCCTGCTACTCGGCTCGGTCGTGCCGAAGATGCGCTACCCGGTGCGGAGGGCTTCGGCTGGCCGCAGGCGGAATGTACGCCACGCTGGGAGCACGGTCAGGGCAGCCGACGCGACCACGACGACGAGGACATAACCTGCGATTAGCGATCCGGGTGAGACTGCGCGCACGACGACGTGAGCTCGAGTGGCGAGTGGGGTCCAGACCTGTGTGCCCGTCGCGAGTCCCACGGGAAGACCGATTGCCACTGCAAGGGCAACGATGCACAGCGCCTGAGTCGCGACGATGCAGGCGCCCGCCCGGGCTGTCATACCGAGTGCTCGAAGTGTTCCCATCTCGGCGCGGCGAAGCGTCACAGACACCGACAGTGCGTGTCCGATCGTCACAACGGAGAGCAGGACGAGCAGCGCTGCGAGAAATCGTGGTAACGCCTCGACCTGACCGAGGTTGCTGACTGAGGCCGGTAGCAGGGCGTCCTCGTTGTTGAGGACCCGCAGCCCGTCCGCCGCGAGTTGTTCCTCTGCGCCCTGGGCGTCGATGTCATCGGCCCATTCGAACAGAACGGAGTGCAGCGCCGCGTCGTCATGTGTATTGCCGATGATTCGGTCGGCACCGCCGACTGTGAGTGCGACGCCCTCGTCATGCGCGAAGTCGCCCTCGGGGAACAGCGTCACGCCGACGATGCGATAGTCGGCCGTGCCGTGTTCGCCGCGCAGCTCGACCATTTCGCCAACCTCCTTCCCGAGTCGATCGAGCGTCGTAGGTCCCACGGCGACCTCGTTGGGTTGTTGGGCGATTCGTCCCTGCAGGATCGCTGCCTCCAAGTCGCCGCGCTTGATGTCGTACGCGAGAGCCGTCAACTCGTCGGCGCGATCGCTCGAAATGCCGAAGGTGACATGGATGCCGGCCAGCATTTCGACCCGGTCATCCTGCTCCAACCGCGGTATGGCTCGGTCGTACACCTCGACCGACTCCCCGCTGTCGATGCCGCGCCCTTCGCCGTGGCCGTTCAGCGACCCGTCGGTCTGCAGCCGCGAGATCGATGCGCTCAGCATCAGCGCCGCCACGACCCCGGCGAGACCGACCGCAGTTACCACGATCGCGCTCCGACTCGTCCGGCCCCCGCGGGCCGGCTCGCCGAACAGCGCGTGCCAAACGCCCAGAACCATCGACAAGGGACGGCGCACTCGGACCGGACCAGGCAGCGAGCGCGTACTTCGCTTGGCCACCGCAGCGCCGCGGCGCGCCGCGACAATCACCATCACCAACCCGACCACGACGGCGACCACGGCCGAGCCGACGACGACACCGACGTCGGCAACTGCCGATCCCGGCGCCGGATCGATCCGGCGGGCAAGGCCGACCATCGCCTGACCCGACTGGAGCACACCGACGAGAAGCCCGAGACCGACCCCGACCAGCAACCACGGACGCGAACATCAGAACCGCGGCCCCCACGAAATCGCGGGTCGTCCAACCGAGCGCCGCCAGCGTCTGGCGGTCGCGCAGCGCGACACGTGTGAGCCGCGCCAACGTCAGGGCGGTGACGACCGCGCCCGCCAGCGCGGCCACGAGAGCTACAAGTCGAAGCGCCGTCGCGATCGTGCCGAGACCGCCGTCGGTCGCGTCCACGTCGCCAAACGGGGAAGGTCCGACCTCGAGGTTCTCTGCGAACCCGGGAAGCCTGCCGTTTTGAGCTTGTCGCAGCGCGTCGTCCGACAGCCGAGCGTGTACGCCGACGTACACCCGGAGCTGATCACCGTATCGCTCCACGAACGCCGGACTCAGCAGGAGGAAGCCCTCCATTCGACCGAAGTCCCCCGGCGTGCGCGACAGGCCAACGACCCGGACCGGCACGTTCGGACCGTCGGGCGGACCAGGGTCGCCCCCCTCGAATGCGAGATCGACCCAGTCCGAGGTCATCGACTCCAACATCACGCGGTCGCCGACCCCGATACCAAGCTTGGCCGCGAGTTTCTCGCTCACCACTACCTCGTCGGTCCGACTCGGATCGACGGCGCGACCTTCGGTGATCAAAGGCGTGTCCACGCTGTCGGCGGTCGGCGCCTGCAGTGGCGCACCCGCCCAAAGGTTGTAGTTGGGGAACAAGTCGGAACCCGCCGGGCGTACGAAGAGCTCGGCCTGTGCCGTCGCGCCCTCCACGCCGTCCACCGCCGCTACTGCCGCAATGGGAACGTCGGTCGGCCTGTCGGAGGGTTCGACCACGATCGCGTCGGATGCCCGCGTCGCGGAACGCAGGCGTTCGAACGCGGTCTCGGCCCGCCCGGCAGCCGTGAGCAGGGCGACGACCGCGGCGACCGTCACCGCGACGACACCGATCAGCACAACCAACGAAGGCCATCGCGCTCGCCACTCGGCCCGGGCACACAGGAAAAGGCCGCCCCACGACGAGGCCTCACCAGACCCCTTAGTCATGCCCACCGACCGCCTCCCATCACCCCTATCGAACTCGCCGCGCCAAAATCGGGCAAGGGTGCTAGCACGCCCGGGCGGCGTAGCCGCATGGGACCCAGCGGCGATCAAGGCCGCCGGTAGGGACTTGGCCTACATGGTCGCGATCAGCCGTCGCCCACACACGAGTGCCGAACGTCGGCTGGGCGCGGACGAAGCTGATCAGTTCGCCGCGAATGCCACCGCCCACATCTGCCGTTACACCGCAGGCTTGAGGAGACCCGTCGCCGACCGAACCGCGCCTGCCGACGTTCGGAGTGCCCGCCGCGTCCGAGCGGTACGGGGCGCCGTTGGCGGATGAGGAACTGGCAGCTACGAGCCGACCGACGGCTGCATGCCCATCGGGTCGTCTACGACCGTCACGGGCGGTTCCATGTCGTCGTCCATTTCCATCTCGTCGTTCATCACCACGGTGGGGTCAAGCCCGGGAGCCAGCGATGGCTCGATGCCGACCAAGACGGCGTACACCAACGCGCTCACCCCGACCAGGCGGGCGAAAGCCTCACCGAAGCGCCACACCTTCTCGACGGCGATGATGACGGCGACGCCGATCATGGCGGCCAGGTTCGTCACGCCGAAGGCGACGAGCACGAGCATCAGGGCCCAGCAGCACCCGAGGCAGTACAGGCCGTGTTCGATGCCCGCTCGGAGGTCGCGGAGCGGTCCCTTGAACGACGTGTAGTGCAAAAGGTGGGCGAGCGGGGAACGGCAGTGGCTGAGGCAGCGGAACTTGAGCGGCGTCAGCTGGTAGACGCCGAGAGCGGCGAACGCCGCCACCGCCACCACACGGGCCAGGCCGGGACGATCGGCCGCCAGCTCCCCGAACACCCATGCCACGCCGAATGCAGCGACGCCGACAAGCGCCCAGGCCAGCAGATAGCCGCCAGCCAGCGCACCGAGGCGGGAGACGCGGCGAACTCGGATGGTGCGCTCGTACACGGCGACGAACGGCCACACCGACGGCAGCATCATTGCCGTCATCATCAAGGCCCACATGGCCACGAACTCGCCCAGCCCGAGGCCCATCGTGCCCGGCATGGCGGACATGTCGCGGCTATTCGCCCATGAGATGGTTCCCGCCCACGCCAGGGCCGCGAGCGCGACCAACACGACGCCCGACGCCGGCAGTCGCGCTCGCCGCGGGAGCGGACGTACCGCCTCCGCCACGTCAGCCATCAGGCCGACCAGGCGAACCTGTTGGCGAACCCGCTGCGGCCCTCGCCGCTCCAATCGATGCCGAACGCGTTGTTATTGACGCGGTCCACCGGCGCGAGGCCGAGGGTGGGGCCGGCCGGGTGCACGACGATGTTGGTGAGCGACACCGCGTCACCGTCGGGGGTGAGCATCCGCTCGCCGGAGTAGTCAATGGCTTGGCCCGCCTGGACGTGGTGCCGGCGACCGTCGTTGGTGATGGTGATCGGCAGCTGCTCGACGCCGAGGAACTCGCCCAGGAACGGCGCAACCGCCGCCGGCGGGCCACCCAACTCGCCCCCGAGCACCCGACCGAGTGCGCCCACCTGCTCCTCGCTGGCCCCGTCGTCGATGAGGACCCCGAGCTTCCAGTTCCCCTCGGGCATCAGCCGGGGGGTCTGGGCGACCAGTACAAAGGTGCGGCCCGACACGTCCGTGCCCTCGATGTCGCCTCGCTGCACCTGGAAGGCGAGCGCGAATCGGCAGTCCTCGTATGTTGCGGGGCGGGCCATGTTCGACCACGTGCACGGGCAGATCGCGTCGCACGAGCAGTTCTCGAAGAACTCACCCTCCATCGTCCAGCTCATAACGCCTCCCCTCGACGGTGAATCAGGCACCGTCATACCACGTCCACCAGGGATACCACTCCACGAAGACCAAGCGCATCGTCCAGTGAAATGGGCCAATCAATGATACGCGTCGGTGAGCCGGCGATTGAGGACACCGCGGGGCGTCGTTATCGAGCGCCGTTCTCGGATACGCGAAGCGGTGCCCTGACCGGGGCCGTCGGGCGGCGCATGAGTGCCGGCGGTCGCGGGCACTCACGCCGCGCTTTCGCGCCGGCGGGGAATACTGCGAGAGCGATGAGAGGCTGTCGGGGTGAGGGCACGCGTCCAGTTCAGGCTTGCCGGATCGCGACCTCGGCGAATCGGGGTGCGCCAGGTTCGAGGGTGACCCGCGAACCGTTCGCGGTGAAGCTGATGGCGTGGTACCAGCCACACAGCATCATGAGGTCGAGGAGTTCGGTGTCCGTGAACTCGGAGTGCAGCTCGTCCCAAAGCTCGTCGTCGATGTCGGATTGTTCGTGGAGTTCGTCGGCTGCTCGGATGAGGAATCGATCGCGTTGGTCGACCCAGCACGGATCGCTTGGTTCGCCGTGGGCGAGCGAAGTGATCTGGGCGGCGGTGAGCCCAACCCGTTCGGCAAAGAAGGCGACGTGGACACCCCATTCGTATTCACAGCCGCAACGGGCGCACGTCCGGTCGATTAGCAACTCGCGATCGCGCGATCGTCAGGGAGAGCCGTCTGCTGAGTTCGTAGCCGCCCCATTCGCGCATCGCAGCTGCCATCGGCATGTTGTGGACAAAGGTGCGGAACAGCAGGATCGGGGGCGCACCGGCGGGCATCATCGATTCGAGGAGGGTGGCGACGTCGAGTTCGTACGGGGGTGCGACGGGCGCGATGCGGGACATTGAGCCTCCTGGGGTTTCTGAATCCGAAACGGCGTGTCGACGGTACTGTTTCGATATCCGAAACGCAAGGAGGGTAACGCGCGATGGCCCAGAAGGCCGCTCCATTGCCGGGACAGCCAGTCCGTGGCTCAACCACTGGTCGACCGTTGATGGCCGCCATGGATCTGCTCGGGCGGCGATGGGCTCTCAGGATCCTCTGGGAACTCCGCCACAGTCCGATCGGCGCCCGTGCCCTACGCGCCCGTTGCGACGGCATGTCTTCGAGCGTTCTCTACGATCGCCTGAGCGAACTGGCGGCTTCCGGGCTAATCACGCAAGACAGTGCCGGCAATTATCTGCTCACCCACCACGGCGTCTCACTCGGTCGCGCCCTCCGACCACTCGATACGTGGTCCCAGCGGTGGGCGAAGGATCTGAGATCCGACGAACCGAGCCAGCCGGTCTCGCGGAGCGCCACGTCGAGGTGACCTCCCAGACATGCGAACAGCGCGATCTGACCCAACGTCGACCGGACAACCGTTAGGAGTCAATGCACGCCAACTCCACGGGCGAACGTGCGCCGAATCCGTCTGATCTGTATCAGGTCCACGATTTCGACGTCGTGGCGAAAGCGGCCCAACGCGCTCTACCGTCAGCACGCCGGCGGTGGGGGCATCGGTTGACAACCGCGGCCAAGGGTCCGTCATCGCTCTCGCGGCTACGGGGCTGGACGCCGGACTGCGCGGGATCGGGCGCTACAGGTCGCTTTCGGCGGCTGCGATGACTGCCGCGATGATCGGATCCCAGTCGAAGCCGGGTTGGCGGGTCACGGTGATGAAGTCGTTCACTCCATAGATTGCGGCGACGCCTTCCGCTGCGAACACCGCCTCCGCGAATCGGTGACCGGCTGCGTCGTCTGCGCTGGTCACGTTGAGCGTCGCCGGGAGCGTGGTGTCCAACGTGAACTTCATCGCGTCGGGGTTTGGTGTTGGCGAAGGCGAAGCGTGGGCCACACCTCGATCGTACGAGACTCGATCGCTCGAAGATCCGCGACGCGGGACGCGCTGCTGATGGGTGGGCGCCGCACCGTGGCGTCATGGAACGATCGCCGGACCAGGTGCTCCTGATTGCCGGCACGACGAACTCGGCGCGTCGCGCTCGTCGGTGCGCCCGCCGCTGCCTCGTAGTGTCGGGGTGTGCGGGTCGCGGTGGAACAGGTCATCCAGACCGCATCGAAGGTGCTGCGCCGCGAGTTCACGGCTCGCGAAGCGGTCACGATTCTCGCCACGTTGACCCGCGACGCGGTGCCCGCGGCCCTCCAAGTGCGTGCCACCGATCCTGATCGGGCCGACACGTACCGGGAGCTGATCTTGGTCATCGGTCGGGAACTGCGAGGTCGGGCCGACGAAGGCCCTGATGCTCGCTATCTCCGTGCGGTGATCGAAGACCTCGCCGAGGTGCTACGCGCGTTGGAGTGATTCGGCCGTCGTGTGTGGCTGGCCCGATACGTGTATCGCGGCGGGACGCGTCGTCAGGAAGGCGCCGTTCGATCGTCGACAGGTCTCAGGTTTCGAGTGGCTGGTCAGGGGCCTTATGAGCGGCGGAGTCCGGCGGCGAGGCGGGCCATGACTCGGCCGTAGCCCGCCAGCTCGGAGGGGTGGCCGGGTGTCCCGCTTGGCGCCGGCCTGGTCTGGGGGATCCCCACGGCGGTGGCGAGCAGCGGTGCTGCTTCGGTGTGGAAGTACCGGGACACGAGGCCGTCGTAGAAGGTCAGCCCGGTGGCTCCGTGACCGAGCGCGACCGCGTTGAGGGCCAGTCGCCCGGCGGCGATGCCCGCTTCGAGGTGGGCGGCTCGATAGCCGCGGCCGCCGAGCGTGTCGAGCACCGGGCCCAGGGCTGCGGCGTGGAACACGGTGTACGCGGAGTCGCCGCCCAACGGCTGGTCAAGGCAGAGGCGGGTACCGGCGGCGCGGGGATCGTCGCTGTGGGTGCGGCCCTCGAATCCTCCGGCGGGGGTGTAGCGATATCCGCCCGGTTCGGCGTCGGCGACGTCGTGCACGCTGACGAGGTGCTCGAGCAATGTGCCTGCCGGCGTCACGTCGAGGGGCACGGCTCGACCGGCCGCGGCCAGACCCCACTCCAGCAGCGGCGACGGGGCGCGCTGGCGGCGGAACAGCCGGGTGGAGCCCCGTCGCAAGATGACGTTCTCGACCCGGTCGTCGGGGTCGGTGTCGGCAGGAGGATCGACCGTCGCCGGTGCCGGCTCGGAGACGGCCAGAGCGGCCTGCTTCCAGCCGGCGACGGCGTCCCCGTCGAGCGCGGTCTCCGTGTGCGCGTCGACGACGAGCGGGAAGCGCAACACGCGACGGGCCACCGGATCGGCTCGCACGGCGACGGACTCCAGCGCATCGGGCGCAGGCAGGCGCAACTCGCCACCGCCCAGGCGGACCACGGCGAGGGGCACCTCATCGACGCCATCGATGCCGACCAGCGCAGCCACCGCCGCGTCCGGGAACCCGGTCATGATCTGGACGGGCACACCATGGGCATCGGCGGCCGCCAGCAGATTGGCCAGCAGCGCGCCGGCGTCCCACCACAGGTGCCGCCAGCCCCGCTCTCCGTACTTCCAACAGGTCCGGAACGGGATCCCCGTGAGCACCACGGTCACG
The DNA here is from genome assembly GCA_963839695.1 of uncultured Acidimicrobiia bacterium. Classification (GTDB taxonomy): domain Bacteria; phylum Actinomycetota; class Acidimicrobiia; order Acidimicrobiales; family Ilumatobacteraceae; genus JALZMG01. The sequence goes on along the minus strand of CAWIVW010000005.1, from coordinate 20,496 downwards.
TCGTCGCACACGTGCACACCTCGGCGCAGCGGGACCAAGCCGTGGACGAGAGGGTGGTAATGATGCACGTCGTCATCCACGACATACACCTCCACTGGATGAAGGTTGCCCGCTGACATCGCCGCCCGGAACCAGATCGGATCACCGTCGACCGTGCGGGCGACCCGGGTGACACCAGCCGCCAAGAACAGCAGCGTGCCCAGCAAACCGTCGTCGAGCCGACCAGGCTCAGCGTGGTGGCCCGACAGCACCTCGACCGCCGGCAACGACGACGGTCGCAGCTCGCCAGGCAACGGAACCGTCTCGACGCCCGGATACGTCTTCAACGGCGCCGGCCGGTTCGTCGGATCCAACGGCCGGAACGCCAACAGCCGGTCCCCGAAGGCCGGCGGCTCGCCATGCATCGTCGAGCGATGCAGGACATCAACCGATGCCCAACCATTCACCGGTCCAGTCTGCAGGATTCGCAGGCCGCAAGTCTCGGGGCCGATGCCATGCCGCCACGGTCACCGAGGTGACGAACGAGCGCCACGACGGGCCACCAGGACGAGCGGCGTACCCGGTTGAACAGCGTCGCCGAGCAAGGCTCGTCGTTCATCTACGTGTACGACTTCGGTGACTACTGGCGCCACAAGATCGTCGTCGAGAAGGTGTTCACCGCGGCTCCTGGCGGGCGCTACCCCGCGTGTGTCGGTGGGCGGCGGGCGTGTCCGCCCGAGGACTGCGGGGGAACCTGGGGGTACGCGGAGTTCTTGGAGGCGATCGGAGACCCTGACCACGACGAGCACGAATCGATGCTCGAATGGGTCGGCGGTCAGTTCGACCCCGAGGCGTTCGACCCGTCGGACTTCGACCGCCTCGTCAACCCTCGACACTTGACCGCGATCTGGCGAAGACCCGCGGCCTACGTGCCTGATTCGTTCGGTGCGCGTCCTTCCGGCACGCCCCGCCGTCGTTCGGACGCGGAGTTAAGTGCGGCGAGGACTCGTACACGCTGATCGGGGACACCCTCATCGATTGGATCCGAGGTCAATCCCCGGTGTCGGGCTCGGCGAACCTTGCGCCCGGACCGTCAGCGGGTGGAGCCGGGGTCGTGGTGGTGGCGGTGGGCCGGTTCTCGTCGTGACTTGGCGTCGGTGAGCTGTCGGACCAGGTCGCCGCTCACCTCGGCGAGGGCTTCGTCGAGTCCGGCGCGCTGCGACGTGGCGACGAGGCGCGGCCAGTTGGCGATGGTGACCTCCAGCGTCGTACGTTGGCTCCGCGTCTCGCGCGCCTTGACGGTCAAGTGCAGGTCGACGGCATCGGCTCGCAATGAACGCAGCCGCGCATCGAGGCCAGTGAGCCGGCGCAGGACCCGTTCACGGTCGTGCTCCTTCAACCCGTTCCCGAGGCGGAGGTTGGCCTCGAGCGACGCGGTCCCGGCGGAGTCAGTCATCGCCATCTCCTTGGTCGTGGCTATCCCAACCCGACGGCCACCCCCCTCGACCGTAGCCATTCCGCGCCCCCACCGGCCGCCGGCGGTCGTGTCGCCGGGTGTACGCCTGCCACCAAGTACAGCGAGATCCGGCGTCCCACGCCTCGGCGAAGGCCCGCACCGATGCGAGGTCGGCAAGGTCGAGACGGCGGACCTCCGTTGACCCGGTGATCGACTCTGTGGCCGTCTGACCCCGCTCCTGATCGCGCACGGCGAGAACGACATGGGCGCCGACCCGGGCCAACTCCCGAGCGCTGACTAGCCCGATTCCGCTGTTGGCTCCCGTGACGACGGCGGTCCGCCCGCCACGGTCGCCAAGGTCGGCGGCGGTCCAGCGGTCGCTCACGACGGGAGGGTAGGCGCACGCGTGGCGGCGTTGAAGGCGTCGATCTCGTCGACTCTGGACTCGACCCGCCGCTCGACGACCCGAGCTCCACGGCGTCGAGCCGAAGCGGATGAGATTGCGTCGACGCCCACCGACACCGACGGCGACATCCTGCCCCGTCCGCTACTGACCGGTCCCGGAAGTTACGGCTGGGCCACCGACGTGATGCCGTTCTGTCCGTGTTGTCGCCGGACGTCGGCTGGCGTTCGGTGTTGGCGATGTGGGCGACACGGCCTGCCTCGACGGCGGTCGCGGTAGACAAAGGATGTGGCTGCACGCGAACTCGTTGTGCTGGGGACGGCAAGTCAGGCACCGACGCGGTACCGGAATCACAACGGCTATCTACTGCGCTGGGATGGTGAAGGGATCCTGTTCGACCCGGGTGAGGGAACCCAACGCCAGTTCACACTCGCCGGGGTCTCACCGGCGGTGACCACCCGGGTGTGCATCTCACACTTCCACGGCGACCATTGTCTCGGCCTGCCCGGGGTGATCATGCGCTTGGCCCTCGACCACGGTCAGCTACCGGTACCGATTCACTACCCAGCGAGCGGCGAGCAGTTCTTCCGTCGGCTGCGCTACGCGTCGGCGGGCCAAGAACACGTCGAGGTCGATGCGGCGTCCCGTCGCCGAGCCCGGCATCGTTCACAGCGACGACAAGTTCACGCTGCGATGCGCCCGGCTGAAGCACCGTATCGACACGCTCGGCTGGCGGCTCGACGAGCCCGACGGCCGCCGCATGCTGCCCGAGCGGCTGGGCGCGTTCGGGATCGCCGGCGCGGACATCGGTCGCCTGCAGGCCGCGGGACAGCTCGAGGTGGACGGTCGTACGGTCAGCGTCGAGGAGGTCAGCGAACATCGACCCGGTCAGTCGTTCGCGTTCGTGATGGACACCGCGTGGTGTGACGCGGCACTCGAACTGGCCGCCGGCGCCGACTTGATGGTGTGCGAGGCAACGTTCCTGTCGACCGAGGAGCACTTGGCTGCCAAGTACGGGCATCTCACGGCCCGACAAGCCGGTCGCCTGGCGGCACAGGCCGGAGCCCGGCGTCTCGTGCTCAGCCACTTCTCCAATCGATACCCAGACGTGCGGGTCTTCGCCGACGAGGCGGGTGAGGCGTTCCACGACGTCGTCCTCGCGGAGGACCTCCAACGCATCGCCGTCCCGGTCCGCCGCTGAGTGCACAGATACTTCGATCGGTGCGATTTCGCGGTGGCGTCGGCTCGTCGTTCGGGCGTGGCGTCTGTGTGCGCCTCGTCCAGGTCAAGGCGTGGCCGTGGCACGACGACGATGTCTGGTCTCGGCGCACGGTGCCGTCCGTGTGAGGATGGTCGTCGATCACCGTGGGGAGGTGTTGTGCCAACCGATGCGATGTTTCCGTACGACAAGCAGTCCCTCGACATTGACAATGTGCCGATGGCATACGCCGACATCGGTACGGGTCACCCGATCGTGTTCTTGCACGGCAACCCGACCTCGTCATTTCTGTGGCGCAACATCGTTCCTCACCTCGCCCCGTTGGGCCGGTGCATCCTGCCCGACCTTGTCGGGATGGGGGACTCCGGGAAGCTGCCCGACTCCGACGCCTCCTCCTACACCGTCGTCGAGCACCGCCGCTTTCTCGACGGTCTCCTCGACGCGCTCGGTGTCAACGATGAGGTCACGCTGGTGATCCACGACTAGGGGTCGGCGCTCGGATTCGACTGGGCCAACCGGCACCGTGAAGCGGTCGCTGGCATCGCCTACATGGAGGCGATCGTGCGGCCGTTGCGCTGGGACGAGTGGCCCGAGCGGGCCCGATCGATCTTCGAGGGCTTTCGGTCGCCGGCCGGCGAGGAGATGGTGCTCGACAAGAACTTGTTCGTCGAAGCAGTGTTGCCGGCGTCGGTGATCCGTGCGTTGGGCGCGGAGGAGATGGCCGTGTACCGTCGGCCGTTCACCGAGCCGGGCGAGTCGCGTCGACCGACCCTGACCTGGCCCCGACAGATCCCCCTTGACGGCGAGCCGGCCGACGTCACCGAGATCGTTGCCGCCTACGCCGACTGGCTCGCCACCAGCGACGTCCCCAAGCTGCTGATCGTCGCCGACCCGGGTGCGATCCTCACCGGGGCCCAGCTCGAGTTCTGCCGCCGCTGGCCGAACCAACGTGAGGTCACCGTCGCCGGCAACCACTTCCTCCAAGAGGACAGCCCCGACGAGATCGGCACCGCAATCGCCACCTGGATCCGCGACCGCGGCCATCCCACCTGAGGCTCGCCTCGACAGAGTCCGAAATCGTGGGCCCGCCCGCCGTCAAGCGCCAGAGAGGCCCGCCCACTCTTGCCGATCGGTGCGTGTTGGCTTGGCGCCCTTGGCGGCGTTCGGTCGCGTGATTCGGTGTGCGAACAGCCCGTTCGAGTGAGCCGCTTCCTCTGGCTCCCGACGCAGTGCGGGCTCAGCGGGCCGAGGTGAGCGCTCTCGATCGTTAGCGCGATCGGCGTCAGGGGTCCCTCAAGATGACCGGAGGTCCGCCGGTAGATCACGCGGGGCGAGCCGCGACCGGGCGGGATTTGTCGGGCACGCACCTTTGCCGATGTGACCGCGTCGGTCGGGCGCCGCTCGAGTGCAAATGTCGCCCGCCGAGCGGCGATCCGCGGGATCGGTCAGCTTTTGATGCGGTCGGTTTCGTAGGCCCACATGGCGAGCTCGACGCGGTTCCGGGCACCGACCTTGGTCATCAGGCTTGCGAGGTGCGCCTTGACGGTGCTGAGGCTGATGTGCAGCTCGTCGGCGATCTCGGCGTTGGTTCGGCCGCGGGCCACCGTCACGAGCACCTGTTCTTCGCGCTCGGTGAGCGGATCCATGGGCTGAGCCGGTGGAGTTCCCGCGCGGGGAGAGGAGAACGTGGCGAGGAGTCGGGCCGTCACGCTCGGGGCGATGAGGGCGTCGCCGTCGGCGGCGGCGCGGATCGCCTGGACCAGCAGCTCGGGTCCGGCGTCTTTGAGCAGGAAGCCCCGGGCGCCGGCCTTGAGGGCGCCGTGTACGTACTCGTCGAGGTCGAACGTTGTGACGACCACGATCGCGAGCGGGTCGTCGATGTCGGGTCCGGCGAGTTGTCGGGTGGCCTCGATGCCGTCCAGGGCGGGCATCCGGATGTCGAACAGGCACACGTCGGGGCGTAGCTGGCGAGCGAGCGCCACCGCGTGGCGGCCGTCCGCAGCCTCGCCGACCACGTCGATGTCGGGCTGGGCGTCGAGGATCATCTTGAGCCCGGTGCGGACGAGGTCCTGATCGTCTGCGACGAGCACGCGGATGGTCATGCACTCTTACCGCTCTTGGGCAGCTCGGCATACACGGTCCAGCCCCGTCGCGGTTCGGACCGGCCTGGAAGGCACCGCCGAGGAGTCTGGCCCGCTCGGCCATGCCGAGCAGCCCGAAGCCCGAGAACGAGCCGGTGTCGGTTGGCCGGGCGTCGCCGTCGTCCCAGACGGTGAGCCGCACGCTGTCGTCGTGGCCGCTGACGACGACATGGACGAGGGTGGCGTGGCGGGCGTGGCGGAGCGCGTTCGTGACCGACTCCTGGGCGAGGCGGTACAGCGCCGCGTCGGCCGACGGAGGCAGCTCGTCGAGGTCGCCGGTCAGGGTGACGTCGACATGGGGCGGATTCCCGATGCTCTTGGCGAGTCGCTCGATGTCGGCGACACCGGGTTGTGGGCTGAGGTCGGTTTGCTCGCCCCGGCGAAGGGCGCCGACGATGGTGCGCATCTCGGTCAGTGCGCGCGACGCCTCCTTCTCGACGACGGCGAGGGCGTCGAGCACGGCCTCGGGACGGGACTCGGCGACGGTCCGCCCGGCTTGGGCCTGGATGGCGATGGCCGACACGTGGTGAGCGACGGTGTCGTGCAGCTCGCGCGCCAGCTGCTCCCGCTCGCGGAGCTTGGCCTGGTCCCGCCCGCCCAGCCGGGCGCTGCTCCGGTACCGGAACGCGGCGCCGAGCGCTGCGGCGAACAGCAGGATCAGGGCTCCGCCCAACACCTCGCCCACAGGGGCGCTGGCGGCGCCGAGCACGACCGGAGCCAGCACGAACGCCAATCCGATCGTGGCCTCGCGACCCGAGCCCCATCGGAACAGCGCGTAGGGAAACAGCAGGACGACCACGCCCGTGGGATTCGGCCCGTCCCACGTCACGCCCGTCACGAGTGCTGCGAACTCGACGACGGCGAGCAACGAGAACGCAATTGCGACCATCGCGAGCGGGTGCGTGCGCCGCCAGAGCAGCATGGGCGCCACGGCGAGCATCAGGATGAGGTTGACGGGTCGCCACACCACATCCTCTCGGGCGACCGTCTCGATCGTCGCCACCACCACCACCGCGGCGACGAGGACCCAATCCCACCACAGCCGAGTCGGCGCATTGGGAACCCGCGGCTCGGCCCACAGCGAGCGCGCCGTGGCTGGCATCACGATGCAAGCGTAAATGCGCCGAGCGACCGGCGTAACCGCCGAAAGCACGAGGCCGACATCGTCCTTTCGGTCAGTTCACAATGACCGGACACCCGATGTGTCGTGGGTCAGGCGTGATGACGATGTCGGCATGCGTGCAACGACGAGGCCGAATCCCACCAAGCGTGGGCCTGTCCGCAGCGAGGCCACGACGCTGAGCCGCGTCGGGGGCTGGTGCTTCGATCATCGGATCGCCGCGGTCGGCGTGTGGTTGCTGGGCCTGGCCACCGTCTTGGGTGCTGCGGGGGCCATCGGTCCGGCTTTCGACGCGGTCCTCGACATCCCCGACTCCGACAGCGCGGACGGCTTCGCCGTGCTCGACGAGCACTTCCCCGCGCTCGGGGCCGGAGCCCAATCGGGCACAATCGTCTTCCGGGCCGACCAAGGCGTTACCGACCCCGACGTCACGGCGACGATGGAGGAGCTGTTCGCGCTGGTCGACGCCGGGTTCCCCGACGACGACGGCGTCCCCGAGCATCCCGGCGCCACGGTCATCTCGCCCTACTCCGAGCAGGGTGAGGGTCAGATCGCCCGACAGGGACCATTAGCCGACGAGCTCGCCTACGCCCAGGTCAACCTGGCGGCCGACATCGACCTGACCGAGTCGGCGCTCATCGGAGAAGCGATCGCCGCGCACGCGCCCGCGATCGACGGACTCGAGGTGCTCCCCGGCGGCGCGGCGCTCGCCCCCTACGAGCCGCCCGGGTCGGAGCTGATCGGCTTGGCGTTCGCCATCGTCGTCCTGATTGTCGCCTTCGGGTCGGTCCTCGCCATGAGCCTGCCGGTCGCGGTCGCGCTGGGCGGCGTCGGAGCCGGCATCGGCGCGACACTGCTGCTCAGCAACATCTACCCGATCCCCGACTTCACACTGAGCGTGGGGGTCATGATCGGTCTCGGGGTGGGCATCGACTACGCCCTGTTCATCGTCACCCGCTACCGCGAGGGGACACGCGCCGGGATGTCACCGCGGGCCGCGACGCTGGCGGCGATGGACACCGCCGGACGGGCGGTGATCTTCGCCGGGATCACCGTGGTGATCTCGCTGCTGGGCATGTTGCTGATGGGCATCCCGCTTGTGGCCGGCGTGGGGCTGGGAGCGTCAGTGACCGTGCTGTTGACGATGATCAGTTCCCTCACCCTCGTGCCGGCCCTGCTCGCGTTGGCCATGGAGCGGATCGAGGTCACCCGGTGGCGTGGTCTCGTCGCCGCCGGCTTCGTCGCCGTCGCCTTGCTCGGCGCCGGGATCGGCTTCGCGCCCCTCGCCGCGGGTGGCGCCATCCTCGCCGCGGCGACACTGCTGGTGAGCTTCGCCGTGCGTCCTCTGCGCCAGCAGGTGCCACGGCACCGGGCCAAGCTCGTGCGAGACACCGCCGCCTACCGATGGAGTCGCACGATCCAACGGAACCCGTGGCGGTGGCTCGCTGTCGCGACCGGCGTCCTGTTGATCCTGGCGTCCCCCACCTCGGCCTGCGACTCGGCGTCGCCGACGAGAGCAACCACCCGGAGGGCACCTACACCCGCCAGGCGTACGACCTGCTGGCCGAAGGCTTCGGCGACGGTTTCAACGGTCCCTTCCTGATCACCATGGTCCCCGGTGCCGGCGCTGGCGCTGGCGCCGACGCTGGCAACTCGGCGGAGGCGGCGCAGGCGCTGCAGCGGGCGCTGACCGGGACCCCAGGCGTCGCCGCCGTCACCGAGCCACTCCCAAACGACCCGACGGACCCAGAAGTATTCCTCATGACCCTGATCCCCACCACCGCCCCTCAGACCGAGGCCACCAGCGATCTCGTCACCCGGCTGCGTGACGACGTCATCCCGGAGGCGGTCACCGGAACCGACCTCGAGGTCCGGATCACCGGCACCGCCGCGGCCAACATCGACCTCACCAACTTCCTCGGCCGCCGGGTCCTCGTCTTCTTCGGGGTGGTGCTCGGCCTGTCGTTCGTGCTGCTGCTGATGACGTTCCGCTCGCTGCTCGTGCCGCTCAAGGCAGTGATCATGAACGTGCTCGCGATGACCGCGACCTACGGCGTGGTCGTTGCCGTGTTCCAGTGGGGCTGGGGCGGAGACCTGCTCGGCATCGCGGGCGCTCCCATTGAGCCATTCATCCCGATGATCCTCTTCGCCATCGTCTTCGGCCTGTCGATGGACTACGAGGTGTTCCTGCTGTCCCGGGTGCGCGAGGAGTACGTCTCGTCCAACGACGCCGTCGAGTCGGTGGCCGACGGCGTGGCGGCCACGGCCCGGGTGATCACCGCGGCCGCCGCCATCATGGTGGTGGTCTTCGGGTCGTTCGTCCTCGAGAACGATCGCGTCCTCAAGATGTTCGGACTCGGTCTGGCCGTGGCGGTGATGCTCGATGCCACCCTGATCCGCATGCTGCTCGTGCCGGCCACGATGCAGCTGCTCGGCCCCCGGAACTGGTGGATGCCCCGGTGGCTCGACCGGCTGGTCCCCCGCCTGAGTGCCGAAGGCACGAGCGCCGACGCCGAGGTACACGACGACGCGCCCTGGCGCGACGAAGCCGACACCGCCGAACCCGGGCCTGCCGGGGACGCCCAGCCGGTCGACGCCTGACGACGAGGCGACCCCGTGTACCAAGCGCTCGTCGCATACCGCGCCCGGCAAGAACGGACACTCGACGGCGTTTCGATGCTCGGCGCCGACGTGCCGTTCGCAGCGGCCCCAGACCGGCGCGAGGACGTCGTGATGTAGCGCCGGTATGTCTTATCCACGCCGGGCACTTCGCCGGTTATCGCCCCTACCGCGTCCCGACGTGAGCCGGAATTATCCCCGTGTTGTGATGGGAGTGTGCCGATGAGGGCTCCGGTGCTCTCTACGGTTCGGGAGGAGCCGAGGGCTGGCTCAGCGATTATCTGACCGTCAGAGGGGTCTTGGCGCCCGAAGTGCCGCCCCCGGCTCTTCCCTACGGGACCGGCCTGGCTTGATAGGAGCGTTGTTCACACTCGACGGGGATGTGTCGACCGGTCCCTTCACAAGCGTAGAGCTGATGGAAGGAGCCGTTGATGAGGCGACGAACAGAGACCGGTCGGAGGCGTGCAGGCGGCAATGTCGCCGGTGCCGATCCGCACCGCAAGACGGTATCGGTGACGGTGCTCGACGAGCGTGGCGGAGTGTTGGGCACGAAGCACTTCAAGGTGTCCGGGGTTGGTCACCGGGCGATGTGGGAGTGGATCCAATCGTTTGGGCCGGTGTGCCGGTTCGGGATCGAGAACGCGACAGGGATCGGTCGGCACACGGCGATGTTCCTGATCGAGCGCGGTGTCGATGTCCGCGACGTGTGCCCGACGCGCACTGCCGAGCAGGCTCGGCGGCGCCAGCAAGGCAAGTCCGACGTGCTGGATGCCACTCGTATCGCACGTGAGACGTTGGCTGACCCGTCCCTGCCGACGGCGTTCAAGCGGGCCGGCGCTGACCGTGGCCCGGACCCAGTGCATGAGCAGATCCTGTTGTGGCACAAGGCTCGCAGGTCGTTGGTGAAGTCGCGGACGCATCTGCTGAACGAGGCCGACCACCTCCTCGTGGAGCTGCCCCTCGAGTTCCGCGAACAGCTCCCACGAACCAGCGAGGTGCGCCGACTCCTGCACGCCCTGCAGATGCTCGATACCAGCGGGTATCACGACGCGGTGACACGGCTACGGCTGCGATTCCTCGCCGACCAGACCGGACGCATCGACGCCCTGGATCGTGAAGAGCGCCTCGTCGCCCGCGAGCTCGCCGCGTTGGTCATGGCGACCGGGTCCACGCTCGCCAAACTGCGCGGCATTGCCTCACGTAGCGCCGCCGAGCTGCTTGTCGAGTCGGCGACCCACGACGCTTCACCGAAGGCGGGTTCGCTCGCTTCAATGGCTCGGCGCCGCTGCCGTGCTCTTCGGGTGAAGGCGCCGGTGAACCAGTGCGGCACCGCTTCAACCCGCACGGCAACCGCCGCGTCAACTGCGTGCTCCACCACATGGCTCTCACCCAGCTGCGCTGTGACCCACGCGCCCGAGAGCTCTACGACCACTCCCGCCAGCGCGGCCACACCAAAACCGAAGCCATGCGTGTTCTCAAGCGCCGGCTCTCCGACGTCGTCCACCGGCGCATGATCCGCGATCTCGAAGCCACCGCCCGGGGCAGCGTGAACACAGGCCTCAAGACCGGGACCTTGACATAGGAGCTTCGGGCGGTCGCGAACGCCATCGACCCGGCTTTTTGAGGGCACAGCGGTGCGATGTTCGGGTGTGCGGATATCGGACTGTGGGTGGGTGGGTCGATCGAGCGGCCCGGAGATCTGTGTCAGGAGGGCAGTGCGCCGAGCTGGCGAAGCATGGTCAGGTCATCTCGCACCGCCCAGCGCTCCGCGATCCGGCGCCCTTCGAACCGGTACATGGCGGCGAAGCCTCGGCTGTATTCGCCAGGAGCTGCCTCGATGCCCAGGAAGCGTCCGCCGTGCCAGCGTCCGTGACGGACGCCGTACTGGACGACATAGTCACCGTCGGCAACCACGACCAGTTCCCGCCAGCCCTCATGGGTCATCTGCTGGCGGCCCATCGTCTGAAGGAACTCACGTGTGCCCGACAGCCCGGCCGGTCGATCAGCGCTGATCGCATGGTTCACCATGTCGGGCGTGCAGAGCCGGTCGAGCGGCGTCAGGTCGTCCGCGCCCAGTAGCAGGTCGAACTCAACGAGTACCCGCTTGTTCTCCTCGACGCTCATCGGCGGCCTCCTCGTTCCCGGGACGAGCATCCAGTCTCGCGACATCGCGTCGGCTGACGCGCCAGCGTCGGCGCAAACCCCTCAACGTGTTCCACGTTGGATTACGTAGGGTCGGCGCCCGAGCGCGGTTCCGAACGCTGCGAACGGCCGACGGCGGGCGTTCGATGACTGTGGCCCGCGATGCTCAGCGTCGCTATCGGCTAGCTGCAAGGCGGGCGTTCGGTGCGCAGACGGGCAATCTCGTGCTTCGCGATCGGCACTTAGGAGCGGGGCGACGCGATGTTTCTCCGCCGCCGAGAGGTGTCGAGCGCTTCATGACCGTGCCTCGCCTGCGAGCGATGCTCGGAACTGCGTGAAGATGTGGCCGTGGGATGGGAGGCACTCGGACAGTGGGGTGAAGACGTCGCTCGCATCGAACCGCTCGTTGGCGGAGTCGCCAACGACGTGTGGAGCGTGCGCGTCAACGGGCAGTTCGCGGTCGGTCGTCTCGGTGCCAGGAGCGTCGCTGATCTCGCGTGGGAGACCGAGCTCCTCCAACACCTCGACCGTGAAGGACTGACCGTGCCGGTGCCGATCCCGACGACGGACGGCCGGCTGTTCGCCGACGGTCTGGTGGTGATGACCTATCTGGAGGGCGGACCGCCCGAGACGGAGGCCGACTGGCGTCGGGTGGCCGACACGCTGCGCCACCTGCATCGGTTGACGCAGGGCTGGGCGCAGCGCCCAGGCTGGCGATCGTCGACCGACCTCCTGCACGCCGAGACCGGGACGAAGATCGACCTCGGGGCGATGCCGCCTGAGGGCGTTGCTCGATGCCGAGCAGCGTGGGCGCGGCTCATCGGACGTGAGACATGCGTCGTCCACGGCGACCCCAACAACCTTGGCAACGTCCGCATGACCGCGAATCGGGTCGCGCTGGTCGACTGGGACGAGTCGCACGTCGACGTCCCCGACCTCGACCTGGTGCTGCCCCACAACGCCGCCGGTCTCGACGACGGCGCGCACGACATCGCCGCGCAAGCGTCGGCCGCATGGGAAGCCGCCGTCTGCTGGGACGACGAGTACGCAGTCAAGCGGCTTGCCGAAGTTCGAGCGGTCTGAGCAGCGGTAGCGAATCGAGAGACCGCATCTGGGCGGGAATCGTTGCAATCGATGATCTGGGCGGGAACCGTCTCGACACCTGCGACGATTCCCGCCCAGATGACCCGATGAGACTCTCCGCGCGAGGTCCGCGCTGGAGCCGTCGATCGGTCGCGACGAAGACCGCTGCATTGGCATGGACGTCGACGCGCTGGAGCGGGCAGTCGGCGCTGCTGGGTACCGCGTGCGTCGCGTGTTGGTAGGAACCTTGTCTTGTCGTAGTGTTGTAGTACACTCCGACGTCGATGCTTGCGTTTCACCTCAGCTCCGTTTCGGGTGTGCCGACCTACTTGCAGATCGTCGAGCAGGTGCGACAGGCGCTGCGCCTGGGTCGGCTGGAGCCGGGTGACCGGCTGCCGACGGTTCGCGAGGTGGCAGCGGCGCTGGCCATCAACCCGAACACGGTGCTCAAGGCGTACCGCGAGCTCGAGTACGAGCAATTGGTGGAGGGACGGCACGGGCTGGGCACCTATGTCGTGGGCTCGCTGGCGGGGCCGCCACCGGGAACCCTCGACGGGCTGCGCAAGCGCTTGGAGACCTGGGTGGACCAGGCCGGAGCGGCCGGCCTGTCGCCCGAGCACATCAGGGCGGTCGTGGACACCACGCTGCACCGGTTGCTCGACGTCAAGGACTCGGCGTGAGCGGCGCGTTGGTCGCCGACGGCGTGACGAAGCGTTACCGGCGGACGCTCGCGCTCGACCACTGCAGCTTTGCGATCCCGGAAGGGGCGATCGTTGCCCTCGTCGGCCCGAACGGGGCGGGCAAGTCGACCCTGTTGCACTGCGCCACCGGGCTGACGCGACCATCCGCGGGCACGATCCGGGTGCTCGGCGGTGAACCGGGAGATCGGACACTGCCCGGTGTCGGCTTCGTTGCCCAGGACGCCCCGCTGTACGGGGATTTCACCGCCGGCGAGCTGCTCACGATGGGCGACAAGCTCAACCGCCACTTCGATGTTGCGTTCGGCCGGGAACGCCTGCCGCAGGTCGGCGTGCCCCTCGACCGCCGCGTCGACCGGCTGTCGGGCGGCCAACGCGCCCAAATGGCGTTGTGCCTCGCGCTCGCCAAACGCCCGCAGCTGCTGCTCCTCGACGAACCCCTCGCCAGCCTCGACCCACTCGCCCGCCGGGAGTTCCTCTCGGCCATGGTCGACGCCGTCGCTGAGACGCCCACGACCGTCGTCTTGTCGTCGCATCTCGTCACCGATCTGGAGCGGGTCTGCGACCACCTCCTGGTGCTGCACGCCGGACGCGTCCAGGTCTTCGCCGAGACCGACCAGTTGCTGGCCACCCACAAGATCCTGATCGGGCCAGGAGGACCACGCCGCGGGCGGATCGCCGGCGTCGAGGAGATCGTCCACGCCACCGACGCCCTACGACAGAGCACGCTGCTGGTCCGAACGAACGCCCAAGCCCTCGAACCCGCGTGGGACGCAACGCGACGTCAGCCTCGAAGACCTCGTCCTCGCCTACCTGGCGGCCAACGTCGAGACACCGCCCGACCGCCAGGACCTGAGCGCATGACCTGGCTCGTGTGGCGCCAACACCGCAAGCAACTGCTCTTCGGTGTGCTCGCCCTGCTCGCCCTCGGTGCCTTCTTCGTCGGCACCGGCAGGCCGATCCACGACCGGTTCGAGAAGCTGGGCCTGCCCGACTGCCTGCCCGCAGCCATGGACGCGCCCGTCGTCGTGGACACCGATGCGCTCGACCGCGACGGCGTCGAGAATCCCTCGGTAGACGAGGCGACACTGGCCGTCGGCCGCTGCGTCCAGACGGCACGCGACTTCTACGGCGGCTACCAGAACGTCCTCTTGGTCGGAACGCTGCTGTGGGTCCTGCCGATGCTCGCCGGCATGTTCTGGGGGGCACCCCTCGTCGCCCGTGAAATCGAACACGGCACCCACCGCCTTGCATGGACACAGGGCGTCTCGCGGCTGCGCTGGGCGGCAACCAAGATCGGGCTCGTCTCCGTCGCCGTCCTCGTCATGACCGCGATCTACGCCGGCATGCTCAACTGGTGGATCACGCCCGTGATGCAGACGTCGGGCCAGCGGTTCGCCTACACCTTCTTCGACAGCCACGGCATCGTCGTCTTCGGGTACGCGCTCTTCGCGCTCGCCCTCGGCGTCTTCGCTGGCGCCGTCACCGGCCGAATGCTCCCGGCGATGGCGACGACCCTCGTCGGTTTTCTCGGGACGCGACTGGTCGTGATGCTGGCGGCACGTCCTCGCTACAGGCCGACAGAGACACGTGTGCTCCCAGACCTCAGGCTCGACGTCGACACAATGCGAAACGACCTCAACGGCGACTGGATCATCGCCGCTGGCGGCGCCGTCGATGCCCCCGGTCGCGCCCCCAACTCGCCCACCGGTGCCACCGAGGAGCTCACCATCCACCCGGCCGGTGACTTCTGGGCCTTCCAGACGATCGAAACCGCCATCTTCGTCGCGCTCGCCGTCGGCCTGGTCCTAGCCACCATCTACTGGATCCGCCGACGGATCGCCTGACCACCGCCGGCGCCCGACGACCACAGGACACGTCGCTGCCGTACCGTGCCACGCCCGTCGGACGTACCGGAGTGTCCAGACGCCGAAGAACGCGGCCAACATGAGCAGCGCATGCAGCTGCGGGTCGTGCTCGGCGACGTGGTCGAGTGCGCAGCTCGGCCGGTGTCGGTGGACGCAACTCCGGAGTGACGTGGACGATGCGGTGGGCGCGTTCGGCGGGGTTGTCCCAGATCCGCTGCGTACCGAGCCGATCGGCGGGCCCAGGGGTCAGATGAGGCCGGCCGGCCCGTCGTAGCTGCCGAGCAGGACGTTGCCGAGGCGTTCCTGGGCCGAGGTGTTGACCGAGACGTGATGGACGAGCATCTGACTGTCCCGGGTCAAGCGCTCCATCGGGTGCGACCGCTGCACGGCGTCGGCCCCGACGAGCAGCGCGGCCGTCCGCACCACGTCGGCGCCGGTGGTGACCGCTTCGATGGCGGCCAGCCGGAGGCGGGCCCGTCCGACGGCGTCGGGGGCCTCCCCGTTGGCGGCGTGGTCCCACAAGTCATCGAGCAGGTGCCGTATCCCGGACGTGGCCAGCTCGACCCGGCCGCGCAGCCCGGCGAACCCACGGATGAAGGGTGCCTGTACGATCAGTCGGGTCGTCTCGAGCGGGCGCTGCTTGTGCTCCGCGGAGTAGGCGGCGATCTCGATCGCCTTGCGCAGCGGCTCCCAGCTGCACCGCCGCGGCCGCCAGCGACACCATCGCGATGGTCGTGGTCGCGTTGGCGAGAATCCCCGGTCGGGTCACGGCGAGGTCGGGCCATCTGAAGGTTCGCCAGGCCGGGATCTCGACGTGGTCGCCGAGGTCGACGTGGTGGCTGGCGGTGGCGCGCAGCCCGAGCGTGTCCCAGGTCGGCTCGATGGCGGCCGCCCCTGCCGGTTGCAGCACCATGCGCGTCTCCGGTGATCCCCCCGGGCCGGCGGTGACCACCATGCCGCCGACGAAGTCGGCGCTGGTGCAGCCCGATACGGAGGCCCACCGGGCCCCGCGTACGACGTAGACGCCGTCGACGAGCTCGGCAGTGGGCCGACCTGCGCTGCTGGTGGCGATGGTCTGCGGCGTCTTGAAGTAGTCCCGGGCGAAGCGCTCGTCGGCGGCGACGGCGAGCCAGGCGTTCTGGACCGCGCCTTGGGCGACGATCCAGCCGGCGGAGGCATCGGCGTGAGCGATGGCGAGGCTGGCGTCGAACCACTGGCGCGGGGTGCCGCCGGCGCCGCCGAGCTCCGGCGGGACGAGGATGTGGAACAGCCCTTCGGCCATCATCCGGTCGAAGCAGTCCGCTCCGAGGCTGGCCTGCTGGTCGCCCGCGGCTGCGTTGGCGCGGATGAAGTCGAGCAGTTCGGGAGATGGCACCAAGTTGCGCCCGGGCGCCACGACAGTGCGGCGGCGGGCCTCGTTTGAGCTGGGGGCGGTGGTCAAGTGCATGGTCGGTCCTTGTGGTGGAGACGGTGGGATGGGGACGGCGGGCGTCCTGAGCCGGTGTTGTGGATGACGTCTGTTGGGTCAGGCAATGGCGCGGAGCACTTCGATGTCCGCGAGGTCGTTGGGCGAGCTGCCCAACGGAGCCGCTGCCCCCGCGGCGATCGCGAGGGCAGCGACTCCGGCGGCCGCGGCGACGACTGGCGTGCGCCGCATGGCGACCTCAGCCGACTGCGGTGCGCTGCAGATCGCGCACGTCCTGGGTGGTGAGGGCCTTGCCGCCGATCCCCCACTCGCCACTCTCGACCTCTTCGATCGTGACCCAGGTGACGGGCCGCATG
Organism: uncultured Acidimicrobiia bacterium; assembly: GCA_963839695.1. Lineage (GTDB taxonomy): Bacteria > Actinomycetota > Acidimicrobiia > Acidimicrobiales > Ilumatobacteraceae > JALZMG01. Next base: position 3,986 of record CAWIVW010000005.1, on the reverse strand, counting down.
GACTCGCCCTCGATCTCGACCATGGTGTCGGTCAGCTTCTCGATCATCTCCCGCTTCTGGTCGGGGTCGAAGACGCCCTTGATCAGCTTGACGTTGACGAACGGCATGATTGTTTCTCCTTTGTCGGTGACTGTCGCCGTTGATCGTGACGGCGCGGACTTGTGGCCGTCCTGCCGTTCGCTGACTTCGAGCCACAACCACGTCACAGGGGTAGTCGTGGGGATGGTTGCGACCGAACGACAATGGTGACGTGATGACGGGCATCGCCCTCAACGTGCTCGGTCCGGTCGAGGTGCGGCGCGGAGGCGCACTCGTGCCGGTTGAGGGGCTGAAGCGCCGCCAACTCCTGGCCGTGCTGGTCGCCGCCCGCGGGAGCGAGGTGAGCGCGGAGCGATTGGGTGAGGCGCTGTGGGAGGGCGCGCTGCCGGACTCGGCCCGGGCGAGCCTGCAGAGCCACGTCTCACGGCTGCGACGCGCTCTGATGCCTGACCAGGTCATCCGGGCCGGTGGCGTCGGCTACGCCATCGACATGGGCCTCGTCGAGCTGGACGCGGCCCGGTTCGACGACCTCGCTCACGCCGCAACGGGTCCCGAGCAAATCCCGTTGCTCGAACGCGCCCTTGGGCTCTGGCGGGGCGCCGCGTTCGGCGAGTTCGCCGAGCTCCCCGGCGTGCGCGGCGAGGCGCTGCGCCTGGAGGAGCTGCGGCTGACGGTTACCGAGCAGCTCATCGACGCCCGGATGGACGGCGGGGAGGACGCCCGAATGGTGGCCGAGCTCGAAGCGCTCGTCACCGCCCATCCGCTCCGCGAGCAGTTCTGGAGGCAGCTGATGCTGGCCCTCTACCGCACCGGCCGACAGGCCGAGGCGCTGCGCCGGTGCGCCGACCTCCGCTCCATGCTCCGGGACGAACTGGGCCTGAGCCTCTCGCCGGCGGCCAGGGACCTGGAGGCTCGAATCCTCGCCGACGATCCGTCGCTGCACCACCACGTCGAGCAGCCGATGAGGGCCACTCCCCTGCCACTGGCGCGGCGTGAGCCCACGGAGCTCATCGGTCGCGCCGGCGACATCGCGGCCCTGCGGGAGGAGCTCGATCGGCGTCCCATCGTCACGATCATCGGACCGGGAGGTGTCGGCAAGACCCGGCTGGCGATGACGGTCGCCCACGCCTGCGCCGACGGCTTCGCCCACGTTGTCGTCGTCGAGCTGGCCTCCTTGCGCGACCCGGACGCCACCGTCCAGCTCATTGCCAGCGCGCTCGATGTCGAGCAACGTCAGCATCTCACGCTGGAGCGAACGATCGAGGAGTTCATCCACGACCGGGCGGTGCTGCTCGTGCTCGACAACTGCGAGCACGTCCTGGGTGCCGTCGTTCCTCTGGTCCAGCGCCTCAGTCGTCACTGCCCGCGACTGACCGTGCTGGCGACCGGTCGTGCGCCCTTGGGCCTGCCCGGCGAGTTCGTCCACGTCCTCGCGCCGCTCGGCGTGCCGGCGGCTGGCGCGGTCGGCGACGAGGCTCGATCCGCTGCCGCCGTGCAGCTGTTCGCCGACCGAGCCGCCGAGGCACGCCCGGGATTCCAGCTCGACGAGCGCAGCCTGGCCGCGGCGGCGGAAATCTGCCGGAGGCTCGACGGCCTGCCTCTGGCGATCGAGCTGGCGGCCGCGAGGATGCGCTCGATCGGGGCCGAAGCGCTGGCGGACCGCCTCGATCAGCGCTTCGCCCTGCTCGCCGGCCAGCCCGCGAGCCTGGACCCGCGGCACCGCAGCCTCCATCAGCTCGTCGAATGGTCCTACGAGCTGCTCGATCCTGTCGACCAGCAAGCGTTCGCCCACCTGGCGGCGTTCGCCGGCAGCTTCGATCTCGAAGCAGCCGAAGTCGTGTGCCGGCCGATGCCGGGCGGCCTCGAGCGCCCGGCACGTGTCGTGATCGACCTGGTCGACAAGTCGATGGTGCAGGTGGTCGATCCCGACGAGCCGCGGTACCGGCTGCTGGAGACGTTGCGCGATTTCGGCCAGGAGCGACTCCGGGAGACCGGAGCGCTGGCGCCGGTCGAGGAGCGCCATCGCGAGTGGTTCGTCGACGTGGCCGAGCGGGCTGCCGTGGGGCTCGACACCTCAGACGAGGGGCGATGGGTCACGAGGATCGACCGCGACCTCGATAACTTCCGCGCCGCCCACGCCGGTGCCGTGGCCGCCGGTGACCTCGCCGTCGCCGGAAGGTTGGTGGCTGCCCTTCGCGAGTACTCCTTCCGGCGAGTGCGCTACGAGATCGCCGGCTGGGGAGAGGCCACGATGCAGATGGAGGGGTTCGAGCGCTCGCCCTCGGCGCCGATCGTGCTGGGAGTCGTCGCCTACGGGCGATGGGTGCGCGGCGACCTCGAAGCCGCGATCGCGCTCGCCCACCGCTCGATCGCCGTCGCCGACTCGCTCGGCGAACCGTCGACCGGCCTCGCTGAGCGGGTCCTCGGCAATGCCGTCTTCTACAGCGGGGCGACGCAGGACGCGTTGCGCTGGATGGACCGAATGGCCGAGGCCGCAGAAGCGAGCGGCCGACCGGCCGCCCTGACGCACGCGCTGTACATGTCGTCAGTCGCGGCGCACGTCGATCGGTGACGCCTCGCGTGGAGCGATGCTGGCCGAGCGGGCGGCCGCGGCGGCGGAGCGCTGCGGGTCTCCGACCGCGCGAGCTCAGGCCGCGTACGCCCATGGACTCGCGCTGCGGGCAAGCGACAGGGAGCGGGCCGAGGGGGCGCTGCGGCTCGCCGCCGACCTCGGTGATGCGGCCGGAAACCGCTGGATCCGTGCCTTCGCGCTGACCCAGGTGTACTGGCTGTTGGCGCAACGGGGTCGGCTGGCGGACGGGCTGCGAGGGTTTGCCGAGGTGGTCGATCTCTGGTGTCGCGGTGGCGACTGGGCAAACCAGTGGCTCTCGATGCGCCATGTGCTCGGCATCTTCACCGACCTCGGGGCCCACCACGCGGCGGCGGTGCTCCACGGGGCGTTGGTCGCGGCAGGCGCGGCTGCAGCCCTCCCCTTCGAACCCGCCGACGCTCAGCAGCTGGCCGCAGAAGCTGATCGGGCGCGAGAGGTGCTCGGCCCGGCGGAGTTCGAGCGCCGCCCTGCGCAGGGGCGCCACCATGAGCGACGCCAACACGGTCGCCTTCGTGCAGTCCGAGATCGAGCGGCTGCTCGGCGAACGGACCGACGACGGTCGACGAGCGCACCGGTAGTTGGAGCGTTGGGAGGAGACGGCCGCCGCGGCTTCATCCCTTGGTGCTTCTCGAGCTTGTCGGCGACGGGGAAATCAGTTGGTCGGCGAGGATTATTGCGAGCCACTGTTCGTAGCGCTCGGGCGGCCAGCCGCGGTCGATGCTGAGCAACTGGTAGAGCTCGGGTGACATGAGCGCGTGGATGAGGTCGGCCGCGTCGCGTTCCCGTAGCCCGGGCCGCAGGGCGCGGGCGCGTGCGAGCGAGCGTGCGATCCGGCCTTGGCCGTGGTCTCGCTTGCTGCTGGTATTCGGCGAGCAGTTCGGCCGCCGCGGGATCCGAGCCCGAAGCGCTCGTGAGGATGCGGTACACGTCGCTGCTTCGCGTGTTGATGGCGACGGTGATGGTGGCGAACCCGGCGAGGAGCTTCTCGGGGTCTGGTTCGGCGAAGAGCGAAGCCACCTGGGGCCGCTCCTGTACCGACAGTGCCTGTTCGTCGCCGGCGATGGACACGTCGAGCAGGGCCTTGAGGATCCCGAGCTTCGAGGAGAACAGCCGGTACACGGTCGCCGCTGGGACGTCGGAGTGGTCGCTGATCGCGTCGATGGTCGTCGCCTGGTAGCCGCGCTCGAGGAAGAGGACCCGTGCGGCGCCGACCACTGCACGGCGGGCGAGACGGGTGCGGGCCTGGCTGGCCCCGCTCTTCTTGGGTGGATTCCCCTTGACTGTCGGAGCCACGAGTTGTGATACTACTACTCTCGAATTGAGAGTGATACCCTCA
>CAWIVW010000004.1:0-35018 GCA_963839695.1 uncultured Acidimicrobiia bacterium | reverse complement strand
CACGTGATCGTCCCAACAGCGGGGCCCCTCGTCAGCCTCCTCGGTGACCGTGGCGCATCGGTCGAGTCGTTGGCTTTCCGTCGTCAGGCGGTCGTCGATGTCGACCCGTGGCCTGGTGCGCCTCGCCGTGGACATTACTCGTGCAGTGCTGCCCGATGGTGCGAGCGATCAAGCGGTCGAAGGCCGACGCCGTGTACGTGAACACGACGACGATTCCGTGGTGGATCGTGGAGTCGCGCCCCGTCCGTATCCCCGTGCTTTGCCACGTGCACGAGGCGGAGGAAAGGGACGGCCGCTCGTGCTGAAGTCGTTGTATGCGCCACTACTGATCGCTAATCGGCGATCCTGATCTCGGATACGGCGCTCGAGACCGGTCTGTTCCGTGATTCTACGGTTGCGTCGCCGCAGCACGATGGTGCGAAATGGCGTCCCCGATCGGGCGTCTCCGCCGGTCGAAGAGCCGGCGACCGCCAACGGGTTCCCCTCGCCGTCCTCGCCCGTTTGTCCCCGCGGAAGGCACCAGATGTGGCCATCGAGGCGACCAAATTGCTTGTCGAACGGGGATACGACGTCCGGCTAGAGGTGGCGGGAACCCACTTTCCGGATACGAGTGGTACGTCGACGAACTGCACGCCAACGTCAGCAAGGCGGACCTCGAGGATCGAGTCACCTTCTCGGGCTACGTGGTTCCGCCCTATGTGGTGTTCGACCGATCGCACGTGGTGCTGGCCCCGTCCCTCGGCGAGGCGCTAGGCAACTCGGTCGTGGAGGCGCAACTTTCCGGGCGTCCCGTCGTCGCCACGGCGGTCGGCGGCCACCTCGAGTCTGTGAGCGAGGGGATGACAGGTGTGCTGGTGCCGCCGCGTGACGCCGCAGCGACGGCCGATGCGGTCGACGCCCTGCTTGCCGACGAGTCCCGCCGGCGCACCATCGGCCAGCGGGCACGAAGCGTCGCGATCGATCGGTTCGGCATCGCCCGCTATCGGCGGGAGATCGTCGAGGTCGTGAGCAGGCAGTTCCGTCAGGCGGGAACGGCGTCGAGCTGCCCCACCTGACGCCACCAGCGCACCAGGGCGATCATCAGCGCGGCGAGGTTGAACAGAAACATCGTTGTGTAGACGGGACGAAACAGCGTTTGGCGGCCGAGCAGGGCGAAGCACAAGCACAGAACCGCGTAGTCGGTTGGCACAGCAGCACGGTCTGAACCACCTCGGATCGCCGGAGCGTGTCGCCGCCATCGATGTCGGTGCCCCTGCAGTGCGGCGGAGCAATTCGATGAGGATCAGCCCGAAGAAGAAGATACTCACGACGGCCTGATACCCCAGGGCCACCAGGAGCTGGAGGTCCGACGGTCCGTGAAGCGGTAGAAGGAGATGAGGACGGTGCCGTGCAGCACGCTCACCTTGGTGGCGTCGACGGTGTGGTCGAGCCACTCGCCGCGCTTGCTTCCGGCGCCGAGCAGGCGGGCGAGTTGGCCGTCGGCGGAGTCGAGCGCGTAGCCGAGGAGGAGGAGACCACAGACGAGCAGGCCGAGCCACCACTGCGGACTGATCAGCGCCACCATCGTCAGCGCCGAGAACGTGCAACACGCGCTCAGCACCGTGACCTGGTTCGGCGTCAAGCCCGCGAAACGTAGGCGAGCGCCGCCAGCACCCGTCCGACCCGGCGGTTGACCCAGCGTGAGTAGGGCGGAGCGCCGGCTCCGGACTTCTGGGCCGTGGAGAGCTGACGGACGGCAGCGCTGAACCCGAGGGGCCTTTCGGATGACGTCAAGGGAGCACCAGCGTCACGGGCGGGGAAGCGTCGAGCTCAACGAGATCAGATGCGCAGCCTACGCAACCGGTCCGCCAGCCGAACTTGGTGGGGACGATGTAGCCGAGCTCGGTCAGGACGATGGCGTCCGGACCCGCCGTCGGCAGCCGGTTGAGGATGACGCCAGGGTGGGGTACCGGCCGAGGCTGTCGAACGCGTCGAGCAGCTCGTCGCGGGTGACCGTTCGTCGACCACGGTTGGCAACGACGACGATGTCGCCGCCGCATTCTCTCGCCACAGCGGCATCGGTGACGGCCAGCACGGGAGGAGTGTCGGCGACAACGATGTCGTACTCGGAGTTCAGCTGGTCGGGAACTTTCGTCGCCTCCATGCTGCTGAGAAGCCCCGACGGGTTGGGCGGCAGGTGCCCGGCCGACAAGACGTGGACGCCGGTCTCCCCTCTCCTGGACGGCCTGATCCAGGTTGACGAGCCGATCATCACCGATGTCAGATCGAGCTCCCGACTCGAGATCGAGCAGGAGGCTGATGCGGGGGCGGCGCAGGTCCGCTTCGACCAGGCACACGGACATGCCCGACGCGGCGATCATGAGCGCGGGGTTCGCCGTGATGGACGTGCCATCGCCGGCCAGCGCCGAGGTGATCACGTTGGCCGGGCTCCCCGGGGCGGGCCGAGAGATCGCCGCATGCTCTTCACGGCGCTGCTGCTCTACTTGTTGATGCGCAGCTTCCTCGAGAGCGGTCTCGTCGACAGCACCACGCCGTTCATCACGTTCTTCCTCGTGTCAGTGCTTGCCGGAGCGACTCCGAAACCGCTGGTGCGCTGACGCGGAGGGTTGGACGAGTTCGACGGGCGGCTCAACGCCGGCGGGGCGCGGCGGGGGAGCCTGGTTTGGCCGCGGCACGTAGCCATACTCGGACAGCGCAATGGCGTCGGGACCTTTGGTCGGAAGCCGGTTGAGGACCACTCCGAGGACCTTGGTGCCGGCGGTCTCGAGGTTCTCGAACGCCTCCAGCAACTGCTCGCGTGTGACTGTCCGCCGGCCATGGTTGGCCACGACCACGATGGCGCCGCCGCAGCGGCGGGCGAGGATGGCCGCGTCGGTCACGGCCAGCAACGGCGGAGCGTCGAGGATGACGAAGTCGTACGTGTTCTTCAGGTGCTCGACCAGATCACTCATGGCGTTGCTGTTGAGCAGTTCGGACGGGTTCGGTGGGAGGTGTCCAGCGGCGATGACGTGAACGCCCGTGTCCCCCCACTGTTGGGCCGCCTGGTCGGCGGTCACGGACCCGATGATGATCGACGTGAGGCCGACCTCGGACTCGAGATCGAGGAGCCGGCTGATGCGAGGGCGGCGGAGATCTGCTTCGACCAAGCACACCGACAACCCGGTGGACGCGATGGTGAGCGCGAGGTTCGTCGCCGTGACCGACTTTCCCTCGCCCGGCAGTGCCGACGTTATGACAAAGGTGTGATGTTCCCCGGAGATGTCGAGGTACTGGAGGTTGGTGCGCAGCTGGCGGAACGCCTCCGCGCGAAAGCCGTGCGCAGCGTCGTCCACGAGCAACAGTCGAGCGTCCCGTTCCTTCTGCGGGATCTTGCCGACGACCGGGATGTCGGTGATCGCGCGGAGGTCGGATTCGGACCGCACCCGGTTGTTGAGCGCCTCTCTGGACACGGCGATCGCAAAGCCGACGGCCAGTCCGATCATCGCGGCGAGGACGAGGATCAGCTTCGTATTCGGCGAGATCGGGACTCGGGGAACCGTTGCCGGCTCGACGATCGTCACGCGGACGACAGGATCCTCGTCCGAACCCTCGACCGTCTCCAGCTCAGTGGCGACGTCGCGGAATCGCGCGGCCACGGCGTTGGCGACGGCTGCCGCGCGCTCGGGATCGGTGTCGGTCACCCGGATGCGCAGCAACACCGTCTCGATCGGGGCCGTGGCGGACACCGAAGCAGCGAGGGAGCGAGCGCTCTCGTCGAGGCCGAGCTCCTCGATGACCGGCTCCAGCACGACTGCGCTGTCGACGATCAGTGCGTAGGTCTTCACCCGGTCCTCGAAGAAGGCCGACCCCTGGACCAACTCCGCCGTGCTCGACCCCGACCCCGGCGCGACGAAGAGCTCGGCGTTCGCCGCATAGACCCGCTCGCTGCGAGCGATGATCAGCCCGCCGACGAGCAGACACGCGATCACGGAGACGACAATGATCCGCCAACCCCGTCGCAGCGCCCGCAGGTAGTCCTGGATCTGCACGGGACTCCTCAGGTCGTCCGCAGGTTCGTCGCCGAACGCAGTGTACGACCGCCGTCGCCGCTTCCGGGCGGCGAGCACTTCGAAGATGGTGGCCACCGCTGACTCGACGCGATCTGCAGTTGCTTTGAAGTGTCGGCGACGACCAACTCGCCGACCGATGGGGTCGGCGAGATCGTCGTCGCCCGGTTCAGATCGTGATCGTGCCCGCCGGGCCATATCGACGAGCGCAGCGAGGTCGTCGCCGCTCGGAGTGTCGCGCGGGGCGGACGAGCCGACTTCGACGAGACGGGCGAATTGGCGCAGCGTGAACGTGCGATGGAGGGCTTCGGGGATTACAGCGACGACTTCGGCGCGGTGCGTGCGCTCGGCCGTCAGGATGAGATCCGAGTCGGCGATGATTTCCGGCGTCAATTGCCGGGACTTGAACCCGTTCACGACGATGCCGCGGTCTTCCAGTACAGAGCGGGCCAGTGGGTGCATGGGTCGTCCGTCAGGCGCGAACGTCCCGGCTGAGCTCACGTCCCACGCTGGGGTCCGCTCGTGATGCTGGAGCGCCTGCTGGAAGAGCAGCTCCGCCATCGGCGAGCGGCACTGGTTGGCGGTGCACACGAAGAGCACCCGGGCCGCGGTCATCGTTCCCTCCCTTCCGTCCTGCGCGAGGCTATCGACACAACGGCTGCACGCGTCGGGTGATCCGTCGCTGACGTCGAGAACCGGGCTATTTGAAACCACTTCTCCCCGAGGACGCGCGAGGATGCGGATGTTTCGTTGGCCGATGGGTAGATGCGCGGGAGAACGACGATGGCGGACGATGATGACTATGAGAACGGTGACGGGTTTCTCTGGCGCGTACTCCTCACCGCAGCGGCCGTGGTGGTGGCGGGGGTCCTCGGATGGATCGTCATCCGGTCTGCACTAGACGATGAGGAGCCGCAGCGGTTCGCCCCTCCGACCGAAACGCGCTCGAGCGGTAGCGGGTCGACGACTGCCGCCGACGGCGAGTCCGTGTCGACACCGACCGCCGTGAGCACCGCCGCCACCACGGACTCGACGGCCGTCGCCACGACGTCGGCGGCAACCACCACGGCAGCGCCCACCACGGCAGCGCCCACCACGACGGCGGCCCCTACCACGACGGCCGCACCGACGACGACGAGGGCTCCCGGGCCCCGCCGAGCACCGACGACCACCGCCCGACCGCGTCCGGTGACCTATGAGACGCTGCCCGACGGGACGCCCGCCCCACTCGTCGCGATCTTCGACGTCTCGCAGATCACGCTGACCGGCGCCGTGCCGGACGAGGCCGCCAAGGACCGCATGCAGGCGCTCGCGCTCGCCAACGCCAAGCCGGGGCAGGGGAACATCGTCAACTTCCTCACCATCAACCCGGACGTGCCCCGAGGCATCGGGGTGCGGGTCGTCGAGCTGACGTCGGTCCGCTTCCCTGAGGGCAGCGCTGAGGTGCGGCCGGTGCACGCGCTCGAGCTCGACCGGGTGGTCAGCATCATGAACGCGCTCCCGAATATCACCGCCCTCGTCATCGGCCACGCCGACCAGCGCGGTGACGATGCGACGAACTACGCCCTCTCCGAGTCACGGGCTGACTCGGTCGTCAACTACCTGGCCAGCAAGGGCATCGCCCCGAGCCGGTTGTCGTCGCGTGCCGTCGGTGAGGCGGATCTGCTCACGCTCAACAACGACGACGCGGCCCTGGCGCTCAACCGCCGTACTGAATTCGTCTTTTCCGGGCTGCTCATCGAGTAGCCCGGCGTAGCCGTCCCGTCATTACGCCGGCGGGCCCGCCCCCGGCTCACTCGGCCCGGACTCGCCCGCCATGCCGTGGAGGGTGTCCTTGGCCTTGTCGGCTACCTGGTCGACCTTGGCGTCGTGCTCATCCGGGACCTTGTCCTTGGCGGCGTCGGCAGCCTTATCAACTCCCCTGGTCGATCTGATCCTTGTTCCCGCCGAACCAGCCCTTGATCGTGTCCATCAATCCCATGCGCGGACCCCTTCCGTCAGCTGACCGCTGCAGTCTGGCATGGCACATGGGCGTGATTGGACATGCGCGTCGCCGTGAGCCGGTCACCGCATGCCGGCACTTCCATAGGTCGTCTTGGCCGGAACGCCGGCCACCGTCGCTCCCGGCGGCACGTCGCGCACCACGGCGGAGCCGGCGCCGACCGTCGACCACGCCCCGATCGTGCGCCCGGGCGTGACGCTCGCCCCCACGCCGACGAGCGCGCCGTCGCCCACGGTCACGTAGCCGGCGAGTGACGCTCCCGGAGCGATGTGGGCGAACGCGCCGATGGAGACCTCGTGATCGACGCTCGGCGTTGGCGTTGACGATCGCGGCGTCACCGATCGTGGCCTTGGCGGCGACGACGGCGCCCGGCAGCATCAACGCGCCGGCCCCGATGCGAGCCGAGGGCGAGACGACGGCGTGCGGGCTGATCGCGGTGACGAGCCGAGCGCCGAGTGCGGCGACCTCAGTGGTGAGCATCTGGCGGACCCGGTTCTCCATCACCGCGACGAACACCGCGGTGTCCTCCGTGACGACAGCGTCGAGGTGGTCGGCGGTCCCGAGGACAGGCAGGTCGACCTCGACCTGACGGCCCTCGACGTCGACGCATCCGGCGATCCGGCGCCCCGCAGCCCGCAGCACGTCGATGCAGACCAGGGCGTGTCCAGAACGGCCGACCACGACGACATCGGCGCCGAGGTCTGGCCCGTCGTGGGACAGAGCGAGCTCGCTGCGCTCGCTCACCGTTCGGCGTCGAGCAGCGCCATCACGATCGCCACGAGGGCGAAGAACCCGACCATGGCCATCCCGACGATCGTGACGGCGTGCGGTCTCAGGTCGAGCGAGCCGGGGTTCTCGTACGCCGGGCCGATCGGGGATGCGGTGCGCTCGGTCGCCGCCGTGACCACCATCCAGCCGGCCGCGACGGCACCGCCGACGGCGAGCCCAAGGCCGTAACGGCGCACGAGCAGGAAGCCGACGACCCCGCAGAAGGCGAGCAGTCCGAGCTGGACCAGACGCCCGGCGAAGAACGCCGCCGGCAGGTCGACGCCGAGGCTGGCCGAGCTGTAGTTCCCCGACCAATCCGCCGTGCCTTCGGGGATCGTGGGTCCGATGGCGGCGACGAGCACGGAGACGGCCGCCAGCGCGGCGATCCACGGGTCGAGCCCGGCGCGGCGGTCGTTCCCGGCGCGAACGAACGACACGAACAGGGCCAACACGCCGACGGCGCCGGCGCCGGCCACCGCCCAGTAGCCGATGTCGCGGGTGATCTCGGCCGGAGCGAACGCGGCGGCGGCCTCGGCGTTGTTGATCGGCCACTCGGCCAGCCCGAGCAGGAGGGCGGACCACCCGGCGAGGGCGGCGCCGGCACCGCCGGCGAGCCCTGCGCCCCAGCGGTAGCCGAAGCACCAGGCGAGCGCGCCGATGAGCATGGTCCCGGCCGCCAGCAGGGCCGCCATGGTGTTGTTGGTGCCGAAGTCGTTGACCTTCCAGCCGCCGGTGTCGAACGGCGGCGGGTCGACCGCGGTGGTGATGTCGATCACGGTCGAGAGCACGCCGACGACTGCTGCGGCGCCCGCGAGGACGGCGAGCAGGAGCAGGGGCCGCAGACGGAAACCTTGACGGGCCCGCTTCCGCTCGGCTCCGTAGCGGATCTCCGGCGCGGCGAACTCGCCCGTCATGTCCCGAGGCGGGGGCGGCGGGGTCGTGGTGATCACCTTGGTCGTGGTGCTGTCGTCGGTCGTCTCGCCGGCGGAGGGCCAGGAACGCAAAGGAGGACCGGGAACGGTCGCCATCTCGCGTGTGTCGGCGCGCTCGCCTCGGCCGACTCGGCCGACTGCATGGGCGAACGGGTGCCCGTCACCGCCGGGACCTCGCCGGTGACGTCGGCGACACCGCGCAGTGACTGACCGCACTCCATGCAGAACTTCTGGTCCTTCGCGTACCGTCGGTCCCGCACGCAGGGCACTGCATGAGCAACGAGCCTACGCCGGGGGCGGTGGTCCGGGCCTGGCACGTCGCGCCGACCTGCAACGATCCTGGTCGTGGCGCGTGACGTCGGGGAGGACAGAGGTCGACGACCTGGAGCGGGTGCTCGGCTACCGGGGCGCGGTCGACGAACGGCTCGCGGTCACCGAGCTCGCACCGGATCTGCTCGTCGTGCCGTTCTGGCGGCCCGCTTCTGCGCCGCGGTCGTCCGGGCCGCTCAGCTCGTCGGGTTCACGCCGGATCCCCACGATCCGGTCCCCGGTCATGAGGTGTCACTCGCCGCGATCAGCCCGCGGCTCTACCAGGCGGTGCAGGACGACCTCGGGTCTCGGATCTGGCCACAGCTCCGTCAGACGTGGCCGCTCATCGACTACCACGGCCTCCGCGACGCGTTCGTCATCCGCTACGCCGTCGGCGAGCAGGAGGAGTTGCGCCAGCACCACGACGTCGCCCAGGTCTCGGGATCGGTGAAGCTCGACGACGACCACGTGGGCGCCGAGCTCCGCTTCCCCCGCCAGGGCGTCGACAACCGCAGCGTCCCGGTCGGCTCGCTGCTCGGCTGGCCGTCGCTGGTCACCCATCCCCACGAGACGGCGCCACTGGTGCGAGGGGTGAAGCACGGCTTGACGATCTGGTTCGAGCTACCGATGTCGGCGCTCGTGGTCTGAGTCGTGACGGGACAACCTGACGGCGGTTGCCGGAGAGCGCGCTGGTAGCCTCGCCGTCCATGGTGGCGCGAACGACTTCGACCCGCGCCCGGCTGCACGCCGTTCTCGCGGCCGCGGGTCTCGCCACCTTGCTCGCGATGTCGGCGTGCACGACGTCCACCTCGTCGTCCGGCGAGGTCGACGCGGCGCCGCGTCCCCCGACGACGCCCGCGGCCACCGAGGCGCCGACCACCACGGCGCGCGCCGACGACCACGGCGCGGCCGACCACGACGGCGCGGCGCGACCACCACCACGCGCCGCGCCGACGACCACCGAGGCTGCCCCGCCACGCCCGGCCCAAGCCCAAGCGGCGTCCGCAGAGGAACGAGCGCCCCGCGCCCGGCGAACATCGTGCCGATCGCTCCCCTCGACGTTCCGCTCGCCGCCGTCGGCTCGAGCGGTGGGTCCGAGACGGCTCGGCTCCAGCAGCGCCTGCTCGATCTGGGGTTCTGGCTCAGCGGGGCCGACGGCGAATACGGGCTCACCACCCGTCAGGCGGTCATGGCGTTCCAGAAGTACATCGGGCTGTCGGCGACCGGCGAGGTCGACGACGAGACCGCCGCGTACATCTCCAACCTCGGTGAGCGGGCGCGGGGATGGGCCGACGCGGGCACCCTCGTCGAGGTCGACAAGACCCGCCAGTTGCTGTTCGTCGTGGTCGACGGCAAGGTCCTGTGGGTGTTCAACACCTCGACCGGCAACGGCGAGCGCTACGTCGAGCCGGACAAGAACACGCCCGGCGAGATGATCGAAGGAATCGCCCTCACGCCCGACGGCCTCCACGCCTTCTACCGCGAGAAGCCGGAGGGCTGGTGGGAAGGCGACCTCGGGCAGCTCTACCGGCCGAAGTACCTCGTCGGAGGGGTGGCCGTGCACGGCTCCACGAGCGTGCCCAACTACCCCGCCTCCCACGGCTGCGTGCGGGTGACCACGACGGCGATGGACTTCATCTGGGACAGCGGGATCATGCCCTTGGGCCTGCCGGTGCTGGTCCACCAGCAGCAGGTCACCTGACCCCACGACGCTCAGGGCGCGCTCGCGGTCTCACCCGCAACGGATGGCCGGCCGCGGTGAGGCACGCCCCGGACTCCAGGTCGAAGCGCCAGCCGTGCAACGTGCACGTCAGGGTCGTGTCCTCGATCTCGGCGAACACCGCGAGGTCGGCGTTGCGGTGCGGACAGCGGCGCTGGACGATCCAGTCACCGAGCTCGATGTCCGGTTCGGTGTGGGTGGGCGGGCGCAGCCTGCGCACGGCCTCGGCCTCGGTCCGGCGCATGCGCTCGACGGACAGTGACTTGAAGAAGTTGTAGACCCACTCGTTGAACTCGCCCTCGCGCCACGCCCGGAACCGGCACGAGAGGAACAACGAGTTGCTCCAGTCGACGGCACGCTCGGCGACCACCGCCTCGACGAGGTTCCGCTCGATCTCGAATCGGTAGCGATGGTCCTCGCCGGCGAACGGGCGGACCTCTCCGGCGGGGAAGTCGACGAGCACGGCCACGTCCCCGGCCCGCAGGAGGCACGCCGCGCCGACCGCCTCGCGCACCGTCGGCGCGATCGCCAGGAGCGGCTCCCACCACGCCTTCACCGTGCCGAGGAGGTCGGCGTCGTGGGAGCCCGACCACTCGGCCTTGAGCTTGTCGAGCCACGGCGCCCAGTCGGCCTGGTAGCTGCGGAGGTACGACCCCTTGGCGGCGAAGATCGCGTCGACCTGCTCGACAGGCAGCGGGTGGTGGACCTCGATCGACCCCGGCGAGACGTCGATCGTGGTGCCGGGGATGGCGAGCAGCCCGCGGTGTCCCGATCGGGCGAGACGGTCGAGGAACGTGCGCTGGTCGCGGAAGATGCTCGGCTCGTCCCCGTCGATCACGTTGAGGTGGAACAGGTCCGGGTCGAGGAAGCACGGCGGCCCGGCGCTGGGGACCACGGCCGTGGCCCCGACGGCCTCGACGTAGCGCATCGCCCGGGCGAACTGGCTGTCGACCTTGGCGTCGACGAGATGGCGGAGCTCGCCGGGTGGCAGCGCGTACACCATCGGGTACCAGATCGCGCCGCTGTACTGCAGCCAATGCAGGTCGACGGGACCGTGGGCGCGCAGCGCGTCGAGGTCGGTCGTGCGACAGTCGTTCTGGTCGACCACGCGCACCTCGCCGTCACTCACGACGAGCGCGGAGTCCCCGCCCGGACCGTCGGTGATGCTCGTCTCGACGTGGATCGCGACGGTGAGCCCGCCGAGATCGAGCTCCTCGCCGTCCACCGTGCGGATCATGTCGGTGAACCCGAGTCCCCGCAGCCGGCGCTCGAGCTCGCGGGTCGGGTACCCAGGCAGCAGGACGCGGATGTCGCGGGGCAGGTGCTCGCGCAGCCAGGGCTCGTCGAGGTGGTCTCCGTGCAGGTGCGAGACGTACAGGAAGTCGGCGCCCTCGATGCGCGCGAGCGAGGTCGTCATCGAGTTGATCGTTGCGCGGGAACGGGAACCACGAGCCCCAGAACGCCGGCACGAACCACGGGTCGCACACGATCGAGCCGTGATCCGGACTCGATCAGGATGCCGGCGTGGCCGAGCGACGTGGCGCGCATCATCGCAGGATGACGCTACTGCGATGGCTCGCACCGCCGTCCGGGAGCCGTGGACGACCGCAGTGTGGGCCGCCGGCTCAGGCGACGGGCGGGTCCATGAACTGCTGGCCGCCACGCGACACGTGCTCGGTCCAGGCCGAGCCGTCCCAGTAGCGCAGCTCGTAGCGGCCGGCCGGGTCGTTGTACCAACCGGCGGGAACCGAAGGGGTCGTCGGCGTGGCGGGCGTGGTCGGCGTCGCCGCGTGGTGGCCGCGGTGGATGTCTCCCCAGCCCCCGGCCGAGGGCGTCGAGGTGGTGGAGGTCGACTCGGGTGCGGTGCCCCATCCGGCCGGCTCGCTCGGCGTACTCGCCGCCACCGCGCCGGCGCCGGCCGTGTCCCAGCTCGAGGTCGACGACGCCGCCGCGGCGGTGTCCGCGGCCGTCGCGCGCTCGCTCGACCCGGAACCGGCGCGCCGCAGGTAGGCGGTGATCTCACTCCCCGCCGGCACGATCGCCACCACGTCCCACCCGTCGCCCGATCGCTCGGTGAGCTTGGCGGCGAGCGACGAGGCCTCGTAGCTCGAGACGCTGACTGAGTCGAACTCGTACATGCGCGCAACCCTAACCGCTGCTCATCCGGCCTTTGATGGGGCGCGTTCACCGTACGAGCGCGTCCGTGTCCGCCTCCGACGGCGGTCCGTCGAAGACGATCGTGCCGTCGCGGAGAGCGATGACTCGTTGTGCTCCGGCGACCGTTTGCAGCTCGTGGCTCGCGACGAGCAGCGCCGCCCCGTTGCCGTGAGCGTCGGCGAACAGGGCGACCAGTGCCTCGCGGCCGGGCTGGTCGAGTCCGACGAACGGTTCGTCGACGAGGAGGAGTTCGAACGGCCGGATGAAGGCCACGGCGATCGCCGCCTTCTGGCGCAATCCCCGGCTGAACGTCGTCGGCAGCTCGTCCGCCCGCTCGGCGAGACCGAGCCGATCCAGCAGGTCGGCGGCGGGCCGCTCCCATTCGTCGTTGCCGTGCAGGCGGGCGACGTACTCGAGGTGCTCGCGCACGCTGAGGTCGTCGTAGAAGACCGGTTGGTCGCCCAGGTACGACAGCGCGGCGCGTGCCTCCAGCGAGCCGACGGGATGGCCGGCGACCGAGATCGTGCCGGCTGACGGCTCGAGCAGCCCTGCCGCCAGTCGCAGCAGGGTCGTCTTGCCGCTGCCGTTGTGCCCGATCAGCGCGACGCGTTCGTGGGCCGCCACGGCGAGGTCGACCGGACCGAGGGCCGGCGCGTCGCCGTACGTCTTGACCAGCCCTTCGGCCGTCAACGCCGGTGACGCTCATGGTGCACTCGCTGACGATCCCGTGGCGCGCCGGCCGGCGTCGAAGAAGGCCCGCGACACGCACGCGCCACTCGTCACGCCGGCGCACCCACCACACCACCGCGGCCCCGAGGATCACGACGGCGGTCGCCGAGCGCGCGGCGGTGCCGCCGCCCGGCTGCTCGCGTAGGGCCACGAGCGGCACGGCGGCCAACGTGCTGACCGCGACGGGCCAGAGCAGGCGCATGGTGTTGGTGAACCCGGCGAACTCCGGCGGCACGGCCGTGGCGGTGGCCGCGGCGAGCGGGTCGGGGGCATCGCGGACGATGCTCACGACCGCACCGCACGCGCCGCCGAGTGTGATCGGGACGATGAGCACGGCCGCGAGCGCCCACTCGGGTGGACGGGCGATCACGACGACCGCCGCGGCGACGGCGGCGAACGGAACCAACGCGATCGCAGGCGCCCAGGTGTGGCGAGCCATCACCCAGCCGCGGGGTCGCGGGAACCCATCGGTGTGGTCGGGGTGGTCGACCTCCTGGGCGAGCGGTTCCACGCCGTCGAGACCGAGCAGGTACAGCGCGATGCCGACGCCGACGACCGCAGGGGTGGTACCGCGCAGCACGGCGACCGCGCCCAGCCCGGCCGCGATCGCGAGCGCGGCCATGCGGGCGAGGCGGGCGAGCGGGTAGCGCAGCAGACCCCGCCAGCCCCGCCGCCAGACCGCTGCCGACGCGCTCGGCCGTCCGCGGTGCCGCACACGCACCCACGGCTCGGTGCGCGGTTGCTCTCCCCGGAGCTGGCGGCGCAGCAACATCACCGTGCGCAGGTCCTGCATCGTGACCGCGAAGTGCAGTTGGGCCACCAGATCGGCCCGGCGGACGAGCGGCTCGGTGCGCAGGCGACCGGCGACGGCCACGGCGGCGCCGGCCAACGCGACGACGGCGGCGAGTCCGACGAGATCGACCGGACGCCGGCGCATCCCCCAGAGCGCGAGGCTGCCGATCGGGTCACCCGGGCCCGACCACCACTCAGCGACGGCGCCCGCCTGTGCGGCGAGCACGGCGATCGCCATCGCCGTGGCCACCCAGCGGGGCAGCCGGGCGACGTGGGCGAGCATCGGCGACGGCGACGAAGGCCGCGCCGACTGCGGCTCCGGCGAGCGCCGCGCTGGCTGCCCACGCCAAGGTCGAACCAGGGAGCCGGGGCGCGGCCAGCACCCCGCCGATGCCCGCGATCGCGGCCCCGCCGAAGGCGACGGCGCGGAGGCGTTGGACGACCGGGCGGGCGAGCACGCTCCGGCGCGGGATCAGGAGCGAGCAGGAGGTGGCGCACGTCGGCCGCCTCGACGGAGACCGGCCCGCCGTCGCTGCCGCTGCGGAGGCCGATGGCGACGGCGGCGGCCACGGCCAGCCCGAGGATCGCCGGGCCGCGGTCGAGCACGTCGGCGATCTGGGCCGCGGAGGCCGGCTCGTCCGACACCTGGTCGCTCGCCCACAACACGACGCCGCCGCCGACGAGTGCGGCGAGGTACACGCGGTAGGCGATCTCGAACCACTCCAGGTCGCCCGAGCCGGCGCACCCGGCGGGTTCGCCGCAGCTCCTGCACCGTGGTCACGGGCGGAGGACCTGTCGATGCGAGCGAGCGAGCGCCAGCGAGCGAGCGGCCATCAGCGGCCTGCGTGGCCGGGGAACGCCATGAACGCGGCAACGCTACCGCCCGCCGTCTCATCGGTCCGGGTGTCCCCCATACTTCTCGCCGGTGGACGTCGACGCGTTCCAGCTCTTCTTCACGATGCTCACCCTGCTGGCGCTCGGCGGCGCGGTGGTCGTGCTCGTGGCCCGCCTCGCCCAGCGAACCTTGCCGGTGGCCGCGCAGGTGGCCGAAGCCGTCGACGACGCCGCCCTGTGGATCGCCTTCCTCGTCGCCGGCACCGCCACCGCGGGCAGCCTCTACTTCTCCGAGGTCGCCAACTTCGTGCCCTGCCAGCTGTGCTGGTATCAGCGCATCGCGATGTACCCGCTGGCGGTGATCCTGCTCGTCGCCGCGATCCGGCGCGACCGGTCCGTGCGGTGGTACGCGGGACCGCTGGCGGCCGGCGGGGCCTGATCTCGACCTACCACTACCTCGTCGAATGGCGCCCGTCGCTCGAAGGCGGCGCCTGTGGCGTCGGCCCGTCGTGCGCCGACATCTGGTTCCGCGAGCTCGGCTTCGTGACCCTCGCGTTCATGGCGCTGTGCGGATTTCTCGCCATCCTCGTGCTCGTCGTCCCGTCGCCCATCAGCCGTCAGGAGTCGCCTTGACCACCCGTTCCCGCACGCCGTTCGTCCTCGCCATCGTCGTCGCCGTCGTCGGCCTCGCCGCCCTCATCGCCGTCGTGGTCACGCGTGACGGGGACGACGACGAGCGACACCGCCTCGACCGTGCCCCGCCGCACGGCGAGCGGCGCGTCTGCGGACACGACTCGACCCCGCCGCCGCTTCCGTCAGTGTCGAAGGTGCGCCGCTGGCCCCCTTCGAGGGCGGTGAGGATCCGGCCGTCGGGCTCGCCGGCACCGACCCTGCACGGGACGGACTACAGCGGCGCGGACGTGACCATCGCACCGGGGACCGGCGGGCCGATGATGATCGTGTTCCTCGCCCACTGGTGCCCGCACTGCAACGACGAGATCCCGGTGCTGCTGGAATGGCGCGACAGCGGCGAGATCCCCGCCGAGCTGCAGGTCTTCGGAGTGAGCACGGCGGTGAGCGACGAGCGGCCGAACTACCCGCCCGGCGAGTGGCTGCAGGACAAGGGGTGGGATTGGCCGGTGCTCGCCGACGACGCCGAGCTCACCGCGCTCAACACCTACGGCGTCACCGGGTTCCCGTTCTTCGTCATCGTCGACGCCGACGGCAACGTCGCCGCCCGCGGCTCGGGCGAGATCCCGATCGAGGAGCTCGACGCCCTCGTCGACGAGGCCATCGCCTGACCCAGCGAATTGTCGTTTGGAACCGGCCGGATTGGGTCGATTCCAAACGACAGAACGGGGGAAGTGGGGATCAGCGCCAGTCGGCGGGGACGTCGAGGTGGTCGGTGACCGTGCAGTCGGCTCCGAACACCACGAAGCGGTCGAACCCGTGGAGGAACCACCGGTCGTGGGTGGTGGCGACGACCGTGCCGGTGAACTGCTCCGAGCCCGGCCTCCAGCGCCTCCGCCGACACGAGGTCGAGGTTGTCGGTCGGCTCGTCGAGCAGCAGCAGGGTGGCGCCCGAGCGCTCCAGCAGGAGGATCTGGAAGCGGGCCTGCTGGCCGCCCGACAGCGTGTCGAACGGCTGCTCGGCGCATCCGTCGAGCTCGTAGCGACGGAGCATCCCCATCGCCGGCCCGCGCACGACATCGTGGTCGTGGAGGATCTCGAGCAGCGTCCGGCCGGTCCACTCGGGATGGTCGTGGGTCTGGTGGAACAGGCCGGGGACCACGCCCGCCCCGAGGCGGAGACCGCCGTGGTGCTCGACGGACTCGTCGCCGGCGAGCAGGCGGAGGAAGTGGCTCTTGCCCACACCGTTGGGGCCGAGCACCGCCACCCGCTCGCCGAACCACACCTCGAGGTCGAACGGGTCGGTGAGGCCGTCGAGCTCGAGCTGCTCGACGATCACGGCCCGCTTGCCGGTGCGCGCCCCGCCGAGGCGCATGTCGATGCGCTGCTCGCGGACGGTGACCGGCTGCTCGGTGCGCTCGACGAACTGACGCAGCCGGCTCTCGGCGGCCTTGAGCTTGGGCGCGAAGGTGTCCGAGATCTTGGCGCGTCGCCGCATCTCGGCGACCAGGGCCTCGAGACGACGACGCTCGTTCTGGTACAGGGTGTGATCGTGGGCGAGCGTGTCGAGGTGGCGGCGTCGGGCGGCGGGGTAACCGGCGAACCCCCCGCCGTGGGTCCATGCCCCGTTCGCCTCCACGGTGACCACCTTGTTCGGCCGTCGCTGCGAGCAGCTCCCGGTCGTGGCTGACGTAGAGCATCGTCTTGGCCGAAGCCACGAGCTCGCGTTCGAGCCAGCGCTTGGCGTCGACGTCGAGGAAGTTGTCGGGCTCGTCGAGGAGCAGGATGTCATCGTCGCCTCGGAGCAGCACTTCGAGGGCCATCCGCTTCTGCTCGCCGCCGGAGAACGTGTGCAGCGGACGGTCGCCGACCTCGTCGAGGCTCAGGCCGACGGCCCTGGTGACGCACTCGTCCCAGTGCAGCTCGGCCTGGTAGCCGCCGTGGTCACCCCAGTCGGCGAGCGCGGTGGCGTACCGGATCGGGTCGGCCAACGCCTGCCGCTCGGCCGTGGCGAGGCGCACGGCGGCGGCACGGAGGTCGGGCGCGGCGAGCGAGACGAGCAGCTCGCGCGCGGTGCTCGGCGCGCCGTCCATGCCGGCGCGGCTGCCGACGAGTTGGCGCATCACTCCGACGCGGCCGTCGACGGAGAGGGTGCCGGACGTCGGGGAGAGCTCGCGGGCGATGAGCCTGAGCAGCGTCGACTTGCCGACGCCGTTGGCCCCGACGAGGGCGACCCGCTCACCGTCGCCGACCGAGAAGCTGACGTCCCGGAGCAGCTCCCGGCCACCGGGAAGTCGCCAGCCGACGTGGCTGACCTGGATCGCGCCCACGGGCCGGACGCTAGGGCTCGACCGGCCGCGGCGTGCGCTCGCGTTTCCGCCTCGCGGAGCACGTCGCGCAGCGGGCGGCCGAGGGCGCGGGCGGCGGCGACGGCGTCGTCGTGCTCGGGCTTGGCCCGACCGTCGGCGACCTTGACGCGGATCAGCTGCCCGTCGAGCTCGATCGTGGTGTCCGCCCGTCGCTGTGGCCATCGCTCGATCGTCGTTGCCCGCAGACCGAGGCTGCCGGTCTCGGCGAGCATGAGGGCAGCGAGGCGTTCGGCGTCGGCGGGGTCGGCGAGCGCGGCGACGGTGTGGGCCGGACGTCCCTTCTTCATCACGATCGGCGTCGCCCACGCGTCGTGGGCTCCGGCGGCCAGCAGCGCGGCGACGGTGTGGGCGAGCACCTCGCCGGTGACGTCGTCGACGTTCACCTCCAACGCCACCGCCGAGCCGGCCGGGTCGGGGCGTCGCCGACTCCGCGGCCGGGGTTCCGACGAGCACCTGGACCACGTTCGGGCGGCCGGGCGGGTCGGCGTGGCCGGCGCCGTAGCCCGCGGCCTCCACCGTCATCGCCGGCATCGCGCCGAACGAGTCGGCGAGCGCGGTGAGGATGGCCACCCCGGTAGGGGTCGAGAGCTCCATCGACGTGTCGACGCCGACGACCGGCACGCCACGGCGGGCGAGCATCCGGGCGACTGCCGGTGGGGGGTTGGGCAGCTGGCCGTGGGCGGTCTGGACCGTGCCGTGGCCCATCGCCAGCGCCGAAGCGACGATGCGGTCGACGCCGAGGGAGTCCAGGGCCGCGCAGACGCCGACGACGTCGACGATGGCGTCGGTCGCGCCGACCTCGTGGAGCTCCACATCGTCGGGCGGGACACCGTGGACGGCGCCCTCGGCTTCGGCGAGCTCGGTGAAGACACGGTTGGCGCGCTCGCGCACCCGGTCGGGGAGCGCGGCGTCGGCGAGCAGTTGCCGGATGGCCCGCACCGGTCGGTGCTCGTGCCGGTCCGCGGTGTCGGTGACGACGGCCTGGGTCGCGGCGATCCCGCCCCGCTGGGTGCGCTCGAACGACAGCGTGTAGCCGTCCAGGCCGAGGCCGTCGAGCGCCGCGGTGATCTCGGTGGGGTCGGCGCCGGCGTCGACCAGCGCGCCGAGCAGCATGTCGCCGGCCACCCCCGCGGCGCAGTTGACGTAGACGACGCGGGAAGTCACGGGAGCATCTCACCGATGCGAGCGACCGAGCGCCAGCGAGGGAGCGGTTGCCCACGGCCTGCGTGGCCGGGGAACGCCATGAACGTCATCGCATCCGGGCCACTGCACACGCCGCGCCGTAGCCGTTGTCGATGCCGACCACGGTCACGCCGCTCGCGCACGAGGCGTGCATCGCCAGCAGCGCGGTGACCCCGTCGAGCGAGGCGCCGTAGCCGACGCTGGTGGGCACGGCGACCACCGGCGCGCCGGCTGAGTCCCCCGATCACGCTGGCGAGCGCGCCCTCCATCCCGGCGATGACGATCACCGCGTCGGCGGCGGTCACCCGGTCGAGGTGGGCGAGCAGTCGGTGCAGCCCGGCGACTCCGATGTCGTCGATCCGGTCCGGCTCGAAGCCGTGGGCGGTGAGGGTGAGGACGCACTCGTCGGCCACCGGCCCGTCGGCCGTGCCGGCTGTGACGACGAGCACGCGCCCTGTCCGCGTCGGCCCGGGCGGACGGTAGAGCGACCGACCGGCCTTGGCTCAGCCCGGGACCGTGCTCGGCGGCGACCGCCTTCAGCTGGTCCTCGGTCGCCCTGGTCAGCAGGACCGGACCGGTGCCGTGGTCGAGCAGCTCGGCGACGATGCGCACGCACTGCTCGGGCGTCTTGCCCGGGCCGTACACGGCCTCCGGGAGGCCCTGGCGGAGCGCTCGGTGATGATCGACGAGCGCGTCGCCGACATCGGCGAACGGGAGGCGGCGCAGGCGGGCGACGACCTCGTCGGTACCGACGCGGCCGGCGGTCGAGGTCGTCGAGCAGCGCCCGCAACGCCGATTCGTCCACGGCGCCCATTCTCCCAGACCAATAGCCTGTCGCCCCATGGCCGAGCCAGCCGTCACGGGTCGGGTTCTTCGGTCCGTTCGGCACGTTTACCGAGCAGGCCCTGCGCACCCAACCCGACCTCGCCGCCGGCGAGCTCGTCGACTATCGCACCGTGCCCGACGTGCTCGACGCCGTGCAGACGGGTGAGGTCGGGTGCGGAGTCGTCCCGATCGAGAACTCGATCGAGGGCGTCGTCAACTTCACCCAGGACGCCCTGGCCTTCGACTACGACCTCCTGATCCAGCGCGAGATCGTGCTCGACATCGAGCTCTGCCTTGTCGCCCGGCCCGGCGACTCGATCGACGACGTCAAGGTGGTGCTGTCGATCCCCGTGGCCACCGCGCAGTGCCACCGGTTCCTGCGCGAGCGACTCCGGGACGCCGAGGTCCGGGCCGCCAACAGCACCGCCGAGGCCGCACGCCTTGTCGCCGACGATGACGTCGCCGGCGTCGCCGCGATCGCCCCACGCGTGGCGGCGCAGCGCTACGGCCTCGACGTGCTCGCCGGCGACATCGCCGACCACCCCGGCAACCAGACCCGGTTCGTCGTCGTCGCCCGGGACGGGATCCCGGCGCCGACCGGCCACGACCGCACCGCGATGGTCGTCTACCAGCGGGCCGACGAGCCGGGCAGCCTGATCTCGATCCTCCAGGAGTTCGCCGCCCGCCGGATCAACCTGTCCAACCTGCTCAGCCGGCCGACCAAGGCGGGCGGCCTGGGCGACTACTGCTTCGTCATCTACGCCGAGGCGCACATCGCCGACGAGCTGATGGCCGACGCCCTGCGCGACCTGCACGCCAAGCAGGGGGCGGTGAAGTTCCTCGGGTCGTATCCGGCGGCCGGCGATCACGCCCACACCGCCCGCGAGCACGCCGATGCCCGCTGGCGCCGCGCCGACGACTGGGTGAGCGCCCTCCGGGGCCGGATCGCCCGCTGACGGCGCGTACGCTCCGCGCGCATGGCATCCGCCCCGGGCTCCGCTCCGTCTCCGTCGTCACCGGCGCCAACTCCGGCATCGGCCGGGCCACCGCGATCCACCTCGCCGCCCAGGGCCACGACGTGTACGGCACGGTCCGGGCGACCTCGAGGACGGACAAGGTGCGGGCGATGGCCGACGAGGCCGGCGTCGAGGTCCAACTCGTCGAGCTCGATGTCGCCGACGACGACTCCGTGCGGGCCGGCTTCGCGCAGATCCTCGACGCGGCGGGCGGGGTCGACCACCTCGTCAACAACGCCGGGATCGGCGGCAACGCCGTCGCCGAGGAGTGCCCGACGTCGCTGTACCTCGACTCGTTCAACGTCAACGTCCTCGGCGCCGTCCGCTGCACGCAGGCCGTCCTGCCGCAGATGCGCGAGCGCGGCAGTGGCTCGATCGTCAACATCACCTCGGTCGCCGGACGGGTCGCGGCGATCGGGCAGTCGCCGTACTTCACGTCCAAGTTCGCCCTCGAAGGGCTGAGCGAAGGCTTGGCCCAGGAGCTCGCCCCGTTCGGCATCCGCGTCGTGATCGTCGAGCCCGGCGTCACCAAGTCGGCGATCTTCGCCAAGAACGTCGACGTCCCGAGCTCGACGGGCGCCTACGACGCCCACTACCGGCGGATGTTCCAGTTCTACGCAGCCGGCCTCGCCGCGGCGACCGATCCGTTCGAGGTGGCCGCCGTGATCCACCACGCGATCACGACGCCCGACCCCCAGCTCCGGTACGCCGTCAGCTGGGGCGGTCGCGAGCTGGTGGAGGGTCGCCCCCAGATCGCCGACGCCGACTGGGTCGCCCTCGGCGCGATCACCGACGACGCCGAGTACTACCGCCGCTTCCGCGACCTCTTCGGCCTCGACATCGCCCCCGCCTGACGCGTTCGCCCCCTCCTTCATCCGAGGTTTTCACGTCACCCGAGGGTTTCGTGACCGGCGTCCGGCCCGGAAACCCTCGGGCGACGCCAGACCACCTCTGCCTTCCGGGAGGGCGCCGGCGGCGGATCGCACCAGCCGATTCTTGGTCACCAGCTGACCTCGTCGCAGCCATGGTGGTCGTCGGGCTCCACCTGGAGGGTGGCGTGCTGGAGCCGATGGCGGACGGCAAGGACGTGGCGGGCCTGATCGAGCACCGCATGGGTGTCGGTGCCGGCGCGCACCATGACGTGCGCCGACGCTACTTCCATCTCGCTGGTAAGGGTCCACACGTGCAGGTCGTGGACATCGACGACGCCGGGGATCCCGGCCAGATCGGCGCGCACGCCGGCGAGATCCACGCCCGCCGGCGCAGCCTGGACGAGCACGCGCAACGCCTCGCGCCCGAGCCGCCATGCCCGGGGAAGGATGAACAATCCGATCGCGCCGCCGACGACGGGGTCGACCCATCCCCAGCCGGTCAGGCCGATCACGATCGCGCCGACGATCACGCCGATCGACCCGAGGGTGTCGGCCAGCACTTCGAGATAGGCGCCCTCGACGTTGAGGCTCTCGGCCGCGCCCGGCCCGTAGGAGCAGGAAGGCGGTGATGTTGACGCCCAAACCGACGCTGCCGACGATCAGCACCGGCAACGGATCGATGTCGGGCGGATCGCCGATGCGGATGAACGCCTCGTAGAGCACGTATCCGGCGACGGCGAAGAGGAGCACGGCGTTGGCGAGCGCGGCGAGGATCTCGAGCCGGTAGAGCCCGAAGGTGCGCGCCCCGTCGGTCCTCGCGTGCGACGCGGCGTGGATCGCGGCCAGCGCCATGCCGAGCCCGAGCGCGTCGGTCGCCATGTGGCCGGCGTCGGAGATCAGGGCCAGCGAATCTGTGAGCAAGCCGACGACGACCTGGACCACGAGGAACCCGACGATCAGACCGAACGCCCACGTCAGCGGGCGGCGGTGGCGGGCGCCCGCCCGCAGCGCGGCGGCGCCGTGATCGTGGTCGTGACTCATGACGTACCTTTGCGGCCGAGCGGGTCGCGGCGGAACGGGAGGGATTCGAACCCCCGGGCCTTGTGGGCCTCCCGCTTTCAAGGCGGGTGCATTTGTCCGCTCTGCCACCGTTCCGGATCCGAGGCTAGCCACGGGCTCGGGACCCTCCGAGGGCGAGCGACACGACCGCTACACTGCGGGCCTTCCGAGGAGAGGTGCCGGAGTGGCCGAACGGGGCGCCCTGCTAAGGCGTTGACCATCGCAAGGTGGTCCGTGGGTTCAAATCCCACCCTCTCCGCCATCCACCCGGGGAGCGCCCGTGTCGGTCCGATGACCGCGATGTTGCGGTTCGATGACAAACGGTGTAGACCAGGGCCCTTCGTGCCGCCGGAGAGCGCACGCCGGGACCACCATGACCGACTTCACCGACGACGACGCTGCGTTCTGGGCGCAGTCGCGTCGAGCCGCCCGGCCGGGCGCACGGACGCGCACTCATCACGTGGTCCAGCGATCGGCCCCCCTGCCGCCGCTCGAACGCGGCGAGCACGCCGAGTTCTGGCCGGACGTCGACGCGTGGATCCAGACCTTGGAACCATCGCAGGACCGTCGCCGCCGCCGAGGCGTCAGTGTCGATCCCCGACTGCTGCGGCTCGGTGTGGTTGCAATCGCCACGGTGCTGATGATCCCGATCGCGGTGGCGCTGCGTGAGGACAGCGACGGAGGGGAGGTGCGGTCGCAGGAGCCCGCCGCCGTCGCCTCCCGTGGCGCCTCACCGTCCGACCGTGCGACCGAGCCGCTGACCCGTGCGGAGCGGCGGGCTCGGCGAACTGGTTCCCGCGCGACGACGACGTCGGCAGCGGACGCCTCGGCCGCGGCGGCGACCGAGGACCAAGCGGCCACCTCGGCCGAGCTCGTCGCCGTCCCGGCCCGAGCCGAGCTGGAGCCCGCATGTGCAGGTGCGTACACGGTCGTCGCCGGCGACTACTGGGTGCGTTTCGCCGAATCGACGGATAGCGCCCTCGACCCGTGGCTGCGTGCCAACGACGCCACGGTCGAGACCCCGCTCTACGCCGGCGATGTTCTGTGCATCCCCGAGGGCGCAAGCGCACCGGCGCCGCCTCCGACCGCCGCGCCGACGACCACCGACGCTCCGTCGACGACCGAGGGACCGGAGACCACCGAGACGCCGGCGAGCACAGTTCCGCCGACCGACGCGCCCAC
Source organism: uncultured Acidimicrobiia bacterium (assembly GCA_963839695.1). Lineage (GTDB taxonomy): Bacteria > Actinomycetota > Acidimicrobiia > Acidimicrobiales > Ilumatobacteraceae > JALZMG01. Next base: position 11,594 of record CAWIVW010000004.1, on the reverse strand, counting down.
GACCACCGACGCTCCACCCGAAACGCCGGCGCCGACGACCACCGCGGCCCCGGATCCGACCGCCCCTCCGGCGACGACGGCGGATCCACCCGTGAGCCCGGGCAGCGTCGAAGCCATCATCCGTGACATCTGGCCCGACGAGTTGGAGGACCGGGCCCTCGTCATCGCCCAGCGCGAGAGCAGCCTGCAACCCGATGCCTACAACGGCTGGTGCTGCTACGGACTCTTCCAGATCTACTTCGACGCCAATCGCAGTTTCCTGGCCAGTCTCGGGGTCACCACGCCGGAGCAGCTGCTGAACGCCCGGACGAACGCGATGGTCGCCTACGCGATGTACCAGCGGTCCGGTTGGTCGCCCTGGTCCTCGACGAACTACTGACCGACCGCGACCCACGTTCCGTTCGACCCGCCGGTCACCTAGACTCGCTCGTCGCACCAACCGCGCTCGTAGCTCAATGGATAGAGCATCTGACTACGGATCAGAAGGTTGGGGGTTCGACTCCCTCCGAGCGCGCTGAATCTGCCCTGCGTAGCGGCCATCCGCGCCGAGCGCCGGTCGTCACGACCAGCCGCGGACACCAGCGGAGACACCAACGGCGACGCGGACACCAACGACCGCAGCCCCCTACGGGCTCGTCGGGCCGCCGCGATTGGGAGCCACTGGGCGCGGCCTTCCGCAGGCCCACGCCCGTCCGACCACCTTCGTTGCTGATCCCCACCCCAGGTGCAGGTCCGGCCGCATGGGATGACGGCCCGCAATCGTGTGCTCGAGACCATCAACCGCGCCCGCGCCTACGACCGCGGCGAGCTGACCGCGAGCCCCGTTAGCGCTTCCCGGCACGGCACGCGTGATTGACACGGCGAGGTAGGTGTCCTACCTTTGGGTAGGACACCTACCAACCTCATTACTCACCCTTAGCGCCGTATGGGCAAGCACTCCGTATACATCACCGACGACCTGCTCGAAGACGTCCGCAATTCGCTCCGCAGCGTCGAATCGACATCGAAGCTCGTGCAGCGTGGGCTTCGAGCTCTGATCGACACCGAGGGACCGAGTCGGAACCGTCCGCCTCCGCCGGGAGTCGACGCCGAGACCCTGGAGCAGATTCCCGCCGTCCGTGACCGGCTCCGGGCCGAGGCCGAGGCAGAGTTCGCCAAGGGCTACGACACGGGCGTTGACCTGCTTGGCCGGGTGGGATGGGAGGTGGCGGAGCGGCTCAGCTGGGCCAAGGGCCTCGGAAACATGGAGCAGGTCCTCGACGACGATCGCTACGAGGCGATGTTCGAGTGGTTGCAGGAGTCGGCCCTTCGTCTCGAAGGTTTTCGACAGGCGGTGCGGGATCTCGTTGGCGCCACCTGGGACGAGGTGTCGTCCTACCGGTCGTCGCGGCGCTACGAGGAGGTGGGCCTAGAAGATCGCTGAAGCTGGCCCACGATCGCGGGCAACCACCTAGAAGCACCAGGCCCGCCGCGGGGCGGGCCAGTGCGGGTCGACGCTGGAGCGCCTTCCATGTTTGCACCTTGAAGTTTACTCCGCCGTTGCGCCCTCAGTCACGCCCCGCCGCGGGTCTCCGAACAAGGGAGACCCCTTTGCGAAAAATGCTGCAAAAGACAAGCGGACATTTACAGGCTGTCCCCGAGTGACCTCACGTTTCTTTGGGCCGCATGCGTCCTCTGCTTCTACCGCAAGGTCGTCGATGGCATCCGGCTGCCATCAGCGCCATTCCCATCGGTCTTCAACAAGATCGACGGTGCTCAGAAGCGGCGCTTCGCCGGGTGTCGGACGGAGGATCTCGACCCACAACTTCGTCCCGGGCGGGTGCTGACGAGCGCTCAGCGCAGCAGCACCGTTGAGTCGGAGCCGCTGCCCGTCTGCGGTCACGACAGCCTGGTAGTCATCAGGGGTCGGGTTGACACCTTCTTGGCGTTCGATGACGGCTCGTTTGGGGTCATCGATTTCAAGACGACCCTGTCGAAGGAGGCTCACGTGAGCTTCTATGGCCGCCAACTTCATGCCTACGCATGGGCGTGCGAGTGGCCCATTCGGGGACCGGCACTGACCCCGGTGAGCACGCTGGGGCTGCTGTGCCACGAGCCCAAGCGTCTGGTCACAGTCGACGACGTCGACCACCTCCAGCTCGAGCGGACGTTCATCCCCATCGATCGCGATGATGCGGTGTTCGATTCGTTCCTCGGTGAGGTGCTTGACGTCGTGGAAGGACCACCACCCGCCCCCGCTGACGACTGTCAGTGGTGCTGGTGGGCGCCGGGCGAGTAACACTTGGAGAGCGGGGCCGATGTCGGACATCGGCCCCGCCCGCCGAGCAGTTCCCGCCCGACCCGCTTCGACTGCGGCTACGTCGCGGGTCGATGGGCGAGATCCAGCGGCAGGGTGATCGGGGGCACCTGCCGGGGCAGTGCCCGTAGACGTCGGCGGCGACCCGTCCGCAGGGTGATGCCCGCGCCCGGGGAGCAGGTCGAGCAGCTCTCGTTACACGTGTCCGTGGCCTCGGGCTCATCGCCTGCATCCCTCGCACTCTCGATGCTGGCGCTAGCCCGGGGGCACTGCAGGGTGGCGACGCGTGGTCGGACGCGAGGGCCGCCCATTCGACCACCCGTTCGGCCCGTCTCGGGTGAGCGCGGTGGCGCTCCGTGCCGTCCCGGACGTGTCATGTTCTCGCGTCCGCGACCGTGCTCGCGGTGCGCGGGTTCTCGACAACCGACTCAGTCAGCGGTTTCGTTGTCGACTTGGAAAGGGACGCGGAACCCGCTGATCCGAACCCAGCCGGCGCTACCGTCGGGCGCCTCGGCGTACAGCAGGTTGCGAGCGTCCTGGGCGATGATGCCGGCCCGGCGCAGTTGATCAGAGATCTGGTTGGTGCGGCGCATGAAGTTGTTCAGCACGCCACGGGCTTCGGGATCGCGTCCGATGAGCCTGAGTGATTCGTCCCGTGCGACGAAGCCACCTGAAAGGCTCGCCGCCTCGATGACGTGGAGTTGATCGACGTTGTTGCTGTCGACGAGCTGTTCCAGCGCCGTGGGGCCTGCCTCGGGGGGCCAACCGTCTGCGAAGCGCAGCCGGCGGCTAAGGATGCGTGAGCTGATCTCGGCGGCGGTGTCATCGCTCGGCTGGTCGGTCCCGGACGGAGCCGGTGTGGTTGGCCTCTTCGCGAAGCCCTTGAAGAACCCACTCGGGCAGTGGGTCGCCCTCGTCGAGATCGATGGTGATGGAAACACTGATGTTGGTCATGGCCACGACAGTACAGGTGATTCGCTGTGATTCCTCTCTCGTGGTCAGGAAAGGTCCTGCCCTCCTCTGGAGCTGAGTATCAGATGGGACCTGGAGAGGCGGTGAGTCGTCGGGAAGGACCACCGCCGCGTTCGGGCTGACTCCATGACCGGTTCCCCCAACGCTCTAGCCGAGTGGGGAGCGCGCCTGTCCAGTCGAATGAGCACCGAACCGGCCGACCCATCACGACTGCGGCGGTCGGCGAACACGATGTGAGGTGCACTGTCGTCGTAGTCGTTCTAGGAGGTCGGCGGGGCTTGGTCGTCGTGGTGGTGGTCGGCGGGGTCGTCGCCTGCTCGGTATCCCGGTGCCGAGCCTGCGTCGTCGTCAGGCGAGCCAGCACATGCCGCCACAGCGAGTGTCGCGCCGAAAGTCACGGCGACGGTGCGCCACTACGGTGCAATTCTTCACCTCGGCGAGCCGACTTCGTAGACCTGGAGCACCTCGTCGCCGTAGTGGTTGATGACCTTGACGGCGATCTTGCCCGTCTCGGGCCGGCGAACGGCCGGCTCACCGTCGAGTAGAGCGTCGCCCACGCGCCCTCGTCGATCTCGGCCCGGAGGGCCCGCCGCAGCTTGTCGTAGGGGTCGTTCGCCGCCGGTGAAGTAGGCGTGGCGGACGAAGAAGCTCTCGCCGTTGTAGTCGCGTGTCGATGAACCAGCAGGCGATGTCGTCGGTGACGCCGAGCGGACCTCGCCGGTCGTCGGGTCGTACACGTCCACGCCCGCGGATCTCGACCTCGACCTTGCCGTCGGCCGCGGCGGATTCGACGTCCGGCTCGCCGAACACCATGAACAGGTTGCCGGCGCCGGTCTTCTTCAGCAGCTCGTCGCCCATCGCCAGGTCGGGGTTCATCCGCACGAGACCGTAGGCGACCGAGTCGGCTTCCCGACGGCGACTTCGAACCCTTCGCCGGTCGGGCGAACTCCTGGCCGTCTCGCCGACGCGCGGATCGAAGGCGAAGCCGCAGACGACGAGCAGGTCGAACCCGGCGCCCGCATCGCTTCCTTCGCCGCGTCCTTGATCTGATCGGGTCCGACGGTGCCGTACTCCGGGCCGAGGCTGACGGCGACGCGGCGGGCTTCGCCCGTCGGCGTCGGTGACTCGCCCTCGGCCTGGATCCACTCGCCGGGGAAGAGGTCGAGGCGGTCGAAGCGGAGCTCCTCGCCCTTGTCCGTCTTCTGCACGCCGGCCTTGCGGAGGTTGTCGAGGATCATCTGCTCGAAGTCGACGGCGCGTCGGCGGCCGTCGCCGCCGCGACTCCGTGCCGGTCGGGACGTCGGCCGGTCGTCGTCGAGCACGCGGTGCGGCGACAGGCTCTCGACGGTGAACGGCCGGTCACCCGCACGATGTCTTGCGGTCCTCGTAGGGCTGGTCGTACGAGCGTCTCGCGTCTCGGCGTGCCGGGCGATCGCCGCGTCGATCTCCTCGCGGGTCATGCCCTCCCTGATGTCGGGGTTGTTGGCGATCGTCTTGAGGGTGACGTGCGGCACGCGCTTGTACACGAACCCCTTGTGCATGTCGCGCCGTGAGCCGGTCGCCGCTGGCGGCGGCTGCCCGGTCAGCTCGGCCTCCTTCGCGGCCCTCGGGCGAGTCGGCGAGCAGGTAGTACGGGATAGCGAGCGGCCATCAGCCGCGTGCGGGCCAGCGCGAGGGCGACGCGGCTGGTGTCGATGGTGATCCACCGCCGGCCCCACTGCTCCGCGACGTAGGCCGTCGTGCCGCAGCCGCACGTCGGGTCGAGCACGAGGTCGCCGGGGTCGGTGGTCATCAGCATGCAGCGCTGAACGACCTTCGATGTTGCGTCTGAACGACGTAGACCTTTGGATCGGCACGAAGCTCTGGATGCCGCCGTGTCGATCCACATGTTGTTGAGCGGATAGGCCGGGAAGTCGTCGAGGTACCGGATGTAGCGACAGCGTGTTGCCGCATCGGCTCGACAGCCGACTCGGCGAGCCATCAAGCGTGTCATGCCCTCTTGGTTCGTTTTCCAGCTCGCCGCTTGTCGGGCAGGAACGATCGGCCCTCGAACTCGACCGGGTAGTAGCCGGTGCGGAGCGTTCGCGACGTCGAGACGATTGTCCGGCGTGAAGACTGTGCGCCAGGTCGGTAGCGCGCCGGGTCGCCGCCTGTCATCCGCGACGCGCGTGCCGTCGGTAATTCGATCCAGGTGTATCGCCGCCGCCACCGCCCCGACTGCCTTCTCGACGATAGAGCTGGCGGATACTTCATCGCTCGACGATCCTTGCGCGTACCAGAGCACATAGTCTGACGGTGCCAGGCAAGTACTTCGCGCCGTCGCTGCTGCGCCGTGTCTTCGTGAACGTGATCAGGCTGACGAAGTTCTCGCTCCGAACACCTCGTCCAGCAGCGCACCGGACGAGATGCACGTTCTCGTCGCCGATCTGGACGAAGATGCTGCCCGCTCTCGGTGAGCAGGTCGCGGGCGACGGCCAGGCGGTCGCGCAGGTAGCTAGGTAGGAGTGGATGCCGAGTTCCCAGGTGTCGCGGAACGCCTTGATCTGCTCCGGCTGGCGGGTCAGGTCGTCGTCCTTGCCGTCCTTCACGTCGCGCTTGCGGGTCGTGACCTGCCAGTTGGTGCCGAACTTGATGCCGTAGGGCGGGTCGACGTAGATCACTGCACCTTGCCGCGCGAGGTCCTCCTTCTCGGCCAGGCTGGTCATCACCAGCAGGCTGTCGCCGAGGATCAGCCGGTTCGTCCAGTGCTGGTCGTGCTGGTAGAAGTCGACTAGCTGTCGAACGTCGAGGCCGTCGAAGTCGGCGAACAGGTCGAGCTCGGGCTCGGCGGTCGCCGGCCTGCGGCCGTTCGCGAGGTCCTCGACGAGCGCCTGCGGGTGGATCTTCTCCTGGATGTAGATCGGCACGGCCGGAGACGCGCGAGGTCTCGGCGGTCCTGCTCGTCCTTGCCCTTCCAGACGAGCTGCGGGTCGAGCGACGGGTCGCGGGGTAGAGCACGGTGCTCGGGCTGCTTCTCGGCGTCGGCGACGAAGTCGCGCCAGCTCGCCGGTCGGGATGTTGGCCCGCGTGTCCTGCGTGGCGGGTCGACTCGACCGGCGTGTGCCGGCAGGCCTTCTTGCGGGCCATGGACGGTCATCCGCGCGGCGCTCCGGCGACGTCGTTGACGACCGCCTCGATCAGCGTCCTGCGGCGTCCCACGGGTCGGTGACCTCGATGAACCGCCCACCGACCGAAGCCGCCGTGGTTGTTGACGGCGGGGATCCACAGGTCGCGGGCGGTGCTCGACCTTCGCTCCTTGTCCTTCGGCCGCGCGCCGGAGACCTCGATGATCAGGTTGAGCAGGTCGTCGGCGCCGTGGCCGTCGTCGATCCGGGCGATGAAGTCCGGGACGTAGGCTCGCTGCTGGCCGTCGATCGTGTACGGGATCGTGAAGCCGAGGCCCTGGTTCTTCACGTAGCTGCGCACGACCTCGGGCATCCCTCGAGCTCTGCCGGCGAGGTGGCCTCCCAGCCGCTGTCGCACGACGACGTGGCTGATGTGGCACCGCTCCGGGTCGGTGACGTAGACGTCCTTGCGTGGTGTCGAAGTCGACGTAGCGGGTCGAGCCGACCGGTTCGTAGGGGCGGAGCAGCGGCACGAGCCGGCGCTCGCCGCCCTGGTCGCGCGACGATCGACAGGTAGATCTTCTCGACGGCCGTCGTCGGCGCGCTGGGCCATGGCAGCAGTGCCGATGAAGGCGTCGTCCTTGAGCGTGACGCAGTCGGCGAGCCAGCGCTTGGTGATCTCGACCAGCTGCGGGAACAGCCACGGGCGCTCGGCACCGGGCTGCCGTCGTCGTCGGTGCGCGGAAGTAGCGGTCGAGGAGCCGCTTGGCGAGCACGAAGGCGACCTGCTGCGCGCGCATGGCCTCGAACGTCGTCGAGGCGGTGCTCCTCGGTCTCGCCGACGATCGGCGGCGATCTCGGTGCGGGTCGGCACGTCGCGGGAGTCGAGGGCGAGCCGTGACTCGTCGATGAAGTCGGCCTCGAGGTGCTCGTCGGGCGATCTCCCAGCGGTAGCCGACCAGGCGAGGGAAGGTGATCTCGCAGCCGATGCGGTCCTCGATGGCGCGGCACGCGGGTCGGGATCGGGCCGGGCTTCGGGTCGGGACCGGACGCCCGGAGGCCGGGGATGAAGCTGAACGGCACGCCGTAGACCTCGGCGTACTCGGGCTCGAAGCGGCCGTCGTCGCCGACGGCGTAGCACGTCGGCGCAGGCCGCGGCCGACGACCTGCTCGCACAGCAGCTGGGTGCCGAACGCCCGCACGCCGAGGATGTGGGTGACGGTGTTGGCGTCCCAGCCCTCGGTGAGCATCGACACGCGACACGACGCAGCGGACGTGCTCGCCGAGCTTGCCCGGCTTGCCGACGGTGTTCATCACCTCGCGCAGGAGGTCCTCGTCGGTGAGCTCGTCGGCGTCGCGGCCGGGGAACCGCTGGCGGACTCGGCCTTGAACTCCTCGATCTCGGCGGCGGCGAGCGGCCTTGAACTCGGCGCTCATCGCCTCGCCCGACTCGAGCTGCGTCGGAGTCGACGAGGATCGTCGTTCGGGCGGCGCCGACCAGCCGCCCGCCGTCGACGTTGGAGAACAGTCGCAGCTCGCCGGGGACGACGACGCGTGCCGCCGCCGGGCAGCGGCTTCTCCCAGCCGGCGATGTAGTCGAAGACGAGCTTCGAGACGTTGGTGTTGTTGCAGACGACGATGAACACCGGCGGTGTCGAGCCGTCGATCGCCGGCTCGTGTCTCCTCCCACCGGCGGAACGACTTCTCGTAGTTGCCGTAGAGGCTCTGCAGCGCGCCCTTCGAGCGGCGCGGGCAGCCGCGGCTCCTGGCCGTCGATCGCGTCGGTCTTGCGGCCCTTCTTCGGGCAGGTCGTCGCGGATGCGCAGCCACAGGTCGCGGTACGTCGGCAGGTCGTCGGACTGCATGGCGTCGTCGTCGACGGGCACCCGCGGGATCTTCACGATCCCGGCCTCGATGGCGTCGATGAGCGAGAAGTCGGACACGACCCACGGGAAGAGCGTGCCCTCGGGCTAGCCAGAGCCGCGAGGAAGAACGGCGTGGCCGACAGGTCGTAGACGACCCGCACGCCGATCTTGCGTGCGACCGCCTCGAGGCCGGTGAGCCAGACGCGGGCCTCCTCGTCGCGCTTGCGCCGCCTCGCGCTTGTCCTCGCCGGTGAGCTGCTCGATCTCGTCCTCGTCGGCGCCGACGCGGCGGCGGTAGCAGTGGTGGGCCTCGTCGTTGATGACGACGATGTTCCGCTTCGTGCCGAGCTCGCGGCAGACGCGGCGCACCATCTCGTCGGGCGTCTCGGTGAACACGCCCGGGCGCTGGCCGGCGAGCACTCCTTGGTCAGCTTCGGCGGCCTTGACCTTCTCGCGGAGCTGGAAGGCGTGGAAGTTGGTGATGACGATCTTCGCCCGGCCGAGGTCGCCGACCCGGTCGGCGGGGACGATGTCGCGCTGCCGGTAGTAGTTGTCGGGGTCCTTCGGCAGCAGCACCCGCAGCCGGTCGCGGATCGTGATGCCGGGCGCGACGACGAGGAAGGCGTCGGTGAACCGGCGGTCCTGCGGGTTGGCGGCCTTGTTGAGCGTCTGCCAGGCGATGAGCATCGCCATGACGACCGTCTTGCCCGTGCCGGTCGCCATCTTGAGCGCCACGCGGAACAGGCCGGGGTTGGCGTCCTCGGCGAGCGTGCGCAGCTCGTTCTCGATCCAGGCGTCACCCTGCTTCTTGGCCGCCTCGGTCAGGTAGATCGCTGTCTCCAGCGCCTCGATCTGGCAGAAGAACAGCGGTCGCTCCCGCTCGGGGTTCGGTCCAGTACTCGAGCAGCGCCCGGGTCGTCGGCGTCACGCCGGGCCAGCCGGCTCCCGCCACCGGCCGACCCGCTCACGGATTTGGTTGATGAGCCGGTTCTCCTCGATCCGGTCGCCCGTCCACTCGTCGAAGACGAGCTGCTCCGCCCTTCTTCTTCGCCTTCGGGATCGGCATGAAGTACGAGACGGCCGGCGGCCCTCGACGATCTCGTCGGTGATCCCCTTGTCGTCGAACGGAAATGGCGCGCCGGCGCCGAACGGCGCGTTCAAGATCGGGTTCTCGATCACCATCTGGGGTCGAGCCACGACATCCAGGCTACGAAAACTCAAGCAGGCGCGAGCTTGTGTCATCCAGATTGAGGCCCCGCACGATGGATGTTGCGGGGCGGTGGGCACCGATGTGAGCTGGAGAGCGGGTGGCCAGCGATACTCGTGACCGTGATCGAGGATCCAAGGGGCACGAGAGTGTTGACCTACACGACGGGCCGGCCACGGGGCCGAAGGGACATCGGTAAGACCTGGCGAGCCGGCGCTGCCAAACGAGTTCGTGCGTGCGGAGGTCGAGGCACTGCTTCGAGCTGACGGTACACGCATCGGGGAGATCTTCAGGCTGCTCGAGGCTGGGCACGATGCAGAGGCCATCCGGGTCCAGTTCGGACTTCAGCACAGCTCGTTTGTGTGGAGCTACGAACGGATGATCAAGGCGCTCCGAGACGGGGACCTGCCGACTGCACCAACGGTCGCGTCAGAGTGTCGCTCGCAAGTTCCGCTCGATCCTGCGTAGTGCTCCGCTCTCCTGACGATGCACGACTCGTACTCCAAGCAAACCTCCTGGTCCTCGAGCATCGGGCGACCGACGAAGTCGGCCGTGGAGAGGAAACCGCTGCAGCTCGCACTGCCACTGTCCTCGCGGAAGCAGAAGCCATCAGCGGCATCTACGTGTACGGCCTCCCGCACTACATCCGGTACCCCTATGACGAGGACTCAAGGCATGACATTAATCAAGGTTGGCCGCAGCGACCGCGACGTCATCCAGCGGTTCCGATCGCAAACAAGAATCACCGCCCTGCCAGAGGAACCCGTCCTACTCCCGCGTGGTTCCCCATCAGTTCCGAAGCGTCATCGGTCGACGTGGAACGCACATTTCACCGCCTACTTGAGGCCGCCGATCACGATCGCAGCCGCGCCCGAACCGGAGGGAACCGAGTGGTTCCTCACGAGTCTCCGATTCCTGGACGAGATTGCAAGACGTGCTCCACCTCGAGAGCCGCCAGATTGTCGACGCTCCAACCGTCGACTAGTCCGCGAGCTCGACCGAAGGCGGGCGATTAGAGACTACACTCACGAAGGCGCGTCGACCGGCCTGCGCCGCGTGACGGCGAGCTCGGTTCGACGCCGTGAGTGACCTGGCATTTGTGGCTCGGGCGTGCCAGCATCAGAACAGACGCAGAGGTCCCTAGAAGCGCCGAACGCCACACCAAACATTGATCGACCGTCCGCCGTGGTCACGCCCGAACTGGCATCTCGGCGTCTCGCCGGTGACGCCGCTCGGCACCGGTCGGACGGTGCTGGTGCCGGCGCGGTCGCAGGCCACGGCCGCCGGCCGACGTTGACACGGCCGAATGCCCAGATCTTGCGCGATCTACACCGTTCAAATGCCCAGACGGACGACAGGGGGATTCCCGGCGATCAACGCGACACACATCCGAAGCACGCCGCCACCCCCGCCCCATCCTTGCTATTCACCACCTCACATCGATTGCTTCGCACAACACCGTCGACGTGGCTGGTATCACCGCCCTGACCGGTCGCTTGTCGACGCTGTCCGATACGTCCATGCCGATGAGGAACGAATCTCGCGGCCGAAGGGAGCGGCGTTGGTCGACATCGGGCACGCACCGCCAGATCCCGCGTCCTTGAAGGCCTTCGGCACAAGTGGCGAGTTCGCGGAGCGGTCACGGCTGGTCGCCGCTGACTCCTCGTGCTGGGAGGGATGCGACCCAAAACTGCCGGATCTTCGCTTACTCGGATGGCTCATTGCTTTCACCCACTGCGCGTGGGGCTCCTCGATCGCTCGATCGACTGCTTCGCGAAGGTGAGCGAAATCGATTCCAGGCACGAGTCTGGCTAGTTCGGTGATCGAGATGGTCTTTTGCGTTGGTCGATCATCAGTTCAGCCATGGCGTTGACACGACAAGGAACCGCCAGCGGTCAACGTCGGCTACGAGACACGAGTTGGCCTCGGTGGGTATGCATTCGGCGAACACCCACACCGCAGCCGCTCGCCCCAGGGCGTGGACCGCGGTCGTGTTCGTGGCCGCGTCCCAGCTGTGCTTTGCGGCGATGTCGTATGCAGGGCTACGTGGTCGTGACGCTGGCGTCCAGGCTTGAACTCGACCGACTGCCTTGACCTCGATGCCCACATTCCGATAAGTGAGGTCGTACCGATCCCACTCAACTCTCGGG
>CAWIVW010000003.1:0-444314 GCA_963839695.1 uncultured Acidimicrobiia bacterium | reverse complement strand
CTCCGCCTACCGGTCGGCATCACCCGGTGAACCCCTGGTATCCTGCGCACTCTAGTTCGACTTGCCAAGGACGAAGGCGGCCTCGGACCGGAGTCGTCGGGGGTTGTCGCCGCCGGCAATGAGCGGCTTGGCGGCGACGCCGTAGATCGGTGATTACGGTCGTGGCCGTGGACCAGCAGGGGGAACCGCCGACCGGGTTCGACGTCGAGGCAGTCACCACGTGGCTCGCCGCAGCAGGTGCCGGATCTCGCTCCGCCGCTGCGCTGGACGAAGCTCCCCGGAGGCCACTCGAACTTCACGTACCGCATCGACGACGCGGCCGGGCACACGATGGTCGCTCGCCGTCCCCCGCTCGGTGAGCTGCTGCCGACGGCGCACGACATGGGCCGGGAGTTCCGGGTGATCTCTGCGCTGTGGCCGACGCCGGTGCCGGTTCCCGAGCCGGTGGCCTACACCGACGACGTCACGGTGACCGGCGCCCAGTTCTACGTGATGGGCTGGGTGGAGGGCCGCTCGCTGTACACCGCCGAGGAGACCGCCGCGCACATCCCCACCGAGGAGGCGCGGCAGCGCACCGGCCCGTCGTTCATCGACACGCTCGCCGCCCTCCACGGCCTCGATCCCGCCGCGATCGGCCTGGGCAACCTCGGCAAGCCGTCGAACTACGTCGGGCGTCAGCTGCACCGGTGGTACGAGTCCTGGAACGCGTCGAAGAACCGCGACCTCCCCGACGTCGACCGGCTGCACTCGTTCCTCGTCGAACGCCTCCCCGAGCAGAACAAGGTGAGCGTCGTCCACGGCGACTACGGGTTGCACAACTGCCGGGTCGCGACCGACGGGCACATCGCTGCCGTCGTCGACTGGGAGATCTCCACGCTCGGCGACCCGCTCGCCGATCTCGCCTACTGCATCAACGCATGGGTCGAGTCGCCGGACGAGGTCGACGGTGGCGTGCTCACGCCCACGACGCTCCCCGGCTTCTGCGACCGCCAGTTCCTCATCGACCGATACCGCGACCAGACCGGCGCCGACCTCACCAACATCGACTACTACCGCTGCTTCAACCACTGGAAGTCCGTCTGCATCATGCAGGGCGTCTACGCCCGCTACCTGCACGGCCAGAAGAGCGGCGAGGGCGTCGACGTCGACAGCTTCCCCGCACGCATCGACCGCAGCATGCGCCTCGCCGCCGAAGCCGCCGACCGCCTCCCCGCCTGAACAGGCTCGCGTCCCGCCAACTGGCGGGTATCCGGGAACGACGGGCATAACCCTCGGGCCGGTGTCGTCCATCGCCGGCATGACGTCAGTGCCGGCGGATGCGTGAGCGTCTCGCCGCCGACGCGACCGTGGTCGAGGACGCATGGCCGCTGCACCGACCGCGTCGAAGCGTGCGACCGGTCGGACGACCCCCGCGAGCGCCAACGCCTCCCGGGACGTGTACTCCCGCGTGGTGCGGCCTACCGCAGGATCACTCTGTTCCGCCCCACGGGCGTTGTGCACCCACGCGACCGCTACGAAGGGGGTGTCCAGCCACCTCTTGCCGTCGGAGTCGATCGGGACCTCGGAACGGTGCCGTGGCGGTCCGCTCTTGAAACCACGCGTGGTCAGCAGGAGGATCGGCCCAACGCCCACCCGTGTCACTAGACGGAGGGACTTCCCTCGCGGCGTCGATGGGTTTACCCTCCCTTAGGAGACCCTTGGGGTTATGCGGGCGGTGACGGCCGTCGCGCCGATCTGGGCAATGTTGCTCTGCGGGGGCGATGAGGGAGAACGAGATGTGCGGCTGACGGGCAAGTCGTTTGGAGGCGGTCACCGCTGTTGCACGTGGACGTGCGAGTGCCCGGGCGATACCGACTCCGGTGATCCGTATCGCGCTGGGCAACCTCCGCGGCCGCCAGCACACCGTGCTGGAAGCGGCGAACGCTGCTCCGTCTGAACGAACCTGACGGCCGTCAGCGCCTGGGGATGTTGTCTGAGTTCGAGAAGCGGGAAGGAGGGAGATACGCACCAAAAGGTGAGGTATGCACTCATCGAGTTACGCATTCATCACGTCAATCAATAACGAAGAGAGGGAGATTCGTGAAGCGACTAGGAATTATTGCACTACTTTCGACGCTGGGGATTGTTGCTTCGGCTTCTGCAGCTTCAGCTGTCACGAATTTTGACAATGCGCCATCGGGTGCGCATTACAGGCGGGGTTCCGCTGAGCCGGTGTGCACGACAACCACCGACCCGACCACCCGTGCGATCACGGTCAGCTGTACTGGGACGCAAATAGCAGGGGTCGGGAACACAAACGCGGACCTTTCTTTAGCGCTGGTGGGCACGGCCAACTTCGTGTGTCACAATCCTGGCAACGACAACATTGTCGAGCCCCACAGCGCCTCCGTCAGTGAGACCACGTCCGCAACTCTTGTCCCAGGGAGGAACGGCACGCTCGTCGTTCCTGAGCAGTCGGTGACAATCTCACCGACGGACGCGGCCGCACAATTCGAGTGCCCCAACGCGAACTGGAGGGAAGAATTCACCGGCTTCAGCGCTCTGAGCTTCACCTACAGTTTGACCTTCGTGGGCTTCGATGCGCCAGCTATCCTCATCACAGGCCTCTAGTCACGTAAGCGGCTGAGCCGCCACACGGGAAGGGCCGGCGCCTTGCATCGGGCACCGGCCCTTTCCGGTTCTCTAACCGGTTGCCATCGCATGCCTCCGGCCTGGAACTCTGTACCGACGGAACTCGCTCACCGCGGATCGAGTGTGCTGAACGCCTGGCGATCCCGCCTCTGTTCGCTCAGCGCGATTGGCCGCATGGCTGAGCGGCGCCGTCCGTGGTAGTGCCTCGTTCTGACGGACACCTGATAGTGCGCTGATGGAGCCTGGGAGGCGGTTGCTGTGAGTACGAGGAGCGAACGCTGGGCACTACGCCTACCGCCACCTCGTCATCGACAACCGCCACTGACCAGCGGGCCCGGGAGGGCACACGGGACCGTCTCCGATGGCCAGTGTGACCGGCTCTACACCCTGACGGCCGGCTCTTCGGTCAAGCCACTCCCGGACCACGACCACGCTACGCCTCTGCCGCAAGCGGCCCGAACGCACGCCCCGACACCGCGGCTTGACACCAACAGGATTCGTGATAGGCGTGGGCACACCAGCGGGCACCGAACGACATCGCACCGGGTATCGGCGAACGACCATCCGGTAATCGCGCGCACCCACGTCCGGCAGTGGGTGAGGAAGCGCTTGACGCAGCGGATGGATTCGCGCTCGGTCTTGCCTTCGGCGACGCGGCGGGCGACGTAGCCGCGGGTGGCGGGATCGCATCGCTGCTTGGTCACAGCCGAGGCGATCGGAGATCAGCCGCCGGTCGGCTTCCAGAAGTGGTAATCGGCGGTGTACGGCACTTCCACGGTGTCGCCCACGGTCTCCGGGTTGCACTCCTCGGCGCCGGGCTGGAGGCCGCCGGCCGTTTCGGTGCGTTGGATGAAGCTGGTGCCGCTGAATCGGTCACCGTCGGGGCCCGTGGTCGTCGACTCCTTCTTCAGCAGCAGCCAGGGGATCGCCGTCGAATCCATCACGACGCCGTCGACCCGGCTGGCCACGACCGTGCTGCCGTCCGTTCCCTGCCACGTCGGACCTCCGAAGTGGGTCGCGATCAACTGGCCGTTATCGCCGTACAGGTCCGCGCGAGGACCGACGAACCCCCAGCGCGGACCGCTCGGGGTCGCGTTGCACGAGTAGATCTGCACGCCGGTGGCTTGCCCGACGAGGAACACCTTGTGGCCGGGCTCCACGTCGATCGTCGTTGGGACGGCTGGGCCCTCGGGACCGGCGTGCGCGGCCTCCGCCATGACGCCGGTGGCCGCCGCGGCCGTCACGCCCACCGTCGCCAGCAGGCGGCCAAAGCGCATCGAGCTCTTCATGTCAGTTCCCTCCGAGTGGTTCTCGAGTGCCGTCCCCTTCGGGGGACGGTCCTCGTCGAGACTGACGACGGCGAGGCGGCGGCACATCCGTAGGCGTTACGTAGTTCGGATCACCGGGCGGCACGGCCGGCGATCGCTCCGCAGTGGGCGTGGTCGTGAGGGTGAGTGGCTGTCGCGAGAGGTGCGGCACAGGGCCGAGGGTTGGTGGTCGATGATCGATCACCACCCGGCCGTCGGCCGCGGATCGCCGACAGGGCGTGAGGCCATCGTCCGGCGGCAGGCGACGTCGTGCCGTAGACGGCGGATCGGCGAAGGGTGAGAGCGACTGCTCGGCCAGCACGTCGGCCAGCAGCAGCCACGCCTGGCGCCAGGCGCGATCGTCGCGCGGCGACCACGACGGGCCGATCGACGCCGCCGCGCGGAGGAACGCCCGCCCGTCCACGCTGAACGTCGGCGCGGATCCTTCGCACGGGAACATCGCCGCGCGCCGGCGGGCGGCCGCGGCGAGCTCGCTCGGGGCGCGGAGCAGGCCGACGAGCTCGGTGACCGAGTCGATCAGCCAGCGGGCGCGCCCGTCCGGCTGGCTGAGATCGCAGCCCGGGAGCGCGACCGCGAGCGACGCGACCAGCAAATCGCGCCGTGACTCCAGCTCGGCCCATGAGCGATCGACGATCGCGAGGTCATCAGGGCTCACCGGGCACCAACGTTCTCCGCTCGCTCATGCGAACATCGTGAGATTGGAGCGGGAAGCCCACATCCGCAGCGGTTACGTATTCGTGCCCCGCGCGTCGGGCGACGTCGGGGCGGTCACACTCAGCGCATCGGCCAGCTCGTTGCGGCTGGTGATGCCGAGCTTGCGGTACACCCGGGCGAGGTGGGTGTCGACGGTGCGGGGCGACAGGTAGAGCCGCTGGCCGATATCACGGCTGCTCGACCCGCGAGCGGCCAGCAGTGCGACCTCGCGCTCGCGCGCCGTCAGCGGTTCGACGCCGCTGCCCCGCGCCAGCGCAGGGGTGCTGACGCCGCCCGCGCGGGCCGCCAGCTCGGCCGAGCGCTGCTGGGCGGCGGTCGCCCGCCGGGTCTCGCCCCGCCCGCGCAGTAGTTCGGCCAGTTCGGCGGCGACTTCGGCGGCCAGACCCAGCGCGTCCATCTGCTCGTAGCGATCGACGGTGTCCTCGTACAGTGCGACGTCCCGCGCCGACGCGGCGCGGGCGTGGCGGACCTGCGCCTGGACGAGCGGGCCGTCGACCATCGCGGCCAGCTCGGTGAGGCGGTCGACCGCTTCGCCGGGCACACCGAGGCGCACGAGGTCGTGGCGCAGCGTCATCTCGAACATGAACACCCGATCGCGATGCATCTGTTCGGCGACATCGCGAATCCGGGCCCGCGCCGCAACGAGATCCCCGCGGCATGCGTCGAGCCAGGCCCGCGTGCGCTCGCGCGACGCCAGCGAGGTCGCCAGCGGACTTGCGCCGAAGTCGTAGGAAAGCTCCAGTGCTCGGGCAGCGGCGGCACAATCGCCGCGCAGCAGGTGGCCCTGAGCGACGCCGGTGAGCGCCCACACCTGCGCCGTCTCCTGACCGGCCGACGGTGCGGCGTCGGCGACGGCCTGGAAGCGCTGGATCGTCTCGGCGGCCCGACCGGTGTCGCGGGCGATCTCGGCGAGCCCCATCTCGAACCAGATCGAGGCGCCAGTCGCGTTCGTCGCCCGGGCTCGCTCGGCGGCCGGCTCGAGCACGGCGCGCGCTTCCGCGTACCGACCGGACCAGGCAAGTGCGTGGGCCTCGTTGAGAACGTGGAGGGCGATGCCCCGCCGGGCCAGCCATCCCGGCAGCTCGCTCTGATCGGCGATCGCCCGACGCGACAGCGCCGCGGCCTCGTCGCACCGGCCCAGGTTGAGCAGGCTCGTCGCCCGGGCGGCCGCGAGATCGACCCGCGTCCGCGGCGAGACCGGCACGTTGATCTGGTCCGCGATCTGCAGTGCTTCGACCGGCCGACCGGCACCGGCGAGCAGCGCGGCGCGACGAGCGTCGATGGCAGCCAGCTCCTCCGGATCGCGCAGGCGCTCGCGTGTGCGCTCGTACGCGGCGAGGGCGCCGTCGAGGTCGCGCCGGTCGAAGAAACGGGTGTCGGCCAGTCGCCGGGCGAGGCTGGATCGGAGGCCGTCCGGCAATGGGTCGTCCCAAACGGCAGCGACAACGCGCTCGACCTCCTCGGCGTCACCCTGCATGGCGTGGGCTTCGGCGAGCACCTCCGCCTGCTCTCCAGAGATGACGGTGCCCGGGTCGGCGATCGCCTCGACGAGGCGGATGGCCAGCGCCGGGTCGCGGCCGATGAGCGCCAGCCGCGCTGCAGCGAGGAGCTGCTCGCCCGGTACGGTGCCGCCCGAGGACACCCGCCAGAAGGGGACCTGCACGGTGTCCTCCCGCCGCCGCGCTCCGTGCGCCTCGACGACATCGGCGAGCTGCTGCTGGATGCGACGTAGGCGCAGTGGCGCGAGGTTCGCCCGAAGTACCTCGCCGTACAGGGGATGGTTCAGCCGGACGCTCGTGCGCCGACCCGACATCACGACCGTCACCAGCCGGCTCGCCTCCAGCCGCTCGAGCGTGCGCGCACCGTGGAGCCGTTCGAGGTCGAGCACACCGAAGCGCTCACAGACGGCCAGCATCTCGAGCACGGCGAGGCCGGACTCGTCGACGCCCGCCAAGTGCTCGGCGACGAGCTCCTCCAGCGCGGTCGTCGTCGGCAGCGGACCCGTCAGCTGCCAGCCGCCGTCTCGCTCGACCAGCGTGCCCCGCTCGCGCGCCCCCAGCACCAGCTCGGTGACCACCTGCAGGTTTCCGCTCGAAAGGCGGGCCAGCTCCGCCAGGGCCTGGCGCGAGACCGGCCCGTCCAGAGCGCGGTGGAGCAACACTCCGAGCTCGTCTCGCGTCAGCGGCCCGAGATCGAGACGGGTCAGGTGCCCGTCGCGCCGCAGTCCGGCCAGGCGCGGCGACGAGGTTCCGCCCGTGCGGATCGTGCCGACGAGGAACACGCGCCGCGACACCACGAGCGGC
Organism: uncultured Acidimicrobiia bacterium; assembly: GCA_963839695.1. Lineage (GTDB taxonomy): Bacteria > Actinomycetota > Acidimicrobiia > Acidimicrobiales > Ilumatobacteraceae > JALZMG01. Next base: position 437,338 of record CAWIVW010000003.1, on the reverse strand, counting down.
ACCAGTACGGCCACCGATGTGTCATCGAGCAGATCGAAGTCGTCGACGAGCAGGACGAGGCGGTCGTCGCCCGCCAGCCGGCCGAGCTCGGCGCGGGCGCCGTGGAACAACGCCATCCGCTCGTCCTCGCCCACACCGAGGCCGTCGACGAGCGAGCTCGGCAGGAGATGGGCGAGGGCACCGAGCGGGATGGCGGCCGTCGACGGATGACCGACGGCCCGCTCGACCCGGCGGCCCGCGTCCTCCGCCAGGCGCAACGCCTCTTCGGCGAGGCGTGTCTTGCCGGTGCCGGCGGGCCCGTAGATGACCACCCCACCCGTCTCACCGCCGCGGTACAGCCGGCCCAGCTCCTCGAGTTGCGCCGTTCGGCCGGTCAACGGCCACGGTGCGACCATCACCCACCGCCCGCCCCTGCGCGACGTCCCTCCATCTCCGCCACCCTACGACCAGGCGCCGGCCCGACTGGGCCGGGTTCGCGATCGACACCGTACGTAGCGAGCCGCCGGCGCATCAGTAAGCGCTACGGATGCGGCGGGCTCCCGCGTTCGATCACCCTTCGGGGCGAGGGACCGCGTGCCGTGAACGCAACCACGGTCACGCGCGTCAATGACCACGGCAATTCGCCGGCACGCCGTGCCGGCGAACCCAACAAGGGAGAACTCGTGAACATCAGCAGCGACGGCTGGAGACGGGCCGCGCGCCGCCTACTCCTCGGCGGCGTCATCGGCGCGGGCGTGGTGCTGGCGGTGAGCCAGTCGGCGAGCGCCGCAACGACCGCGACCTTCACCAACGGCACGCTGAGCATCATCGGCGACGGTGCCGACAACAACATCGAGATCAGCTCGCAACGCGGCCGGCGCGATCCTCGTCAACGGCGGGGCGATCCCGGTCCGCGGCGGCACCCCGACGGTTGCCAACACGAGCCTGATCCAGATCTTCGGTGTCGGCGGCAACGACACGCATCACGCTCAACGAGGCCAACGGGGCGCTCCCTCGGGCGAACGTGTTCGGCGGCGCCGGCAACGACATCGCTGACCGGCGGCTCGGGCGGCGACCAGCTGTTCGGCCAGTCCGGCAACGACACGCTCCTCGGCCGGGGTGGCTTCGACTTGCTGTTCGGCGGGAGCGAGAACGACACGCTCACCGGCGGCGACGCCGACGACCAGGCGTTCGGCGAGAGCGGCGACGACCGGATGATCTGGAACCCGGGCGACGACACCGACCTCAACGAAGGCGGCGCCGGCAACGACACCGTCGAGGTCAACGGCGGCGGCGGCGCCGAGGTGTTCACCGCCACGGCCAACGGCACCCGCGTCCGGTTCGACCGCCTCGACCCGGCACCGTTCGCCATCGACATCGGCACCTCCGAGAACCTCGTGCTCAACGCCAACGGCGGCAACGACCGCTTCTCCGCCACGGGAGACCTGGCGGCGCTGATCAAGCTCACCGTCGACGGCGGGGCGGGCGACGACACCGTCCTCGGCAGCAACGGCGTCGACCTGCTGATCGGCGGTGACGGCAACGACTTCGTCGACGGCCAGCAGGGCAACGACGTCGCCTTCCAGGGCGCCGGCGACGACACGTTCCAGTGGGACCCGGGCGACGGCAGCGACACCGTCGAGGGCCAGGACGGCACCGACACGATGCTGTTCAACGGCAGTGGCGGCGCCGAGCTCTTCGAGGCCTCGGCCAACGGTGGGCGGCTGCGCTTCACCCGCAACCTCGGCAACATCGTGATGGACACCAACGACGTCGAGGTCGTCGACCTCAACGCCTTGGGCAACACCGACACGATCACGGTCAACGACCTGTCCGGCACCGATGTCACCCGGCTCGACGGCGATCTCGCCGGCACCTTCAACGGCACCGCCGGCGACGTCGCGGCCGACACCGTCATCGTCAACGGCACCAACGGCGACGACGTCATCGACGTCGTCGGCGCCGGCACCTCGGCGACGGTGATCGGGCTGCCCACCCAGGTGAACATCACCAACTCCGAGGGCGCCAACGACAGCCTCGTCGTGAACACGCTGGGCGGCAACGACGGCGTGAACGCGACCACGCTGCCGGCCGGCGTGATCAAGCTGACGATCGACGGCGGTGCCGGCGGCGACACGCTGCTCGGCTCCCAGGGCGCCGACGTGTTCCGCGGCGGCGACGGCGACGACTTCAACTTCGGTGACAACGGCAACGACGTCGCCTTCATGGGCGCCGGCGACGACGTGTTCCAGTGGAACCCGGGTGACGGCAACGACACGCTCGAGGGCCAGGACGGCACCGACTCGATGCTGTTCTTCGGCGCCAACGTCGACGAGAACATCGACATCTTCGCCAACGGCGGCCGCGTCCTGTTCTTCCGCAACATCGCCAACGTGACGATGGACCTCGACGACGTCGAGAACATCGACTTCCGGGCGCTGGGCGGCGCCGACAACGTCGTCGTCGGCGACCTCTCCGGCACCGACCTGACGCTGACCGGCCTCGACCTGCGCGGTCCCAACGGCGGCGGCGATGGCGCCGCCGACACGGTCACCGTCAACGGCACCCAGGGCGCCGACACGTTCGGTGCCGCCGGTGACGCCGGCGGGGTCAACGTCTTCGGACTGCACACCGCGGTCAACATCTTCTTCCAGGAGCAGGCCAACGACCGCCTGACGCTCAACGCCCTCGGCGGCGACGACGTCGTCGACGCCACCTCGCTGGAAGCCGACGGCATGCAGCTCACGATGAACGGCGGCCTCGGCAACGACTCGTTCCTCGGCAGTGAAGGCGACGACCTGATCAACGGCGGCGACGGCAACGACGTCGCCTTCATGGGCGCCGGCGACGACACGTTCGTGTGGAACCCGGGCGACGACAACGACACGCTCGAGGGTCAAGCGGGCTTCGACAACATGCTCTTCAACGGCGCCAACGTCGCCGAGAACATCGACGATCTCCGCCAACGGCGGGCGCGTCACCTTCTTCCGCAACATCGCCAACGTCACGATGGACCTCGACGACGTCGAGGGCATCGACTTCAACGCCCTCGGCGGCACCGACAACGTCGTCGTCAACGACCTCAGCGGGACCGACGTCGTCGAGGTGAACACGAACCTCGCCGCCGCCGGCGGGGCTGGGGACGCCCTGCCGGACAACGTCACGGTCCACGGGACCAACGGCGACGACGTCGCCCAGGCGTTCGGCGATGCCACCGGCGTCTCGGTCCTCGGCCTCGCCACCCAGGTCAACATCACCGGGGCCGAGGCCGCCAACGACCGGCTGACGCTCAACATGCTGGCCGGCGACGACGTGGTCGAAGGTTCCGGCCTCTCCGCCGGGTCGATCCAGCTCACGGCCGACGGTGGCCCAGGCGCCGACATCCTCATCGGCGGCGAGGGCAACGACGTGCTCCTCGGCGGCCAGGGCGACGACGTGCTCATCGGCGGCGGGGGCACCGACATCCTCGACGGCGGCCCCGGCGACAACATCGTCATCCAGCTCGTCGCCGATGACACCGTGACCTCGGCGAGGCCAGCCGACGACAAGTGGCTCGCCGCCCACGCCCGCATCGTCGACGGCAAGACCGTCATCGACGTCGGCGGAAAGGCCCGCACGCTCGCGAGCACCGACCTGTCGACGCTCATCGAGCGAGCGTCGGCGGCCGCCGCCCGGGAGCCTGCGCTCCCGGATGCAGTGCCGGCCTCGACCCCGGACGCCGGCGTCACCGGAAGCAGTGCCGACCCCGACCCCGGAGCCGGCGGCGGATGAGGAGCCGACACCGAACACCGAGCCGGCCCGGCGGCCGATGAGGAGCCGGCACCCACAACGACACCGCAGAACTGAGCAAACGCTCCAGACCCAGCAACCTCGAAGTCCAGTGCCAGGACCGCTCGTGGTCCTGGCACTGGCCCATCCACCCATCGGCTACTGGCTCAGCCTGGTGGCGCCTCGTCGCATCCGACGGGGCGACGGGCCGAGGTGATCGGCCCCGGAGCCCACGACCACGTGACACCCATGAGATCACCCGATCTCCAGCGTCGAGGAGACGACATGACCGCAACACTGGAAACCACCACCGACCCCGCCGAGCGGGAGCGCGAGCTGGTCGCCGAGGCGGCCGCCTGCGGCCCCGTGCTGGCGGCGAACGCCGAGCGCCACGACCGCGACGGGACCTGGGTCTCCGACTCGTTCGAGCGGCTCCGTGAGCGGGGGCTGCTGTCGATCGCCGTCCCGGTCGAGCTCGGCGGCCGCGGGGCAAGCCTCCGGCAGGTGTCGATGGTGCAGCGCGAGCTCGCCAAGCACTGCGCGTCGACGGCCCTGGCAAGCGCCATGCACCAGCACGTCACGACGTTCACCGCCTGGCGCTACCGCCGTGGTCTACCCGGCGCCGAGGCCACGCTGCGCCGCGTCGCCGACGAGGGCATCGTGCTCGTCTCGACCGGTGGCGCGGACTGGACCTCACCGCGAGGCTCGGCCGTCAAGGTCGATGGGGGCTATGAGGTGAGCGGGCGCAAGACCTTCGCCAGCCAGTCCCCTGCCGGCACGGTGATGTCGACCATGTTCACCTACGACGACCCCGAACGCGGCATGCGCGTGCTCAACATGGCGGTGCCCATGGCCGATGAGCACGTCAGCGTGCTCGAGACCTGGGACACGCTCGGCATGCGCGGCACGGCCAGCAACGACATCATCGTCGACCGGGCCTTCGTGCCCGACCAACGCGTGCTCGCCGACCGGCCCCACGGCGTCATCGATCCCCCGCTCCAGGTCATCGCCACCATCGGGTTCGGCGTCATCGCGGGTGTCTACCTCGGCGTCGCCGAAGGTGCGTTCGACCACGCGGTCGCCGCCGCCGAGCGGAAAGGCGATGCGCTGGTGCAGCGCCAGGTGGGGTTGATGTCGCATCGGCTCCGCGTCGCCGCATGGGCGCTCGACGGCGCCCTCGCCACAGCGGGGGACGACCCCAGCCCCTCGATGGACACCGTCGCCGCGGTGATGGCCGCCAAGCGGGAGATCGCCCTCGCCGGTGTCGAGGTGTGTGACCTGGCGATGGGCGTCGCCGGTGGCCGGGCGTACTTTCGGGGCTCGCCGATCGAGCGGGCCTACCGCGACATCCGCGCCGCCGCGTTCCACCCGTTCACACCGGAGCAGACCTTGGTGCACGCCGGTCGCCTGCACCTCGGACTGCCCTGCGACGAGTTCTGACGTGCGCTCAGCGCGCTCAGCCGCACAGGTGCCGGCATCTGCGACCCTCCCAGCGCCGATCTGCGAGGTGGTGCGAATCGGGCGAGCCATGATCCCGCGCCGGGCGGGTCCGCCATGCGGCGTGCTCGGAGCGGCGCCGACAACTGAACGCGACGCCATCGACCGCCCATCGCGCGCCAGCACCACGGCATGGCCCCGAACCGCGACCGACCCGAGCATCCGAACGTCGCGGGCAACGTCCGATGCGACGTCTCGGACCCGACTCCGCTACGTTCGGCGAGCCGGCCGTCGGTCGCCGGGACGGCGGTGGCGGGCCCATCGCTGATCGCCTACCGTTCAGCAACGTCGATGGCCTCGCTCTTCGATACGCAACTTCCCGGGGCGAGGCCATCGCAGAGACGAGGAGGAGCAACGCAATGCCCCTGCCGCAGGTGCTGGCCGGCCCGATCGTCCGCCGCGTGGTGGGTAACGAGGTCGCAGTCTGGCTGGCGCTGCGCGACCCGGCAATCGTCGAGCTCGTCGTCTGGGCCGGACCGCAGCGGTCGACCGGACCGGGCGCCGTCGACAGCGGCACACCGCCGGTGGCCCGGGACATTGCGCTGACCGAGCGGTTCGGCGCCCAGCTCCACGTTGCCGTCGTCGTGGCGGAGGCGAGCGCGATCATCGCCCCTGGGGCGATCCACAGCTACGACGTGATCGTCGGCGGCCAGGGTCTGCGCGACCTCGGCTTCCTGCGCGACGAGGCGCCCACGACGGAGTCAGCGGCGGAACGCCCGCCCGTTGCGCCTCGCGCTCGGCTACGAGCTCGACCGGTTGCCGAGCTTCGTCACACCAGCTCCGACGATCGGCGACCTGGTGCTCGTCCAGGGCTCGTGCCGGCGGACGAACGCCGCCGGTCCCGACGCGATGGCCTACCTCGACGACCTCATCGCCGAGCACCGCCTGGACCTGACGCGGCGACCGCAACAGCTCTTCCTCACCGGCGACCAGATCTACGCCGACGACTTGTCTGGCTGCCTGCTGCCGCAGATCAACGCCATCGGCCGGGAGCTGCTCGGGTTCACCGAGACCCTGCCGATCGACAATCGCGCCGTCCCGGTCACGATCGAGGAGTTTCCCGTGCAGCGCCGCCGCAAGGTGGTCCGGGAGATCGGTCGTTTCTCGACCAACGACGGGCTGCACCACCTGCTCTCCTACGGCGAGCTGCTGGCGATGCACCTGCTGGTGTGGAGTCCCTCGCTGTGGCGCCCGCTGACCACTGCCGACGAGGTGTTCGTGCCGTCCCCGAACGTCGAGGCGAACCACCTGTCGGACTGGGAGGCGTACTACGCGCCGAAGCCCGGCGATCCGGGCCCGGACGGTCTGACGAAGTGGGAGCGCACGGACGAGCCGGAATTCACCAAGCAGCTCAAGGCAACCGAGATCTTCCGGGCCGCAGTCCCCGGGTCGCGCGGGCGCTGGCCAACACGGCCACCTACATGATCTTCGACGACCACGAGGTCACCGACGACTGGTACCTGTCGCAGTCCTGGCGGTCGCGGGTGCTCACCGCACCGTTCGGCCGGGCGATCGTCCGCAACGGCTACGCCGCCTATGCCGTGTGCCAGGCCTGGGGCAACGACCCGGCCGCGTTCACCCACATCGGCGAGCACCCCAAGCCGAAGAACGAGGAGCTGCTCGACACCCTCGTGTCGGTCGGGACCGACGGCGCGTTCAGCGCCACCGCCATCGACAAGCTGGAGCAGCTGCTCGGCCTCACGAAGCCGGTGATCGACCCCGAGGTCCGGTTCGACTACACGGTCCCGGGACCGCGCCACCTCGTGCGCGTCGTCGACACCCGAACACGGCGCACCTATCGGGGGCGGCTCGGGCCGCCGAAGCTGTTCGGGAACAGCCTCGACACCCAGCTTCCTCCCGGCCCGCTCACCGATGGGCGGGAGCTGCTGGTCGTCGTCTCGCCGGTGCCGATCCTGATGCCCCACGCCATCGACGCGCTGGTCCAGCCGCTGGCGTCGGGGATCTTCGACTTCGTAGTCGAACGCCAAGCGCAAGGCCGAGGCCGATCACGACGGCCCGCCGGTCAGCGGGCCGGAGCGCTTCGACGTCGAGGGCTGGGGCGGCGACGAGGAGTCGTTCCACGCTCTCGTGCGCCGGCTCGCCACCTACCCGCGCTGTGTGATCCTGTCGGGCGACGTCCACTTCTCGTCAGGGCTCGCGCTCGACTTCTGGTCCGGTCAGGACCCGACGGTCGACTCGCGGATCGTGCAGCTCGACGTCGTCGCCGGTGCGCAACAGCGCGGCGCAGGAGATCCGCGCCGCGATCTTCGCCGCCCGCTTCTCCCAGCAGCTGTTGCACGGCCTGCCCCTCGAACGGCTCGGCTGGTCCGAGACGTCGTCGATCACCGTCCCTCCGGGCAAGGCGATCTCGCCGGCCCGCCGCAGCCGGATGAAGGCGAGTCCGGCGGTCGTGCCGGCCGGGGGGTGGCCGGCGGGCACCACGATCCCGGCCGACAAGCCGCCGGAGTTCCGTTTCCGCCTGGGCCCAGTGCGCGACGATCGCCTGCGCAGCCAGCTCGAGCATCCCGAGCACCTCCCACCTCCGTTGCCGTCGTTCGACGCCGGCGACCCGCTGCACACCTATCACGAGGTCGCCGCCCGCCACGCCGAGCTGGCGCTCGGCCCGACCGAGCTGCTGCGGCTGCTCGTCTTCCGATCGAACCTCGGCGTGGTCCGCTTCGAGGCCGAGGGTCAGAGCCACACGGTCGTCCACGAGCTGTACTCGATGGACGCTCCCGGACTCGACCGAGGGCGGCGCCTACACGATCCATCGCGCCTCGCTCGCCCTGTCGCCGGCGCTCGCCGGCCCGTCGTTGCAGGTGGTCGCCGATGCCTGAGCCGACGAAGAACAAGAAGAAGAAGGGGTTCTTCCAGAAGGTCGCCCAGCTCGTCAAGGACCTCGTCGAGTGGGTGGAGGAGACGTTCTCGGACGCCGAGCTGGCGGCCGAGATCCGCGACGACCTGGGCCTCGACCGGGACAACCCGGCCACCCCGGCCCCGCCCGACGGGGCCCGCCTGGCCCGCATCGAGGCGTTCGCCGCCAAGGACGACGTCGACGAGGCGTCGTTGCTGGCGGTGGTCGCCGACATCAAGGCCGAGGTCGACGCGATCATCGAGTTCATCGAGGCGGCCAAGGCCGACCAGGTCGACGCCCGGGTGCTGTTCGCCACGATGTTCAAGCTGTTCGCGCTCGACCTGCTGCGGGTGCGCAATCCCGAGCGCCTACGCGCTCGTGCGGCTGGCCGGCGTCGCCCTCGACGACGAGGAGTTCCTCCAGCAGCTCGACGCGGCGGCGCTCCAGCAGCTCGTGCGCGGCGAGGGCCCGGCGGTCGACGGCGAGGTCGTTGGTGCAGCGCCTGTCGATGCTCGGCGGCGTCTTGCTGGTCGTGCTGGCCGCCGTAGTGGGGCAAGGTCGACGCGGTGTTCGACGCCGTCTACGGCTGGGATCCGGATCCCGAGGACGAAGGCGAGACGGCGGCGATCGCGTCGCGGGCGCTGACGGTGATGCTCGACCACAAGCTGCTGGGCACGGCGCGCCCGGCGTTGACGTTGATCCCCGTGCCCGGCGCGCACGGCGGGCCCGGCATGTACCTCGGCGCCACTGCGGGCGTGTCGCTCCCGATGACCGTCGGCTCGACGACCTACACGTTCGACATCGTCGGCGCCGGCCAGTTCGGCCTGTTCGTGCCGTTCGACACGGACCTCGACCTGCGCACGTTCGCGTCGTTCACGCCGAAGATCCGGGTGGGTGCCGAGCCCTACAAGGGCGGGGGGACCGACGCCGAAGGCAATCCCGTCCCCGCTCCGCCGATGGACACGCCGGCGCTCGTCGTCGGCACGACCGACGGCTCCCGACTCGAGATCGGCCGGCTCGCCTACGGCATCGAGATCTCGGGTGAGGAAGCCGTCTTCCGGGTGACGGTTCGCAACGGCAAGCTGGTGATCGCGCTCGGCACGGGAGACGCGTTCCTGCGTCAGCTCCCCGGCGGCAACATCGAAGTGCCGTTCGAGGTCTCGCTCGTCGGCAGCACGTCAACGGGCATCCGCCTCGAGGGCGGCACCCGGCTGCGGGTCAACCTGCCGGTGTCGGCGTCGCTGTTCGGCGTGTTCACCGTCCAGTTCCTCGAACTGGAGCTGGTGACGGAGCCGGAGGTGTCCCTGGACATCCGGGGCGGGTTCTCGCTCACGCTCGGACCGTTCGCCGCCTCGATCGACCGGGTCGGCGTGTCGCTCGCGCTCCAGCAGCTCGGCGACGACATCGAGCACCTCGGCGACTTCGTCCGCTTCGCTCCTCCCCGGGGCATCGGGCTGATCCTCGACGCCGGTGTGGTCAAGGGCGGCGGGTTCCTGTTCATCGACTCGGCCCGCGGCGAGTACGCCGGCGCGCTGGAGCTCAAGTTCCTCAGCTGGTCGATCAAGGCGATCGGGCTGCTGTCCACGAAGCGACCGGACGGCAGCGACGGCTGGTCGCTGCTGCTGTTCGTGTTCGGCCAGTTCAACTCGCACCTCGCGTTCGGGATCTTCTGGACCGGCGCCGGCGGGATGGTCGGCCTCCACCACCGCTCGGACGTCGACGCCTTGTCGGCGGGGATGCGCACGGGCGCGCTGGACGACGTGCTGTTCCCGCAGAACCCGGTCGCCGATGCACCACGGATCATCAACCGCTACCGCACGCTGTTCCCGGTCACCGACGGCAATCTGCTGATCGGCCCGATGCTCGAGCTGAGCTTCTCTGGACCCGCCGATCGTGTTCGTGCGGCTCGGGGTCATCTTCGACGTGCGCAACGCGCTGTCGCCCGGGCCGGTGACGCTGTCGAAGGTCGTGCTCGTCGGCCAGGTGCTCGTGCAGCTGCCGGCGCGCAAGCTCGGCGTGCCGGCGATCCTGAAGTTGCTGATCGACGTCGTCGGCTTCTACGACGGCGACACGCGCTTCCTCCTCGTGCGGGCCCGGCTGCGCGACTCCTTCGTCGGCATCGAGGGGTTCGTCAAGCTCGACCTCGCCGGCGAGCTGCTGGTGGCGGCCCAGTTCGGGCCGCACCCCGCCTTCGTGCTGTCGGCCGGCGGCTTCCATCCGCGCTACGTCGATCTGCCGGAGCGGGTGCCGCGTGACCTCGACCGGCTGCGGGTGTCGTTCAAGCTCGGGCCGGTCGCCCTGTCGATCGAGCACTACTTCGCGGTCACGCCCAACTCGGTGCAGGCCGGCCAGAGGACGTCGCTGAAGGCGGACTTCAAAGTCGCCCAGATCGAGGCGTCGTTCGGCTGGGACGCACTGCTGTACCTGTCGCCACGCTTCTTCTTCGTCGTCGACCTCGCGTTCAAGGCCAAGGTGAGGGCGTTCGGTCGGACGCTCGCCTCCGTCACCGTCACGGCCACGCTCGAAGGTCCCGACGAGTGGCGCTTCGACGGCACGTTCAGCTTCTCGATCCTGTGGTGGGACAAGACGATTCCGTTCCATGAGCACTTCGGCGAGGTTCGCCAGGCCGCGACCGGCACCGCCTCGCTCGGCCAGGCGCTCCAGGCCGAGCTCGACAACCCCGACAACGTCACCATCGAGGCTCCGGTCGGGGCGAACCCGGTCACGCTGACCTCGTCCGGTACGGCCAAGCTCGCCCACCCGGTCGGACGGTTGGCGGTCCGCCAGCGGGCGGTGCCGCTCGGGCTGCGAGTGGAACGGCTCGGAACCCGCGAGCTGGCCGGTGGGCCGCAGGTCGCGACCGTGGCGACCGTCGCGCTCAACGGCGAGCCCCGGCCCAGCTTCGAGCACACGACCGAGCAGTTCTCCCGCGGCCAGTTCGTCGCGCTCAGCGACGACCAGAAGCTGACGGGTCCGACGTTCGAGACGTTCCCGGCTGGTGTCATCGTCGGGTCGGCCGACTACGTGGCGGTCGACGCGCTGGCCCGCGACGTGGCGGCCGGGTTCGAGACGGTGCGGCTCGACCCAGAGCCGGCGGGGCTCGTGTCGAAGTGGACGACCGCGGTGCTGGCGTTCCAGCCGGCAACGGACGAGGGAGCGCACGAGGCGTCGAAGCTGGGCGCCGCCGCCCGCTCCGACCGCGCCGAGGCGGCGTTGCGGGTGGCGTCGCCGCTCGCCGCGTCGAGCATCGGGGTGGACGAACCGCCGCTCGCCCTCGTCGGGCTCGAATCGTTCGTCGAGTCGGCCCTGCTGCCGGACGCCGCGGCGCAGTCGCCGTCACTGGCCGAACAGGTCGCCGCCGCCGCCGGGCTGCGGGTCGTGGAGCGGTTCGAGGTGATGGCGTGACGGCCGCGGTGTACCGGTTCCTGCCGTTCACCCGGCGCGGCCTCGTCGCCGAGCTGCGCGACAGCACGGCCGCCGCCGACGGCGAGCTGCCCCAGCGGGCCTCGATCAAGCTGGACGTGACGCTCAGCGACGGTCTCGGTGGCGCCTCGACGACGACCGCGCTGGCCGGCCCTGGTGACGTCGTCGGGCTCGACCCGCGGTCGATCGTCCGCCTCTCGCCGCGACGCGACGCCACCAACGTGGAACCGAACTACCTCGTCGCCGTCGACTTCGACGAGCCAGATCTGCCGTGGCTGCTGACCCCGGCGGCGGCCGACGCCCAGGGCCGGTTGCGGCCGTGGCTGGCACTCGTCGTCGTGGAGGCCCGCCCCGGGGTGTCGATCGACGTGCCGGCCGGAGCGCCGCTGCCCCGGCTGCGGATCGACAGCGGCGCCGGCGGCGAGCTCGGCGACCTGGCCGGTTCGTGGGCGTGGGCCCACACGCAGCTGCTGGTCGCCGAAGGCTCGGGCCAGGAGGCGGCCGGGGCGCTGCAGAGCGACCCCGATCGTCACGTGTCGCGCCTCTTGTGCCCGCGACGATTGCGGGCGGGCGGGCGCTGGTTCGCCTGTCTCGTGCCGGCGTTCGATGCCGGCGTGCGGCGCGGCCTGGGGCTGGCGCCCCTCGCCGATCAGCCGCTGCGCCCGGCATGGACCAGCGAGGATCAGGTCACCCTGCCGCTCTACTTCCACTGGGAGTTCTCGACCGGCCCTGCCGGCGATTTCGAGAGCCTGGCCCGGCGCCTGCAGCCGTTCAAGGTCGGCGACGGCAGCGACGGGACACCGACGGCCGGCACGGTCAAGCTGCACATCGGCGCCGCCGGTGGCCCGGTGGACCTCCCCGACGGCCACCCGGAGCGGATCGTCGAGATGGACGGCGCGCTGCGGGCCGTGCAACAGGGCGACGGACGCCTCGAGGACATCCCGACCGCGCTGACGACGCCGCTCGGCGAGCTGCTCGACGCCATCGCCGACCCGTCCGGCAGCGACCCCGACGACGGCGCGGTCGGCCCGCCGCTGTATGGCGCGTGGGCGAGCAACCGCTTCCGGGTGGGCACCGCGTCCGGGTGGTTCCGGGAGCTCAACCTCGACCCGAGGACCCGGGTAGCCGCCGGTCTCGGAGCCGAGGTGGTTCGCCGCGAGCAGGAGGACCTGATGGCCGCCTGCTGGCAGCAGGTCGGCTCGGTGGTGGCGGCCAACACGCTGCTCTCGTGCGCGGCGCTGTCGATCCAGTCATCGACCCGGTTCCACTTGCGCTCGATCCATCGACTTCCTCCGGCCCGCATGCTCACGTACGCGGCGCCGCTCTCGAGTCGTGCCCCGCTCGGCGAGGCGACCGTGCGGGCGGGGATCACTCCGACCTCGCTGCCGGACACCACCGTCGACCCGGCGCTGCGCCGGCTGCTGGCGCCGACGGGGCGATACGTCCGCAAGGCGACGGCCGACCAACCAGACGCCGCCCCCGTCGTGGCTCGTTTCGTCGACAAGCTGGCCGCCGGCTCGATGGCCGTCGACCCCACCGACTTCGTGCCGGCGGGCGTGCTGCCGCCGTCGGGCGAACCGCCGTCGCCTCCCCCGCCGCCCGAGCAGCGACTGACGTTGAAGGCCGACCTGCGCGCCGTCGGGCTGATCCCGTCCCGCCACGCCGACCTGCTCCGCGCCAGCGGCGAGGTCTTCGTGTTCGCCGGCCGGCAGGTGGATCCCTTGCTGGCGCTGCGCGCAGCGGCCGCGACACGTCCGGCCCCCGACTCCGGTTTCATGCTGGGCAAGCTCGTCGGGGGTGGGCTCGGCGTGGAGTTCCTCGACAGCACCATCGCCGGCAACCTCGTCATCCGTACCGACGCCACCGAGCCGAACGTCGTGATCGCCCGACGGCCGATCGAACCGATCGAACCGGAGCCCGTCGAGCCGATCGAACCCGAGCCCGTCGAGCCGATCGAGCCGGAGCCCATCGAGCCGCCCACCGATCTCACTGCGATCTTCGAGGGCCCGACGGTCACCGTGCCACCGCTCGTGCGCGACGCCTTGGTGCTCAACCGGTTCGAGGCCGCGATCGCCCAGATCGCCGACGTCGGCGCACTGGCGGAGGCTCCACCGGGACGCGAGCTCGTGCCCTACGCGCTTGCCGCCGCCGCCCAGTCGCTCGAGGCGCGGTGCCACCCGTCCAACGCCCACGTCGCCCGAGTGGGCTCGATGCTCAGCTTCGGTGACGGTTCGCTCACCGACCTGCGCGTCGGCGCCGTCCACGACGGTGTGACGATCGCCCCGACGTTCGACCGCATCATGGCCTACCCGGAGCTCGCCGTGCCCGCCTACCGGCTGCTCGCCCGCTACGACCGCACGCGGCTGCTGCCCGGCGTCGACGCCATCCCGCCCGACTCCGTCACCCTGCTCGAGACGAATCCACGGTTCGTGGCCGCCTTTCTCGCCGGCGTCAACCACGAGGTCAACCGCGAGCTGCTGTGGCGCCGGTATCCCACCGACCAGCGCGGCACGCCGGTGCGCCGGTTCTGGGATCGGCCGGGAGGCCCGAGCGCCACCGACGTCCCCCCGATGCACCAGTGGGCGGCCGACCGATCGCTCGTCGACATCGCCGGCGGCGAGTCCAACCTGGTGCTGCTGATCCGCGGCGAGCTGCTGCGGCGCTACCCGAACACGGTGGTGCTGGCCATCCCGGCCAGCGGCCCGGGCTCGCCGAGCAGCGACGAGACGATGGTCAAGCGGGCGATCTTCGCCGGCTTCTTCGACCCCGACGTCGCCTTCTTCGGCTTCGACCTCACCGACGACGAACTGCGCCTCGGCGACGGTTGGTTCTTCGCGCTCCAGGAGCAGATCACCGAGCCCCGCTTCGGCCTCGACGAGGCGCGAACGGCCGGCGCGCTCACCGCGTGGCGCCAGGCCGCCTGGCCGGACACCGGGATCGCCGCCGCCACGCCGTTCACCATCGACGACCTGGCGCAGTTCGCGGTGACGAACGGGCTGGCGCCGGTGCCGGCCGACGGCGCCACCGTCGCCGAGGCCCTGTTCCAGAACCCGGTCCAGGTGCTCGTGCACGCCCGCCACCTCACGTTCACCGAGGAGGTCTGATGCCGGATCATGACCTCGAACGGATCGCCAGGCGGCGCACGGAGCTCGGAGACCTGGCCACCGAGCTCACGGAGTTGGGGGCGGAGCTCGCCGTCCGCCGCGCGGAACTGGCCGAGCTGCGCGCGACCGGCCGGGGCGCCCGCCTGCTCGAACGGGCCGAACGGCGCGTCGCCAAGCTGGAAACCCGACGAGCCGCCCTCCACGAGCGGCGTTCCGAACTGTCCGGGCTCGTCGGCGTCGCGGCGAGAGGGCTGCTGGACGAGATCGACCCCGAGACCGCCATGGAAACGCTGGACGGCAAGGTGCCGATCGCGCTGCTCCCGGTGCGCATCGAGACGCGCTTCGCGGACGCCAACACCACCCTGCACATCCGCATCTTCCCCGACCAGGTGCACCTCGACGCCCACGAACCGGCGTTCACCGCCGACGAACGGGCCGGCGCCGAGTGGTACTGGAAGGAGCGGTGGCCGGCGCTCGACGACGCGGCGCGGGCCGAGCGGGCCTGGACCACGCTCGCCGGCCGCTTCCGCCCCGGCCGAGCGCGCTACCTGCTCGACACGTTGCGACCGACCAACCTCAACCGCGCCCCCAACAGGCCGCCGGCGTTCCCGGTCACCGCCACGCGGGCCAGCTCGTGGACGCGGGCGGTCGAGGCCACCGCCCTCCCCGAGCGCTGGGTGGCGATCGGGTTCCAGGACACCTTGGAGGTGTTCCGGATCTGGTCCGACCGGGTGCCCGATCGCCTGGCCGCCGGCCCGTCGCCGGAGGAGCTGGAGACGCCCCCTCCACCCGACGCCGATCCCCGCGTCCCCCACGTGCAGGACGCGTTCCGTTGGGCGCTCGACCCCGAAGCGGCGCGCACGGCCGGCATGCTGCTCACCGTCCGCGACAGCGACATGGCCTTCGGTCGCCCGCTGGCGAACGGGCTGACCCGCCTCGTCGTGCTCGGCGTCGACTGGACGTTGACCCCCGAGCAGGGCGCCGACGCGTTGGAGGCGCTGCTCGCCGGTCACGCCGCCTCCGGTGACCTGGCGTTCGTCACCCCCGGCACACCGACCAACAACACCGGCAGCGCCCGGTCGGGCTTCTCGACGGCGCCCTCCGAGCAGGTCGCAGCATGGGCGCCGCCGCTCGCGGGGGCCGACGCCGACACCGCGCCCGACGCCAACGCCGGGCGTCTCGCCGCCGCGCTCGGGATCGGCGCCGCGCCCCTCGCGGTGGCGCCAGGGGCCGGCGGCCGTCACCATGCGCTCGCCTCGGCCCTCGTCGACGCGCTGTGGGAGGCGACGGGCGGGTACTACGCGTCCGAGCTGCTCGACCCCCACGGCAGTGACGCGAACACCGCCGGCATGCGCGTGCATGCTGCGGCCGCGCTCCACGCGTCCGGGCCGTTGCCGGCGATCCGGGTCGGGCCGCAGCCGTACGGCGTGCTGCCGGTGGCGTCCCGGCGGTTGTCGCCGCACCTGGACTCGGCCGTCGATCTGAACCTTCATCGGTACACCGGGATGCTCCGGTCGATGTGGGACGAGCAGGTCCACCGGGTGCCCCGGCTCGGCCGCGTCGGCGAGACGCGCGCCGTCGACGACGTGATGCTCGAACTGCTCCAGCGCACCCCGGTGCCGTGGGAGCTGCGCTGGCGGGAGATCGTCCCACCGCCGCAGTGGACGGCGACCGAGTGGCTGGCCACGTCCCGCGCCCGGCAGGTGTCCTGGCTCTACGACGTCACCGACCGGCTGGACATCCCGCCGGACCGGCCGGCCCGCTTCCAGTACCTCACCGCGACCGTCGACAGCCATCCGCTCGGCGTGCCACTCGTCGCCAAGGGCGACGCCGGCACCTCCTACGTGGCCGAGATCGCGGCGCTCGCTCGCCAGGGCGACGAAGGACGCCGGGAGCTCAACCTGCGCCAGAACTCGATCGCCTTGCTCGAAGCGCTGCTCGCCTTCGCGGCCGTGCAGGAGCTGGACAAGGCGGCGTCGGCGGAGCTGGTGGAGGGCCTCACCGAGGAGGATCGGGCGGCGGCCGGCTTCGCCCGCAAGGGCGTGCGCACCCCCGATCTCGTGCGCGTGGAGGAGCCCGACCCGCAGCGGCTCCCGATGCAGTTCGCGTCAGCACGAACGCTCGCCGCGCAGATCGCTCCCGGTTCCCAGGTCGCCGTGCACGACCAGGTGGCGACGCGCCTGGGCAGCGCCGAGCTGTCCGAGCACATCGGCCAGCCGGCGAGCCCGGTCAACGGGCTGGCCCGGTTCCTCGCCGCCCTCGACGTGCTCGCGGCGGCACCGGCCGCCGAGCTGGAGTGGGCGTTCCGGGGCGTGCTCGACCTGTTCAGCTCGCGCATCGACGCCTGGTTCACGTCGTTCGCCACCGCCCGCCTCGACGAGCTGCGGGCGGAGCGGCCGCAGGGCGTCCACGTCGGATGTTACGGCTGGGTCGAGGACCTTCAGCCCGACAGCGGTCCGGCCGCCGACAGCCTGGGCTACATCCCCGCGCCGTCGCTGGCGCACGCCGTGACGGCGGCGCTGCTGCGCAGCGGCCGCCAGTCCCACCTCGCCGACGGTGCGTTCGACCTCGACATGTCGTCGGCGCGTGTGCGCGAAGCGCTGAAGCTGCTGGAGGGCGTGGCCGCCGGCCAGTCGCTCGCCGCGATGCTCGGCTACCGGATCGAGCGCAAGATGACCGACGCCGGCCTGGCCGAATTCATCGTCGGCCTGCGAATCGCCATGCCGCTGCAGGCCCGCGCCAGCGACCTCGACGCGCCGGTCGAATCGGTGGCCGCGCGCGACGTGGTCGACGGGCTCCGGGTGCTCGCCATGCAGGGCACGCAACAGTGGTACGAGCTGCTGGCGCAGCTGGGGATGAGCGGGGCGGACGAGCACGACCTCGAACACATCCTGTGGGACGTCGCCGTCGTCTACGACGCGGTCAGCGACGTGTTGTTCGCCGAGGCCGTGCACCAGACCGCGGCCGGCAACCTCGATCGGGCTGCCGCGGCGGCGGGTGCGCTCGACCGCCAGGAGCGGCCGGTCGAGCCCGACGTCACCCGCACGCCCCGGGACGGCGCCGTGGTCACGAACCGGGTCGTGGTCGCGCTGCGCGGCTCGGCGACGGCGCGCCCGTCCGGGTGGCCGGCACGTGGTGTGCGGGGGGCCGCCGAGCCTCGCCTCGACCACTGGCTGGGTGCGGTCCTCGGCGACCCGAAGCTGCTCACCTGCACGGGCCGCCTCGTTCGCGGCGACACCATCACCGACCTCGAACCGGTGAGCGCCGCGGAGCTCGGCCTGTCGCCCTTGGCCTTCGCCCTCACCGCCGGGCGGCCGGCAGCCGACCAGCCGACCGAGCTGGAGTCGCGTCTCGCCGCCGTCTTCGCCGCGCAGGTGACCGAGCCGACCGATACCGACCGCATCGAGCTCGACGGCGCGAGCCTGCTCACCACCGTGGCGGCGTGGGCGTCGCGGCTGGTGAGCGGCTGCCGCCCGCTGCAGGTGTCCGATCTGGCGCCCGTCGGTGGAGCGACCGGCGGCGCCGGCGGACCCGCCGGCGCGGTGAACGTTGCCGAGCTACGTCAGCGGGCCGACGCCGCGGTGGCCGCATTGCGCAAGGCGCACACCACCATCGAGTCGGCGCCGCGGGAGCCGGCGCGGCTGCGCCGCGCCCTCGACGCGGTGAGCGAGCTGGTCGGTGTCGACGCGCTGGCGG
Organism: uncultured Acidimicrobiia bacterium; assembly: GCA_963839695.1. Lineage (GTDB taxonomy): Bacteria > Actinomycetota > Acidimicrobiia > Acidimicrobiales > Ilumatobacteraceae > JALZMG01. The sequence continues at coordinate 419,017 of CAWIVW010000003.1, read as the reverse complement.
CGACGGCCGCCGACGCCGAGGCACTGTCCGATCAGGCCGACGAGGTCGCGGCGCTGCTCGCCGAGCGCATCGCCGCCGCCGATGCGCTGCGGTCCAGACCACTGGACGCCGGTGAGACCGACGTCGACCGGCTCGTCGCCCTGGCGCGCACCGCGCTCGGCGCGCACCAGCCGATCCTGCCCGTGTTCAAGCTCGCCACCGGTGCCGAGCTGGCCGCCTCGGCCTCGGATCGCGTCGCCCTGCTCGGTGGCGACGAGACCGCACCGGTCACATGGTTGCACCGGGCCGGGCTCGTGCGCACCGAGCTCGAGCCGCTGTGCGGCCTGCTCACCCACGCCGAAGCCGCCGGCGCCAATACCGTCGCCGACCTCACCGTCGCCCAACTACCCCATCGGCCCGGCGCCCGCTGGTGCGAGCTGCCCTTCGGCGCCGAGGGCCCGCCTCCAGCCGGCACCGTGGGGGTGGTGGCCCACGCCCCAGCGCGGCTTCGACCCGACTCGGCCGCTCGCCGGGCTGTTCGTCGACGCCTGGGCCGAGGTCATCCCCTCGGCCGAGCACACCGCAGGGGTCGCATTCCACTACGACGCCCCGGGCGCCCGCCCGCCCCAGGCGATCCTGCTCGCGGTGCACCCCGACCTGGAACCCGAGCGCTGGAACCTGCAGTACCTGCTCGAGACGCTGCAGGAGACGATCAGCCTCGCCCGCGTGCGCACGGTCACGCTGCGCGAGCTCGACGGCATGGCTGGTGTCATCCCGGCCCTGTACCTGCCCAGCAACTACACCCGCGACGTCGCGTCCGTGTCGTTCACGGGACTGGTCACCGCCGCGCAGGCCGCCGGGCTGGGCATCGTCCCCACCGGGATCCGAGGTAAGCCATGACGCATCATTGCGTTCCCCGGCCACGCAGGCCGTTGCATTGCTGCTCCCTCGCTGGCGCTCGGTCGCTCGCATCAGTGAGATGGTGCACCGTGACGTCATTGCGTTCCCCGGCCACGCAGGCCGTTCGCTTGCTGCTCCCTCGCTGGCGCTCCGTCGCTCGCAGCAGTGAGATGGTGCACCAATGAGCGATCCGATCTGGGACCTGCCGATCGCCCAGCTGGACGTGGAGCTGGCCAAACTGCCCTCGGCCGTCACCTGGTCGCGCCTGGAACCGCTGGCGCTGACGTCCGACCTGACCGCCGGCCTGCAGACGCTGCTCGGCGATCCGCTGTGGTTGATCGGCCGCCAGTGGCAGTTCGGCGAGCTGCGGGGTGAGGACGCCGGGACGCCGATCTCGGCGATCGCCGAAGTCGAGCAGGCGCCGCTGTCGCGGCTGCGGCGCGGCTCGTCCGGTGCGCCGATCGATCTCGTCGACGAATCAGTGCCGCTCGAAGCCCGGATCGAAGCCGAGCCCGTGCCCGTCCCGGCCGAGCGGGTCCGCGCCGAGGCCGGCCTGCAGCTGCTGCGTCGCCTCGCCGGGGCCGGCGTGGGCACGTTGCGCACCCGGGTCGTCCAGCGGTGGGGGTTCGACGAGGCCGCATCGCCGGTGCTGGCCGGTCGCGTTCCCGACGCCGACCAGGTCGCCGCCGACCTGCGCCCGCTGGCCGATCCCGGCGGCGGCCCGCTCACCGGGCTCCCGGGCGGGTTCGGCAACGCTCCGGCGGTCACGCGCACGGTCTTCGCCGACTGGCTGCGCTGGTACGACGGCTACTTCGTGCGCGGCGACGGCGCCGCCTGGAACCCGCACCGCCAGGAGTACGCGTTCGCGGTTCAGGCCGAGCTGCCGAGCGGCGCGGTGCAGCTCACTGCGGAGGAGTACACGACCGGCCGGCTCGACTGGCCCGATGTCGACGCCACCCTCGGCACGCTCGGCCCGGCGCCGGCCGGGCGGATCGGCGCGCTCACCCGGCAGACCCGCCTGCCGGTGCCGGCCGGGTTCCCCGGGATGCCCGCCGACCGGCTGTGGCAGTTCGAGGACGCTCGGGTGTACCTCGGCGGGCTCGAAGCCGGCCCGACCGACCTGGCCAGGCTGGCGCTCGTCGAGTTCTCCCTCGTGTACGGCGTCGACTGGTTCGTTCTGCCCATCGAGCTCGTCGCCGGCTCCGTGTACTGGGTGCATCAGTTGGAGGTCGTCGACACCTTCGGCACGACGGTGAACGTTGGTTCGGCGCAAGGTGGCGGTTGGTCGATGTTCGGCCTCGGCAAGCCCGATGAGCAGACGTTCGTCGCCAACGTCCTCGCCCTACCGCCCGTCGTGCCCCACCTGCTCGAGAGCGAGCCGCTCGAGGAGGTGGCGCTGCTGCGCGACGAGATGGCCAATCTCGTGTGGGGCGTCGAACGGGTCGTGCAGTCCGCCGACGGTCGGCCCGTCAACCGCAATCGGCAGGTGGCCAAGGTGTCGCTGCGCCAGCAGGTTCCGGGAGATCTGGCCGATGCAGCCATCGTCTACCGGCTGATGACGCCCGTGCCCGACAACTGGGTGCCGTTCGTCGCCGTACCGGCACCTGATGGCGGCGTCGAACTGGAGCGACGACCGCTGCTGCACTTCCGTGACGACGGCACCACCGACGTCACCCATCCCATCGGCGTGCTCCTCAACGAGGGCGGTCACCGCTTGCGCATCGCGGAGGAAGAAGTGCCGCGTGACGGCGCCGTCGTCACCCGCCGCTACCAGTTGGCCCGCACGCCGGACGGCGGCACTTCGCTGTGGATCGGCCGCCGCAAACGGGTCGGCGACGGCGAAGGCTGGAGCGGGTTGCGCTTCGACATCGCCCTGCCACCTGGCTCGGCCTGAGAGGTTCGACTCGCTTCCCACCAGTCGCAATGCACGCCACCGCCCGTGCTCCCGAATGCGCTTGCGATCGTGAGCATTTCGTGCGCGAGTCCATCGGCTCTACCAGCGCCGATCAGACGGTTCCGCGTTCGTCGGGGTTGACGACCGGCCTCCTCATGGGCATCACAGTGAACCCGACACCCTGGCCGCGCCCGGTTACCGAACGTGCGGCGCGCTCGTCCGAGTGTGTGACTCGGACGGACGTGCGAGTCTGGGGTCATTGGTCACTCGGTCGGGACTCCGGAGCTGTGGCCAGTCAGAGGTGGATGTCCTTGTTGAGCACGAACCGCGGTCGCGATCCGAGGTGTGCCACGGGAGGCGCGTGCAGCAGCAGCGGGTGCATCAAGATCACGTCGCCGGCCTCGGCAGTGTTCTCCACAGCCTGGAGAGGGATGCCATCGACGATCTCGGCCTGCTCATGGAACCGGGCGATGCGGGATCTACCGTCACCACTCGAGCAGAGCTCCCGTAGGTAGGGGTGTTGGTGCACGGATCTCCGCAGATGCTTGCTTCGCGCCCCGGGCGGCGGGGGATGTTCCCTGAACCACTGGTGCACCAGCCGATGCGAACCGCTGAGGATGAACATCCCGCCCGAGCGCGGCTCGACGTCGCCGTACATCGCGTGCACCTTGAGCCCGGCGGGCGGTGAGAGCCGCCCGTCGTAGGAGGCATCGATGTGCCATCCGCGGGAAGGCACATCCCAGATGCCGGTCGTCGGGAAGACGAGGAAGAACGCGCCCCAGTCTTTCGGCGGTCGCCACGGTTGGCCCGCGAGCAGGTGATCGATCGCGGCGAGCGTGCGCTGGGTTCCCACGGCCTGGAAGACCGAGTCGCCTTTCAGATGCTGCAAGTGGGTCGGCCGTTCCTTGTTCCACGTCAACGGGTCAAGGCGCCGGATCCCCACAGACTCGAGTGCCTGCCACGTGACCGCGCGCATGGCCGCTGCCTCGTCGGCGGAGAACGCCCCTCGGACGCGCACCCAACCGTGCGCCTCGAAATGTCCCAGGTCCACGACTACCTCCGACAACGGCCCAGCGCGTACAGCGAGGTCGACTGAACGGCGCTCGCCGGAGTCCAGACTTCGTCGGAGAGCGTAGGGCGACGCCCCCCGCACGCTGCGACAAGTTTGTCTCGACCGGTGACGTTGCGCTCGTGCATTCTCCGCGGTGGAGCTGAGGGGAATCGAACCCTCCTGCACCCCGCCGCTCGCCGTCTATCTGGGGATCATGCGGATGGGCGCGGACATGGCTCCTCGGCCAACGCGGTTCTTGGCGCTCACGCGGAAGCTGTAGCGCTTGTCGCTGCGGAGCCTGTTGACCGTGGCGGTCCGTCGAATGCTGACCCCGTCGGGCACTGTGCGCCACGTCCGTCCGTTGTGGGCGGAGCGTTGCACGATGTAGTCGGTGATTGCCGCACCACCGTTCGACCGCGGCGGCCGCCAAGTGAGCTTCACAGCGCGGTAGGCGCCGGTCGCGGTCAAGCGTCGTGGCGCACCAGGCACGGTGGCCGGGACGGCGGATGCGGCGGCCGACGACGGTCCTCGCCCGACCTTGTTGACGGCGGCGACACGGAACCGGTGGCGATGACCATTGGTGAGTCCGTAGACGGTGACGGCGCGAGCCGTGGATACGCCGTCATTGACGGTTCGCCATGTCCGTCCGTTGTCGGCGGAGCGTTGCACGACGTAGTCGGTGATCGCCGCACCACCGTTCGTGGAGGGGGCCAACCACGTCAGCCTTGCGGTCCGATCGCCGGGGCGCGCGGTGAGCGAACGCGGCGCCGTGGGCGCTCTCGTCGTCGGTGAGGGGATGGTCGTGGTGGTCGTGGTGCTGGAGGTGGTCGTGGTGCTGGAGGTGGTCGAGGTGCTGGTGGTTCCGCTGGCGAGGTCCACGACCAGCACCCAGTCGCTCCTGCCGTCCGGATGCGCCGCTGGGTAGGCCACCGACCGGTTGCTCTGGCGTGCCTCGGACTCCGAGATGATGGTGTACGTGCCCGCGGTCGGGTCGTACCATCGCAACCGCGCCGGGTCGTTGCCCCCCAACACCGTCGTGTTCACGACGACATCGCGGGACGAAGGGAAGTAGGCGACCGCAGCGGTGTCCGACCGGCCGGCCGCGGCCTTCGTGTCACCATTGCCGGTGCCCGTCGTCAGGAAGGACCCTTCGTCGGGAGCCCACGTTGGATCGTCGACGAACTCGTCGAGCAGCTTCCACGCGTAGGACTGCTGAACGGTATGGGAATGCCCTTGGACCTGCTGCCAAGTCAGGCCCTCCGTGTAGAGGCCGGTCAGGCCGAATGGCCACCAGTCCTCGTGTCCGTAGTTGATGAGGGAGCCGCCCTCGAGGAACGTGGCATATGACCGCTCGCGGTGCTGCTGGTCCGCGTCCGCGCCGAAGTGCGGCGCTCCGTCGTACGGGGGTTCGCAGTCGCCGACGGGGACCGTGGGGACCTCGGCGTAGCCGGCCTCGGCGATCTCGGTCGAGTTGTTCCCGAACTCGTACCAGGAGTTGACCGTCGCGTTGAAGTTGGTGGTGCCCAACCAGCCCTGCTCGTTGGTCGAGTTGCCGCCGCCGACCTCCAGCCAGCGGACCGGGCGAGCGGAGGCACCTTCGGTGTCGTTCACGCCGTGGAAGAAGGCGTCGATCCGCTGGCCCACAGTTCCACCCGTCGTGACGGCCTTGTCGTCGATCATGACGTGCCACCCGACATTCGGCGCCGACAGGTACCGGGTGGCGACAGCGACGCCGGCGTTGTACATGTCCGTGTTGGTGACTAACTCCCAGTCCGTGCGGGGGACGCCGATACCGCCGCCGAGGCTCGTCCACACGAAGATGCCGAGGCGCTCCGCTTCAGAGACGAGATGGTCCAACGACGCCCACGCCGGGCCGAGCTCCGAAGCCCACGGCGTCCCGGTCCAGAACGCTTGGCTCGTCGCCTTGTGTTGATACGTCGGCGACCAGTCCTCGCCGAAGTAGGCGCCGCCGCCGAAGAACACCGTGACGCCGTTGAAACCGTTGGCCGCGACACCCTCGAGCGCCGACGTGATGTCCGCGTTGGAGAGGTTGGACGCCATGGCCCACGAGGAGAAGGTCCGGATCAGGTAGACGTCGCCGTTCTGGTCGAGGACCTTGCGATTCGCGATCGACGTTGGCCAACGCGGGTCGGATGCCTGAGTGACGACAGGCATCGGCGTGCCAGCAGCCGCTGTCACCCTCGCGGGGGTCCCGCCTGGATCATCTGATTCGGCGAGACTCAGTCCGAACATGGACAGGGTCGTCGCCGCGACGGTCGCCGCCACCAGCGCAATCCCGAACCGCCGCCAATCCACAGTATTCACTGCGAGTCCCCTTCGGCCCGATCCAATCCCTCATCATGCCACCACGTTGGGTGGCCACGCGCCCGCGACGGTTCGCCGAGCAGTGACTTCAACACTCCGCTCCCCATTGATGGTGAGTTCCCGCGAGTAGAGCCTGGATGGAGCCGCTCGTCCCAGGCCCGTCGTCGATCCCGTCACGAGGATTCGTCGCCGCACGCGAGTAGCCAATCAGCTCCACCGATGGGTCACGCCGCGACAGCCGGCGTGGCCGGGGTTGACGACCGGGGTCCTCAGGGCACCACCGTGGACCCCGACTCCCGGTCAAGCGCGCCGCTGCCGAACGTGCGGCGCGCTTGTCCGGGTGTGACGCGGACAATCCCGACCTGGCGCGTCCTTCAACGCCAGGCGCGCCCCCTTGCGTCACCTCCGCGAAACCCCGGGTCAGCATGCGTTACGTGATGAACGGGTGAATCCGCCGCCCTCGTCGAAGGCTGCAGAGCACCTGGTAGATATGTTTCCGGCGCGGTGGAGCTGGTTGACGGTGTCGTAGATGCAGGTGATGAACCCCCGGTCCGGGTTCGAGCGTGACGGCACCACATCGGTGACGGTGAGGTCGACGTAGAGGACGTCGCCGGGCGTCGTCGGTGTCAGCCAGGCCAGTTCGATGCTGGCGCAGATGATGCCCGTGGCGATCGGGATACCACTCGTCACCAAAGCCGCATGGTGATGGCTGCGGTGTGCCACCCGCTGGCGGCGAGCGAGCCGAAGATCGTGCCGGCAGCGCCGTCGTCGCCGAGCTGAAACGGCTGCGGATCGAATCGTGACGCGAACTCGACGATCTCCTCGGTCGTGATCTCGTGGTCGGCCGTCCGGTAGTGGCTGCCGACCTCGATGTCCTCGAGCCACAACGGCGTACGAGGCGCCCCTGCGTCACGCAGAGCCGTAACAGTCATCCGACGACCGCGGCAGCGGCACGCTCGGTCACGTCTGGATGTCCGATCAAGGCGTGGGACAAGGATGTCAGCTCGCGTCCTCGATCGCCGGGGCGCGGCCTGTCGAACGTCGAGGGAGGGCGGTCGGTGGCTGGCGGGTTCGGTCGTTTGCCTCGCCAAGGTCCCGGCCTTGGCGCTGCGACTCGACGGCCGCTCGATGCTCTGACGTGTAGACAGCTCCATGCCGGCTCTGAGAACGGCTGCCATGCTCACCAGCACCTCGGCCGCGAACAACTCGGATCGGCCCTGTCCTGCCGGTGCCCCGAGGTCGCCCGCCCGTTGCACAAGGTGGTCCGGTCATGGTCGGGTGAGACGTTTCTCGCGACGCTCGTCGGCTGGGTCGGCGAGCGTCAGGTAGTCGTCGACAAGGGTGAGGCGGTTGCCGGCGGGATCGGGCGGCAGTCGGTGCCCCAGGTCGCGCTCGCGTACCTCGCTGATCCACCGGTCGTGCTGGTACTCGTGGTTGATCAAAAGAGTGAGGACCTGGCGGCCTACGGTTCGCTGCTGGGCGGGTGCGTCGACGTTGCGAGCGTTGATGGCTGTGATCCGGGCGTGGATCCGTGCTGCGACCTTTGCCCTGAAGGCGGCAAGCTGTTCCAGGCTTGGCAGGTCTCCGCGGTCGGGTTCAGGGTTGGCGGAGTCCATCACCGCGTCCAGCGTCGGGTCCGGACTGGGTTCGGCGGCGGTGAGGTTGCGGAGCATGAAGTGGGCGACGTGGGCTTGGTGGCCGAGGTGCCAGCCGATTGCGCTCGAGTTGGGAGTTGGTCGCCAATTCACCTCCTCGGAGTTGAGATCTCGCCACAGCGCGTCGGTGTAGGCGAGGGCGCGGTCGTACTCGATGAGCAGCTCAGGAAGGTCGAACATTGCCGCGAGCTCCTTGTCGGTGATGCGGATGGCGTGTTCGCCGAAGGGCCGCCAGAACGGTGTCAGCGGCCACCGCACGCCGGCGACGGCCGAATCGCCGTGGTCGCGCAGCGAGCGAGCAGATACCGGATCCGGCGGACGACGACTTCATGGTGGCACCGCGGCCGTCCCCGATCCGTCGATGAGACGACGAGCTCCGCCGCCGGTCGAACCGGCACCCGTGCGACGGGTTCGTCCCTTTGGTAGGGCGACGCGCGTGGAGTTCAGGAAGGATTCGCAATGCCGTCCGGGAGATCATCGGGGGGCGCCGGAGTACACGCGGGTGGGCGCCACGAGGACGGCGGTTCGACGTTCGTTGCGCATGACTTGGTCGTAGGTGGCCCAGTCGTCGTGGGTGCCGCCGGCAGCGCTGAAGATGTCGCGGAGCAGCAGCCGGAGTTGTTCGCCGGTGACATCGGGGATGGCGTCGTCGGGTCCGATCAGCTGGGCCGCGCCCTCGACGGCGGTCCACTGCCAGCCGGCTCGGACGACGACCACGACGGTGGGGTCGGCGCGCAGGTGGGTGAGTTTGCGGGTTCCGCCCCTGGCTACGAACGCCACCGAGTCCGAACCAGTGAGGGGGTGGGGAAGGACGCCGGCGTTGACGACGGTGGTGTGTGGGCTGTGGTCGGCGCGGCGCGTGACGACGACGCTGAGGCCGTGGTCGAGCGGCACCAGGTTGGCGAAGGGTGTCAGGTCGATCATGGTTCGCGTCCCGTCATCGGGCCGGCGTGGCGCGTCGGGCGTGTCGGTCGGAGTCGTCGCGGGAGTCGGATGTCGCCGGTGACTAGGCAATTGAGTGTTCAACGCATGTGCTCCTTGGGTGCTGGGAGGCGCGCGGCGTGTGCCTCTCGGGTTGGGTGACCTCCGAGCGACGTACGCTCGCGGGCACGGCTCTAGCGCAGATCCATCCCGCTGACGCGGTGCACCTGGGTGATCGAGTCGTACGGGAGCCCGATCTTGTCGTGCGCGGCCGCGACGGCCGCTTCGTTCGCCGCTGCGGTGAGGCAGAACGCCTTGCCTTCGGCGAGGTTGACATGTGCTCCGGTGACGAAGCCGCCTTGCGACAGCAGCGCCTCATCCATGTCGCTGTAGATGGCGAGGAACTGCTCGTGTGACACCTGCTCGGCGGGGAAGCTGTTCTTGGTTCGGTCGTGGGTATCGATGAAGTACTTCACTGCAGGTTCCTTTGTGTGGGGGTGGGACGGCGCCGTCGTTGCGACTGCTGTCGCCATAGTATGATGATCATCATCTAATTGCAAGGGGAGGACGTCAGATGCGCTACGCCCGTGATCACAAACAGGAGAGCCGCCGTCGGATCATCGCCTGTGCGGCTCGCCGATTCAGAGACGAGGGGTACGGGTCGGCGTCGGTCGCGGACATCATGGGCGACGCCGGACTGACCCATGGCGGCTTCTACGCGCACTTCGGCTCGAAGGAAGAGCTTCTCGCCGAGGCGATCGCCCACGCCGCGGACGAGGCCCTCACCGCGATGACACCCGTCGGCGAGCGGCGCGGCGATGAGTGGCTCGGAGCGTTCGTCTCCTTGTACCTCAACGAGGAGCACTGGGGTGACCGGGCCGGCGGGTGCCCTCTCGCGGCGCTCGGGGGGGAGGTCGCCCGCGGCGGGGAGCTTCCCCGGGCGTCGTACGGGGCAGCGGTGACCTCCTTTGCGGACGCGCTCGCCGCCCACCTGGACGGTCCCGAACAGCGGCAGGAAGAGACAGCCCAAGCCGTCATGTCGATGTGCTTGGGAGCCTTGGTGCTCGCTCGCGCCGGCCTGGATCGGCGTGAAGCCCGAACCCTGTTTGAGGCGTGCCGCCGCGCCGCGGCGCGGCTCGGCGAAACCTGATCTCCGGATGGCGGCAGGGAGTATCGATGGGGGTTCAACTCGGGTCAGGTGGACGGTGCCGAGGCAGGATCGCTATGTGTGCGGGGAAGCGTCGGTTGCCTGGGGGGGCCTCGGCGGTTGGAGGCCGTCGTGATGCGAGCGAGAACCGTTCGTCGTGGAGGCGGGGTCGTGGACTGCAACGGTGGGTGCGTCTCTTACGAAACCTCGCGGCTGTGTCACAGGCAGCGGGGCTATCGCGTCTCCAGATGTGACCGCCCGGGTGAGATCGCCCGACGGTGGTTTGCGAAGGAGGCACCCATGAAAGTGTTCGTCGCCGGAGCGACTGGTGCGATCGGCACCCAGCTCGTCGGCCAGCTGGCCGCCACCGGCCACGATGTGATCGGCATGACGCGCTCGCCGACGAGGAGCGACATGCTGCTGGCTCTGGGCGCTCGGCCGGTTGTGGCGGATGCGCTCGATCCCGACGCGGTCGCCCGTGCCGTGGCCGAGACCGAGCCCGAGGTGATCGTCCACCAGCTCACCGCCCTGAAGGGTGAGCCGGGCCTGAGGGAGATGCGTAACCCCGACCGTCTCGCCGCCAAGACCAACCGCTTGCGCACCGCGGGGATCGACCACCTTCTCGCCGCCGGCCGGGCCGTGGGCATCCGCCGTTTCATCGCCCAGAGCGTCGTGGCCATCGGCACGTACGCCCGCACCGGCGGTCCGGTCAAGACTGAGGACGACCCGCTGGATGCCGATCTGCCGGTTAAGGGGTGCTCAGGCGCCGACGCGCTCCGCTACCTCGAGGATGCCGTGACCGGCATCGACTGGGCGGACGGCGTGGTGCTGCGTTACGGCGCGTTCTACGGACCGGGCACCGGCATCAGTAGCGATCCCGCGGCCTTGTTGACCAAGGCCATCCGCAAGCGGCGGTTTCCGATCATCGGCGACGGTGGCGGTGTTTGGTCGTTCGTGCACATCGAGGACGCGGCCAGCGCCACCGTGGCCGCCGTCGACAGGGGCGGGCCTGGCATCTTCAACGTCGTCGACGACGAGCCGGCGCCGGTGCGCGAGTGGCTGCCATTCCTGGCCGAGCAGCTAGGTGCGAGGAAGCCGAGGAGGGCCCCTCGCTTCGTAGTCCGGGTGCTGGCCGGCGAGACCCCGGTTCTGATGATGACCGAGGTCAGGGGCGCGTCGAACGCCAAGGCCAAACGCGAGCTCGGCTGGCAGCCGCGCTGGTCGACGTGGCACCTGGGCTTCGCCAAGGGCCTCGGCGAATGAACACCGAGCTCTTCCACGAGCTGCGTCCCGTCGGGTTCGCGGTCGCCTACCGCATGCTCGGCAGCGTGAGCGAGGCGGAGGACATCGTCCAGGAGGCATTCCTCCGCCTTCACCGCGCGCTGCCGACGGCCAGCGCATCGAGTCACCCCGCGCCTACCTGGCGACGGTGGTCACCCGGCTGTGCATCGGCCACCTGCGCTCGGCCCGCGTCCGGCGCGAGACCTACGCCGACACCCTGCCCGAGCCACTGGTCGGCGAGCCGGGGGCCGCCGTGCCGCTGGTCCCGGCGAGCGGACCGGCCGGGGTCGCCGACGCCGGCGGCGACCCGGCGACCCACGCCGAGTTGGCCGACTCCCTGTCGCTGGCGTTCCTCGTGCTCCTCGAGAGCCTGTCGCCCGAGCAGCGGGCGGCGTTCCTGCTGCGCGACGTGTTCGACTACCCGTACGACCGGATCGCGACGATCGTGCTGACCAGCGAGGAGAACGCCCGCCAGCTCGTGGCCCGGGCCCGCCGGCACGTCGCCGTCGGCGCCCCCGCTTTGAGCCGTCGCCGGAGCGACGCGAGCGCCTAGCTCGTCGGTTCTTCGCCGCCGCCCGCGACGGCGACCTCGGCGCGCTCGAGGAGCTGCTGGCCCACGATGTGACCATGCACGGCGGCCTGCCCCAGCCGGTCATCGGCCGGGTGCGGGTTGCCCGCACGCTGCTCGCGGCGATGCGGACCGCCACGACCCACTTCGGAGGCCTCTTGCTGCGTGAGGTCTCGGTCAACGGGCAGCCCGGGGCGATGGTGCTCGACCCGTCGGAACGGCTGATCGGTGTTGTCGCGCTCGCCATCACCGAGGGCGGACAGATCCAGACGGTGACCTCGGTGCTCAGCCCCGACAAGCTGCGTCACCTCGGCCCGCTCGCCGACGTCGGTCCGCTCCGCCGCGGCACGCGTTCGGCAACCCGTTCGACGAGCCGGCGTCGCAGTTGATGCCGTTCGCCGCCGGCACGGGAGCGACGACGAGGAGATGCTGCCGGAGAAGATCGCCGGTCACCGTCGCCGCCATCTGCACTGCCGCTGACTGGCGCAGCGACAGCGACGCCGCCTCCGTCGAGCGTCGCCACGTCGAGTCCCTCAAGGTCGCGCTCGCGCCCGGTCGGGGCCGCAACGGCACCGTGTCGAACCAGGCGAGCCGCAACCGGCTCGGGATGCTGCGCAGCTTCTGCGAGCGGTCATCGACTGGGACTGCCCCGACGCACCGCGACGGGTCCCGGTGTTCGCCGGCGACCTGCCCAAAGCCGCTGAGCCGCTACCAGAGATTCCTCGTCGACCCCACTGCCGCCAAGTTCGTGGCCGCCCTGGCCACCGAACCGAACCGGCGGCGCCGGCTGATCGTCGAGCGTGTTGGCCCGCAGCGGGTATGCGCGTCGGCGAGCTCGGCGGGCTGCGTGACGACGCCATGTACCGCCTCGGCGACACCTGGTGGCTGCGCATCAACCGGTCGGTAAGCTGCACAACGACCGAACCGGTCGCCTGCACCCGATGCTCGTCGGGCTGATCAACGACTACCGGGCCTGGCGCGGGCCGACCACCGCCGGGCTACTCGTCGAACGCTGACCTCGGGCGGAATCGGTGCGGAAGAAGCCGCTCGGGTCGTACAGGGCCTTGATCTGCTGCAGCCGCTCGTAGTTGTGGCCGTGGTAGGAGGGGTCCCACTCGTCGAGGTCGGGGTCCGGGAAGTTGGGGTACACCCGCCCGGAGCCGTGTGGGTGGACCGTCGCCCACGATCGGGTAACCCATTGATGGGCGGCTGCCTTCTCGGCGGGCGACGCGTCGGGGCTGACGTCGGCGGTGTGCTTGAGCAGGAAGAGCTGGTCGCGGTGGGCGAAGGCGGTGGAGTCCGGGCGGACCCGGTTGTAGGCGCCGCCCCAGGGCGAGAAGTCGAGCTCGCGGTACCGGCCGGCTGCGGCCGTGGTCGCGAAGTGCGCGACCACGGCCGTGATCGCCTCGATCGGCAGGATCTGTTGGAAGTACTCGGACTTGTTGACGCGGTACCCGTGGCGCACGACCTCGGATCCGGCCCCGCCCAGCTCGGCCCAGAACCGCCTCGTGTCTCGCGACGACATGTGTTGACGGAACACGGTCGTGGGCTCGCAGCCGGCACGGGCGACGAACTCGCCGAGCAGCTCGTCGGCATCGGCCTCGGTCCCGAGCATGGCCCCGATGAGCTCGACGGTCGGCGGCTGGTCGGCCTCCCCGACGTCCTTCACGAGCAGGCTGGCGGCGAGCTCGTCGGGCGCGGTGGGCGCCCAGCGCTGCCAGGCGTCGATGAGGGCGACGGCATCGGCGGCGGGCCAGGTGAGGCGGAGGTTCGTCGCTGCCGGCGCCGGGAGGAGCCGGAAGACGAACGACGTGACCACGCCGAAGTGGCCGCCACCGCCGCCACGCAGCGCCCAGAACAGGTCGGCGTGCTGGTCGTCGTCGCAGTCGACGACGCGCCCGTCAGCCAGCACGACCCGGGCGCCGAGCAGGTGATCGCAGGTCAGCCCGTACTTGCGGCCGAGGATCCCGAAGCCACCACCGAGGGTCAGGCCGGCGATGCCGACCGTTGGGCACGAGCCAGCCGGGATCGTGACGTCGTGTTCGAGCAGCTGCTCGTAGACGTCGCCGAGCTGCGCACCCGTCCCGATGGTTGCCTCGTCGCCGGACACGGACACCGAACGCATCGGTGAGACGTCGATGAGGACCCCTCGGGTGGAGGACCGGCCGGCGTAGCAGTGGCCACCGCTGCGAATCGCCGCCGGCGTGTCGTGGCGACGGGCGAACGAGATCGTCGCGGCGACGTCCTCAGGGCTCGTGCACTGCACGATGACCTCCGGGGCGAGATCATCGAACCGGGCGATGAACGGCTTGCGCGTCGCCTCGTAGTCGGGCGTTCCAGCGACGAGCACCTGCCCGTCGATCGCCCGTTGGAGTTCGCCGCGACGCCGAGGCGAGCGTTCCTTCGGGTCTCACGTCGGTCGGTCGACCACCGACACGGCGCCCAGTCCGTTGGCAGTTTCGGTCGTCATCGGTTCGACGGACGCGGGTGTTCCAGTCGCTCATGTTCTCGCCTCCGCTGTCTGCGCGGCGATGGACCTCCTGATGCGGGCCTCCTCGGCGGCGCGGTAATCGGCGATCCGGCTCCGATCAGCCTCGGCGAGCGCGCGCCGGAGCGCATCGGCTGCAAGATCCCGGCAGTAAGCGGGCGTTCCGGGCTGCTGCCGCCAGGATTCGTCCAGCGCACCGCCGTCGACGGGGTCAAAGCCGAGATCGTCGACAAGGCCAAGCACTGCGGCCTTTGCGTCCAACGCATCGCCGGCGACCGAGAGAGCTACCCGCCCAGGGGTTCCCGTCCGAGCGCCCTTCTCGAGAAGGCTCGTTGCAAAGATGTTGTTGAACGCTTTGATTACCTGGCGCTCGAGCTGCTGCGCGACCCATTGGCTGTCGAGCATGCCGCGGTCGATGGCATCGATGCGGCCATCGCGGAGCTCGGGATGGTAGTTGCCGGTGTCGACCACGACGACGCTGCCCGGCACGTCGGCGAACAGCCGCGGCGGAAGCTCGGTGACTGCCTTGGTTGGGATCGAGATGACGACGATGTCTGCGGCGCTGACGGCGTCGACGACGGATGCCGGTGTCGCGCCGATCTCGGTGGCCAGCGCGGTGAGGCTCGCGGGTCCTCGAGAGTTCGCGATCGATACCTCGTGGCCGACCGCGGCGACGCGGCGGGCAAGTGTCTGTCCGAGCCCGCCGGCACCGATGACTCCGATTCTCATGACATTTCCTTTCACTCGATCGCGACTGAGTGGTGAACGGTCTGCGACACCGGAACGACGTCCCCGGACATCACATTTGGCTGGCGCACGGTCGCCAAACCGTCATCGCGCCAGCATCAGCGCGGTCGACGGGCCGGTGGACAGGCGGCTCAGCCGCTCGACGGCAGTACCTCACCGGTCTCGAGCAGTGACTTGAGGCCGGAGAGGACACGTGGCCAGCCCTCGCTGACCATCGTCAACACGGCGCTCCCCTCTTCGAATCCTTCGTGCACGACGGTGAGTTTGACCATCTCACCGAGGTCCTCGATCTCGAAGCTCACCTTGGACCGCGGCTCGGTCGCGACGCGGTCGAACACGTCGTCGGTGATGCCGTGGAGCCCTTTCATCTCGGGTGTGAACGTGTGCCACGTATAGGCCAGCCGCGTGTACGGCTCGCTCTCCAGCACGACCTGCGCCGGGTCATCGATCACGACCCCGTGCTGGTTCCAAGTGATGGGCGAACCGGGCTTCCAGTCGGATTGGAGCGACGATCCCCAGTAACGCTCGGTGAACGCGGGATCGGTCAACGCCTGCCACAGCTGCTGCGGCGATGTCTTGATGTAGGTCGTGTAAACGAAGGTTGGCGGCGACATTCGTCTGCTCTCCAGTGCGCTCTTGAGGTCGGATAACGCCTTGACCCTCTCGTGGTGATAATGGTTGATCCATCGATCGGCGATGTCGTTGATGGGTGCCGCATTCAGGTAGTGCAGTCGCTCACGTCCCCGACGCACGACGACGACGAGGTTCGCCGCTTCGAGGATCGCGAGGTGTTTGGTGACAGATTGGCGCGCCATGTCGAGACCGGCGCACAACTCACGAAGGTTCTGCCCGCTTCGCTGATTCAGACTGTCGAGGAGTTGGCGGCGAGTCGGATCAGCGAGTGCCTTGAACACTTC
Organism: uncultured Acidimicrobiia bacterium; assembly: GCA_963839695.1. Taxonomy (GTDB): domain Bacteria; phylum Actinomycetota; class Acidimicrobiia; order Acidimicrobiales; family Ilumatobacteraceae; genus JALZMG01. The sequence goes on along the minus strand of CAWIVW010000003.1, from coordinate 403,144 downwards.
GTCCATCGCCGCCAACCCTGCCAGCGTTCCCTAGTCGGGCACACCAACCAGTCCCCATTGACTGCTGCGCACTGCGCTGCCGCTGGTCAGGTCGACCACCTTGCCGGTGATCGCTCCCGCGCTGTCCGACGCCAGGAAGACCGCCGTCTCGGCGACCTGGGCCAACGTGGGCAGCCGCCCCAGCAGCGTCGCGTTCTCGCCCCACTGCTCGAGCAGTTTTCTCGACGCTCACGCCCGCCTCCGTTGCCGCCGGCGCGAACAGCTCGCCGGTGTATGAACCGTTGGCGGGTGCGTCGGAGATCGCGTGCGGTCGCAGGCAGACGACGCGAACGCCGCTCGGCCCGAGCTCGACCGCCAGCCGCTGGGTCATCGCCTCGATCGCCGCGCAGGTGGTGCCGTAGCCGAGCACCCCCGGCGGCATGACCGTGGGCGTCGAGAGCGTCAGGATCGTTCCCGACCGGCGCGCCGTCATGTGCCGTGCAACCGCCATCGCCGTGATCAGGTTGGTCCGCACGAAGGTGTCGATCGGATGCCAGACCTCCTCGAAGGTCAGCTCGGCGAGGGGCTTGCCCTGCACGTGCGGGAACGACACGGCGTTCAATGCGATGTCGATTCCGCCCGCGTCTGCCGCCACCGCGTCGGCGTGCTCGGCGACGGCGCGCTCGTCGAGCGCGTCGACCTCCGCCACGCCGGCTGCCCCACCGATGTCGTTCGCCACCTTCTCGAGCCGGGCCCTCGTCCGTCCGGCGAGGTAGACGCGGGCGCCGGCACCCGCAAACGCCCGGGCGACGGCGCCGCCGATCGCCCCGCCCCCGCCATAGATCAGCGCGGTCTTGTCCTCCAGCATCATCGTGAACTCCTTGGGGGATATCTGCATCGATCAGCCACAGAAGGATATGCAGCCGTTTGGCTACCTAATATAGGCAGCCTAACGGCTGCATGTCAAGAGGCGATCGTGGGCCGCCGTCCCCAGCCGCGGCGGCGGCGACAGCCGCCTCGTCGTCACTCGCACCACCACACCGAGCAGACCACGAAGGCGAGCTGGCGGGTCGCCGACATCACCGCCGAGCTCGCCGACCTGCGTGGTCGCGGCGCCGACATCGTCGACTACGACGAGTCCTGGCTGACGACCATCGATGATGATCGTCAGCCGGCAACTCAGTGCCATAACGCGTGGTATCAAACGATCGACTGCCCCCTGGCGTATGCCGCCGGCGTCGCCGTGGTGGTCTCTCACCGTTATCACCGAGGAGGACCAAGGATGGATGAGGACGCGCGGAATTCGTCGTTTCTGTCGGCACTCGTGACCGAGCACTTCGCGCTTCAGTCAGCCGCCAGCACCACCGTCAGCGAGGCGGCCGCTCGCGCCGCGTTGTACATGTTCACCGTGTCGAGTGCGCTCGTCGCGATGGGCTTTCTCGCCGCGACGCCGGGTGTGTTCACGCCGTTCGTCGCCACGGTGCTTCCCGCGGTGTTCGTGTTGGGCTGGTTCACGTTCGTGCGGCTGGTGGACATCACGGTCGAGAACAATCGGTCGTTGCGGGCGATCACCCGGATCCGTGGCTACTACCGCACGCTGTCTTCGGAGGCGCCCCGCTACTTCGCCGCCTGGGACGACAGCGACGACGAGGCGGCCGAGGCGCTGGCCATGCTCGGCACGAGGGCGTCGTGGGCCACCGTCCTGTTCACCACGGCGAGCATGGTGGCGACGATCAACAGCATCTTGGGCGGGGTCGGTGTTGCGTCGCTCGTGTGGAGGGCGGTCGGATCAGACTCGCAGGCGTTGGCAATCACCGTCGGGGCCGTCTGTGCGGCGGCCTTGATGGTCGTCGCATACGTCTATCAGGTGCGCCGGTACTCCCGCGCCGCCGCAGCCGACCGTCTACGTTTTGCCCCGCAGCCGGGATAGGTAGCAGGGGTCACGACGAGACTGTCCGGGGCCGAATATCTCGATGCATAACGTACTGTCGGGTATCCGGAAACGCCGGGACACGGCGATACCGAGCAGGCGGGTCTGTGTGATCGATCGGCGGGCCGCGTCGCCTGCAGATCGGCGCCGTGGGCTCGGCTCAAGGGGTCATGAGTCGGGCCAGCTCGTGGTGACCTTGTCGGCCGTGATCGTCACGGTTACCCACTGCGGGTTCGGTCCAGCGAACCCTGGATACGGCCCGCCCGTGTACTTGTGCGACAGTTCTTCGACGAGGAGGCCATCCGGGTCGTCCTCGATGTACGCGATGCCCTGCACCTGGACACTCTCATAGGGGTTGGCAGTGTCGAAGATCGCGACGGTCGCCCGCGGGTCTCGGTTCAAGTTGGCCGTCTTGCGACGGTTCTTGGGGAGCGCGAACACGATGTTGTCGCCGTCGCGCTTGGTCCAGACCACGGTCGAGTGCGGCCGGCCGTCCGGCTCGAGCGTTGTGAGGACGGCGAAGTTCGTGCCGTCGAACAGCTGCCGCGCGCCGTCGCTGAGGGTCATCATTCTTGTGTTCCTTTCCGAAGTTGTACGGCCGACGCGGACCGTGTGGTGAGGAGGTGATGGGTCAGTCGAGCGCGGTTGCCTCGAGCATCACGACGAACTCGGGCGCTGGTAGCTGCGCGACGCCGAGCACGGTGGTCGCATAGCGCGAGTTCTCGAAGCGGTCGTTCACCCGCTGGAAGTGCGCGAAGAGCTCGCTGACGTCGGTGGTGTAGAGGTTGAGCCGGACGACGTTGGCGAGGGTCATGTCGGCGGCCGCGAGCACGGCTTGGAGGTTGTCGAGGCTGAGTTCGAGTTGGGCGGCCATGTCGCCCGGATGCTGGGGAGTGCCGTCAGCGTCCATCGCGTCTTGTGCGCTGCAGACGAGCAGCCGCTGATGCCCTTCGACGAGTTCGGCCTGGTCGAATCCCAGGTTGATGGACCAGGAGGTGGGGTTGATTGCTGTGCGGGTCGACATGTCCGTGCTCCGATCTGCTCAATAGAGTTATACTCTAACGAATAGTGTGCTACTCTACAGAGATGGTGAGGAAAGTCAAGCCCCGGCCCTACGACACCACCAACCGCCAGCGACAAGCGGCCGAGACCCGGCGCCGGATCTTCGAAGCAGCCCAGGAGCTGTTCACACGCGACGGCTACGTGACGACCACGATCGCCGCCATCGCCGAGCACACTGGTGTAGCGGTCCAGACGGTCTACGCCAGCGCCAAGTCGAAGCGCGACATCCTCAAGGGCATCCTCGACCTCGCCATCAGCGGCGACGACGAGCAGGTACCGGTCCAAGCCAGCTCGCAATGGCAACAGATCGAAGCCGAACCTGACCCCCGAACCCAGCTCAGAAAGCTCGCCCGGCTACACCGTGAAATCTGCGTCAGGCAGGCACCCGCCTTCGCCATCATGGCCGACGCAGCCGGATCTGACACCGAGATCAGAACGCTCATGCACGACATGGCCGACCAGCGCTACCAAGACCACCACCGACTGGCCAAAACACTCCACCACAACAGCCACCTCCGGCCCGATCTCTCGTCGCGCCGCGTGGCCGACATCATCTCGGCCCTCGCCAACGAACGGACCTACCTGGCCCTCGTGGGCGATCGGCGATGGTCGACCCACGACTATGAGGACTGGCTCGCCGATCAGCTCATCGCCGCCCTGCTGCCCTGACGGACACCCCGTCGGGGAATCGACACGTCGCTTCGGTGTGGGATGAACCCTCAGAACAAGCCCGACGCCCGTAACAGCGCCGGCCGCCAGACGGTTCCGCGTTGGTCGGCGTTGACGACCGGCCTCCTCATGGGCATCACCGTGGACCCCGACTCCCTGGCTGCGCCCGGGTACCGAACGTGCGGCGCGCTTGTCCGGGTGTGACTCGGACAATCCCAACCGGGCGCGAGTCCTCCACCGCCAGTGATCGCCATCGCCGGGTCTGACCGAGTTGACGGTGACCGCGTTCAGTTGGTCAGCGCGCCGACGTTGATTGCGGGTGCCGGACGTCGTCCGCCCTCGCGCCGCCCTTCGCTCGTGTTCACGGGCACTGACCAGGCACTTCCCGGTTGGACGGGGGTGGAGCACCCGCTTGCGTGGCGGCCGCGAAAGCCCTGGTCAGGGTGCGTGATGTGGTGGACGGGGGAGTCGGCCGCCCTGTCGACGTTCTCAAAACACCTGGTAGAAGGCCATTTTCGACGCGGTGGAGCTGGGGGGAATCGAACCCCCGTCCGTCAGCCGGTGAGCGAACCCGCTACGACCATTCCCGGCTCTGAGGCTGTCGCTACCTCACCGGCGGGTCGGTCGACCACCGCGAGCGGTGGTCCGCGCTCGGTCTTTCCCGAGCGTCAGCCGTCTTTCCGACTGTCAGCGGTCTTTCCCGCCGCCATCTCCCGCTTCTGTTGCCGGGCTGCGGGTGAACGGCCCCGTGCGGCATTTCTGCTCACGATGTCTCTGCGCTCACCTGGGTATCAGGCGGCGAGAGCGAACTGCTGCTTGGCAATTCTTGTTGGTGCCCCGTTTAGCGAGTCTGAGCAACTCGGGTCGCAAGCTCGGCCATCGTCACTGACGTCGAAACCTGTCAGCCCCGTTGGTTGAGCCCCACCATCATACCGGCGGCGCCGGACGACCCGGATTCGGGAATCACGTACCCTCGGCCCATGGAGACCTGGGACGCCATCCGCGCTCGCCGCAACGTCCGCGCCTACTCGGACCGTGCACTCGATCCCGCCGACGTCGACCACATCCTCGAGGCGGGCCGCCGGGCGCCGTCGGCGTCGAACCGCCAGAAGTGGGACTTCGTGCTCGTCACCGATCGTCAACAGCTCGCCGAGCTCGGCACCGTGTGGCAGGGAGCGCGCCACATCCCCGGGTCGCAGGCGACGATCGTGCTCGTCGTTCCGGACCCCGAGGCCGAGCGCTACCTCGCGATCGACCGGTTCGATCTCGGCCAGGCGACGATGGCGATGATGATCGCGGCCGCCGATCTCGGGATCGGTAGCGGGCACTCCTCCGTCGGTGACCAGGACGCCGCCCGCCGCATCCTCGGCGTCCCCGAGGGCCACACCTGCGTCGCGATGATCGGTCTCGGCTACCCGGCGGACCGCCCGCTCGCGCCGCTCCGCAAGCCGGATCGGCGGCGGTTCGACGAGGTCGTGCACCGCGGTCGGTGGTGAGTCGGAGTCCCGCCTGACGGCGCGTGCGGTCAGTCGAGCGGCGGAAAGCCGAGCTCAGCGAGCACCCCGTCACGCTCCCGTCCCGGTCGGGGCGACGACGTCGTGATCACCGGCTGACTGCGGCTCATCGTGATCGGGTTGCGCAGCACATCGACGGGACCGCGCACCGGGTGGTCGATGCGCTCAAGCATCTGCAGGTGCTGCACCTGCGCATCTGCGAACACCTCGTCGATGGCGAGAACCGGCCCGCACGGGATGCCGGCGGCGTCGAGCACGTCCACCCACTCTCCGCGGGAGCGCGTCGCGAAGTGAGCCTCGAGCGCGGCGTTCAACGCGTCGCGGTTGCGATAGCGGTCGCGGGCCGTGCGAAAGCGCTCGTCGGCCGCGAGGTCGGGAGCGTCCAGCACTTCGCAGAGCCGCGACCAGAGGCGGTCGTGCGGCGCGGCGACGTTCAGGTGACCGTCGGAGGCGCGGTACGTGCCCATGGGGCGGGCCGTGGGGTGATGGTTGCCCTCGGCCGACGGGACGCGCCCGTCGATGGTCCACCGCACCGCCTGGAAGTCGAGGAACGTGATCATCGCCTCGAGGAGGGAGACGCGCACCCACTGACCGAGCCCGGTGCGTGCCCGCTCGTGGACGGCGACGAGGATTCCGATCGCCAGCTGATGCCCGGCCGCGGAGTCCGACACGGCGATCCCGGTCCGAAGGGGTCCCTCGTCCGGCAGCCCGGTGACGCTCATGAGGCCGCCGGCACCCTGGATGACCTGGTCAACGGCGCCCTTCGTGCTCGCCGGCCCCTCCTGCCCGTAGCCCGAGATGCTCCCGTAGACCAGCCGGGGGTTGACGGCCGCGCACGTGTCGTAGTCGATGCCGAGATTGAACTTGACCGGCGGCCGGTTGTTCTCGACGAGGACGTCGGCGTGCTCGACGAGTTGGAAGAATCGCCGCCGATCCTCGGCGTCGCGCAGGTCGAGCTGGATCAGCTGCTTCGAGCGGTGCAGGTTGATGTAGTCGGAGTTGTCGTGGTCGCCGAGCAGGCCGACGGTCGGGTCGGAGGGCTCGATGCGCAGCACTCGGGCGCCCCAGTCGGCGAGGTGGCGGACGGCGGTCGGCCCGGCGCGGGCGATCGTCAGGTCGAGGACGAGCAGATCCTCGAGCGGTGCGGCAGTGTCCACGGGCGAACCGTACCGGTAGGGTCCGCCGGGTGCGGATCGAGACCGGGACGGAGCTCCTGCTCGCCGAGGTCGACGGCGCGATCGCCCGCCTCACGTTCAACGACCCGGCCCGGCACAACGTGCTGTCGCTGGCCGTGCAGGAGGCCATTCCGCCGGTGGTCGAGGTGTGGGAGCGGGACGACGCCGTCCGCGTGATCGTGATGACCGGGGCCGGTGGACGCGCTTTCGTTGCCGGAGCCGACATCGCCGAGTTCGGTACGAGACGAACCGCGCCGAAGGACCGCGCCGACTACGACCGCCGCACCGGGGCGGCGTGGCAGTGTTGGCGGGAGGTGACGAAGCCGATCATCGCGATGATCGACGGCTACTGCATCGGCGGCGGCGTCCTCATGGCCTTGCAGGCGGACATCCGGATCTGCTCGGACGTGAGCACGTTCGCCATCCCGGCGGCCCGCCTCGGCCTCGGGTACGGCGTCGGTGGCGTGGCCGCGCTGATGCGGTGCGTCAACCCGGCTGTCGCCAGCGAGATGTTGTTCTCGGCCCGCCGACTGAGCGCCGCCGAGGCGGCCGCGGCCGGCCTCGTCAACCGGGTCGTTGCTGTCGCCGATCTGCGTGCCGCGGTGGACGAGCTCGCCGGCCAGATCGCCGGGAACGCCCCGCTGACGGTGCGGGCGTGCAAGGCGGCGATTCGTCTCGCCAGCGAGGGTGCGGCCCACCCGGACACGTCCGAGGTCGACGCGCTGGTGGAGATCTGCTTCCGCTCGGACGACTATCTCGAGGGGCAGGCCGCGTTCCTCGCCAAGCGCGAGCCGGTCTTCCGGGGGCGCTGACGTCGCACCGGTTCGGGACGGGTCGCGATCGGCGTGGCATCCTGCCCGAGTGCGGATCTGCTTCGTCTGTCTGGGGAACATCTGCCGCTCTCCAGCCGCGGCGGCCGTGTTCGCCCACAAGGCGAGCGAAGCGGGGTTGGCGGTGACCGTGGACTCCGCGGGGACGAGTCGGTATCACCTCGGCGAAGGAGCGCATCCGAACACCCTCGAAGAGGGGGCCCGGCGCGGCGTGGCGATCGAGCACCGCGCCCGTCGATTCACGCCGGGAGACTTTCAGAAGTTCGATCTCGTCGTCGCGATGGACGAGTCGAACCGGCGCGCGCTCCGCGACCTGGCGCCCGACGACGAGGCGCGGAGCAAGATCGTGCTGCTGCGGTCGTTCGCGACGGGCGGCGATCATGATGTCCCCGACCCGTGGGGGCTGCCGCCGAGTGCGTATTCGACGATGTTCGACATCATCGAAGCGGCATGCGATGGTCTGGTTGCCCATGTCGCTGCCCGCTGAGCTCGTCGACGGCCTGGGCGTCACCAACGTGACGCCGGTCCACGGCGGCGACATCGCCCGGTCATACCGGCTCGACACGCGGGACGGACGGCTGTTCGCCAAGACGCATCCGGACCCGAAGCCGTCGATGTTCGAGCGCGAGGCTGCCGGGCTGCGGGCGCTACGCGCCGCGGGCGCCGTCGCCGTCCCCGATGTCGTGCGGGAGAAGCCGTCGGGGCTCGTGCTCGAGTGGATCGATGTCGGGCCGCGGACGCCCGGCGCGGACGGAGCGTTCGGAGCGGAGTTGGCCGCGCTTCACCGGGTGACGGGGCCGCACTTCGGGGGAGCGGACGACGCGCCGCGCGGCTACCTCGGCTCGCAGCCCGTCGACCTCACGCCGACGGACCGGTGGGCGGAGTTCTTCGTCGATCGGCGGGTGCGTCCATTGACCCGGCGGGCGGTCGAGCTCGGACGGCTGGATCCAGCGGCGCTGGAGCTCGTCGAAAGGGTCGCCGGCCGGGGGGATGCGCTTTGCGGACCACCTGAGCCACCGGCGTTGTTGCACGGCGATCTCTGGGGCGGCAACCGGCTGGTCGACGTGGCCGAGGTGAACTGGCTCATCGACCCCGCCGTCTACTGGGGCCACCGCGAGATCGACCTGGCGATGATGCAGCTGTTCGGCGGCTTCGGCGCGTCGACGTTCGATTCGTACGACGAGGCGTTTCCACTCGCGCTCGGCTGGCGAGAGCGGGTCAGCTGGTACCAGCTGCCGCCGCTGCTCGTCCACGCCATTCTGTTCGGCGGCTCTTACGGCTCGGCGGCGCGGGACGTGCTGCGGCGGTATGCCTGACCCATGCCCCTTCAGCCCGAGGTGACGGCGACCGAGATGATCACGGAGAGCACGATCACCGCGACCGGGGCGGCGTAGGTGGCCCAGCGCGGATCCCCCTGTAGTCGGGGGCGAGGACGACCCAGCCCGCGGCGGCGCCCCCGATGATGCCGCCGAGGTGGCCGCCGATCGAGATGCCGGGAATCGTGAACGTCAGCAACAGGTTGAGCAGCAGCGTGGTGCCGAGGCCGGTCGTCATCGGGTTGACGCCGCGGTGGCGCAAGCCGACGAACGCCGCCCCCATCAGTCCGAAAACCGCGCCCGACGCCCCGCCGTGGAACTCGTTGGGCTGCAGCAGGAGCGCGCCCGCCGAGCCGCCGAGCAGGGCCGCGAAGTAGAGCAGGGCGAACCGGATGCGCCCGATCGCCGGCTCGAGCAGCTGGCCGAGCTGGAAGAGCAACAGCATGTTGAACGCGATGTGGATGATCCCGAAGTGGAGGAACCCGGATGTCACCAACCGGTACCACTCGCCCCGATCGATCAGCGGCTCGGCCAGCCCGAGGTCGAACTGACCCTCGGTGATCTCCCGGGTGCCGGTGAGGCTGGCGGGATCCTGGAACGCCAGCCAGGCGAACAAGCCGAGGTTGATCGCCATCAGGGCGTACGTGACAAGGGTGGGCTGGCGGGCGTTCCAGTAGCGGGCGCGGGTGCGCACGTCCGGTCGGGACTGCTTGGCGCACTCGACGCAGTGGCTCCCGACCTGGGCCTGGACGAGGCATTCGGCGCACGCGGCGCGGCCGCATCGGGTGCACCGGCGCCACGCCTCGCGGCCGGGATGGCGGAAGCACGTCAATGTGGTCGGGGTCGGTGGCTGCGGCAGGGCCATGGTCCGGTCAGGCTAGGGCGCTCGGGTGAGAGCCGGGTGAGCGCGCGGTCGTACAGTCGCAGCCATGGCATGGGACTTCTCGACCGACCCGGAGTTCCAGCAGAAGCTGGACTGGATGGAGGGGTTCGTCCGCGACGAGATCATCCCCCTCGAGACCCTGGCGCCCGAATGGCGATCGCCGGAGGGTCGGCGCGCTTTCGGCCGCATCACTGACCCGCTCAAGGAGGAGGTCAAGCGCCAAGGCCTGTGGGCCGCCCACCTGCCGCCCGACATGGGTGGGCTCGGGTTCGGCCAGGTGAAGCTCGGGCTGATGCACGAGATCCTCGGCCAGTGCATCTACGCGCCGGCGATCTTCGGCAATCAGGCGCCCGACTCGGGGAACGCCGAACTGATCGCGGTCGGCGGCACCGAGGATCAGAAGGAGCGCTGGATGCAGCCCCTCCTCGAGGGCAAGTTGCGCTCGTGCTTCTCGATGACCGAGCCGACCGCCGGCGCCGATCCGACGCTGCTCAAGACCACGGCGGTGCGTGACGGCGACGAGTGGGTGCTCAACGGGCACAAGTGGTTCTCGTCGAACGCCTCGATCGCCGACTTCCTCGTGGTGATGGCGCGCACCGGTGACGCGGATACGCACCCCTACAAGTCGTTCTCGATGTTCCTCGTACCGACGGACACACCGGGCCTCAACATCCTGCGCGACGTGCCGACGATGGGCGACCCGGACCACCGCAAGGGCGAGCCCGGCGGCCATGCCGAGATCCTCTATGAGGACGTGCGCGTCCCGTTGGAGAACATCGTCGGCGGCGAAGACGGAATCGGCCAAGGCTTCGCCCTCGCCCAGAAGCGCCTCGGTCCAGGGCGCATCCACCACGCCATGCGCTGGCTCGGCCAGTCGAAGCGGGCGTTCGACATGCTGTGCGAGCGGGCGCTCACCCGCTACACCCACGGCTCGATCCTCGCCGAGAAGCAGATGATCCAGGACTGGATTGCCGAGAGCTACGCCGAACGCCAAGCCGCCCGTCTGCTCACCCTTCACGCGGCCTGGACGATGGACGAGCTCCACGCCGCCGGCAAGCACTACAGCGACGCCCGCGTGGAGATCGGCGTGATCAAGTTCTGGGGCGCCAAGGTGCTGTACAACGTCATCGACCGGGCGATCCAGATCCACGGGAGTCTCGGGTACACGTCCGACCTGCCACTGGAGGCGATGTACCGCCACGCCAGGGCGGCCCGCATCTACGACGGGCCGGACGAGGTGCACAAGGTCACGGTCGCCCGCCAGGTCCTCAAGCGCTACCGGGCGAGCGACCCGCCGGTCGAGCACGTGCCGACCCGCCGGGCCGCGGCGATCGAGAAGTTCGCCGACGCGCTCGAGGGTGTCACTCTGAACGACTGACGCCGAGCGCATCCGAGGTTTTCAGCGCGCCCGAGGTTTTTCGTCCCGGACGGGGCGCAGCAAACCCTCGGGTGCCGTGAAAACCTCGGATGCTCCTACGGACGTTCGTAGGTGCCGGTGACCTCGGCGACGGCCAGTGACGAACTGTCCGTGTAGACGGCGAGGTCGGCGGCTCCGAATCCCTCCGACACTTCCGTCTGCTGGGACAGGGCGTACAGCGAGAACCGATAGGTGTGCACACCTGACGGCGGGCAGGGGCCGCCCCATCCCGTCTCCCCGAAGCTCGTGACCCCTTCGATCGCCCCGGGAATCGGGGCGCCCTCGGCGACCCCGCTCGCGCTCGGGGCGATGCCGGCCACGGCCCAGTGCACGAAGCCACCGGCGTCGTCGTCCGTGACCATGAGGGCCAGTTCGACGGTGCCCGCCGGAGGTGCGGTCCAGCTCAGCGCGGGCGAGATGTCCTCCCCGTCGCACGTGAAGCGAGGGTCGATCGCCCCGCCGTCGCCCCACGGCGCGGTCAACGTGAACGGGGCGGCGGCGGTCCCGGCCGTCAGGGTCGTCGCCGCGCCGGCGAGCGCCGTCGTGGACGTCGTCATCGCCGCTCGCTGCTCCTCCGTCGGCGGCTGCAGCTGCCGCCCGTCGTTGGTGTCGCAGGCCACCAGTGCCCCGACCAGGACGACGAACGCCGTCACCAGAACCGACCGGCCAGACGTCACGTCGGCGCAGCGTAGGGGATCGGGTTGTCGGGCCGATGGCAGGGATACCCTGACCCGGTGCCTGAACGCCTGACGCTGCTGACCGTTCACGCTCACCCCGACGACGAGGCCTCGAAAGGGGCGCCGACCGTCGCCCGCGCCCATGCGGAGGGCATCCACACAGTGCTCGTCTGCTGCACCGGTGGCGAGGAGGGTGACCTGCAGAACCCGACACTCCGCGAGCCGGGTCAGCCGTTCCACGGGCTCACGCCCGAGGAGGAGAAGGCCAAGGTGGCGGCGATGCGATCCGGTGAGCTGGCCGAGTCGGCCCGCGTCATCGGTTTCGACGAGGTCGTTCTCCTGGGCTACCGCGACTCGGGGATGCCCGACTCGCCGCCCAACGATCACCCGGAGTCATTCCATCGCGCCGACGTCGATGAGGCGGCGGGGCGGCTGGTCGCGGTGATCCGCCGGACTCGTCCGCAGGTGGTCATCACCTACAACGACGACCAACAGGGCTACCCGCACCCTGACCACCTCAAGGTTCACGACGTCTCGGTGCTCGCCTTCGACCGGGCCGGCGATCCCGACTGGTACCCGGAGGCGGGCGAGCCCTACCAGCCACGCAAGCTCTACTACTCGACGTGGTCATTGGCTCGGATCCGGGCGATCCACGAGGCCCTGCTCCGCCGGGACGGCAAGTCGCCGTTCGACGAGCGGTGGTTCGAACGCCCGGACACCGACCATCGGATCACCACGCGCATCGACGTCGGCGAGTACCAGTGGGCCCGCTCGGCCGCGTTGCGGGCACACGCCAGCCAGGTCGATCCGACCGAAGGGTTCTGGTTCGCGCTCGACGATCGGGAGCTCGCCGAGCTCTACCCGTGGGAGGACTGGATCCTCGCCCGCTCGCTGGTCGGGCCGATCCCTGACGGCGATACCGAGCGAGACCTGTTCGAGGGCGTGCGGGACGCCGTCCGCAGCGATCCATCGTGAGCCCGGCACGTGACCTGACGACCGTCCAGTACCGGGTGATCGTCGGCAAGAAGGACGAGCTCGTCGACGGCCCTGACGGCGCCGACGTCGTGATCACGGTGCCGTTGACCGACGTCCTCACCGAGGGCTTCGACCCGACCGTCGCCTACATGCAGGGCAAGCTCAAGTCCACCGGATCGACGGGCGCCCTCTTCGACCTGTTGCGCTCGGGGGCGGCCGCGGATGCGCTCACCGTGATCGCGAACGGCGCATCGCGTCCCTGAGCTCGGCGTACCCGATCAGCACGGCCCCCGCCTCGGCCAGCAGCATCGGGAGCTTCGGATCGTCGACGACGAGCGCGAGGTCGTCGATCCACCCCGCCGACGCCGGCGCCAGGGCGCGAACCTCGGGGGTGTCGACGGCGGGCTGGACGTGGATCTCGGTGACTCCTGGCTGCAGGTCGCGGATGCTCGCCAGGACGCGGTCGCGGCTGCCGGCGCGCCAGTCGTGGTCGAAGTGGTCTGGGAAGACGACTCCCTCGTCGGCGGCCAAATGGCGGAAGGGGAACCCGGCCTGCTCGGCGGTGATCGTCGACGGCAGCCGGATCGGCAGGGAGAACTCGACGGCCAGCTCGAGGTAGATGTCGAAGAACTCGGGCCGCAGGGTGATCGCGGTCAGGTGCGGCGCGAGGTGGGTGGCATCGATGCCCCAGGCCAAGGCCCGCTCGATCTGCGCCCGCAGCTCCCGCCGGACCTCGTCCGGATCGGCGTGCTCCCACAGGTCGTCGATCGTGCGCGGGAACCCGCCCTCGCCCGACAGCAGCGACGGCGCATGGGTGATCGGCCCCCACCGGTAGATCCGGTGCTCGGCGTTGAGGGTGAGGTGGACGCCGACGTCGTCGCCGGGTTCGTACATCTCGGCGGCGTGGCGTGCCCATGGGGCCGGCACCATGAGCGAGGTGCACGTCGCGGCACCCTCGCGCAGCGCCCGATAGACACCGACGTTGGCGGCGTGACAGGAGCCGAGATCGTCGCACGAGATGATGACCAACTTGGCGTCGGCGGGGTAGCCGAGACGCTCGACGAGCGATGGGTCCGGGAGGGATCCGGGCACGGCGCCCGACGCTATCCGGCGCAGGCCCGCCAGAGACCGAGCCCGTCGCGCTCGGCGGCGACCGTGGCGGCGACGTACCGCTCGGCGAACGCCCGGTTGGGATCGATGGTCATCGGCTGGGCGTAGCCCGAGCGCAGGATCGCCTCGTTGACCAACAGCCCGTCGTCGCGCCGGTAGACGTGGGCGAGCAGGCGTCCGTAGTGGTCGCGACCGACGATGTCCCGTTCGAGCCTGACCGCCGAGCCCGGTGGGAGCAGCGACGCCGTGAACGCCGCCGCCTCTGGTCCGAAGCACTCGGGCGGTCCGACCTCCGGATGCACCTCGGGCGTGTCGATGCCCAGCATCCGCACCCGTTCGTGCCTCCCGGCGATCGCGACGTCGATGGTGTCCCCGTCGACAACCTTCTCAACCACTGCACCCCCCACGGCGGGTTCCGCCGCTTGTGAGCAGCCGGTCACGGCGAGCGACAACATCACGGCCAACCTCACTCGTCGCGTTCTAGCGGCGGAACCCGCCGTACTCTTCCTGTCCGTGGGAATCGACCGAAACGGGCCGATCGCGGCGGACAGAACCACGTTTGAGCCCCGCCACACTGCCCCAGAGGGGACGACCCCGGCAACTTACGTACATGTGATCGGCACGACCGTCTGGGTCGCGCCGGCGCCGGCCGACGTCGCCTGGGCGCGCCATGTCGTGGGCGTCCTCGAGGGGAAGTGCTGGTACGCGGTCGACGTGCCGGCGGGCGCCGATCCGAGTGATGGCGCGGCGATCGACCTGTACGCCTACCACGGGCGAGCCGGCGAGGACGCCTGGCTCGCCGCCGGCCGAGCGGTCCAGCTGGTCGAATGGGCGCGGACCCACGGCTTCTGCGGTCGTTGCGGCACCCCGACCGAGCCGGCGGCGCACGAGCGGGCGATGACGTGCCCGGCGTGCGGGTTGTCGGTGTTCCCGCGCCTGGCGCCGGCGATGATCACTTTGGTCACACGGGGCGGGCCCGGCCCCGCGGAGGAGGCGCTGCTCGCCCGCGGGGCGCGCTGGACCGTGCCGATGTACTCCTGTCTCGCCGGATTCGTCGAGCCGGGCGAGTCACTCGAATCCGCGGTCGAGCGCGAAGTGCGTGAGGAGGTCGGGCTGTCGGTCGGCGACGTGCGCTATCGCGGGAGCCAGCCGTGGCCGTTCCCACACAGCCTCATGGTCGGGTTCCGCGCCCGCTACATGGATGGGGAGCTGGCGCTCGACCCGGCCGAGATCGTCGACGCTGGCTGGTACCGGCGCGACGAGCTGCCGATGATCCCGCCGCCGATCTCGATCGCCCGCAAGCTCATCGACGAGTGGATCGACGAGGTCTCGAGCGGGTCGGGGAACCGGTCGACCGCGCCGTAGTCGCGGCGCGGGGCTTGCGGCGGGGCGCCAGCTTCTCGGTGAAGTAGTCGAGGATGATCTCGGCGCGCATCCGCCGGTGCAGCGGTGAGCCGGAGCGGGAGAGCTCGTGGCCTTCGCCGGGGAAGCGGTAGAACGTGACGTCCTTGCCGAGCAGGCGCATCGCGACGAACAGCTCCTCCGCCTGCGCGATCGGGCACCGCAGGTCGTTCTCCGAGTGGATGATCAGCATCGGGACATCGATGTCTCGTACCCAGCGGATCGGTGACATGCGGGCGTACTCCTCCGGGTCCTCGAGATGGGTCGGACCGTGCTCGACGCGGAAGACGGTGCCGACGTCGCTCGACCACTCCTCCGAGAGCATGTTGTTGACCGCGCGCTCACTGCAGATGGCGCGGAACCGCTCTCCGTGGCGCCCGGCCAGCCAGGTCGCCATGTATCCCCCGTAGCTGCCGCCGAGCATCCCGACGCGATCGGCGTCGAGGAACCGGAAGCGGTCCAGCGCGGCGTCGAGCACCGTCAGGATGTCCTCGACGTCGACGCTGCCCCACCCCGAGCCCGGTGCCACCGGGTGCTTCGGTCCGAGGATCGCCTGACCCCACGCCGTGTCCTGTCCGCTTCCACCGCGGGGGTTGCACATCAGCACGGCGAAGCCGGCGGCAGCCTGCATCTGCGCCTCGTCGAAGAACGTCTCGCCGTACTGTGTGAACGGGCCTCCGTGGACGTTGAGCAGCAGCGGGTACCTGCGGCGCGATTCGAAGCCCTCGGGACGCATGAGCCACGCGTCGATCTCGCCCGCACCGTCGGCGGTCGGAACGGTGAACTTCTCCCACCCGAGGAAGCTGCGGGCCACCGCGGTGACCGGGCCGTCGAGCGTCACGATCTCGCCGGGATGCTCCACCGTGGCCTGGGTCATCGCGATCCGGCCTCCGCGAGCGTCGTAGGAGTGGATGGTGAACCTCCCGGCGGTCACCTGCTCGGGCGGCGCCGAGCCGTCGGCGGCGACCCGGAAGAGGTGGCTCTCGCCGTGGTCCTCGGCACTGGCCAGGAGGGTGTTCTCGTCCAGCCAGATCGGCGGACGGGCGCCGGGATACGGGGAGAAGGTTCTGTCGACGTCGGTCGAGATCCAGCGGTGCTCGCCTCCCGTGGCGTCGATGACGCCGACCTTCAGGTTCTGGGGGTACGTGTTCGGGTCGTCGCAGCCGAGGAAGGCGACCCGGCCGCCGTCGGGCGACACGGAGGGATCGCCGTACACCCCGGTCTGCTTGGTGAGCGGCCGGACGTCGCCCTCGAGGGGGACGAGGTAGAGGTCCTCGCAGAGATCGCGATCCCAGGTGTCGTGGCGCGCAGCGGCGGTGACGACGCCTGAGGAGTCGGTCATCCACGACACACCCCGGTGCTGGAACGGACCGGGCGTGAGGTTGCGGGGGGCGCTGGTGCCGTCGGCGGCGACGGCGTACACGTGCTGTGGGCGGTCGACGATCCAGCCTTCGTTGTCGAGGCGGGTGAAGAACGTCTCGATCTTGCGCGGTGCCTGCCACCGCTCGTCCTTCGCCTCGTACCGCGGGTCGCGGGTGCGACTGGTGTACGCGAGCCATTTGCCATCGGGAGACCACGAGAGGTCGCTCATCCCGTCCGGCATGGTGGCGATCGTGCGCACCTCTCCCGGACCGTCGACGGGAAGCACGTGGAGCGTGGACTCGTGCTCCTTCTCGCCTCGCCTGGACGCGAAGGCGAGCCAGCGTCCGTCGGGCGACCACGCCGGCCCTTCGTCGTGCGGCCCGTTCGTGACAGGTGCCGGTTCACCCGTGGGGCCGGCGAGCCAGATGCGGCTGCGAGTGGTGTTCTCGTCGAGCGCGATCGTCGACACGACGAAGGCGATCGAGCGGCCATCGGGCGAGACCGCCGGGCTGCCGGCCCACGTGCGGCCGTCGAGCAGCCGGGTGGCGATGTCCGTGTGCGGAGAGGAGGGGGAGAGGGAGCCTTCGCTAGCTTTCACGCCGCGACGGTACCCGCGGCCTCCAAGCTATGAGAAGCGGTCCTGGAGCTTGCGCATGCCGGCGAGCCAACGCTCGGGGTTGTCCGCCTTGAGCACCATGTAGTCGTGGACCTCCGGGTGGGGGAGGATGAGAAACTGCTCATCGGCGATGGCCTGGGCGACGACGTCGGCGACCTGTTCGGGCTCGAGGACGACTCCGGCGGACCGCACGACGGCGGCACCGGTGCCCAGGTCGCCGGCCCCGCGGAGCATGTCGGTGTTGACACCCTGGGGGCACAGGCAGCTCACCCGCAGGCCGCGCCGCCCGTAGGTGACGGACAGCCATTCGGCAAACGCCACTGCGGCCCGCTTGGTGAGCGTGTACGGCGCCGAGCCGATCTGGATCAGCACGCCCGCCGCGGAGGCGGTCGAGCAGAAGTACCCCTCGCCGCGGGCCAGCCAGCCCGGGAGGAGGTGCTTGGCCGCCCAGCGGTGGGCATTGACGTTGACGTCGAACGTGTGCCGCCAGACGTCCTCCGGCGTATCCAGGTCGGTGCCGCCCCCGACACCGGCGTTGGCGAAGAAGAGGTCGATCGAACCGAACACCGACTCGGCGTGCTCGATGAGGTTGACGTTGCCGGCCTCGGTGGAGATGTCGGCGATGATGCCGACGGCATGGGGAAGTTCGTCGGCGACGTTGGCGACCCCGTCGAGGTCGGCGACGACGACGTTGGCCCCGCCGGCGTGGAACCGGCGGGCGAGCGCGGCACCGATCCCGCGGGCCGCTCCGGTGACGACGACGTGGCGATCGGCGAGGTCCATCGGTCGAGATCGTACGTTGGGTGCGGCTGCCTATGCCTTGTGGAGATCGGCGAAGGCGCGCTCGATGAGCTTGGCGAGGCGCTCCGGCTCGGCGACCGCGGTGGCGTCGATGTTGAGTCCCATGTCGAGGCTGCCGTTGTACGAGAGCAAGGTGAGATTGAACGCCACCCCGAGCAGCGGGCCGATCGGGTAGTTCTCCAGCAGCTGCGCCCCGCAGATGTACATCGGGACCGGCGACCCCCGCACGTTGGACGTGGCGAAGTCGACGGTCTGGGACTGCTGGCGGGCCAGGCGCGTGATCAACGACGTGGGCAGGGCGGAGGTGACGGTGGCGAGCGTCGCCAGCGAGGCCGACGATCCCTGGCCCCGCGCCGCGGTGGCCGCTTCGTGGATCGCCTTGAACCGTTCGTCGATCGGCATCTCGCCGGTCGGCACCATCATCCGGGCGAGCGAGAACGCGTTGGCGCCCGAGCTCTCGGTCCGCGTGCTGACGGCCATCGAGGCGCGCAGTTGGTCGACCGGCGCGCCGAGCTCGATGTGGTAGCGGCCGGCGGCCTCGGCGGCCGCGGTCAGGAAGGCGGTGTTCAGCGTGCCGCCGAGTCGCTTGGCGGCCTCCTTGGTCTCGGCGAACGGGGCGCGCGGCGACCTCGAACCGCCGGCGCAGCGAACGCTCCCGCCACAGCGGCGAGCGGGCCTGCTCGACGTCGGACAGCTGGGTCACGACGCCGCGGATCGTGTCGAGGGTGGCCGCGCCCGCGGTCGGGATCGAGGTGGGGTCGGCGAGCAGTTCCTTCACCTGGCGGGCGATGCCGACGGGCAGCCGGAACCCGCCGACCAGCAGGTCGCGAACGGTTTCCGCCGTCGTCGGCGACGGTGGTGGTCCGACGACGTCGGCGGCCGCGGCGGCGACCGGTTCGGGGTCGGGGGCGTCGCGTGCGAAGTCGAGGTACTGCAAGGACATCTGCACCCCGCCCTCGCCGTCGGTGATCGTGTGGTGCATCTTCTGCACGAGGGCGGCCTTGCCGCCGCGCAGTCCCTCGATGACGGTGAACTGCCACAGCGGCCGGGTGCGCTCGAACGGGTCGAGGGTGATGCAGCGTCGCCAGGTCGAGCAGCTGGCGCAACGAGCCCGGCCTGGGGACCGCGATCCTGCGCACGTGGAGGTCGATGTCGAAGTCCGGGTCGTCGACCCACGTCGGGGCCGAGAGGTTGACCGGCGCCGGCTGGACCCGCCACCGCAGGCGGGGCACCGCTCCCACCGCCCGCTCCATGCGGGCGCGCAGCCGATCGAAGTCGGGTGGGCGGTCGAGGACCGACACCGTGGCGAACGTCGACGTGAGGTAGGGATCCTTCTCGAGGCGCCACATCAGACCCTCGGCGTCGCTCATCTTGCGCTCGGCCGCGGCTACCTCAGCCATGCCCGGATCTTCTCACAGCGAGGCGCGGCCGTAGCGGGGGATGGAGGTGTGCTTGAACTCGTTGAGGTTGGACCACGCGATCTGGTCGAGGACCCGCTCGATGGTGCGGATCGCCGCCTCGCTGTCGCCGTCGGGAAGCTCGAGCAGGCGGACGAAGACGGCGGAGTCGCCGACGATGAACGTCGGCACGCCCCAGACGTTGTGCGACTCGACGAACGCCGTGTGCTCCTTCTCGACGGTGACCAACGGGCGTCCGGAGTCGACCTCGGCCCAGACCGCATCGACGTCGGCGCCGGCGGCCGCGAGCACCGGGGCGAGCTGCTCGCGTTCGCGTAGCTTGCCGGCGTCGACGTGGCGGTGCTCGAACAGGGCGTGATGGACGTCGAGGAAGTGCTCGGGCTGGGTGTCCCGAACCGCCAGCGAAGCCTGCAGAGCGAGGAGGCCGCTGTCGACCTCGGGGCGTTCCCACACCGGAGGCTCGCCCTCCTCGACGTGCGCCTGGGCGAGCGAGAAGGGGAGGAAGCGGACGTCCCAGTCAGCACCGCCGCGCAGGCCGGCGATCACGTGGTCGTGGCCGATGCGAGCGTAGGGGCAGCGGTAGTCGTAGGTCAGTCCGAAGGAACGGGTCATGCGATGGTCAACCTCGCACAGCTGCGACCTATTTCCCGAACTGGAGGCGCTTCAGGAGCTGGCGGGCGCCGAGCCCGAGCGCGGCGCCCGTGGCGAGGCCGGCCACGACGTCGGACGGATGGTGGATGCGCACGTAGGCCCGGCTGGTGGCGACGACGAGCGCCAGCCCCCACCACAGCGGGGCCGACCGCCGCCCGTCCCAGCCGGTGAGCAGCACGGCGTTGAACGCAGCCGCGCTGGCGTGGCCGGACGGGAACGACGAGGTGATCGGCCGGCGCACGGGATATCGCGCGTCGCCGGCGACGGTCGGCCGCGACCGCCGGAACAGCCGCTTGAGCCCTTGGTTGACGAGCAGGCTCTCCGCGCCGAGGAGCGCCGCGAGCACCGGCACCTGACGCGCCCGCCGAGGGTCGGTGAGCCCGCGGGCGACGTTGGCGACGTGCCACACGAGGCTGAACTCGCCCAACCGCGAGGCCGACGTGAACACGACGTCGGCGACCGGGTGACCGCGCAGCCGCTCGAGGGCGTCGTCGGCCCACTGGTCGAAGCGGGCGACCGGCCCGAGGCGGTGATCCTCATCCGAGGGTTTGCTGCCCGGCAGGGGGGCAGGAAACCCTCGGTCGGCCGCGAAACCCTCGGATGGAGTCCGTCACGCCGGGGCGAGGGCGGCGAACGCGGCCGGCGGCCTCGGTCGCGGCGAGGTCGGGGTCGCCGCCGAAGGCAGGACACCAGGTGCGGAAGCTGCACGAGTCGCACAGGGCGCTCGGACGGGGCCGGAAGTCGCCGCTGTCGCACGCCCGCTCGACCGCCTTCCACACGGCGGTGGTGCGGGTGGTGATGAAGCGGGTCGACTGATCGGACGGGATCGCCTCGATCGTCTCGCCGCTGCGCAGGTACATGAGCCGGATCGCGACCGGGCGCCGGCCGAACACCCGCTCGCACAGGAACGAGTAGAAGTGCACCCCGGCCAGGCTGCGCTGCTCCCAGTTCAGCGACGGCGCCCGCCCGGTCTTGTAGTCGGTGACGACCAGCTCGCCGTCGCGCAGCTCGAGACGGTCGATGATCCCGCGCAGCTCCAGCGCGCCGACCTCGGCGCTCAACCGCAGTTCGAGACCGATGGGGTGAACGGTGCGCGGGTCCTCCATGCGCAGGTAGGTGTCGACGAGCCGGCGGCAGTCGGCGTCGAATTCCTCGATCTCCTCGGTGGTCAGCCCGAGTCCGGTGAAGTCCGGATGCTCCCGGTACTCGGCCCCGGCGGCATCGAGTGCGCGCCGGAACTAGTTCGGGGTGCGCTCGGCGGCGGGGCGGGAGTAGGCGAGCTCGAGGGCCCGGTGCACCAGCGAACCGCGGGTGGTGTGGATGCTCGGCGCCTCGGGGAGCTTCTCGATGCTGGCGAACCGGAACGCCAACGGGCACGACGTGAACTGCTCGACCCGGCTGGGCGACAAGCTGGTCGGCGCCTGGTAGGCCGGCGTCACCGGGACAGGGGATCCTTCGAGCACGCTGTCATCGTACGACGGGGGTGTCAGCGGTTGGTTGATGGCGCAACCCGGGGACCGCCGGGAGATCACGGGACGATCTCGTCCGCCCAGCCGGCGATGAGCTCGCCGATCAACTTCGGGTGGGTCATCGGGCCGAAGTGGTCGAGCTCGGCCAGCTCCACGAACCGGCCGTGGGGCAGCGCACTCGGCCACGTCTGCGGCGAACCTCGACGGCTGGTCGTCGCCGACCCGCCCGGACACCACGACGACCGGCACCGCGACCTCGGGCAGGAGCTCCCACGTGCGCTGTGTGGTCCCGGCCTCGAACGTGCGGGCCTCGAGCTCCGGATCACACTTGAGGCGGACGCCGGCACCGTCGACGTCGGCGTGGAAGCCGTACCGCACGTAGGCGTCGAGGGCGGCCGGGTCCCAGCGCGTCGAGCGGCGGCTTCGCCGCGTAGTTGGCGAGGGCGGCGTCGATCGACGGGAACAGGGCCCGCCGGCGACGGGTGGCGGTGACGAGCGAGTTGACGCGATCACTCTCGGCGGCCTCGGTGACCGCATCGATCGGGGGCACGATCGGCTCGAACAGGACGAGGAGGGAGAACAGCTCGGGGTCGGCGGTGGGCGGCGAGCAGCAGCGCGGTCCCGCCCATCGAGTGGCCGAAGCCGATGAGGCCACGCGGCGGCGCGGGAGTCGCCGCGACCGCCTCGGCCGCGGCGACCGCATCGTCGCCGTACCCGTCCCAGTCGACGGCCCAACCCGGGGCGAGCGGGGTGTCGCCGTGACCGCGGAAGTCGAAGGCGAAGGTGTGGAAGCGCGGGGCCAGCGCGGCGGCCACGGGGAGGTAGGCGTGGGCGTGGAAGCCGGTGGCGTGGGCGACGAGCACGACCGGGTGATCCGGCACCGGCGGCTCCGGCAAGATCGTGGACCGCGACGGTGACGCCGTCGGACGAGGGGACGCGCAGCATCGGCGTCGGAGTGAGCGGTCAGGCGGCGTCGCGGCTGCGCCGCCGGCGCCACCAGTAGATGAAGAGCCGGTCGAGCAGGATCCCGATCGCGATCGCGACGAGCAAGGCCACCCACACCGGAGTGCTGACGTCGACGAACAGGAACTCGATGTCGCGCCGCTCGCTGTTCTGGACGATGAAGATCACGGCGACGATCGCCACGATCCCGAACACGATCAGCGCCGGGGAGACCCCCGAACGCTCCGACGGCGGTCCGTCGCCGGCACTCTCCGGCTCACGCCGTTCATACATGGCGTTAGCTTGACAGACCCGATCCGGGGCGAGCGGGAACCGGGTGACTACCGCGGCGGGCCCTCGTGCAGGCGGTCGAGGGCGGCCAGGCCGGGCTCGGCCCGGCCCATCGCGTCCCACATCGACTCGATCCACC
Source organism: uncultured Acidimicrobiia bacterium (assembly GCA_963839695.1). Lineage (GTDB taxonomy): Bacteria > Actinomycetota > Acidimicrobiia > Acidimicrobiales > Ilumatobacteraceae > JALZMG01. The sequence goes on along the minus strand of CAWIVW010000003.1, from coordinate 380,517 downwards.
ACGTCGCCCCGGCATCCGCCCACGCCGCCGGCGAGTGCTCGGAGCCGTTGCCCTCGATGACGATGTCGTACGGACGGTCGCCGATCTCGGCGCGCACCTTGGCGACGGCCTCGAGCGACGCGCTCTCGCCCTTCCCGTCCACCATGACCTGGGGGAGCAGGCCGTCCCAGCGCAGCGCCCGGATCATCGTCTTCGGGCGGTTGAGCACGCCCACGCACCAGATCGGCGGGTGCGGCTGCTGCACGGTGTTGCCGATCGTCGGGAAGGTGGTCGGGGAGATCGTGTAGTGCTTGCCCTCGTACGCTGAACGGCTGGCCGGCCCAGAGCCCGGTGACGATGTCCAGGCACTCGTCCATCAGCTCGGCCCTGACGCGCTTGTCGCACTCCTCGCCGAACGCCTCGAACCCGCTGTCGACCGCGCCGAGACCCACCGACAGCGTGACCCGACCGCCGGACAGCCGGTCGACCGTCGCCACCTGGCTCGCCAGCTCGGCCGGTCGGCGGCGCGATGGCGGGGTGAGCAACGTGCCGAGCCGGATGCGCGACGTGCGCACGGCGGCGACGGCGAGCGAGATCCACGCGTCGACCCCCCACACCGGCTCCCAGACGAAGATCGCCGTCCCACCCCGACTCCTCCGCGGCGGCGGCCAGGTCGCCGACCTCGTCGGCGTCCGCCCACGGGATCACGAACCCGAACCGCATCGGCAAAACCCTAGGCGCGGCCGATCATGCCGCCCGTACGGCCGGGGCATAACGTCCGGGCCGTGGACTTCGAGCTCCCGCCGGACGACGACGAGCGCCGCCTCGCGGTGCGGGCGTGGCTCGGCGAGCATCCGGCGCCGACGGGCCGCGAGCTCGCCGAGGCCGGGATACGTCGTCCCGCACTGGCCGCGGCCGTGGGGGCTCGACGCCGACCCGATCCACCAACTGCTGATCGACGACGAGCTCGCCCGGGCGGCGGTGCGGCGACCGGTCAACCCGATCGGCATCGGCTGGGCGGGGCCGACGATCCTGTACGCCGGCACCAAGGAGCAGAAGGACCGCTACCTGTGGCCGATGATCTCCGGCGAGGAGTTCTGGTGCCAGCTCTTCTCCGAGCCCGGGAGCGGCAGCGACCTGGCCAGTCTCGGCACGAGGGCCGTCCGCGACGGCGACGAGTTCGTCGTCAACGGCCAGAAGATCTGGACGAGCGGCGCCCAGTACGCCAAGTTCGGGATCCTCATCGCCCGCACCGACCCCGACCTGCCCAAGCACAAGGGCGTTTCGTACTTCATCTGTCCGATGGACGCGCCCGGCGATCGAGATCCGCCCGATCACCGAGATGACCGGCGGACACACGTTCAACGAGGTGTTCTTCACCGACGTGCGAATGCCCGCGGCGAACCTCGTCGGCGAGCCCAACGACGGCTGGCGACTCGCCAAGGTGACGCTCGGCAACGAGCGCATCTCGCTGTCGAGCGGCGGCGTGCTCTGGGGCAACGGCCCGACCGCACTCGACCTCGATCGACGCGGCGAAGGCCACCGGGACGACGACCGACCCGACGCTGCGCCAGCGGCTGGCCGGGGTGTACATCGAACACACCGTGCTGGAGCTGATCCGGATGCGCACGTTGACGGCGCGGCTGAAGGGTGAGCAGCCCGGGCCCGAGGCGAGCATCCGCAAGCTGCTCGGCGACGAGCACGGACAGCACGTGATGGAGCTCGCCCGCGACCTGGTCGGCCCGGCGGCGATGCTCACCGGTGGCGACGGGACGGCGCACCCCGACGGCGCCGACTTCCAGCCCGGGACCGAGACGAGGAACCTCGGGCCCGGCCGCCCCCCGCGCACGCTCGACCATCCCGGCTGGTACGACGGGTTCATCTTCTCCCGCGCCCTCACCATCGGCGGCGGCACGGGCGAGGTCCAGCGCAACATCGTCGCCGAACGGGTGCTCGGCCTGCCCCACGATGTCGATGTCCAGCAGGGACTGAGCTGGAGCGAGGCGCAGCGAGCCGGAGTGCGGTGAGCGACCTGCTGGGGGCGGCCGCCGCGGTCGCCGATGTGGTGAGGGCCAACGCCGACGAGGCCGAGCGCATCCGGCGCCTCCCCGCGGCGACGGTCGAGGCGTTGACCGACGCCGGGTTGATGCGGATGTGCGTGCCGGCCGCCTACGGCGGTCCGGAAGCCGATCCGATGACGATCGTCGAGGTGATCGAGGCCGTGTCGCGCGACGACGGCGCCGCCGGATGGTGCACGATGATCGCCTCGACGACGTCGTCGATGGCGCTGTTCCTGCCGCCGGAGACGGCGAAGGAGCTGTTCGGCGATCCGGCCGTCGTGGCGGGCGGGGTGTTCGCCCCCAACGGCACCGGCATCGCCGACGGCGACGGGTTCCGGGTGTCCGGGCGCTGGCAGTGGGGGAGCGGCACGCAGCACTGCCAGTGGATCGTCGGCGGGACGAACTGCGACGACGACACGTTCCGCCTGTGCTTCTTCGAGGCCGGTGACGTGCACGTTCCACGACACCTGGCACGCGTCCGGGCTGCGCGGCACCGGCTCGCTCGACTTCTCCGTCGACGACGTGCGCGTGCCGGCGGACCGCACGATCCAGCCGGGGATCACCCGGCCGACGGTCGACGTGCCGTTGGCCGCGTTCCCGAACTTCGCCCTCCTCGCGGCCGGCGTCGCCGCGGTGAGCCTCGGCATCGGGCGCCGAGCGCTGGACGAGGTCGTCGCCCTGGCCGAGCGACAAGCGCCCGCAGTTCTCGTCGCGAACCCTCGCCGAGAGCGGCTTCACCCAGACCGAGGTCGCCCGCGCCGAAGCCGGCTTGCGGGCGGGACGGGCGCTGCTGCTCGACGAGCTCGGGCGCACGCTGGGACGTGGCGTGTCGGGGCGGTCGTGTCGACCTCTCGGCCCGGGTCGGCATCCGGCTCGCCTGCGTGCACGCGGCCGTCGGCCGCCGTCGCGGCCACCGATGCCGCCTACACCCTCGCCGGGGGCACCAGCGTCTACGAATCCAACGTGCTGCAGCGCTGCCTCCGCGACGTCCACGTGACCACCCAGCACCTCATGGTCGCCCCGAAGCTCCACGAGACCCTCGGCCGGCTGCTCCTCGGCCTCGACGCCGACGTGCGGTTCTTCTGAGGCCTCCCTCCGCTCCGGGATCTGGGCGGGATCTGTCGCGACAGGTGAACCGAATTCCGCCCAGATCGAGTGCCGGGACGATTCCCGCCCAGATCGGGTCGGTCACCGACGCGGTTTCGCGCCGCCTGGCGGGCAGCCCGGTAGCGCTCGCGTCGTTCCTGCTCGATCGCCATGCGGTCGGCGGGAGTGTCGCCGTCGGGGTAGTCGGCGAGGATCTCGTCGAACACCTCCCGCAGCTCGTCCTTGTGCTCGGGGTGGGTGAAGACGTAGAAGCGGTTCGCGCGGACGGCGTCGATCACCTTGGCGGCGATCTCGTCCGGCTCCATCCCCGCCTGGTGGATCGAGGCGAGCCGTTCGACGAAGGCAGGGTCGGTCTCCTTGGCCTGGGCCCTGAGCGCGTCGGGGCGGACGTCGGCGCTGGCGTAGATGTAGCTCTTCACCAGTCCCGGGCAGAGCACCGAGACGCCGATGCCGTGGGCGTCGAGGCTGTAGCGCAGCGACTCGGAGAGGCCGCGCACGGCGAACTTGGAGCAGTTGTAGATGCCGGGCACGGGCCCGGCGAGGAAGCTCGGCCATCGAGGCGGTGTTGACGACGTGGCCACCCTGGCCGCGTTCCTTCATCCGCGGCACGAACGTCACGACGCCGTTGATGACACCGTGCAGGTTCACGCCGAGCACCCAGTCCCAGTCGTCGTAGCTCGATTCGTCGATGGTCTGGAAGAGGTTGACCCCGGCGTTGTTGAAGAGCAGCGAGACCGGGCCGAGCGCGGCCTCGACCTTGGTCGGCGGCGGCCGCGAAGCCGTCGCGCGAGGCGACGTCGAGCTGGATGCCGATCACTTCGCCACTGTCGAGCGTCTTCAATGCCTGCTCGATCGACTCCTCGCGGATGTCGGCGATCGCGACCTTGCAGCCCTGGTCGAGCAGCGCACGGGCGAGGCCGAGCCCGATGCCGTTGGCGCCGCCGGTGACGAAGGCGGTGCGGCCGGCGAGATCCTCCATGCGAGCTACCTCCGATCGTCACGTTCTGGAAGCGCCGCTGTCCGTCCCGGCTCTGGTAGCCGCCGCGGACAGCGCCGGCGCTGGTGTCGCCGAAGAACGGGGCGAAGCTCTCCGGCAGGGCCCGGCTGTTGGGCAGGCTGATCCAGGACCGCAGCAGGTGGCGCTTCTGGGCGGGGTCGGCGAAGTCCTCGAACTCGGTGCGCATGTGGAAGGCGGTGTGGTTGTGGACGAACAGCATCGAGCCTGGCTCGAGCACTGCGCTCGACCCAGAACTGGGGCTCGGCGGCCACCTCGGCCACGTACTCCACCGCCTCGACCTGCTCCGGGGTGAGCGGTGGCGCACCGCAGTTCTTCTCCGCCCACAGGATGTTCGAGCCGACGTAGGCGCAGGCGACGTCGTCGCCCACCCGGCCGTAGACGGGCAGGTCGTACCACGGCTGCTCCCCGGGCGGCTCGTTCGACTGCCAGCTCACGGTGAACGGTTGGTAGAGCACCTCGAGCAGGTCGGGGCGGCGGCGGGCGATCTCGTTGTGCACGGCTACCGAGCTGGCGAGGCGGGATTCACCACCCCGCTTGGCTCGCCGGAGGAAGAACAGCGCGGTGACGTCGGCCGAGTCGGAGTGGAACCGCAGCTCGGCGTTCGACGTGTAGCCCCGCCCGGCCCGCCCCTCGATGCCGGTGCCGAGATCGCGCACGTCGCCCATCACGTCGCCCCGCCAGCTCTGGGCGACCGGGGTGCCGATGTGCTGGCTCAGGCCCCACCAGATCGCCCGCAGTTCGGCGAGTTGGTAGCGCTCGATCGGGAAGCCGGAGCACACCATCACGCCCTTGCCGTCGACGAGTTGCTGCTGGATGGCCTCGACGAGCGTCGCCACCGTCGGGAGGGGAAAGCGGTCCGGCGTGAGCCGGGCGAGGTCGAGGTCGGGATCGGCGGACCGGGCGTGCTCGAGGGCCGCGTCGACCTCACCGATCTCGGCATCCGTGAAGGCGTGCCACCAGTCGGTGGATGCCTCGAGCTCGGCGGCCAGCCAGGCCGCCGGACTCTCGACGACACCGATCGCCGGACGGGCTGAGGTCATGCGTGGCGAGTCCTCCTCACCGCCGAATATACGATGTCAGGGAAGCTGAGAATTCCGGCGGGCGGTGGGGGGTGCCCAGATGGACTACGAGATGATCTCGGTCGACGACCACATCGACCTGCAGTACGTGCCCCGCGACGTCTTCGCGACGCGGTTGCCCGAGCGGCTCCGCGAACGGGGACCGCAGGTCGTCGAGCTCGACGATGGGATGTCGGCCTGGATTTGTGACGGCCAGAGCCTGGGGCGCTGGGCGGGCGGGCGTCGGTCAACCGCGAAGCGCTCCTACCAGACCGCCCTCGAGCGAGCCGGGCTGGACGAGGAAGGGGTGCTCCGACCGACCGAACCCGAGCTGCGGCTGACTGACATGAAGCACGACGGCATCGAGGCCACCGTGATGTACGGCCCGGCGGTCGCACTCGAGATCGACGACCCCGAGCTGCGCCTCGCCGTCTACCGGGCGTACAACGACTGGCTCGCCGAGTTCTGCAGCTACGACCCCAAACGGCTGATCGGGGTGGCGATGCTCCCGGCCGAGGACGCCGAGGGGGCCATTGCCGAGCTCCGCCGCCTCGCCGAAAGGGGCGGGACCAAGCAGGTCGCCATGCACATCGGCCGGGTGACGAACCCGATCTACAGCGACGAGTGGATGCCGTTCTGGGACGTGATCGACGAGAGCGGGATCATCGCCTCGTTCCACCTCGTGCTCACGACGGCCCAGATCCTCGCGCTCGACGGCGCCCCCCACGCCATTTTCGAGACCAGCAAGGTCTTCATCGACCAGTTCCTCGACCCGCTGGTCGGCCTCCTCGGCCGAGGCGTGCTCGAACAGCGCCCGAACGCCCGGCTGGTGCTCGCCGAGAGCGGGCTCGGCTGGCCGCCCTGGATCGTCCAGGAGATGGACTACCGCTACGCCCGGCTGGTCTCGATGCGCGACTACTGGGAGTCGCGCGGCGGGATCGGGCTCGACGATGAAGCCGAGCGAGGTGTTCCGCCGCCAGGTGTGGGTGACGGTCCAGGACGACCAGATCGGCCTCGACATCCTCCACCACTTCGGCGACGACAAGGTGATGTGGGCGTGCGACTACCCGCATCCCGACAGCACGTTCCCCGAGTCACGCGAGGTCGTCGAACGACTGATGCGCGACCTCTCACCCGAAGCGCGCAAACGCGTGCTGCGCACGAACGCGGAGGCGCTCTATGGCCTCTAGTACCGCCGAAGGAGCGACCTCGGTGATCTCGCCGCCTGAGCCCGATCTCACGCCGAAGGAGATGATCGCCCGCGCCGTGGCGCTGCGCGAGAAGCTGCTCGAGCAGCAGGCGGAGACCGAGGAGCGCACGTACTACTCGCAGGAGATGCACGAGGAGTTCCAGCGGGCCGGCTTCTACCGCATCGTACATCCCGCGGCGCTACGGGGGCTACGAGTTCGGCGTCCCGACGTACGCGCGTGTCCTGCTCGAGCTCGCCCGCGGCTGCCCGAACACGGCGTGGTGCATGGGCCTTGCCGGCAACCACGCCCTCCAGATCGGCTCGTGGTTCCCCGAGCGCGCCCAGGCGGAGATCCTCGGCGACGGCGACTTCCGCGCCGCGTCGGTGGCGATGCCGATCGGACCGGCGACCCGCACCGAGGGCGGCTGGGAGCTCAACGGCAAGGTCTCCTACGCCTCCGGGCATCCCGTACTCGACGCACTACATGGGGCAGGCGCTGATGCCCGACACCGACCCGGAGGCACCCCAGTTCCTCCTCTTCGTCGCGCCGAAGAGCGAGTGGACGATGCTCGACGACTGGGGCCACCTGCTCGGCCTGAAGGGCAGCGGGTCGCAGAGCATCGTCTTCGACCACGGCCAGATCCCCGCCCACTGGGCGTTGGAGAACACGTTCATGATCGACGTCGACGTGAGCAACGGGACTCCGGGCCTCGAGCTCCACGGCAACCCGATGTACGGCGGGCGGGCGATCGGGCCGTTCACGGTCGAGCCTGGCGGCGCTCATCGTCGGCGCCGCCTACTGCGCCCTCGACGAGTACGAGATCCTGATGGAGACCCGGCAGAACCGGCGGCCGCCGATGGTGCTGCGCAAGTTCGATCTCGACTTCCAGCGGTGGTACGGGGCGGCGCTGTCCAAGATCGCCACCGCCGAGGCGGCGGTGATGAACGCCGCCGACCAGCACATGGAGCTGTGCCAGCGGGCCGTCGACGAGGGGATCCCGTTCAGCTACGCCGACGACATGCGCGTCGGCTGCATCGGCCGCGAGGTCATCGTCCAGGCGTGGGAGACGATGCAGGGCGACATCTGGCGCACCGCGGGATCGAGCGCGGCCGGCAAGGGTGAACGGATGGAGCGGATGTTCCGCGACATGTCGATGTTCAACAGCCACTTCAACGTCCAGCTCCGGGACTGGGCGTACCGCGCCCTGGCCCGCGAGCGCTTCGGCCTCCCAAGAGAATGAACCGGTACAGCTGCGAGCGAGCGAGCGCCAGCGAGCGACGCCGGCAGAAGCGCAGACGGCCTGCGTGGCCGGGGAACGCAATGATGAGGGGGACTCACGGTGGCAAGGTCGCCGTCGTCACCGGGGCGGCGAGCGGGATCGGGCGGGCGACGGCGGAGCGTCTCTCCGAGGAGGGCGCGAGCGTGGTGGCGGTCGACTGGAACAGGAAGGAGTCGAGCTCGTCGCCAAGTCGCTGTCCGGACCGGCGGTCGCGGTGACCGCCGACGTCTCGCGCGAGGAGGACATCGAGCGCTACATGCAGGTCGCGCTGGACAACTTCGGTCGGGTCGAGCTGGTCCACCTGAACGCCGGGATCTCCGGGACGTTCAAGCCGTTCCGGGAGGTGGAGACCGACGGAGTTCGACCGGGTGATCGAGGTCAACCTGCGCAGCGTCTTCCTCGGGCTCCGGGCCGCCCTCCGCCAGATGGCCGAGCAGGGCGGCGGCGGCGCGATCGTCACCACGTCGTCGCTGGCCGGCCTCCACGGAGGCGGGGCGATCATCCCGTACATCGCCGCCAAGCACGGCGTCGTCGGGCTGACCAAGGCCGCCGCGGTCGACGGCGCGCGCATCGGCGTGCGGGTCAACTCGATCGCGCCCGGGCATCATCCTCACCGGCCTGATGCGCAACTTCGAGGAGGCCATCGGCGGCAGCGAGGAGGTCCTGGCCGCCTTCCGCTCGAAGGTCCCGCTGCGCCGGTTCGGCGATCCGGCCGAGGTCGCCGGCCTCGTCGCCTACCTCCTGAGCGACGACGCCTCGTACGTCACCGGGCAGACGATCCCGATCGACGGCGGCGTCACCGCCGACAACCCCGGCTCACCGCCCGCGGCCCTAGCTCAACGAGAAGTGTGAGTCCAGATCCGATTTCCGCGCTCCGCTCACACTCTCCGGCCGCGGCGGCGGCGTCGTGGGCCTGCTCGCCCAGGTAGCTGGCGATGAGCAGCTGGCGGTCGGCGCGGAGCTCCTCGACCGGCCGGTGGAGCACGACCTGCCCGTGCGACAGCACGTAGCCGCGGTCGGCGACCTCGAGGGCGAGCTGGACGTGCTGCTCGACGAGGAGCACGCCGCAGCCGGACTCCTGGGCGTACTCGCGCACCCGCGGCAGCAGGCGCTCGACGATGACAGGAGCGAGGCCCAGGCTCAGCTCGTCGAGGAGCAGCAGCCGGGGCCGCCGGGCGAGCGCGCGGGCGACGGCGAGCATCTGCTGCTCGCCGCCCGACAGCAGCCCGGTGCGCCGCGTCCCGATGTCGCGGAGCGCCGGGAAGTACCGGTACGCGATCTCGGCGTCGAGGCGCTCGCCCCGGTGGCCGAGCCGGAGGTGCTCGGCCACCGTCAAGCCGAAGAAGAGCCCGCGGCCTTCCGGCACGTGGGCGATCCCGAGGCGGGCGCGGCCGCTCGGCGAGCGGCCGGCGAGGTCCTCGCCGTCGAGCAGGATGCGCCCGCTCATCGGGTGGACGATGCCGGAGATCGCCCGCAGGGTCGTCGTCTTGCCCGCGCCGTTGGCGCCCAGGAGGGCGACGATCTCGCCCGCACCGACGGTCAGGTCGAGGTCGCGTACCACCGCGGCCTCGTCGTAGCCGCACGTCAGGCTGTCGATCTCCAGCACCAGGTCGCTCACGTCATCGCCTCGGCTCCTGCGACCTCGGACGCCGCGCTCCCCGAGGTAGGCGGCGATCGACCTGCGGGTCGCGGCGCACTTCGTCGGGCGTCCCCGCGGCGATCACCTTCCCGAACTCGAGCGCGACGACGTGGTCCGAGATGCCGAGCACGAGCCCCATGTCGTGATCGACGAGGAGCATCGCCGTGCCGGCGTCCACGATCTCGCGCAGCCGGACCCCGAGTGCCTCGCTCTCGGTGACGTCGAGTCCGGCGGCCGGCTCGTCGAGGCACAGCACACGAGGCTCGGCGGCGAGGGCGCGGGCGAGACCGACGACCTTGCGCTGCGCCTGGGAGATCTCCGACGGCATCGCTCCGCCGAGCTGCTCGAGGCCGAACTGTCCGAGGAGTTCCTCGGCGGACGTCGAGGCCTGGCGGGGCGCGAGGACGGTGAGGTTCTCGAGCACCGTGAGGTCGTCGAACAGCTCGATGCTCTGCCACGTCCTGGTGAGCCCGAGCCGGGCACGCGCGTGCGGGGGCAGCGACGTCAGGTCACGGCCGTCGAGCTCGACGCGCCCCCGGCTGCGCACGATCCCGCTGATCGCGTCGATGAACGTCGTCTTGCCCGCCCCGTTCGGCCCGATCAGACCGACGAGTTGTCCCTCACCGACGTCGAGGTCGACGTCGACGAGGGCGCGGACGCCGCCGAAGTTCACCGAGACGCCGCGGGCGGAGAGCACCGCGTTCATGCGTCCACCGCCGTGGTCGGCGCGGAGGCGCCGCTGGTGGCGAGGCGGCGCTCGGGCCGCACGGCTGCGGCCGTCTTCGCCGCGGCCGCTTTCTTCGCTTGCGCTGCTTCTTGGCGTAGTCCGAGCCGGCGATCCCGTCGGGGTTCACGATCAACGTGATGATCAACGCCGCTCCGGCGACGAGGAGCGTCCACGGGCCGACCTTGTCCTCGGGGAGCACCCACTTGTCGAAGATGTGCGGGAACAGCCCTTCGGGGGTGATCAAGCCGGCGAAGATCGCCCCCGACACGAACGTCACCCCGCCGACGTAGGCGAGGGCGATGAGCGCCAGCCCGTCGAGCGCGCTGAAGCGGCTCGCGCTGACCGAGCCGAAGTTGTAGGCGTACAGCGCACCCGCGATGGCGGCGATGAACGAGCCCAGGCCGAACGTCACCAGCTTGACGTTGCGCACGTTGATCCCGCCCGCCGCCGCCGCCCGCTCGTTCGAGCGCACGGCGAGCATCCGCTGACCGAGGCTGGTGCGTCGCACCACGGCCACCGACAGACAGAGGGCGATGGCGACACCGAGGGCGACGAACCCGAAGACCGGGCTCGGGAGCTTCCCGTCGAGGCCGCGGTACGACGCGTTCGTGCCGAGGTTGATGCCGAACAGCTCGGGCTGGGGGACCGGAGCGCCGCCCGAGCCGCCGCCCCACGACGCGTTGGTGAAGATGAACTGCTCGATCATCACCGCCGCGGCGAGCGTCACGACGGCGAGGCTGACGCCTCGCACCCGGAGCGCCGAGACGGCCACCAGCAGGCCGAGCAGCGTGACGCCCGCCGCCGCGATCAGCGGGGCGAGCGGGAACTCGATCCCGAACTCGGTCGCCAGACGGGAGATGGCGAAGCCGGCGACACCCGACATCGCCAGCTGCACCGCCGAGATCTGACCGAGATAGCCGGTGATCGCGACGAGCGAGAGGATCAGGGTTGCTCCGATGATGGTGTTCGTCAAGGCCTGGCGGAAGTCGAACGGGAGCACGATGAGGGCGACGACGCCGACCACGGCGGCGAGCATCGAGTTGCGCACCAGGTTCTCCGGTCGCGGCGCGCGCGGCAATCGCTTCTCGACCAGTTCACCGCGACCCGGCAGGCTCGCCCCCCTCCAGAACATCGCGATCACGATGACGACGAAGACGAAGAGGTCCGTGACCCCTGGGAGCGCGTGACCTTCGTCCTTCGGGAACCAGGACAGCGTCGACAGGTAGTCCAGCTCGCTCTGCGCCACGCCGATGAGCAGCCCCGCCGCGCAGGCGATCCCGAACGACGTGAAGCGGGCGAACAGGGCCGCGGCCAGCGCCGGGATCACCTGCAGGGGGAGGGTGACGGCGTTGAGTTGGGTGAGTGACGCGGCAAGGACGCCCAGACCGCCGGCGACCACGCTGGCGAGCAGGGTGTTGACCATCGAGAGCTGGTTCGGGGACAGCCCGGCCAGCAGCGCGGCGACCTCGCTCTCCGACGCCGCTCTGGTCGCGAGTCCGAACCGGCTCCACCGGTAGAGCATCGCCAGCCCGAAGGCCACGGCGATGACGATGCCGGCGATGATGAAGCGGTTGATGGGGACGGTCACACCGAACAACTCGACCGTGCCGGTGGGCAAGATCGACGGCGCCTGCTTCCCCGTCGTCCCGAACCAGAGGAGCACGGCACCCTGGAGGACGAGGAGGACACCGATCGAGGCCGCCATCTTCGCCAGCGGCGATGCCGTCCTGAGCGGCCGGAAGGCGACCAGCTCGATGAGGGCGCCGACGACCAAGACGACCAGGAGCGTGATCGCGAGCGCGGCCGCGGTGGGGAACTCAGGCCCGAAGAAGCCTGTATTCAGCGCCCAGAACGAATACCCGGCGACCATCGCCACCGCCCCGACGGCCAGGTTGATGATCCCCGAGCCGCGATAGGTGAGGACGACACCGAGCGCGATCCCGGCGATGAGCGCGCCCGAGCCGAGGCCGAGCAGGGCGAAGAGGAGAAGCTGCTCCACGTCCACGTCGGGTCAATCCTCGCGTCGCGCTCGGCGGGTGCGGCTCACCCGCTTCATTCCGGAGGTTGCAGCCAATCGGAGACAGCCTCGAACTGGCCTTGCCCGTTGTAGTCGTAGAACTTGGTCTGGTTGTTGCACGCCGCCGGCTGCTCCGGGTCGTAGCCGCAGTCGACGCTCGGGGCCCCCATGATCAGCGGCCCCTCGAACGCCTGGGCCTGCTCGGTCATCGACTCCGGGGTGATGCCGTCCGGCCCGACGGCGTTCATGAACTTGGCCACGGTGAGGATCATCGACCACGACAGGGCGGCGAACGGGCTCCCGGCCTGGGCGGGGTCGAGGCCGTGCTGCGCCGACGTCTCCAGGTACACCGCCGAGTCCGGCGCGGTGGCGTCACCCGGCAGGGACTGGGCGATCCCATAGGTCCACTGCGGGAGGTCGCCCCCGGTCCCCTCGGCCACCGGCGGGGCGAGGCACAACGGGTTGGAGACCACTGGCGTGTCCGGGGCGACCTGCTGGAGGGCGTTGTACAGGTTCACGCAGCCGGCGACATCGGTCATCGGGATGACGACGTCGGCGTCCTGGCCGCCCGCCGCGGTGAGCGGGCCGATGAGGTCCGTCGCCTCCGGCTCGTAGCCGACGGACGTGACCTCGATGCCGGCGGCCTCGAGACCAGCGGTGGTCGCATCGGCCGCGGTGTTGGCGCCCGCCTGGCTCGGGAACACGACCGCGGCAGTCTCGGCGCCGAGTACGTCGCGTGCGTAGGTGCCCCACGGCCCGAGCACCGAGGTCTGGGTGCCGTAGAGGGCGTAGGTGTTCTCGGCGGTGTTGTCCGCCGGGTTGGCGGAGACGCCGATGATCACCGGCTTGCCTCCGGCCACCGTCGAGTGGAACGCCTCGTTCCCGGTGACCACTGCGCCGAAGGCGACGATCGCCACGTCATCGTCGTTCACCAGCTGTTGGGCGCACGCCTGGCCTTCCTCTTCGGCCTCGACGATGAAGCAGGTGTGCAGCTCGATGGGGTGCCCGCCGATGCCGCCGAGCTCCGTGTTGACGTAGTCGACGGCCGCCTCGGCCCCCGCTGTCGCCTCGGGGAGCTCGTTCGCCCCGCCCTGCGCGTTGACCCAACCGATGGCGATCGGAGACATGCTCTGGTCGGCCGGGCCGGCTGTGCCGCCCGTGAAGCTGAGGTAGTCGGTGACGACGTCCTCGTCGCCGCCGTGCCGCGGTCGTACCGGTGGCGCCGGTGGTGCCCGGCGCGCCGTCGTGTCGGTCGCGGCGCCGTGGTGTCGGTCGCGGCTCCGGTGGTCGTCGGTCGCGGCGCCGGTGGTGGCGCGCGCGGCGGTCGTCTCGGTGCCGGCCGCGCCCGTGGTGCCGGTCGCGCCGTCGTCGTCATCATCGTCCGCGCACGCTGCCAAGGCCAGGGCGGCGGTCACCAGGACGGTGAGGGCGCATCGTCCGCGGCGGCGCGGGATCGTTGCCAGGCGCATACGTAGCTCCTTCCCCTTCTCAAGGCTGGGCGTCTCGTACGCGCTCACCCGGGAGCGGACCCGCTTCCCCCGTGCCGGCACCGCGGCGATTCCCCCAGCGTTGGCAATGAGAGAGTAGCAGGCTCCCTGACACGCCCGATCCGGACCGGTGTCGGCAGTAGGTTGCGCCGGTGGAGACGATCCGACTCGAACGCGACGGGGACGTGCTCGTCGCCACCATCGACCATCCTGACTCGGCGATGAACGCCGTCGACGGCCGGCTGCACGGCGAGCTCGGTGAGCTGTTCCGCACGCTCAAGACCGAGTCGGCGGCACGAGCCATCGTGCTGACCGGCTCCGGCCGGGCCTTCTCGGCCGGTGGCGACGTGGCGTGGATGCCGTCGCTGCGCACGCCGGACGTCATCCACGCCCTGCGGCGCGAGGGCAAGCAGATCGTCTGGGACCTGCTCGACGTCGAGGTCCCCATCGTGTGCGGGGTCAACGGCCCCGCCGCCGGGCTCGGCGCGACGATCGCCCTGCTGGGCGACGTGATCGTGATGGCCGACACGGCCGTGATCGTCGACCCGCACGTCAAGATCGGGCTCGTCGCCGGCGACGGCGGCGCGGCGATCTGGCCGCTGCTGCTCGGTCCGCTGGCCGCCAAGCGGCACCTCCTGCTGGGCGACCCGCTGACCGCGGCCGACGCGCTGCGGCTCGGGGTCGCGTCCGAGGTCTGCTCCGGCGCGGACGTCGCCGCGCAGGCGATGGCCTGGGCCCGCCGGCTCGCCGCCGGAGCACCGATCGCCGTGCAGGGCACCAAGCTCGCCATCAACGCCCAGATCAAGCAGGCGTTGCTGACCAGCTTTGACGTGTCGATGGCCGCCGAGATGACCTGCTTCCTCACCGCCGATCATGCCGAGGGCGTCGACGCGTTCGTCGCCCGGCGTGAACCCACCTTCCACGGTCGCTGACCCCTATGGCGCGACACCGACCCCACCATCGAGTCGATCATGACGACGCGTGCGATCCGCCGGTTCACCGACGCGCCGGTCACGGACGACGAGCTGCGGACCTGTCTGGCCGCCGCCCAGCAGGCGCCGAGCGGTGGAAACGTGCAGCCGCAGCAGTACCTCGTGCTCACCGACCCGGCGGCGAAGGCGATCGCCGCGCGCTGGTACCGGGCCGCGTTCGACCGGTACGAGGCGTCGCTTCCGGAGCCGACCGGATTTCGCGACGAGGAGCAGGCGGCGTCGTGGCGGCGGACCCGCGCCGCCAGCCGCTTCCTCGCCGATCATCTGGCCGACGCAGCGGCGATCGTGCTGTTCCTCCAGCCGACGATCCCGTGGACACCGCACGACTCCGATGGTCCGATGGACATCGGCCGCCTCGACGCCAGCGTCTACCCCGCGGTGCAGAACTTCTGTCTGGCCGCCCGCGCCCTCGGCCTCGGCACCACGCTGACGACCGTGATCCGCATCCACACGGCCGACGTCCTGGCCGAGCTCGGGATCCCGGAGGGACGGTTCGAGATCGCCGCCCTCGTGCCGGTGGGAAGGCCGGCCGGGCGCTTCGGTGTCGCCCCGCGCAAGCCGGCCGACGCGGTGACCCATTGGAACGAGTGGGGCAACCGGCGGAGAACGCGGCACCCGAGCCGTGACCGCGAGACGGCTAACCCGGCCGCGCCGCCCGCAAGCACTCGGATCCGCGACACCCAGTCGTCGACGTCGACGTAGAGGCCGAACAGATGGCGCCGGCCGCCTCCGGGGTCGAAGGCCCGTGCGCCCGTGGAGCACCCGCCGGTTGTGGAACACCATCACGTCACCGGGCTGCAACCGGACGGCGATTTGGGCCTCGTCACTGCGGGCGAGGCGATCGAAGTGACGCAGTGCGGCATACGTCGGGTCGACCATGCCGGCGGGTACCTCGAGCGGAGCCATCAGCGCGTTGTGGAAGCGGACCTCGGAGTACGTCCCGTCCGGCCGCCGACCGATCACCGGAGAGGCGAAGCGCAGGTCGTGGTCGTTCGTCCCGGAACCGGTACGGGATCGGGACCTCACACAGCACGCGGAACGCCTGCGGATCGTCGTCGCGGACCCGATCGGCGACCCAGAACCCGTCGACGAGCACGCTCTCGCCGCCGGGCGCGTCGGCCGCGAGGCAGTGCAGGAACTGGATGCCGGGCGGGTTCTCGGTGGTACGGGAGATCGGTGTGCGGTCGGAGCTCGACGGGGGTGTAGGCGACGTTGTTCGGGTCGAGCGATCGCCTCGACGTGGAAGTCGGGGCCGAAGTTCGTCGCCCGGATGTGCCCGACCCGCTCGGTGAGCGTGCGCAGTGCCACCTCGGTCGTCGGAACGTCGCGCACGAACGCGAAGCCGACCGCCCACACCGTCTCGGTGAATCGCAGCAGCGCCCTCGTCGCCCGGACTCGACGTCGGCGTACGCGAACTCCGGGAGGCTCGGCGGCGAGCTCGGCGCCCCAGTGGCGCGGGCGGAGCGGGAGGCTCGGATCGCCGGCGTGCGCCCGCAACCAGTCTCAGTCGGGTACTCGCTGTGATGGCCGTCGCTCCAGTCGATCGACAGCGAGCTCGGCGCTCGCCGTCACCGATGCGGCCGGACGTCCGGATCGAGGGCGAACGTGTCGAGCACTCGCTCGTGGGTCTGCGGATGCACGCACTCGGCACAGGGGCAGTTGTCGCGGAGCCAGAAGCGGGTGGAACTCGGCGCGGTGACCGTCCACGCATTCCTCGGTGACCGGCCGCCGCAGCGCGCACGGCGAGCGCGGCGTCGTCGTATTCGGCGACGACCTCGCCGGCGCCGAACCCGACCTCGCGGAGACCCCTCATCACCGCCACGAGGCAGTCGTCGCGCAACGCCTCGATCTCCCGCACCGAGCGTCCCGCCGGCCTGCTCGTCGGACTGGGCGACCAGCCGGTCGAGTAGCTCGTCGGTGAGCTCCGGCACGTCCGTCAGCTTCGACCACGGCCACTGCAGCGCCGGCCCGAACTGGGCCATGAAGTGGCGCATCCCGGCCTCCCCGCCCGCCATCCGGTAGACGAGGAACGTCCCCATCGCGCTCCAGCGCAGGCCGGCGCCGAAGCGGATGGCGTCGTCGATCTGGCTCACGGTGGCGACCCCGTCGTTCACCAGCCAGAGCGCCTCCCGCCACAACGCCTCCAGCAGCCGGTCGGCGACGAACCCGTCGATCTCGGTGTCGAGCAGCAGCGGGTGCATCCCGAGGGACCGGTAGACCTCGGCGGCGCGCTTCACCGTCGCCGGCGTCGGTGTGCTCGCCGCCGCACACCTCGACGAGCGGGAGCAGGTACACCGGGTTGAACGGGTGCCCGACCACGAACCGGTGCGGGTGCCGCATCGCCGCCTGCAGCCGCGTCGGCAGCAGGCCCGACGTCGACGAGGCGAACACCACGGTCCGGACCGGCGGCCGCGTCGGCGGCGGCGAGGAGATCCTGCTTGACCTCGATCCGCTCCGGCGCGCTCTCCTGGACGAAGTCGACGTCGGTCACCGCCTCGGCCAGCGTGGCGACGAACGTCAGCCGGCCCTCGGCGGGCAGTGGCGGCGGACGAGCAGCCGCGGCAGCGACTCGGCGGGCGTTGGCGACGCACCTCGTCGACCTTGCGCGGGCGTCGGGGTCCGGGTCGAAGACCTTCACGTCGACGCCGTTGAGCAGGAAGCGGGCCGCCCAGCCGCCGCCGATGACGCCGCCGCCGAGCAGGCCGACCGTACCGCAACCCGCGATCGCGGTCACCAACGCTTCGTCAGCTTCAAGCGGTCGCGAACCTCGGCCGGGCCCATCACCTGGATGTTCATCCCCTCGAGGATCGCCCGCGCCCGCTCCGACCGAGCTCGGCGTTCGTCGCCAGCTGTCGCGGGCCCACGTAGAGGTTGTCCTCGAGGCCGACCCGGACATTCCCGCCGGCCAGCGCAGCCATCGCCACGTAGGGGAGCTGCATCCGGCCGATCGAGAAGGCCGAGAACACAGCGCCCTCCGGGCAGCAGGTTGACCATCGACAACAACGTCGTCGGGTCGTCCGGGGCGCCGTACGCGATGCCCATGCAGAGCTGGATCATCACGGGGTCGTCGATCAGGCCCTCGGCGATGAGCTCCTTGACCATCACCAGATGGCCGGTGTCGAACACCTCCAGCTCGGGCCGGACGCCGAGCTCCTGAACCTGCTTGGCCATCGCCCGCAGGACACCAGGCGTGTTGACCATGATGTAGTCGCCACCCGACGCGAAATTCATCGTCCCGCAGTCGAGGGTGCAGATCTCCGGGAGCAGGGTGCGCACGTGGTCGAGCCGCTCGGTCGCCCCGGCCATGTCGGTGCCATCGGTCGACGGCGGCAGTGGGGTCTCGTCCCCGCCGAGGACGAGGTCGCCTCCCATCCCCGCCGTGAGGTTGATGACGACGTCAATCCCAGAGTCGCGGATGCGTTCGACGACCTCGGCGTACAGCTCGGTGGCGCGGGCGCCGACGCCGGAGTCGGGGTCGCGGACGTGCACGTGGACGACCGCGGCCCCCGCCTGGGCCGCGCCGATGGCGGACTCGGCGATCTGCTGCGGCGTGACGGGGACGTGCGGGCTCTTGCCCGTGGTGTCGCCGGCCCCGGTGAGGGCGCAGGTGATGAAGACGTCCCAGTTCACCGTCGGCCCTCCTCCGATCGGCACACCAGCCATCCCCGGCTTGGGTAGTGTGCGCACGATCAACGTAATCGCGTTGACAGGAGCACGAGAGCGGTCCGTGGGGGAGGTGCCCTGGTATGGGAAACGCAGAAGAACGAATCCGATCTGGCTGCCGCGGGTGAGCCGGCGACAATTCATCGTCGGAGCCGGCGCGGCCTGGTTCCTCGCCGCGTGCGGTGACGACGACGACGAGCGTCAGCGGCGGCGCCACGACCGGAGCCGGCCGCCCCGGGCACCACCGGCGCGCCAGGCACCACCGGCGCGCCAGGCACCACCGGCGCGCCAGGCACCACCGGCGGGCCGGGACCACCGGCGCACCCGGCACGAGCAGCGGCGGCTGCGGGTACGCCCGGCGGCACATTGCGAGTCGGAGTGGTCGGCTCGACCAACGACCTGATCGACGGCCAGTACATCGTCGCCAAGCCCGACCAAGCCCGCCTGATCGCCGGCTGGGAGACCCTCGTCAACTACGACGCCGACTTCAACATCTCGTACGAGCACGGCTTGGCCGAGGAGGTCGAGGCCAAGGCCGCCGACCTTTACGTGATCCGGCTCAAGGAGGGCATCACGTTCCACGACGGCAAGCCCGTCACGTCCGACGACGTCATCTACTCGTTCCAGCGTCTGATCGACCCTGATCTCGGGATCGCCCCGGCGCTCGCCGAGCTGCTCGACGCCAACGGGCTCACCAAGGTCGACGACCGCACGGTGGAGGTCCAGCTGCTCATCCCGTCCGTCACGTTCCTCAACAACCTCGCCGAGTACGGTACGACCGTCGTTCCCGTCGACTACGCCCGCTTCGACGGCGACGCCGCGACCCAGATCGGCACCGGGCCGTACGTGCTGCAGAGCTTCACGCCGGGGGCCGAGAGCGTCCACGTGAAGAATCCCAACTACTGGGGCGAGGGACTGCCGTATCTGGACGAGGTGCAGATCATCGACTTCGCCGATCCGCCGGGGCTCGTCAACGCCCTCAACTCCGGTCAGATCGACGCCGCCATCGACATCCCGTTCGCCCAGGTGAGCACGATCGAAGGCAACTCGAACCTGCAACTGCTCGAGTCGGAGGCCGGGAGCTGGCTCCCGATCACGATGGCCATCGACCAGCCGCCGTTCGACGACGTGCGCGTGCGCCAGGCGATGCGGCTGATCTGCAACCGCGAGGAGATGGTGCAGCGGGTCCTGTCGGGTCACGGCCGGGTCGGCAATGACATGTACGGCACGTTCGACCCCTGCTACCCCGACTTCCCCCAGCGCGAGCAGGACATCGAACAGGCCATGGCCCTGCTCGCCGAGGCCGGGCAGGAGAACCTCACGATCGACCTGTTCGCGCCGGACGACACCGCCGGCCTCGCCGACCTGATCGCCGTGTTCGCCGACCAGGCCGCCGCGGCCGGCGTCTCCGTCAACGCCCAAGTACTGGACGGTGCGACGTACTGGGGCGACGAGTACACCAAGCGCACGTTCGCCACCAGCTTCTGGGGCACCCGTCCGTACCTCAACCAGGTCCAACAGGGCAGCCTGAAGAATTCGGTGTACCCGGAGACCCACTGGCCGCCGGAGGGCAGCGACTTCGCGGCCAACTACCGAGCCGCGATCGCCGAGGTCGACGAAGAGGCGCGGTGCGCCATCGTCGAGGAGATGCAGCGCGAGGAGTACGAGGAGGGCGGGAACATCATCGCGATCTTCAACAACCTGCTCGATGCCACCACGGTGAGCGTGCAGGGACTCGTTGCCCGGCCGAACGTGCTCAACCTCGACCACTTCGGTCGGGGCTACAAGAACATCTGGCTGCAAACCTGAATTGGGACCTGAGCCGCGCCACGCGAGACGGACCCATCGGCGGGGTCCTCGATGGGAATCCTGAAGTTCGTCGTCCGCCGGCTGTTGTTCGGCGTCCTGACGCTGTTCATCGTGTCGGTCGTCATCTTCGTCCTGAGCCAGGCCCTCGAGGACCCGGCCCGGGCGATCCTCGGGCGGGAGGCCACCCCGGATTCCGTGCTGGCCAAGCAGCAGGAACTCGGACTCGATCAGCCGCTGTGGGAGCAGTACTGGGACTGGTTGAGCGGCCTGCTCACCGGAGATCCCGGCGTCTCGTTCACCAACGGCGTGCCGGTGATGGACGTGATCGGCGACCGCATCTGGAACTCGATGTTCCTTCTGGCCGTGGCGGCGGCGCTGTCCATCCCGATCTCGATCGCCATCGGCGCCTACGCGGCCGCCCGGCGGGACAAGGCGTTCGACTCGGCGAGCTCGACGACGACCCTCGTGCTCGCCTCGTTGCCCGAGTACGTCGTCGGGCTGTTGCTCGTGGTGCTGCTCGCCACCAACGTGTGGCACGTCTTTCCTGCCACTGCTCGGATCCGTCCGGGCGAACCGCCGTGGTCTGATCTCGAGGGTCTGGTGCTTCCGGTGCTGACCCTGCTGCTCGTCGTCATGCCGTACATCTCGCGGGTCATGCGGGCATCGACGATCGAGGTCCTCGAGAGCGACTACGTCGAGATGGCTCGCCTCAAGGGGGTGCCGGAGCGCACGGTGCTGTGGCGTCACGCCGTACCCAACGCCATCGGCCCGACGCTGCAGGTGATCGCGTTCAGCATCGGCTACCTCGCAGCGGGGGTCATCGTCATCGAGTACATCTTCAACTACCCGGGCGTCGGGGTCGCGTTGTTCGACGCGGTGCGGGACACGAACGTGCCGGTCGTTCAGTTCATCGCCATGCTGATCGCGGGCATCTGGGTGATCGTCAACCTGCTCGCCGACATCGGGACGATCCTCGTCACCCCGCGCCTGAGGACGACATTGCAGTGACGATCGCGTTGACGCCCGAGGAAGTCGTCGTGCCGACGACGATCGTCAGGACCCGAGGCGTCTTCCGCACGGCGCTCGGCCTGTGGCGGACGCGGATCGGTGTCGCGCTCGTAGCCGTCGTTGTCGGCATCGCGCTCATCGGGCCATGGCTGGCCCCGCACGGCGCCACTGAGTTCGCCGGCCAGCCGAACACCCGCCACGTCGAGGGGCTGCTGTTCGGCACGGATGCCCTCGGCCAGGACGTGTGGTCGCGGTTCCTCCTCGGCGGCCGGTCGATCCTCGTCCTGGCCCTCGTCGTCGACGGCGATCGGACTGGTCGTCGGGATCGTGATCGGCCTGGTCGCGGCGTACAACCGTGGTCGCCTCGACAACGTCCTGATGCGGGCCGTCGACGTGTTGCTCGCCTTCCCCGGCCTGCTGCTCCTGCTCGTCGCGATCACCACGCTCGGCCGCAAGTCATGGGTCATCATCCTGATCGTGGCGCTCACCGTGATCCCGCGGGTCGCCCGCATCACCAGGGGCGCGCTCGTTGGGAGTGGTCGCCCGTGACTTCATCGGCGCCGCCGAGGCCCTCGGCGAGTCGCGGACGCACATCCTCGGGAGGGAGGTGCTGCCCAACGTGGCCGGGCCGCTGCTCGTGGAAGCCAGCCTGCGGCTGACCTACACGATCATCCTGATCGGCACGCTCGGCTTCCTCGGCCTCGGCATCGGTCTCAACCGGGCCGATTGGGCGCTGATGATCAACCAGAACCGGCTTGCGCTGAGCGTCCAACCCTGGGGGGTGATGCTCCCGATCTTCGCTATCGGGCTGTTGACCGTCGGCGTCGGGTTGATTGCCGACGGCCTCGGGCGCGCCGTCGCCGGCATCGACCGCGGGCGCCCCGAATGACCGCGGTGACCGGCGAGGCGACGAGTGCCCTGGCGATCGATGCCCTCCGCATCGACGTCGCCGCGAGCGGGCACGACATCGTCGACGAGGTGTCGTTGACCATCGCCCCGGGCGAGGTGCTCGGGTTGGTCGGCGAGTCCGGATCGGGCAAGACGACCGTCGGTCTCGCCGTGCTCGGCCATGCCCGCAAGGGCGCCCGCATCGTCAGCGGGCGGGTCGCAATCGGGGGATACTCCGTCCTGGGGCTCGACGTCGCCCAGTTGCGCCGCAGCCGCGGCGAGTTGGTCAGCTATGTGCCCCAGGACCCGGGAACGGCGCTCAACCCGGCGTTGCGCATCGAGAAGCAGATCCTCGAGGTGCTCGAGGCCCACGACTTCGGTGGTTCGCCGGCCGCCCGGCGCGACCGGTTGCGCGGGGTGATGAGCGAAGTCCTCCTGCCGTCGACCCCCGAGTTCATGCGGCGGTATCCCCACCAGCTGTCGGGAGGACAGCAGCAGCGGGTGGGGCTGGCGATGGCGTTCGCCTGCCGGCCGAGCGTGATCGTCCTCGACGAGCCGACGACCGGGCTCGACGTGACGACCCAGGCCCACGTGCTCTCCACCGTCCGTGACCTGTGCAAGACCCACGGCGTCGCCGCGCTGTACGTCACCCACGACCTCGCCGTCGTCGCCAACCTGGCTGACCGCGTGGCCGTGATGTACGCCGGTCGTGTGGTCGAGCAGGGACCGGCGAAAGCGCTGTTCGCCGATCCGTCGCACCCGTACACCAGGCATCTCATCGCGGCCGTGCCCGACATGGCGGGCGAGCGCGAGATCCTCGGGCTCCGCGGCCGGGCGCCATCGCCAGGTCACCGGCCCGTGGGATGCGCGTTCGCGGCCAGATGCGAGGCCGCTACCGACGAGTGCCGGGACCGTTTCCCCGCCGTCACGTGGGTCGCGGCCGATCACTTCGTCAGGTGCTTCCACCCGCGCTCGACGGTCGAGTCGACGGAATCGGGCGGGCGCACCGGAACCCGGCACGAGGCCAGCGCCGAGGCCGCCCTCACCGTGCGCGACGTGTCTGCCTCTTACACCGGGCACACCGTGGTCCACGATGTCGACCTGCACGTCGGTCGCGGCGAATGCCTCGCCCTCGTCGGGGAGTCCGGTTCGGGCAAGTCAACCGTCTCGCGGTCGATCGGCGGGCTGCACCACGA
Organism: uncultured Acidimicrobiia bacterium; assembly: GCA_963839695.1. GTDB lineage: Bacteria > Actinomycetota > Acidimicrobiia > Acidimicrobiales > Ilumatobacteraceae > JALZMG01. The sequence continues at coordinate 357,400 of CAWIVW010000003.1, read as the reverse complement.
GTGGACGGGGGAGATCCTGCTCCACGGCCAGGCCCTCGCCCGCGCCGCCCGCCGGCGGGCCGTCGCCGAACGTCTCAAGATCCAATACGTCTTCCAGAACCCGTACAGCTCGCTCAACCCGCGGCGCCTGGTCGGTGAGTCCGTCGCCCGGCCGCTGATGATCGCCGACATTGGGCCGGCCGAGGCGCGCCGCGCGGTCGCCGAGATGTTGGAGAAGGTCTCGCTGCCGCCGGCCTATGCCGAGCGCTATCCCGACCAGCTCTCGGGCGGGGAGCGTCAGCGCGTAGCGATCGCCAGGGCGTTGGTCAGCCGGCCCGACGTGCTCGTGTGCGACGAGGTCACGTCGGCGCTCGACGTGTTGGTCCAGGCCGCAATCGTGGAGCTCCTCGCCGACTTGCAGCGCGACCTCGGGCTGTCGATGCTGTTCGTCACCCACAACCTGCCACTCGTGCGGTCGGTCGCCCACCGGGTGGCGGTGATGGCCGACGGGCGCATCGTCGAGGTCGGTCCGACCGAGACCGTGCTGACCGCGCCGGAACAGGAGTACACCAAACGTCTGCTGGCCGACACGCCGCAGATCGAGACACCCGACGCCGGCGAGCTGGTCGGGCCGTGACGCCGACGCCCGACTTCGACGTCTACCCGGACACGCCGGGGGTCGACCGAGCGGTCAACGCCGAACGATGGGTCGAAGTCGGATGGGCCGACGGCTCGGCGGCCCGGTTCCACCACGTCTGGCTCCGCGACAACTGCGCGTGCGACGAGTGCGTCCATCCGATCACCAAGGAGCAGACCTACGAGATCGTCTCCGCACCGGCGACCAACCCCGCCCGCCGCGTCGGGGTCGACGATGGCGCGCTGGACGTCGAATGGTCGGCCGATGGTCACCGCAGCCGCTACCACCCCGGCTGGCTGCGCGCCCATCGCTACGACGGTGCTCCCAGCGTCGGGCACGCCGAACAGGTCGTGTGGGACGGTTCGACTCCGGGGGTGCCGCCGACGTTCGACGGACCGGACGTGCTCGCCGACGACGATGCGCTGCTCGAGTGGCTCATCGCTCTGCGCGCCTACGGGGTTTCCAGGCTGCGCCGTGTTCCGACCGAGCGTGACGTGGTCGGGCAGGTCGCCGAGCGGATCGGCATCATCCGGAAGACCAACTTCGGGCTGCTGTGGGACGTGCGGTCAGAGCCCGAGCCGATCACCAACGCCAACACACCGCTCTCTCTCCCGCCGCACGTCGACTTGGCCACGCGCGAGTACCAGCCGGGGTTGCAGTTCCTGCACTGTGTCGAGAACTCGGCGACCGGTGGCCAGGGCGTGTACCTCGACGGGTTCCGGGTCGCCGAGATCCTGCGCGACGAGCACCCCGACGACTACCGGGTGCTCACCTCGGTGCCGTGGCAGTGGGCCAACCGGTCGAAGGTGAGCGACTACCGCTGGTCGTCGACGCCGATCGTGGCCGATCGCTCCGGCAACGTGGTCGAGGTACGGGTGGGGAATTGGCTTCGCGCCCCGCTCGCTGCCGCGTTCGAGGACGTCGAGGCCGCCTACGTCGCCTACCGGCACCTGTTCGAGCTGACCTACCGAGAGGAGCTCGCGATCCGGGTCTCGTTCGCCCCCGGCGACCTCCTCGCGTTCGACAACCGGCGGATCCTCCACGGCCGTGACGCCTACGCCGTGGGCGACGGCGGGAGGTGGCTGCGCGGCTGCTACAGCGAGCGCGACGAGCTCAGCTCCCGCATCCGGATCCTCGAGCGGGACCGCCGGATGGCCGCCTCCGCAGCCCGTCGGTGAGGAGGCCCGACGGCTATCGTCGGCGCCCAATGGGGATCAACAACATCGCCGACATCCTTCGGGTTCACTCGGCGGAGCGGGCGGACAAGACAGCACTCATCCTGGGCGAGCGCAGCCTGACCTGGGCCGAGCTGTACGGCCGGGCGAGCCGGGTCGCCAGCGGGCTGGCCGAGGCCGGCGTCGGCAACCAGGACCGGGTCGCCTTCCTGGACAAGAACGGCTTCGAGCACTTCGAGCTCTTCTACGGCGCCGCCCTTCTCAACGCGGTCTGCGTCGACGTCAACTGGCGGCTCGCGGCTCCGGAGGTCGAGTACATCGTCAACGACGCCGACGCGAAGGTGTTCGTGGTGGGTCAGGAGTTCGTGCCCGTGCTCGACGCGATCGCCGACCAGCTCACCTCGGTCACGACGATCCTGGTGATCGGCGGACACGAGAAGCACCAGGACTTCGGGGACTGGGTCGACCAGCACGAGCCGAACGACCCCAAGGCCGCCACCACAGGCGCTGACGTCGCCTTCCAGCTCTACTCGAGCGGGACGACCGGGCGGCCCAAGGGCGTGATGCTCAGCAACGACAACTTCTTCCGGTTGCTGCCCGTGGCCACGGACATGTGGGGCTTCTCGGCGGATGCCGTCAACCTCGTCGCCATGCCGCTGTTCCACATCGGCGGCGGGGGCTGGGCGACGGCGGGGATGCACGAGGGCGCCACGAGCGTGATCGTCCGCGACCTCGACCCGGCCGCCTTGATTCGCCTGATCCCCGAGCACGGCATCACCCACGCCTTCGTCGTGCCGGCGGTGCTGCAGTTCATGCTGATGGTGCCCGGCCACGACCAGAGTGACTACTCGTCGTTGCAGGTGATCGTGTACGGCGCCTCACCGATCAGCGAGGAGGTGCTCGCCCGCAGCATCGAGGTCTTCGGCTGCAAGTTCTGGCAGGCCTATGGGCTCACCGAGACCACGGGGGCGATCGTCAACCTGCCGCCGGAGGATCACGACCTCAACGGTCCGAACCGGCACCGTCTCCGATCGTGCGGAGTCGCGGGGCCCGGCGTCGAACTGCGCATCGTGGAACCGTCCACCGGCGCCGACGTGCCGGTCGGCGAGGTCGGCGAGATCTGGAGCCGGACCCCGCAGAACATGAAGGGTTACTGGAACCAGCCCGAGGCCACGGCGGCGACGATCGACGCCGACGGCTGGTTGCGCACCGGCGACGCCGGCTATCTCGACGCCGACGGCTACCTCTACATCCACGATCGGGTCAAGGACATGATCGTGTCGGGGGGCGAGAACGTGTATCCGGCGGAGGTCGAGAACGTGCTGATGGCCCATCCCGCCGTCGCCGACGTCGCCGTGGTCGGCGTCCCCGACGAGCGATGGGGCGAGACGGGCAAGGCGATCGTCGTCAAGGCCGAGGGGGTCGAGGTCACCCCCGAGGAGATCATCGACTACTGCCGCCAGCGGCTCGCCAAGTTCAAGTGCCCGACGAGCGTCGAGTTCACCGACCTCCTGCCCCGCAACCCGAGCGGCAAGGTGCTCAAGAAGGACATCCGCGCGCCGTACTGGGAAGGGTACGAACGCAAGGTTCACTGAGTGCCAGTCACGATCGATGACGTCCGGCCGTTCGCCCTGAGCCTCGAGCGCACCTACGAGGCGTTGGTTCGGGATCGGGTCAAGTTCAGGATCGGGCAGATCGTGTACGTCGCCTTCTCGCGCGACGAGACGCAGATGGGTTTCGCCTTCCCGAAGGAGGAGCGGGAGGCGCTCGTCGCCTCGGAGCCCGACAAGTTCATGCTGCCCGAGCAATCGGACATGCGGTACAACTGGGTCGTCGCCCGGCTCGACCAGCTCGACCTCGACGAGATGCGCGAGCTCGTCCTCGACGCCTGGAGGATGTGCGTCCCGAAGTCGGTCGCCGCCCGGTACGACGCCGAGCACTGACCGTCGCTCGTGCGGCTTCGGGGGTTTCTGCAGCTGGATCGGCCCTCAGGAGGGCCGATCCAGCTGCAAGAACCGGCGGTGTCTTTGCAATGCTGCCGCGCGTGGATCTCGAACTGCCGCCCGACCTCGTCGCCTACCTCGCCGAGCTCGATGAGTTCATCGAGCAAGAGATCAAGCCGCTCGAGGAGTCCGACGACAACATCCGCTTCTTCGACCACCGGCGGGAGGATGCGCGAACCGACTGGGACCGCGGCGGCCTGCCCAACGACGAGTGGGAGGCTCTGCTCGGTGAGGCCCGCCGGCGGGCCGATGCCGCCGGCCACTACCGCTACGCGTTTCCCAAGGAGTTCGGCGGCAAGGACGGCACCAACCTCGGCATGGCCGTGATCCGCGAGCACCTCGCCACGAAAGGCCTCGGGTTGCACAACGACTTGCAGAACGAGCACTCGATCGTCGGCAACAACGTCGGTCTGCTCCTCATGCTCGAGTACGGGACCGAGGAGCAGAAGGCGGAATGGGTCGACGACCTCGCCATCGGGCGGCGGGGCTTCGCCTTCGGGATCACCGAGCCCGCCCACGGGTCGGATGCGACACACATGGAGACGACCGCCGTCCGTGACGGCGACGAGTGGATCATCAACGGCGAGAAGACGTGGAACACGGGCATCCACAAGGCGAAGTACGACCTGATCTTCGCGAGGACGTCAGGCAAGGCGGGCGACGGCGACGGGATCACGGCGTTCCTGACCCCGACGGACAGCCCGGGCTTCGAGATCGTCGAGTTCCTCTGGACGTTCAACATGCCGACCGACCACGCCCACGTGCGCTTCACCGACATCCGCGTACCGCACGCGGCGATCTTTGGTGGCGACGGCCGCGGCCTGCAGGTCGTGCAGCACTTCTTCAACGAGAACCGCATCCGCCAGGCGGCGGCGAGCCTGGGCGCGGCCCAGTTCTGCATCAACGAGGCCGTGGCGTACGCCAAGGAGCGCAAGCCGTTCGGCAAACCGCTGTCGACCAATCAGGCGATCCAGTTCCCCCTCGTCGAGCTCCAGACGCAGTGCGAGATGCTGCGGGCCCTCATCCACAAGACGGCGTGGGGAATGGACCGGTACGGCGCGTTCTCGCAGTCGGACAAGGTGTCGATGTGCAATTACTGGTCGAACCGCCTGTGCTGCGAGGCCGCCGATCGGGCGATGCAGGTCCACGGTGGGCTCGGCTACTCCCGCCACAAGCCGTTCGAGCACATCTACCGGCACCACCGCCGGTACCGGATCACCGAGGGCGCCGAGGAGATCCAGATGCGTCGCGTCGCCGGCTACATGTTCGGCTACATGAAGCAGCAGGCTCCGAAGGGCGTCGTCGAGACGGCGGCGGCCGCCGCAGGCTGATTCGAGCGGATGCAGTTCGTCCCCACGGCGGCCGAGCTCGCCGCGGCGATCGCAGGGTTGCTCGACGAGCAGGTCATCGGCGAGGTGCCCGCGCACCTACAGCACCCGGTGCGCGTCGCCGGTCACCTTGCCCGGCTGTTGGAACGCGAGGTGCGGCTTGGCCCGGGCGCGGCCGAACGCGAGCGGGACCTCCTCGCCGAGCTGCTCGGCATCGAGGACGGGGACGTCGACGCGCTCACTGCCGAGCTCGCCGTGCGCATCCGCACGGGTGGCGACGACGACGACTTCGATCGTGCCGTGTGGGCCACGCTGGTCGAGATCACTCGCGGTGACCTTGCCATCGCCAAGCCGGGCCACGACTCGTGGGAGGGCGAGTGACGATCGATCTCGCCGGCGGGCTGGCGACCTACTTGAGCGAGACGTGGGGCGAGCCGGTCGCCGTGACCGACGTGTCGATGACGACCGCCGGCGCCCGCCGTCACAACGTGCTGTTCACCGCCACGGTCGGCGACGAGACGCGCCGGCTGGTGGCCACGATCGTCCCCGAGGGTGAGACGCTCATCAACCCGATCGAAGCCGAAGCCGGTGTGCGGGAATTGGCCGAGCAGGCCGAGGTCGCGGTGCCGCACGTGCACCTCGTGCGGAGCGACGGAGATTTGGTCGGCGGCCCGTTCATGGTCTCGGAGTACGTCGACGGCGAGACCGTGCCTCGCCGCGTGCTGCGGCTGGTCACCGAGCACGGGATCGGCGAGCGCGTCGCCCGCCAGCTCGGGGTGACCCTTGCCCGGCTGCATGCGATCGACCCCGCCCAGGCACCGCCGTCGCTGCGCCGGATGGAGGGGGGACCTCCGGCCGCGGCGGCGCTGGCCACGATGGCGACCGCGCTCGCCGAGCTGCCCCAACCGCGCCCGGTGCTCGAGCTCGGACTGCGCTGGCTCGATCGGCACCTGCCCGACCCGCCGGAGCGGGAGTCGATCGTCCACAGCGACGTGCGCAACGGAAACCTGATCGTCGGCACGGACGGGCTGCGGGCCGTGCTCGACTGGGAGGGTGCGCTCGCCTCGGGCGACCCGATGCAGGACCTCGCCTGGCCGGCCTTGCGGATGTGGCGCTTCCGCGACGACGAGCGCGAGATCGGCGGGTTCGCCGGCAGGGATCCGTACGTCGCCGGCTACGAGTCGGCCGGCGGACGGTTCGACGCGGCGCGGTTCCGCTGGTGGAAGGTGGAAGGGACACTGCGCTGGGCCGTCGGACTGGCCGGGCAGGCCATGGCGTATCTCGACGGGAGGGTCCCGAGCATCGTCATGGCCGCCAGCGGCCGTCGCGTCTCCGAGTTGGAGTGGGACCTCCTCATGCTGATTCGCCCCGGGTGACGGGACGTGATCCGGAGGCAGTTCTGGCTGGGGCTGGTGTTCGTCTCACCAAGCCACGGCGTCGGGACGTCCGTGGCACACTCGTGCCGTGACCGACGTGCTCGAGGCCAAGCTCGACGTCCTCCGTCGCGAGCTGGGGGCGCTGGCGCCGATCGTCGTGGCGTTCAGCGGGGGCGCCGACTCGGCGTTCCTCGCCGCCGTCGCCCACGAAACGCTGGGTACCAGGTCGCACGCCGTCACGGCGGTGTCGCCGTCGCTGGCCGGCGCCGAGCAGGCGGACTGCGCGGCCCTGGCCGGCGAGTGGGGCCTGCGCTGGACCGCCGTCGCCACCGACGAGATGGCCCGCGCGGCCTACCGCGCGAACGATGTCGATCGCTGCTACCACTGCAAGGCCGAGCTGATGGACGTGCTCACGCCGATCGCCGCGGCCGAGGGCGCCACCGTCGTGCTCGGGGTCAACGTCGACGATCTCGGTGACCATCGTCCGGGTCAGCGGGCGGCGACCGAGGCCGGTGCCACCTTCCCGCTCGTCACCGCCGGGCTCGCCAAGGCCGAGGTGCGGTCGGCCTCGCAGCGGCTTGGGCTGCGCACGTGGGACAAGCCGGCTGCCGCCTGCCTGGCGAGCCGGGTGCCGTACGGAACGGAGGTGTCGGTGGCTGTGCTCTCACGCGTCGAGCGGGCCGAGGCGGCGTTGCGCGGCCTCGGTCTTCGCCAGGTGCGGGTGCGCCACTACGGCGACACTGCCCGCATCGAGGTCGAGCTGTCCGAGCTCGACCATCTGCTCGAGGTCCGGGACGAAGTCGTCGCCGGGGTGCGCGCCGCCGGCTATCGCTACGTGACGGTCGACCTCGAAGGATTCCGTTCAGGAAACCTCAACCACTGACTGGTCGAACGTCTATCGCCCGAAGAGCCAACTGGGCGGGAGGCCCACGAGTGGCGCGGTCCGTGCCGCCGCCCGGGCGGCCGACGGAACGAACGGATCCTGACCCCCATCGCGACCTCCCTCGCTTGCCTGCTCGCCACGGTAACACCGCCATCGGAGGGCCTCAGTAGGGTCCACGATCATGAAGCTGGCGACGTCCATCAGTTACTCGGGCGACTTCCACGCCGACGTGAGTCGGATCCAGGAGCTGGAGAAGGCCGGGCTCGATCTGGTCTGGGTTCCGGAGGCGTACACGTTCGACGCGATCAGCCAGGTCGGCTTCCTGGCCGCCAAGACCGAACGAGTCGAGATCGGCACCGGGATCATCAACGTCTTCTCCCGGACTGCCACCGCGATCGCCCAGACCGCGGCCGGTTGCGACTTCGTCAGCGACGGGCGCTTCGTGCTCGGCCTCGGGGCGTCGGGGCCGCAGGTCATCGAAGGTTTCCACGGGGTGGCCTACGAGCACCCGATGCCGCGCATCCGCGAGTACATCGACGTCTGCCGGATGACGTGGCGCCGCGAGCCCGTCGTCTACGACGGCGCGGTGGTGCAGATCCCGCTTCCCGCGGGCCAGGGCACAGGACTGGGCAAGCCGCTCAAGCTGATCAACCATCCCAAACGGGCCGACATCCCGGTGTTCTGGGCGAGCCTGATGGGTCGCAGCGTCGCCGCCACCGCCCGTCATGCCGACGGCTGGCTTCCCGTCTTCTTCGACCCCGAGAAGTTCCCGAGCGTGTGGGGCGACGACCTCCGCCGCGGCTTGGCCGAGCGGGATCCGACGCTCGGCCCGCTGCAGATCTCCGCCGGCGGGATGGTGGCGATCGGCGAGGAGTACGCGGGCGAAGGCGCCGACCGCGTGCTCGACTTCGCCCGGCCGCAGACGGCCCTGTACGTCGGCGGCATGGGGGCGCGGGACAAGAACTTCTACAACTCGATCGCCAAGGGCTACGGGTACGTCGACGAGGCCAGGGAGATCCAGGACCTCTACCTGTCGGGTCGCAAGGACGAGGCCGCCGTCGCCGTCCCGCGCGCCCTGCTGGCGGGGACGAACCTCGTCGGTCCGGAGTCGTACGTCGCCGAGCGCATCGCCGCTTATCGTGAGGCCGGCGTGACCTACCTGTCGGTCAACCCCGTCGGCCCCGACCCGGTGAAGACGGTGGAGACCCTTCGCGGCCTCCTCGACTGACAGCTGAGGAGAACTCAGACCATGCCGCGGAGCCACCAGAGGGCGGCGGCCCAGGCGGCGGCAAGGAGGGCGAGAGCGATCGCTGCCCAGCGCCACGTCAGCTCGGTCACCGTCTCGATCTCCTGGCCCAACGTGTCGCCGAGGGTGTCCTGGATGCGGTCGTAGGCGTCGGCCAGCTCGTTGCTGGTGGCCGCCTCGTACGCGGCACCGCCCGTCGTCTCGGCGACATCCTCCAACGGCCCGGGCTGCACGGCGACGGGCACGGTCTCGCCGCTGATCGGATCGGTGATCGTGCCCTCGGGCGTGCCGAAGGCGATCGTGAAGACCGGCACGTTGGCCGCCGCGGCGGCCTCGCCACCTTCGGCGGTCGGCCGTCCGACGGTGGTCTCGCCGTCGGACAGGAGCACGATCGCGCCGGGGGCGACCTCGTCGTCGCCGCCACTGTTGTCGCCGTCGTTGGTCTCGTCGTCGGTGTCGGCGAGCTGCGTCAGCAGCCGGGTCCCGGCGACAAGGGCATCCCCGATGGCGGTGGACTCGGCGAGCTCGAGGTTCTCGATCCCCCGATCCAACGACTCGCGGTCCAAGGTCGGGGCGACCTCGTCGGTGACGACCCCACTGAACGAGATCAGGCCGACCTCGATGTCCGGAGCGACCTGGTCGACGAAGTCGCGCGCCGCCTCCTTGGCGGCGTCGAGCCGGCTGGGGTCGACGTCGGTGGCCATCATCGACAGCGACACGTCGAACAGCACGACGATGCGCCCTTCGCTCTCGGTGCGTTCGGTTGAGCGCTCGATCGGGCGCGCGATCGCGACCACTCCAGCGGCCAAGCCGGCGAGCTGCACCCCGGCGACGACGTGCCGGCGCCAGCCGGGGCGGTGCGGGGCGACCCGGTCGAGCAGCTCGACCGACGTGAACCGGAGCATCGTCCGGCGCCGCCAGTGCAGGACGGCGACGTAGGCGACGGCCAATCGCCGCCACCGCCAGGAGCCACCACAGGCGCTCCGGGTTGAGGAACTCCATCGCGATCATCGCCGTCGCAACACCTGAGCGTTGACGGCCTGCACCCGCTTGCGCCGAACGTGGCGCACGATGGCCGCCAGCCAGTCGTCGTCGGTGGCCAGCTCGAGGTGCTCGGCACCCGCCCGGAGCAGGGCGAACTCGCGGGCGGCGTCCCGTTCGGCCGCGGCGGCGGCGAACCGCCGCTGAACGGCAGGGGTCACCCGGACCTCGCGGTGGCGGCCCGTCGCCGGATCGACGAAGTCGACCAGGCCGACCGGCGGGATGTCGCGCTCGCGGGGGTCGTGGACGGCGATGGCGAGCAAGTCGTGGCGCAGGCCGAGTCGGGCGAGCGGGTCCACCCAGGCCTCGCCGGCGAAGTCTGAGATCACGGCCACGAACCCGCGACGCCGGCCGATGACCGCCACCCGGTCGATCGCCGCGGCGAGGTCTGAGCGACCGAGTCCCTCCGACGGCGGGGGCGACGCGACGGCGCTGATGACGGCCCGCACCTGATCGCGCCCGAAGCGAGGGGGCACCACCTTGAGATGAGGGCCGGCGACGAGCACCGCGCCGAGGCGGTTCTGGTTGCGCGCGGTGAGGAACCCGACCGCCGCCGTGGCCGCGAGGGCGACCTGGGACTTGTCGGCGCGCGACGTCCCGAAGCGCATGGCCGCCGAGGCGTCGACGACGAGCCACGCCTCGAGATCGCGATCGGCGATCTGGTCGCGCACGTGCGTCTGCTGGGTGCGGGCGGTCACGTTCCAGTCGATGCGCCGTACGTCGTCGCCGGGCTGGTAGAGCCGGGCCTCACCAGGCTCGCTCCCGTGCCCCGGAGTGATCCCTTGGTAGTTGCCGTGCAGCACGCTGTCGAGGCGCCGGTTGATGGTGAGCTCGAGCGTGCGGACGAGCTCCGCGACCTGCTCGGTCGGCGGGCCGGCGGGCCAGCTCACCGGCCCGGAGAGGGCGGTCGGGACGGTGGTCATCGACGCCTTGCTCAGCGCGCGCCGAGCGCCGCGTTCGGTTTCGGCGACACCCACGTGGCCGGAACGGTGGAGAGGATCCGGTTGACCAGATGGTCGGGCGTGATGTCGCGGGCGAGGGCGTCGTAGGTGAGCAGGAGCCGGTGCCGCAGCACTTCGGGAGCGACGTCGAAGACGTCCTGGGGCGTGGCGTACGTGCGGCCGCGGATCACCGAGAGGGCGCGGGCCCCGCGGACGAGGTTGAGGCTGGCGCGCGGGCTGGCGCCGAGGGCGATCGAAGGGCTCAGCTCGCCGAGCCCGAAGCCGGACGGGTAGCGGGTGGCCTGAACCAGGTCGACGGCGTACTGCGCGACGCTGCGGTCGACGAACACCTCGTCGCAGCGGCGCTGGAGGCCGATCAGCTCGTCGAGTTCGATGACCTGCTCGGCGATCGGCGGATTGACCGCCATCCGGTCGATGATCACCAGCTCCTCAGCCGCCGACGGGTGGTCCATGACCACCTTCATCATGAAGCGGTCACGCTGGGCGTCGGGCAGCTGGTACACCCCCTCGCTCTCGATCGGGTTCTGCGTGGCGACGACGAAGAAGGGGTTGGGCACCGGATGGGTGACTCCGGCGAGGGTCACCTGACGCTCCTGCATCACTTCGAGGAGAGCCGACTGGACCTTGGCCGGCGCCCGGTTGATCTCGTCGGTGAGCAGGAAATTGACGAAGACCGGGCCCAGCTCGACGTCGAACTTCTCCGTGCTGCCGCGGTAGATGCGGGTCCCGACGATGTCCGACGGGAGCAGGTCGGGGGTGAACTGGATGCGGGCGAACGTGCCGCCGACGACGTTGGCCAGTGTCTCCGCGGCCAGCGTCTTGGCGAGCCCGGGCACCGACTCGAGTAGGCAGTGGCCCTTGGACAGCAGCCCCACGAGCATGCGCTCGAGCAGCCGGCTCTGGCCGACGATCACCTTGCGCAGCTCGAAGAAGATGCGCTCGATGGTCTGCGCCGTCGCGGCGTCGTCCATCGGCAGGTTGGGGGGAGCCGCGCTCATTGGGGTCATCACTCTCGTCAGGCCTCCTGGAAGGCTTTGACGGTAGCAACGCGTCGCAGGTTCCGGGTGAGCAGGAGGTAAGAGGTTCCAGCGACCGCGGCCGCGCCGGCGAACGTGGTGATCGCCCACTGCACGCCGATCACCGACGAGAGCGCGCCGGCGGCGACGCTGGTGACGCTGAGCACGAGCGTGACGATGGCGAAGTCGCCCGCCATCACCCGGCCGAGGACGGCGTCGTCGACGCGCATCTGCAGCCCGTACGTCGAGAGCGTCCACTGGGCGCCGCCGCCGAGATGGGCGAGCGTGACGCAGCGCGAGGGCGAGGGCGAGCGTCGGCGCCCACGCCGTGCCGATGTACGCGCCGCCGAAGACGATCGCCGCCCAGCCGCAGAGCGTGAGCACCCGGCGGAGATCACCGGCGACCCACCGGGCCGCGATGATCGGACCGAGCCCAGCGCCCAGTCCGCGGGCGGCGATCAGCAGGCCGCGGCCGCGGTCACCGCTGCCGTGAACCTCCGACGCCAGCACGGCGAGCTGGCTGACCACGCCGGCGCCGATGGCGAACGTCGCCTTCGACGACATCAGGGCGAGGATCACGGGATCCTCGCGGGCGACGCTGATCGCTTCGCGCATGTCCGCGACCGGCCGCACGCGGCGCTGGCCGCGCGTCTCGGAGTCGCGCTGCAACGGACGGGCGATCAGCGCGATCGAGCGCGGCCGCGACGAGGAACGTGACGACGTCGGCCACGATCGCCGCCCGCCGGCCGAACGCCTGACTGAACAGGCCGCCGAGGCCGGCGCCGACGGCGAGCATCACGCCCCAGGTCGACCCGAGCAGGGCGTTGGCGGCGCGCAGTTCCTCGGGGGTGCGGGCGAGGTTGGGGACGGCGGCGTCGATCGCCGGCTTGACGAAGGCGGCGAGGGCAGCGACGGTGCCCTGGAAGACGAACGCCACCCAGACGCGGTCCTCGGCGAGCAGCAGGAGCCCGGATGCCGCCGCCGCCTGGGCGAGGCTGACCACCACCAGCAGTTGCTGCCGATCGACACGGTCGACCACCGGCCCGGCGAGCGGTGACGCCAGGAAGGACGGCAGCGACATCGACACCAGCACCAGCGAGACGAGCAGCTCCGAGTCCGTGACGTCGTCGACGTATCCGGCGAGAGCGACGAACACGAACCAGTCGCCGAGGAACGAGATGACCTGGGCGGTGAACAGCAGGCGGATGTCGCGGTTGGTGCGGAGCAGGTGGAGCACGGGAGGTCGCCCGGACGTTGGCAGCAGGTCGATCCGACAGTAGGCGGCGGCGTTGGGTACGTTCAGGCGCCATGTATCCGGGGGAGTACGCCGAACAGCACCCTGACCAGCCGGCGCTGATCATGGCCGGCTCCGGCGAGACGCTGACGTTCGCCGAGTTCGAGGCCAACGCCAACCGTCTCGCCCACCTCTACCGCGACGCGGGACTGCGCCGGGGCGACCACGTCGCCTTCTTCGTCGAGAACCATCTCCGCTACTTCGAGACGATGGCCGCCGCCGAGCGCGCCGGGCTCTACTACACGTGCATCAACTCGTACCTCACTCCCGAGGAGGTCGCCTACATCGTCGACGACTGCGACGCCCGGCTCTTCATCACGTCGGTGGCGAAGTCCGAGGTCGCGGTGGCCGCCGACGGCGCTGACGCCGAAGGTGGAGTCGTTCCTCTGCATCGACGCCACCACCGACATCGGACCGTTCCGTCCCGTACGACGACGCGATCGCCGCGTTCCCCGCCGAGCGGATCCCGGACGAGCAGCTCGGGGCGGCGATGCTCTACTCGTCGGGGACGACGGGGCGGCCGAAGGGCATCCTCCGCCCGCTGCCCGAGGTCCATCCCAGCGAGCCGTTGCCGGTGATGCAGTTCGTGATCGGCATGTTCCGGATGCGGCCGGGGATGACGTACCTCTCGCCGGCACCGATCTACCACTCGGCCCCGCAGGCGTCCGTGGCGTGTTCCCTACGCCTCGGGTCGACGGCGATCATCATGGAGCGCTTCGATCCCGAGGAGTTCCTCGCGTGCGTCGAGCGGTTCCGGATCACCCACAGCCAGGTCGTGCCGACGATGTTCAGCCGGATCCTCAAGCTGCCCGAGGAGGTCCGTGAGCGGTACGACACGTCGAGCCTCGAGACGATCATCCACGCCGCGGCGCCGTGCCCGGTGCCGGTCAAGGAGGCGATCATCGAATGGCTCGGCCCGATCGTGGTCGAGTACTACGGCGCCACCGAGGCCAACGGGTTCACGTTCTGCACGAGCGAGGAGTGGCTCGCCCACAAGGGCACCGTCGGCAAGCCGATCCTGGGCAAGCTGTTGATCCTCGACGACGACGGCAACGAGCTCTCGACGGGGGACGATCGGGACGGTGTGGTTCGAGGGGGCCACGAACTTCACGTACTACCGCGACGAGGCGAAGACCGCGGAGAGCCGCGACGAGTCGGGCCAGCGCTCCACGGTGGGCGACGTCGGGTACGTCGACGACGACGGCTACCTCTACCTCACCGACCGCAAGACGTACATGATCATCAGTGGCGGCGTGAACATCTACCCCCAGGAGGCGGAGAACCTGCTCGTCACCCATCCCAAGGTGCTCGACGCGGCGGTCATCGGCGTTCCGAACGCCGACCTCGGTGAGGAGGTCAAAGCGGTGGTGCAGCCGCTCGACGGGATCGAAGCCGGGCGACGCGAGCTCGAGCGTGAGCTGCTCGCCTTCTGCCGGGAGCACCTCGCCCACTTCAAGTGCCCGCGCACCGTCGACTTCGAGGCCGAGCTGCCCCGCCTGCCCACCGGCAAGCTCTACAAGCGGCTGCTCCGCGACCGGTACTGGGGCGACACCAAGTCGCGCATCGTCTGATCACCAGCGCTCCGGAGCGCCGTATCGTGAGCGCATGGCGGAGCCGCAGAGCAAGGCCGACCGAATCTTCGGGCCCGACGACGAAGAGGTCGAGGCCCTCAAGGAGGCCGCCAAGGTCGATCGCGATCGCAGCAGCCATCGAGCAGGGCCGGCGGATCGGCGGACTGCCGGGGGCGATGATGGCGGGGGCGATGATCGCCCTGCGCGACATCTACGAGGGCCCCAAGCGCGACGACGGTGCGGTGACAGTCGACGCACCGTCCGAGCCACACGACGTCGATCGTGACGGGCGTCGAGTTGCGCGGCCGGACGAGGTCGGCGGCGACGACGACGTGGGAGTGCCCGCGCAACCCCGCCGCCCGCCGGTGATCAGCACCCGCCGCCGATCGCGTCGCCGCCGCTGACGCCCACGATCTGGGCGGGATTTGTCGCGACAGGTGGCACGGAACCCGCCCAGATCACCGTTTGGCACGAATCCCGCCCAGATGGGGGAGGACTACAGGATCTGGCTGAGGAACAGCTTGGTGCGGTCCTCGCGGGGGTCGGTGAAGAAGTGCTCGGGCGGCCCGACCTCGACGATCTGACCGTCGGCCATGAACACCACCCGGTCGGCGACCTCGCGGGCGAAGCCCATCTCGTGGGTGACGACGATCATCGTCATCCCGCCGGCGGCGAGGTCCTTCATCGTGTCGAGCACCTCGTTGATCATCTCCGGGTCGAGCGCCGACGTCGGCTCGTCGAACATCATCACCTTCGGCTTCATCGCCAGCGAGCGGGCGATCGCCACCCGCTGCTGCTGGCCGCCGGAGAGCTGGCCGGGGTACTTCTTCGCCTGCTCGGGGATGCGCACCTGCTCGAGCAGCTCCATCGCCAGCGCCTGGGCCTCGCGCTTGGGCATCCGCCGCACCTGGCGCGGGGCGAGGGTGACGTTGTCGAGCACGGTCAGGTGCGGGAACAGGTTGAACTGCTGGAACACCATCCCGGTCTCGCGGCGGATCTCCTGGATGTTGCGGACGTCGCGGGAGAGCTCGACGCCGTCGACGACGATCCGGCCCTCGTCGTGCTCCTCGAGCCGGTTGATGCAGCGGATCATCGTCGACTTGCCCGAGCCCGACGGCCCGATCACGACGACGACCTCGGTGCGGGCGACGTTGAGGTCGATGCCGTCGAGGGCGGTGAACGTGCCGAAGCGCTTGACGACGCCCTGCATCTCGATGATCAGGTCGCCCGACGCGGCGACCTGGGTGGCGTCGGCGAAGACGGCTGCGGTCTGCTCGCTCATCGAAGTCCCACTCCCAACTTGCGCTCGAGCCGTTGGCTCTCCCGGCTCATCGTGATGCACCCGACCCAGAACAGCAGCATCACGAACGACGAGCGTCTCGGCGGTCAGTCCCTGGCCCGCGGAAGTCGGGCTGCGCGGTGACGGCGCCGGCGACCCCGAGCACGTCGAAGAGCCCCATCGCCGCGCCGGCCAGGGTGGTGTCCTTGAACAGGCTGATGAACTGGCCGACGAGGGCCGGGATCACGTTGCGCAGCGCCTGGGGCAGGACGATGAGGAACGTCGTCTTCACCGGCGACAGCCCGAGTGACTGGGCCGCCTCGGTCTGGCCCCGGGGCAGCGACTGCAGTCCGCCGCGCACGATCTCGGCCACGTAGGCCGCGGTGAACAGGGTGAAGACGACGATCGCCCGGACGACGAGCCCCGGCGGGTTGTCCACCCACGTGGGCAGGAAGAAGCCGAGGGCGATCGCCGACATCAGCAGCAGCACGAAGAGCGGGACGCCGCGGAACAGCTCGATGTAGCCGACGGAGACGGCCCGGATGAGCGGGAGCTTGGAGCGCCGGCCGAGGGCGAGGAGCACGCCGAGCGGGAAGCACAGCGCGATGCCGGCCACGGCGAGGAAGAGGTTGAGCATCATCCCGCCCCAGTCGTCCCAGCCGATCGGGCGGGCGAGGAACCACACGAGGACGAAGGAGCCCGACGATGCCCGCCAGCACGAGCCAGCGCGATCGAACGCCTCGGCAGCCGCGCGCCGGCGAGCCGGCCCACGACCCCGGCCGCGATCACGCCGAGCGCGATGAGCCACGGCCCGGCGCTCGTGCTGAGCGCGAGCAGGAGCAGGACGCCGACGAGGAGCGGCCACAGCCGCACGCCCAGTTCGCGTGACGCGCTGCCAGAACGGAACCGGCGGCGGCGCCGTTCCGGCGACGCGCCTGGCGGTGGGCGACCGAGCCCGGCGATCAGCCCCGCGTAGAGGGCGATCAGGATCAGGGCGACGGCGATCCGCCACAGCTCGTCGGTCGGGTAGCGCCCGACCATGAACAGCTTGAGGTTCACCCGCACGATCTCCCAGCGGCCGGTCACGAACACGAACCGCAGCAACCGGTAGGCGACGTAGCCGACGACGAGACCCGACACGATCGTGACGACCGTGTCGCGCCGGCGAACGGAACAGGTTGCGGCGCACCCAGTCGCCCGGTCCCGCCGCGGGGGGCCGCGGCGGCTCGGGCGGCGGGATCGCCATCGTCTCGGTGAGCACCGGGTCCAACGTCGCCATCGTCGCCTCCGCCTACCGCTCGACGATGGCCAGGCGGCGGTTGACGACGTTGACGACGAACGAGATCACCAGCGAGAGCACCAGGTAGATGGCGAGCAGGAGGGCGTAGGACGGCACCGCGGGAGAGCGGTTGCCGACGGTGAGCTGGGTGATCTTGGTGAGCTCGGGGAAGCTGAACACCGCCGCCAGCGACGTGTTCTTGGTCAGGTTGAGGTACTGGTTGCCGATCGGCGGCACGGCGATGCGCATCGACTGGGGCAGGACCACGAACCACATCCGCTGGAAGCCGGAGAGGGCGAGGGCATCGGCGGCCTCGCCCTGGCCCCTCGGCACCGCCTGGATCGAACCCCGCACGATCTCGGCGATGTGGCTCGCCGTGTAGATGACGAGGGCGGCGAGGGCGGCGAAGTACTCCGGCGTCATCGTGATGCCCCCGGTGACCCGCCGCCCGTCGAGCTCCGGGGCCGTCGCGCCCGAGCCCGAGCGCCACCCAGACGACCACGAGCACGACCGCGCCGATGGCCAGCGCGTAGAGCCCGCTGCGCGCCGGCCGGCCCGTGCGATCGGCGACGCGGCGGCGCCAGCGGGCGACGGCCCAGCCGGCGACGAGGGCCGCCAGCACCGTGACCACGAACTTCCAGTTGCTGCCCTCGTACCAGAACACGCTCGACCCGCGGACGTTGAGCACGGCGAGCGGGCCGAGCTCCCACGAGTCGTCCGGACCGGGGAAGACGTTCAGCACGACGGCGAGGTAGAAGAGCACGAGGATCCCGAGCAGGGGCACGTTGCGGACGAACTCGACGTAGACCTGCGCCGCGTTGCGGAGGACGAAGTTCTCGGACAGCCGGGCGATCCCGATCAGCACCCCGAGCACCGTCGCCAGCACGATCCCGGTGATCGCGAGGCGCAGCGTGTTCTGCAGGCCCTCGACGAGCGCGTCGCTCACCGGCTGGCGCTGGTCGAAATCGGACTCCCCGGGATCGGGAAGTTCGCCGGCTGGTCGAGGTAGTCGTAGCCGGTCGGGATGTTGCTCCGTTCGCTGTTGGCCCGGAAGTTGTCGAGCAGCCAGAGCACGAAGGCGACGACCAGGCCGACCACCGCCAGCTGGAACGCCCACGCCAGGACGCGGACGTCCCGCCAGAGCGGTGGCCGACCGGTGCGTCGTCGCCATGCGGTCACGTGCGTCGGCTGGCGAGTCGCTCGCACGGTCGTGTCGTGACGGCGCGTCAGCGGTAGGGCGGGGCGTACTGCAGGCCGCCGTCGGTCCACAGCGCGTTGAGGCCGCGCTCGAGCCCGAGCGGGGCGAGGTTGCGCTCGAAGATCTCGCCGTAGTTGCCCGACCTGGCTGACGACCTGGACGGCGTAGTCCGGCGCCAGGCCGAGGCCCGGATCGAGCGGTGCCGCGCCGTCGTCACCCTCGACCTCGAGGCCGAGGAAGCGTTGCACGTTGACGTCGTCGCCGGCGTCGAAGCCTTCGACGTTCTCCGACGTGATGCCGAACTCCTCGGCCTGGATCGTGGCGAAGACCGCCCAGTCCACCGCCTGGGCCCAGCGGCTGTCGCCGTCGACGACGGCCGGTGCGAGCGGCTCCTTGGAGAAGACCTCGTCCTCGAAGATCACCAGTCCTTCGGGCCCGCCCTGGGCCTCCGGGTAGACGGAGCGGAGCCCCTTGAGCTGGCTGAGGTCGCTCGACCAGCCGTCGCAGCGGCCGGCGACGAACGCCTCCTGGAGCAGGTCGACGTTCTCGAACGACTGCACGTCGAGGGTGAGGCCGCGGCGCTCGAACTCGGCCGCCACGTTGCCCTCGCTCGTCGTCCCGCCGGCTACGCAGACGACGGCACCGTCCATGTCGTCGATGCTGGCGAACCCGGCGTCGGCGGCGACCATCATGCTCTGGCCGTCGTAGTACGTCGGGTGCAGGAACGTCACGCCCTCGGCGCCGTCGCGGGCCGCCGTCCACGTCGTGTTGCGCGACGAGCACGTCGAACTCGCCGGACTGAAGCGCCGTGAAGCGCTGTTCGGTCTCCACGGGGACGAACTCGACCTTGGTCGCGTCGCCCAGCACCGCCGCGGCGATGACCCGGCAGAAGTCGGCGTCGAAGCCGACCTGCTCACCGGCCTGCGTCCAGGCTGTTGAACCCCGGCAGATCGTCACGGACGCCGCACCGCACCACGTCGTTGGCGATCACGGTGTCGAGCACGGACTCACCGGTCTGCACCTCGTCCCCGGTGTCAGGTGTCGTCGTACCGCCCCGGTGCCGGCCGTCGTGGTGCCCGCGCCGGTGTCGGCCGGGGTGCCACCCGTGGCCACCGATCGGCCGAGGTGCCTTCGGTCGGCTGCCGGTGAGCCCACCGGGCCGTCGTCGTCGTCATCGCTGCAGGCGGCGCCGACCAGGGTGATGGCGGCGAGCGGGATCAGGTACCGGATGGACGAACGTCGCATGAATTCTCCCCTTGGCTGGGCCCGCTGTCGGTGGACAGTAGTTCGTCGCCGGCCCGCGAGGAGATCGGCTGAGTTCTTCTCCGGTCACCGCGTAGGCGACGCCCGCGGCCGGATTGTCGAGGACGACGATGCCGAGCACCCGACCGTCGTCGTCGACCAGCGGCGCGCCGCTCGTGCCGTCCTCGACCCCGGGTGTGAACGTGTGGACCTCGCGTTCGTAGCGGGCGCGGTCGGTGGTGTCGCGCACGACCAGCGGCCCGGTCCGCAGGATCTCGACGTCGATCGGGCCGGCGGGCACGGCCACTGTCGCGTCCCGCGGCGAGCGCATCGGCGATCCGCGCCGGCTCGGCATCGAGGTCGACGGCGAGCAGGGCCAGGTCAGTGCGGGCGTCGAGCACGGCGACACCGCGCCGGATGGCCGTCGACGCTCAGGCTCGCGCAGCGGCCCCTCCACGGTGTGGGCGGCCGTGGCCACGAGGCCCTTGGCGACCACGACCCCCCACCCGAAGGAACGGTTTGGCGTGGTCGCAGGGCTGGGCCGCGACCGCGACGACCACCGGCGACGCCGGCTCGTCCTCGGCGCAGGCGGCGAGACGCGCTCAGGAGAGCGACGGCGAGGAGGCGTGGGCGCCGAGCAGGCGGGCGACGCATTCGGTGACCCGGCGGGCGGTCGGCAGGTGGAGGAACTCGTTGGGGCCGTGGGCGTTGCTGCCCGGGCACGAGCACGCCGGTGACGACGAACTGGGCGGCGGGGAACCGCTCGCCGAGCATGCCCATGAACGGGATGCTGCCGCCCTCGCCGAACGTGCGGGCGGGCTGGCCGAACGCCGCCGCCGACGCCTCGTCGAGCGCGGCGGCGAGCCACGGGGCGAAGGACGGGGCGTTCCATCCCGGCCCGGACATCGCGTCGTCGAAGCGCACCGTCGCGCCCGACGGCGGGTCGGCGAGCACGGCGCGCTGGATCGCCTCGAGTGCCGCGGTGTGGTCGCACGTCGGCGGCAGACGGAAGCTCAGGTGCAGCGAGGTCGACGGGCGCAACACGTTGCCGGCCTGCCCCGTCGACGGGAACCCGTCGGCGCCGGTGTAGCTCAGCGTCGGCCGCCAGGTGCGGTTGAGCTGCTGCTCGACCGGGTCGTCGCTCATCGGGCGGGTGCCGCCGGCCCACGGGTAGTCATCGGCGATCGGGTGATCGAGGTCGGCGGCGCCGTGCGGCGCGGCGCTCGACGCGGTCCTCGACGGGATCGTCGACGTGCAGCTCGGGCAGGCAGCACCTGTCCGGTGGTGCTGTCCTCGAGGCGGTCGAGGATCTGGCGCAGCAGGCGGAAGCTCGACGGGACGACGCCGCTGGCCTTGCCGCTGTGCACGCCCTCGCGTCAGGACCTCGACGGTGAGCGTGCCGCCGACCAGCCCGCGCAGCGACGTGGTGACCCACAGCCGCTCGGTGTCGAGACAGCCGGAGTCGAGGCACACGACGAGCTCGGGCTCGCCGAGCCGCTCGCCGAGCGCCTCGAGGTGGGCGGGCAGGTCGGGGCTGCCGCTCTCCTCGCTGGCCTCGATCAGCACGATGCAGCGGGCGTGCGGATGCCCCTCGCGCCTGGGCGGCCTCGATCGCGAGCAGGGCGGCGAACGCGGCGTAGCCGTCGTCGGCGCCGCCCCGGCCGTAGAGCCGATCGCCCTCGATCACCGGCGTCCACGGCCCGAGACCGTCGCGCCAGCCGGTGAACTCGGGCTGCTTGTCGAGGTGGCCGTAGAGCAGCACGGTGCGGTCGGCGAGCGACGCGTCGGTGGCCGGGACCTCGCACACGATCACCGGGCTGCGGCCGGGGATCCGCTGCACGTCGACCGTGCAGACCGGCGATCGGCCGGGCCGCGCACCAGGTCCTGGATCAGCTCGACCGCGCGTCCATGTGGCCGTGGGCGACCCAGTCGGGGTCGTAGGCCATCGAGACGTTCGGGATCGTGATGTAGTCGGACAGGGTCGGCAGGATGTCCTTCGCCCAGGACTCCTCGATGTGGGTCGGCGATGGTCATCGCTCAGTATCCCGCAGCTCGGGCGAGGGCCTGTTCGGCCTCGTCGACGATGCGGCGGACGAGCTCGCCGGCCGGGACCAGCTCGTGGATCGCGCCGACGCCCTGGCCGCACGGGAAGAACTCGCGGTCGGCGTCGACCGCGGTGCCGTCGGGCGCACCGAGGTGGTTGACGCCCGCCTGCGCCGAGGCGATCGCCTGGGCGGGGAACGGCTGCAGCTCCTCGGGATGCTCGTCGAAGTGCTGCGTCCACTCGTTGCGCACCACCCGGCAGGTCTTGCCGGTGTAGGCGCGGGTGATGACGGTGCCGTCCTCGGCCGTGCCGATGCAGCGTCTCCTTGTAGCCGTCGACCGAGCGGGCCTCGGGGGTGGCGATGAAGCGGGTGCCGATCCACACGCCGTCGGCGCCGAGGGCCAGGGCGGCGGCCAGCCCCCGGCCGTCGAAGAGCCCGCCGGCGGCGACCACCGGCACCTGCTCGGCCACGGCGTCGACGACCTGGGGCACGAGCGCCATCGTGGCCACGGTGCCCGTGTGCCCGCCGGCCTCGGTGCCCTGGGCGACGACGAAGTCGCAGCCGCTCGCCACGGCGGAGACGGCGTGGCGGACCTTGCCGCACATCGATCCGACCAGGACGTTGGCGTCGTGGAGGGCGTCGACGACGTCGCGGGGCACGCCGAGGCCGGCGACGAAGATGCTCGCGCCGCCCTTGATGACGTCGTCGATGCCCGCCTCGACCTGGCCGGGCAGCGGCGGTCAGCAGGTCGACGCCGAACGGCTTGGCGGTGAGCTCGCGGACCTTGGCCATCTCGACCGGCAGCTCGTCGGTGCGCATCGTCGAGGCGCCGAGGGTGCCGATGCCCCCGGCCTCGCTGACCGCGGCGACGAGGCGGTGGTACGACACCCCGCCCATCCCGGCGAGCATGACCGGGTGCTCGATGTCGAGCAGCTCGGTGAGGCGGGTGCGCATCATGGGCCGACGGTAATTGCTCAGTGCCCCTGAACACGCCGGGTCGGGCGAGGAAGCGGCGGTGCCAGCGCGACGGCGTGAGCAGCGATCGCGCGCGGCTCGTCCTCGAACATCCAGCGGGCGAAGTTGCGCCGGCCCCACGCACCGGAGTGGGCGAGGATCGCCATCGAGCCGCGGGCGCCGCGCTGGTGGGCGAGGACCCGGCCGAGCAGCGCCGACATCCGGTGGTCGGCGACGAGATGGTGGCGCACCGACCGGTCGTACGTGTCGCGGACGGCGATCGGGCGGGTCGACCCCGGCGCCGAGGATCGCCTCGGCGGCGAGCCGGCCGGTGAGCAGCGCCTGGCCGATGCCCTCGCCGGTCATCACGTCGCTGGCCATCGCCGCGTCGCCGGTGAGCAGCACCCGGCCTCCGGCGAGCGGCGCCCGGTCGATGCGGGCGGGGATCGGCCACGCGCTGTGCCGGTCCTCGAGCGTGGCGTCCGGCCCGAGGGCCCGGCGGACGTGGGGCCGGTCGAGGAGGTCCGCCCACTGCTGCTTCATGTCCTGGATCCGGCGCGTCGCCGTCGCGCAGCACGCCGAAGCCGAGGTTGACGCGGCCGCCGGGCAGCGGGAACGACCACGCGTACCCGGGCAGGAGGTCGGGCTCGAACCAGACGTGGAGGTGGTCGCGCGCCGATCCGGTGACGCCGCTGCCGTACTGCCGGAAGGCGTGCCACTCGCCGAGGTAGCCGGGCGGGGTGAGGCCGGCGGCCTTGCGGACCGGGCTCCACATCCCGTCGGCGGCGACGACGTAGCGGGCGCTGATCGGACCTCGGCCGGCGACGCCGACGACGACGTGGTCGGCGCGCTCGACGAGTTCGCCGTCGAACCCCGCTCCCGTGACGACGGTGACACCGGCCTTGCGCGGCGATCTCGACGAGCGCGGCGTCGAGCTGGAAGCGGGGGACGACGGCGGCGAAGGTCCCCGGCCCGGGCGGCAGCGGCACGGTGACCTCTCGTCCCGACGGCGAGCGCAGGACGGCGCCGTCGACCGGCTGCCAGTCGGCGACCTGGCCGGGATCGAAGCCCAAGGTCTCCAGCTCGCGCAGCGCCAGCGTGGTGAGGCCGTCGCCGCAGCACTTGTCCCGCGGGAACACCGCCTTGTCGATCATCGTGACGTCGCGGCCGGCGGCGGCGAGCGTGACCGCCGCGGCCACCCCGGCCGGCCCAGCACCGACCACGAGCACATCCGCCACTGACACGCCGGGAAGGCTACGACCCGCACCATCCGAGGTTTTCGGAGCACCCGAGGTTTTCGTGACCGGGCCGGGCCCAGGAAACACCTCGGTTGGAACCTCCCGTGGCCGTCGTGCCTAATCTCCGGCGCATGTCGAAGTTGTGCGAAGGCCGGGTCGCGATCGTCACCGGAGCCGCGCGGGGGATCGGTCGCGAGCACGCGCTGAGCCTCGCCCGCCACGGCGCCAAGGTCGTCGTCAACGACCTCGGCGGCGACATGCACGGCACCGGGGCCGACGCGTCGCCGGCGCAGCAGGTGGTCGAGGAGATCGTCGCCGCCGGCGGCGAGGCGGTCGCCAACGGCGACAACGTCGGCGACTTCGGAGGGCGCCCAGCGGCTGATCACGACCGCCATCGAGACGTTCGGCGACCTCCACGTCGTCGTCAACAACGCCGGGATCCTGCGCGACCGGGTGCTCGCCAACATGACCGAGGAGGAGTGGGACTCCGTCATCAACGTGCACCTCAAGGGCACGTTCGCGACATCCCATTGGGCGGTCGCCCACTGGCGCGAGCAGGCCAAGGCCGGCGCCACGGTCAGCGGGCGGATCATCAACACGACGTCGGTGTCCGGCATCTACGGCAACCCCGGCCAGACCAACTACGGCGCCGCCAAGGCAGGCATCGCCGCTTTCACGGTCATCGCCGCCCTCGAAGTGGCGCGCTACGGGGTCACGGTCAACGCCGTCGCGCCGATCGCGCTCACCCGCATGACCGAGGGGCTCGGCCCGGCGCCGGAGACCGACGAGGACCGCGAAGCCCGCGCCCCGCACTGGATCGCCCCGATCGTCACGTGGCTGGCGTCGGAGGAGGCCAGTGGCGTGACCGGCCGGGTCTTCGAGGCGTCGGGCCAGTTCCTCGCCGTCGCCGAGGGCTGGCAGCGCGGCCCGAGCACCGACCCGATCGATGACCCGACGAAGATCGGAGACGTCGTCGCCCGCCTGCTCGCCGACGCCCGACCGAACTCCGGCATCGACGGGAAACCGGGAACGTGGCCGCAGGATCAGGCCGCGCCCGTGAGGAGGAGGGACTGAGATGCCCCTGAACCCAGATGCGGTCGGCACTCAGAGCGAGCCGTTCGAGGCCGGCTGGACGAGCAAGGACGCCCTGCTCTACGCAGTCGGCATCGGCGCCGGCACCGACGAGCTGGCCTTCACCACCGAGAACACAGCCGGGACGCCGCAGCAGGTGTTCCCGACGTTCCCGTGGTGATCGGCATCACCGGCGGGTCGCGGCGGGAAGGGATCTTCTCCAAGATCGGGAGCTACAACCCGGCGATGCTCGTCCACGGCCAGCAGGCGGTGACCCTGCACCGACCGATCCCCGTCGACGGCTCGGTGACGATCACCAACCGCATCGCGGCGATGTACGACAAGGAGAAGGCCGCCGTCGTCGTGACCGAGGCCGAGGCCACCCTCGACGGCGCACCGCTGTACACCACGTCGTCGTCGGCGTTCATCCGCGGCGAGGGCGGCTGGGGCGGCGAGCGGGGCCCGTCCGGGCCGCGGAACGTGCCGCCCGACGGCGATCCCGACCACGAGGTCACCTACGAGACCTCGCCCGACCAGGCCCTCGTCTACCGGCTCTCCGGCGACCGCAACCCGCTGCACTCCGACCCCGAGTTCGCCAAGCAGGGCGGCTTCGACCGCCCGATCCTGCACGGTCTGTGCACGTACGGGTTCACCGGACGGGCCCTGCTGCACGCGCTGTGCGGCTCCGACCCGGCGCGCTTCCACCACATCGAGGGCCGCTTCACCTCGCCGGTCTATCCCGGCGAGGCGCTCACCGTCCGGGCGTGGGCGACCGGCGACGGCGAAGCGGTCTTCACGACCTCGGTGGGCGACAGGGTCGTCATCGACCAGGGTTTGCTCCGCCACCGCTGAACGTCCCGATTCTGTCGTTTGGAATCGGCCCGATCCGGCTGTTCTCAAACGACAGAACGGAGGAAATCGACGGCTTCGCCGACCGGGACGTCGGTGCGCTCGCCGGTGCGGCGGTCCCTGACCTCGACGTTGCCGTCGGCGAGGCCGCGGCCGACGACGACGATCGTCGGGATGCCGAGCAGCTCGGCGTCCTTGAACTTCACGCCGGGTGACACCCCGTCCCGGTCATCGAGCAGGACGCGCACCCCACGCGACTCGCTGCCGGCGGCGAGCTTCTCCGCCGCCGGCCACTCGTCGCCGCCGGGCTTGGCGGCGATCACGACGTGGACGTCGGCCGGGGCGACCTCGCGCGGCCAGCACAACCCGAGCTCGTCGTAGGTCGTCTCGGCGATCGCGGCCACAGCCCGCGATACCCCGATGCCGTACGACCCCATCGTCACCGTCACTGGCTTGCCGTCGGGTCCGAGCACCTCGAGCCCGAGCGCCTCGGCGTACAGGCGTCCGAGCTGGAAGATGTGCCCGATCTCGACGCCCCGCGCGAGCTCCAACGCCGACCCGCATGCCGGGCACGTGTCTCCGGGGCGCACGTCGGCGACGTCGATCACGCCGTCGGGGGTGAAGTCACGGCCGGCGACGAGGTCGATCACGTGCCGGCCGGGCTCGTCGGCGCCGGTGACCCAGCGGGTGCCGCTGACGATGCGGGGGTCGACGACGAAGCGGATCCCGCTCGCCGAGCCCTCGCCGAGCACGCCGGGACCGATGTAGCCCTTGACGAGTTCGGGGCGGGCCGCGAAGTCGGCGTCCGTGAACGGCTCGGCCTCCGCCGGCAGGACCTGGGCGTCGAGCCGGTGCAGATCGATGTCCCGGTCGCCCGGCACGGCGATCGCCAGGGGTTCGCGGCTGCCGTCGGGATGGCGGAGCATGACGAGGACGTTCTTCAACGTGTCCGCGGCCGTCCACTCGCGGTCGGGACGGCGGAGATCCTCGCGGGCGTTCAACAGGTCGACGAGCGTGTCGATCGTCGGCGTGTCGGGGGTGTCCTCGACGTGCGCCGCGGGGAGGTCGTCGAGGGGTTGCGCCGGCGGGACCGGCACCCGCACCGCCTCGACGTTGGCCGCGTAGTCGCACGCCGAGCAGCGCACGTAGGTGTCCTCGCCGACGTCGATCGGGGCGAGGAACTCCTCGCTGGCGGAGCCGCCCATCGCCCCTGACATCGCCGAGACGATCACGTAGGACAGCCCGAGGCGCTCGAACGTGGCGATGTAGGCGTCGCGGTGACGGGCGTACGAGCGCGCCAGCCCGGCGTCGTCGACGTCGAAGCTGTACGAGTCCTTCATCACGAACTCCCGCCCGCGGAGCAGGCCGGCCCGGGGCCGGGCCTCGTCCCGGTACTTGGTCTGGATCTGGTAGATGACCAGCGGGAGGTCCCGGTACGACGAGTACAGATCCTTCACCAGCAGGGTGAACATCTCCTCGTGGGTCGGGGCGAGGAGGAAGTCGTTGCCCCGCCGGTCCTGCAACCGGAACATGTTGTCGCCGTAGTCGGTCCAGCGCCCGCTCGCCTCGTACGGCTCGCGGGGGAGCAGGGCAGGGAAGTGGACCTCCTGGAAGCCCGCCCGGTCCATCTCCTCGCGGACGATCCGTTCGACGTTGCGGTAGACGATCCACCCGAGGGGCAGCCACGTGAATCCGCCCGGCGCCGCCCTGCGGATGTACCCGGCTCGGACCAGGAGGCGGTGGCTCGGCACCTCGGCGTCGGCCGGGTCGTCACGCAACGTACGCAGGAACAACGTCGACATCCGAAGCACCGCGGGAGGATACCGTTCGGCTCTCTCCGGGCCTCGGCAGCCGCTATGCTGGTCAATCGTTCTGTTGGTTCAGGGTGGCTTGTTCTGAGGACGGGCGCAACCGAGAGGCGTGGGGTTCGCCCCACGCCTCGTTTCGTGGAAGGAGGTCGATGTGAGTGCCGGGAACGGGACGGAGAGTCCCGTGATCACCCGTGTGCGCGAGCTGATCGCGCCCATCGCCTCCGATCTCGGGCTCGACCTGTACGACGTCGAACAGCGGGGCGGAGTGCTGCGCGTGGCGCTCGACACCCCGCCGGGCAGCGACGGGGGAGTCACGCTCGAGACGTTGGCCCTGGCGAGCCGGCTGGTCTCCCGCGAGCTCGACCACCACGACCCGATCCCCGGGCGTTACACCCTCGAGGTCACCAGCCCGGGCGTCGAGCGGGCGCTGCGCACGCCCGACCACTTCCGTCGCGAGGTCGGCAAGGTCGTCGCGATCCGCCTGTCCGACGTCGGCCACGACGAGCGCCGCGTGACCGGCACGCTCGTCGGCGCCGACGACAGCAGCGGCCACGCTGCGGGTCGACGGGCCCGACGGTCCGTTCGAGCGGGCGATTCCCTATTCCCAGATCGATCGGGCCCGCACCGTCTTCGAGTGGGGGCCGGCGGCGAAGAAGCGTGTGAAGGTGAAGGAGACCAAGTGAGCAACCTCGACATGAGCGAAGCGATCCGCCTGCTCGCCCAGGAGAAGGGCCTGTCGGAGGACTCGCTGCTGCACGTGCTCGTCGATGCGCTCGCCTCGGCCTACAAGCGCCGTCCCGGCGCGGCCGACGAGGTCGTGGTGGAGGTCGACCCACAGACGATGGAGTTCACGTTCACCGCGTACGACCTCGACGAGGACGGCAACTGGATCAACGAGCGCGACGACACCCCGAAGCGGGACGAGCTCGGTCGGATCGCCGCCCAGACCTTCCGTCAGGTGATGAGCCAGCGCATCCGCGAGGTCGAACGGGATCGCAAGTTCGAGGAGTACGCCAACCGCGAGGGCGACATCGTCACCGGGATCATCCAGCAGACCGACACCCGCTACACCCTGCTCGACCTCGGCCGCGTGGAGGCCCTCCTGCCCGCAGGCGGAGCAGGTGCCGTTCGAGCGGCCGCAGCCCGGTGACCGCTGCAAGGCCTACATCGTCGAGGTCCGCCGGACGGCCAAGGGTCCACAGATCGTCGTGAGCCGCACCCACCCGGGCCTGATCAAGCGGCTGTTCGAGTTGGAGGTGCCGGAGATCGCCGACGGGATCGTCGAGATCAAGGCGTGTGCCCGCGAGCCAGGGCACCGCACGAAGCTCGCGGTGTGGTCCAACGACCACAACGTCGACCCCGTCGGCGCCTGCGTCGGAGCGCGGGGCGGCCGCGTGCGGATGGTCGTCAACGAGCTTCGCGGGGAGAAGATCGACATCGTCCCGTTCAGCGACGACCTCGCCGACTTCGTGGCCAAGGCGCTGTCGCCCGCCAAGGTGTCGCAGGTGCTGATCAGCGATGACGCCACCCAGGCGGACGTGATCGTGCCCGATCACCAGCTCAGCCTGGCCATCGGCCGAGAGGGACAGAACGCCCGCCTGGCGGCCCGGCTCACCGGAGTGCGCATCGACATCCGCTCCGAGACCCAGCTGGCCGAGGGTGTGCCCGCCCGCCGCGACGAGGAAGAGGTCGAGTACGCCGAGGGGCAGTGGGTCACCAACGCCGAGACCGGCGAGCATGGAGTGGCACGCAGCCGACGGCACGATCATCAGCGAGACCGAGTGGAACGCGCAGGCCGACAGGCGGAAGCCGACCAGACGGGCGCTGACCAGACGGGAGCCGACCGACGACGGACGCCGACCAGACGGGTGCGCGACCAGCACGGCGCCGAGCAGACGGTCGCCGAGCAGACGGTCGCCGAGCAGACGGTCGCCGAAGCGTCGCCTGCCGATGAGGCCGGGAGCGATGCCGAGCAACCGGCGGCCGAGACCAGCGAGACCGAGACCAGCGACACTGAGACCAGCGACACCGAGCGACCGAGACCGGCGACACCGAGACCGGCGACACCGAAACCGGCGAAGCCGAGACCGGGGAGACCGACGCCGAGCTGCCGGCGGCAGTCTCCGAGGACGCACCGAGCGAGCGGGTTGACCAGGAGTGACGCCAACGTTCCCGTCCGCACGTGTGTGGGCTGCCGGCGACGGCGCCCGCAGCACGATCTCGTCCGCTGCGTGCTCACCGGCGCCGGCGAGCCCGTGGTCAGTCGCACCGCCCCGGGGCGCGGCGCCTGGCTCTGCGTCCCGCCGGTGCCGTGCTTCGAGCTCGCCGTGCGCCGCAAGGCGTTCGACCGGGCGTGGCGGCGTCACGTGGGCACCGACGTGCTGGCCGGGTTGCGCAGCCTGCTCGAGTCGGCGGCGGCGGTCGGGTGGGACGAGATGACGAGAAAGGTTGAATAGACGGTCGTGGCGAAGAACATGCGAGTTCACGAGCTGGCCAAGGAGCTCGGGATGACCAACGCGGAGGTGATGGACCTCTGCGGTGTCCTCGGCGTGCCCGTGAAGAGCCATTCGTCGTCACTGAACGAGGCCTACGCCGACATGGTCCGCCGGCGGGCCCACCGCGACGGCCTGACACGCGACGAGCAACCGGACGAGCCCAAGCCCGAGAAGAAGGCGCCGGCCAAGAAGGCGGCGGCGAAGAAGGCGGCAGCCGAGCCGGAGGAAGTCGAAGCCGGAAGAGCAGGCGGAAGTGGCCGTCGAGCCGGCCAGCGCCGAGCCGGTGGTCCCGGAACCGGTCATCCCGGAGCCGGTCATCCCGGAGCCGATCATCCGGGAGCCGGTCATCCCGGAGCCGGTGGCGGCCACGCCCCGAACCCGCACCGGCCGAAGTCCGCGCCGAGGAAGAACCAACCGTCGAAGCACCGCCGACCGAGGCCCCGGCCCGCGCCACCCACCGCCGTCGAGCCCGAACCGGCTCCCGCGGACGCTCCGGCCCCTGTCGTCAGCTGCGCCACCACCGCCGGTGCCGGCCGTGTCCGAACCGGAGCCGGCCGAGCCGGTCGCGGCCCGGCCCGCCGCCGCGGCGGCCCGTCCGGCGCCCCGAACGGATCTCGTCGGGTCGCCCGGTGGCAGGCGAACATCGGCCCGCCGACGTGCCCGCGGCCCGCGCCGAGCCGGTGCGGGCGCGCCAAGCCGGTGCGCCGGTGCCCGCCGGTGCGACCGTCGCCCCCGCGCCCGCCGCGGCCCGTCTCTCCGTCCGGCCGGCCGATCCCACCGCCGCCGGGTCGTCCGCTCTCTCCGTCGGGCCGACCGATCCCGCCGCCGCCGGGCAGCGCCCGCCCCGCCGCGTCCCGCCCCGGAACCGGCGCACCCCGTTCCGGCCCCGTCGCCGAGTGGCCCTCGCACCACCGGTCCGCGCCCCGGCGGTGCCGGCGGGCCCGCGCCCCGGCGGATACGCCGGTCCAGGCGGTGGCCCACGGCCCGGCGGCCCTGGCGGTCCGCCGGGGAGGCCCAGGCCGTCCGAGCGGCCAGCGCCGTCCGCCCCGACGGACGCGCAGCCGTCGTCGTCGTCGTGACCGTGAGGAGCTGCAGCCGCAGTTCACCACCTACACGCGCAGCGACGCACCGGTGCCCGAGGGCACGGTCGTGATCGAGCGCGGCGTCTCGGCGCAGGAGTTCGGCCCCAAGCTGAACCGCACGTCCGCCGACGTCGTCCGCTTCCTGCTCAACAACGGCGAGATGATCACCGCGACGATGACGCTCACGGACGATCAGATGGAGGTCTTCGCCCTCGAGATCGGCGCCGAGATCATGCTCGTCGACCCCGGTCAGCAGGAGGAGATCGAGCTCCAGGCCCTCTTCGACGACAGCGACGACGAGGTCAACCAGCAGCCGCGGCCGCCCGTGATCACGATCATGGGCCACGTCGACCACGGCAAGACCACCCTCCTCGACAAGGTCCGCTCCACCAACGTGGTCGCGGGCGAGGCCGGCGGGATCACCCAGCACATCGGGGCCTACCAGGTCGAGCGGGACGGTCACACGATCACGTTCCTCGACACGCCTGGCCACGCCGCGTTCACCCAGATGCGCGCCCGGGGCGCCGAGGCGACCGACATCGTGGTCCTCGTCGTGGCCGCCGACGACGGCGTGATGCCGCAGACCATCGAGGCGATCAACCACGCCAAGGCGGCCGAGGTCCCGATCATCGTCGCGCGTGAACAAGATCGACAAGGACAACGCCGACTCCGCAGCGGGTGCTCTCGCAACTGGCCGAGCACGAGCTCGTCCCGGAGGCGTGGGGCGGCGACACGATCGTCGTCGAGATGTCGGCCACCCAGGACGTGGGCATCGACGAGCTGCTCGACCAGGTCCTCGTCGTGGCCGAGCTCGAGGAGCTCGCGGCGAACCCCACCGGGCGGGCCAAGGGCGTCGTCCTCGAGGCCAACCTCGACACCGGGCGGGGACCCGTCGCCACCGTGCTCGTCGACAAGGGCGAGCTCGCCGTCGGCGACCCGATCGTGGCCGGTGCGGCATGGGGTCGGGTGCGGGCGATGATGAACGACCAGGGCGAGCAGGTGAAGACGGCGGGGCCGTCGACGCCGGTGCAGGTGCTCGGCCTCTCGGCACGTGCCGCAGGCCGGGGACGAGTTCCGCGCCGCCCCCGACGAGAAGACCGCTCGGGTCGTCGCCGAGTCGCGCGAGCAGCGCCAGCGTCTCACGTCCCAGCGGGGCGACGCCCGCGTCAAGACCGGCACCAAGCTCGAGGACATCTTCGCCCAGATCCAGTCGGGTGAGACGGCCACGCTGAACCTCGTCCTCAAGGCCGACGTGCACGGCTCGTTGGAGGCCGTCACCGAGAGCCTGCGCCGGCTCGACCGGCCCGAGGTCGAGCTCACGTTCGTGCACCGGGCGGTCGGCGGGATCACCGAGAACGACATCCGGCTCGCCGCCACGACCAACGCCACGATCATCGGGTTCAACGTGCGGCCGGATCGCAAGGCCCGCGAGCTGGCCGACGCCGAGAGCGTCGAGATCCGGACCTACGAGATCATCTACAAGCTGCTCGAGGACATCGAGCAGGCGATGGTCGGCATGCTGGCCCCGGAGTACGAAGAGGTCGTCACCGGCGAGGCCGAGGTCCGGGAGATCTTCCGGGTGCCGCGGGTCGGGGCCGATCGCCGGCTGCTACGTGCGGTCAGGCGTCATCACCCGAGGGTCGAAGGTGCGCTTCCTGCGCGACGGCACGGTGATCTGGAAGGGCGAGATCTCCTCGCTGCGGCGGTTCAAGGACGACGTCCGCGAGGTCCGGGAAGGCTTCGAGTGCGGCATCGGGCTGTCCGACTTCCAGGACCTCAAGTCGGGCGACCTCATCGAGACCTACGACGAGCAGGAGATCGCGCGGACCTGACGTCCGCGCCGGGCAGCATGCCTCCGCGGCGCAGCTCCGGACATCGCTATCCCGCGATCGGCGCGCCTCGGTGAGACCCTGCGCGAGGTGATCGCCGAGGAGCTCGTCCGGATCGACGACGAGCGGCTCGCCTTCGTCACGATCACCGCCGTCGACGTCGACAACGAGCTCAACCGGGCGGTCGTGTACTTCGACTCGCTCAGCGGCGAGGAGGAGGACGCCACCGTCCGGGTCGTCCTCGACGGGCATCGTCGCCGCATCCAGTCCTCGATCAACCGGCAGATGCGGGCGAAGAAGACGCCGGTGCTCGACTTCCGCCCCGACGAGGTGATCCGCACCGCCGAGCGCATCGAGGACATCTTGCGCGCCGATCGATCCTCGCGAGGCGTGATGGCCCGCCGGCGCCGGCCGGCCCACGTGCACGGACTGGCGATCGTCGACAAGCCCGCCGGCGTGACGAGTCACGACGTGGTCGGGATGCTGCGCCGGAGGTTCGACGAGCGGCGGATCGGCCACGCCGGCACGCTCGACCCGGGCGCCACCGGGGTGCTGGTCGTCGGCGTGGGGATGGTCACCCGGCTGCTGCGGTTCGTCGCCGACGGCCGCAAGCGGTACCGCGGCGAGGTCGTGCTCGGAGTGGAGACCGACACGCTCGACGCCGACGGCACGGTCGTGGCCACTCACGACGATGGGTGCGGTGTCCGCCGCCGAGGCCCAGCGCGTGGCCGCGACCCACCTGACCGGCGAGATCGCGCAGGTCCCGCCGATGGTCTCGGCAGTCAGGGTCGGTGGCCGGCGGCTCCACGACCTGGCTCGCCAGGGCGTCGAGGTCGAGCGCGAGGCCGCGGCCCGTCACGGTGTACTCGTTCGAGGTCACGGCGGCCGACGATCCCGGCGTGCTGACCATCGACGTCGAGTGCTCGGCGGGGACCTACGTGCGGACGCTGGCGGCCGACCTCGGTGGCCTCCTCGGAGGCGGCGCCCACCTGCGCAACCTCCGCCGCACCGCGGTCGGGCCGTTCACGATCGATGAAGCCCGCCCGCCCGATGCAGTGGAGCTGCTCGACCCGATCGAGGCCGTGCGGGCGCTGCCGATCGTGGTGGTCGACGACGACACCGCGCCGCTGATCGCCAACGGCCGGGTGCTGCCCGCGACCCGACGGCGCGGGCCCGTGGGCGATGGTCGACGGCGGCGGGCGGCTGCTCGCGGTGTACGAGGCGTTCGGCGGCGGCGAGGCGAAGCCGTCAGTCGTGCTATCGACGTAGGCCGAGCTTGGACGACGATCTCGCGGTAGCGGTTGACGTCGATCGAGCGGACGTAGTCGAGCATCCGGCGCCGGCGACCGACGAGCATGAGCAGACCACGCCGGCTGTGGTGGTCCTTGGGGTGCTGCCGCAGGTGCTCGGTGAGATGGCTGATGCGTGCCGAGAGCAGAGCGATCTGCACCTCCGGCGAGCCGGTGTCGGTCTCGTGGGTGCGGTGTTCGCTGATGGTGTCCTGCTTGGACATCGGGTCGTCCTGTTCTCCGGAGTGGACTCCGGTCGTGACCTCGCCCGGCGCCGGTGGCGCCGCAGCATCGCGCCGACGCCGCTCGTGCAGCCTCGACGGACCGGGCAAGGCTACGGCCGTCAGCCCTGATCGGACAACCGGTACCGTTCGGCGCCAATGGGCGAGCGACACGCCGCGATCGAGCTCGCCGGGGTGAGCAAGGCGTTCGGGCCGGTGGAGGCACTCGCACGCGATCGACCTCGAAGTTGCCGCCGGGGAGATCGTGACGGTCCTCGGTCCGAGCGGGAGCGGCAAGACGACGCTGCTGCGCCTCGTCGGCGGGCTCGAGGAGCCGACGTCCGGTCGGATCGCCGTCGACGGCGCGAGTCCGCACGCGGCACGGTCGGACAAGCGGATCGGCTTCGTGCCCCAATCGCCGGCGTTGCTCCCGTGGCGCAACGTGGCGCAGAACGCCCGGCTTGCTGCTGGACGTGAACCGGCGGCGCCGGACACCAGGGACCGAACACGGGGGAGCTGCTCGACCGCGTCGGACTCGCGCCGTTCGCCGGCGCCTACCCCCACGAGCTCTCCGGTGGCATGCAGCAGCGCGTCGCCCTCGTGCGGGCCGTAGCCCTGAGCGCGCCGCTCCTCCTGATGGACGAGC
The DNA here is from genome assembly GCA_963839695.1 of uncultured Acidimicrobiia bacterium. Taxonomy (GTDB): domain Bacteria; phylum Actinomycetota; class Acidimicrobiia; order Acidimicrobiales; family Ilumatobacteraceae; genus JALZMG01. The sequence goes on along the minus strand of CAWIVW010000003.1, from coordinate 322,361 downwards.
CGTTCGCCGCCCTCGACGAGATCACGCGGACGGACATGCGCCATCTGCTCGCGGCGCTGTGCGAACCCCTCGCGACGACGGTGCTCTTCGTGACCCATTCGATCCCGGAGTCGGTGTTCCTCTCCGACCGGGTGGTCGTGCTGTCGTCGCGTCCGGGTCGCATCGTCGGGATCGAGGCGATCGACCTCCCGCGGCCACGTCATCCGGAGCTGGAGGACACCCAGGACTTCTTCGCCGTCGAGACGCGGCTCCGCGCGCTGCTCCACGAGGGCTCGCGGTGGTGAAGGAGCGCAGGCCGTGACCGTTCATTGCGTTCCCCGGCCACGCAGGCCGTCATTGCGTTCTGACCGACGCTCGTCGCGCGCTCGGTCGCTCGACGTCCAACGGGGCGCTCACTCGCTCGCATTGGTACAGGGCGTTCGAGTGACTACTCGCCGGATGTTCGCCGCTGGGCTCACCGGGGTCGTGGTCTTCGGACTCCTGTGGGAGCTCGTCGTGCGGGCGTTCGACGTCCAGCCGTTCATCCTGATGGCGCCATCGCGGATCGTCTCGGAGCTCCTCGATCATCCGCGCTTCTACCTCGAAGCAGCGGGGGTGACGGCTCGGCAGGCGACCGTCGGTCTGCTCATCGCCCTTGCCGTCGCGATCCTGCTCGGTGCCGCGCTGGCGGCGTCACGATTCGCCGAACACGCGACCCAGCCGGTGCTGGTGCTGATCCTCGTCGCCCCGTGGGTCGCGTACTTCACGTCGATCGTGGTGTGGCTGGGGAGCGGCGATCCGCCGGTGATCTTCCTCGTCGCCTTCGTGACGACCCCGGCGTTCGTGTTCGCCACCGTCGCCGGGCTGCGCTCCGCCGACCCCGCGGCGCGGGAGCTGCTCGCGTCGGTGGACGCCGAGCGGTGGGAGGTGCTCTGGCGGCTCCGCCTGCCCGTCGGCGCTGCCGGCCGTGCTGGCCGCCGCCCGCTACAGCCTCGGCCTCGCCCTCGCCGCCGCCTACTACGGCGAAGGCGGCAACCTCTCCAACGCCGGGCTCGGCGCCGCCGGCCGGCGGGCGATCAACGCCCAGAACGGGCCGGTGCTGTGGGCGACGGTTCTCGCCACGGTGATGCTGGGCGTGGTCGGTCTCGGCATCATCTCGGTCATCGAGCGGACGCTGCTCCGTTGGCACGTCTCGCAACGCCGCTCGTTACGCTGATCGCCGCACGGCCATATACGGCCCCGACGGCAAATCTTCTCGCGGCCCGTCGCCGCTGCCGTGCGCTGGCAGACAACCGACGACATCTCGACCAGGAGGATGCAGGATGCGCCAGCGCGCTCGCTTCACCATTGCCGTCGCGGTCCTCGCCGCGACTCGCTCGCCGTCGCCTCGTGCGGCGACGACGACGATGCTGACGGCACCGTCCCGACCCAGCACCGACCCGGTCACCACCGACCCGCCGCCGACGACCTCCACGGGCGGTGTCGCCGCCGGCGCGCCGTTCCCGCCGGCGCGGTGTGAGGCCAACCGTGCCGCCGGCACGATCACGTACCTGTCCGGGTTCGACTTCGCCGCGACCGCGTCGATCATCGACGTCGTCGTCGCCGACGACCGCGGGTACTTCGACGACCTGTGCCTCGACGTCGAGCTGCAGCCGAGCTTCTCGACGGCGAACTACCCGATCGTCGCCGCCGGCGACGCCCAGTTCGCGTCCGGAGGGTCGTTCAGTGAGGTGGTCAACTTCGCCGCCGCCAACGAGGCCGATCTGGTGGCGGTCGCGGTCGAGGGCCGTTCGGCGATCGACAGTCTGATCCTCAAGCCGGGCGTCGCCGAGCGGCTCGAGGATCTCGCGGGGACGACGATCGGAGTGAAGGGCAAGATCCCCCCGAGCGTCGCCGCGATGCTCGCCTCGGTGGGCCTCGCTCGAGGGAGAGGACTACACCACCGTGCTCGTCGACGGCTTCGATCCGCTGGTCCACATCGAGCTGCCGGGGATCGTCGGGTTCCCCGGGTACAAGAGCAACGAGCCGGGTCAACTCGAGCGCGCCGGCGTCGACTTCGACCTCTTCGCCCCGTCGGACTACGAGATCCCCGGTTCCTTCGGAGTGCTCTACACCACCCGCGAGTTCATCGACGAGCATCCGACCGCCGTCCAGGACTTCCTGCGGGCGGCGATGCGCGGGCTGGCCGACGCCCTGGCCGACCCCGAAGGCGGCCGCGGCGCTGGCGGTCGAGCGCGCCGAGGCCGGCGGCAATCCCAGCTTCCTGTCGCTCGAGGGCGAGACCTTCCGCTGGGCGACCGACGTCGAGCTGATCATCGCCGAGACTCCGGAGGGAACCGGGGTCGGAGTGCCCGACCCGGCTCTCCTGCAGGCTGAGGTCGACGCCTATGCCGAAGTCGGCCTGTTCGGTGAAGCCGGCGCGCCGGAGATCGACGACCGCTACGCGGTGGACCCGATCGCCGCGGTGTACGACGATGACGGCACCGTCATCTGGCCAGCGGTGATCGCGCTCACGCGAGGAACTGGCGGGCATGCTCGACGTCGTGGGCCAGCTGGGTCTTGATCGCCTCGATGCCGTCGAACTTGCGCTCGCTGCGGAGGAAGTGGCCGAAGCTGACCCGGGCCGGCTCGCCGTAGAGGTCGGCGTCGAAGTCGAGGAGGTGGGCCTCGAGCAGCGAGTGGTCGGCGTGCTCGTAGAACGTCGGCCGGCGACCGAGGTTGATCGCGCACGGATGGACGACGCCGTCGGGCCGGCGGTACCAGCCGGCGTACACCCCGTCGGCGGGCATGCACACCGAGTTGGGCACCTCGACGTTGGCGGTCGGGAACCCGAGCAGCCGGCCGCGTTGGTCGCCCATCACGACCGTGCCCCGCACCTCGTGCGGGCGCCCGAGCATGCGCGCGGCGACCTCGACGTCGCCGCCGGCGAGGGCGCGGCGGATGGCGGTGCTGCTGATCGGCTCCTCGACACCGTCGACGCGCTCGACCAGGTGCACCGGCTGGAGCACGAAGTCGTGGGACCGCCCGAAGTCGCCGAGCAGGCGGACGTTCCCCTCGCGATGGCTACCGAAGTGGAAGTCCTCGCCGACCACGACGATCTTGACGGCGAGGTTGGCGATCAGCACGCGCTCGATGAACGAATCCGCCGACTCCTTCGACTGAGCCTCGTCGAAGTGCAGCACGACGGTCGCGTCCACGCCGCTGGCCTCGAGCAGTTCGAGCCGCTGCTCGGGGCTGGTGAGCAGTTTGGGGGCCGACTCCGGGCGCACGATCTCGGCCGGGTGGCGATCGAACGTCAGCACCACCGAGAGGGCCTGCTCCCGTTGGGCGAGGTCCTTGACGTGCTCGATCACGGCCAGGTGGCCGACGTGCACGCCGTCGTAGGCGCCGATCGTGACGATGGTTCGCTGGCCCGGCCACGGCGGCCGATCGAGATCGGTGACGACCTGCACGGGCTGCGACGCTAACCCCCCGCCCTCCCGTTCTTGCATCTGGATCGTGCCAAGGCGCGAAGTAGGTGCAAGAAACGGTTCAAGCGGCATGTGCGCGCGCATTGGCGCGGACGATCCCTTCGCGGATCGCGGCGACGACCTCGTGACGCGGAGTCCAGATCTGGCGATCCCAGACCTCGACGACGACGAGACCGGCATCCTCGAGCCGTTCCGCCGGACGGCGTCGTGGGCTTGGTCGATGAGGGCTGAGTGGTAACGCTCGCTCTGCACCTCGACGATCAGCGGGAGCGTGGTCGAAGCGAAGTCGACCCCCGCACCAACGCACGTCGTCACCCAGATCGACCTGCCGTCGCCACGTGCCGAGGAGTGCCTCGCGAACGATCGTCTCGAACCGCGCCTCCAGGTTCGACGCCGGCGGGATCCAGCCCGGCGGTCGGGCGCGTAGCAGCTCGCGGAGGAGGACTGTTCCGCCGCGTCCACGACACGCCAGCTCACGATGGATGCGCCGCAACGATGCGCCGGAGTAGAGGGCCTTGGCCCAGCCGGTGTCGAGCGCGCGCTCGGCCCTGAGCGGATGGGTCGTGGCACAGAGCTCGAAGATCACGCGCTCGGCACGCACGATCGGCACGCCGTCCAGGACTGTCACCTGTTCGGAGGTCAGGTCGAGCACCTCGTGCACGTGATCGGCGAACACCACCGGCGCGCACGTCGTACCGCGCGGGCGGGTGATGTGGATCGTCAGCAGGTCGAACCCGGGGAGGCCCCACCACGCCGCCGCCGTGGTGTGCGACACGACCGCGCCTGGGCCGGCGTCGAGCACGGCCCGCATCAACGGGCTCGCCCTGGTCCACGGCGTGCCGCTGCGGTGCAACACCCTTCGCCCGTGCGGCGTCCAGTCGCCGTGTCTCATTCGGTGCAACAGTGCGGCTCGGGACAGCCCGGCGCACTGCGCCTGGAAGCGAGTGACGAACCCGTGCTGCGCCTCGGCCAGTTCGTACAGGGCATCGTCGCCGTTCATGGCCCGCATCCTGACCAGGTGTCCCATCGGCCGTTCTTGCACTGAATCGCCAGGACGCACGAGGTAGATGCAAGAACGGCGAAGCAGCCAGCTAAGCTGGGGCAAACCCGAGCGGCCGCGCGTCGGTTGCCGGTCGCCCATCCCGTGGGAAGTTGTCCTAGGGGGTCGCCGACTGGGAACCGGCCGGCCGCTCCAGAGCCGCCAGGCGGCACGCCCGGCGGGAAAGGAGGCCTTCAGTGGCCGACCCCATCCGCGTACGGGGCCCCGTGTCCGGGACCGAACGTACGCTGACCTTCGAGACCGGCAAGCTCGCCCCGCAGAGCCAGGGCGCCGTCGTCGCCTCGATCGGCGAGACCACCGTGCTCGCCACCGCCAACGCGGCGCACGACGTGCGCCCCGGCATCGACTTCTTCCCCCTCACCGTCGACGTCGAAGAGCGGGCCTACGCCGCGGGCAAGATCCCCGGCTCGTTCTTCCGCCGGGAGGGGCGGCCCACCGAGGACGCCGTCCTGACCTGCCGCCTCACCGACCGGCCGCTGCGCCCCAGCTTCGCCGACGGCTTCCGCAACGAGACCCAGGTCGTCATCACCGTCCTCGGCGCCGACCAGGAGAACCCCCACGACGTCCTGGCCATCAACGCCGCGTCCGCGGCCCTGATGATCAGCGGCATCCCGTTCGACGGCCCGATCGGCGCGGTGCGCCTCGCCTACTCGACCGACGGCGAGTGGATCCCGCACCCGACCTACGCCGAGGGTGACGCCGGCACGTTCGAGCTCGTCGTCGCCGGGCGCGAGCTCAGCGACGGCGACGTCGCGATCATGATGGTCGAGGCCGGCGGGAGCGAGAAGAGCTTCCAGTACTACGAGGAGGGCGCACCGAAGGTCGACGAGGCCGTCCTCGCCAGCGGCCTCGAGGCGTCGAAGCAGTTGATCAAGGAGTCCATCGGCCTGCAGCGCCAGCTCGTCGCCAGCGTGATCGCCACCCACGGGCCGATCACCCCGATCGCGTTCACCCCCGTCGTCGACTACACCGCCGACGTGTTCGACGCGGTCGAGCGGGTCGCCACCGACAAGCTCGTCCGGCGCGGTCACGATCGCCGCTCAAGTCCGACCGCAACGCCGCCATCGACGAGGTGGCCGACGCCACGATCGCCGAGCTCGCCGGCACCGCCGAGGCGCCGGGCGAGTACGCCGGCCGCGAGAAGGAGATCCGCGAGGCCGTGCGGTCGCTCACCAAGAAGCTGGTGCGCAAGCGCATCGTCGAGGAGGGCATCCGCATCGACGGCCGGGGGAACACCGACCTGCGGCCGGTCTCGGCCGAGGTCGGCGTCCTGTCGACCGCCCATGGCTCAGGCCTGTTCCAGCGCGGCGAGACGCAGGTGATGAACGTCACGACGCTGGCGATGCCGCAGGATGAACCAGCTCCTCGACACCCTGTCGCCGGAGACCCAGAAGCGCTTCCTCCACCACTACAACATGCCGCCGTGGGCCAACGGCGAAGTCGGCCGGGTCGGCTCGCCCAAGCGCCGCGAGATCGGCCACGGTGCGCTCGCCGCCCGGGCCGTCCTGCCGGTGGTCCCGAGCCAGGAGTCCTTCGCCTACACGCTCCGGCTGGTGTCCGAGGTCCTCAGCTCCAACGGCTCGACATCGATGGGATCGGTCTGCGCGTCGAGCCTGTCGCTGATGGACGCCGGGGTGCCGATCAAGGCGCCGGTGGCCGGCATCGCGATGGGGCTCGTGTACGCCGACGGGCAGTACACGACGCTCACCGACATCCTCGGCGCCGAGGACGCGTTCGGCGACATGGACTTCAAGGTCGCCGGCACGGCGGACGTGGTCACCGCGCTGCAGCTCGACACGAAGATCGACGGCATCCCCGCCGACGTCCTGACCGCCGCGCTCGAGCAGGCGAAGACCGCCCGGCTGCAGATCCTCGACGTGATGAACGCGGCGATCTCGTCGCCACGTGAAGAGGTCGCGGCCACCGCGCCGAAGATCACGACGATCATGATCCCGATCGACAAGGTCGGCGAGGTGATCGGCCCCAAGGGCAAGGTGATCAACACGATCCAGTCCGAGACCGGCGCCGACATCAACGTCGACGACGACGGCGCCCAGGGCATCGTCACGATCGGCGCCGTCGAGAGCTGGCGGATGGAGGAGGCCAAGGCGGCCATCCTCGCCATCGTCGATCCGCCCAAGGCCGAGCTGGGCAAGGTCTACGCGGGTCGGGTCGTGAACATCACCAAGTTCGGTGCGTTCGTCAACATCCTGCCCGGGCGGGACGGCCTCGTGCACATCTCCAAGCTCGGTCGCGGCCGACGGATCGACGCCGTCGAGGACGTCCTTTCGCTCGGCCAGGAGCTCGACGTCCGCGTCGACGAGATCGACGACAAGGGCAAGGTCAGCCTCACGCCCGTGGGCGATGAGCCGGCCGCCTCCGAGGCCGGCGACGACGGCGCGGCCGCGGCGACTGCGGATGGCACTGATCGAGTGGTCAACGTCTCGTTCGAGGACTCCTTCGACGAGGAGCTGCGCAGCGAGCTCGGCGATCTCGGGCCCGACCCCACGCGGGAGCGGGCCGGCACGGGCGGCGACAGCCGCGGTGGCCGCGGCGGCCGTGACCGGGGGCGGCGCCGTCACCGGTGACAGCCAGCGAACGGATCACCCGCCTCGCCAACGGCTTGACGATCGCCACTGATCACGTCCCGGGGCGCGGTCGGTGGCGATCGGCGTGTGGGTCGCCGTCGGCGCCCGTGACGAGCCGGCGGAGCTCGCCGGCGTGTGTCACTTCCTCGAACACCTGCTGTTCAAGGGGACCGCCACGCGCACGGCCAGCGACATCTCGCGGACCGTCGACCGCGTCGGGGGCGACATCAACGCGTTCACCTCCAAGGAGTACACGTCGTACTACTGCCGGATGCCGAAGCGGCACGCCGCCACCGGCATCGAGCTGCTCGGCGACGTCCTCACCCGCTCGCTGATGGACGACGACGACGTCGAGAGCGAGCGCCAGGTCATCCTCGAGGAGCTGGCGATGGACGACGACTCGCCGGACGACGTCGCGATGCGCGCGTTCGCCGGCGAGATCTTCGACGGGCACGCGCTCGGCCGGGACACGGCGGGAGACCGCAAGACGGTCGGCGCGATCGCGCCCGACGACATCCGCCACTTCCACGCCGAGCACTACCGTGCCGCCAACACGATCGTGAGCATCGCCGGCGACGTCGGCCACGACGATGTGATCGGCGACCGTCGAGCGGGCGTTGGTCGACCTCCCCGACGGCGACGGGCGAGTGCCCCGCGCGCAGCCCGACGGCATGGGACCGGGACGGCGCATCCACGACGACACCGAGCAGGTCCACCTCGTCGTCGGCGGCCGGGCGGTTGCCCGCGACGACCCGGACCGCGAGGCGCTCGACGTCGTCAACCACGTCCTCGGCGGAGGACTGTCGAGCCGGCTCTTCGACGAGATCCGTGAGCGCCGCGGCCTCGCCTACAGCGTCTACTCGGCGACCTCGAACTACGCCGACACGGGGATGTGGTCGGTCTACGCCGGCACGCTCCCCGAGCACGTCGACACGGTGCGCGCCCTGATCGACGACGAGCTCGACCGGCTCGTCCGCGACGGGATCACCGACGATGAGCTCGCCATCGCCGTCGGCTACCTCGTCGGCGCGTACGAGATGGGGCTCGAGGACACCGGCGCCCGGATGTCCCGGCTCGGCGGGATGCTCGTCACGCAGGGGCGAGGTGATCCCGGTCGACGAACAGCTCCGCCGGTGGGAGCGGGTGGGACCGCGCCGACATCCGCCGCCTCCTCGACCGGGTGTTCGCGCCGGCCGAGACGATCACCGTGAGCGTGGGCCCAGCAACCTGACGACCATGGCGTTCCCCGGCCACGCAGGCCGTTGTCGGCCGCTCGCTCGCTGGCGCTCACTCGCTCGCATCGGTGGAGGATGATCCAATGACGTCCACGATGGGTCAACGCACGCTGTCGGAATCCGCCTCCAAGGCGCTGCTCGCGCAGTACGACGTCCCGATCGTCGACGAACGCCTCGCCGATGATCCCGACGAGGCCGTGGCGATGGCCCTCGCCATCGGGCTCCCCGTCGTCCTCAAGCTCAACGGGGACGCGATCGCCCACAAGACCGAGCGCGGGCTGGTCCGGCTCGGTCTCGCCGACCCGGATTCCGTCCGGCGGGCCGCCGTCGATCTCCTCGCCGCGGCCACTCCCGCCGATGGTGCGGTGTCGCTGCTCGTCGCGCCGATGGTCGTCGGCGCCCGCGAGCTGATGGCCGGGCTGACGCGGGACCGCCAGTTCGGACCGACCGTGATGCTCGGCGTCGGCGGCGTCCTCGCCGAGGCCATCGCCGACGTGGTGTTCCGACCGGCGCCTGTGGACACGGTGACGGCGCACGAGATGCTCGACGAGCTGGCCAGCCAGCGCCTGCTCGGGCCGTTCCGGGGCGAAGCCGCCGTCGATCGCGACGCCGTGGCCGCGGTCGTCGACGGTCTGGGTCGGCTGGCCCTCGATCGCCCGGACATCGGGAGCGTCGACGTCAACCCGTTGATCGTCACCCCGACCGGGCACCTCGTGGCCGTCGACGCCCTCGTCGAGTGCGTCGACCTCGGAGGTGAGGAGGCCGGCGATTCGGCGGCGACTCGGCCGCGCCCGGCCCCGGAGCAGATGCAGGCGCTGTTCGAGCCGCGCGGCGTGCTCGTCACCGGAGCCTCGACCCATCCGGGCAAGTTCGGCTTCGTCGCCCTCCACAACCTGCTCGCCAGCGGATACGCCGGCGCGGTGTTCGCCACCAACCGGCAGGGCGAGGAAGTGCTCGGCGTGCCGACGGTGCCAGCCGTCGACGCCCTGCCGGCCGGGGAGATCGACCTCGTCTTCGTGTGCACCCCGGCGGCGGCGAACGTCGACCTGCTGCGCGCCTGCGCGGCGAAGGGCGTCAAGGCGGCGTTCCTCACGTCGGCGGGGTACGGCGAGGCGGGGGAGGACGGCCGGCGGGCCGAAGCCGACCTGGTGGCCGTTGCCGACGAATTGGGCATCCTGCTCGCCGGACCCAACGGCCAGGGCCTCGTGAGCACCCCGGTCGGACTCTGCGCCCAGATCGTCGCGCCGTACCCACCGGCGGGCCGGATCGCGGTAGCCAGCCAGAGCGGCAACTTCGTCTCCAGCTTCATGAACCACGCGCGGGCCACCGGAGTGGGGATCAGCCGCGCCGTTTCGGCCGGCAACGCCGCCGCGGTCTCGGTTGCTGACTACGTCGAGTACTACGCCGACGACCCGGCCACCGCAGTCGGGCTGGCCTATCTCGAGGGCATCACCGACGGCCGAGCGCTCTTCGATCGCTTCGCCGCCGCCGCCGCCCGCAAGCCACTGGTCCTGGTGAAGGGCGGAGCGACCGCCGGCGGGGCGCGAGCGGCGGCGAGCCACACCGGCGCGCTCGCCGCCGACGACAAGGTGTTCGACGGCGCCTGCCGCGCCGCCGGCATCACGAGGGCGGCCACCATCGAGGAGGCGTTCGACGCCGCCGCCACCTTCGCCACGCAGCCGGCGCCGACCGGACCCAACATCGTGGTGCTCACCACGGCCGGTGGGTGGGGGGTCGTGACCGCGGACGCGATCACCCGCGACCGCGATCTCCATCTGCTGCCGCTCCCGGCCGACCTCCTGGCGGCGATCGATGCCCAGCTCCCGCCGCGTTGGAGCCGCAACAACCCGGTCGACTGCGCCGGCGGGGAGACCCGCGACACGATTCCCGACGTGATGAGGGCGATCGCCACCCATCCCGAGGTCCACGCGATCGTGTATCTCGGGCTCGGCATCCAGTCGAACCAGGCCCGGATGATGCGCGACGGTCCGTTCTCCGGAGCCGCCGGCTTGGACCGCATCGTCGCCTACCACGAGCGACAGGACGCCCGCTTTGCCGAAGCGGCGGACGAGCTCAGCCGACTCACCGGCAAGCCGATCCTCACCGCCACAGAGCTGGCCGTCGCCGATCCGGCGAATGCCGGGCCGGCCGCGGTGCGCGCCACGGGGAGGCTCTGCTACGCCAGCGCCGACCGCGCGGTCGCCGCCCTCGGGCACCTGTACCGCGACGCCCGTCACTGGGCCCGCAGGGGCAAACCCCGATGACCAGCCGGCCCGGGCCGGCGGTCCACCCACTCGTCGTTGTCGGCGCGATCGCCCTCGTGCCCGCGATCGTGCTGTTCGCGCTGTGGCGCTGGGCCGATGGCGCGGCCCGCGGCGCCGACCCCGCGCCGAGCACCTCCGCCGCGGCGCCGGCCCCGGCTCCGCCACTCAGCACCCCGTTGCTGTCGTACCGGCGGACGCCGGCGGTGTTGGCGCGCGACCTGAGCCTCGACGACTTCGCCGGCGCGGTCGCCGGCTTCGGGGAGACACTGAACGAGACTTCGTGTGTCGCCGTCGAACTGGACGGCGTTCCGGTGGGCGCCACGCGGGCCGACGTCCCGCTGATCCCGGCGAGCAACCAGAAGCTGCTCGTCGGCGCGGTCGCCCTCGACGTGCTCGGACCTCGACACCGCTTCACGACCGAGGTCCGGGCCACCGACCCAGTGACCGATGGTGTCGCCGGCGACCTCTTTCTGGTCGGCGGCGGTGACCCTTTGCTGACCAGCGACGCCTATCCGGTGCGAGAACGACCTCAAGCCGGTGACCAACCCGACGTCGCTCGACGCGCTCGCCGACGCCGTGGTCGCAGCCGGGGTGGAGCGGGTCGACGGTTCGGTCGTCGGGGACGCCACCCGCTACGACGACGAGTGGTACGTGCCCAGCTGGTCCGCCGACCTGCGGGGGATCGAGGCGGGACCGTACGACGCCCTGCTGGTCAACGACGCCCGGGTGACCGGGGATCCACAGCGGGCGGCCGACCCGGCCGAAGCGGCGGCGAGGGAGTTCACCCAGCTGCTCGACCAACGCGGGGTGACGGTCGCCGGGACGCCACGGGCGGGGACCGCCGACGGCGCGCCCGAGGTGGTCGCGGCGGTCGATTCGGCACCGCTGCGGACGGTGGTCGGGGAGATGCTCGCCATGAGCGACAACAACACCGCCGAGCTGCTCGTCAAGGAGATCGGGCTTGCGGTGAGCGGCGACGGCACGCGGGAGGCCGGCCTGGCGGCGATCCACACCACGCTGGAGGGCTGGGGCACTCCGACCACCGGGATCGTCCTCGACGACGGCTCGGGGCTGAGCAACGAGAACCGGGTGACCTGCGCGGCCTTCGTCGACGTGCTCGCCCGCTCCGGCCCGAATCAGGCGCTCGGCGCCGGCCTGCCGGTTGCGGGGCGCAGCGGCACGCTCACCGACGTCTTCACGGACTCACCGGTGACCGGTCGGCTGCGGGGAAAGACGGGCACCCTGGGCAACGCCCCGTTCGATGCCGATCCGCCGGCGGTGAAGGCGCTGTCGGGCTACCTCCCTGTCGGTGGCGGGGCGGGGGCGACGATCGAGTTCTCGCTGTTGCTCAACGGATCGGGCCCACTCATCGACCAGAGCCTCTACCGTCCGATCTGGGACGCCCTCGCCGCCACCTTGGCGTCCTATCCCGACCGGACCGACAGCAGCGGAACTCGCCCCGCGCTAACCGTTCTGTCGTTTGGGAACAGCCGGTTCGGGCCGATTCCAAACGACAGAACGTAGGGTGGCGACGATGGCGGTGCTGCCGATGTTCCCGCTCGGAACGGTGTTGCTGCCCGGAGGGGTGCTGCCGCTGCACGTGTTCGAGCCCCGCTACCGCCAACTCGTGATCGACTGCCTGAACGACGACTCCGGTGACCCAGAGTTCGGGGTCACGCTGATCGAACGGGGGAGCGAGGTGGGCGGGGGTGACCAGCGCTCCGCGGTCGGCGTCGTGGGCCGGATGGTGCAGGTGGACGCGCTGCCAGGTGGGCGCTACGCGGTCGTCGCGGTCGGCACTCGGCGGTTCCGCGTGAACGCGTGGTTGCCCGACGATCCCTATCCACTGGCCGATGTCGACGAGTGGCGGGACGTCGATCCGGACGCGCCCGAGTTGCCCGACCGGGTGGCCGGCGGCGACCACGAGGCTGCGCGAGGTCCTCGACCTGGCGGCTCGCCTCGGCGAGGTGCCGAGCGATCTGCCGATCAGCGACGGACCCGCTCCTCGCTTCGTACCACCTGTCCGGCCTCGCGCCGCTCGGGCCGGCCGATCGCTACCGGCTGTTGTGCGCGCCCTCACCCGCCGGAGCGCCTCGATCTCCTCGCCGAGGCGCTCGACGACGTCGAGGCGATGCTGCGCTTCCGCCTCGCGTAGTCCACGCGGGAGGCAGTTGAGCCGGCGTGATAGAACGTCCGCCGTGACGGCCACGCAAGAGGAGCTGACAGCGGCGGAGCGCCGTGAGGCGCCGCCGACCATCGCCGGCGCGGTCGACCTCGTCAAGGCCTACGCCAAACAGGAGACGATCGGTCCGCTCCAGGGTGCCGGGCGGTGGATCGGGATGGGCCTGGCCGGCGCGTTCACGCTCGGCCTCGGGCTGGCGCTCGTGCTGCTCGGCCTGTTGCGCCTGCTGCAGACCGAATGGGTCCGGTCGGCCAGCGGCTCGCTCTCGTGGTTGTCGTACGTGATCGTGCTCCTCGTCTGTCTCGGTCTGATCGCGATCGTCGTCAGCCGGATCAACAAGGACTCACTCAACAAGGAACCGAAGTAGAGGAGCAGATGGCGAAGCAAGCGGTTGCCCCCACCAAGATCACCCGCGACGACATCGAGCAGCGTTTCCGCTCCATCCAGGAGGACGCCCAGGCGAGGGTGTACGACAAGAAGAGCACGATCGCGACCGTCGTCGGCGTCGGGGGCGTCCTGCTCGTGCTGCTCGTATTCCTGCTCGGCCGGCGCAGCGGGAAGAAGAAGACCACCCTCGTCGAGATCCGCCGGGTCTGAGCCATGTTCAAGTATCTAAAGTTCCTCTGGGACTACCGCAGACGGTTGTGGCCGTGGCAACTTCGGCATCGCAGCGTGAACAGAGGCTTCATCCAGGGCCGCCGGGGCTGGCAGATCCTCGGACTGGTCCTGTACGGGCACGAGATCATGCGCAAGGCGCTGAGGTCGGAGCCGGAACTGGTCGCCACCGCGCGCCTCGAGCCCGGCGCCGCGGTGAAGATCGAGACGATCGATCCACGGTCCAAGCGGGGCAGGTGACGGCGCGCCTCCTGCGCCGGCCGCGCTGCCCGTGAACGGGGCCGTTCCGCTGCGTTACGGCGAACGGGTGCTCCTCCTGGACACCAAGCGCCGGCGCTACCTCGTGACGCTCGCCGCGGGCGGGGAGTTCCACAGCCACGCCGGCTACGTCGCCCACGACGATCTGGTCGGGACCACCGAGGGGACGGTCGTGCGCTCGACCCGGGGCGCCGAGTACACGGTGCTGCGCCCGACGCTCGAGGACTTCGTCATCGAGATGCCGCGCGGCGCGCAGGTGATCTACCCGAAGGACCTCGCCCCGATGTGCATGCTGGCCGACATCGCGCCGGGCGTCAGGGTCTTCGAGTCCGGCGTCGGTTCGGGGGCGTTGTCGATGACAATGCTGCGCTACGGCGCCAATGTCGTCGGGTACGAGCTCCGCGAGGACTTCGCGAACCGGGCCCGGGCGAACGTGGCCAGCTTCCTCGGCGATGACGCCCTCTCCCGCTACCGGGTGGAGGTCCGTGACACCTACACGGGCATCGACGTCGAAGCCGGGCCGTTCGATCGGGTGCTCCTGGACCTCCCCGAGCCGTGGCAGGTCGTCGCGCACGCAGAACGGGTGCTCCGGCCCGGCGGGATCCTCGTCGCCTACACGCCGGCCATCACCCAGGCCACCCAGGCTCGCGACGTCCTACGCGGTCAGTGGATCGACGCTCGCACGCTGGAGGTCTTCCACAGGGGCTGGCACATCGACGGCCAGGCGGTACGCCCCGACCACCGGATGGTCGCCCACACCGGCTTCCTGACGACGGCGAGGTTCCTCGGAAGGTGATCAGAACGGCGCGGCGAGCGTTGCGCCGCTAGGCGCAGCGAGCCAGCCGAGAGCGGTCGAAGCGGAGCCCAGTCGAGGCCGACGTTACGCCTCGATGTAGATGCACTCGCCGGGGCACTCCTCGGCGGACTCGATGACCGCGTCGAGTTGGCCGTCGGGGATCTCGGCGAGGCCCTCGGCGCCCTGGGCATTGCCCTTGGCCGCGGCGAAGACCTTGTCGCCCTCCTTGACGTACGCCAGACCGTCGTCGAGCAGGGTGAAGACGTCGGGCGCGATCTCCTCGCACAGGCCATCGCCCGTGCACAGATCCTGATCGATCCAGACCTTCATGCGCAGACCTTCTCCTTCGGTCACAGAACTCGCGGCCGAGTTTACACGGTCCACGGCGTGGAAACATGGGCGGCTCGCGGTTGCGCCGTATTCCCGATCGCCGAGCGGCATCCGGACTGGGTGAAGGCTCCGAACCATCCACCAGTCGGGAGCCGTATACCCGCCAGAGATAGTGGTCCGACCACTCCGGGCGTAGCGCGTGTAGCGTCGCCCCCAGATCGACCAGAAGGGAGGTGCAGCGTGCCCGAATCAGGTGACGAGATCACCGAGGCGATGCGAGCCCAGGTCGACGCCCTGGGCGAGGAGATCGCCCACCTACGCGCCCGGCTCGCCGATGCGCCCAAGCGGATGCGCGCGCTGGAGGAGCGGCTCCTCGAGACCAAGGGTCAGTTGGCCCAGGCGGTCGCGCAGAACGAGAAGCTCAGCTACACCCTCCGAGAGGCGCGCGAGCACATCGCGACGCTGCGCGACGAGGTCGACAAGCTGACCCAGCCACCGTCGGCCTACGGGGTCGTGGTCGGCAAGAACGACGACGGCACGATCGACATCCTCACCAGCGGCCGGAAGATGAAGGTCGCCGCCCATCCCGACATCGACCTCGACACGCTCGATCGCGGCTCGGAGGTCGTGCTCAACGAGAGCTTCAACGTGATCCTCGCGCGGCGCCCCGAGACCACCGGTGAGGTCGTCACCGTCAAGGAGCTGATGGACGACGGGATCCGCGCGCTGATCGTCGGGCGGGCCGACGAGGAGCGCGTGTGCGAGCTCGCCGACGCCCTCCGTGGGATCCACCTCCGCCCGGGCGACACGATGCGGCTCGACCCGCGCTCCAACCTGCTGCTCGAGAAGCTGCCGCGGCCGGAGGTCGAGGACCTCTTGCTCGAGGAGGTGCCCGACATCTCCTACGCGGACATCGGCGGGCTCGACGAGCAGATCGAGCAGATCGCCGACGCCGTCGAGCTCCCGTTCCTCCACCAGGAGCTGTTCGCCGAGCACCGCCTGCCGGCTCCCAAGGGCATCCTGCTGTACGGCCCGCCCGGGTGCGGCAAGACCCTGATCGCGCAAGCCGTCGCCAACAGCCTCGCCAAGAAGGTCGCCGCGGCAACCGGGGACGAGAAGGGGCGCAGCTACTTCATCAACATCAAAGGCCCCGAGCTGCTCAACAAGTACGTCGGAGAGACCGAGCGGCAGATCCGCCTCGTGTTCCAGCGGGCGCGGGAGAAGAGCGAAGAGGGCTGGCCGGTCATCGTCTTCTTCGACGAGATGGACTCGATGTTCCGCACCCGCGGCTCGGGGATCTCTTCGGACATGGAGTCGACGATCGTGCCCCAGCTGCTCGCCGAGATCGACGGCGTCGAAGGTCTGCGCAACGTGATCGTCATTGGCGCGACCAACCGTGAGGACCTCATCGACCCGGCCATCCTGCGACCCGGCCGGCTTGACGTGAAGATCAAGATCGAGCGGCCCAACGCGGTCGCGGCGACCCAGATCTTCGGTCGTTACCTCAGCGACGAGATCCCGATCGCGGTCGACCACAAGGTTCCCGACATGATCGAGGCGACCGTCGAGGAGATGTACCGCGACAGCCACGAGAACCGCTTCCTCGAGGTCACCTACCAGAACGGCGACAAGGAGATCCTCTACTACAAGGACTTCGCGTCGGGCGCGATGATCGAGAACATCGTGCGCCGGGCCAAGAAGCTGGCCATCAAGCGGGTGATCAAGGGCGGCGACCGCGGCGTGCGCACCGAGGATCTGGTGGCGTCGATCAAGCAGGAGTACAAGGAGCACGAGGACCTGCCCAACACGACCAACCCCGACGACTGGGCGAAGATCTCGGGGAAGAAGGGCGAGCGCATCGTGTTCATCCGCACGTTGCTCAGCGACGGTCGCGACGAAGGGCCCAGCGGCGGGAGGGCGATCGAGCGTGTCGCGACCGGCCAATATCTGTAGCTCACGGGACTCGCCCTGGCCACTCGGACGGCCGGCAGCGGCGGCCTCCGATCCGGTCCGGTCCGGCGCGACGCGCAAACCGGGATAGGGTCCGGCCATGGCGCTGCCGAAGGTCTGCGGCATCGAGACCGAGTACGGCATCGTCGTGCGCGGCGGAGAGAACAACCCGGTCTCGGCATCCTCCCTGCTGATCAACGCCTACGTCGCCGCCACCACCAGCCGCCGCGCCGGCCGGGTGGGGTGGGACTTCGACGACGAGCAGCCGGCGAATGACGCCCGCGGCTTCTCGCTCGACGACTCGCTCGCCCCCGAGGTCGAGACCACGCTCGTCAACGCCGTGCTCACCAACGGCGCCCGCTACTACGTCGACCATGCCCACCCGGAGATCTCGATCCCCGAAGTGGCCACCGCCCGCGAGGCGGTGCGCTGGGATCGGGCCGCCGAAGAGATCATCCGGCTCAGCATGGCCCACGCCGGCGCCAAGCTGGCCACGGTCCCAACGGCGGGGCCGAGGTCGTCGTCTACAAGAACAACTCCGACGGCAAGGGCAACAGCTACGGCTGCCACGAGAACTATCTGCTCGCCCGGGAGACGCCGTTCGGCCGCATCGTGGCCCAGGTGACCCCCCACTTCGTCACCCGCCAGGTGTACTGCCGGGTCGGGCAAGGTGGGTGCGAGCTACCGGGCGTACCCACCGATCAGGTGCCGTACCAACTCAGCCAGCGGGCCGACTTCTTCGAGGAGGAGGTCGGGCTGGAGACGACGCTGAAGCGGCCGATCGTGAACACCCGCGACGAGCCCCACTGCGACGCCCAGAAGTACCGCCGCCTCCACGTCATCGTCGGCGACGCCAACATGAGCGAGATCGCCACCTACCTCAAGATCGGGACGACGGCGATCGTGTTGGCGATGATCGAGGACGATGCCCTCGGCGAGGACTGGCTGCTCGCCAATCCGGTCGCCGCGATCAGGCAGGTGAGCCACGACCCGACGTTGACCCGCACGATCATGCTCCGCGACGGCCGTCGGGTCACCGCGCTCGAGGTGCAGTGGGGGCTCCTCGAGCGGGCCCGCAAGTACGAGCGCTCACACGGGCTCGCGTGCGTCGACGAGGCGATCGGCGTGGACGTGCTGGCCCGCTGGGAGCACGTCCTGACCGGGCTCGAGCACGACCCGGACTCGATCGCCGCCGTGGGTCGACTGGATCGCCAAGCGCCGGCTGGTCGAGGGCTACGCCGACCGCCACGGGCTCGCGCCCGGATCGTCGCGGCTGAAGGCGATCGACCTGCAGTACCACGACCTGCGCAGAGGCAAGGGGCTCGCCGAGCGGGCCGGTTTGGAGACCCTCATCGACCGACGAGGAGGTCGCGCGCGCGGTGACCGAGCCGCCCACCAGCACGCGGGCGTACTTCCGCGGGCGCTGCCTCGCCAAGTACGCCGACGAGATCGTGGCGGCCAACTGGGACTCGATCGTGTTCGACGTCGGCCGCGAGCCGCTGCGACGGGTCCCGATGATGGAGCCGCTGCGCGGAACCGCCGACCACGTGGCTAGGTTGATCGACGAGAGCGATAGCGCTGCCGAGCTCCTCGACCGGCTGGGTTCGTAGGTCCCAGCAGGCGACGAGCACGGTCAGCGAAGGAGGCCCCCAGGGACCATGGCCGAACGAACCCACAAGCAGAAGCAAACCCCCCGCACCACTGAGGTCGAGGCCGAGGTGGTCGACACCGCCCCGCCCGTGTCGGAGAGCGGCGAGAAGCTCAAGGCCGAGCTCGACGACCTCCTCGACGAGATCGACGAGGTGCTCGAGACCAACGCCGAGGACTTCGTCAAGTCCTATGTCCAGAAGGGTGGGCAGTAGACGGCGTGAGCATGCCGTTCATTGCGCTCCCCGGCCACGCAGGCCGTGGGTCACCGCGCCCTCGCTGGCGCTCGGCCGCTCGCATCGGAGCACGCGGCTCGTGAGCATGCCCGTTTCACCCCGGGCGACGACCCGGGGTCGAGTTCCCGAGCTGCTGCGGCGCACCGGCGCGCCGCAGCCTGAGTTCAGGGGCGACGCCACCTCCCTCGCCGAGGTACCGCACGCCACCACCTGTGTCGCGCTCCGCTTCGCCGATGGCGTGGTGATGGCGGGCGACCGCCGGGCGACGGCGGGCAACCTCATCAGTCACCGCACGATGGAGAAGGTGGTCGAGGCCGACCGGCACAGCGCGGTGGCGATCGCCGGGGCTGCCGGCCCGGCGATGGAGATGGTGCGGCTGTTCCAGCTCCAGCTCGAGCACTACGAGAAGGTCGAAGGCACTCCGCTCAGCCTGGAGGGCAAGGCCAACCAGCTGTCGCTGATGATCCGCGGCAATCTCCAGGCGGCGATGATGGGCCTCGGCGTCGTGCCGATCTTCGCCGGGTACGACCTGCGCCGGCGACTCGGCCGGTTGTTCGCCTACGACATCACCGGCGGTCGCTACGAGGAGCGCGAGTTCGTCGCGACCGGATCCGGGAGCCTGCACGCCGGAACCGTCGTCAAGCTCGGATACCGCGAGGGTCTCGAGCGCACCGCGGCCCTCGATCTGGCCTGCCGGGCGCTGTGGGAAGCGGCCGACGCCGACTCCGCCACCGGCGGCCCCGACGCGCTGCGGGGGATCTACCCCGTCGTCGCCACGGTCACGGCGGACGGCTTCGTCCGCCTCGGCGACGACGAGCTGGCCGAGCGCTACGAGGCCATCGCTGACGCCCTCCGCCAGGAGCCGGCAGGGGTGACCGAGACCGGGGGCATCCCCTCATGACGAGCGTCACTGCGTTCCCCGGCCACGCAGGCCGTCACTGCGTTCCCCGGCCACGCAGGCCGCTCGCTGCTCGCTGGCGCTCGCTCGCTCGCATTTGGCGCTCGCCACTCGCTCGCATCGTCTGCCCTGGCGCTCGCTCGCTCGCATCGGAAGACGCTTCGCTCATGACGATGCCGTTCTACGTCGCCCCCGAGCAGGTGATGAAGGACCGGGCGGACTACGCCCGCAAGGGCATCGCGCGTGGCCGAGCCCTCGTCGCCGTGCGCTACGCCGACGGGCTCGCGATCGTCGCCGAGAACAGCTCCGAGACGCTGCGCAAGGTGAGTGAGATCTACGACCGGATCGCGTTCGCCGGTGTCGGCCGGTACAACGAGTTCGATCAGCTGCGGGTTGCCGGTGTCCGGGCGGCCGACCTCAAGGGCTACCAGTACAGCCGGGACGACGTCGATGCCCGCAGCCTCGCCAACCAGTACGCCCAGATCCTCGGTCAGATCTTCACCCACGAGATGAAGCCGATGGAGGTCGAGATCCTCGTCGCCGAGGTGGGAGTGACGCCCGACGGCGACCAGATGTTCCACATCCAGTACGACGGGACGGTGACGGACCAACGCAACTACGCCGTGCTCGGCGGCGACGCCGAAGCCATCGCCGACGCGCATCGCCGAGTCGTACTCCGACGGACTCGACGCGGCCGGGGCGGTGCGCGCCGGAGCCGCCGCGCTGGCAGGTCCGGACCGGACCTTGCCGGCGGAGGAGCTGGAAGTCGCCCTGCTCAGGCGGGGCAACGGCCGCCGCTGCTTCCAGCGCCTCAGCGACGACGAGGTAGCTGCGTGGCTCGCCGCCGGATACAACACCGTCATGAGCGAAGACGTTGCCGAGCTGGGGTGGGCCGCCGACATCGAGGCGGCGACCCTGGAGAACACGGACTTCCGCCGGGTCCTCTTCACCGGCGGGCACCTCCAGCTGACCGTGATGTCGCTCGCCCCCGGAGAGGACATCGGCTGGGAGATGCACGGTCATCTCGACCAGTTCCTGCGCATCGAGCAGGGCCGCGGTCGTCTGCGCTTCGGCCGGTCGAAGGATTCGGTCGACGAGGAGCACGAGGTCGAGGACGACTGGGGGATCATCGTGCCCGCCGGCACGTGGCACGACGTGCTCAACACCGGCGACATCGAGCTCAAGCTGTACTCGCTCTACGCGCCGGCCGAGCACCCGCCGGACACGGTTCACCGCACCAAGGCCGACGCCGAGGCCGCCGAGCACTGAGTTGGCCGACCGCGGCTGGCAGTTCTGGGTAGACCGCGGCGGCACGTTCACCGACATCGTCGCGCCGGGCCCCCGATGGCCGCATCCTGACCCACAAGCTGCTGTCCGAGAACCCGGCTCGCTACGCCGACGCCGCCGTGGCGGGCATCCGCGAGCTGCTCGGTCTCGGCGCGGATGAGCCCATCCCGCCGGGCCGGATCGAACAGGTGCGGATGGGGACGACGGTGGCCACCAACGCCCTGCTCGAGCGCAAGGGCGAGCGCACCGCTCTCGTCATCACGAAAGGCTTCGGGGATGCGCTGCGCATCGGCTACCAGAACCGGCCACGGATCTTCGACCGCCACATCGTCCTGCCCGAGTTGCTGCACGAGCGGGTGATCGAGGTCGACGAGCGCCTGCGCGCGGACGGCACGGTCCTCCGTCCGCTGGACTCCGCCGAGCTGACCGTTGAGCTGCAGCGAGCTCGCGAAGACGGGATCGACGCGGTCGCGGTCGTCTGCATGCACAGCCACCTCTACCCGGGGCACGAAGAGGCGATCGGCAAGCTCGCCGAGCGGGTCGGCTTCGGCCAGGTGTCGCTGTCGAGCGAGGTCAGCCCGTTGATGAAGCTCGTCTCGCGGGGCGACACGACGGTGGCGGACGCCTACTTGTCCCCGGTCCTCCGGCGCTACGTCGAGTCGGTGGCGAGCCAGCTCCCCGGGACGCGGGTGATGTTCATGCAGTCCAACGGCGGACTGGCCGAGGCCGGGCGCTTCCGCGGCAAGGACGCGATCCTGTCCGGACCCGCCGGCGGGATCGTCGGGATGACCCGGATGTCGCAGCTCGCCGGTTTCGACCGCGTGATCGGCTTCGACATGGGCGGCACGTCCACCGACGTCTCGCACTTCGCCGGGGAGTACGAGCGGGTGTTCAACACCACGGTCGCCGGCGTGCGCCTGCGCGCTCCGATGCTGGCCATCCACACGGTTGCCGCTGGCGGCGGTTCCATCATCCACTTCGACGGCGGCCGGTACCGCGTCGGGCCGGACTCGGCCGGCGCCGTACCGGGTCCGGCGTGCTATCGCGCCGGCGGTCCGCTGACGGTGACCGACGCCAACGTCATGCTCGGCCGCATCCAGCCGGAGCACTTCCCGCGGGTGTTCGGGCCTAGTGGCGACCAGCCGATCGACGGCGACCACGTCCGGCGGCGATTCATCGAGCTGACGGAGACGGTGCGCGAGGAGACCGGAGACGAACGGCCGCCCGAACAGGTCGCCGAGGGCTGCTTGCAGATCGCGGTGGCGAACATGGCCAACGCGGTGAAGCGGATCTCGGTGGAGAAGGGCCACGACGTCACGCGGTATGCGTTGACCACGTTCGGTGGCGCCGGCGGCCAGCACGCCTGCGCTGTGGCCGACTCGCTCGGCATCCGCACCGTGCTCGTCCCGCCACTGGCCGGCGTGCTGTCGGCCCTCGGCATCGGCCTGGCGGACACGACCGTCATGCGGGAGCAGTCCGTCGAGGCCGCGCTCGGCTCGCCGACGATGGACCGGGTCCACGAGGTCGCCACGGAGCTCGCCGCCGTCGCCCGCGGCGAGCTGGCTGCCGAGGGAATCCCGGCGACGTCGATCGGCGTCGTCACCCGGGGGCACCTGCGCTACGACGGGACCGACACCGCGCTGGCCGTCGAGCTCGACGACCAGGACGCGATGGTGGCCGCGTTCGAGGCGATCCACCGACGGACGTATTCCTTCCTCCTCGACCGCCCCCTCATCGTCGAGGCGGTCTCGGTGGAGGCGACGGGGCTGACCGAGCAGACCGACCTGACGGATCTCGGCGACGTCGCCAACGGCCGCGGCGGCGAGGCGGCCGTCGAGACGGAAACCGTGCGTCTGTGGTCGGCAGGGGAGTGGCGGGACGTGCCGTTGTTCGAACGCGAGCGCATGCCGGCCGGTGCCGCGGTCGACGGGCCGGCGATCATCGCCGAGGCGAACGCCACGACCGTCGTGGACGATGGCTGGCAAGCGGCGATGACCGAGACGGGACACCTCCTGGTCGAGCGGGTTCAGGCGCAGGGGGAGGCCGGCGTGGGGACGACCGCCGACCCCGTGATGCTCGAGATCTTCAACAACCTCTTCATGTCGGCCGCCGAGCAGATGGGCGCCGCGTTGGAGTCGACCGCGCAGTCGGTCAACATCCGTGAGCGGCTGGATTTCTCGTGCGCCTTGTTCGATCCGGCGGGCAACCTGATCGCCAACGCTCCTCACATCCCGGTGCATCTCGGCTCGATGGGCACGAGCGTGAAGGAGGTCGTACGGCGCCGAGGCGACGCGATCAGGCCGGGCGACGTGTACGCCGTCAACGACCCGTACCACGGCGGCACCCATCTCCCGGACGTCACCGTCGTCACGCCGGTGTTCGGGTCCGGTGCGACTGCCGAGTCGATCCTGTTCTTCGTGGCCTCGCGTGGTCACCACGCCGAGATCGGCGGCATCGCCCCCGGTTCGATGCCGGCGAACAGCCACGATGTGCACGAGGAGGGCGTGCTCTTCGACAACTGGCTGCTCGCGTCCGACGGCCGGTTCCGCGAGGAGGAGACCCGGCGCCAGCTGACCGAGGCGCCGTACCCGTCGCGTGCCCCGGACACCAACCTCGGCGACCTGCGGGCGCAGGTCGCGGCGAACGCCAGGGGGGTCGAGGAGCTCGGCAAGATGATCGACCACTTCGGTCTGGACGTGGTCCTGGCCTACATGGGCCACGTCCAGGACAACGCCGAGGAGTCGGTCCGCCGGGTCATCGACGCCCTCGACGACGGCGCCTACGAATACGAGACGGACTCCGGCGCGGTGATCGCGGTGCGGGTGACGGTCGACCGACAACGACGATCGGCGATGATCGACTTCACCGGCACCTCGCCGCAGCTGGCGACGAACTTCAACGCCCCGTCGTCGGTCGTGACGGCGGCCGTGCTGTATGTCTTCCGG
This sequence comes from uncultured Acidimicrobiia bacterium, assembly GCA_963839695.1. Lineage (GTDB taxonomy): Bacteria > Actinomycetota > Acidimicrobiia > Acidimicrobiales > Ilumatobacteraceae > JALZMG01. Next base: position 298,621 of record CAWIVW010000003.1, on the reverse strand, counting down.
ACGCTCGTCGCGACGGACATCCCGCTCAACGACGGCTGCATGCGCCCGTTGCGCCTCGTGATCCCCGCCGGCTCGATGCTGGCGCCGGTGTACCCGGCGGCTGTCGTCGCCGGCAACGTCGAGACGTCGCAGGCGATCACCGGCGCCCTCTACGCCGCGCTCGGTGTGCAGGCGGAGGGGTCGGGGACGATGAACAACGTGACGTTCGGCAACGAGCGCCACCAGTACTACGAGACGGTCGCATCGGGCTCGGGGGCAGGAGCAGGGTTCGCCGGGGCCTCGGCGGTGCAGACGCACATGACCAACGCCCGGCTGACCGACCCCGAGGTGCTCGAGTGGCGGTTCCCTGTGCTCGTCGAGGAGTTCGCCGTGCGGCAAGGGAGCGGCGGCGGCGGTCGGTGGCGGGGCGGCGACGGCGCGGTGCGGCGGATCCGCTTCCTCGAACCGATGACGGTGAGCACCCTGTCGAGCCACCGGCGGGTCGCGCCGTACGGCATGGCCGGTGGATCGCCCGGCGCCCTCGGCCATCACCACCTGGAGCGGACGGACGGATCCGTGGCTGCGATGGCCGGCGCCGACTCGGTGGAGGCACAGGCTGGGGATGTGCTGGTCGTCAACACGCCGGGAGGCGGCGGCTACGGCGCGCCCGATGGATAAGAATGCCCGACATGACCGACCGTCTCCGCTTTGGCATCTTCATGGCCCCGTTCCATCAAGCCGGGGAGAACCCGACCCTCGCGCTGGAGCGGGATCTCGAGCTGATCCAGCACCTCGACCGGCTCGGCTGGGACGAGGCGTGGATCGGCGAGCACCACTCGGCCGGCACCGAGCTCATCGCTTCGCCGGAGATCTTCATCGGCGTCGCCGCCGAGCGAACCCGGCACATCAAGCTCGGCACCGGCGTGATCAGTGTCGCCTACCACAACCCGTACATGATCGCCGAGCGGGCCGTGCTGCTCGACCACCTCACCCGCGGCCGGTTCATGCTCGGGCTCGGGCCTGGCTCGCTGCCGACCGACGCGATCATGCTCGGGCTCGACCCGACCGAGACCCGGCCCCTCCTCGAGGAGGGCGTCGACGTGATCATGCGCCTCCTGACATCGGACGAGCCGGTCTCGAGCGAGACCAAGACGTGGACACTGACCGACGCCCGCCTGCACCTGCGGCCGTACTCCGATCCGCTGTTCCCGATCGCCGTGCCGGCAGTGGCGTCGCCGTCCGGTCCCCGCCTCGCCGGCCGCTACGGCATCGGGCTGCTGTCGATCGGCGCGACCCAGGCCGTCGGGTTCGACGTCCTCGGCCTGCACTGGGACGTGATGGAGGAGCGGGCAGCGACGTTCGGCACGGTCGCCGATCGGGCCCAGTGGCGCCTCGTCGGGCTGATGCACATTGCCGAGACCAAGGAGCAGGCGGAGCGGGAGGTCGAGTACGGCATCCGCCAGTGGTTCGACTACTTCCAGCACACCGCGGCATTCCCGCAGATGGACGTCGGCAGTGCCGACGCGGCCAAGGAGATGGTTGAGTTCGTCAACAGCTCCGGACTCGGGTCGATCGGGACTGCCGACATGGCGTGCGAGCAGATCGAACGCCTGCAGAAGCAGTCCGGCGGATTCGGCTGCTACATGTGCCTCGCTCACGAATGGGCCAACCCGGAGGCCACCAAGCGCAGCTACGAGCTGATCTCACAGCGGGTGTTCCCGGAGTTCCAGGGGCACGCCGCGGCCACGCTCGCGTCGAAGGAGCGGGCCCGCGCCGGGCGCGAGCAGCTGGCCGAGCGCAACATGAAAGCGGTCGAGGAGATGGTGGCCAAGCACGAGGCTGAGCTGGCCGCGAAGGAGTCCCAGCCCTAGATCCGGGTTCTGTCGTTTGAAATCGGCCCGATCCGGCAGATCCCAAACGACAGTTGGCTCCGAACTGCCACGTCGGTAGCCAGCGGCACAGATAGGTTGGCGACGTGGAGCGCAGGATCTACGGGCTCGAGAACGAGTACGGCGTGACCTGCACCTTCCGCGGTCAGCGCCGCTTGAGCCCCGACGAGGTCGCCCGGTACCTCTTCCGCCGGGTCGTCAGCTGGGGGCGCAGCTCCAACGTGTTCCTGCAGAACGGCGCCCGGCTGTACCTCGACGTCGGCTCCCATCCGGAGTACGCGACGCCGGAGTGCGACTCGCTCTACGAGCTCGTCGTTCACGACAAGGCCGGCGAGCGGATCCTGGAGAGCCTCGTCGAGTCGGCCGAGCAGCGCCTCGCGGAGGAGTCCATCAGGGGGACGATCTACCTCTTCAAGAACAACACGGACTCGGCGGGCAACAGCTACGGGTGCCACGAGAACTACCTCACCAGCCGTCACGACGACCTCGGCCACTATGCCGAGGTGCTGATCCCGTTCCTCGTCAGCCGCCAGATCTACGCCGGCGCGGGCAAGGTCCTGCACACCGCCCGGGGTGCCACCTACTCGATCGCCCAGCGCGCCGAACACATCTGGGAAGGCGTCAGCTCGGCGACGACGCGGAGCCGGCCGATCATCAACACCCGTGACGAGCCACACGCCGACGCCGAGCGGTTCCGCCGCCTGCACGTCATCGTCGGCGACTCGAACATGAGCGAGTACACCACCTTCGTCAAGGTCGGCGCGGCTGCCTGCATGCTGCGCATGCTCGAGGATCGCAGTGTGGTGCTGCGCGACATGACCCTCGAGAACCCGATCAGGGCGATCCGCGAGATCAGCCACGACCCGTCCTGCCGGCGCAACGTCCGCCTCGGCAACGGCCGTGAGGTAAGCGCCCTCGACATCCAGCGGGAGTACCTCGACCGGGCGCTGCGCTACTCCGACACGAAAGGGTTCCCGCCCCTCGAGCAGCGGGCCCTCGAGATGTGGGAGCACTGCGTGTCGACGATCGAGAACGATCCGCTGAAGCTCGATCGCGAGGTCGACTGGGTCATCAAGTTCAAGCTGCTCGAGGCCTTCCGCGAGCGCCACCGCCTGCCGTTCGGGCATCCACGGGTGCAGCTGCTCGACCTGCAGTACCACGATGTGTCTCGCGGGCGCAGCCCGTTCTACAAGTTGCAGGATCGCGGCTTGGTCGAGCGACTGTGCACCGACGCCGACATCGACACGGCCACCGACGTGCCGCCGCAGAGCACGCGGGCCCGGTTGCGCGGCGAGTTCGTCCGCCGAGCCAAGGAGCGCAAGCGCGACTACACCGTCGATTGGGTGCACCTGAAGCTCAACGATCAGGCGCAGCGCACCGTGCTGTGCAAGGACCCGTTCAAGAGCCGTGACGAGCGGGTCGAGAAGCTGATCGATTCACTGTGACCGGACACCGCGAATGAGGGAGTCGATCGACCCGTTGCTCAACGGACGGCCCGCCGATCCGACGACGACGACGTCGTCGACGCCGAGATCCTCGACGACGGGTCCCCCGACGAGGCCCGTGATATCACCGAGGGAGTTATCCTCGACGGCGAGGTGGTCGACGACGAGCAGGACGACGACGACGACACCGCGGAGCAGTCAGCGCTCAAGCGCCACCGCGCGCTGTTCGACTGGGCGGTCGTCATCGTCGTCGCGCTGCTGGTGGCGTTCTTCGTCCGCACGTTCGTGCTCGCGCACTTCGTCGTCGATGGCACGTCGATGTTCTCGACACTGCACGACGACGACCGTGTGTTCGTCAACAAGTTGTCGTACCGGCTGCACGACCCCAACCGGGGCGACGTCGTCGTGCTGCATCAGGACGCCGGAGAAGGACGGGGCATCGCCGACCGTGATCTCATCAAGCGGGTCGTCGCCCTGCCTGGCGAGACCATCGAGGTGCGCAGCTGCCAGGTGCTCATCGACGGGCAGCAGCTCGAGGAGCCGTACCTCGACCCGGAGGTCGTCACACCCGGCAACTGCGGCGGCGATCTCGCTCCGATCACCATCCCGGAGGAGCACGTCTTCGTGATGGGGGACAACCGCGGCGGCTCCCAGGACAGCAGGGCCCTCGGCCCGATCGAGGAGGACGACCTCGTCGGCCGGGCCTTCGTGGTCTTCTGGCCCCAGAGCCACTGGCAGTGGCTCTGAACCCGGGCTGGGGTCAGGGAGGACCGCCGAGCTCGGCGGTGAAGGCGTCGACCATCACGTCGACGTGGTCGCTGTAGACGCCGTCGAGCCCCATCCGCAGCGCCGGGCGGAGAACGTGCTCGTACTGCAGGTCCCACGCCAGGGCGACCCGCTCGAAGCGGTGGAAGAGCGTGGTCAACCCGCCGGTCCAGTCGGTGTGGTGCAGGTTGATCGCGTCGATTCCTTCGGCGGCCAGGGTGGCGGCCCGGCGCTCCGGGCCCTCCTTGAGCCGGGCGAGGCGCGTGGAGTCGACCAGCCGCACGTCGGGGTCGAGCTGCCGTAGCTCGATCGAGTCGGACAGGCGGTCCTGGCACAGCCAGAGCCGGGGGAGCAGCTCGGGCGCCACCTCCCGCACGACGGCGATGACGACGGGTCCAGCCTCCGGGTGCTGCGCGTCGAGGGAGAGGTGATAGCCGGTGCCGCACCGCGCGAGCAGGTCTGTCAACGCCGGGATGTGGTCGGGCAGCTCGGCTCGCAGGAACGACGTCAGCGGCCGCCGGCTGCGGACGGTCCGCCCCGTGCGCACGACGCCGTCGTGATCGAGCACCGGGACCCCGTCCGCAGTCAGCCAGACGTCGCTCTCCAACCCGGTAGCACCGAGGCGGAGGGCGAGCATGAAGGCGTCGAGCGTGTTCTCCCGGGCGTGTGCCCGGGCCCCGCGGTGGGCGAAGGCGATGGGCCGCGCCAGCAGCGACGGCAGCCGTTGTTGCACGACGTGGGATGATGCCAGGCAATCTGCCGCCACGGTGGGCGCCGAACAAACGCCATGTGCTCAGCCCGGAGTGCTCGCCGGAACCCGGTGAGCACCGAACCGTAGACTGCGCCGCGTGTTCAACCTGTCCGGCAGTGAGATCATTGTGATCCTGCTGCTGGCCCTGGTCATCCTCGGGCCGGAGAAGCTCCCCGAGGCGATGCGCAAGGCGGGTCGGGCCTATTCGGAGCTGCGCAAGATGGCGAACAGCTTCCAGTCCGAGGTGCGCAGCGTGATCGACGAGCCGATGGAGGAGTTGCGCGGGACGGCCGACATGCTGCGCGACGCCACGGACTTCAGCGGCGACAAGAAGAAGGGCGCGACGGCGAAGTCCGCGCGGCGGGTCCCCGACCGAGCCCGGCTGCGGCCCCCCCCACGCCCGCAGAGACGTCGCCGTCCGTCGTCGAGCCGGCGAGACGGCGTCCGGACCGACGGGCCGGACGACGGGCCCGACGACGTCCTCGACGCGGCGCTCAACGACGAGGAGAGCACCGAGGCGGCGCCGGAGGATGTCGTCACGCGCACGCTCAGTGGGGACGTCGGATCGCAGCACCCAGCGGACGAGGCCGGATCGAACCAATGAGCCCGGCACTCCGGCGCGGTCCGTCGCGGCCGGCGCTGAAGTCTCCTGACGACGTCATGACGCTCACCGAGCATCTCGCCGAGCTGCGCGTCCGAATCATCCGCTGCGCGCTGGCGGTCGCCCTGTTCGCGATCCTCATCATCGCTTTCTACGACCCCGTACTCGACTTCCTGCTCGGCCCCTACCGTGACCTGTGCGCGCGGCGGGTGGGGACTTCTGCGGGGCGGTCACCTCGGCGAGCGGTGAGCCGGAGCTCGTCGTCCTCGACCCGGTCGAAGGGTTGAGTCACGCGGCTGCGCATCGCCAGCTACGGCGGGATCATCCTCGCCCTGCCCGTGCTCATGTGGCAGATCTGGCGCTTCGTCGTCCCCGCCCTGCACGCCAAGGAGAAGAAGTACGCGATCCCGTTCATCCTCGTCGTCGGTGGGGTTGTTCCTGCTCGGCGCCGCCCTCGCCTACCTGACCCTCGAGCGGGCGTTGGAGTTCCTGATCTCGTGGTCGGGCGAGGACGTCGAGCAGGCGTTCCAGGTGAGCAGGTACGTCCGCCTCGTCATGCTCATGGTCGGCGTGTTCGGAGTCGGCTTCGAGTTCCCGGTGCTGCTCGTCTTCCTCCAATTGGTGGGCGTCGTCACCCCCCAGCAGCTGCTCGGCGCCTGGCGCTACGCGATCATCGGCATCGTCGCCGTCGCCGCGGTGATCACGCCGTCGGGCGATCCCGATCTCGTTGCTCGCCCTCGCCGTCCCGATGCTCTTCCTGTACTTCATCTCGATCGGCATCGGCATGTTCATCCAACGCCGCAAGCGAGAAACGCGAAGCCGCTACGGCCTGAGAGACTTGTCTGGTGGGCGCCGACCGTGCCGAGATCGTCGCCGCGTACCCGTTCACGCTCGACCGCTTCCAGCTGGAGGCGTTCGACGCGCTCGATGCCGGCCACCATGTCGTCGTGGCCGCGCCGACCGGCAGTGGCAAGACCGTCGTGGCCGAGTACGGCATCGAGACCACGCTGCGGGAGGGCCGGCGGGCCTTCTACACCGCTCCGCTCAAGGCGCTCTCGAACCAGAAGTTCCGCGACCTCGGCGAGCGCTACGGGGCCGGGCAGGTCGGGCTGCTCACGGGCGACAACTCGATCGACGGCGACGCCCCCGTGGTCGTGATGACCACCGAGGTCCTGCGCAACATGATCTACGCCCGATCGCCGGCACTCGAGCGCCTCGGGCTCGTCGTGCTCGACGAGGTCCACTACCTGCAGGACGCCTATCGCGGCCCGGTGTGGGAGGAGGTGATCGTCCACCTGCCCGCCCACGTCCGCCTCGTGTGCCTCTCGGCAACAGTGAGCAACTCCGGTGAGCTGGCCGCCTGGATCCAGACCGTCCGCGGGCCGACGACCCCCGTCGTCGAGCTACGCCGCCCGGTGCGCCTGCACGACCGATATCTCGTAGGCGACCGCACGAACGACCGGCTGCACCTCCTGGAGACCTTCGACGGAGGGCGCGCCAACCCCGAGGCCGCCCGCCTCGACGCCTCGGCGGTGCGCCACGGGCGTTTCTCCCGCCACCAACGACCAGCGCGGGCAGCGGGCGCCGCGTCCTCTACACGCCCGGTCGGGTCGAGACCGTCGACCTGCTGGAGCAGCGCCAGCTGCTGCCGGCGATCGTGTTCATCTTCAGCCGCAACCAGTGCGACGAAGCCGCCCGAACGTGCCTGGCCGCTGGCATGCGGCTCACGACCGGCCCCGAGCGCGACCGCATCCGGGAGATCGTCGAAGCCCGGCTCGAGGGAATGGCCGACGATGACCTCGCCATCCTCGGCTACGGGCAGTTCCTCGCCCAGCTCGAGGCCGGGATCGCCGCCCACCACGCCGGCATGGTCCCGGCGTTCAAGGAAGCCGTGGAGGCATGCTTCATCGAAGGGCTGATCAAGGTCGTCTTCGCCACCGAGACCCTCGCCGTCGGCGTCAACATGCCGGCGCGGACCGTGGTGATCGAGAAGCTGACCAAGTTCACCGGAGACCGCCACGAGTCGCTGACCGCAGGGGAGTACACGCAACTCACCGGCCGGGCCGGCCGGCGGGGGATCGACGAAGAGGGCCACGCCGTCGTCCTGTGGAGCCCGTTCGTTCCGTTCGAGCAAGTCGCCGCACTCGCCGCGAGCCGGACGTTCCACCTCCGCTCGGCCTTCCGCCCGACGTACAACATGGCCGCCAACCTCGTCGGCACGTACACCAGCGAGCAGGCCCACCATCTGCTCAACCTCTCGTACGCGCAGTACCAGGCCGACCGCGACGTCGTCCGTCTCGAGGCGCGACTCGAGCGGGTGCGGGCGAACCTGGCCGAGGCCCGCCGGCAGGCGGAAAGCCCCTACGGCGACGTGTGGGACTACCGACGAGCCGTGGAGGCGATGCGCGCGCGCCGCCGGGGGCGCAACGACAGGGTGGCGGTCGGCCTCGCACGGTTGCGTCCGGGTGAAGTCGTCCACGCCGCCAAGGGGCGTTACCGAGGGCCGGTCGCGGTGGTGGCCAGTGCGCACCGCAAGGGCGGGCTGCGCCTCACCACCGTCACCAAACGCGGTCGAGCTGTTGCTCCTGACCGCAGACGACTTCGACGACGTCCCGCGTCCCGTCGGCACGATCCGGCTGCCGGCGACGTTCAGCCCCAACCGGGTCGAGTACCGCCGCGAGGTCGCCCGAGCGCTCGACCGGGCGAGGCTCGACGAGTGGCGCCCTGCGGCGGGGGAGCGGACCGCGACCGGTCCGCACCCCGTCGAGGCGGACCCCGATCTCCGTACCCGGATGCGCGCCGCCGCGCAGACCGAGCGGCTGGAGCGTGAGCTGGTCGAGTTGAGCGGACGAGTCGAGGGTCACCACCGCTCGCTGGCGCGCGACTTCGACCGGGTGCTCGACGTCCTGACCCGCCGGGGCTACGTCGAGGTCGATCTCGGGACTGCCAACGGTGACCGGTGGCATCTCACCGACGCGGGTCGGGTGCTCTCCCGGGTGTTCCACGAGTCCGATCTCCTCGTCGCCGAGTGCCTCCACCACGGTCTGCTCGACGGCACGTCACTCGACGCGGCGAGCCTCGCCGGGCTGCTGTCGACGTTCGTGTACGAGCACCGCAGTCCGGAGCCGGCCCCGCCGCCCTGGTTCCCGTCGGCGGACGTCAAGGCGAGATGGCGTCGGATCCTCGCCACGAGCGAGGACCTCGCGGCCGACGAGCGGGCGACCGGGCTGGCCGAGCACCGACCGCCGGATCCGGGCTTCGCCGCTGCCGCGTACGCCTGGGTGGCCGGGGAAGGCTTGGCCGACGTCGTTGCCGGCGAGGAGGTCACGGGCGGTGACTTCGTCCGCACGATGAAGCAGCTCGTCGACCTGGCCCGCCAGCTCGCGCTCGTCGCTCCCGACCCGGCGACGCGCGAACGCGCCCGTGAGGTGAGCGGGCTGGCGTTCCGCGGGGTCGTCGCCGATGCGGTGGTCGGCGGGGGCGACGTCATCGAACGGGTGGAGCAGTGACGATCATGGCGTTCCCCGGCCACGCAGGCCGTCACTGCGTTCCCCGGCCACGCAGGCCGCGTCTAGCCGCTCGTTCGCTGGCGCTCACTCGCTCGCCTCTGCCTCGCTCGCTCGCTCGCAACATCGAAAGGGTCGAGCAATGACAATACGGCGGGGGCAAGCCTGGGGCGAGGCCGTGCCGGTACCGCCGAACCTGCTGTCGGTCGCCACCGACTCCGAACTGGCGCGCCTCGTCGGCCGTGGAGAACGGCGCCCGCTCCGCATCGTCGGCGGCGACCTGCTCAGGACGCTCGGTGGTCCGTCCTCGGGGCCAGGCCTCCAGCGCCTCCCGATCGACGTGCTCCGCCTCATCGCCGACGGCCGCCAGTTCGTCGCCGTTTCCCACGCCGTTGCCCGCCGCGGAGGGAAGACCGGGTGGTGGCGCGGACCGATCACCGCGGTGATGAACGCCGACCGGATCGGTCGCTGGGAGGTCGCCCCACGGGCCCATCCGAACGACGGGCGGGCCGAGATCGTCGAGGTCCACTCGGAGTTCGGCCTGCGGGCTCGGTGGCAGGCGTGGCGGCGGCTGCCGACCGGAACCTACGTGCCGCATCCGGCGATCGACACGAGCCGCGTCGCCGTGACGGCGTGGGCGTTCGAGCCGGCCCGCCGGCTGTGGCTCGACGGCGTCGACGTCGGCACCGTACGCTCGCTCGGCGTCACCGTGGAGGCCGACGGGGCCACGATCCACATCTGAGCTCGACAGTTAGGAGCGTGCAATTGGACGCATGGATCCTCGACGAGTCGCCGGGCGTGTACCGGTGGGGCGAGCTCGAGCCACCGGAGCTCGGCCCGGACGACGTCCGCATCCGGGTCGTGACGAGCGCGCTCAACCACATGGATCTGTGGGTGACTCGCGGCCTCCCCAAGCCCCCGCTTCCGCACGTCCCTGGGTGCGACGTGGCCGGCGTGATCGACGCCGTCGGCGACGCCGTGACGAGTCTTTCGCCTGGCGACGAGGTCGTCGTCAACCCAGGTGTCTCACCGGTCGCGGACATCGTGGCCCTCGGCAACGAGAGTCCGCTGGGCTCGGGCTTCGCGATCTACGGCGAGCACATGTGGGGTGGCCACGCAACGTTCGCCGTCGCCCCTTCCCGCAACGTCGTGCCCCGTCCGCCCGGCCGGACGTGGGAGGACTGCGCGGCCTACCCGCTGGCGTCGCTGACGGCATACCGCATGCTGCGCCGGGCCCGCCTGTCCGCCGGCCAGACGGTGCTCGTGGTCGGGATCGGTTCGGGCGTGTCGTGTGCCGCCCTCGCCATCGCTCGCCAGTTCGGCGCCGAGGTCGTCGCCACCAGCAGGAACGAGTCGAAGCGGGCCGAGGCGCTGGCGATGGGTGCGGTCGCGGCGATCGACTCGGCCGCCGAGCGGTGGCCTGTCCAGGCTGACGTCGTCGTCGAGAGCGTCGGCGCGGCGACGTGGGACAAGTCGGTGCGGGCGCTGAACGCCGGTGGGCGCCTCGTCGTGTGCGGCGGCACGTCCGGGGCGGAGGTGACGCTCAACCTGCCCCGTCTGTTCTTCAAGCAGCACGAGATCATCGGCTCTTCGATGGGGAGCTACCAGGAGTTCGCCGAGGTCACGGGATTGATGGCCCAAGGCCTGGAGGTACGCGTCGACGAGGTCATCGAGCTCTCGGAGTACCCCAAAGCCCTGGCGCCGCCTGGAGGCCGGCGAACAGCTGGGCAAGATCATCCTCCGGCACTGAAACCCTCAATCGCAGGTAGGGCGGCATCCCCCGGCCGCGGGCGTGCCAACACTTAGGATCGCCCGCCGTGAACGTCATGGCGTTCCCCGGCCACGCCACATACTGCCTGCGCAGCTGCTGGCCGCTCCTCGGCTGGCGCCCCGTCGCTCGCAGCAAGCAGGCGCGATCGTGAGTGCGTACGTCCCAGAGGCGTTCAGCCCCGCGGAAGCCGACGTGCTGCGGCGCTACTTCACCAACCTCGACGGGCCGGTGTTCGCCCTCGTCAACCTGCCCGAGGTGGTCAAGGGGGCGCTCTTCGCCCGCTACAGCCGCAGCCCGAAGAGCCTCCGCCGGCTGTTCATCGACGAGTTCGTCGGCGAGCTCGACATCTCGGGCGACCACACCGTCGACGCGACCGTCGGCCTTCAGCGGGCCGAGGATCTCTACGAGAAGGTGTTCGTCGAGTACGGGGACGACTCCGTGGCGCAGCTGGGCGGGGTGCACGTGGCGTGCGAGCAGTCGTCCAACGTGCTGACCAAGGCGCTCGAGTGGGGACGGCTGATGAGCTACCTCGAGCAGAGCACCCGCTACATCGCCTACGACAACCGCGTCGGAGGTCGCTACCGGTTCTACCGCGACCCGGCGATCCTCGGCAGCCGGTTCGGCACCCGGTACGTCGGTGACATGGACCGGATCTTCGACGCCTACGGCCAGGTTCTCACCGGCGTCACCGACCACGTGCGGGCGACGGTGGCGCGGGATCCGGCCGACAGCGAATTGGTCTACCGCCAGGCGACGCGCGCCAAGGCCCTCGACTCGGCCCGCGGCATCCTGCCCGCGGCGTCGTTGGCCAACGTGGGGATCTACGGCAGCGGGCAGGCCTTCGAGGCTCTCCTGCTGCGCCTGCGCGCCCACGCGCTCCCCGAAGCCAGGGAGTGCGGCGAGCTGATGCTCCACGAACTGCGCAAGGTCATCCCCAGCTTCCTCCGTCGAGTCGATCTGCCCGACCGGGGTGGCCGGTGGTCGACGTACCTCGCGACGACCCGCCAACGCACCGCCGAGCTGGTCGACTCGTTGTTCGCCGAGGAACCGGCGACACTCACCGACGCGGTGACCCTCGTCGACTTCGATCCCGACGCCGAGAACAAGCTGCTCGCCGCGATCTGCTACCCGCACTCGCATCTGTCGGAGGATCAGCTCCTCGACAAGGTCGCCCGCCTCGGCGCAGCCGAACGGCTGGCCCTGGTGCGGGCGTATGTCGGCGAGCGGGAGAATCGCCGCCACAAGCCGGGGCGGGCATTTGAGCGGATCGACTACCGCTTCGACGTGCTCGCCGACTACGGCGCGTTCCGCGATCTCCAACGGCACCGCCTGCTGACCATCGAATGGCAGCCGCTCAGCCCGCGGCACGGATACGTGCGCCCGGAGTTGGTCGACGACGCCGGGCAGACGGCACCGTTCGACGACGCGATGACCCGGTCCGCGCAGTTGTACGACGTACTCGTCGGCGACTTCTCGGAGCAGGCGGCGTACGCGGTCTCGATGGCCTACCGGCTGCGGTTCGTGATGCAGTTCAACGCCCGCGAAGCGATCCACCTGCTCGAGTTGCGCTCCGGCGCGCAGGGCCATCCGGCGTATCGACGAATCGTGCTCGACATGCATCGGTTGATCGCCGAGCAGGCCGGGCACCGGGTCGTCGCCGAGGCGATGACCCACCTCACCACGGACGCTCCGGAATTGGCGCGACTGGCGTCCGAGCGGCGTGCCGAGGCGCGCCGCGGATGACCGCCGACGTTGTGGTGTGACGGTTGTCACAAAACCCGGACTGAGGCCCGGGGGACGGCGCCCCTATGCTCCGGCCGCGTAAACGGCGAGGTAATGGCTCCGCGACGACGGACGGGGTGAGGAAGCACGACATGGCTGACGACGACGACATCAAAGACGGCGCCGGTACCGACACCGAGGACGAGGACGACACCGCGCTGGAGGAGGGCCCCGACGCGGAGGATCTCGAGGAAGAGGAGGACTTCGAGGCACTCGAAGACGACGACGAACCCGTAGCGGCCGAGGAGGCGGAGGAAGAAGCAGAAGAGGAGGAGGCCGACGAGGAGGAGTCGGCCGCGGCGCGAGCGAAGCGTCGGGCCGGCGAGGAGGAGGAGGACGAGGACGACGATCTGCTCTCGCCGGACGACGTCGAGGCCGACCTCGATCGCATCCTCAAGGACCGTCTCGTCACCACCGACGATGACGACGACGAGGACGAGGAAGAGGACGAGCCCGAGGATCGCGCCGACGGCGGCAACCGGCTGCAGCCCAAGCGGGCGGACGAGCAGTTGTGCCCGCAATGCTTTCTGCTCGTGCGGGCGTCGGCGCCGACCTGCCCGGTCGGTGACGACGCCTGCCCGATCTTCACCTGAGCGATGAGCAGCGCACCCGATGACCCGGTTCGCGCTGAGGTCGAGCGACGGGTGCGGGCGTTGATCGAGGCCGCGCTGGCGGTGCCAGTTGCCGCCTTTGCCCGCGTCAATCAGTGCGTCGGCGGGCGCATGGGCCACGTGACCGAACGGGTGGCCGAACCGGTGCAGCTGCTCCGGTCCCTGCTCGAACTGGTCACGGGGGCTCCGACAGCCGACGAGGGCACCGCCGCCCCGGCCGCCGCTCCGCCGGCGGCGCCAGACGAGTCGCTCACCAATCCGTCCGCTCCCGCCGCCGTCCAACTCCCGATCGAGGAGTACGAGAGCCTCGCCGCGAGCCACGTCGTCGCCCGGCTCGCCAACCTCGATCCGGCCGAGCTGCGCGAGGTTCGGCGCTTCGAAGTCGCCCACCGCGGGCGCCGTACCGTGCTCGGCCGCATCGACCAGCTGCTGGGAGCCACCACTCCGACATGATCGACCCCATCGTGCGGCCGGCCCGTCCCGCCGACGTCGATGCCTTGCGCGCGCTCGAAGCCGAGGCGCGAGGCGAGCTCGTGGCTGCCCGCGGCGGGGGTCGATGGCTGGAGGAGCACCCCGAAATCAGCGCCGGATGGGTGGACGCGCTGGGCGCGTGGACGGTCTTCGTCGCCGTGCTGGATCATCCCGACGAGACCGTGGCCCCCGGTGGCGCCGATGTCGTCATCGGGTACCTGGTGCTCGACGTCAGCGGCGAGATCGGCCGGATCGACCAGGTCTTCGTCACGCCGGCGGCCCGCGAGCTCGGCTTCGGCGACGCGCTCCTCGCCGCCGCCGCCGACGAGGCCCGCTCGGCGGGGGCAAGCGTGCTCGAGGGTCAGGCGCTGCCGGGGGACCGCGAGACCAAGAACCTCTACGAGCGGGCGGGGATCACGGCTCGCCTGATCACGGTGTCGCGTCGACTGGACCGATAGCCGTTCTGTCGTTTGGAATCAGCGCGATCCGGCGTGTTCCGAACGTCAGAACGGGACTCAGCGGCCCGTCCACTGCGGCGCGCGCTTCTCGATGAACGCGGTCAGACCCTCGGCGAGATCCGCGGAGTGCATGACCACGCCCATCGCCTTGTCGGTCATCCGCTTGAGCGTCTCGTCGTCCTCGGAGGCGGCGGCCCTGACGATCGCACGGCTCTCCCACACGGCGAGCGGCGCCGATCGGGTGATCTGCTCGGCGAGCCGGAGTGCCTCGGCGTCGGCCTCGCCCGGCGCGACCAGACGGGAGACCATGCCGAGCGCGAACGCCCGATCTGCGGGGATCGGCTCTCCGGTGAGGATCGCTTCCATCGCCGTGGCCTGGCCAACGGCGCGTGGCAGCCGGAACAGTCCACCCGCACCGGCCACGAGGTTGCGCTTGACTTCGGCCAGCCCGAACGCCGACCGGGTCGTGGCGACCACGAGATCGGCGCCGAGGACGATCTCGCAACCTCCCGCGGTGGCGAGTCCGTCAACGGCCACGATCACCGGTTTACGCCGCTCGCGGTAGACGAAGCCGGCGAAGCCGCCTCGCTCCGTGTGCAGCGCGGCGCCGTTGCCGGCATTGATCTCCTTCAGATCGGCGCCGGCGGAGAACACCGGACGCTCCTGGCCCTCGGTGTTGGCGCGCAGGATGCCGACCCAGCGCTCGTCGTCCGCTTCGAGCCGGTCGACCGCCGACTCGAGGCCGGTTGCCAGCGCCCCGTTGACGGCGTTGCGCGCCTCGGGCCGGTTGAGCGTGATGACCGCCACACGGCCGGTCGCTTCGTAGGTGACGACGTCTGACATCGTGTCGATCGTAGGAAGTCGTCCGGGCGGCGGACGAACCGTCGGCGGGATCAGCCGGGCGCGGGGTCCGGCGATGCGGGTGGCGCGGCGGGTGGATCGTCGTCGCCGGGGGGCTCCGGTTCGCTCGCCGCGGACTCGCTGTCGCCAGGAGGATCGGCGGCGGCCGGGGCCGGCTCCGCCGCCGGCGTGTCGTCGGTGGGCGGGGATCCGGTCGCCGCACCCGAAGCGCCCTCCGTGGTGGGCTGGTCGCGACGGCGCTTCTCGTCGCCCGGCGCGGACGGGCGCCGCGTGGGCTCACGTCGGCGTGCCGTCGGACGCAGCGGCTTGGGAACCGCCGCGCCGGCCGGCACCTCGACCCCGTACAGCGCGGCGACCTGCGGCAGAAGGGGCGCCAGCCGGCGCACGGTGGCGAGCAGCTCGTCGTTGCGTTGCTCGGCGGGTGCCGTCGGAACGACGAGCGAACGGACCGGGGAGAACGCGGCGGCCTCGAGGACGGCGCTCCAGCGGTCAGGGCCGTCGATCGGCTGAAGTGCCGCGGTGGTCGCCTCGGCGAGGCGGGCGGCGAGGGCGCCGGGGAACGGGACGCCGGCCTTCGGTGGCACCGACGACAGCCGCAGCGCCCGGACGACCCGACCGACGTCGAGCGCGGCCTCGACGTCGGCCAGCCACAGGGCCAGCTCCTCCTCCTGCTTCGTGACGAGCGCCGCCTTGAGCTCGGCGGCGAGCGTGCGAGTGGATTCGTCGCGGGCGACGAGCGGATCGTCGGCGGAGGCGACGACGCTGCGCAGGTCGCGGAGATCCAGGTGCTCGAGCTGGCGTTGGGCCGCTTCAGCGCGGTCGAGCCAGTCCGCGACGCGCAGGCGGGGGATCAGCTCCTCGGCAATCCGCATCACGCCTGCTTCGGGCATCTCCGGCTTGCCCTCCGCCTTGAGGCGGACATTGTCCTCACGCAGCCGCTGCCGCACCGCGGCGATCCCCTGCAACGCAAGCTCGGCGATCGGCCGCTGCTCCTCGGGGAGGGCCGCCAACACGTCCGTGCGGTGCTGCTTTCCCGGGCGCAGTCGCTTCGGCTTGGGTCGCTGGGGGACCTCGGGCGGGGGAGTGAAGTGCGGTCGGTGCCGGTGACGCTCACCCTCCTCCCGCTCGCCGCGACGGTCCCCGTCGGCACGGGCGACCCGACGGCCACGATCGCGGTCGCTCCGCTCACCGCGGTCGCCGCGGTCGGCGCGGTCGCGCCGGTCCCGGCGACCCTCGCCGTCGCGGTCCGGCCGCTCACGGCGGGGCGCGCGCGACCGACGATCGTCGGTGCGCCCGCCAGGAGCGCGCTGCTGCACGACGGGTTGGAACGGCTCCTCGGTCGGCAGCAGCTCGAGCAGGTCAGTGCGCGCCGGCTTCTCCTTCGGGGGACGACCGACAGCACACGGATGCCGTCGACGTCGTGCTCGGTCTCGACCCGGAGTTGATCGCCGACTGCGGCGCCGCCCGGGAGGATCGCGCCGTCCAGCACGCCGCGGGGCTCGCGCGCCCCGGCGGCGCGCCACGTCCACGAGCCGTCGGGGCTCGAGCTGGTGAGCTCGATCTCGATCCGCGTCGGCATGCCCAGCCACGGTACACACTGGCCAGGACGCACCTCCAGCGACACGCTCGCTCGGCCGTGCGCGCCGGAGCGGCCGGTTACCGTCGGGGCCGTGGCCATCTATGCGCTCGGCGACCAGGTCCCCCAGATCGACCCGACCGCGTACATCCATCCTGACGCCGTCGTCATCGGATCAGTGCGCATCGGCCCGCACAGCTCGGTGTGGCCCAACGCTGTGCTCCGGGGAGACGACGGCGAGATCCACATCGGATCGCGCTCGAGCGTCCAGGACTGCAGTGTGCTCCATTGCACGGCGGAGCATCCGACCGTCGTCGGCGACGAGTGCGTGATCGGGCACATCGTCCACCTCGAGGGCTGCACGATCGAACACCGGGCGATGGTGGCCAACGGCGCGATCGTGCTCCACCGCTCGGTGGTGGGCACCGGTGCGGTCGTTGGCGCCAACGCCGTCGTGCTGTCCGACGTCGACGTGCCGCCGGGCGCGCTCGCGGTTGGCGCTCCGGCCACGATCAAGCCGGGCCGGGCGCGGATGGACGACATCGTGCACAGTGTCGAGACGTACGTGGCCCGCACCGCTCGATATCGCGACGCGTTGCGCCGCCTCGACTGATGCTCGCCTTCGTCCTCACGGTCCCGGCCAATGAAGTCGAGCTCGCCAGCGATGCGTTGTGGGCGCTCGGCGTCGCCGCCGTCGAGGAGCGCTCACCCGGGCAGGACCAGGTCTCGGGCACGGAGGACCGGTTCGTCGAGCTCTGGACGTCGATCGGGAGCGACGTCGACGCGATCTCGCGGGCGGCGGAAGGCTTTCCCGCCCGCTGGCGGTGGCGCACGGTCGAAGTGGACCCGGCGATCGCCGAGAGCTGGCGCGCCCACGCCGTCCCGTCGTGGATCGATCGCGGCCTCGCGATCGTGCCGTCGTGGCTCGACCTCGAGACACCGCCGACGGTGTTGCGGATCGACATCGACCCGGGTGCGGCGTTCGGTCTCGGGGATCACCCATCGACCGTGCTCGCCTTGCGGTTGCTGCGCAAGGCGTGGTGGCCGGGGGCGACCGTCATCGACGTGGGATGCGGGAGCGGGGTGCTGTCCGTCGTCGCGGCGCGACTCGGGGCGCCCTACGTCGAGGCGATCGACGTCGCCGCGCCGGCGATCGAGGCCACCGTCGCCAACGCCTCACGCAACGGTGTGACGGCGGCCGTGGCGGTGAGCACGCGCCCGCTGGCCTCGATCGAGGAGGCGTTCGACCTCGTGCTGGCGAACCTGCTCGCCCCGACGCTCATCGAACTGGCGCCCGATCTGCGGAGAGTCGTCGCCCCTTCAGGGGAGCTGATCGTGAGCGGCGTGCTGGACGGTGCCTACGACCACATCGTCGACGTGCTGGCGCCGATGCACTTGGTCGAGACGATCACGCGTGAGGGCTGGGCAGCGCTGCTGCTGCGGCACTGAGGTCCTCAGCTCGACTCGGGCGCGTACTCCGATCGGGGCGATCAGGCGGTAGCCGGCGGCGTGGCGTTCGTCTTCGCTCTCGCCGCCCCAAAAGCCGTACTCGTGGTTGCCGCGGGCGAACTCGCGGCAGGGCCCGCGCACCGTGCAGGTCGAGCAGACGTGGCGGGCCATCGCCTCTCGGCGCTCTCGAGCCTGTGGACGCTCGGCCGAGGACGGGAAGAAGAGGTGGGTCAGTCCCTTGCACGCCGCATCCCGCATCCACACCTCGTCAGCCGAGCTCGAGGCCAACGAACTCGACAGCTGCCATCCATGACCCCCTTCGAATGGACCTCGAATCGACGCTGAGCTGCGGACGATTGACGTTGGAGTCAGATTAGAGCCGAACTAACCACCTGGTCAATTCTGCGTGTCGACCTGGCTGGTGTGGCACGTGTCACGTCCGCGGCGCCGGTGCGCCGGCCGCGGCGGCGACCCCAGCGGCGAACCGGGCCACGTCGTCGTCGGTGGTGTCCCACGCCGTCATCCAGCGGAACTGGTGCCGGCTCGGGTCCCAGGGCCAGAAGAACGACCACTCCTGGAGCTGCTTGCTGAGATCCGGGTGCAGGATCGGGAACAGGCTGTTGACCTGCGGCGACACTTCGAGATCGACCCCTTGGATACCCTCCGTGGCGGCGTGCAGACGCCGAGCCATGGCGTTGGCGTGACCGGCCAGCTGCAACCAGAGCCCGTCGGCGAGGACGGCGAGGAACTGAGCCGCGACGAAGCGCATCTTGGACGCCAACTGGGTCACCTGCTTGCGGAGGTACTCGGCCCGCAGGGCCAGATCGGCCCGGAGGAACACCACCGCCTCCCCACCCAGCAGTCCGTTCTTGGTGCCGCCGAACGTCAGAACGTCGACACCGGCGTCAACTGTGAACGAACGGAGTGCCGCCTCGGTCCCGCCCGAGCGCGGCGGCCGCATTGGCGATGCGGGCGCCATCGATGTGGACGGACATTCCCACGCGGTGGGCCGCGTCACAGATCGCGGCCACCTCGTCGGCGGTGTACAGGGTGCCGAGCTCGCTGCTCTGGGTGATCGACACGACGGCCGGTTGGGCATGATGCGGGGACCCGAGCAGGTGGGAGACCTCGTCGATCTGCTCGGGCCGCAGCTTGCCGTCGGGGGTCGGCAGGTCGATCAGCTTGGCACCCAGGATCCGCTCGGACGCCCCCGCCTCGTCGTAGGCGATGTGGGCGCCATCGGTGCACACGACCGCGTCCACCGGGCCGAGCAGCGTGGCCAGGGCGAGGACGTTCGCGCCCGTGCCGTTGAACGTGAGCAAGGTCGTCACGTCGCCGAACAGGTCGCGGAACGCGCCCTCGCACTCGCGCGGTCCACTGGTCCTCGCCGTAGGCAAGGGCGTGTCCGTGGTTGGCCCTCGCCACGGCCTCGACCACGGCCGGATGGGCGCCGGCCGCGTTGTCGCTGGCGAAGGAGCGGTCGGGGGAGGCGGTAGCTGCACCGCACCAGTATGGATGCCGGTGCCCACTACTGTCCGCCCGGTGCCGGACATGGAGGTCGAGGACCGCGTGCGCGAGGCGGGCGCCCAGCTGACGGCGGCCGAACGGCGGGTCGCCGAGGTCGTTCTCGACCGCCCCCAGCTCGTCGGGTTCGGCACGGTCGCCGATCTCGCCTCGGCGGCGGGCGCCGGCGCGGCCACGGTCGTACGGCTGGCCGCCAAGCTCGGCTTCGACGGGTTCAGCGCGCTGCAGGCGTCGGTGCAGCGTGACCTGGCCCATCAACTGCGGCCCGCCGCGGAGCGCATCAGCGAGATCGGAGGCGAGCACCCCATCGAACGCCACCGGGCGGCCGAGCTGTCGAACGTCCAGGCCACCGTCGATGCCGTCGATCCGATCACCCTCGACGCCGTCGTCGCGTTGCTGGCGGACCCGGGCCGGGACGTGCTGGTGCTGGCGGGCGATGCCGAACGTGGCGTCGCGCTCCAGTTCGCCACCGACCTCGGCGCCCTCCGATCGGGAGTGGCGGTGGTCGAGGGCAGCGACATCGCCGTGCGCCGGGCGCTCGCCCTGAGCGCGGCCGAAGCGACGCTCGTCGTGGTCGACTTGCGGCGCTACGAACGCTGGGTGCTCGAGGCGGTCGACGTGTCGAAACAGGCCGGGCACACGGTGGTGGCCCTGTCCGACGGGCTGCTCTCGCCGCTGGCCATGATGGCCGACCACTCGTTCGCGATCGCCGCCGCATCGGTCTCCCCGTTCGACAGCCATGTCGGAACGTTGGCGTTGCTCGACCTCCTCGTGGCGGCGGCGGCGGAACGGCTCAAGGAGTCGGCGGCGGACCGGCTTCAGCGGGTCGAGAAGGCATGGGCGGCGGGCGCGTCGCTGATCGAGCGCTGAGATGAGCGGTGCGGCGAGCAGTCCCGAGGCGTGGCCGGGAGACCGGGCCGAGAGGTGGGTGCGCCTCGCCGATCGGCTCGAACGTCAACTCGCACCGGTGACCGACCTGCTCCTGGCTGCGGCCGAGCTGCGTCCCGGCGAGCGGGTCCTCGACGTTGGCTGCGGGACGGGCCCGACCACCCGTCGCGCGGCCGCCGCCGTCGGAGCGCAGGGCGCAGTGACCGGCCTCGACGTCTCACCGGAGATGGTCGCCGCCGCGCGCGCGAGCGCGCCGGCCCCGCCGACGAAGCGCCGATCCGCTGGGTCGAGGCCGACGCCGTGGCGTGGGACCCAGCCGGCGAGCAGTTCGATGTGATCATCTCGCAGTTCGGCGTGATGTTCTTCGCCGATCCCGACGCCGCGTTCGCCAACCTGGCTCGGATGACCGTGCCCGGTGGCCGGCTCCACATCGCGGTTTGGGCGGAGCGCTCCCGCTCACCCCTGTTCGATCTACCGCTGTCGATCGCCGTCACCGAACTCGAACGAGCCGACGTTCCAGTCGACGTCCCGCCTCCGGACGCCGGGCCATACTCGCTCAGCGACTCGTCGCGCGGTCGAGAGCATGCTCACGGCGGCCGGGTGGACCGACGTCCGCTGGGAGCCGCGGCCGCTCCGGCTCGCGGCCGGCGGGGGAGCGGGTCCTACCGACGCCGCCGCCGGATCACTCGAGTTCGGCCCGACGCGGATCGTGCTCGATGGAGTCGACGACGCCCTGAAGCGGACTGTCTGCGCGGCGGTCGCCAGGGCGTTCGAGGGTCACGTCGAGGACGGCGAAGTGATGCTCCTCGCGACACCGGTGATCGTCTCCGCGCGGCGCCGTACGACGTAGGATTTCGTCATGACGGAAATACGCCGGTGCCGATGGTGCCGGCGAGTGCTCCCGGTAACGACCGGTCGGGGACGGCCGCGGGAGTTCTGCTCCCAGCGCTGCCGCCAGTGGGACTGGGTCGCCCGCCAGCGGGCTGGCGAGCTCGAGCTCGCCGAGGGCGACCTGGTGATCGCCAAGGCGGCGCTCGACGAGCTCCACGACGACCTGTACGCCTTGGCCTGCGCGGTCGACGACGCCGAGCGCGACCTCGCCACCGCCGGACCGGCGCCGAGCGCCGCTGAGCTCAACGAGATCCTCGACTGGCTGCTCCAGGCCGCCCGGCCGCTCCGTGACCGGGAACTGAGCAGTTCTTCGGAGTCGAGGGATCACTGAGTGATCCTGGCTGTCGTCAGAACCTGAACTCTGGGGATTCATGGGCGTTCGGGCTCCCGGCCTCCGAACGCCCATAATCACCGTTATGTCAACTTGATGAGGCGGCGACGGACGGCCGGACGTGGGACGACTTCCCTGGTAGCTCGTCCGAGGGCCCGGGTGGGCCGAAGACCCTTGCGTCCACTCGAGGAGGCCCAACCTGATGTCAACCGCTCCGAACGCACGCGTCCGCCGTCTCGCCGCGTCGGTACGCTCGCCGTGGCACTGGTTGGCGTCGACAGCGCGGTCGTAGCTGGCGGCCGGCCAGACCCGGCGGCGGTGCCGGCCCCTGCCGTCGAGGACGTGGTCGGGCTGAAGTACGGGTCGTACGGGGAGCCGGTCCGGGTCCTCCAGCGCGCCCTGATCCGCGTCGGGGTGGGCGTGAAGTACGGAGTCGACGGACACTTCGGCTCCGCGACGCGGGCGTCGGTGAAGGCGTTCCAGGCGTACAAGGGCCTCCCGGTGACCGGCGTCGTGGACCGGGCGACCGCGCAGGCGCTCGGCCTGGCCAGCGCGCCGGCACCCAGCGCTCCCGTGGCGAGCTCGGGCGGGACGCTGGCCCGTGGCGCCGTCGGCGATCGTGTGCGGCAGCTGCAACGAAGCCTCGCCAACGCCGGGATCCAGGTCCCCGGCGGGGTCGACGGGGTGTTCGGGCCGGGCACCGAGTCGGCGGTGAAGGCCTACCAACGGTCACGGGGTCTCGTCGCGACCGGACGCGGCCGACGCGGCGACGCTCAGCGCCCTCAATCGCGGTGCGCCGGCGATCGGCGCGGGCGGGCTCGCCCGCGGGGCGACCGGAGGCGCCGTGCGGTCGCTGCAGCAGGCGCTCGTCAACGCCGGCATCCAGTTGGCGGGCGGGGTCGACGGCATCTTCGGGCCGGCGACGGAGGCGGCGGTGAAGACCTACCAACGTTCCCGCGGCCTCCCTGTCACGGGGCGGGGCGACGCGGCGACGTTGAACGCGCTCGGTCGCGGGGCCCCGACGTCGACGACCCCCAGCACTCCCTCCAACGTGCTCGCCCGCGGTTCGCGTGGCGACTCTGTCCGGCGGCTCCAGCTGGCGCTGATGCAGGCGGGCATCTTCGTTCCTGGCGGCGCCGATGGCATCTTCGGACCGGCGACCGAGAGCGCGCTGAAGACCTACCAACGGCGCAAGGGCCTGTCGGCGACGGGCCGCGTGGACGGTGCCACGGCCGCGGCCCTCGGCCTTGGCGGCGGGACGCCGTCGACCAGCGGATACGTCGGACTGCGGCTCGGCAGCCGCGGGACCGCGGTCCAGGCCGTGCAGCGGGGGATCATGCGCTCCGGGATCCGCCTGTTCGGGGGCGCCGACGGCGTGTTCGGGATGGCGACGCAGAGCGCGCTGATGCTGTTCCAGCGCGCCCATGGGATCCCGGCGAGCGGGGTCGTCGACGCCGCCACCGTCAGGGCGATGGGCCTCGGCGGAGGAACCTCCGGAGGTGGCTCACCCGGCGGGGGGTCGCCCGGCGGCAGCACCGCACCCGGATACGCGGGCTACAACGAGCGCGGCGCGAGGGTGGTTGCCCTCCAGCAGGCGCTGGTGCGGGCCGGGGTCCGGCTGTGCGGTGGGGTCGACGGCGACTTCGGCAGCTGTACGGCTTCGGCTGTCATGCAGTTCCAGCGCTCCCGGGGCCTGCCGGCGACCGGCCGTGTCGACCAGGCGACGGCCGACCGGCTCGGGCTGAGGTCGGCTCCCGGCGCCGACCGCGAGCCCACCGGTGACCGTTCGCCTCCAGGCCGAGCCGGTCGAACCACCCTGTTGGTTCTCCGACACCTGGGGCGCCCCGCGGGGCTCGGGGCGGGTGCATCTCGGCGTGGACATCATCGCCACCCGGGGGCAGAAGGTGTACGCCGTGTCCAGCGGCCGGATCACCCAGATCTACCGGAGACTCCCGCAATTCGCTCTCCGGCAACGGGCTCAAGCTCACCCGCTCGGACGGCACCTACTTCTTCTACGCCCACCTCTCCCGGTTCGCGTCGGGGATCGGCGTGGGCACACCGGTGAGTGCCGGCCAGGTCATCGGGTACGTCGGGCGAACCGGGAACGCGGCCACCCCGCACCTCCACTTCGAGATCCACCCTGGTGGGGGCTCGGCGGTCAACCCGACCCAGATGGTCAGGGCCGTGGGCGCCTGCTGACATTCGGGCTGCGGCACGATGCGCACGTGCTGATCGACGTCCAGTTCAATCCGGCCCGCAACGCGTGGGCGGACCTGCGCGACGCCACCGTGGCGGCGGAGGCGGCCGGGTTCGGGGCGGCGTGGGTGTACGACCACCTCGCCGGGCGGAGCCTCGGCGGCGATGACATGCTCGAGGCGTTCACCCTGCTCGGCGCGTTCGCCGCGACCACCACGTCGATCGGGCTCGGGACGATGGTCGCCAACGTCACCGCCCGCGACCCCGGCCTGCTCGGCGTGGCCGCGGCGTCGGTGGGCGCGATCGCCGATCGGCCCCTCTTTCTCGGCATCGGAGCGGGTAGCTCACCACGCGGCCGCTGGGCCGCCGAGGTGCACGCCGTGGGCCGGGCCATCGAGCCGACGATGGCCGGCCGGCACGCCGTCGTCGAGCGGACGCTCGACCTCCTCGACGCGATGTGGTCGTCGGACCGCGGGGCCGAGTGGGAGACCTTTCCCCTCCCCCGTCACCCGGTGACCGTCCTCCTCGGGCTCAACAGCGTCGCCCTCGCCGAGCTCGCCGGGAGGCGGGCCGCCGGGATCAACGTCGCGTGGCACCATCCCCGCCGAGACGAGCTGATCGACGCGGCGACGGCCGCCTACGCCGCCTCCGGGCGCCCAGGAGCGTTCCTGCTCACCGTCTGGACGCGGTGGGACGACTCGCTGCTCGACCCGGGACACGCGCAACGGCGTGAGATGGCCGACCGTCAGATCGACCGTCTGATCCTCGCCGAGCTCGGGCCCGTGCAACCTGAGCGGATCGCCGCGCTTCGACCGCAGGCCTGAGCGCGCAAACCTACGCTGTCGGAGGTGGCCGGAAGGCGCACCAACGCCGCCCTCGGCGTGCTGCTCGCCGCCGCCGCTCGCCACCGGCGTCGGGATGTTCGCCGTGGGGAGTGGCTGGAACCGTTGGTGGACCGTGGCTCACGGCATCGTCGGGGTCGGCGTCGTCGCGCTCGCCCCATGGAAGACACTGATCGTCCGCCGCGGGCTGAGCCGCCGCGGCATCGGGGCGTCGGTGCTGTCCTTGGCGCTCGCCGGTGCGCTGATCACCGCCTTGGCGACGGGCTTCGCCCACGCCCTCGGGCTGCGCCGGCTCGATGGGCTCACCGCAGTGCAGATCCACGTCGGTGCCGCCGTGGTCATCCTCGTCCTCGGTATCGCCCACGTCGCCGTCCGGCCGCAACGAGTGCGCCGGTCGGACCTTTCCCGGCGCACGATGCTGCGTGCCGGCGCCCTCGCCGCCGGAGCGGCCGCCGGTTGGGGTGTCGTCCGGATCGTCGGCGCCGACCGGCGGGGCACCGGCTCGATCGAAGTCGGCACTGACGACCCGCCCGCGATGCCCGTCACGCAATGGCTGTTCGACGAGGTCCCGGACGTCGACGTCGACGGGTGGCGCCTCGACGTCGCGGGACGGCAGTGGTCGTACGCCGACCTGCTCGCCGCGGGAGGGGACGACGGCGACCTGAGGGCGGTGCTCGACTGCACCGGCGGCTGGTGGTCGTCCCAGCACTGGAGCGGGGTCCGGCTCGATCACCTGCTCGGTGCGACCCTCGACGGCGCGGCGAGCATCGAGGTCCGTTCAGTCACCGGATACGCCCGCCGCTTCCCCGCTGCCGACGCGTCCCGGCTGTGGCTCGCCACGACCGTCGGCGGTGAACCCCTGTCGCCCGGCCATGGCTCCCCCGCCCGGCTGGTCGCGCCGGGCCGGCGCGGGTTCTGGTGGGTCAAGTGGGTGACCAGCGTCGCGCCGAGCGACCGGCCGTGGTGGTTGCAGTCGCCGTTCCCGCTGACCTGAACAATGGCGGACGAAGCCCCCAGGCCCGCGGTAGTGTCGGCGCTGCCGACGAACCCGCCCGGGAGAGCCGGCGCCCGCTGGCGTGACGCCACGGCAGCGAGCGGCGGCGCCGAAGGAGCAACCACCCCGGAATCTCTCAGGCAACCGGACCGGACGGGTGAGGCGACGCTGGAAAGCAGCCCGGGTCCGCCCGGACTCACCGAAGGGGAAAGCCCGGCAACGGGGCCGGGTGAAACTCTCAGGTGCCGATGACAGCGTGGGGACGAGATGACCACGACGCGCATCGGAGCCCCACATGGCTGCACCTCCCACTCCCCTCGCTCACCTCACCGGCGACGAGGACTTCGTCGCCCGCCACGTCGGACCGACCGACGTGGAGCTCGAGCAGATGCTGGAGGTCATCGGCGCCAAGTCGCTGGACGACCTGCTCGACCAGACCGTCCCGGCCGCGATCCGATCGGAGACCCCCCTCGACCTGCCCGCGGCCCGCTCGGAACCCGCCGTGATCGACGCCCTGCGCCGGTTCGCCGACCGGAACCGGCTACGGACGAGCCTGATCGGCATGGGGTACACGAATACCCACACACCGGCGGTCATTCGCCGCAACCTGCTCGAGGATCCCGCCTGGTACACCGCGTACACGCCGTACCAGCCGGAGATCAGCCAGGGCCGGCTGGAGGCGCTGCTCAACTTCCAGACCATGGTCAGCGAGCTCACCGGGCTCCCGATCGCCAACGCCTCGCTGCTCGACGAGGCCACCGCTGCGGCCGAGGCGATGGCGATGGCCCGCCGCCTCGCCCGCACCGATTCGGCCCGCTTCGTGGTCCACCACGACACCCACCCCCAGACCATCGCCGTGCTCGCCACGCGGGCTGAGCCGATCGGGGTCGAGCTCGTCGTCGGCGACGTCGACGCGGTCGCCGGCGACTGCTTCGGCGCGCTGTTCAGCGTGCCGACGTCGACGGGCGCCGTCGCCGACTGGAGCGGCGCGATCGAGCAGGTGCATGCAGGCGGCGGCGTCGCCGTGGTCGCCACGGACCTACTCGCCTGCGTGCTCGGCGTTCCTCCCGGCCAGGTCGGCGCCGACATCGCCGTCGGATCCGCGCAGCGCTTCGGCGTGCCGATGGGCTTCGGCGGTCCGCACGCGGCGTTCATCGCCGCCCACGAGACGGCGGCTCGCGCCCTGCCCGGACGGATCGTGGGGGTGAGCACCGACACCGTCGGCCGACCCGGCCCTGCGGCTCGCCCTGCAGACACGGGAGCAGCACATCCGCCGCGAGAAGGCGACATCCAACATCTGCACGGCCCAGGTCCTGCTCGCCAACATCGCCGGGCTCTACGCGGCCTGGCACGGACCAGAGGGCCTCACGCGCATCGCCGAGCGAGTCCACCGGCTGACCTCGGCCGCCGCCGGCGCGCTGCGGGCCGGCGGCCACGTCCTGCGCCACGATTCGTGGTTCGACACGATCACGGTGGACGCGATCGACGCCGACGCCGTGCTCGCCGCCGGGAGGGACGCCGGGCTCGACTTCCGGCGCGTCGACGAGCACGCGGTGGGGCTCACCTTCGACGAGACGTCGACCCTCGAGGTGGTGTCGAGGGTGCTCGCCGCGTTCGGTGTGGACGATCCCGGCGATGTCGACGAGCGCCCGGACGGGCTGCCGACACGACGCGTCGACCGGTTCCTCGGGCAGGCCGTGTTCAACCGCTACCACACCGAGCACGAGATGTTGCGCTACCTGCGCCGGCTCGCGGATCGAGATCTGGCCCTCGACCGCACGATGATCCCTCTCGGCTCCTGCACGATGAAGCTCAACGCCACCACGGAGATGGAGCCGATCACCTGGCCCGAGTTCGCCGACCTCCACCCCTATGCGCCGGACGACGAGTCAGCCGGTCTCCGTGCGCTGATCGGCCAGCTCGAAACCTGGCTCGCCGAGATCACCGGCTACGACGCCGTCAGCGTCCAGCCCAACGCCGGCAGCCAGGGCGAGTTCGCCGGGCTGCTGGCGATCCGCGCCTATCACCGGTCGCGAGGCCAAGACCTCCGCACGATCTGCCTGATCCCGTCCAGTGCCCACGGGACGAACGCGGCGAGCGCGGTCATGGCCGGGTTCGACGTCGTCGTCGTCGCCACCAACGGGGACGGCAACGTCGACCTCGCCGACCTACGCGACAAGCTCGTCACCGCCGGCGACCGGGTCGGGGCGATCATGCTCACCTACCCGTCGACGCACGGCGTGTTCGAGGAGGCGATCGGCGAGGTCTGCGCTGCCGTCCACGACGCCGGCGGCCAGGTCTACGTCGACGGGGCGAACCTCAACGCCCTCATCGGCGTCGCCCGCCCGGGCCGGTTCGGCGCCGACGTCAGCCACCTCAACCTGCACAAGACGTTCTGCATCCCCCACGGCGGCGGCGGGCCCGGGGTCGGGCCGATCGGCGTGCGGAGCCACCTCGCCCGCTTCCTCCCCGCGTCACCCGCTGGACGGGGCCGACGGAGGCGTCGGCCCCGTCGCCGCGGCCCCGTTCGGCTCCGCCGGCATCCTGCCGATCCCGTGGGCGTACATCGCGCTGATGGGCGCCGACGGCCTGACCCATGCCACGGCGGTCGCGATCTGCTCGGCCAACTACGTCGCAACCCGCCTGGCCGAGCACTACCCGGTGCTGTACACCGGCCGCACCGGGCGAGTGGCGCACGAGTGCATCGTCGATCTGCGGGCGATCACCAGGTCGACCGGGGTCACCGTCGACGACGTCGCCAAGCGGCTGATGGACTTCGGGTTCCACGCCCCGACGATGAGCTTCCCCGTCGCGGGAACGTTGATGATCGAGCCGACCGAGAGCGAGACGCTCGCCGAGCTCGACCGCTTCTGCGCGGCGATGATCGCCATCCGGGGCGAGGTCGACCGGATCGCGTCCGGGGAGTGGCCGCTCGCCGCGAGCCCGTTGCGGCTCGCCCCGCACACCGCCGAGGAGCTGATCGGCGCGTGGGAGCGACCGTACGGGCGTGAGCTCGGCGCCTACCCGACCGCCGCGCTGCGGGCCGCCAAGTACTTCCCCCCGGTGTCTCGCATCGATGCCGCCGCCGGCGACCGGAACCTCGTCTGCTCCTGCGAGCCGCTGGAGGCCTATGCGACGTCCCTCGAGGGCTGACCGGTAGCGTTCGCGGCCGTGGCTGAGACCGGACGCACCGACCCGTTCGCCGACGTGATCTCGCTGGTCGCCGGGCCGATCGCGGCGGTGATCCGCTCGTTCGACCAGCTGCGGAAGGGCGCCGACGAGCTGATGCGTGGCCTCGAGAACTTCAACGCGACGATGACGAACCTCAACGCGACCGCGGAGCGGGTGAACGGGTTGCTCAACGACTTCGAGGAGCCGGTGCGGGCGATGCTCCCCCAGATCCGGCGCACGGTGGAGACCGCCGACGCCTTCTCGACACGACTGTCGGGACCGATCGACCAGGTGATCCCCGGGCTCAACCGGCTCGCCGAGACGCTCAACTCCCCGGTGATGACGTCGTTGCCGGCCGACCTCGGCGAGTTCATGACGGTGATCAACGAGCTCGCCCGCCGTCTGTCACCCCTCGGCCAGCTCGCCGAGCAGGCCGGCGGCCTGTTCGGGATGCGCCTTCCCCCCCGCCCCGAGCCGCAACCGGCTCAGGCGCCAGAGCCGTCGCCCCCCGGGGCGAAGAAGACGCCGGCCAAGAAGCGGGCGCCCACGAAGAAGTCCCCCGCGTCGTAACTCCCCAAAGGCGACAGCTCAGGAGCGGGTCACGAACGGTGTGGGCACGATCGTGCCCGGCAGGCGGGTGCCCCGCACGTCGACATCGACGGCGGTCCCCTCCCCCACTGCCGGCGGCACGAACGCGAGCGCGATGCCGTGCCCGAGCACCGGCGAGAAGTTGCCGCTCGTCACCGTCCCCACCGGGTCGCCGTCGGCGAGCACCGCGCAGCCGACTGCGCGGTGGGCGACGCCCGGCGGTGGCGATCCCGACCAGGTGGCGGTGGACCCCGCGCTCCCGCTCGGCGACGAGCGCCGCGCGCCCGCGGAAGTCAGCCTTGTCCCACGCGACGACCCAGCCGAGCCCCGCCTGCAGCGGCGTGATCCCAGGACCGAGCTCGTTGCCGTACAGCGGCAGACCCGCCTCGAGGCGCAGGGTGTCGCGGGCGCCCA
Organism: uncultured Acidimicrobiia bacterium; assembly: GCA_963839695.1. Lineage (GTDB taxonomy): Bacteria > Actinomycetota > Acidimicrobiia > Acidimicrobiales > Ilumatobacteraceae > JALZMG01. The sequence goes on along the minus strand of CAWIVW010000003.1, from coordinate 268,867 downwards.
GCCCCGCCGGCTGGATGCCGGCGCCGACGACCGCCGACCACAGCTCGGCCGCGCGGTCGGCGGGTACCGCGATCTCGACACCCCGCTCCCCCGTGTAGCCCGTGCCGGCGACGGTGCACGCCGTACCGTCCCAACTCGCGGTGTCGACCCGGAACCGCTTGACCTCGGCCGCCTCGGGGAACACGCCGGCCAGACGGTCGGGTGCTTCCGGGCCCTGGACGGCGAGCACGGCGCGGCCGTGGGTGGTCTCCTCGCCCCCGATCGCGGCGCGCACCCGATCGGTGTTGGAGGCGTTGGGCATCACGTCGAAGGCGTCGGGTCGTGCCTCGTCACGGGGATGCCACCACACGATGATGTCGTCGAGCACCGACGCGTCGGACTCGTCGAGGAGATGCGTGTACTGCGCCCGCCCCGGGCCGATCTTGGTGAGGTCGTTGCACAGCGCCGACTGCAGCCGCTCGAGGGCACCCGAGCCGGACACGCGCACCGTCCCGAGGTGCGAGACGTCGAACACGACCGCCGTCTTGCGACAGGCGAGATGTTCGGCGATGGTGCCCGTCGGGTACTCGAGCGGCATCTCCCACCCGCCGAACGGCACCATCCGCGCCCCGGCGTCGCGGTGGATCGCGTCGAGCGGGGAGCGTTCCGCGGTCACCGACCTGGGCGACCTAGATCGCCCGGCGGGGTAACCCGGCGCCGGCGGTCTCCTCGGCGAGCGGGACCAACTGGGCGTCGATGTCGTCCTTGACCCCTGCCAGCGGGAGCACGTTGAGCACGCCTTGCCCTCGCCGGAGGACGTCGACGAGCTGATCGCCGTCGCAGAGCATCACTTGATGGCCGCTGATCACGATGTGGGCGGCGGCGATGTCGGTGGTGACGTGCCGGCGCAGGTAGGTGAAGACCTCCCGCACGGACTCGAGCCTGATGCCCGCGTCGAGGAGCGTCTTGATCACCCGTAGCTCGAGGAGGTCGCGGTACGAGTACTGGCGTCGGCTACCGCTGCCGGTGGCCTCCGCGAGCGACGGCCGGATGAGGTCGGTGCGCGCCCAGTAGTCGAGCTGCCGGTAGGTGATGCCGACGATCTTGGCGGCCTGCGTGCCGCTGTATCCGGTCTCTGTCACGGCCCCAACACCTCCGTGTTTCTCGCGTGGCCTGCGCCAGCGCGACACCGGCGTAGTTACGACCTTGTGAGCGCCCGACGCTACGACGCCGGGACCGGCGAGTCAAGGTATCGAGCGCGCCGGCCGTCGTACGGCACACTGAACACGGCGATGAGAGAGTTCCACGACACCGACGAGCTCCGCGGCGCACGGTTCACCGCCGTCGACCTGTCCGGGGCCCACTTCCGCAACGTCGACCTCACGGGCGCCAAGGTCGTCGACGCGATGCTCGTCAACGCCGCCTTCTCGGGGCTGATCGATGGGCTGACGATCAACGACATCGAGGTCGGTCCGCTCATCGTCGCCGAGATGGACCGGCGGTACCCGGAGCGGGCGCGACTGTTCGCCCGCGACCCCGCCGGCCTGCGCGCCGCATGGTCGACGCTCGAAGCGATGTGGGAGGCGACGACCGACCGGGCCCGCGCCCTGCCAGACGCCCTGCGCCGCGCCCGCGTGGACGACGAATGGTCATTCATGGAGACGCTCCGCCACCTCGTCTTCGCCACCGACAGTTGGATCAGCCGGGTCATCCTCGGCGACGCGCGGCCGTATCATCCGCTCGCCCTCCCGCCGAGCTTCGTCACCGATCTCGGGGGCGTGGGCATCGACGACCGCGCCGAGCCGACGTTCGACGACGTGCTCGCGGCCCGCGCGGATCGGCAGGCCGTGGTGCGGCATCTGCTCGAGGGCATCACGAGCGACGAGCTCGCCCGACGATGTGGCCAGAACCCCGCTCCGGGTTATCCGGCGGAGACCACGCACATCGTGCTCGACTGCATCCACGGCGTGATCGACGAGGAGTGGGCCCACCACCGCTACGCCGTACGCGACCTCGATGCGCTCACGGCGAGCACATGATCAGCGCTCGACGTCAGCTCTTGAAGTCCTCGGGGTTGACGTGCTCGATGAAGTCGCGGAACTCGTCGATGATCTCTTCCGCCTCCTCCTCGGGCTCGGGCGCCGGCTCCTGGCCGACCTCGTCGAGCAGCTCCTCCGACGCGAACAGCGGCGCGGCACAGCGCACGGCCAGCGCGATGGCGTCCGACGGCCGGCTCGACAGCACCGTGACCCCCCGCTCGGCGCTGCGCAGGTGCAGCTCGGCGAAGTAGGTGTGGTCGCGCATCTCGGTGACGACGATCTGCTCGACGGAGACCCCGAGCTCGGTGAGGGTCTGGATGAACAGGTCGTGGGTCAGCGGGCGCGGCGGGGTGACCCCTTCGAGCGAGTAGTGGATCGCGGTGGCCTCGGCAGTGCCGATGTAGATCGGGAGCAGCCGCTGGCGACCGGTCTGTTCGCGCAGCAGGACCATCGGCGTGTTGGCGGGCACCTCCACCCGGACGCCGAGGAGCTCCAACGGAACCACGACCCCGATGGTACCCCGCGCGCGTCGGTCCGGCGGCGGCGGATCAGCCTGGGCTGAGCGCGCTCAGCCCTCCAGGTACTGGCGCAGGGCGGCCCGCATCAGCGCCGCCCGCAGCTTGGTCCCGAGCCCGTCGAGCTCCTCCAGCCGGGCGGCGGCCTGACCTCGCGCCTGCGGGTTGCGCTGGCGCAGCAGCGGCAGGATGAGCTGCTCGTACAGGCCGGATTCGCGTTCGACGGACGTCCGCCACGCCCGCAGGTGGCGGGCATCGACGCCGGCGCGCAGGAAGCCGCCGGCCGCCGCGGCGATCTCGACCGCCTCGTCCCCGTAGAGATCGCCGACCCCGGCGCGGGGCGAGACGACGCCGTAGTCCTCGAGTTGGGCGAGCTGTTCGGGTGTGACCGACGCCATCGCGCACAGCTCCTCGCGGTTCACCAGCACGCCAGGAAGCAGGGTGGCCGCCGACGGCTCCGACGCCCGCCGCCGCTTGCGTTGGGCGCTCGGCTGGTCGGTCGGGGTCGGACTCGGTCGGCGCGGTCCGTCGTCGCCCCGTTCGGGGTCGACGCCGACCCCGCGGTCGCTTCGGACGCCGTCGCCGGCGAGGCGGTCGCTCGGCCGGTGGCGGGCCCGTCGACGTCGACGCCGTGGCGGCGGACGACGGCACCGAGGCCGAAGACGGTCGACGGGCGGCGGGATGCTTGGCGATCGCCGCCTTCGTCGGTCCCGCCTTGCCGTCGTCCGCGGTGCTCGCCGCGTCGGCGGCGGCTCGATCTCACCGGAGTCGATCCGGTCCTTGATGACGCGGAGCGGCAGGAACTTCTCGCGCTGCTCCCGAAGGATGAGCCGGAGCAGCACGACGTCGTCGTCGAAGAACTTGCGATACCCGGATGGCGTGCGTTCGGGCTCGATCAGACCTTGGCTCTCGAGGAACCGGATCTTGGAGATCGTGACGTCCGGGAACTCCTCGAGCAGCAGCCCGAGCACCTCGCCGATCGACAGGTGCGACTGCCCGGCGTCAGCCATCGGACCGCTCGAAGAGCACGAGGCGGAACTTACCGACCTGCAGCTCGTCCCCGTGATGGAGGACCGCCTGGTCGATGCGCTCCTGGTTGACATAGGTCCCGTTGAGCGAGCCGGCGTCGGTGACGACGTACCCATCGGGAGTGCGCTCGATCGAGGCGTGGCGCCGGGACACCGTGATGTCGTCGAGCATGATCTCGCTGTCGGGGTGGCGTCCGAGCCGGATCGGGTCGTCACCCAACTTGAACCGGTCGCCGGCCTGGGTGCCGGAGCGCACGATCAGCACGGCGGTGTCCGTCGGCAGCTCGGACATCGGCACGACGACGTCGTCCTCCGAGCCCGGCGCGTCCTGCAGCGGATCGACCGGCGCCAGCGTGATCGTGCGGTCACCCTGGAGGTCGAGCGGCGAGCCACAGCTCGAGCAGAAGCTGCTGTCGGGCGGGTTGCGGTGTCCGCATTGGTTGCAAAACACGTACGCCACGTCAGCTCTCGATGAGCTTCCGGTAGGCCGTCGGCGTCCAAGAGATCGTCGAGCTGGGCTCGGGTCGGAGATCCGGATCGCGCAGATCCAACCCTCGCCGTAGGGGTCCTCGTTCAGGGCCTGCGGGGCGTCGGCGAGCGCTTCGTTGACCTCCACGACCGTGCCCGACACCGGCGCGTACACGTCGGACACCGACTTCGTGCTCTCGACCTCGCCGAACGCGTCCCCCGCGTTCACCTCGGCCCCGACCGTCGGCACCTGGACGAACACGACGTCGCCGAGCGCGTCCTGGGCGTAATCGGTGACGCCGACCCGGACGAGGTCCCCGTCGCGGCTGACCCACTCGTGGTCGCTGGAGTACCGCAACTCCTCCGGGACGTTCATGTACCGAAACCGTATCGAAATCAGCGGGGCGGTCCCGCCGCCGGCACGGCCCGCGCCGCCCGACCAGCGGCGATGCCCGATCGGATCTTCGGCGCGTAGGCGACGGCGGTGATCCAGCTGATCACCAGTCCGGGGATCCCCACGATCCACGCACGCCGACCCAGAACGCGTCGTGGCCGGGGAAGTCGCTCGACCCGATCAGGAATCCCGGAATGGCGAACATGAGGAGGGCCGTGGCCACCTTGCCCCACCAGGACACGTCGAAGCGCGGCATCTTGAAGAACACGGTGGCGATGGCGACCGCACCGCCGACGAGCAGCTCCCGGATGAGCACGGCCCAGCAGAACCAGATCGGGGCGGCGCCGTCGATGATGATCGCGACGATCGCGACGATGAACAGCAGCCGGTCGACCGTGGGGTCGAAGATCTTGCCGAACTCGCTGACCTGGCCGAGCCGGCGCGCGAGGTAGCCGTCGACCCAGTCCGTCGCGCCGAGCCCGCCGAGCAGCCAGCCGGCGGCAGCCCGGTTGTCGCGCCCGAACAGCAGGTAGAGGAACAACGGGAGGCAGAGCAGCCGGATCAGCGTGACCAGGTTGGGCACGGTGAGCAGGCCGGCGGTCTCACCCGCCGGTAGCGCCACCCCGTGTCGACTCACCGGTGCAGCGTACGGGACCAGTACGGTCGGCCTCATGACCACGGTGTTCACGCGCATCATCGCCGGAGAGCTCCCCGGCACGTTCGTCTGGCGTGACGACCGCTGCGTGGCGTTCATGTCGATCAACCCGATCGCGACCGGGCACACGCTCGTCGTGCCGCGGGACGAGATCGACCATTGGATCGACGCCCCTGCCGATCTCGTCGCCCACCTGTTCGAAGTGACCCGGGTGATCGGGCTCGCGCAGCGCGACGCGTTCGACTGCGAACGCATCGGGGTGATCATCGCCGGCTACGAGGTTCCCCACGCCCACGTCCACGTGATCCCGACGAACTCGATGGCCGACGTCTCCTTCGCCAACGCCGCTGCATCGGTCGACCCCACCGAGGTCGAGGCCGCGGCCGAAGCGATCCGCGGATCGTTGCGGGCGATGGGCCGAACTGAGACGTGAGCGCAGAGTGGTGACCGCGCTGGCGTCTCACTTCACGAGGCGGCCGCGTCCGGATCGGCGGGTTCGATCAGCTCGGGTCCCTTGTTGCGCACGTTGTTGACCTCGGTGCCCACGGCACGGACGGTGAGCAACGAGTCGGCCGCCGGGAGCAGCAGACCCGACAACGACTCGAGATCCTGGTTCTGCGGATCGAGCCACGTCTCCCACGCCGACTGCGGCAGGATCACCGGCATCCGGTCGTGGATCGGTGACATCGTGCCGTTGGCCGACGTCGTGACGATCGTGGCGCTGTGCAGCCAATCGGCGGAGGGGTCGCCGGCGGGATCACGCCACGCCGACCACAATCCGGCGACCGCCAGCGGCTCGCCGTCGAGCCGGTTGATGAACATCGGTTGCTTCGCCGGCTTCCCCGCCTTGGTCAGCGGGCCTCCCGGCTGACCTGCCTTCCACTCGTAGAAGCCGTCCATCGGGATGATGCAACGGGTCTTCTTGAACACGCCCTTGTACGCGGGCTTGCTCGTCAACGTCTCGGCCCGGGCGTTGATCATCTTGTACCCGACCTTGGCCTCTTTCGCCCACACCGGGATCAGCCCCCAGTGGAACACCTCCAGCCGCGGTTGGCCGTCAGGCCCGACGACGATCCCATAGATGTCGGTGGTCGGGGCGACGTTGTAGTTCTCGCCGAGGGTCTCGCCTTCGAACGCGGCACCGAAGTACTCGGCGATGCGTTCGGGCGAGCTGGCGGAGACGAAGCGACCGCACATGGCCGGCGACCCTACCGGCCCCTTCCGTTCTGTCCGCGGGAATCCGCCCGAACGGGCCGGTTCCGACGGACAGGATCGAGGAACGTACTATGGCCGCGGGATGTCCGAGTCGTTCGACTCCACGCCGATTGCGATCTCACCGGCGTCGATTCCGCGCGCACTGGAGCGAGCGATGCGCTATCGGCTGTTGAACGACCCCGAACAGGCGGAGAGCATCTGTCTGGACGTCCTCGAGGTCGACCCTGACAACCAAGAGGCACTCGTGACGCTGATCCTCGCCCTGACCGACCAGTTCGGGGTCACCGAACCGCCGCCGACCGTGGCCCAGGTCCGCGAGTACGTCGACCGTCTCCAGTCGGAGTACCAGCGGCACTACTACACGGGGATCATCTGCGAGCGCCGGGGGCGGTCCTTCCTCCGCCGGCCGATGGGGCGGGCGTTCGCCTTCGAGGCGTTCCGCGAGGCGATGACGTGGTTCGAACGGGCCGCGGCGATCCGCCCGGAAGCGGAGGACGAGGCGCTGTTGCGGTGGAACTCATGCGTGCGCACGATCCGCCGCAACAACCTGACGGCCCGGTCGGAGGAGCCCGCATCCCTCTTGGGAGAGTGAGTCATGACGGCGGTGAAGCTGACGGTCACGAGCGAACCCACGCGGCGGACGGACGCGTGGTGGGTCCAGCCGCTGGTGACGGCCGTCGTGCTCGGCGCGTTCATCGTCTACGCGACGTGGGCGGCGCTGGTCAACCGGGACTACTACGCCGAGCCCTACCTGTCGCCGTTCTACTCGCCGTGCCTGGCGGAGAACTGCGAGGAGACGACCTGGAGCCTCGTCGGTGACTGGTGGACGCTCTCACCGGCGCTGCTGATCCTGCCGATCCCGCTCGGCTTCCGCCTGACCTGTTACTACTACCGCAAGGCCTACTACCGAGCCTTCTTCTGGTCGCCGCCGGCGTGCGCGGTGAAAGATGCCCGCGCCCGCTACAGCGGCGAGTCCCGCTTCCCGTTCATCCTCCAGAACGCCCACCGCTACTTCTTCTACCTGACACTCCCGTTCCCCCTGATCCTTCTGTGGGACGGACTGCGCGCGTTCGATTTCCCCGATGGCTTCGGCATGGGTCTCGGCACGCTGATGCTGCTCGTCAACGCCGTGCTCCTCGGCGCCTACACGTTGTCCTGTCACTCGTGCCGGCATCTGTGCGGAGGCAACCTCGACCTGTTCTCCCGGTCGCCCCGGCGCCATCGCGTGTGGCGGTGGGTCTCGTCGCTCAACGCCCGCCACATGCCGATCGCCTGGACCAGCCTCGTGGGGGTTGCCGTGACCGACCTGTACGTCCGCCTCGTCGCCACCGGCACGATCGACGATCCACGGTTCTTCTAGATGAGCGAGTTCGAGACCCATTCCTTCGACGTCGTCGTCGTCGGCGCGGGCGGGGCCGGCCTGCGGGCGGCGATCGAGGCCGCCCGCCAGGGCGCCCGCACGGCGGTCGTCTGCAAGTCGCTGCTCGGCAAGGCCCACACGGTGATGGCCGAAGGGGGGATCGCCGCTGCCCTCGGCAACGTCTACCCCGACGACAACTGGCAGGTGCACTTCCGCGACACGATGCGCGGCGGCAAGCTGCTCTCCAACTGGCAGATGGCCCAGATCCATGCCCAGGAGTCTCCCGAGCGGGTGCTCGAGCTCGAGGAGTGGGGAGCACTCTTCGACCGCACGCCGGACGGGCGGATCCTCCAGCGCGACTTCGGTGGCCACCGGTTCGCCCGCCTGGCCCACGTCGGCGACCGGACCGGGCTGGAGATGATCCGGATGCTCCAGCACCGCGCCACCGAGGCGGAGATCGCGGTGTTCATGGAGTGCACGGTCACCCGCCTGCTCCAGGACGGCGACCGCATCGCCGGGGCGTTCGCGTACTGGCGGGAGTCGGGCCGTTTCGTCGTCTTCGAGGCGCCCGCCGTGGTCCTCGCGACGGGTGGCGTCGGCAAGGCCTACAAGGTGACGTCGAACTCGTGGGAGTACACGGGCGACGGCCACGCCCTCGCCCTGTGGGCCGGCGCCGACCTCATCGACATGGAGTTCGTCCAGTTCCACCCGACCGGCATGGTGTGGCCGCCGTCGGTGCGCGGCATCCTCGTGACCGAGGGGGTCCGCGGCGACGGCGGAGTTCTGCGCAACGCCGACGGCGAGCGGTTCATGTTCCGCTACATCCCCGAGATGTTCCGCGCCGAGACAGCCGACACCGAGGACGAGGCCGACCGCTGGTACGACGACAAGACCGTCCGCCGCACGCCGGACCTGCTCCCCCGCGACGAAGTCGCGCGGGCGATCAACGCCGAGATCAAGGAGGGTCGGGGCAGTCCCCACGGCGGGGTGTACCTCGACATCGCCAGCCGACGCGACACCGACTACATCACGCGGCGCCTGCCCGGCATGTACCACCAGTTCCGCGAGCTGGCCGACGTCGACATCACCAAGGAGCCGATGGAGGTCGGCCCGACGTGCCACTACATGATGGGCGGGGTCCGCGTGGACGCCGAGACCCAGGCATCGACGGTGCCCGGCCTGTACGCCGCCGGCGAGGTCGCCGCGGGTCTCCACGGAGCGAACCGGCTCGGCGGGAACTCGCTCTCCGACCTGCTCGTCTTCGGCCGGCGGGCCGGGCAGCACGCCGCGGAGTACGCGGCAGGCGTCGCCGCGCGACCTCGCGTCGACTCCGGCGACGCTCGACGAGCTCGCGGCGCGCGCGCTGCGCCCGTTCGACGCCGCCGGCACGGAGAACCCGTACACGATCCAGCAGCGATCTGCAGGAGTGCATGCAGGCGCTGGTCGGGATCATCCGCACCGACGACGAGCTCGCCAAGGCGCTCGAGGAGCTGGTCGTCCTGCGCGAACGGGCAACCCGGGTCCGCGTCGAGGGACACCGGCAGTACAACCCTGGCTGGCACCTCGCCCTCGACCTCGACCCGCTGCTCGCGGTGTCCGAGTGCATCACCACCGCGGCGCGCGAGCGGACGGAGAGCCGCGGCGCCCAGACGCGGGAGGACTATCCGGGGACGGACCCGGAGCTCGCCACCGTGAACATCGTCGTCCGCCAGCGCGACGGCGAGGTGGCGTTGGCGCGCGAGCCGCTCCCCGCGATTCCCGACGAGCTCGCAGCGCTGCTGAAGGAGGCGTGATGGCGGCCGACGTGAAGATGCGCATCTGGCGGGGCGACGCCGAGGGTGGCGAGTTCCGGGACTACGACGCCGCCGTCGAGGAGGGCGAGGTCGTCCTCGACGTGCTCCACCGCATCCAGGCCGGCCAAGCCGGTGACCTCGCCCTGCGGTGGAACTGCAAGGCTGGGCGCTGCGGATCGTGCAGCGCCGAGATCAACGGCTATCCCCGGCTGATGTGCATGACCCGGATGAACCAGCTGGCGCTGGACGAGCCCGTCACGGTGGCCCCGCTCGGCGGGTTCCCGCCGATCCGCGACCTCGTCACCGACGTTTCGTTCAACTACGAGATGGCCAAGCGGGTGCCACCGTTCGCACCGGGACCGAAGGGGCCGGACGGCACGTATCGCATGCAGCAGGCCGACATCGACCGCGTGCAGGAGTTCCACAACTGCATCGAGTGCTTCCTCTGCCAGAACGTGTGCCACGTGATCCGCGACCACGACGAGAACAAGCCCAGCTTCGCCGGTCCGCGGCTGTTCATCCGCTACGCCGAACTGGAGATGCACCCGCTCGACACCAACGACCGTCGCGCCCTGCTCCAGGAACAGATGGGTCTCGGGATGTGCAACATCACCAAGTGCTGCACCGAGGTCTGCCCGGAGCGGATCCACATCACCGACAACGCGATCATCCCGCTCAAGGAACGGGTCGTCGATGACCGCTATGACCCCGTGGTGTGGGTCGCGCGCAAGCTGCGCCGGCGCCGCTGACGCTCATCCATCGTTCTGTCGTTCGGAATCGGCCGGATCCGGCCGCTCCCGAACGACAGAAGCCGAAGACGGCGGCCCGGCTGCCCTCCGCGGCGACGAACGTGGCGACGACGATCGCCGTGACCGCGGGGACGAACGCCAACCCGACCATCATGATCATCCCGGCGACGAATTTGCCCCAACCCGTGGTCGGCACGACATCGCCGTAGCCAACCGTGCTCACCGTCTCCACCGAGAACCACAGGGCCTCGCCCATGTTGGGGAATCGGTCAGGTTCGACAAGGCGCATCGCGACCGCGGCCACCACGACGAACACGGCGGTGGCGACGACGATGACACCGATCGCCCTCCACAGCGTGGGCGGCTTGGCTTCGACGCGCTCGCGGATCCTGTCGCGCTTGACCGGGATCGGGTCCACGCGGCCAGGATCGCAGATCCATCTGATCGGCTCGGTGATCCCCGGGTAGCATCGACGGACGGTCACGGGCTGTAGCGCAGTTTGGTTAGCGCACCTGACTGGGGGTCAGGAGGCCGTGGGTTCAAATCCCACCAGCCCGACTCATCTGGCCAGCGGGCTACGGTCGCGGCGCGGCCTCGTCCTCCGCCGGTGATCGCTGTTACCCTCCGCGGTTCGAAGAACGTGGAGGAGGTCCTTCGTGCCCTTGAGTCAGGTCTCCCGGCGCGCCGCCGCGTGCGCTGCGGCCCTCATGATGACTACCGCACTCGCAGCCGCCCCGGTTGACGCGCACCACGCCGGTCCACAGCCCGGACCGGTCAACGCCGGAACCACGTACGGTTGGTTCCCGAAGAAGTGGAAGTACGACTGGGGGGAGGAGGCATATCAGGGCCTCTACCCTTGGCGTCGTTCCGCCAGCGGGACCGGCACGACCTACATCCGCTGGGGCCTCATCGTGCTCGACAGCTCGGTCGACCGGTTCAACGAGCCGAGCCGCGGCTCGGTCACCGCGATCCTCCACCGCCACGGCGAGCGCTACGGCCGGTGGGAAATGCGGCTACGCGCGCCGCTCTGGTACAACGCCGGACGGAACTACCGGGTCTTGGCCGAGCTCGTCCCGGTAGACCCGACCAAGCGCGGCTGCAACATGCGCAACATCGCGCTGGCGTCGTTTACTGCCGGCGGCTCGCGCGTCAAGGTCTTCGCCCGCAACGCCGGGAAGCAGTGGACCCACACGAAGCGTCACATGACGCTCGACCGTGCCAGCTGGCACACGTACGCCGTCGAGGTGACACCGCGCCGCATCTCCTGGTTCATCGACGCCCACGTCGTAGCGACGCTACGCAACTCTCGGGCGACCTCGGACGTGCGGCTGACGCCGCGGCTCAGGCTGCGCGGTGTACCAGGCGCCTCGATGGACCGGGCTCGGATCGGTGTCGACTGGGTCCGCCACTTCACGCTCGATAGCCCGAACCGGCTGTCGGTCCGAGCCCCGGCGCCGACTGTCACGGCCTACCGCGGCTGCTGACGTAGCCGATCGGAGTCCCGGAACGCGCAGGACCGCCGCCGGCCAGGCCGGCGGCGGTCCTACTTTCAGTGTCCCCGTCGTGCGATCAGGTGCAGGGGTTGTACGGGTCCGGGACGCAGGGCTCCTCGTCGCCGAAGGCGTAGTAGCTGATGCCCTGCGCCTTGCCGTTGTTGTTCGTGATCTCGGTGTTCGTGATGGAGCCGTCGCCGGCGACCGTCACGATCGTGATCTCGTTGCTGGCCTTGATGCAGACCTCGGTCCCCGGCGCCAGCCCGGTCTGGATCGAGGCGCTGTCGCCGCCGACATTCACCTTGTTCGGGTACACGCTGGCGTCGCAGTGTGCGGTGTCGGCCGATGCGCCACCTGCCGTCACACCCACCGATCCGCCGATCGCGATCGCCGATACGGCAACCATCATTTTCCTGGACAGTCTCATCGATTCGCCCGCCTCTCTTAGTCGTGGTTCCGAGCTCAGCCGAGCCCGGAACGGGTCGATGAAGGCTGACGGTTGTCCGCAATGTTCGCCCGCCCGCCCGGATCGGCATGGTACCGAGCGCGGCGGCGAACGCCACCACTTTTCGAACTCTGGCGCGAGACCTTCCGACGCCGCCGGGCCTGACAGGATCGGCGTGATGCGAGTCGTGAGCCTCTGGCGCTACCCGGTCAAGTCGATGCAGGGCGAAGCGCTCGATGCGACGACGGTCGACGAGTTGGGCATCACCGGCGACCGTCAGTGGGCCGTCGTCGACACCGCAACCGGGCTGGCGCTGACCGGGCGCCGGGAGCCGGCGCTGCTGTTCGCCCGCGCCCACCTCGACGGTGCCGATGGCGTCTCGATCGAGCTGCCCGACGGATCGCTGGCGACGTCCAGCGACGAGCTGACGGCCTGGTTGGGGCGTCCCGTCGAGTTGCGGCGGGCGGAGCCGACCGCTCACGGCCGGTTCGAGATCGCTGCCGACTTCGAGCGCGAGGACACGTCGGAGTGGGTGCAGTGGGACGGACCGGACGGCACCTTTCACGATTCCGGCCGGACGAGGATCTCGCTCATCTCGGCCGAGGCGATGGGCGCATGGGCCTGGCGTCGGTTCCGCGCCAACGTCGTGATCGACGGGGACGAGGCCGCACTCGTCGGCCGCCGGGTCGCGATCGGGTCGGCCGAGCTCGACGTCGTCAAGCGCATCGACCGATGCGTGATGACAACACGGCCCCAGCCGGACGGCATCGACCGCGACCTCGACGTCCTGCGCACGATCAACCGCGAACGCGACGGATTCCTCGGTGTGGGCGCACTCGTGGTGACCGGCGGGACGTTCAGGATCGACGACGAGCTCAACGTCGAGTGAGCGCAGCAAGACGCGCCCGCACATCGGGGCGGGCCAGGCGCTGCCGTGCCGTGTCGGTCACCTGCGCGGTGACCGGCGCCAGCTTGGCGGGATCGAGGGCGTCGCCGTTCATCACCTCGAGGTCGGCGGCGGTGGGCTGGAACGTCATCACCTCGATCCCTTGCCGGCGGAGGCTGGCGACCTCCCGGGCGAGCGACAGCCGGGCGATCTGGCGGATCGGAAGCGTGAAGCCCACCCTGGCCGCGCCCCGGACCGCGGACATCGGCGCGCTGATCAGGACCAGGTCCGGGCGCTCGGGCGCAACCACGTCGGCGTTGGTCGTCGAGTGCACACCCCCGTCGACGTAGCGGGCATCCCCGATCTCGACGGGCTCGAAGTAGGCGGGGATCGCGGACGAAGCCTGCACGGCCTCCGCCGGCGTCGCCCGCGGCGCGCCGGTCCGGCCGAACACCGTGCGGCGCCCGGTGTCGAGGTCGACGGCCACGATCCAGAGCGGCCGCGATGCCCACCGGTCGCCATAGAGGGCGGCAAAGGGCGCCGCGATCGGATCGGTCGGGATCCGGCCGGCCGGCAGCATCGCCGCGACGAGCGAGCCCGGCCGGACCTCCCACGGCGCCCGGAACGCGCGGGCGAGCCGGCTCGGCGACGCCATCGCACCGACGGCCGATTGGCGCGGCTCGCGACGGCGCGGCGGGCCGAGGCCGGCCCGCGCCACCACGGCCGCGCCCTCCGGTGAGAGGGAGTCGCCGCGGGCCCGGCGGGCGAGGTCGGCGGCGGGCAGACCGGCGCGCAACAGCGCCGCCACCAGCGAACCGGCAGACGTCCCGACCAGGAGATCGGCGCGACCGGCGTCCCACCCCAGCTCGTCGCTGAGGACACCGAGGACGCCGGCGTGAAAGGCGTGACCGACGGTGCCGCCTGCGCCGAGCACGACGGCGACCCGCGGAACTTCCACCAGGTCATTGTGCCGACTGTGCGAGACTTCTCCTGAACGAGGAGGTCAGGCCATGACACCGGACCGCGGAACCCAGCGAAGGCCGGGCGTGCTCGTCGTCGCCATGGTCGCCTACCACGGGGTCCTGGCGGACGAGTCCGAGGCGTTCCGCGGGGTCCTCGGCCGGATCCCCGGTGCTCGCGTGGTCACGGTCGGTGGTCGCCGCGGCCCCGTCGCCGGGCCGGGTGGGGCGCAAGTGGTCGAGGAGACGTTTGCCGATCTCAATCGGGCCGATGTCGTCGTCGTGCCCGGCGGCCTGGGAAGCCACCGTCACCCGGAGATCGCCCTGTGGTTGCGCCGCATCCACCCGCGATGGGTCCTCGCCAGCTCGACGGGTTCGGCCCTGCTCGCCGCGGCCGGGATGCTTCGCCGGCGGGTCGCCGCCACCCACTGGCTCGCCGGCCCGCTCCTCGAACGGTACGACGCGATCCCGTCCACGGAGCGCCTCGTCGTCGATCGCCCGTACATCACCTGCTCCGGCCTGGCCAGCACGTTCGACGCCGCCTTCGTCGTCGCCGCCGAGGTCGGCGGTCCCGCCCTCGTGCAGAGGATCCGCGACCAGCTCCGCGACGACGTCGACCGGTCAACCGCGTGCGACCCCCCGCGCACCCGGTACCGGGCGAGGCCCGCCCGCCGCCTCGCCGTGGCGGCCCCGAGGCCTCGGTCCGGACCCGGTCGAGCGCTTGTCGAGGTCGAGCTCGACGAGCACCCGGCCGATCGCCGACCGCACCCCTAGACCGCGCCGGTGCGCGCTGCGCAGCGGCCTGCCATCATCGAAACGTGGGCTGGTCGGCTACCGAGCGGGACGAGCGATGGGCCGGCGACGTCGTGCTCGGGAACGGCGAGACCGTCCACATCCGTCCGATCCGGCCCGATGACGCCCAGACACTGGCCGAGTTCCATCGCCGACAATCGCCGGAGAGCATCTATCGGCGCTACTTCACGCCCAAACCGGAGCTGTCCGAGCCGAGCCTCGAGCACTTCACGAACGTCGACTTCGTCGACCGCGTCGCGCTCGTCGTCGAGCGGCGCGGCGAGTTCATCGCCTGGGCGAGCTACGAGCGGTGGTCCGGGCGCGACGACGCCGACGCCGCGTTCATGGTCGACGACCGCCATCAGGGCAAGGGCATCGCGACATTGCTGCTCGAGCACCTGGCCGCGATCGCCCGGTCCAACGGCATCCGCCGGTTCACCGCGGAGGTGCTCGCCGACAATCGACCGATGCTGGCCGTGTTCAGCCGCGCCGGGTGGCCGGTGCAGCGCCGGTTCGAGAGCGGCGTCATCGACCTCGACTTCGCCCTCGCGGAGACCCATGAGTTCCTCGACTCGGTCGAACGGCGCGAGCAGCGAGCCGACTCCAGTGCGGTGGCTCGCATCCTCTTGCCGCGGGTGATCGTGGTCGTCGGCGCGTCCGACCGTCCGGACTCGATCGGGGGCGCCCTGTGGCGCCACGTCTCGGCGGCCGCGACCGGCGTCGTCTACCCGGTCAACCCCAACCGGCGGTCGGTCGGCGGCCAGCCGAGCTGGCCGACCGTGCAGGCGGTTCCCGACGACGTGTCGCTGGCCGTCATCGCCGTGCCGGCGGCCGCGTTGTCCGACGTCATCGAGGACTGCATCGCGGCTCGCGTGCGCGGGGCGGTCGTCGTCACCGCCGTCGACGGGACCGACGTC
The DNA here is from genome assembly GCA_963839695.1 of uncultured Acidimicrobiia bacterium. Lineage (GTDB taxonomy): Bacteria > Actinomycetota > Acidimicrobiia > Acidimicrobiales > Ilumatobacteraceae > JALZMG01. Next base: position 253,180 of record CAWIVW010000003.1, on the reverse strand, counting down.
GACCTGCCCGCCCTCGTCGCGAGGGCCCGCAGCTACGGGATGCGCATCATCGGCCCGGGCAGCATGGGTGTCGCCGCATCGCGGGCGGAGATCGGGCTGCAGGCATCGCTCGTGCCGGTCACCCTGCCCCCAGGCGCGATCGCAATCTCGCTGCAATCGGGCTCGCTCGGCGCCTCTCTGCTGCGCCATGCCGACCGGCTCGCGATCGGTTTGTCGTGGTTCGTCTCGCTCGGCGACAAGAGCGACATCTCCGGCAACGACCTCCTGCAGTTCTGGGAGGACGACGAGACGACCCGGGTGATCGCGATGTACACCGAGTCCTTCGGCAACCCGCGGAAGTTCGCCCGTATCGCCCGCCGGGTCTCGCGGCAGCGGCCGATCGTTGCCGTGCGGACGGGGGCGGCGGCGATCGAGCCGTCCGGGAGTGCGCTGTACCAACAGGCCGGGCTGATCGAGGTGCCGACGGTCGCCGGACTGCTGGACACCGCGAGGGTGCTCGCCACCCAACCCGTGCTCGCCGGACCGAACGTCGCCATCCTGGCGAACTCGCGCAGCCCCGAGACGCTCGCTCGCGCCGCGCTCGACGACCGCCGGGCTCGTCCCGGTCGACGGACCACGGTCGCTCGACTGGCGCGCCACCCCCGCGGACTACGGAGACGCCCTGCGCGCCGCGCTGGCGTCCCCGGAGGTGGACGGGGTCCTCGTCCTGCACGCGCCGCCCCTTGCCCAGGCAGTGGCCGCACCGGTCGACGAGATCGACGCCGCGGCCGCCTCGGCCACCAAGCCGGTGGTGGCCGTGATGCTCGGCGGCGGCGACGGCCCTCTGCGAAGTGGTTCACCCGTGCCGAGCTTCTCGTTCCCCGAGCCGGCCGCGGCGGTGCTCGGCCGCTCCTACGCCTACGGGTCCTGGCTGCGCACCGAGGCCGCCGCCGAACCCACCGATGTGACCACGATCGATCGGCCGGCGGCGGCCACGGTCATCGCCACCGCCGTCGAGCGCGGCGAGGCCTCGCTCGACGTCGCCGACGCGGCGCGCGTCCTCGCCGCGTACGGCATCGCCGTCCCTGCCACGGCGAGCGCACGAGCAGGAGACGCCGCCACCGTGGCCGATGCGCTCGGCTACCCGGTCGTGGTGAAGGCGCAGCATCGCCACCTCGGCCGGTCGGCCCAGGCCGGCATCGCCCTCGATCTGGCGGACGCCGGCGACGTGACCGCCGCGGTCGACGTGATGACCGCCTCGCTCGGTGCCGACGCCGAGCAGGTCGTCGTGCAAGTGATGGTCCCGCCCGGCCTCGATCTGCGCATCCGGAGTACGACCGACGAGCGCGCCGGGCCGCTCGTGTCCGTCGGTCTCGGTGGCAGCCAAGCCGATCTGATCGCCGACGAGGCGTCGCGCCTCGCTCCGCTGTCCGCGCCGGTGGCCGAGTCGCTGATCGAGGGGTCGCGTGCCGGCCCCGCACTCGCCCGAGCCGGCCTCGACACAGCGCTCGCGTCCGACGTCCTCGTGCGCGTCGCCCAGCTCGCCGTCGACCATCCCGAGATCGCCGTCGTCGACCTCAATCCCGTGATCGTGTCGGCCCACAGCATCTGGGTCACCGACGCCGTGATCGAGGTGCACCCCAGCGACCACGTCGAGACGCCGATCCGCCGCCTCGGTTGAGGTTCTGACGACACTCAGGATCACTCAGTGATCCTGGAACTCCGAAGAATGGGTGCTGAGATCAGCGAAACAGGTCCTTGGCCGGGTCGCGGATCACGGACGCCATCGTCGCCGCCTCGTCACGCTCCCACGCGTAGCCACGGACGACCGCCGCGGGGATGCGGCTCGTGTTCCCCTTGACCAACTCGGCCGCGGCGGCCAGCTCGTCGACCACGCACAGCTCCTGAACCCGGAACTCGTGCCCGTGCGGGTCGCGCTGGCCGATGTAGCTGGCCAGCGGGACGATCCCGGCGATCCCGACCGCGACATCGATCTGCCCCTCCCGCCACGGCCGGCCGAACGTGTCGCTGACGATCACGGCCACGTCGGCCCCGAGGGCGGCGAAGCGCTGGCGCAGCCCCCGGGCGGACCCGTCCGGGTCGGCCGGCAGCACCACGACCCGCCCGGCGGCCCCGCTCGAGGACTCGTCGACCCCGCTGTTGGCGCACACGAACCCATGGTGGGTCTCCGTGATCAGCACCGCGCCGGCCATCCGCACGACCCGCTGCGCCTGCCGCAGCACGACCTCGACGACGCGGGGGTCCTTGCCCCAGCGGCGGCCGAACTCGGCCGCGAACTCGGACGGTTGAACGTCAGCGAGCTCGACGACCGCGCCCTCGGCCTTCGACACCACCTTGGACGTCACCACCACGACGTCGTCGTCGGCAAGCTCCACCGCGTCCGCGATGAGCCCGCCGAGGTCGGAACCGGCGTCGATCTCCGGCAGCCCCTCGACCGCGATGACGTGGAGGCCAATCACAGCTCGGCGAGGAACCCGCCGATCGCGGCGTTGACCGCCTCTGGGTGGGTGAGGGGAGCCGCGTGGGCGCCGGGGACCTTCACCACCTCGCCCGCTCCGGCCAGCCCATCGGCGAGGGCCTCGGCTCGCTCCATCGGGATGGCCGTGTCCTCGGTCCCATGGATGACGAGTGCCGGTGCCTCGATCTCACCGAGGCGTTCGGTGACATCGTCGCGCTCGAGCAGCGTGCGCCCGGGCTCGCGGATCAGCTCCTTCGGACGCGCCTTCCACTTGGCGATCCACCGCTCGTTCTCGTCCGGCTTGGCGATGATGATGTCCGCGACGATCGCGGCGACCTCGTCCTGGGGCCCGTTGGTCACCCAGTCGTCGAGCATCCCTTGGTACACGGCGACGTTCGCCGGATCCTCCAATCCGGCCTGCGTGCCCATCAGGATCAGGGCCCGAACTCGCTCCGGCGCCTTCAGGGCGGCGCGCAGGGCGACGAACCCGCCCTGGCTCATCCCCCCGATCACCGCCCGGTCGAGCTCGAGGTGGTCGAGCAGGGCCAAACAGTCGTCGGCCGAGTCCCAGTAGCTGAACGGCTGGGAGTCGAACTCGGTCTGCCCGAAGCCCCGCTGGTCCCACGTCAACAGGCGGTGCTCGCCGGCAAACGCTTCGATCTGGGGCTCGAACATCGTCCGGTCCATCAAGAAGCCGTGCGCCAGCACGATCGGCAGGCCGTCGCCACCCGTGTCCTGGAAGTAGATCCGCTGCCCGTTGACCTTCGCGTGCGGCATGCGACGAAAGCTACTGGAGCGGGCCAACATGGAGCCCATGGTCACGGTGGTCAGCGAGCTCTTCGATCCCGATGCGTGGACGACGGTCCCCGGGTTCGAGCTCACCGACATCACGTACCACCGCGCGATCGACCAGGGCACCGTCCGCATCGCCTTCCACCGCCCCGAGGTACGCAACGCGTTCCGCCCCCACACCGTCGACGAGCTCTACCGCGCCCTGGACCACGCCCGCATGTCGACCGACGTGGGCTGCGTCCTGCTGACCGGCAACGGACCATCGCCCCGCGACGGCGTGTGGGCCTTCTCCGCCGGAGGGGATCAGCGGATCCGCGGCCGCGACGGCTACAAGTATGCGGGCGGCGAAACCAGCGAGACGATCGACCCGGGCCGGACCGGACGGCTGCACATCCTGGAGGTCCAGCGGCTGATCCGATTCATGCCCAAGGTCGTGATCTGCGTCGTGCCGGGCTGGGCGGCGGGAGGAGGACACAGCCTGCAGGTGGTGTGCGACCTCACCCTGGCCAGCGAGGAGCACGCTCGCTTCAAGCAGACCGACGCCGACGTGGCGAGCTTCGACGGCGGCTACGGCTCGGCGTACTTCGCCCGCCAGATTGGGCAGAAGTTCGCCCGCGAGGTGTTCTTCCTCGGGCGGGAGTACACCGCCGCCGACTACCACCGCATGGGCGCGGTCAACGCCGTCGTACCGCACGCCGAGCTCGAGCGGACCGCCCTCGATTGGGCGGCGGCGATCAACGCCAAGAGCCCGACCGCGGTGCGGATGCTCAAATACGCCTTCAACCTCGTCGATGACGGCCTCGTCGGCCAGCAGCTGTTCGCCGGCGAGGCGACCCGGTTGGCGTACGCCACCGACGAGGCGGCGGAGGGCCGCGACGCGTTCCTTGAGAAGCGGCCTCCCGACTGGTCGGACTTCCCCTATCAGTACTGACGAGATGACCGCGGTCCTGTTGCTGTCCTGCCCGGACCAGCGCGGGATCGTCGCCGCGGTCGCCAACTTCGTCGCCGAGCACAACGGCAACATCGTCCATGCCGATCAGCACGTCGACCTCGCGCCCGATGGACAGCCGGTCTTCTTTCAACGGATCGAGTTCGAGCTCGCCGACTTCGGCATTCCGCGGCGAAGAGATCGGAACCGCGTTCCGGCCGGTCGCGGAACGGTTCGGGATGCAGGTCGAGGTGCGCTTCACGGACGTGCGGATCCGCACCGCGATCATGGCGTCACGGCAGCCCCACTGCCTCGCCGACCTACTCGTACGCTGGTCGTCCGGAGAGCTCGACTGCGACCTGCGGGTCGTCGTCGCCAACCATCCTGACCACGCCCAACTGTGCGCCGGGCTCGGCGTGCCGTACGTGCACCATCCGGTGCACGAGGCGGTCGAGCAGGAGGCCGCGGTGCTGGCCACCCTCGCCGAGCACGACGTCGAGCTCGTCGTGCTCGCCCGCTACATGCGCATCCTCTCGTCACGGGCGATCGCCGCCTATCCGAATCGGATCATCAACATCCACCACTCGTTCCTGCCCGCCTTCGCCGGCGCCAACCCGTACCGCCAGGCGCACGACCGCGGGGTGAAGCTCATCGGGGCCACCGCCCATTACGCCACCGAGGACCTCGACGAGGGGCCGATCATCGACCAGGAGACGGTGCGAGTGAGCCATCGCGATGATGTCACCCACCTCACCCGTGCCGGCCGCGACCTGGAGACGATCGTCCTCGCCCGCGCCGTGCGGGCCCACCTCGAGCACCGGGTGCTGGTGTATGGCCGCAAGACCATCGTGTTCTGACCGACGCGCACGCATGGTGCTTACCCCCGATTCAGCGCACGGGGCAGGAACGCGGAGGCCGAGGGCGCGGGCGATGACGAGGCGTTGGACCTCGCTCGTGCCCTCCCCGATCTCGAGGATCTTGGCGTCGCGGTAGTGGCGGGACACCGGCGTCTCGTCCATGAACCCGTACCCGCCGAACACCTGCGTGGCCGAGCGGGTGGCTTCGATCGCGGCCTCGGTGGCGTAGAGCTTGGCGACCGCGGCTTCGGTCGCGAAGGGACGTCCCTGGTCGCGCAGAAACGCGGCGTGGTACACCAGCCGGCGCGCCGCGACCAGGGCGACCTGCATGTCGGCACATCGGAACGCGACCCCCTGGTAGGCGCCGATCGGACGACCGAACGTGTGCCGCTCCTTGGCGTAGGCGACCGAGTCGTCGACGCACCGCTGGATCACGCCGACAGCGAGCGCGGCGATGGCGATGCGGCCCTCGTCGAGGATCTCCAGGAACTGAGCGAGTCCGCGGCCCCGCGGCCCGAGCAGGTGATCCTCCGGAACCCGGCACTCGACGAAGGTCAGGCCGTGGGTGTCGGACGCGTGCCAGCCCATCTTGCGGTAGGGCGGCTGGACCTCCAGCCCCGGCGTGCCCGCCGGGATGACGATCGCGGAGATCTCCCCGGGCCCGGTGAGGGCGGTGATCGTCACGAGCGAGGTGATCGGCGTGCCGGAGTTGGTGATGAAGGCCTTCTCCCCGTCGATGACCCACTCCCCCGCCGACTCGTCGAGCGTCGCCCGGGTCCTCGTGCCGCCGGCATCGCTGCCCGCGTCTGGCTCGGTGAGCCCGAATCCACCGAGCGCCCGCCCCGCGCAAAGGTCGGGAAGCCAGCGTTCCTGCTGGGCGGCGTCGCCGAACTTGTGGATCGGGTTGGCGCCCAGCCCGACCCCGGCCTCGAGCGTGATCGCCAGCGACTGGTCGGCCCGGGCGATCTCCTCGATCGCCACGCAGACCCCGGTCAGGTCGCCGCCGCCGCCGTACGGCTCGGGGAACGGGATCCCGAACAGCCCGAGCTCGCCCATCTTCAGGACGGTGTCGACCGGGAACGTGTGCTCGCGGTCCCACGCCTCGGCGTACGGCTCGATCTCGGCGTCGGCGAACTCGCGGACCATCGCCCGGAGCGCCTCGTGCTCCTCGGTCAACTCGGGCTGCACGTTCACACCGCCGCCGCCGGCTCGCCGCGGCGCCGGGTGCGTCGTCGGGTTGTCGGCTCCCACTTGAACCAGCGCAGCGCGGCGAGCAGCCCGGCGACCCCCCAGGCGGCGACGAACGCGAGCTTGCCCCACTCGAACCCCGGCGGTTCGACGTTCGGGTTGAGCGTCGCCTGGAAGGCCTGCACGAAGGCCTTCAGCGGGAACAGGTCGCCTACGAAGTCGACCCATGCCGGCGGATCGTCGATCTGGATGAAGACGTCGGACACGAACGCCAAGGGCAGGATGATCGCATTGGTGACCGCCGGCGCGGCGTCCGGGTTCGGCACGAGGGAGGCCACCGCGAGCCCCAACGCGGCGAACGAGGCGACGCCGACGAGGAACGTGACGACGGCGGCCGGCATCTTTGCGGCGTCGAGGTCCAGGTCGTAGGCGACGACGCCGACCGTGATCATGATCACCACCCCGACGGCGGCGATGACGACGGCCGATCCCATGGCACCCGCGACGTAGATCCAGGGCGGGAGCGGCGTGGCCCGCCACCGCTTGAGCACCCCCTCCTCGCGCCGGACCGGGATCAGATTGGCGAGGTTTGTGAACGTCGCCGAGACGGCCGTGAATGCCGCCAGCGAGCCGGTGTAGAACTGGCTCAACGGCCAGGTCCCGCCCTCGGTGTCGACCTCCTCATCGCCGAACAGCGCGTTGAAGAGCAGGAGCATGATCAACGGCAGGGCGAGGGTGAAGAACACGGCGATCGGTGTCCGCCGGAACGCGAGCTGCTGATAGCGCACCTGGCGCAGTACCAGGGCCGGCGTCGAGGGATACCGGGTCACGGCCCGGCTCATGGCGCCACCGCGGCCGGCTGCTCGGACCCCGCGAGCTCGAGGAACACGTCCTCCAGCGTGGGCCGGGCGACCACGAGGCCGGCGAGCTCGATGCCCCGCTCGAGAGCCCAGCCGGTGACCGCATTGACGTCCGCCGTCGGCGTATCGGTGGTGAACTCGACCCGCCGGTTGTGCACGGTCGCTCCCGCCGGAGCGATGGCGAGCACGTCGTCCTCGTCGACGGCGGCCGGCAACTCGAACCGCACGGTCGTCGCACCTGCGCCACCCCTGATGAGCTCGTCCGGAGTGCCCTGGGCGACGAGCCGACCGGATACCAACACGCCGACCCGATCGGCCAGGTGCTCTGCTTCGTCGAGGTAGTGGGTCGTCAGCAGCACGGTCGTGCCCCCGCTCCCCAGCTCACGCACGAGCTCCCACGCGTTGCGGCGCGCCGCGGGATCGAAACCCGTCGTCGGCTCGTCGAGGAACAACAGGTCCGGGCGACCGACGATGCCCATCGCCAGGTCCAGTCGTCGGCGCTGACCGCCCGAGAGCGTGCGGATCCTCTCGTCGAGCTTCTCTCCGAGCCCCACGAGCTCGACGACCTCCCGGACGTCGCGCCGCTTCGAGTAAGAGCAACCGTAGAAGTCGACCACCTCGGCGACCGTGAGCTCGTGCTCCACGCCTGACGTCTGCAGGACAATGCCGATCCGGTCGCGGAACTCCCGCCCAGCCATCCCTGGATCTTGCCCGAGCACGCTCACGTCGCCGCTGCTCCGCTTCCGGTATCCCTCGAGGATCTCGACCGCAGTCGTCTTCCCGGCCCCGTTGTGGCCGAGGAGCGCGTACACCTCGCCCTCGCCGACCTCGAACGAGAGGTCGTCGACGGCGGTCAGGTCGCCGTAGCGCTTGGTCAGCCCGCGGGTGCTGATCGCCGCCATCACACCGTGGGGGCTGCGCCCCCACACCCCATCGCCGGCCTGCGCAGGCAGCATATGGCTGGCGCTCGCTCGGCCGGCATGTGCTCGCTTCGCTCGCCCATGCCAGGGGCAAGCTAGTGCCGCGATGACGAGATGGGCAGGCCAGTGTCGTTGCGCAACTGTTCGGCGACCGGCACGAAGTATCCGAGCAGGGCGGCGCGCACCTCGACGTCGTCAGGGGACGGAAGCGCCGCGGTCTCCGCGTCCACGGCCGCGGTCATGTGGTGGAGCCAGCGGTCGCGCTCGGCGGGGCCGATTGGGAACCGCATGTGGCGCAGCCGCAATCGGGGGTGCCCCCGCTCCTCGGAATAGGTGGTCGGTCCGCCCCAGTACTGGGCCAGGAACAGCGTCAAGCGCCGCCGGGCGTGGCTCAGGTCCGGCGCGTCCGGATAGAGCCGGACGAGGGCCTCGTCACTGGCGACCCCGTCGTAGAACGCGTCGACGAGGCGCTCGAAGAAGGCCATGCCGCCGGCCCGCTCGTACAGCGACACCTGCTCGTTCACTGGTGCCACGGTACCGTCGGGCACATGACTGTGGACCCTGATCGGCCGGTGCTGATCGACCCGGGCATCGCCGCCTACGTCGCCGCCCACACCGCGGCTCCCGACGCGGTCCTCGTCGCGCTCCGCGACCGGACGGCCGCGCTCGGGGGCGTCGCCCAGATGCAGATCAGCGCCGACCAGGGCGCCCTCCTCACGTTGTTGACGCGAGTCGCCCGCGCCCGCCACGCGATCGAGGTGGGGACGTTCACCGGCTACTCGTCGATCTGCATCGCCCGTGGTCTGCAGCCCGGCGGTCGGTTGCTCTGCTGCGACGTGAGCGAGCGGTACACCGCGATGGCCCGCGAGGCCTGGGCGGAGGCGGGTGTCGACGACCGCATCGACCTGCGCATCGCGCCCGCCCTCGAGACCCTGCGGGCGCTGCCTCCCGATCCGACGGTCGACTTCGCGTTCATCGACGCCGAGAAGTCCGAGTACCCGGCCTACTACGAGGAGCTCATCGAGCGTCTGCGCCCCGGAGGGTTGATCGTGGTCGACAACACGCTCTGGTCCGGGCGAGTCGTCGACGCCGCGCCGGGAGACGAGCGAACCGACGCGATCAAGCACTTCAACGACCTCGTCGCCGTCGACGACCGGGTGCACAGCTACATCCTGCCGGTGTCGGACGGGATGACGCTGATCGCGAAGCCCTGATCGCGCGTCGTACTACCCGCCGGGTGGCGGTTCGACCGTCGCGTAGTCGACCGGGAAGAAGCACAGGATCGGCTTGCCGCCGTGGCTGCGCGTCACCCGGTCGAGGGCTCGCGGAGCATCGGTGCGGAACGAGAACCACTGGCCGTCGGCCGTCGCTCCGACGACGTTGGGGTTGTAGACGTACACCTTTGCGACCGGCCCCTCGATCACGTACCGATGGGCGAGCACGACATGGTTCTCTCCGAGGTCGAACGGGTCGACCGAGCGGACGTGCACCCACGCCACCGGACACGGTCCCTGGTCGAGGCGCTGGCGCAGCCGCGGCCACTCCCGCCTCACCATCAACCAATTCCGCCCCCGGAGGCGGGTGAGCCAGCTGAGCCAGTTGTCACGGTCGCGGCGGCCGGGGTTCATGTAGTCGAGGTACTTCAACGGTCCCGTGGGGAGGTCGAAGGAATCGATGAGACGGCTGGCGATGAACTCGTAGAGCGGGGTCCCGGCGTCCGGGCGGTCGACGGACGGGATCGGCCTCCCGGAGATGAAATAGTCGAGGGCGGCGAACACCATCCCCCCGCACAAGCCGTCCGCCGCGCTGCCCACCGGAACCCGCAGCGTCCCGACGGTGATCGTGGTGACGGGCACGGTCGGCCACGAATTGCGAAAGCCGAACCCGTGCTGGGACGGTAGGAACGGCCGGGTGGTAGGCAGGGTCTGGTCGACGCCACGCATTATCCACGGCCGGCGCCATTGCGTTGCCGGATTTGATCGAATGGCACGCGCGTGCGTCGTGGGCGTCGGTCGACGGGTTGGCGGACTACGGCACGAGCGCGGCGTGGAACAGGGCCAGAACGTGATCGAGGCGCCGCTCGAGAGCCCGCGGGTCGAGCGGGTCGATCGCGATCAGCCCCTCGAGGAACGGTCCGTCCGAGAAGTAGCTGAGCAGGGCGCCGTAACCGGTGATCAGCAACTGCTCCGGATCGTGCTGGCGGAACGTGCCCGCCGCCATCTCCCGTTCGAAGTAGTCGACGGCGAGGTCGAACATCGGGCGGAGCACGGCCGCCAGGTCGATCCCCAGGTGGGCCCCGCCGTCGATCGCCTCGCGGCGGGCGAGGCGAACGTAGGCCGGGTTGTCGACGAAGTACGCGAAGCCGGCGCGCAGGACCAGCTCGACCTTGGCCCAGCCCTGCTCGACTGACGCGACCGCCTCGTCGAGGCGGGCGAACCAGTTCGACAAGAGGCGCTCGAACACCTCGCCGTAGAGCGCCTCTTTCGACGGGAAGTGGTGCAGCAGGCTCGGCCGGCGGATGCCGACGCCGGCCGCGATGTCGTTGAGCGAGGTGCCCTCGTACCCGGCGCTGGCGAAACAGGCGACCGCTTCGTCGAGGATCAACTCCCGGGTGGAGCGCGTCGCCGGCGGTGTCCCAGGTGCCCGCTCGACCGGGTGAGCCTCGATCGGGGGGTCGCTCTTCACTTCGTCAAGCTAATGCCCGCGACGCCCTACCGACCAGTAGGTAGTCCTGCTACCCTCGCCGGGATGGTGCGAATCCTCCTCCTCGGCCTCCTCGTCGGCGTCTTCGTGAGCCTGATCGCCAACGCCGCCACCACCGTCTACCTGCACCGCGCGCTCGCCCACCGGGCGCTCACCTTGCGCCGTCCCGCGACCGAGGCGTTCCGGTTCATCACGTGGGTGACGACCGGCATTCGGCCGCGGCAGTGGGTGGCGGTGCACCGCAAGCACCACGCGTTCACCGACATCGACGGCGACCCGCACTCCCCGGTGCTCAACGGGTGGGTCAAGGTACAGATGCTCAACGTGGCCATGTACCGACGGGAGGCACGCAACCCCGCCACGCTCGCGCGATACGCCAAGGACCTCCCCCCGACCCGCATGGACCGGCTGTTCTACGACCACGCGCTGCTCGGTCTCGCCCTCGGCGTCGCCGCGCTCACCGTGCTGTTCGGCTGGCGGGTCGGTTTGCTCGCCGCATTCATCCACGTCAACATCTACCTCGGCGGCTCGGCGGCGGTGAACGCGATCGCCCACCGCTTCGGACGCCGGCCCTACGACAACACCGCCGGGAACATCCAGTGGCTCGCCTTCGTCACGGCCGGCGAGGGACTGCACAACAACCACCACGCCGCCCCCACGTCCGCCAAGCTCGCCCATCGCTGGTTCGAGGTCGACTGGGGCTGGTACGTGATCAAGGTGCTGACGTGGACGCGCCTCGCGAGAGTCCGCCTGACGGAACTGCGCCTGACGAACCGTCCCCGCCGGACCGCGGCGCGGGAGGCCGCTTAGCGGTTCTGTCCGCGGGAACCGGCCCGATCGGACCGGTTCCACACGACAGAACGGATGCTTTAGAGCACGTCCTCGAGCAACTTCCAGTTGATCAGGTGGTCGAGGAACGCGTCGACGTAGTTCGGGCGGGCATTGCGGTAGTCGATGTAGTAGGCGTGCTCCCAGACGTCGCACGTGAGCACCGCCGTCTGGCCGTGCTTCATCGGCAAGTCGGCGTTGCCCGTGGCTGAGACCGCGAGCTGCCCGCCGTCGTAGGTGAGCCACGTCCAACCCGAGCCGAACTGCCCGGTGGCCGCGGTCTTGAACTGCTCGCGGAACGCGTCGTACCCGCCGAACTGCTCGTTGATCGCATCCCCCGCGGCGCCAGAGGGCGCGCCGCCACCGCCCGGAGCCATCGAGTTCCAGTACAGGGTGTGGTTCCAGACCTGGGCAGCCTGGTTGAACAGCTTGCCGTCGGCCTTCATGATCAGCTCCTCGAGGCTGGCGTTCTCGTCGTCGGTCCCCCCGATGAGCTGATTGGTCGTGTCGACGTACGCCTTGTGGTGCTTGTCGTGGTGGTACTCGAACGTCTCCGCCGAGAGGTGGGGCTCGAGAGCGTCGTAGGCGTATGGGAGCTCGGGCAACGTGATGGCCATCGTGTTTCCTTCCGCGATCGTTCTGACGGTACGAGGTGTCCCCATGGCATAGCCGGTCCAAACACGGACCGCCAACGCCGTGCCGACGCGCGCCGGCTCGCTACCCTCCGCGGGATGCATGTCGTGTCGGCGCTCTTCGTCGAGAACTTCGAATTGCGCCAGGCGCCCGGGCCGTCGACCCGCATCGACATCACCGGAGCGATGTTCTCGATGTCCGCCCCGTCACCCGCTCCCGTCACCATCGCCCCGCACCTCCTCGGGCTGATCTTCTGCCCGCCCGACGAGCCTGGCGAGGGCGTGTTCGAGGTCGTCTTCCGCCGCACCGCGGATCCCGATGCGTCCTCGTCCGAGGACGACCAGTTGGCCCGCAACGTGAGCCCGTTCACGGTCGAGCCGGGCAAGTTCACGTATCGCCTGGTGCGCGGTGAGCTCGAGTTCGACGACTACGGCCAGGTCTTCGCCCACTGTCGCGTCGGCCGCGGAGCGTGGCTGGTCGTACCGTTCACGTTGTTGCCTCCGACGTAGACGGGGAGCCGGGCTGCATCATCGCCTGATTGGGTAGGGTCCGGGCGATGCCTGCTTCGCTCCCCCCCGACCTCGAGGCCCAGGCGATCTCGCTCATCCGCGGCTTCGCGATGGACGCTCCGTTGCACGCGAAGAGCGGGCACCAGGGCACCGCGATGGCACTGGCCCCGCTCGCGCACGTGATCTTCAGCCGGGTGCTCAAGCACGACCCAACCGATCCATCTTGGCCCGACCGCGACCGCTTCGTGCTGTCCAACGGTCACGCCTCGATCCTGCAGTACTCGTTGCTGTACCTCTGTGGCTACGGGCTCGACCTCGACGACATCAAGGCGTTCCGCAGCTTCGGCTCCCTGACGCCCGGCCATCCCGAGGCCGGCCACACTGTCGGGATCGAGGTCACCACCGGGCCGCTCGGCCAGGGCTTCGGCGACTCCGTCGGCATGGCGATCGCCGAGCGGGTGCTCCGCGACCGGTTCGGCCCCCACCTGGTCGATCACCACACGTATGTGCTCGCCGGCGACGGCTGCCTGATGGAAGGGATCAGCCACGAGGCGGCGTCGCTCGCCGGCCACCTCGGCCTCGGCCGCCTGATCTGCGTGTTCGACGACAACCGCGTCACGATCGACGGTCCGACAACCCTCTCGTGCAGCGACGACGTGGGTGAACGCTTCGCCGCGTACGGCTGGAACGTCGATCACCTCGGCGAGATCGGCGACGACTGCGACGCCCTCGAAGCTGCACTCGTCGCCGCCCGGGACGACCAGGATCGGCCGAGCTTGCTCGTGCTGCGGTCGCACATCGGCCACCCCTCGCCCGACCACACCGACGACCACGAGGCGCACGGCAACCCGTTCACGGCTGAGGAGGTGTCGCGCACCAAGGCGGTGATGGGGATCCCCGACGAGCCGTTCTGGTCCCCACCCGAGCTCATCGATGCCTACCGCGCGGCTGCCGCCGAACGGTGCGCCGAAGACCGCGGCCGGTGGGCGGAGTCGCTCGACGCGCTCGACTCGGAGGAGCGGGCCGCGTGGGACGCGGCGTGGAGCGCAACTGGCCTCAAAGGCTGGGAACAGGCGCTCCCGACGTTCGAGCAGGGCGAGAAGATCGCCACCCGTCAGGCCATCGGCAAGGTCCTCGCGGCGTGCGTCCCCACGTTCCCGGGCTTGGTGTCGGGCGCCGCCGACCTCACCGGCAACACGGGCACCAAGCTCCCCGACGCCGTGATCCAGACCGCCGACACGCCGGGCGGGCGGCAGATCTACTACGGGATTCGCGAGCACGCGATGGGCGCCGCCCTGGTCGGGATGGCGCGCCACGGGGGCATCGTCCCGGTCGGTGGCACGTTCTTCGTCTTTCTCGACTACATGCGTGAGCCGGTTCGCCTCGCTTCGCTGTCCGGGGCGAAGGCGATCTTCGTGTTCAGCCACGACTCCGTCGGCGTCGGCGAGGACGGCCCCACGCACCAGCCGGTCGAGCACCTGGCGACACTGCGCGCGGTGCCGGGACTTCAGGTCATCCGGCCGGCGGACGCCAACGAAACCGTGGCCGCGTGGCGGGCGGCGATCGACCACGACGGGCCGACGGCCATCGTGCTCACCCGCCAGGGAGTGAAAGTTTGCACCGACGGGTCGGCCGTCGAGCGGGGCGCGGGCGCCGTCCACGACAGCAGTGCAGCTCCCGCGCTGGTGATCGTCGCCACGGGGAGCGAGGTGTCGCTCGCCATCGACGCCGCCGAACGACTCGACGCCGAAGGGATCGGCACGCGGGTCGTGAGCCTCCCCAGTTGGGACCGGTTGGCGCGGCAGGACGGCGACTTCCGGCGCGCGCTCCTCCCCGATGGGGTCCCCGTACTGTCGGTCGAGGCCGCCACCACGTTCGGCTGGGAGCGGTTCGCCGACGATTCGATCGGCATCGACCGGTTCGGTGCCAGTGCCCCGGGGGACGTCGTGCTCGACCGGTTGGGGATCAACGTCGACCACGTCCTTCAGCGGGCGCGTGCCCTGCTCGGCCCGTAGCCTGGAGCAAGAAGCCTGATCGCGTAGTTCTGAGGTGAAGACCCGGTTCGGCACGGCGGCGGCTCCAGCCGCTTCGCCGGCCGCGTCATGAAAGGAGTCGTGATGGAACGATTGATCCGCCTGTACGAGGAGTTCGGCCAGAGCCCTTGGCTCGACAACCTCCGGCGGGGCTTCCTGACCTCGGGCCAGCTGGCCGAGTGGCGCGACGGCGGCATCAGGGGCCTGACGTCGAATCCGACGATCTTCCAGAAGGCGATCTCCGGCTCGACGGACTACGACGACCAGTACCGCAGCATCGCCGCCGATGCCGGCCCTGTGCTCGACGACTACTGGACGCTCGTCCTCTCCGACATCGACGCCGCGTGCGATGTGTTCGATCCGGTCTATGCGGCCGCCGACGGCGGCGACGGCTTCGTGAGCGTCGAGGTCGACCCCGGCCTGGCCCATGACTCGGCCGGGACCGAGGCCGCGGCCCGTGAGCTCCACGAACGCATCGCCCGCCGCAACCTGATGGTGAAGATCCCGGCGACGGCTGCGGGGATCGCCCCGATCCGCCAGATGATCAGCGAGGGGCGCAACATCAACATCACGTTGATCTTCAGCCTCGACCGCCACCAGGAGGTGATGAAGGCCTACCTCGACGGCCTCGAGGCGTATGCCGCCACCGACGGCGCGGACCTCTCGAAGGTCAACAGCGTCGCCAGCTTCTTCGTCTCGCGCGTCGACACCGAGGTGGACCGGCGCCTGGAGGCGATCGGGACGCCCGAGGCCCTCGCCCTGCGCGGCAAGGGCGCGGTCGCCCAGGCGAAGCTCGCCTACCGGCAGTTCGTCGAGACGTTCAAGGGACCCCGGTGGGATGCCCTCGCCGCCCGCGGGGCCAAGGTGCAGCGTCCGCTCTGGGCGAGCACGTCGACCAAGAACCCGGACTACCCGGACACGGTGTACGTCGACGAGCTGATCGGTCCTGACACCGTCAACACGCTGCCCGACGCGACGATCGAGGCTTTCGCCGACCACGGCACGTTGAGCCGGCGCGTCGACGCCGACGTCGACCACGCCGAGACGGTCTGGCGCCAGCTCGCCGAGGTCGGCGTCGATCTCGACGACGTGGCGGACACCCTCGAACGCGAAGGCGTCGCCAGCTTCCAGAAGAGCTTCGCCGAGCTACTCGACGCGCTGCAGGCCAAGGCCGCCGAGCTCACCGAGCGCTGAGTCCGGTTGCGCCGGCGTTCCGCGGACGCGAGCCATGGAGAGTGAGATCACGGGCGACCTCCAGGCGCGAGCGCGGGCTGGTCGAGGAGCTCAATCCGGGTGTCGATCAGCGCATCGCCTCCGAACTGGTCGGCTCCGCCCTCGGCCTGCTGATGGACCGCCCCGACCCCCTCGACCTGAAGATCGCGGCGGCGGCGATGCGGGAGATGCGCGAGGCGTTCGCCGTGTTCGCTCCCTACCGGGACGTCCAAAAGGTGACCGTGTTCGGCTCGGCCCGGACCGAAACCAATGACCCGCTCTACGAACAGGCGACACGCATCGCCACGATGCTTTCCGAGCGCGGGTGGATGGTCGTCACCGGCGCCGGCCCGGGGATCATGCAGGCCGCGATGGAGGGCGCCGGCCGCGAGCGCAGCATCGGAGTGTCCATCAGGCTCCCGTTCGAGCAGGGCGCGAACCCGGTGATCGCGGGCGACGAGAAGTACGTCAGCATGAAGTACTTCTTCACCCGCAAGCTGATGTTGGTGAAGGAGAGCAGAGCCTTCGTCTGCTTGCCGGGCGGCTTCGGCACCCTCGACGAGACCTTCGAGCTCCTCACCCTGACCCAGACCGGCAAGGGGCTGCCCGTGCCGATCGTGTTCCTCGACACTCCGGGTGATCCGTACTGGGAGGCGATCGACGACATGATCCGGCGGCAGCTCGTCGAGCGGGGCCTGGTGGCGGAGTCGGACCGTAGCCTGTACCTCGTCACCGACTCGTCCGAGGCGGCGGCGGCCGAGATCGACCGGTTCTACGCCAACTACCACTCCATCCGGTACGTCGGCGACTTCCTGATCCTGCGCCTGCAGCACGAGCCGACGACCGAGCAGCTCGCCGAGCTCAACGAGCGGTTCGGCCACCTCGTCGCGCGGGGCGCGATCGAGGCTACGGCCCCGCTCGACATCGAGCGCCGCCACGACGACCATGTCGAGCTTCCGCGCATCCGCTTCGCCTTCGCCAAGCACCGCTACGGCGACCTCCGCGCCATGATCGACATGGTCAACTCGTTCGTCGTCGCACCATACGCATCCGAGGGTTTGCCCGCACCGGAGGGTTTGCTGCGCCCCGTCGGGTCCGCAAACCCTCCGCCGGATCAGACCTCGAGCTGACGCAACAGTCCGGCGGCCTTCTCGATCGCCCGCCGAGCCTGGGTCAGCGTGCGGTCGGCCGTCGGGCGCTGCGTCGCTCCGTCGGCGACGGCCTGCTGCAGCAGGTCGAAGGAGAGGTCGTCGAGCTCGCTGCCGATCGCCTCCAGCCGTTCGGCGAGCTCCGCATACCGAGTCACTGTCTGACGGCCTCGGCGACGAGATCGACCGGGTGCCGGACGTCGAGGCCGGCGGCGGCGAGGTGGAACACACACCCCGGGTTTGCGCTCACGACCACCGTCGCCCCGGATCGCTCCGCAGCCCGGCCGATGGCGGCGAGCTTGCGATCGCGGATCTCTCGTCCGAGCGCCGGCTGGAGCGCCGCGTACACGCCGCCCGCGCCACAGCACAACCCCTCGTCGTCGAGCTCGACGACGTCGGCGACGTGGCCGACGACCGTGCGCACGGCGCCGTGCGTCCGTTGCACGTGGCGCAGGTGACACGGATCCTGGACGATGACGGGGCCGATTGCTCGGGCCCTCGCCGGTAGCCGGTCGAGATGGTCGGCGAGCCACTCGTGGACGTCGCGGACCCGGGCCGCGAACGCGTGCCCCTCGGCACTGTCGAGGAGGTGGCCGTAGTCCTTCATCAGCGCCCCGCAGCCGGCGGAGTTGACGAGCACCGGCGCCTCGCCCGGCATCGACCGGATGACTCGCTCGGCGAGGTGACGCGCCTCCGCCTCCAGCCCGGCGTGGGTGTGCAGGGCGCCGCAGCACGCCCCCCCGGCACCAGGGACCGAGAACGTGAACCCCATCCGGGTGACGAGGTCGGCGGTGGCGCGGTGGGTGGCTCGCATCCAGGCATCCATCACGCAACCGGTGAACAGCCACACGTCGTCGCCCGTCGAGACGAGTGCCGGCCCTCGGCGTAGCGGCAGTCGGGCGAGCCCGACCCGCGCCGGGATCAGGCGCAGACGCTGGGCGACCGCCAGGGCGCTGGAGCCCGCCACCAACAGGCGATGCCGGGCGAGCACTGAAAGCCCGGCGCGCAGCCAGCGGGGCGCCGTCCGCCGCTCCGCGGCGAGCGCGGCGCGCGTGTCCTCCATCAGCCGACCGAACGGCACTCCGCTGGGGCATGCCGGCTCGCAGCCACGGCACTGCACGCAGGTCTCCATGAACCGCACGAACTCGTCATCCGCCGAGCCGCCCCGCCATTGCACGGTGCGCATCGCGTCGATGCGGCCTCGAGGCGAGAGTCCCTCCTCCCCTGTCACCCGGAACGTCGGGCAATGGGGCAGGCACAACCCGCACGCGACGCACGACGACAACTCCTCGTCGTCCAGCCGGAGGTCGATCATCAGCGGGCCGCCATCAGCGTGCGGTGAGGACTCTCGGGCCGCTGGATGTGACCGCCACGGTGTGCTCGGCATGGGCGGCCCGACTGCCGTCGTCGGTGCGCACGGACCACCCGTCTCCGTCGACCCGGTAGGCATCCTTGCCCCCGGCCACCAGCATCGGCTCGAGCGCGAGCACGAGTCCGGGCTCCAGGCGCATGCCGCGCCCGGCCCGCCCCTCGTTCGGCACGGACGGCTCCTCGTGCATCCGCCGTCCGATCCCATGCCCACCGTGATCGGCCAAGAGGCCGTACCCTGCGCCGCGGGCGACGGCGCCGATCGCCTCGCCGATGTCGCCCATCGTGTTGCCGGGCCGGGTGGCGGCGATGCCGGCCTCGAGGGCGCGCTCCGTGGCCCGGATCAACTCGACGTCACGGGGGTCGGACTCACCGACGATGAAGCTGACTGCGGCGTCACCGCACCAGCCGTCGAAGCGGGCACCACAGTCGATGCTGACCAGGTCACCGTCGGCGAGCCGTTGGTCGGACGGGATTCCGTGCACGACGACGTCGTTGACGCTCGCGCAGATCACGCCCGGGAATGGCGACGGCGCCCAGCGCGGGTGGTAGTTCAGGAACAGCGGCTGCGCACCGCGAGCGGCGATGACCCCGGCGGCGACCTCGTCGAGCTCGCGCAAGGAGACGCCGACCGCGGCGTGCCGGCGCGCGGCATCCAGGGCCGCGGCCACGATCTGGCCGGCCTCGCGCATCACCGCCAGTTCGGCCTCGGTCTTCAGCTCGGGCATGCCCGCTCAGTCTGCCCGCTCACACCGGGGTCCACATCGACGCCGCGGGGTTCCCCCGCCAGTACTCCAGGCGGCGCCGGGCCTCGGGCATCGCTGCGGGGTCGTGCCTGCCCGCCCGCAGCCGCATCAGCGTGGCCGCGACCAGCCGGAGCTCGGCGAGCGACACGCGCCACTGGATCCTGGGCCATCGAACGCCCGTAGCCGCTCGCGAACTCGACGTACCACTGGGGCGGACCGCCCCACCGTGAGGACCATGTCAGCATCGCCGAATGGTCCCAGGCGGCAGGCGCCAGGCACAGCAGGTCCCAGTCGAGCAGCACAGTTCCGCTGGTGGTCGCGACGACGTTGCCGGGATGGACGTCCCCGTGACAGACGACGCGGTCCACATCCTCCGCCCATCCTCCGTGGCGCTCGATCGCGGCGTCGATCCCGCGGCGCGCCGCGGGGTCGAGCAACTCGCCGACGTCGGCGAGGAGCGCATCGAACTGCCACCACGGGAAGTCCTCGCCATGCGGGACCGGGTAGGAGGGCGGTAGTTCGTCCACCGTCAGGGCGTGCACGCGGGCCACCATCTGGCCGGCGGCCCGCCAGTCGGGCTCCGTGCCGACGGGGACCAGCCGCTCCCACGCGGTGACCGCAAGGTCGCCAGCGTGCACCACGTCGTTGCGTGCCGGTACGGGCACGCGAACCCCGGCGGCCGCGAGCAGCCGCGCCAGCTCGATCGCCGCCTCCGCCGGCGCCGATGGCCGGCTCACCCGCAACACGACGTCACCAGCCGAGTAGATCGCGTTCATGAAGACCCGGATGAACGTCGGCTCGGGCAGCGCCCAATGGGCGGCGGCCCGTGCCGCGAGCGCCGTGGCCTCGGCGACCGAGCCCGGCGGCCGGTCGACGAATGGTCGATCAGCTCGCACCGTCGAGCACGTCCACGCCCGGGTTGAGCCGCCCGGTGGGATCGAACTGGAGCTTGAGGCGGCGATGCAGGGCGACGACGGCGGGATCCACAGGACGGTTCGGGGTGGCGCCGGCTCCGCCAGATGGACCACACCGACACCGATCTCGACGACGAACTCGCCGGTGAGGTCGCGGAAGGCTCCCGGTGGGATCGACCATCGGCCGCCGGCCGGCAACGGCGGGGCCCCCTCGGCCGGTCGGAGCGCCAGCGAGCCCACCTGGGCCTCGACGTCACGCTCGTCCCCCTCGAGCAGCACCCACGTCGTGGCGCCGTCCCACAGGATCGCCGTCGGACGGTGCAGGCGCCCGAGCGCGTCCTCGGGATCGACCGGCCCGCTGAACCACTGCTCGTAGCGGGCGCGGGGGCGGGTGCGCAGGATCACCTCACCGAGGAAGCCGAGCGTGCCCCGCGATCCGACCAGCAGCCGGCACAGGTCGAAGCCGCTCACGTTCTTCACCGTCGGGCCGCCGGCCTTCACGACCTCACCCTCGGCCGAGACGTAACGGGCCTGCAGCAGCGTGTCGCGCACCGGCCCGTAGCCGAGCCGGCGGATCCCGCTGTGACCGACCGCGAGCGCACCCCCGACCGTGCCCGTCGGCGGGATCGCCACGCACTGGCCCTACGGCGAGCAGGGCTTCGTCGAGCTCGGCGACCATCGTGCCGGCGCCACAGCACACCGTCATCTCCTCGGGCTGGATCCAGTCGATCCCGGCCGGGGCGCCCACCACCCGCACCGCGGGCACCGGCCCGCCACGGGTTCCCAGCCCGGTGATCGTCACCGGCCCGGTATCGCCGACCTCGTCGGCGAACGAGCTCAGATCCACGCGCCCTGGGGCACCGCGAGGACGTCGCCGCAGCGAGCCGGGCTCGGCAGCACCTTGCCCGGGTTGGCGAGCTCGTCCGGATCGAAGGCGGCCCGCAACCTGGCCTGGGCGTCGAGGTCGACGGGCGAGAACATGAGCGGCATCAGGTCGCGCTTCTCCAGCCCGATCCCGTGCTCGCCGCTCAGTACACCTCCCGCCTCGACCGACACCCGCACGATCTCCTCGCCCGCGGCCTCGACCCGATCCAT
Source organism: uncultured Acidimicrobiia bacterium (assembly GCA_963839695.1). Taxonomy (GTDB): domain Bacteria; phylum Actinomycetota; class Acidimicrobiia; order Acidimicrobiales; family Ilumatobacteraceae; genus JALZMG01. The sequence continues at coordinate 231,988 of CAWIVW010000003.1, read as the reverse complement.
GACCCCGGGCTCGCGCCCGTCGTACACGAGGAGCGGATGCAGGTTGCCGTCCCCGGCGTGGAACACGTTGAGCACCAGCAGCTCGTGGCGGGCGGCGATCTCGTACACCTTGGCCAGTACGACGGGGAGCTCGCGGCGCGGCACGACGGTGTCGTGCAGGTAGTAGTTCGGCTTGATCCGGGCGATCGCGCCGAACGCCGACTTGCGCCCCTTCCACAGCAGCGCCCGTTCCGTCGTCGTCAGCCGCCACGCGGACGTGCCGCACGCCGTGCTCGGCGGCGATGCGTCGCACGACCTCGGCGTCGGCGTCGACACCGTGCGGTAGCCCGACGACCTCGACGAGCAGGGCGGCCGCGGCGTCCATCGGAAGCCCGGCGTGGATGTACGCCTCGACGGCCTCGAGGCACAGCTGGTCCATCATCTCCATCGCCGCCGGGACGATCCCGGCGGCGATCACCGCGCTCACGGTCGACGCGCCGGCCTCGACGGTGTCGAAGTCCATCAGCATCGTGCAGACCGCGGGCGGGTCCGGCGTGAGGCGGACGCAGATCTTGGTGGCGATGCCGAACATGCCCTCACTGCCGATGAACACGCCGCGCAGGTCGTACCCGGGCGGCTCGGGATCCTCGCCCCCGAGCGTCGTCACGCTGCCGTCCGGCAGCACGACCTCGAGGCCGAGCACGTGGGCGGCGGTGACGCCCTCGGACAGGCAGTGCGGGCCGCCCGAGTTGTTGGCCACGTTGCCGCCGATCGAGCACGTCTGCTGGCTGCTCGGATCGGGCGCGAAGTGGAGGCCATGGCGGGCCACGTGACGGGAGAGGTCGAGGTTGAGCACCCCCGGCTCGACCCACGCCCGCCGCGCCACCGGATCGACCGACAGCACCCGATTCATCTTCGTCGTCGACGATCACGATCGCCCCCTCGGGCGGCACCGCTCCGCCGGCGAGGCCGGTCCCCGAGCCACGGGCGACGAACGGGACGGCGTGGCGGTTGGCGATCTCGACGCAGGCCTGCACCTCGTCGGTGGACACCGGGAAGCACACCGCGACCGCCGACGCCCTCCATGTGGGAGGCGTCGTGGCGGTACAGCGGACAGTTCGGTGGCGCCGTCACGGACCCGGTCCGCCGCCAAGGCCCGGCGCAGTTCGGCGACCAGCCCGTCCCGGTCGTGTCATCGCTTGCCGGAAGGATCCCGCCGGCGCATCAGGATCACCCGGCCGGACTCCACCGGACGTCCGTCGACGAGGACCTCGTCGTCCGGGTCCAGGTACTCACCGAGCCGGACGAGGCGACCGTCGCGTTGGGCCCGCTGCTCCCGCTCACGCGCCCGGGCGGCGTCACGCCCGTCCTTGACCGCGGTGGCGACCCGCTGTCCAGATCGCCGAACCGAACCGGCGACGCCCCGCGCCACGTTGGCCGGAGCCAGCCGCTCCGCCGTCGCCGCGACCTTGCGCTTGACCAGGCCAACGCCGCTCGCGCCGGCGACCACGCCACCGGCGAACCAGACGAGCCGTCGCATCACGCCCCTCCCCGCTCAGTGCTGCTCATGTGTCGCCTCGCCATCCCCGTCGCCCTGCCGGCGTGCCTCCATCCGGCGCGCCACCTCCTGCTCGTGACCGTGCCCGCTGGGGCGGTACCACTGGCGCTCCCGCAGCCCGTCGGGCAGGTACTGCTGGGCCACCCAGCCACCGATTCCTCGTGCTCGTGGTCATGAGGGTACTCGTAGCCGGCGCCGTGGCCGAGACTCTTCGCACCCTGGTAGCTGGTGTCGCGGAGGTGCGCCGGCACCTCGCCGAGCGCCCCGCCGGCGATGTCGGAGCGCGCCTGCCAGATCGCGATCGCGCTGCGGTTGCTCTTCGGTGCGGTCGCCAGGTGGACGGCGGCCTGGGCGAGGTTGAGCTGGGCTTCGGGAAGGCCGACGAGCTCCAGCGCGTGGGCGGCGGACGTGGCCACGACCAGCGCCTGGGGATCGGCCATCCCGACGTCCTCGCTGGCGAAGATCACCATCCGCCGGGCGATGAACCGCGGGTCCTCGCCGGCCTCGAGCATCCGCGCGAGCCAGTAGATCGCGGCATCGGGATCCGACCCGCGCATCGACTTGATGAACGCGCTGATGACGTCGTAGTGGTCGTCGCGGCCGTAGCGCACCGCGCTCGTGCCGAGCGCAGCCTCCGCGTGGCGCCAGCTCGATCCCGCCGGGACGGGCGAGCGCGTCGGCGACCTCCAGTGAGGTCAGCACCTGCCGGCCGTCCCCTCCGCTGCGCTCGACGACGAGGTCGATGGCGTCTTCGGACGCCGTCGTGCCGAGGGCCTCCAGGCCCCGGCCGGCGAGGATCCGGAGGTCGGCAGGATCGAGCGGCTCGAGGCGGAACAGCGTCGAGCGGCTGCGCAGCGGCGGATTGACCTCGAAGAACGGGTTCTCCGTCGTCGCCCCGATGAGCACGAGGGTGCCGTTCTCGACGGCGGGCAGCAGGGCGTCCTGCTGGGCCTTGGTGAAGCGGTGGATCTCGTCGAGGAACAGGATCGTCCCTTGGTCGCGCTCGCCGAGGCGTTGGCGGGCCCGCTCGATCACGTCGCGTACGTCCTTCACGCCGGCCGACACCGCGGACAGCTGCTCGAACGCCCGCTCCGTGGTGCCCGCCACCGCCAGCGCGAGCGTCGTCTTCCCGGTCCCGGGCGGTCCCCACAGCAGCACCGACGACAACCGGTCCTGCTCGACGAGGCGGCGCAACGGTCGGCCCGCCCCGAGGAGGTGCGGCTGGCCGACGACGTCGTCGATCGTTCTCGGCCGGAGACGGGCCGCCAGCGGGGCCTGGGTGCGCAACCGCTCCGCCGCCGCGGCGTCGAACAGGTCGTCACGTCACCCGAGCACGGTCTCGTAGGCGGGACGACGGAACGGGACGACCTGGTCGATGAGCCACGCCGGATCGCCCACCGCCAGGCCCAGAACTCGTGTCCATCCGGCGCCGGCTCGATCGTGTCGTGGCGCGGCCGGAAGAAGAACCACCGCTGCACCTGCCCGAGACGGTTGCCCCCGGCGACGACCTCTTGTGGCCACTCGTAGGCGACCCATGCCGGATGCTCGCCGATCAGTTCCACGTCGTTCGGGCCGAGCCCGGTCTCCTCGCTCAGCTCGCGCCACGCCGCCTGATCGGGGGTCTCACCCGGCTTGAATCCCGCCCTGGGGCAGCTGCCACTGACCGGGCTGGTCCACCCGCTCGAACGCCAGCACGTGGCCGTCGTCGCGGCGCACGACGATCACGACGCCGGCCCGGAAGTGACGACTGCCCACCGTGGGCACGCTAGCTGGGACGACGCCTACCGCCCGAGGGCGCGCAGCCGGTCGCCGACGTCGACGAACTCGGCGTCGTGGCGGGCGACCAGCTCGAACCATCTCGCTGCCTCGAGCGGATCGCCGGCGCGGTCGTACAGATCGCCCAGCACGTACCACTGGCGCAGGTGGTGGTCGCGGACTCGCTTCGGGACCTGCTTCGCCCGCGCCATGGTCCGCAGTGCGGCCTCGAGGTCGCCTCGGTCGGCCGCGGCGCCGGCGGCGACGATCCGCGCCTCGGCGAGCACCTCCTGGGCGGGCGAGATGGCTCGCACGTCGTGCCAGATCCGATCGACGTCGCGCCAGCGCCCGAGCGCTCGGTAGGCGTCGGCGAGCACCGGGAGCAGCTCGACCGCCGGGCGCAGGTCCTGCGCGGCCTCGAGCTCGCTGACCGCCTGCTTCCAGCGGCCCGTCCGGTAGGCGGCGAGCCCGACCACCTGGTGCCCCGCGGCCAGCTCCGGCAGGTCCCGCAGGAGCGGGGTCGCGAGCCGCCGGGCGTCGTCGAAGCGCTCGCGCTCGAGCGCCTGCTGCGCCTGCGTCAGCCGCTCGACGAGACGGGCGGCCTGACGCGCTGTCGCGCGTGGTGGCTCGAATCGCGGCGGCCGTCTCCGCATCGACGCCGCGCCGCCGCTTGGCCGGACGCCGGGGGGACACGGACGCTCCGGCCCGGCTGGCGGCGCCGGTCGCCTCCGCGCGTAGCGCCCCCTCGTCGATCCACTCCTCCAGCGCCCGGCTCTCGATCGCGAGCCGCTCGGCGTCGGGGTCCCGCGGGGCGCGTGGCCCCCGGGCCTTGCGCACCTCGGCCGCCCGCCGCTCGGCGGCGGTCGGGGGCCGAGCCGGCCGCCGTTCGGACCGACGGTGCGTCCCGTCGCCCCGACGGTCACGCTTCCCGGCTGACTTCGGCGCGCGGCGCACCCCCGCCGCCCCGACGGCGCGCCGGACGGGAAGAGGAGCCCGAGGACATGAACCCGAATGCTACGGGTGCGCCTCCCCGCCCGCGCCGGCGCTCGAAAACGACGAAGAGCGCCCACCGGAATGGCGGGCGCTCCTCGAGCGAAATCCGGCGGCGTCCTACTCTCCCAGGGGGTGAACCCCCAAGTACCATCGGCGCTGGCAGGCTTAACTTCCGTGTTCGGGATGGGAACGGGTGTGACCCTGCCGCTATGGCCACCGAAATCAGTTGTCAACGAGCGTGTCGCGCTCGAGGACTCCAGAGCAAGCACGAGCGACAATTGGCGTTCAATCCAAGCCCTCGGCCGATTAGTACCGGTCGGCTGAACACATTGCTGTGCGTACACCTCCGGCCTATCAACGTGATGGTCTTGTCACGGGCCTTACTGCGTTGACCGCATGGGAGTGCTCATCTTGGAACGGGTTTCCCACTTAGATGCTTTCAGCGGTTATCCCTTCCGTAGGTGGCCAATCTGCCGTGCCCTTGGCAGGACAACAGACACACCAGAGCTACGTCCGTCCCGGTCCTCTCGTACTAGGGACAGCCTTCCTCAACACTCCTTCGGCTGCGGAGGATAGGGACCGAACTGTCTCACGACGTTCTGAACCCAGCTCGCGTACCGCTTTAATGGGCGAACAGCCCAACCCTTGGGACCTGCTTCAGCCCCAGGATGCGATGAGCCGACATCGAGGTGCCAAACCTTTCCGTCGATATGGACTCTTGGGAAAGATTAGCCTGTTATCCCCGGGGTACCTTTTATCCGTTGAGCGACCACGCTTCCACACGCAATGGCCGGGTCACTATGCCCTGCTTTCGCACCTGCTTGACTTGTAGGTCTCGCAGTCAAGCTCCCTTGTGTCATTGCACTCGACGGCTGATTGCCAACCAGCCTGAGGGAACCTTTGGGCGCCTCCGTTACATTTTAGGAGGCGACCGCCCCAGTCAAACTACCCGCCTGGCGCTGTTCCCGATCCGGATCACGGACCGAGGTTAGAATCCCGACATACACAGGGTGGTATTTCAACGATGACTCCACACTGGCTGGCGCCAATGCTTCCAAGTCTCCCACCTATCCTACACAATGCAGGTCAAAACTCAACACCAAGTTGTAGTAAAGGTCCACGGGGTCTTTCCGTCCTTCCGCAGCAAACGAGCATCTTTACTCGTACTTCAATTTCGCCGGGTCTATGGTTGAGACAGTGGGGAAGTCGTTACGCCATTCGTGCAGGTCAGAACTTACCTGACAAGGAATTTCGCTACCTTAGGCTATTGTTACTCCTCGAGCTCAGGTGCTCGAGTGGCCAGGACATTTCTGCCTGGCTCCGCATGTCGCCATACGGATCGGACTGTCTCATCTCCCCGGCAGTAGCCGGAGAGCCTGGCGTACAGTCTCTGAGGATTCCGAGCTCGGCGTGGAAATGTGAGCTGAGAGGGCGGAGATCCGCTCCCTGTGCTCACACTTCCATCGCCGCGTCCCGGTCTTTCCTGCTGATCGTCCGCACCGGTCGGATTGTCACTGCTCTCGTCGAACGAGGGCGAGTACCGCCGGATGCACGGATGTTCCAGCATATAGCCAGGTTTTACAACCGCCCTTTGCGTAAACGGTTATAGTTACCGCCGCCATTCACTGGGGCTTAGGTTCACAGCTTCGCCTTGCGGCTAACCATTCCCCGTGACCTTCCAGCATTGGGCAGGCGTCACAGCGTATACAGCGCCTTGCGGCTTCGCACGCTGCTGTGTTTTTGGTAAACAGTCGCTACCCCCTGGTCTGTGCCACCCTCCAGAGCTCGAGTCGCAAAGGTCGTCACCCAAGAGGGTCCTCCTTCTTCCGAAGTTACGGAGGTAATTTGCCGAGTTCCTTAACCATAGTTCTCCCGATCGCCTTGGTATTCTCTACCCGCCCACCTGTGTCGGTTTGGGGTACGGGCTCCGTGCCAGCTCACTGCTGGGCTTTTCTTGGCAGCATGGGATCAGTGACTTCGCCTGTTGCGGCTCGGCATCACGTCTCAGGGTTACGGCCCCAACTCTCATCGGGACCCCCCTACACGCTTACCCGGGGACAACCATCGCCCCGGCTCACCTACCCTCCTGCGTCCCCCGTCAGCTACCCGCCAGCAGCTCGGTGAGATCGCTCCCGGAAGGGAACAGCCCCCACGTTGCCACTCTTGGGCCTGGCGCGGGCACGGAGGTACTGGAATATCAACCAGTTGTGCATCGACTACGCCTTTCGGCCTCGCCTTAGCTCCCGACTCACCCTGGGGGGATTAGCCTTCCCCAGGAACCCTTGGGCTTACGGCGGAGGGGTTTCTCACCCCTCTCTCGCTACTCATGCCTGCATTCTCACTCGATGGCGCTCCACCACGCGCTCACGCCGCGGCTTCGCTGCACCATCGACGCTCCTCTACCGCTCCCACTCGAGAGTGGAAGCCCATAGCTTCGGCTCAGGACTTGAGCCCCGTTACATTGTCCGCGCAGGATCACTCGACCAGTGAGCTATTACGCACTCTTTCAAGGGTGGCTGCTTCTAAGCCAACCTCCTGGCTGTCTGTGCAATCCCACATCGTTTTCCACTTAGTCCTGAATTTGGGGCCTTAGCTGATGATCTGGGCTGTTTCCCTTTCGACCAACGAAGCTCATCCCCCGTGGTCTCACTGCCATGCTCTGGAGTATCGGCATTCGGAGTTTGGCTGGGGTTGGTAAGCTTGTAGGCCCCCGTACCCATCCAGTGCTCTACCTCCGATACTGAACACATGACGCTGCACCTAGATGCATTTCGAGGAGAACCAGCTATCGCCAAGTTTGATTAGCCTTTCACCCCTATCCACAGCTCATCCCCGCCATTTTTAACTGACGTGGGTTCGGCCCTCCACGGAGTCTTACCTCCGCTTCAGCCTGGCCATGGATAGATCACTTGGCTTCGGGTCTACAGCATGCGACTATACGCCCTATTCAGACTTGCTTTCGCTGCGGCTACCCCACTACGGGTTAACCTTGCCACACACCGTAACTCGCAGGCTCATTCTTCAAAAGGCACGCCATCGCGGCCAGCCCGAAGGCCGACGACGCTCTGACTGCTTGTAAACCAACGGTTTCAGGTACTATTTCACTCCCCTCCCGGGGTACTTTTCACCTTTCCCTCACGGTACTGGTTCACTATCGGTCGCCAAGGAATACTTAGACTTACGGGGTGGTCCCCGCAGATTCACGCCGGTTTTCACGGTCCCGGCGTTACTTGGGATGACGAGGCAGAGGCTGCGTGCGTTTCGGATACGGGGCTGTTACCCACTACGGCCGGCCTTTCCAGAACCGTTCTCCTACACAGCAACTTGGTAACTCTGTGGTACGTCTGGTGCCGTACCTCCTCGATCCCACAACCCCACGACAGCAACGCCACCAGGCTTGGCACTGTCGCGGTTTGGTCTCTACCCGTTTCGCTCGCCGCTACTCGGGGTGTCGCGGTTGCTTTCCTTTCCTCAGGGTACTGAGATGTTTCAATTCCCCTGGTTCCCTCCACCGGCCCTATGTGTTCAGACCGGGGTACACACTCCATGACGAGTGGTGGGTTTCCCCATTCGGACATCTGCGGATCGGTGCCTAGTCGACGGCTCCCCGCAGCTTTTCGCAGTCACTCACGTCCTTCATCGGTTCTTGGCGCCAAGGCATCCACCGTTGGCTCTTCGTAGCTTGGAAAGAACAAAATTGTTTGTTCGTTAGAACAAGATGCTCGTGCTTGCTCTGCAGTTCTCAAGGTGCGACGTTGACGCATGCGCAGCGCGAGCTCGAGGCTCGAGCTCGACGCAGCGGCGCCGCCAGCCCGAACGGGCTGGTCCGGGGTCGAAGGATCGACTCCCTCAAAACGGAAGAGAAGAACAGATGCGCTGCGAGCCGCCGGCGAGGGAGGCGAACCTACGACCTCGACGACGACGCACGACGCACCCACCAGTGCACCAACTAGGTGTCCAGGCACCGGGTGACCTTGCGGCCACCGACGGTGTGGAATGGACTCCTTAGAAAGGAGGTGATCCAGCCGCACCTTCCGGTACGGCTACCTTGTTACGACTTCACCCCAATCACCGACCCCACCTTCGACGGCTCCCTCCCAAAAGGGTTGGGCCACCGGCTTCGGGTGTTGCCGACTTTCGTGGTGTGACGGGCGGTGTGTACAAGGCCCGGGAACGTATTCACCCCGGCGTGCTGATCCGGGATTACTAGCAACTCCGGCTTCATGGAGTCGAGTTGCAGACTCCAATCCGAACTGAGACCGGCTTTGTGGGATTCGCTCACCCTCACGGGATCGCAGCCCTCTGTACCGGCCATTGTAGCGTGTTTGCAGCCCTGGGCATAAGGGGCATGATGACTTGACGTCGTCCCCACCTTCCTCCGAGTTGACCCCGGCAGTCTCCTACGAGTCCCCGGCATGATCCGCTGGCAACATAGGATAAGGGTTGCGCTCGTTGCGGGACTTAACCCAACATCTCACGACACGAGCTGACGACAGCCATGCACCACCTGTGCAAGGCCCGTTAGGACACCCTATCTCTAGAGCTTTTCCCTGCATGTCAAACCCAGGTAAGGTTCTTCGCGTAACATCGAATTAAGCAACACGCTCCGCTGCTTGTGCGGGCCCCCGTCAATTCCTTTGAGTTTTAGCCTTGCGGCCGTACTCCCCAGGCGGGGCACTTAATGCGTTAGCGACGGCGCGGATCTCGTTGGTTGAGACCCACACCTAGTGCCCAACGTTTACGGCGTGGACTACCAGGGTATCTAATCCTGTTTGCTACCCACGCTTTCGCTCCTCAGCGTCAGTCACGGCCCAGAGCGGCGCCTTCGCCACTGGTGTTCCTCCTGATATCTGCGCATTTCACCGCTACACCAGGAATTCCCCGCTCCCCTACCGCACTCGAGTCACAGCAGTATCGGGTGGCGGCTCTGGGTTGAGCCCAGAGTTTTCACACCCGACTTACCGAACCGCCTACGAGCTCTTTACGCCCAATAAATCCGGACAACGCTTGGTGCCTACGTGTCACCGCGGCTGCTGGCACGTAGTTGGCCGCACCTTCTTCTACAGGTACCGTCATTTTCTTCCCTGCTGAAAGCGGTTTACAACCCTAGGGCCTTCTTCCCGCACGCGGCGTTGCTGCATCAGGCTTTCGCCCATTGTGCAAGATTCCCCACTGCTGCCTCCCGTAGGAGTCTGGGCCGTGTCTCAGTCCCAGTGTGGCTGATCATCCTCTCAGACCAGCTACCCGTCGAAGCCTTGGTGGGCCGTTACCCCACCAACGAGCTGATAGGCCGCGAGACCCTCCCGATCCGGTAACCCTTTCGTCAGTCCGTCATGCGACGATCCGACGTCATCCAGTATTAGCAAGTGTTTCCACTTGTTATTCCGGAGACCGGGACAGGTTCCTCACGTGTTACGCACCCGTTCGCCACTAGGTCTTCACCGGTCTTGCGACCAGTTGGACCTCGTTCGACTTGCATGTGTTAAGCACGCCGCCAGCGTTCGTCCTGAGCCAGGATCAAACTCTCCATCAAGAACCGGCCCGACCGCTCACCATCCACTCGGGACGGTGACCAGGCGGAACGATCCGGTGAGAGCCTCGGCCCGAGCAGAATCTGCTCGCCGCGGCCGAGGTTCCATGTCCTGTCGGCCGGCTGGGTGCCGGCCTGCTGATTTGTGGCCGGCAATGCCGGCCGAATTGACAGACAGCGTCACCGGCGGCCCGGAGGCCGTCGACTCGCTGCCCGCACTGGCGTTCGTCTTCTCTTCCGTTTTCAAGGAGCCGAGGCTCTGGGCACACGCCGCTCGCTGCCGCGGAGGCAACCGCTCGGCGTTGGTGCCGGCACTTCGGAGCCGAGGGACCGGTTTCGAAGGCGAAGAGACACGCTACAGACGTCCGAGGTCAGCGTCAACCTGCGTTTCCGGAAATCTCCACCAGGTGGAAGGCGCGCTTTCCCTTGCGCAGCAGCACGTACCGCCCGTGCAGCAGGGCGACGCCGTCGAGCCCGTCCTCGGGGCCGAGCCGGCGCTCGTTGGCCCGGACGCTGCCCTGCTGCAGGAGCCGCCGGGCGTCGCTCTTGGACGTGGCCAGCTCGCGTCGCCACCAGCAGCTCGACGGGGTCGCGCAGGTCGCCCTGGCGGCACCCGACTGCTCGGGACCTCGCCGGCGATGGCGGCCAGCGCCGCCGCCGACGCGGTCGACGGGGTCGCCGCCGAACAGCACGTCGGCCGCCTCGGCCGCGGCCGCGGCCGCGGTCGGCGCCGTGGACGAGCGTCGGTCAGCTCGTCGGCGAGCGCCCGCTGGGCGCGCGTCGTTCGTGGGGCGCGCTGGCGTGAGCGGCCAGGATGCCCTCGATCTCGACCAGCGGCCGGAGCGAGAACATCGGGAACTGCTGGGCGACCTCGGCGTCGTCGAGCTGCATCCAGTGCTGGTGGAACTGGTACGGCGACGTCTTCGCCGGGTCGAGCCAGACCCGGGCGCCGGTCGTCTTGCCGAGCTTGTGGCCGTCGGCCGACGTCAGCAGCGGCCACGCCAGTGCGTGCACGGCGACCTGGCGCTTGCGGCGGATCAGGTCGACGCCCGACACGATGTTGCCCAACTGGTCCGACCCGCCGATCTGCAGCTCGCACCCCAGGTGGTCGTGCAGCCACAGGTAGTCGTTCGCCTGCAGCAGCATGTAGCTGAACTCGGTGTACGAGATGCCCTGCTCCGACTCCAGGCGCACCCGCACGCTGTCCCGGGCGAGCATCTGGTTCACCGTGGCGTGCTTGCCGACGTCGCGGAGGAACTCGAGCACCGTCATCGGCCGGGTCCAGTCCCGGTTGTCGACCAGCGTGCCCCGCTCGTCGCTCGAGGTCGACGATGCGGGCGATCTGCTCCTTGATCGCGGCGACGTTGCGGTCGAGCGTCGCGTCGTCGAGGAGGTTGCGCTCCTCCGACCGTCCGCTCGGGTCTCCGATCATCCCGGTCGCGCCGCCGGCGAGAGCGACGGCGAAGTGCCCCGCCTCCTGGAACCGGCGCAGCACGATCAGCCCGATCAGGTTGCCGTGGTGCAGGCTGTCGGCGGTCGGGTCGCAGCCGTAGTAGAGCGTGATCGGATCGCGACCGGCCAGGCGCGCCGCCAGGGCGGCGCGGTCGGTCGTGTGTTGGACGAGGCCGCGGGCCTCGAGATCGGCGAGCAGGTCCATAGCCAGCACCCATGTTGGCACCGGAGCGTCCGCTCTCCACCGGATCGTCACGCCGGCCGCCCGCTACCGTGCGCCCGTGAGCGAGGTCTGGCGCGACAGGGCGACTGACGCCAGCGGCTGTGCGCGGATGTTCGCCGACTTCGCCCGCACGACGGCCTCCCGCGCGCCGCTGTACTCCCGGATGGCAGACGGCATCGCCGCCGATGAGCAGCTCGCCGCGCTGCTGCTCCATGCTCCCCCGACGCAGCGCCAGCCGGTCCTGCTCTTCGCGTGCGTCCACGCCCTCTTGCTCGGCGGCGACGGCGACGAGCTCGCCGCGCTACTACCCGAACCTGACCGACCGACCCGGACACGCGGCGATCCGCTCCCTGCCCTCCGTCGCTTCTGCGCGCGGCACGAGCCGAGCTCGCCGCGACTGCTGGCCGAGCCGGCACACCCAGACCAACGAGATCGGCCGCTGCGCCCTGTTGCTGCCGGCGTTCGGGCTGCTCGCCGACCGAGGTCGGCCCGCTCGCCCACCTCGACGTCGGGTCGAGCGCCGGGCTCAACCTGCTCCTCGACCGCTACCGGTACCGCTACGAGCCCGGCGGATCGGTCGGCTCGCTCGTCGTCCCCGATCGAGCTCGAGTGCGGGACCCGGGGCGCCGTCCCCGTCCCGTCGTCGATGCCCCATGATCGCCGCCCGCCTCGGCATCGACCAGCGGCCCGTCGACGTCAACGACGCCGTCGAGGCCCGGTGGCTGGAGGCGTGCGTCTGGCCGGACCAGCCCGACCGCTTCGACCGCCTGCGGGCCGCGCTCGCGATGGCCAGGGCCGCTGGCATCACCGTCCGGGCGGGCGATGCCGTCACCGACACCGCGCCGCTGGCGGAATCGATCGCCGCGTCGGGGCATCCCGGTCGTCACCAACACCTGGGTGCTCAACTACCTGAGCGCGGACGGAGCGGACGGCCTACGTCGAGGCGCTCGACGACCTCGGCGCCGCGGCTCGACCTGTCCTGGGTGTACCTCGAGAGCCCGTACCTCGTCCCGGAGCTGCCCGGGCCGAGCGGCGACACCGCCGTCGACCGGACCGTGCTCGTCCTGGTCCGCTGGCGCGGCGGCCAGCGCACCGTCGACCACCTCGCCGACGCCCACCCCCACGGCTACTGGATGCACTGGCAGTAACCGCAACCGAGGTTTTCATGCGTCCGAGGGTTTCCTGACCGGCATCCGGCGCGGAACACCTCGGGCGACCCGAAACCCTCGGATGCTCAGGAGGGGACGGTCGTCTCGAACGCGATGGTGTCCGCGGCCCAGCGGGCGGCGACGGTCGGCGGGGCGTCCGTCTCCGACGTCGCGGCTCACGGCCCGGGCGGCGACGCGGGCGAGCGTGCTCCACGTCGCCGCCGCGGGCGCCACGACGCGCCGGCATGGGCTCGTCGAGCTGCGGCAGGTCGAACGCCGCGGCGTCGAAGTCGACGTCGCTCACCACGATCTTGAGCCAGTCGCGAGCCATCGCGCCCGGCACGACGGCGCGGTCTTCGGGGAGCGTGAGCGGGATCGGCTGCGCCGTCCCACAGCGACAGCGTGTGCCCGGCCGTGAGCCGAACGGTCGGCAGCACGGCGTGGCAGCGGAAGCGGTCAGTCAGGTCGAGCACGCAGACGTACAGGTCGTCGTCCGACGAGTTGTGCACGTCCATGAACACCGCCGGCGGCACCCACTCGTCCCCGTCGCGCCGGTAGGCGAAGTGGAACCCGCCGCTCGCGGCGACGGGCGGACGATCGGGCGGCCGGGCCGTCTCCCCCGGGCGCGCCTCGTAGACGCCGAGGGTGACGGCCTCGGTCAGCGGCGACGGATGACCGCCGAGACCACGCACCTGCTCCCAGCGGGCGACGTGCTCGAGCCGGCGTCACGAGCAGGCTCACCCCGCCGCCGCCGGACACGTCGGTATCCGCGGTCACGGCGCTGCCGTCGACCCGCGTGATGCGGGCGATCGCCGGGCGCCGGGCACCGCCACCCGCAGCCGCAGCGTGTTGTCACCCGTGGGGTCGGTCGGCGGCGACGAGGCGGACGTGCGGCGACGGGCCTCCGCCCGGCCCCGCGGTCGCGATGGCGGTGCGCACGGCGTCCTCGACCGACGCGACCATCGCGGACGGCAGCGTCGTCGGCCGGCGGATCCACCTGCACCTCGGCCGGCGGCAGCGGGACGTCGGCCACCGACCGCCGAGTAGGCCACGTCGGCCGGTTCCCACCCGATCGGCTCGACCGTGGCCCGTCCGATCTCGCACCGCCGTGACCCGGACGGCTCCGGCGGGCTTCCCGTCCGGGCCGGTGCAGGCCAGGACGTACGCCTCGTCGCCGACCGGCGGGCGCAGCCCGTGGACGAGCCCGGCGTCGACCTCCCAGCCGTCGCTCGACCGGCTCATCGTGAACGTCGCGGCCACCGGGGTGACGGTGCCGTCGAGGAACAGCGCGTCGCCGAGGCCACCGGGCTCGACCGGGTCGAGCTCGGGGCGCTGCTCCTGCGCCGTCCGCTCCACGCGTGAGCGCACCGTGTTGAGCAGCGTGCGATACGTCGTGCGCGGGCCGAGCGTGTCGAGCGCCTCGACGAGGGCCACCGAGAACGCTCCGCGCGTGTCGTCGCCGACGCGCAGCTCCTTCGCCGTCTCGAACGAACGGCAGGCGGCGAGGGCGACGTGGGGCGCGTTCGGGGCGACCCACCCGTCGAGCGCGCCGGGGATGAAGTCGGTGGACGGGCGGGCCGTGCCGAGCTCACGCAGGAGGTCACGGTCACCCTCGTCCGTCGCCGCCGCGGGGTCGGGCAGCCACCCACGGACGCCGACGAACGGATCGCGTGTCCCGCCGCCCGAGTGGCAGCAGTCGAGGATGACCGCGACGTGCGGGCCCGCGGTCGGCGACCTCGGCGAGCAGCACGGCGAGCTCCTTGTCGGCGAGCGCCCGTCGCAGCTTGCCCCCGACCCGCCGACCGCAGTCGTGCAGCATCAGCGTCTGGATGCGTCCCGTGGGCTCGAGGCTCGGCGACCTCGGCCGGTGCCGGCTCCTCGCTGCCGTGCCCCGCATAGACGAACAAGGCGATGTCCCCGTTGCCGGCCTGGCCGAGGTGGTCGCGGAACCCGTCGACCACGGCGTCTCGCGTCGCCTCGGCGTCGCACAACGTGCGCAGCTCGAGCTCGCCCCCGACCCGCGCCCGCAGGTACTGCTCGAGCGCGGCGATGTCGTTGCGGCAGCCCCACAGCGGGTTGATCGGCGGCAGGTACGCGTCGATGCCGACGAGCAGGGCGTACACGCGTCGCCGCGGCGCGTCGGTCATCGGTGGACAGCCGCCGCCGGATCGACGTCGGGGACGACGTCGTCGAGCACGCACACCAGCCCGTGCACCGGGTCGGCGAGCCCGGCGCTGTCGCCGACCCCCTCGACCCGGACCCGGTAGTCGCCCGGCGGCAGCGGCGGCACCTCGGCGTGGTGCACCTCGTCGCCGTCTCGCCGCATCGTGACGGCTGGGACCGCCGGTCCACCGGTGGCGAGGTCGGTGATCGACGCCTGCAACGTGAGGTTCGACCGCTCCGGCAAGCGCCCGCAGGACGAGGCTCTCGCCGGCGGCGAGGAGCTCGTCGGCCTCCAGCCGGACGCTCTGCACGGCGCGGAACCCGGTCAGCGGTCGTGACGGTCAGGATGCCCTGCAGTTGCACCTGCACGGGGTCGGCGTTCTGCAGCGAGCTGTGCCGGTCGGAGGAGTACATCGGCTGGTACGTCGGCTGCCAGTCGTCGGTCTCGATCGGCGTGGCGGAGACCCGCGGCACCGTCCCGTCGCCCCCGTGGTCCTCGCCGCCGTGGCTCTCGTCGATCTCCAGGCGGGCGCCGTCCCATCGGGCCGCCTGCTTGGTCCCCTGGGCGATCCCGACGACGGAGTGGATCGCGTAGGCCGCCGGCTCGTGGCCGTCGGTGCCGGCCGTGATCGCCCGGTGGAAGTCCTCCAGCGCGCTCCGTCGCCCGCACCGGGTCGACGCCGGGCAGCCGATCTCCGGTCTCGGCGACTCGTACGTACCCGTCGCCCAGGTCGACGCACGGATACACCGGGAGCAGTTGGTAGACGGACGTCAGCGAGCGCAGCAGCGCGGTGAGGTCGGCCACCTTGAGCGGACCGACCTTCTTGACGAACCCGTTGACGAGGAAGTCGAGGGCGTTGAGCGATCCGCGGTGCGGCGTCCCGAACGTGATCGAGCATGCGGGTGTCGCGCCAGCCGTCGAGGCACTCGAGGAAGTAGCGGGCGACGAGGCCACCCATCGAGTGGCCGACGAGGACGAGCTTGGCGTCGGGGTTGCGCTGTCGTTGCGCATGCAACTTCTCGTCGGCGAGCGCGCGCAGCCGCCGCGCCGCCACGCGGTTGTCGCGACGCCAGTCGTACGGGAACTCGATGTACGTCTCGCCCGGCACGACGTCGAAGCGATCGCCGATCAGGCGGGAGATCGCGGTGTACCCGTCGATCCCCCACAGTCCCGGGATGATGTGGATGTCGGGCATCACCCTGGTGGCCGTGACTCCGTCACCGAGGTCGTCCTGCTCCCACGGGTCGTCCTCCAGGGTCAGCGACCGCACGCTGCCCCCGAGCGTCCACAGCGCCCGGCCGATCGCTCCCGGCGATGGCGCCCAGATCTCCTTGCCGTCGCGCGCCAGCGCGCTGCCGAGGATTCCCGGCAGCAGCACGACCACGTCGCCCATCGGTTCCTTCGCCATTGTCCGCTCCCTCTGCTCGTCCGGACGGATTGCCCCTTGTATCAGGCGGGCCAGTGCTCGATCATCTCTTTTGGGAATGGCCACCTACGTCTACGACGACTTCCGGGTGACGTTCACACCGCGGGCCGAGGGAGACTTCGCGCTGCGCGCCGTCGACGCCGAGGGCACCGAGACGGCGGGCGTGTTCGTGCTCCCGCTCTCCGACGCCGAGTTGGAGCGCGCCGTGCTCGAGGTCGCCAACGCCCGGGCGGTCCGGCGCACTCGGCGTGCGCCAGTCGCGGCTCCACCGGCCGTCACCGACCACCACCGCCACCACCACCACCACGCCACCGTCGATCGCCACCGTGACCCGCGACGTCGGAGGCGACGGGCCGCCGACGATGGACGCCGAACACCTCGGCGGCGCGCTCGCCGACGCCCTGCTCTGCAGCGACGTCGGCGCCGCCTACGAGCAGGCGACCAACCGCGCCGCGGCGAACGGGCGGGGCGTGCGGCTGACGTTGTCGCTGGCCGAGACGCCGGCGCTGCTGAGCGTGCCGTGGGAGTTCCTCTACCGGCGGCCGCGATTCCTCGCCAGCCAGCGACGCACTCCCCTGGTCCGGCTGCTCGAGACCGGGTCGCTCGTGCCCCCGCCGACCATCGACGCCAAGGTGCGCATGCTCGCCGTCGTCGCCAGCCCGTCCGACCTGCCGCCGCTCGACGTCGAGAGCGAGCGCCGGCGCATCGAGCAGGTCGTCGCCGGGATGGCCGCGGCCGAGCGGGTGGAGCTCGACTGGCTCGATCCGGCCACGCCGCGGGCGCTCCGCCACGCCCTGCGCGACGGCAACTATCACGTGCTCCACTACGTCGGCCACAGCGCCTTCACCGCCAACGGCGACGGGATGCTCTACCTGGAGCAGGACGCGGACGGCCGGTCCGTCGGCGTCGACTCGACGCTGTTCGCGAACCTGCTCTCGGACCAGGACCGGCTGCGGCTGGTGGTGCTCAACTCGTGCGAAGGCGCGCGCACGACGCTCACCGATCCGTACGCCGGCGTCGCCACCACGCTCATCCAGCTCGGTGTCCCGGCCGTGGTCGCGATGCAGTTCGAGATCAGCGACGACGCCGCGCTGTTGTTCGCCGAGGAGCTCTACACGAACCTCGTCGGCCGCCAGGACCCGATCGATGCCGCCGTCGCCGAGGCGCGCAAGGCCGTGTACACGGAGATCGACGCCATCGAGTGGGCGACGCCCGTGCTGTTCGTGCGCGACCCGGACGTCGAGCTGTTCCGGTTCGAGGTACCGGCGGCGCCGTTGCCCCCGCCACCGCCGACCGGACTTCGCCGAGAAGAAGTCGCCCCGGTGGGTGCGCCCGATCACGAAGTTCGCCGGCTGGACGCACGCTCGCCCGCGGCCGATGCGGTGGGGGCTCGCCGCGCTCGCCGCCCTCGCCGTGGCCGCGGTCGTGTTCCTCGTCGTGCGCAGCACGGGCGACGACGCCAGCCCGCCGCCGACGACGACACCACCGGTCGGGTTCCCGACCGTCGACCTCGGCGTCGAGGGCGCCGAAGTCGAGGCGGCGCAGCACCTGCTGAACGAGCACGGCATCGACGTCGAGGTGACCGGGTTCTTCGACGACGCGACCAAGGCCGCGATCAGGACGTTCGAGGGCAACTTCCCCGACGTTCCCGACGACGGGATCCTCGGTCGCGCTGACCTGGTCCGAGCTCGTCGAGACCGTCGCCACCGGCCGCACCGGCGACGCCGTGTCGGCGGCCCAGACCCTGCTCAACGACAACGGCGCCACGCTCGAGGTCGACGGTCGCTTCGGGTCGGCGACCCGCGATGCGGTCATCACGGTTCGAGCAGGCCAACGGGCTCCACGTCGACGGGATCGTCGACGACGAGGTGTGGAGGCACCTCCTCGCCCAGTCGGCCGAGTGACCGGCGCCTACCGCAGGCTGCGCCAGCGCCACGGGTGCTCGAGGCCCTGGCGGATCCCGACCCTCGCACCGACGAGCGGGTCGGCGGGCGGTGGCGTGCCGTCGTCGACGATGAGCACGTCGGGCGACGTGCACAGGTCGAGGCCGTCGTGCGATCGGTCGATGCCGAACGCCTGGCAGAGCTTGCCCGGCCCGTCGGCGAGCACGCTGAGCTGACGTCCGCCGCGGCGCGGCACGCATCGCCTCGATCCCGCGACACGGAGTGACGGCGCGCAGCAGCACGGCCTGGCCGTCGTGCTCGGGGCCCGTCACCACGTTGGCGCAGTGGTGCATGCCGTAGGTGAAGTAGACGTAGAGCAGCCCGCCCGGGCCGAACATCGTCGCGTTGCGGGCCGTGCGCCCCCGGAACGAGTGGCTCGCCGGGTCGTCGGCGCGGTACGCCTCGACCTCCACGATGCGCCCGGCGCTACCGCCCACCACGAGCACCTTGTTGAGGAGGTCCGGCGCGACCTCGAGCGCGTCCCGCGTGTAGAAGGTCCGGCCGAGCCGCCGCCCCTTCGGTCTGCTCACCCGGAGAGCGCAACCCGCACGTGGTCGGGCACCGGGCAGGGCCGGTGAGTTCCGGGCTCGACGCTCACGTAGGTGAGATTGGTCGTGAAGGACGGCTCCCCGCCCACCGTCCCTTCGATCGTGATCTCGAAGCTCGTCCGCCCGAAGCGGTTGACCGTGCAGTCGAGGTCGGCGAGCTCGCCGAACCGCAGCCCGCGGTACCAGGTGACCGAGGCGACCTTGGTCATGAAGTCGAACGTCGCGCCGTCGCCGCCGGCGTAGACCTGCCCGGGCAGGGCCTGGCGCAGCCAGGTGTCGACCGCATCGTCGCAGTAGGCGAGGTAGTGGGCGTTGAACACGACCCCCTGCATGTCGCACTCCCCGTAGCGCACCCGAAACTGCTTGGTGATACCCCATCACGCTCAGCTTGTCGCGTTGGCGGCGCAACGTCTCGCCGAAGCGCTCGATCTGCGACGGCCACGGGCTCGGGTCCGGCCCCGCCCGGTGACGTCCTCCGACGCACGGCGCGACCGGGACCGACGAGCTCGGCCGCGGCCGGACCGAACCGCTCGTCGGCCGCGACCAGCTCGGCCAGCGAAGTCCCGCTGTCCACGTGGCGCCGGACCAGTTCGCCGACGAGCGGCGTGGGCCTCGCGGAACGGCGTCCCTCGACCGACGAGCCACTCGGCGAGGTCGGTCGCCGCGCTCGTCTCCTCGTCCGCGGCCGCGGCCATCCGCTCGCGGCACGAACTCGGCGGTCGCGATCATCCCCGTCAGCGCGACGAGTGCGAGGGAGACCTGATCGACGGAGTCGAACAGCGGCTCCTTGTCCTCCTGCAGGTCCCGGTTGTAGGCGAGCGGCAGGCCCTTCAGCGTCGCCAGCAGCCCGGTCAGGTTGCCGAGCAGGCGGCCGGCCTTGCCGCGGGCGAGCTCGGCGACGTCGGGGTTCTTCTTCTGCGGCAGCATCGACGATCCCGTGGCGTAGGCGTCGTCGAGCCGGGCGAACCCGAACTCATCGGTCGTCCAGAGCACCCACTCCTCCCCGAGCCGGGAGAGGTGGACACCGAGCAGGGCGAGGTCGAACAGCGCCTCGGCGACGAAGTCGCGGTCGCTCACGGCGTCGAGGGAGTTGTCGAAGACCCGGGCGAACCCGAGGGCCTCCGCCGTCGCCGCCGGGTCGATCGGGAGCGATGTCCCGGCCAGGGCCCCGGCGCCGAGCGGAGACACGTCGAGTCGCTCGATCGGTGGCGAGCAGGCGCTCCACGTCGCGGGCGAGCGCCCAACCGTGGGCGAGCAGGTGGTGGGCGAGCAGCACCGGCTGGGCGCGCTGCAGGTGGGTGTAGCCGGGCAGGTAGCGTGTCACCGGCCTCGATCGCCCGGCTGAGCAGAACGTCCTGCAGATCGGCGACCAGCCGGGCGACGACGGACAGCTCGCGCTTGCACCACAGCCGCAGGTCGGTGGCGACCTGGTCGTTGCGGCTGCGCGCGGTGTGCAGCTTGGCCCCGGCCGGGCCGGCGAGCTCGGTGACCCGCCGCTCGATCGCGGTGTGGATGTCCTCGTCACTGGCGGCGAAGGCGAACGTGTCCGGCGGCGAGCTCATCCTCGACGGTGTCGAGGGCGGCGAGCACCGCGTCGTGCTCGGCCGGTTCGAGCAGCCCGGCCCGGGCCAGCCCGCCGACGTGGGCCCGCGAGCCGGCGAGGTCGTCGCGCCACAATCGACGGTCGAACGGCAGGCTGACGGTGAACGCCATGAGGGCCTCGGCCGGGCCGGCCGCGAAGCGACCGTGCCACAGCGTGGCCCCCGACGGTGCGTCGTCAGCGCCGTCAGTCATGATCGCCACCCAGCCCGGCGAGCACCCGCAACCGGTCGGCGAGGGCGTCACCGGTCGTGCCCGGCTTCGGCGACGCACAACAGCGTGTCGTCGCCGGCGACCGTGCCGAGGAGCCCGTCGATCCCGCTGCGGTCGAGCGCCGAGGCGACGACGTGGGCACACCCCGGAGGTGTGCGCAGCACGACCAGGTTCCCCGAGGAGCCGACCTCGGCGACCCACTCCCCGAGCACCCGGCGCAGCTGCTCGAACGGGACGAGTCGGTCGGTCTCGATCTCGGGGAGCGCGTACACGCTCTGGCCTCCCGGGACGCGCACCTTGATCGCGCCGAGCTCGTCGAGGTCACGGGACACCGTCGCCTGGGTCGCGCTGATCCCTTCGCTCCGCCAGCAGCTCGACGAGCTGGGGCTGGTTCCCGACCGCGCGCTGGTCGATGAGCCGGGCGATCGCCCGCTGTCGCTGCTGCTTCACGCTCACGGCCTCACTCCGAGGAGGAACGCCAGCGCGGCCCGGGCCGCGGGGAGGCGATTGTGGCCCTGCTCGATCACCGCACTCTGCGGTCCGTCGATGACGTCAGCCGTGACCTCGAGGCCCCTGTAGGCCGGGAGGCAGTGCATGAACACCGCGCCCGGCGCGGCCAGCCCCATCAGCCGGTCGTCGACGGTGAACCCCTCGAACGCCTGCTTGCGGGCGACCTTGTCGGCCTCCTGACCCATCGAGACCCACGTGTCGGCGTGCACCGCGTCGGCGCCGGCGACGGCCTCGTCGGGCCGGTGTCCGGCCACCACCGCCGCCGCCCCGAGCAGGGTCAGCCGCTCCACCTCGGCGGGTCCGGGGTCGTACCCGACCGGGCAGGCGTAGCCGGACCTGGGCCCCGAGCAGCGCGCAGATCTCGCCGAGCGAGCGGGCGACGTTGTTGTAGTCGCCGACCCACGCCACCGAGCGTCCCGGCCAGCGGGCCGAGCCGCTGCTCCATCGTCAACGCGTCGGCCAGGGCCTGCAGCGGATGGGCCCGGTCGGAGAGCATGTTCACCACCGGAACGGTCGCCACGGCCACCATCCGGTCGAGCACCTCGTGGTCGAAGACACCGCGCCGCGAGGAGCGCGTGGTAGCCCTGGAAGATGCGGACCACGTCCTCGACCGGCTCGCGCACGTCGATCCCGATCTCCTCGGCCCGCGTGTAGACGGGATGCCCGCCGAGCTGGACCACGGCCATCTCCATCGACTGGCGCGTCCGTGCCGAAGGCTTCTCGAAGATCAGCGCCGCCCCGAGCCCCTCCAACGGTCGGCCGAGCTCGGCCGGCGGCCGAGCGGCGAGATCGAGCACCGTGCGCACCTCGGGCCCGGTCAGGTTCGTCACCTCCAGGAGATGCCGCGTCACGCCAGCACCTCCCCGATCAGGCCGACGGCCTCGTCGATGTGGGCGTCGGACACCGTGATCGGCGGGGCCAGCCGCAACGCGGTCGGGGTGACCGCGTTGGCCACCAGCCCGCGATCGAGCAGCTCGCGGTACACCGTGGGTGCCTCGACACCGTCGAGCTCGGCGGCGAGGAGCAGCCCGCGCCCGCGCACCGAGGAGACCCTCGGGCAGCGCAGCCAGCGCGGCGGCGAGCTTGGCCCCCTGGCGGGCGGCGAGCGCCGGCGCGTCGATGTGGCGCATCTCGTCGATCACCGCGTTCACCGCCGCGGTGGCGATGGCGGTGCCGCTGTAGGTGCTGCCGTGGTCGCCTGGCTCGAACACCGCGGCGACGTCGCGACGGGCCCAGCAGGCGCCGACCGGCACGCCGTTGCCCATCGCCTTGGCGAGGGTCACCACGTCGGGCGCCACCTGGTCGTGCTCGAAGCCGAACCAGCGGCCGGTGCGGGCGAACCCGGTCTGGATCTCGTCGACCATCATCAGCGCGCCGGTCTGGTCGCACAGCTCACGGATCCCGGCGAGGTAGCCGGGCGGCGCCGGGTTCACCCCTCCCTCGCCCTGGACCGGCTCGATCAGCACCGCCGCGACCGAGGCGTCGACGGCGCCGGCGAGGGCGTCGAGATCGCCCCACGCCACATGGCGGAAGCCCTCGGGCATCGGTTGGAACGGCTCGTGCTTGGTCGGCTGCCCGGTGGCGGCGAGCGCGGCCAGCGTGCGCCCGTGGAAGCTGCCGAAGGCGCTCACGACGACATGGCGGCCGCGGCCGCCGTGCTTGCGGGCGAGCTTGAGGGCGCACTCGACGGCCTCGGCCCCCGAGTTGGTGAAGAACACCTGGCCGGGCGCGCCGGTGGCCGCGCTGAGCAGGCGATCGACCTCGATCGCCGCCCTGGTCGCCACCGGGTTGGCGAAGAAGTTGCTCACGTG
Source organism: uncultured Acidimicrobiia bacterium (assembly GCA_963839695.1). Lineage (GTDB taxonomy): Bacteria > Actinomycetota > Acidimicrobiia > Acidimicrobiales > Ilumatobacteraceae > JALZMG01. The sequence continues at coordinate 209,136 of CAWIVW010000003.1, read as the reverse complement.
GAGCAGCTCCCCCGCCTGGTGGGCGAGCGCCTCGGCGACGGCGGGGTGGGCATGACCGAGCGACGTCACGGCCAGCCCGGACAGGAAGTCCAGGTAGCGCCGGCCCTCGGAGTCCCACAGCTCGGTGCCCTTGCCGCGGACGAACATCACCTGCGGCGGGCCGAACACCGGCATGAACGGGCAGTGGTCGAGGTCGCCGTAGACCTCGGTGGTGAAGGCGTGGGTGTTCGTGCTCACGTCGGTCCTCCAACGATCATCGTGCCGATGCCGGCGTCGGTGAAGATCTCGAGCAACAGGACGTGGGCGATGCGTCCGTCGAGGATGTGCGCCCGGCCGACGCCGTTGCGCACGGCGTGGACGCACGCCGCGACCTTGGGGATCATGCCGCCGGCGATCGATGCCGTCGCCGATCAGGGCTTCCAGCTCGTCGGCGGTCGTCTGCCGGATGAGGCTGGCGGCGTCGTCGACGTCGCGCCGCAGGCCCTCGACGTCGGTCAGGTAGACGAGCTTCTCGGCGTCGAGCGCCTCGGCGATCGCGCCGGCCACCGCGTCGGCGTTGATGTTGTAGGCCTGCCCGTGCTCGTCGGTGCCGATGGTGGCGACGACCGGGATGAACTCGTCGGCCAGCAGGCCGTCGAGGATCGCCGGGTTGATCGCGGTGACGTCGCCGACGAAGCCGAGGCGCGGGTCGCGGGCGGCGGCCCGGATGAGGCCGGCGTCCTCGCCGCTGACCCCGACCGCGTAGTCGCCGTGGAGGTTGATCGCGGTGACCAGCTGGGGGTTGACCTGGCCGATCAGCACCATGCGGGCGATGTCGACCGTGTCGGCGTCGGTGACGCGCAGCCCGTCGCGGAACTCGGCTGGTCTTGCCCGAGCCGGGCCATCAGGCTGCTGATCTGGGGGCCGCCGCCGTGGACCACGACGGGGCGCATCCCGACGAGCCGCATCAGGACGATGTCCTGGGCGAACAGGGTCAGCGCGTCGTGGTCGGACGTGCCGGCGAGGGCGTTGCCGCCGTACTTGACGACGACGGTCTTGCCGGAGAAGCGCCGGATGTACGGCAACGCCTCGACGAGGACGTGGGCGATCGTGCGCTCGTCCGCCGCCGTCGCATCCGAGGTTTGCGCGAGCATCGGAGGTTTCCATGACCGCATGCCGGTCCGGAAACCCTCGGATGCCGTGTGTCACGGCATCATCCCGACGGTCGGGAGGCCGGCGGTCTCGTCGAGGCCGAGGGCGACGTTCGCCGACTGGACGCGCGCCGCCGGACGCCCCCTTGGTCAGGTTGTCGAGCGCGCAGAGGGCGATGACGTACCCGGTGCGCTCGTCGTAGCGCGCCGAGACGTGGGCGGTGTTCGAGCCGAGCGTCGCCTTCGTCGACGGCGAACCCGGCGTGACGACGACGAACGGTTCGTCGGCGTAGGCCTTGTCGAGGGCGCCGAGGAGCGCGTCGGTGGAGAGTGGTTCTCGGCCGGCGGGCCGGGCGTAGCAGGTGGCGAGGATGCCCCGGTTCATCGGGGCGAGGTGGGGCGTGAACAGCACCTCGGCCCCGAGGTTCTGCTCGATCTCGGGCGTGTGCCGGTGGTCGAGCAGTCCGTAGGCGACGAAGTCTTCGTCGACCGTGCAGAAGCTCGTCGTCGGCTTGGGCAGCACGCCCCGCCCCCGAGACCCCGCTGGCGGCGTCGACGATCACGCCGTCGCGGCGGATCAGCTTCCGGCGTCGAGCAGCGGGCCGAGGGCGAGCGTGGCGGCGGTGACGTAGCAGCCGGGAGTGGCGATGAGGCGGGCACCGGGCAGCTCGACCCGCGTCCGCTCGGGCAGGCCGTAGACCGCTTCGGCGAGCAGCGCCGGCTGGTCGTGCTCGAAGCCGTACCACCGCGGGTACGCCGCCGCGTCCTTGAGCCGGAACGCCGCTGACAGGTCGACGACGCACCCGACGGTGCCGACCAGTTCGGGCGCCAGGGCCATGCTCGCCTCGTGCGGGAGACCGAGGAACACGACGTCGAGGTGGTGGGCGGCGACGTCGTCGGGGTCGAGGCTGGCGAACGTGAGCTCCGGGTAGGCGGCCGCGAGGCCCGGGTAGAGCTCCGCCGCCCGGTCGCCCGGCGTGGGTGTCCGCGGTGGCCAGCACGACCTCGACGTCGGGGTGGGCGGCGAGCAGCCGCAGCAGCTCGGCCCCGGTGTAGCCCGAGGCGCCGACGATCCCAGCCCGAACAGTCACCGCATGATCATACGATGTCGCGCATGTTCATGCAACTACGGCTGGTCAGCAGGGACTCGCGTCGCACCGGCTCGTCGTGGGCGGCACAATGGTCCGGTGATCCCCGGGAGCACGCCGACGAAGGGCCGCCTGCTCGTCGCGACCCCGCCGCTGGAGGACCCCAACTTCGACCGCACCGTGATCTACGTCCTCGAGCACCACGACGAGGGCGCGCTCGGGCCTGGTCCTCAACCGGCCGAGCCCCGAACAGCTCGGCGAGCCCCTCGACGGCTGGGTCGACCTCCAGACGCGACCCGTCGCTCGTCTTCTCCGGCGGGCCGGTCGAGACCGACGCCCTCATCGCGCTCGCCCGCACCTCCCAACCGCTGGACGACGCGGGCGACCATCTCGCCCCGCTCAACGGCGACATCGCCTCGGCCGACCTGGCCGCCGATCCGGCGCTGGTGATCAGCTCGATCAACGCCCTGCGCGTGTTCCGGGGCTACTCGGGCTGGGGTCCTGGCCAGCTCGAGGACGAGATCGAGGCCGGCGCCTGGCTGGTGCTCGACCCCGACCCGACGGACCTCTTCACGTCCGACCCGGGCGACCTCTGGCGGAACGTCCTGCGCCGCCAGCCCGGCCGCCTCGCCTGGCTCGCCCAGGCACCCGACGACCTGATCGCCAACTGACAGCGAACGGTTCGGCGTCAGCCCCGGAGCTCGGCGCCGAGCTTGGCGGCTGCCGCGTGACCGCGGCGCGGACCTCGGCGACGTCGGCGTCGGTCAGGTTGCGGTCCTGCGCCTGGAGGCGGAGGCGGTACGCCAGGCTGCGCCGCCCCTCGCCGATGGCAGGACCCGCGGTAGACGTCGAACAGCTCGAGGTCGACGAGGAGCGGGCCCGCGCCCTGCCGGATCGCCTTGTCGAGGCGCTCGGCCGGCACGTCTTCCGGGAGCACGAAGGCGAGGTCGAGGTCGCTCGAGGGGAAGCGGCTCGTCGGCTTCCAGCGGGCCGGACGAGGCTCCTGTTCGAGCAGCGGCCGCAGATCGAGCTCGAGCACGGCGACCCGCTCGTCGATCCCCAGCGTCGCGAGCACGTCCGGGGCCACCTCGCCGACGGCGCCGATCGCGTCGCGTCCCGCGACCAGCGTCGCCGAGCGGGTCGGCGTGCAGCCCGGGAGGGACGCGGCTCTGGTCGATCCGGGCGCCGACACCCATCGCACTGGCGATCTCCCGCCACACCGCGACCGCGGCCGGCGCCTCCTGGCCGGCGAGGACCACGCCGAGCGCCTCGTACTCGCCCGGCAGCTCACCGGGCCCAGGCGGGTAGACGTGGCCGATCTCGAACAGCGCCACGCCGGGACGGCGATGCGACTCGTTGAACGCGACCGCGCTCGAGCAGACCGGGCCGTAGCGACGGCCGCAGCACGTCCTCCTCGGCGACGAGCGGGTTGGTGATCCGCAGGGCGTCGCCCTCGAGCCCGGCGCGGGCGAGCGTGTCGGGCGCGAGGAACGGGTTCGGCATGACCTCCGTGATGCCCAGCCCGAGCAACACCTGGCGGAGCAGGCGGCGCCGCTGCTGGGGCACGGTGAGGTGCCCGTGTCGGGGCGACGCCGGCAGCCGCTTGCCGATGCGGTCGTAGCCGTAGAGCCGGGCGACCTCCTCGATCACGTCGATCTCCTCGGCGCTGTCGGGGCGCCACGAGGGGATCCGCACGGTGGCCGCGTCGCCGTCTCCGCTGACGGTGAACCCGATCGGGTCGAGCAGCGGCGGGAGGTCGGCGGCGGTCAGTCGGGTGCCGAGGATGCGGTTGACCTCGCTGACCCGCACGGCGCACGAGCGCTCGGCGGGCGGGAGCGACTCGGCCCGCGGCGTCCTGACGCCCCGGCGTGGACGACGAGATCAGGGCAGGTCTCGCCGAGCAGTTCGACGAAGCGGGCGACGGCGGTGTCGATGCCGTACGGATCGACGCCCCGCTCGAATCGGGCCGATGCCTCCGAGCGCAGCCCGTGGCGGGTCGCCGACCGGGCGATCCCGACGGGCACGAACCATGCCATCTCCAGGGCGACCTCGGTGGTCTGCGTCGCTGATCTCGGTGTCGGCGCCGCCCATGATCCCGGCCAAGCCGATCGGCCGGTCGTCGGCGTCGCAGATCAGCAGGTCGTCGGCGGTGAGCGGCCGCTCCACGTCGTCCAAGGTCGTCGAGGGTCTCACCCTCGCCGGCCATGCGGATGCGGAAGCCGCCGCCGCCCAGGGTGGCGAGGTCGTAGGCGTGGTTCGGCTGGCCCAGCTCGAGCATCACGTAGTTCGACACGTCCACGACGTTGTTGATCGGACGCATCCCCGCTGCGGTCAGTCGCTCCGCCATCCACGCGGCCGACGGGCCGACCCGCACGCCGGAGAGCACGGTCGACGTGAACCGGCCGCACCGGTCGCCGTCGACGATCTCCACGGCCGCGATCCGCTCCTCGCCCTTGACTCGCCGACGGCGGCGCGGCGGCGCCGGCGGCGTGAAGACCGCTCCCGTCTTGGCCGCCGAGATCGCGCGCCACGCCGACGTACGACCAGCAGTCGGGCCGGTTGCGCGTGACATCGATGTCGAGCACGGCATCGCTGCGCAATCCGAGCGCCTCGCCGTAGGGCACGCCCACGGGGGCGTCCGCCGGCAGGACGAGGATCCCGCTGTGGTCGTCGCCGAGGCCGAGCTCGCGCGCCGAGCAGAGCATCCCCTCCGAGTCGATGCCGAGGATCCCGCGGCGGCTGATCGTCCGCCCGTCGGGCATCGTCGTGCCGAGTGGAGCGAGTGGCACGATGTCCCCGGGCGCGAAGTTGAAGGCGCCGCACCACACGTGCAGCTCACGACCGTCGCCCGTCTCGACCCACACCCGCTGCACCTTGGCCGCTTCGGGCGGCACCTCGGTGCGGAGCACGCGGGCGGTGACGACGCCATCGATGCCACCGACCCGTTCGACTCCTTCGACGGCGAGGCCGAGCATGGTGAGCGTGTCGGACAGCGCGGCGAGGTCGTCTCCGGTGTCGACGTGGTCGCGGAGCCAGGAGAGGAGGATCTTCATCAGAACTGCTCCGCGAAGCGGATGTCGCCGGTGAACATCTCCCGGATGTCGCCGACTGCGTGACGCTGCATCGCCATCCGGTCGATGCCGAAGCCGAAGGCGAACCCGCTCCACTCCGTCGGGTCGACCCCGCCCGCCCGGAGCACGTTGGGGTGGACCATGCCGCAGCCGCCGAGCTCGAGCCACTCGCCGTTCGGCGACCGGATGTCGAACTCGCCGGACGGCTCGGTGAACGGGAAGTAGCTCGGCCGGAGGCGGGACGTGAAGCCGGGCCCGAAGAATGCCTGGGTGAACGCCTCGATCGTGCCGGCGAGGTCGGCGAGGGTGATGTCGCGGTCGACGACGAGCCCCTCGATCTGGTGGAACACCGGCATGTGGGTGGCGTCGGGGGTGTCGCGCCGGAAGCATCGGCCAAGGGCGACGATGTACAGCGGCGGCTCCTGGGCGAGCATGGCGCGGATCTGGACCGGCGACGTGTGGGTGCGCAGCACGGTGCGGCCCCGCTCGGCGCCGGCGTGGTCGACGAAGAGCGTGTCGAAGTCGCTGCGCGCCGGGTGGTCCGCGCCCATGTTGAGGGCGCCGAAGTTGTACCAGTCGGTCTCCACCTCGGGGCCCTCGGCGACCTGGAAGCCGAGCCCGATGAAGACGTCCTCGAGCCGTTCCCACGCCTGGGTGACGACGTGGGCGTGACCTCGGCGCGGCTTGGCCGGCGAACTCCGAGAGGTCGAGCCGCTCGGCCTCGACCCGGCGGGCGACCTCGGTGCCGGTGAGCGCTTCGCGGCGGCCGGCGATCGCCGCGGCGACGGCATCGACGGCCTCGTTGAGTCGTTGTCCGGTCGTTCGGCGCTCGTCCACGGTGGCGAGCCCGCCTAGACGCGTCTTGAGCTGGGCGAGGTCGCCCCGCTTGCCGAGCAGCTGGGAGTCGAGGGCGACGATCTCCTCGAAGCGTGCTCGCGGCCGCGATCTTCACGAGGGCCGCGTCGCGTGCGGCGGCGATGTCGTCGATCACGGGGAGTCCTTTCCTGAACGCGGCCGGCGAAGCGGCTGGAGCCGCCGCCGTGCCGAACCGGGTCCTCGGCTCAGTGCTACGCGACCCGGTTCCCTTGCTTGCATCTCCGTTGCCCAGAACCCCGGGTGACTCAGGTAGCGGGACGCCCGACGATCGACAGGGCCGTCCCCGGGATCACCCGGGGCACCGAAATCGCCGCGTCAGCACGGCGGAGAGGATAGACGCTGTCGGCGCCTCTTGGTGGCCTCGAAACAGAGCACGGTCACGGCCATCGCCACGTTGAGGCTCTCGGCCCGGCCCGTGTGCTCGATCCGCACCCACTCGTCGATCGAGGCGTCGTCGTCCAGGCCGTGAGACTCGCTGCCGGCGACGATGGCGAGCCGGCCGCTCCAGTCGGCGTCGACGTGGGGCGTCCCGCGGTGCGACGACGTGCCGACCAGGCGCAGTCCCGGCCTGCCGCACCGCCGCCAGATCGGTGGCCAGCACCGGGACGTGGAACAGCGCGCCCGCCGACGCCCTGACCACCTTCGGGTTGAACACGTCGACGGTCCCTGGCGTCACCACCACGACCTCGACGCCCGCCGCCTCGGCCGAGCGCAGGATCGTCCCCAGGTTGCCGGGATCGCCAACCCGGTCGGCGACGACGACGAACTCGGCGCGCTCGAGCACGATCGGGTCCGGCGTCGGCGCGCGGACGATGGCGAACAGCCCCGGCGTCGTGTCTGTGGCCGCGACCCGCTCGGCCACACCGGGCCCGAGCTCATGGACGGCAGCCCCTGCCGCGGGCACCGGCGCGACCCCAGGAGCCACGAACTGGGCCTCGATCGGCCACCCGGCGGCCACTGCCTCACCGACGAGCGTCGCTCCCTCGACGACGAACGCCGCCTCCTCGTGACGCGAACTGCGGCGCCCCGAGAGGCGCCGCAGTCGCTGGATCTTCGGGTTGGTGAATCCGAGAGGCTCGGTCAGAGCGCCGCCTTGGCCGCTTCGACGAGGCGGGCGAACGCCGCCGCGTCGGTCACGGCGAGATCGGCGAGGACCTTGCGATCGACGTCGATGCCGGCGGCGTTGAGCCCGGCGATGAACCGGCTGTAGGACAGGTCGTGCTGTCGAGTGGCGGCGTTGATCCGCTGGATCCACAGCCGGCGGAACTCGCCCTTGCGGGCGCGGCGGTCACGGAACGCGTACTGGCCACTCCGCATCACCTGCTCGTTGGCAGCCCGGAACGAACGGCTCTTGTTGCCGTAGTAGCCCTTGGCCTGTTGGAGCACCTTCTTGTGGCGCCGCTTGGCGACGACACCACGCTTCACGCGTGCCATGCGAACTCACTCTCCTCTGGTGACTGGGCGCGGTCAGCGCTCGCCGAGGAGGCGCTTGATCTTCTTGAGGTCAGCCGGGTGGACGTCGGCATCGGCCGCCAGGCGACGGGTGCGCGTCGACGGCTTCTTCTCGAACAGGTGCTGGCGCATCGCCTGCTCACGGCGCAAGCGGCCGCTCCCGGTGGTCTTGAACCGCTTCGCGGCGGTCTTCGATGTCTTCATCTTCGGCATGGGGTTTGCTCCTGGGGAACAAGGGTGAGGGTCAGGGTGCCGGCGCGCTCCGCGGCCGCCGGCGCCGCAGCCGGTGGGGTGGTGTCGACCTCGGTGACCGCGGCACCGTCGGCGACGTCCACCGTGTCGGAGGGCTTGGGCGCCTTCTGCGCATCGAGCGCCTTCTTGTCCGGCGACAGCACCATCGACATGCTGCGTCCCTCCAGACGGGCCTGGGTCTCGACCTTGACGACCGACCCGACCACGTCGAGCACATCGTCGAGGATCTTCGCGCCGAGCTCCGGGTGGGCCATCTCGCGGCCTCTGAACTGAAGCGTGACCTTGACCTTGTGACCTTCGTGGATGAACTGGTCGACCTTGCGCACCTTCACGTTGAAGTCGCCCTTGCCGATCTTCGGCCGGAACTTGACCTCCTTGACCGAGACGTTGGTGGACTTGCGACGGGACTCCTTGGCCTTCTGGGCCTCCTCGTACCGGAACTTGCCGTAATCCATGATCCGGCAGACCGGCGGGTTCGCCATCGGGGCCACCTCGACCAGATCGAGCTCGAGGCCTCGGGCCATTCTCAACGCCTCGGGGACCGTCGTGATCCCCAGCTGATCGCCGTCCGGACCGATGAGGCGTACCTCCCGGGCGCGGATGCGGTCGTTGATCCGATGCTGCTCGCGTTGCGGCGCGGCTATGGCTGCTCACTCCTGTGCAATGGGTGATCTCTCCCTGTTCGGTGGTTTGGGTTGCTCGACGCCAAGCCCGCGGAGCACACCTGCGCCGACCGTCCCAACCTCGGTCGCCACCTGCAGCCGTTGGACCCGGGCGCACGCATCGCCCCGAGCTCGGGGAGATGATGGTGGCCGGGTGGGGGTTGCCCCCGCTTCGCCTTCAAATTGCCGCCGTTAGGGTAGCGCAGGTGAGCGACGAACGCACTGGCGACGATCCGTCGGCCGACGCGAACGTCCACGTCGACGTCGACCACGACGCCGCCGACCAGGACGCCGAAGACCCGATCGCGGACGCCCAGGCGGCGATCGAGGAGGCGCGTCGCCGTGTCGCCGAGGCACCGCCGGAGGTCGTCGTCACCAACCACGTGATGGGCCTCTACGAGCTCGCCGCGATCCATCTCGCCGCCGACCAGCCGAACCTGCCGGCCGCGGCGCTCGCCATCGATGCGGTCGCCTGCCTCGTCGATGGCCTCGGTGACCGCCTCGGACCCGACGTCGGCAGCCTCCGTGACGCGCTCGCCAACATCCGGCTGGCCTTCGTCCAGATCAAGGCCCGCGCGCAGGCGCCGGACGGCTCCGCCGAGTCGGAGCCGGCCTGACGACGCCCGCGAACCGGCCGAGCGGCGAGGCGACGACCCGCCCCGCCCGCACGGTTACACCCTCGGCGCGCAGCGCGGCGGCCTGCTCCGAGGCCGGCGGTGCGGCGAGCGTGCCGTCACCGCGCACCACCCGCCACCACGGCAGCTCTCCGCCGTACCGTGCGAGCACGGCCCCCACCGCTCGGGCCCGCCCTGGATACCCGGCGTCGTGCGCGACGTCGCCGTAGCTCACGACCTCGCCCTCGGCGAGGGCGACGATCACGCCGATGACGCGCCGTTCGAAGGCCGTCCAGTCATCGACTGTCACCGCGGCGGAACCGGACGCAGCCGCGACGCCTCGAAGCGCCCGAGCTTGAGCATCAACTCGAACTCGACGCCGGCGCCGACCGTCGATGGTCCGGCTGCCGTCGGCGATCTCGACGCAGTGGAACAGGTACACCTGGCCGTCGTCGCTCGCCACCTCGCCCAGGCCGACGTGCTCGTCGAAGGCGATCACCTTGCCGGTCGGCATGAGCTCGTTCCACTCGCCCGTCAGTGCACGATCTTGGCGATCGGGATCTCGAGCAGGTCGGTCGCCCCGGCGTCCCGGAGCGCCGGGATGACGAGGTTGATGTACCGCTTCTCGACCACGCTCTCGACGGCGAACCCGCCGCGCGCCAGCTCCGAGATCGTCGGGGACTTCGCCGACGGCAGCACGTCGAGCACGGCTTGCAGGCTCTCGGCGGCGATGTTCAGCTTGAGCAGGACCTTCCCGCGCGCCTCGAGCACGCCGTAGAGCAGCGTCATCAGCTGGCCCATCGCGTGGCGCTTGTCGGCGTCGGCGTGCGCGGCGGGATTGGCGACGACCTCGGTGTAGCTGGTCAGGATGGTGTCGATCACGCGTAGCCCGGCTGCCCGCAGCGCCCGCCCGGTCTCGGTGATGTCGACGACGCAGTCGGCGATGTCCGGCACCTTCGCCTCGCTCGCACCGTAGGAGAGACGGACTTCCGCTTCGATCCCGCGCTCGGCGAAGAAGCGCCGGGTCAGCTCGGGGTACTCCGACGAGACCCGCACGCCCTGGGGCAGGTCAGCGACCGACGATCGCCGGGCTGCTGTCGGCGACGGCGACCACGACCTTGACCGGGTTCGTCGTCTCCTTCGAGTAGCGGAGCTCGCCGAGGCTGACGACGTCGCTGCCGGTCTCCTCGATCCAGTCCCGCCCGGTGATCCCGACGTCGAAGACACCCTCGGCGACGTAGACCGGGATCTCCTGAGGGCGCAGGATCCGGACCTCCTCCACCCGCGGATCGTCGATCGAAGCCCGGTACTCCACGTCCGAGGACCGCACCACGGTGAGATCGGCGGCCTCGAACAGCTCCAGCGTGGCGCGCTCGAGCGAGCCCTTCGGGAGCACGATGCGCAGCACGGCCGAGGAGGCTACTGCGGCGACTTCACACGATCCGCGGGCGGTTCGGGTGCGCACGCGCCATGCTTCTCCGCATGGATGCCCCACGGGTCGTCGGGTTCATGGAGACTGGAGTGACGCCGCTGATCCGCAAGTGGTGGCTCATCGTCGCTCTCGGGATCGCCCTGATCGTGATCGGCGTCCTGCTCCTCGTCAACACCGATGCCGCGGAGTTCACGCTCGCGCTCCTGGTCGCCATCGCGCTCTTCCTCGCCGGTGCGGACGAGATCGTCGAGGCCCCGCGCCACCGCACGCGCTGGCCCTCCTACGTCCTCGCCGCGATCTGGATCGCGGCCGGCGTGATCGCCCTCGTCTGGCCGGAGGTCACCCTGTGGGCGCTCGCCTTCACCGTCGGGCTCGGCTTCTTCGTCGGCGGCGTCGCCGAGGCGGTGATGGCCATCCGCTTCCATCGCACCCTGCCGGCCTGGGGGCTCTGGCTCATCGCCGGCGTGCTCAGCGCGATCGCCGGGGTGCTCTGCATCGCCTGGCCGGACGCCACCGTCGTCGTGCTCGCGGTGTTGCTCGGCCTGTGGGTCGTGATCCGCGGCGTCGTCACGATGATGTTCGGGCTCGCCCTCGGCCGCTTCCGCCACGTGGTCTCGCCGACGGTGCCCACATAGCCCTCGGCGTTGATCAGTGGTGCGTGGGAGTCTCGTGCAGGAGCCGCAGGGCGTGGGGCAGGACGTCGAGCACGGCGGCGAGCTGCTCGACGCAGCCTTTCGGTGATCCGGGCGTGTTGCAGATGATCGCCCGGCCGCGGATCCCGACGATGCCCCGTGACAGGCGGCCGAGCGGGCTGACCAGCCGCATCGCCTCCGCCAGTCCCGGCGCCTCGCGCTCGACGACCTCCCGAGTGCCCTCCGGGGTCTGGTCGCGAGGGGCGAAGCCGGTGCCGCCGGTTGTCACGACCAGCCCGGCGAACCCGTCGGTGAGCTCGATGAGCGCGGCCGCCACCTCATCGGCGCCGTCGGCGATCACCCGGTGGGCGACGACCTCGTACCCGGCGTCCTCCAGCTGGGCGACCAGCGCGCGGCCGCTGGCGTCGTCGCGGGTGCCGTGGACGACCCCGTCGCTCACGGTCAGCACCTTCGCCCGCAGCCGATCCTCGTTCACGGGGCGACGCTAACCGAGGCGCTCTCCTGGCACCGGGTGGGCGCCGTTGGCGAAGTCGGGCCACGCCATCGGCCCTCTGCCCTCCGGCTGCACGGCGAGCAGGCGGAGCGATCCGGCGCCGGTGCCGACCGTCGCGGCGTCCGCACCGAGGACGCCAGGCTCTCCCGGCTGCGACTCCACCGCCGCGGCGAGCACCTTCAGGCGCTTGTCGCGGAACGTCGTCCACGCACCGCCGACCCGCACCCACCGCTCGATCTGTTCGGCGCGGCTGGCGCCAGTCGATGGCGAGCTCGGCGGGGTCGATCTTGTCGGCGTACGTCGGCTCACCGACCTGGGGCGTGGGCTCCGGCAGCGGCCCGGCCAGCAGCTCGACGAGGAGCTCCGTCCCGACGTCGACCAACTCGGTGCGCAGCTGCTCCGCCGTCGCTCCGCGAGGGATCGGCACCTCCCGGCAGGCGTAGACGGGACCGGTGTCCAGGGTCTCCTCGACGCCCATCACGCACACTCCCGTCACCTCGTCGCCGGCGAGCAGGGCCCGCTCCACCGGCGCGGCGCCGCGCCACCGGGGCAGCAAGGAGAAGTGGACGTTGATCATCGGGAGCGCGTCGAGCACGTGCGGCTTGATGATCCGCCCGAAGGCGACGACGACGCCGAGCTCGGCGTCGGCGCTGAGCGCGTCGTCGACGTCATGGGAGACGGGGAGGCCCAGCTCGAGCGCGGCCGCCTTGACCGGGCTCGGCGATGTCGCCGCCCCTCGCCCCCGCCGCCGGTCCGGGCGCGTCACGACGAGCGTCACGTCGTGGCCGGCCGCGACGAGCGCCCGTAGTGGCGGCACCGCCATCTCGGGCGTACCGAGGAAGACCAGCCGCAACGGCGTCCGCCGTCAGCGCAGCCGCAGCCGGCGACGCGGTGATGGCGCTTCGGCGGGCGCCTCCTGCAGACGGCGGTACTCGGCCATCGCCTCGCGCCGCTGCTCCGGCGTCATGCGGTCGAACATCAGCACTCCGTTGAGGTGATCGAGCTCGTGCTGGAACATCCGCGCTTCGAGCTCGTCGGCCTCCCACTCGATCGGGTTCCCGTCGACGTCGATGCCCCGGAGCAGCACCTGCTTGGGCCGAGCGATCTCGACGTAGAGCCCGGGGATCGACAGGCACCCCTCCTCGTAGACCCACTCGCCGCCGCTCTCGACGAGCTCCGGGTTGAACACCGCCTTGGGGTCCTCGCCGAAGTCCCACACGAAGATCTGCTTCTGCACCCCGATCTGCGGCGCGGCCAGGGCGAGGCCGTTGTCGCTCTCCTGCAGCGTGGCGAACATGTCGTCGACCAGCCGCACCACCTTGCCGTCGATGTCGGCGACGGGCGCGGCCTTCGACTTCAGCACGGGATCGCCGAACATGCGGATCTGGTAGGACACGGCTGTCAGGCTACCGAGCACGATGCGGCCGGCGGAGGTGCTGGTGCGCCCGCCGCGCCGAACCTGGCATTCGCCTCTGATCGGCGCGGCCGGCTACATCCCTAGGCTCCGCCTTCGGCATGCCGCACTACTTCGACGAGACGCCGGTCGCTCCCTCGGCCGAGTCGACGGTGACTGTCGAGCTGCCCGGCATCACGTTCACCTTGCGCACTGACCGTGGCGTATTCAGCCACGGCCGGCTCGACCCGGGCACCGCCGTGCTGCTCCGTCAAGCGCCGCCGCCGCCCTCCCGTGGCGATCTGCTCGACCTCGGGTGCGGGGCGGGACCGATCGCGCTGGCGCTCGCCCGGCGGTCACCCGAAGCGACGGTGTGGGCGGTCGACGTGAACGAGCGGGCGCGGACGCTGTGTGCCGCCAACGCCAAGGCGAACGGGATCACCAACGTCGTGGTGTCGCGCGCCCGACGAGGTCCCATCCGACGTCACCTTCGACGCGATCTGGTCGAACCCTCCGATCCGGATCGGAAAGTCCGCCCTGCACGAGCTGCTGACCACTTGGCTCCGGCGGCTGACCCCGGACGGACGGGCGCTGCTCGTCGTGCACAAGCACCTCGGCTCGGACTCGCTCCAGCGGTGGCTCGGTGAGACCGCGTGGCCGGCGACTCGCCTGACCTCGGCCAAGGGCTACCGGGTGCTCGAAGTCCGGATGACGGCTCGATCACCCGGGCATGGATGACGACGCCGTCATCGACGGCGCCCGCCGCCGCGAGCCGGCCGAGCAGGAGGGGTACGTTCCGGCCGTGCAACGTCGGGTGTCGTGGGACGAAGGTGTGTGGTCGACCGAGCCCGTGGCCGTCACGACCGACAACGGTGCCCTTCTCGTGACGGCAGCGAACGACTCTGACCTGTGGCGAACAACGGCGTACGGCTTCGTTCACGACAACGGGCACGGCCTACTCCGTCCGTTCGCCGAAGGGACCGCGGTCGAAGTCTCCTTCGTCCTCGACTTCCAGGAGCAGTTCGATCAGGCGGGCGTTCTGGTCCGCGCCGACGAGGCCCACTGGGTGAAAGCCGGAGTTGAGATCAGTGACGGCGAGGCCCACGTCGGTGCAGTGACGACACACGAGATGTCCGACTGGTCACTTGCTCCCGTTCCGAGCTGGCGCGGCACGACCGTGACCGTACGAGCAAGCTGGCAGGGCGATGCGCTCGTCGTGCGCGCTCGGTCTGATGCCGCTCCCTGGCAGCTGGTCCGCGTGTCGCCGTGGATGCCCTCCTCGCCCGTCGGTGCAGGTCCTTACGTTGCAGCACCCAGCCGAGGCGGGTTGCGAGTTCGGATCACGGGATGGACGACTGGCCCCGCGGACCGATCCCTCCACGACTGATCCACCGAACAGTCGGCCCATGCGACGGACGAACCTGGCCACCGGCCTCAGCTCGCCCGCACCGCGCGTGTTCGGCGACCGACGTTCGGGGCGCCCGCGCCACCAGCAGCGCGGTACGCCTACATGAGTCCTGCCGTCAATCATCCGCCGACCGCGCCGGAGGTCGCAGACCAGCATCAGTGCTGGCCCATCGCTCTACTGTCGGCAGGTGGCGATTGACATCGGCGAGACGACTGATGATCGGTCCCAGTGGTGATCCGCTGGGGCATCGTCGGCCCGGGCGGCGTCGCTGCTCGCTTCGCCAAGGCGATGACGCTGGTCGGCGACGGGCGCATCACGGCGGTCGCTTCGCGCTCGCTCGACCGAGCGAACGCATTCGGTGACGAGTTCGACATCGCGTCGCGCTACGACGACGACCGAGCGCTCGCCGAGGATCCCGACGTTGACGCCGTGTACGTGGCGACGCCCCATTCCCGGCACGAAGCCGACGCCGTGCGATACCTCGAGGCCGGCAAGCACGTGCTGTGCGAGAAGCCCTTCGCCGTCAACACCGCCCAGGCCACGCGGATGGTTGCGGCGGCGCAGGCCGAGGAGCGCTTCCTGATGGAGGCGCTGTGGAGCCGCTTCTTGCCGTCCTACCGCGCCCTCACCGAAGTCCTCGCCAGCGGCCGCATCGGCACGCCGCTGCAGGTCGAGGCCGGCTTCGGATTTCGCATGCCAGTGGACCCGGCGCACCGGCTGTTCGACCCCCACCGCGGCGGCGGCGCCCTCCTCGACCTGGGCATCTACCCCCTCCAGTTGTGCACCTTGGTGCTCGGCCCGATCGAGCACATCGCTGCCGCCGGGATCCTCGGCACGACGCACGTCGACGAGCAGGTCGCCGCCGTGCTCCGCCATCATGGCGGCGGGCTCGGGATCATGAAGGCGGCTCTCACGGCGCCGTTGGCCTGCACCGCCCGCATCAGCGGCACCGACGGATGGATCGAGTTGCCGGCGTTCATGCACTGCCCGACCTCGTTCACCGTGAACGTGTTCAGTGCCGGTCCCGAGGTCGTCGATGGCTCCTTCGACGGCGAGGGCCTCGAGTTTGAAATCGCCGAGGTGCACCACTGCCTCGCTGCCGGACTCACCGAGAGCCCCATCATGCCGCTCGCCGAGACCTTGGCGCTGACCGCGGCGATGGACGACATCCGACTCCAGATCGGCCTGCGCTACCCCGGCGAGGACTGACACTCGATTTCGAAGGCTCAACGACGGCTGGGAGCGCGCGGCGGTCGGCGCAGCGAGGACACTGCCTACGGTGGCGTCGTGTCTTCGATGGAGCACCCATACGGCGAACTCGTGGCCACCGCGCTCAGGGTCGTCACGTGGAACGTCTGGGGCAAGTTTGGGCCCTGGCAGGATCGCCAAGCGTCACTGGAACAGACGCTCGCGTCGGCATCGCCCGACATCGTCCTGTTGCAGGAGAGCTGGGCTGACGTCGACGAAGATGATCAACCCCGGCTGCTCAGCGAACGCCTCGGCCTACCACACCATCGCCACACGAGCCGAGACCTTCTGTACGGCGATTGGGGACCGGTCAACGCCATCGTCTCGCGGTGGCCGCTGCACGACGTCGAAGAGCATCGATTGCCGGCGATCGACGACGGCTGGGGCGGCCTGGTGCTGAGCGCCGTGGTGGACGGCCCACGCGGTGAGCTCGATACGTACTGCGTCGCCCTCGACTGGCCTCCCCAGGCCAGCCGTCGACGCCAGCACGCCGTGACGCTGCTCGCTCAGCTGATCCACGACCGGCAGCTCGGCGCCCGGCGACCGCTCGTCGTCGGAGGTGACTTCAACGCGTCACCGCGCAGCGAGGAGATCCGGATGCTGACCGGGCTGCAGCGTTCACCGGTTGACGGCTTCGTGCTCTTCGACGCTTGGGAGACCGGCGACAGCTGCGGTGACGGCGCCACCTGGAGCCGATCCAACCCGTGGGCACAGCCGATCCTGCTTCCCCAGCGACGCATCGACTACCTGTTCACCGGCTGGCCGCACCGCGGCGGCGTCGGCAGTGTCATCTCCGCCGAACTCATCGGCACCGAAGCGGTCAACGGCACCATGCCGTCAGACCACTACGGCGTACTCGCCGCCCTGCGCTACTGAGCCCGAGTGTCGCGCCGGGTTCATCAGTTCGCCTATGGTGTCTAACCGGGCGGGCGCATCGCGCGGTCACCTGCAGACAGAGGGAGAAAATCATGCGCGTCATCAAGATGGGGGCTGCTGCTTGCGTTGGCGCAGTCGTCGTGGCCGCGGCGTCGCCGGTGAGCGCCAAGCCGATCGAGCAGGAGCACTACTCGTTCGAAGACTCCGACACGTTCACCGACACCGAGTGCGGGGACCCGATCACGATCGACTACACCGGCGAGTTCTCGGGGTTGTTCAAACTGCAGCCGGGTCGGCACGGAGATCCGACGCCGTACCTCTCCGACAACTATTCGGGAGTCGAGACGTTCACCAACGTCGCCAACGGCAGGACGGCGACGGTTCGCCACCAGGGTCTGTACAAGGACGTGCACATCGAACATGTGGAGGGAACGGTCTATCGGTTCACTGCCATCGAGACGGGTAGACCCGCGGTCGTGTTCGGACCAGACGGGGAGCGGCTCGTCTTCGACAGGGGCCGCATCCGCTACACGTTCCTCGTCGATACCCAGGGCGATGCCGACTTGGACAACGACGTCTTCCTCGGCGACGTCGATGCTCCCGACGTCGCTGGGCCTCACCCCATCTTCCTCGACGAAGCTGTCTTCTGCGACCTGCTCGACGTGTTGCGCTGAGCCCAGCAGTTCTGCGCATCGCCTCCCCGATCGCGCGTTCCCGCTCCAGCTACCCGGCTCCACTGCCCACCGCGGCCTTCGGGGGGTTCGGCGAAGGAGGCTGGTGCGCCGCGGCCGGGCCGTCGCCCAGATGCCGGCCACGACCCAGGCGTGGGCGGACGGGGAGATCGGAACCGACCACGTCGACGTGCTGGCCGGCGCCGCCGGCGGTGGCCGCGCTGATTTGTTCGCCCGCGACGAGGCGCTGTTGGTGTCCCAGTGTGCCGAGCTCACCTTCGGCCAAGCGGTCAAGGCGATGCGCTACTCGGTGTCGACGTGCGGATGCCGAACTGGGCCGGGACGGCCCCCCGCCGGCCAAACCGGGCACCTTCCGCCTGCACACCTGGGCGGATGGTGCGGTCACCGGTGACTTCAACCTGGACCCGATCGGCGGGGCCACGGTCGCCGAGGCGTTGCGCAGGATCGAACGCGACCTGTACCGCCACGATCAACGGGACGGAGTCGTGCGCACCACGAGTGAGCGGATGGCCGGCGCGTTGGTGGAGATGGCGATCCGCGCCCACACCGTGCCGGCCCACGGCCGCCGCCCCGAACCCCTGCTGTGCATCCTCGCCGGGGAGGCCACCGTCGAACACCTCTGCGAAGTGGCCGCCGGCACCATCATCCTGGCCGACCTGATCGTGCCCCACCTCACCCGCGCACAGGTGCAGACGTTCATCTTCGACGGTGCCGACCGCGTCATCGCGGCCTCCAAGCAGCGCACCTTCCGGGGCATGCTTCGCCGCGCGATCCAGATGCGTGACCAGCACTGCCAACATCCCTCCGGCTGCGACGCTCCGATCACCCACTGCGACGTCGACCACCGCGTCCAACACCACGAAGGCGGGGCCACCGCCGAAGCCAACGGTGAACTGCAGTGCGAGCCACACAACCGTCAGTCGGACGTCCACCACCGCCAACCCGCCGACGCGATCGACGCCGCGCGCCAGCGCCGAGCACTCGAACACCACGCCCGCACCCGACTCCAGGCGTTGACCACCGACCAAGCCAAGCGACCCCCACCCCACGCCGCCTAACCGCCCCGGTCGTTGATCGGCCTCGCTTCAGGCCCGCGGGGGGTCGACCTCGATGCGGACCCGGCTCCCCTTCGGGCGCGGGGCCGCGATCAGCGCCCGGCCGAGGTCGATCCCACGATGCCGCCCGCACGACGTAGCGACCCGCTCCCCCGCCGACGACCAGTCCGCTCACGTTCCGCAGGGCCGCGGCGACCTCGTCGCTCCCGGGCCCGCTGACCGCGGCCAGGGCCGGCGAACGGAGGCAGGTCGAGCTCCCGCCGCCGGGCGGTCTCGGCCTCGGCGAGGCGGCCGGGATCCGCCAGCAGCGCGGCCTGGATCACCTCGTGACGGGGCAGATACGTCTGCACGAGCAGCCGTCCCTCGGGACACTCGGCCCGCGGCCCCACCAGCCGAGCCCCTCGGACGAGCAGCGCCAGCGCCTGCTCGGAAGCCCGGTACCGCGGGGCGAGCAGTTCGACGTCGATGTCGAGGAACGCGACCACGTCGGCGCGCGTGACGCGATGGAGCACCGCCTCGGTCCCGACGTAGACCCCCGCCGCCGGAGGCGGCGCGTCCTCGCGCCCGGTGACCGCGACGACCGGACGGCCGGCCGCCGCCTCCAACTCCTCGCGCAGCCGGGTCACGCCGGGCTTCAGGTTGGCGAAGGCCGACCCGCCGCAGGCGAGGCAGACGGCCGGACGCACGGCCTCGCACCGCCGGCAGACGAACGTGCCGTCGTCGGCCAGACCGACGGCCGCGTCGCACCGCTCACAGCGGGCGAGGCGCGTGGCACGCCCGGCAGGCGAGGATGCGCGCCCGGCCAGGCGTGTTGTGCACGCACACGACGGTCCGATCGGGGTGGCGCAGGTGGGCGATCAACGGCGACGTCACGAGCGAGGTCCGCCACGGTTCGTCGCGGCTGCGATCAACGACTTCGACGATCGGCCACCCAGCCCGTTCGGCGTCGATCGACGGCTTCGTCAGCCGCCCGCGGGCGGCGGAGAGCCCGGCCACCGTCGGGCACGGTGACACCAGCACGACCGGCGCGCCCGCCCGCCGGGCTCGCTCGACGACCACGTCGCGGGCGTGCCACGTGGGGCTGCGTTCCTCTTGCAGTGCCTCGTCGTGCTCGTCGACGACGACGACGGCGGCGAGATCGGGGCACGGCGCCCACGCGGCCGACCGCGCCCCGATGACCACGTCGACGCCGGCCGGCGGCCGCCGCCCACTCCTGCGGGGCGTGGGCGACGGTCAGACCCGCCCGCCGCAGCCGGATCGCGTCGACACGGGCCCGGTCCGCCGACGGCATGACGACCAGCGTCGGGCCCAGGCGCGCGGCCGCGGCGACGATCGGGACGGCGTCGCCCCTCGGTGCGAGCCGCACCGCTCCCCCTCCCTTCGCGAGCAGGTCGGCGGCGCCCGGATGCACCGGATCGACCCGGGCCCCCGAAGGCCGTCGGGACGGCAGGCTGACGACGTTCGTCGGCGGGCTGGCGCTCACGAGGAACGGGCGCAGTCGACCCGCTGCCCAGCGCACGGACGCCCAGCGGGCGAGGTCGATCAGATCGGCCGCCGGGCCCGAGCGAACTGACCTTCGCGATCGGCCGCATCCGGTCGATCTCGAACGACAGATCGGGAGGGTCCAGGCTGACAACCCAGCCGCGAACAGACCTTCCATGCAGCGGAACCCGGACGATGTCCCCCGGCTGTAGGGAGCGGGCGAGGTCAACGGGGACGAGGTAGTCGAACTCCTTGTCGAGCCCGGTGACGTCGGGGACGACGCGGGCGACGCGCGGGCGTCAACTCACGCGCCGGCGCTCACGCGCCGACGGCCGCCCGGAAGTCGTCGAGCCGAGACAGCGTGCTCCCAGGTGAACTCCGGCCGGGCCCGACCGAAGTGCCCGTACGCCGCGGTCGCCCGGTAGATCGGGCGCTTCAGGTCGAGGTCGCGGATGATCGCGCCCGGGCGCAGGTCGAAGACCTCGCGCACCGCCTTCTCGATCACGTCCGGGTCGACGGTGTGGGTGCCGAACGTCTCGACGAGGATGCTCATCGGGTGGGCGACGCCGATCGCGTAGGCCACCTGCACCTCGCACTTGGTGGCCGCCCCACTGGCCACGACGTGCTTGGCGACCCAGCGGGCGGCGTAGGCGGCCGAGCGGTCCACCTTGCTCGGGTCCTTGCCGCTGAAGGCACCACCGCCGTGGCGGCCCATCCCGCCGTACGTGTCGACGATGATCTTGCGGCCGGTGAGCCCGGCGTCGGCGTGCGGGCCGCCCTTCTCGAACACCCCCGTCGGGTTGACGTAGACCTCGTAGTCGTCGTCGATGAACTCCTCGGGCACCACTGGGCGGATGACCTGCTCGATCAGGTCGGGCCGGATGACGGAGTCCCGGTCGACGCCCTCCTGGTGCTGGGTGCTGATGAGCACGGCCTTCAACGCCACCGGGCGGCCGTCCTCGTACGCGTAGGTGACCTGGGTCTTGCCGTCCGGACGCAGGTACGGCACCTGGCCCGACTTGCGCACCTCGGCGAGCCGCTCGGCGAGGCGGTGGGCGGTCCAGATCGGGAGCGGCATCAGGTCGGCCGTCTCGTCACAGGCGAAGCCGAACATCATCCCCTGGTCGCCGGCGCCCTGGGCGTTGAGCTGGTCCTCGCCGCTGGTCCCCCCGCGCAGCTCCTCGCTGGCGTCGACCCCCTGGGCGATGTTCGAGCTCTGCTCGTCGATCGAGACGATCACTCCGCACGTGCCGCCGTCGAATCCGTAGAGCGCGTTGTCGTAGCCGATCTCCTTGATCGTGTCGCGAGCCAACCGGGGGATGTCGACGTACGCCGTGGTGGTGATCTCGCCGGCCACGACGCACAGCCCCGTCGTCAGCAACGTCTCGCAGGCGACCCGGCCGTTGGGGTCCTCCTTGAGGATCGCGTCGAGCACCGAGTCGCTGATCTGGTCGGCCATCTTGTCGGGATGGCCCTCGGTGACGCTCTCGGAGGTGAAGGTCCAACGGGGCACGGTTGCTCCTTGCATCGGGGTGGTTGGTGGGATCAGTCGTCGGGCCCGCCGGAGGCTGACCTGATGTCGACGATGGCGTCGATGACCGCGGCAGCGATGGCTCGCTTGTCGCGGAGGGCGACGGTAGTGGGCTCCGCTCCTGGACGCAGCAGGACGACGGCGTTGGTGTCGTGCCCGAATCCGGCGCCCGGCGCGCTCGACGTCGTTGGCGACGATCAGGTCGAGCCGCTTGGCGGCGAGCTTCGCCTGGGCGTTGACGAGCAGGTCGTCCGTCTCGGCGGCGAAGCCGACGAGCACCTGGCCGGGGCGCTTGGCCGGCGCCGAGGCCGGCGAGGATGTCAGGGGTCGGCTCGAGCACGATCTCGGGCACGCCCTCGTGCTTCTTGAGCTTCCCGGGGGCGGCCTGCTTGGGGCGGAAGTCGGCGACCGCGGCGGCCATCACGACGACGTCGGCCTCCGCTCGCGCCGTCACCGCGTCCTCCATCTGCTCGGCGGTCTCGACGGGCACCACCTCGACGTGCGGCGGCGCCGGTAGCTCGACCGTGCTCACGAGCACGACCCGGGCGCCCCGGGCCGCGGCCTCGGACGCGATCGCGTACCCCTGCTTGCCGGAGCTGCGGTTGGCGATCACCCGCACGGCGTCGATCGGCTCGCGCGGTCCCTCCGGCCGTGACGACCACCGACGCACCGGCGAGGTCGCCGGGGCCGAGGATCCGCTCGGCCGCGGCGACGATGTCGACCGGGTCGGCGAGCCGGCCGGCACCGACGTCACCGCCGGCCAGCCGTCCGACCGCCGGCTCGACGACGTGGACGCCTCGGCGGCGCAGCGTCTCGAGGTTCTCGACGACGGCCGGGTGCTCCCACATCTCGGTGTGCATCGCCGGGCACAGCAGCACCGGCGCCCGCGTGGCGAGCAGCGTGTTGGTGAGCAGGTCGGTGGCGAGGCCCGTGGCGTAGGCACTGATGATGCGGGCGGTGGCCGGTGCGACGACGACGAGGTCGGCGTCCTGCCCGAGCCGGGTGTGCGGAATCGGGGTCGGGCCGTCCCACAGGCTCGGTCTGCACGGGCTCGCTGGCGAGGGCACTGAACGTGGTCCGGCCGACGAATCGTTCGGCGGCCTTGGTCATGACCGGCACGACGTGAGCGCCGGCATCGACGAGCCGCCGGCACACCTCCACGGCCTTGTACGCCGCGATCCCCCCGGTGACTCCGAGGACGATGCGCTTGCCGGCGAGCATCCGGTCGCTCAGGCCCCGGCGTCGCCGTCGCCGCCCGCCATCTCGCCGCCTCGAGCGCGGCGAGGTCGATCTCACCGGATCCGGCCGGCTCCTCGGGGGCATCGGTGCGGACGATCTTGTCGGCGGCGATCTCCTCGAAGGCGATGCTGAGCGGCTTGCGCGACACCGAGCTGACCTGCGGCGGGACCATGTGGCCGAGCCCTTCACCGAGCTGGTTGAAGTAGGCGTTGATGTTCCGGGCCCGGCGGGCGGCCAGCGTGACCAGCGCGAACTTCGAGTCGGTCTCGTCGAGGAGATCCTCGATCGGCGGGTTCATCATCGTGTCGTGCGCGTGTTCCATCAATCTCTCCATCGCTCGGCGGCCCGTCCGACCTCGGCGGGCTCCGAGCCGTGGAAGTCTACCGGTTCCGGCCTGATTGATGATCTTCAGCATCTGCTCGACCGTGGCGTCGAGGTCGTCGTTGACGACGACTGGTCGGCGAGGGCGATGCCGACGGGCTCCTCGTCCTCCGCCTTGCGCAGGCGGGAGACGACGGTGTCCTCCTCGTCGCCGCGGCCCGCGCAGGCGCCGTTCCTGCTCGGCGCGGGTGGGCGGCAGGACGAAGATCAGCAGGGCGTCGGGATGGATCGGCCTTCACCTGCCGGGCGCCGTCGACCTCGATCTCGAGGACCACGTCGGCGCCCTCGGCCGGCTCGGGCAGCGGGGTGCCGTAGTAGTTGCCGAGGAACTCCGTCCACTCGAGGAAGCCACCCTCGGCGATGCGCCGCTCGAACTCGTCCCTCGTCGTGAACACGTACGCCGAGTCCGGCTCGCCGGGACGCTGGGCGCGGGTCGTCCAGCTGCGACTCAACCAGAGCCGGGGATCACGCTCGACGAGCGTGTCGACGATGGTGCCCTTGCCGACCCCGCCGGGGCCGGACACCACGATGATGAGCGGTTGGCGCCCCGATTCGCTCGGGGCTCACCCGAGGGCGTCGAGCAGTGCCTGCCGTTGCTGCGAGCCGAGGCCCTGGACGCGCCGGTTGTCGGCGATCCCGATCTCGTCCATCACCTTGCGGGCCTTGACCTTGCCGACGCCGGGCAGCGATTCCAGCATCGAGACGACCTTGAGCTTGCCGACGTTGTTGTCGTCGGACGCGAGGGCGTCGTTGAGCGACATCGACCCCATCTTCAGGCGAGCCTTGATCTCGGCCCGGGCGGCACGGGCCTCGGCGGCCTTCTGCAATGCGGCGGCGCGCTGCTCGGGAGTCAACTGCGGAGGTGTAGCCATGCAGGTCACGGTAGCAAGGCGGACCAGGTAGATGGGGGATCCCCGTGGTCTCGCGGGGGACAGCTATCCCCCGCGGAGTTCCTCGAGGACCCGGAGCGGCGCGCGGGGGTCGGCGAAGGTGGCGGTCCCGATCTGCACGGCGACCGCACCGGCGAGGAGCAGCTCGCGGGCGTCCCACCCCGTCGCCACGCCGCCCACCCCGATGACCGGCGAGCCCCGGCAGGGCGGCATGGACGTCGTGGACGGCGCGCACGGCGATCGGGTGGATCGCCGGCCCCGACAGGCCTCCCCCGCCGGCGCCGAGCGCCGGCGCGCCCGTCGCCGGGTCGTACGCCATGCCCGAGCAGCGTGTTGATGCAGGTCACCGCCTCCGCACCGGCCTCGCGGACGGCGCCGGCGACGTCGACGATGCGGTCGGTGTTGGCGCTGAGCTTGGCCCAGCGGGGACGGCCGCACGCGGCGGTGGCGGCGAGCACGGCCGCCGACAGCTCCGGATCGTGGGCGAAGATCGCGTTGCGCCCCTCGAGGTTGGGGCACGACAGGTTGACCTCGACCGCGACGACCTCCGCGCGGCGCCGCGGCGAGCAGCTCGGCGGCGCGGCGGTACTCGTCGACCGTTCGGCCCCAGATGCTCGCGACGACCGTCGCGCCGGCGCCGACCAGCTCCGGCACGGTGTGCTCGAGCCAGTGGGCGACGCCGGGACCCTGCAGGCCGACCGAGTTGAGCATGCCCATCGGCGTCGGGTGCAGCCGCGGCGCCGGGTTGCCCGCCCACTCGTACGCGGCGAGCGACTTGACGACGACCGCGCCGAGCGCCGACAGATCGAAGTAGCCGGCCAGCTCGGTGCCGTAGCCGGCGGTGCCGGACGCCGTCATCACGGGATTGGCGAGCCGAACCGAGCCGATCTCGACCGGCCCAGCGTCACGATTCATGCCCGCTCGTGCAGCTCCTGGAGCGAGCGCACGTGGGTCGGGCTCGCCCGCAGCTCGGCGAGCCCGTGCACGGCGGCGAGCGCAGCCGCGACCGTCGTCACGCACGCCACCTGGTGGAGGCTGGCCGCCTTGCGGATCTGTTCGCCGTCGGTGCGGCCGATGCCGCCTCGGGGGGTGTTGACGACGAAGCTGACCTCACCGGCGGCGATCAGGTCGACCGCCGTCTTGCCCTCGCCCTCGGACACCTTCGCCACGACCTCGTCGACGGGCTCGCCGAACCGCGCCAGGTAGTCGGCCGTGCCCTGGGTGGCGACCACGCCGAGCCCGAGCTCGCGCAGGCGCTTGCTCACGACGAGCCCCGCCGGCTTGTCCGGATCGGCGAGCGACAGGAACACCGTCCCCGCGGTCGGCAGGACGGTGCCGGCGGCCAGCTCGGCCTTGTAGAAGGCCCGCCCGAACGTGGTGTCGATGCCCATCACCTCGCCGGTCGAGCGCATCTCCGGCCCGAGCGCGGGGTCGACCTCCGGGAAGCGGTTGAACGGCATCACCGCCTCCTTGACCGCCACCACCGGCGGCTCCCCGTCACCGGGGCCGCGCCGCATCAGCGACTCCGGCACCACCCCCTCGGCGCGGAGCTCCGCCAGGCTCGCCCCGAGCATCACCCTCGTCGCCACCTTCGCCAGCGGCACCCCGGTGGCCTTGGCGACGAACGGCACCGTGCGGCTCGCCCGCGGGTTGGCCTCGATCACGTGGACCTTCGTCCCCGCCACCGCGTACTGCACGTTGATCAGTCCGCGCACGTCGAGGCGGGCGGCGATCGCGGCGGTGTACGACTCGATGACCTCCACGACCCACGACGGCAGGCTCGGCGGTGGGATCGCGCACGCCGAGTCGCCGGAGTGCACACCGGCCTCCTCGACGTGCTCGAGCACGCCGCCGATGAGCACCTCGCCGGTGTGGTCGCGCACCGCGTCGACGTCGACCTCGACGGCATCGTCGAGGAAGCGGTCGATCAGCACCGGCCGCTCGGCGGACAGCCCGCCCTCGCGGCCGAGGCTGCCGAAGCCGCTGAGCTCGGCACATGCGGCCGTGGCCAGTTGGTTGCGGTCGTGGACGATCTGCATCGCCCGCCCGCCGAGGACGTAGCTCGGGCGCACCAGCACCGGGAACCCGACCGCGTCGACGACCTGCAGCGCCTCCTCGAGGTCGGTGGCGGTGCCCCCCGGCGGTTGGGGGATGTGCAGCTCGGCGCACAGCGCGTTCCACTTCTCGCGATCCTCGGCGAGGTCGATCGATGCCGGCGCGGTCCCGGCGACGAGCTCGGCGGGGATGTCGCCCGGCCAGCTTCAACGGCGTCTGGCCGCCGAGCGACACGATGACCTTCGGCGCCACTCCCCCCGCGGCCGCCGTCTCGGCGGCGATGACGTGGTCGACGTCCTCGGCGGTGAGCGGCTCGAAGTAGAGCCGGTCGGACGTGTCGTAGTCGGTCGAGACGGTCTCGGGGTTGCAGTTGATCATCACCGTCTCGAAGCCCGCGTCGCGCAGGGCGAAGCTGGCGTGGACGCAGCAGTAGTCGAACTCGATCCCCTGACCGATGCGGTTGGGTCCCGAGCCGAGGATGACCACGCGGGGCCGGTCCGACGGGCGCACCTCGTCGGTGTCCTCCCACGTCGAGTAGTGGTACGGCGTCTCGGCGGCGAACTCGGCGGCGCAGGTGTCGACCGTCTTGTACGTCGGCCGCACGCCGTGGGCCTCCCGCGCCTTGCGGACGTCGGCGACGGTGGTGCGCCACACGTGGGCGAGTTGGGCGTCGGAGAAGCCGAGCCGCTTGGCCCGCCGCCACGTCCGACCGGTCGAGGACGGCCGGGCCGGCGAGCGACTGCAGGTGTTCGCGTTCCTCGACGATCGCGAGCAGCTGGTCGAGGAACCACGGATCGATGCCGGTGGCGTCGTGGAGCTGCTCGACGGACGCGCCCCGGCGGAGCAGCTCGCCGAGCTGGAAGATCCGCTCGGGCGTCGGAACGGCGACGGCGGCGAGCAGCTCGTCGTCGGTGACGCCGGCGTACTGCTCCTCGGCCGGGTCGGCGTTGAGCCCGAGGCGGCCCTGCTCGAGCGAGCGCAGGGCCTTCTGCAGGCTCTCCGGGAACGTGCGCCCGATCGCCATCGACCTCGCCGACCGACTGCATCTGCGTGCCGAGCACGCCGCTCGTGCCCGGCAGCTTCTCGAACGCCCAGCGGGGAACCTTGGTGACGACGTAGTCGATCACCGGCTCGAAGCACGCCGGCGTGGCCCGCGTGACGTCGTTCGGGATCTCGTCGAGCGTGTAGCCGACGGCGAGCTTGGCGGCGATCTTGGCGATCGGGAAGCCGGTCGCCTTGGACGCCAGCGCCGAGCTCCGCGACACGCGGGGGTTCATCTCGATGATGACCTGGCGGCCGGAGACGCGGGTCGAGGGCGAACTGCACGTTCGAACCGCCGGTCTCGACCCCGACCCGGCGGATGCAGGCGAACGCGTCGTCGCGCATGCGCTGGTACTCGACGTCGGAGAGCGTCTGCGCGGGGGCGACGGTGATCGAGTCGCCGGTGTGCACGCCCATCGGGTCGACGTTCTCGATCGAGCAGATGACCACGCAGTTGTCGGCGCGGTCGCGCATGACCTCGAGCTCGAACTCCTTCCAGCCGGCGATCGACTGCTCGACGAGGATCTCGCCGATCGGGCTGGCGGCGATGCCGGTGGCGGCGAGCCGCTCGAACTCCTCGACGGTCGCGGCGATCCCGGTGCCGCGCCCGCCCAGGATGTAGGCGGGGCGGATGATCACGGGCAGCCCGACCTCGCCCATCACGCGCGCGGGCGTCGGCCATGGTGCCGGCGGTGGCGGACACGGGGACGTCGAGCCCGATCTCCAGCATCGCCGCCCTGAACTGCTCACGGTCCTCGGCGGTGGCGATGGCGTCGGCGTCGGCGCCGATCAGCTCCGGCGTGCCGGGGACGCCGACCAGACCGCGGCGGTAGAGGTCCATGGCCACGTTGAGCCCGGTCTGGCCACCGAGGGTCGGGAGCACGGCGTCGGGACGCTCGCGGTCGATGATGCGGGCGAGCACCTCCCACGTCAGCGGCTCGATGTACGTGCGGTCGGCGAAGTCGGGGTCGGTCATGATCGTCGCCGGGTTGGAGTTGGCGAGGACGACGCGGAACCCGTCGTCGCGGAGCACGCGGCAGGCCTGCGTGCCCGAGTAGTCGAACTCGCAGGCCTGGCCGATCACGATCGGCCCCGATCCGATGATCAGGATCGACTCGAGGTCGTCGCGCCGCGGCATCAGCCCACTCCGATCATCGCGGCGAAGTCGTCGAACAGGTGGGTGCTGTCGTGGGGACCGGGGCCGGCCTCGGGATGGTGCTGCACGGAGAACGCCCTGGCGTCGGCGACCGCGAGGCCCTCGCACACGCCGTCGTTGAGGTTGACGTGGGTGAGCTCGACGCCCGGCGGCAGCGTGTCGGCGTCGACGGCGAAGTTGTGGTTCTGGCTGGTGATCGCGATGCGTCCGCTGCGGGTGTCCTGCACGGGGTGGTTGGCGCCGTGGTGGCCGAACGGCAGCTTGACCGTGCCGGCGCCGAGCGCCCGGCCGAGCAGCTGGTGGCCGAGGCAGATCCCGAACACGGGCACCTCGCCCGAGCAGCCCGGCGATCGCGTCGACCGCGTACGGCACTTCGGCCGGGTCGCCGGGACCGTTGGAGAGGAAGACGCCGTCGGGACGTCGGGCCAGCACGTCGGCCGCGGTCGTGGACGCCGGGACCACCTCGACGGTGCCGAGCGCGGCGAGGTGGCGCAGGATCGTCCGCTTGATGCCGAAGTCGTAGGCGACGATGCGGCGCTCGCCGGCCCCCGACGGTGTACGGCTCGGGCGTCGTGACCTGGGCGACGAGGTCGATGCCGTCGGTGCCCGGCTCGGCCGCCGCGGCCGCGCGCAGCGTGGCTTCGTCGGCGGTGCCGAAGGCGCCGGGCATCGCCCCGGTATCCCGGATCAGCCGGGTGAGCCGGCGGGTGTCGATGCCCGTGAGGCCGGGGATGCCGTAGCGCACGAGCATCGCGTCGAGGTCGCCTTCGGCGCGGCGGTTGCTCGGCCGGCGGGCCAGCTCGCGCACGATGATGCCGCGGCAGAACGGCCGGCGGGCCTCGAAGTCGGTGGCGTTGACGCCGTAGTTGCCGATGTGGGGGTTGGTGAAGGTGATGATCTGCCCGGCGTACGACGGGTCGGTGATCACCTCCTGGTAGCCGGTCAGCGCCGTGTTGAACACCACCTCGCCGCTGGCGACGCCGCCCGGCGGCTCCGCGCCGATCGCCACGCCCTCGAACACGGACCCGTCGCCAACACCAGCAACGCGCCGTTCTGTCGTTTGGGATCGACGGCTCGGGCCGTTTCCAAACGACAGTTCGAGGCCGATTGCATATTCATACAACCTACCGTATGGATATTCCGTCGCGGACCACGGCCTCGCCGCGGAAGACCGTGTGCCGGACCCGGCCGCTGAGCGTCCGACCGGCGTAACGGGGTGTTGCGGCTGCGGCTGGCCGAGGCGGCCGGCTCGCACCGTCCAGGTCTCGTCGGGATCGAACACGGTCAGGTTCGCCGGCCGGCCGGGCTCGATCGGCCCGCCGTGGCGGTCGGCGACCCCCGCGATCGCGGCCGGCTTCCACGACAGCGCGGCGAGGACGTCCCCCAACGGCATGTCGAGCTCGGCGCAGGCGACCCCGAGCGCGGTCTCGAGGCCGAGCATCCCCGGCGGGGCGTCGTCGATCGGTCGCTCCTTCGCCTCCGCCGGGTGCGGGGCGTGGTCGGTGGCGATGGCGTCGATCGTGCCGTCGGCCAGCCCGGCCTTGATCGCGGCGACGTCGGCCGCGGTGCGCAGCGGCGGGTTGACCTTGAACACCGGGTCGTAGCCGCGCAGCTCCTCCTCGGTGAGGCTGAAGTGGTGCGGCGCGGCCTCGGCGGTGACCGCGACGCCGTCGGCCTTGGCGGCGCGCACGATCTCGACGCTGCGGGCGGTGGACAGGTGCAGGAGGTGGATGCGGGCTCCGGTGAGGCGGGCGAGCTCGACGTCGCGGTGGACCATCAGCTCCTCGGCGATCGCCGGCCAGCCGGGCAGTCCGAGCTCGCTGCAGCAGCGGCCCTCGTTCATCACCGCCCGCTCGGTGAGCCGGGCGACCTCGCAGTGCTGGGCGAGGACGACGTCGAGCCCGAGCGAGTACTCCATCGCCCGGCGCATCAGCAGCGGGTCCTGCACGCCGTTGCCGTCGTCGGTGAAGATCCGCACGCCGGCGGCGACGAGCTCGGCGAACGGGGCCAGCGTCTCGCCGCGCCGGCCGGCGGTGATGCAGCCGGCGGGCAGCACGTCGCACAGCCCGGCGGCCTCGCCCCGGGCCCGCACGAGCTCGATCACGCCCGGCGAGTCCTGCGGCGGATCGGTGTTCGGCATCGCGACGATCGCCGTGAACCCGCCGAGCGCGGCCGCCCGGCTGCCGGTCTCGACGGTCTCGGCCTCCTCGTGGCCGGGCTCGCGCAGGTGCACGTGGAGGTCGACGAAGCCCGGGGCGACGACACAGCCGCCGGCGTCGAGCACGGTGTCGGCGTCGAGGCCGGGCGCCGACGTCGACGATCAGCGCCGTCGGAGACGAGCACGTCGGCGCGACGTTCGCCGTTGCGGTCGACCACCCGGCCGCCGCGGATCACCATGCTCACGCGGTCTCCCCCACGTCGCGTCCCGCGCCGAGCAGCTCGAACAGCACCGCCATCCGCACCGCCACCCCGTTCGTCACCTGCTGGGTGATCACGGCCCCGGGCAGCTCGGAGGGGTCGACGAGGATCTCGACCCCCCGGTTCATCGGCCCCGGGTGCATCACCAGGGCGTGCTCGGGGAGGCGGGCGGCCCGCGCCGCGGTCAGACCGAAGCGTTCGCTGTACTCGCGCAGGCTCGGCACGAGCGCCTCGGTCATCCGCTCCCGTTGCATCCGCAACAGGTAGAGGACGTCGACCTTCTCGATCACGTCGTCCAGGTCGTCGGTCGCCGGCGCCGGGGGCACCGGCGGGAGCAGCGTCGCCGGGGCGACGAGCGTGACGTCGGCGCCGAGGGCCGTGAACACCTCGACGCCGCTGCGGGCGACCCGGCTGTGGCGGATGTCGCCGACGATGGCGACGCGCACGCCGTCCAGCCCGCCGCGTGCGGCCGAGCGCTGACCGGACGGTGTAGGCGTCGAGGAGCGCCTGGGTCGGATGGGCGTGCCACCCGTCGCCGCCGTTGATGATGCTCGCCGTCGTCCAGCGGCTCACCTGCCACGGCACGCCGCTCGACGCGTGGCGGATGACGAAGGCGTCGACGCCCATCGCCGCCACCGTCTCGATCGTGTCGCGGAGGCTCTCGCCCTTGTTGACGCTGGAGTCCTTGACCGTGAACGTCATCACGTCGGCCGAGAGGCGCTTGGCGGCGGTCTCGAACGAGAGCCGGGTCCTCGTCGAGTCCTCGTAGAACAGGTTGCACACCGTCTTGCCGCGCAGCGCCGGCACCTTCGGGTTGGGCCGCTGGTTGACCTCGACCATCGTGTCGGTGAGCTCGAGCAGCCGGAGCACGCCCTCGACCCCGAGCTCGGCGATCGACCGCAGGTGCTTCACGGCGACGATCTCCACGCCGTCGGCGCGTCACCCGGACGTCCTCGCTGACGCTCGTCGGCAGGTTCTTGCCGACGAAGTCGGGGCGGATCGGCAGCTCGCGGTGGCCCCGGTCGACCATCACCGCCAGCTGGACGGCCCGCGGCCGCCCGTACTCGCCGATCGCGTCGAGCGCGGCGCGCACGGTGCGGCCGGTGAACAGCACGTCGTCGACGAGCACGACCGTGGCGCCGTCGAGGCTCGACCGGGATCTCGCTCCGGCCGGCGGGCACGACGGGCCGGATGCCGATGTCGTCGCGGTGCATCGAGGCGTCGATGCTGCCGACGGGCACGTCCCGTTCGATGCGGGCGATCTCCTCGCCGAGCCGCCGGGCCAGCCAGACCCCGCCGCGCTGGAGACCGATGAGGACCACGCCGTCGAGGCCCCGGTTGCGCTCGATGATCTCGTGCGCCATGCGGATCGTCGCCCGCCGCACGTCGTCGCCGCTGAGCACCTGTTTGGGCGCCCCTGCGGGCGCTCTGGGCCGTCTCGCTCATCTGATCCTCCGTCCGGGCCTCACGGGACCCGCTTCACGGTCGGACGTGAGGGTAGCAGCGGCGCCCCTCGCGCGATCATGATCGGCCAGTGGATCAACCTCGACGGCGGCTTCGTCGTGTGTTGGGCCGATGCGAGCCGGACCATGGGGACCGCGGGCCAGCGTGGCTGACGCCGAGTTCGAGGACCTGTACCGCCGCGAGCTGCGGACGATGGTCGCCCTGGCGACGTCGTTGACGGGAAACCGGGAGGCCGGTGTCGACCTCGCCCACGAGGCGATGCTGCGGGCCTACCGGGCGTGGGAGCAAGGTCGGCCAGCTCGATCGCCCTGGCGCCTGGATCCGCCGGGTGCTGATCAACCTCGCGATCGACCACGCCCGCCGGCGCCAGCGCGAACGTCGGGCGCTGACCCGGCTCCAGCCCGCTCCGCCGATCGAAGCCGGCGATCCGGACAGTGCGCGGTTCTGGGCTGCGGTGCGGTCGCTGCCGGAGCGCCAACGGGCCGCAGTCGCGCTGCACTACCTCGACGACCTGCCGGTCGACGAGATCGCCGAGATCCTCGACGTCACCGCCGGGACGGTCAAGACGTCGCTCTTCAAGGCGCGCCAGTCATTGGCCCGCACCTTGCGCGCCGAGGAGGTGGGTTGATGGACACCATCGATGAGCTCGGCCGCCGAGCGGCCCGGACGGCGCTGGCCGAGGCCGAGGCCTACACGGACGTCGACGCCGGACTGGCCCGGATCCTCGCCGACGACGAGGCGTCGATTGGAACGTCGACGGTGGCCGTCGCCGCGGTTGGGTGGTCGTCTCGCCGCGGCCGCCGCGGTGGTCGCCGCGGTCACCGCCGGTGTCGTGTGGTCGCAGGAGGATCCGTCGCCGCGGCTCGTGCCCGCCACGCCGCCCGGAGGCTGACCCCCGCGCCGACCACGCCGGCGACGCCCGAGCCGACCGACACCGGCGACACCCGCACCAACCACGACGTCCGCCGCCACGACGACCAACGTGCCGCCCGTCGATTGACTCTTCGCCGCTGGCGACGCTCGCCGAGGCCATCGGGGCCTCGACCGCCATCGCCAGGGAGCCGCGCAAGGTGACCGTGTTCGCCGACGGCACCACCACCGAGGTCGCCACGCCACCCGACGCTGTACGTCCAGACCGACGGCACCATGCTCTGGTGGGACATCGTACACCGGGGACTCGAACGGCACGATGACGTCGCACTCCGCCGCGGCGACCCTCGACGGGACGATCGTGTGCGAGGTCGAGGTGAGCTCCACCGGGTGCGGCAGGAACCCGACGGAGGCTACGTCGCCTCGGTCGAACGCCGCGGACGAGATCCCGACCGGGATCAGCGGAGAGACCGCGGTGCCGAACTACGCCGTCGACTGCGAGCACCGGCGAGTATCGCAGCCCATCGCAGCCAGTCTCGTGGAGGTGGGAGGTCGGCACGCGACGCGTCGAGCGGATCGGCGACCGCACGTTCACGCGCAGCCACGACGCCGAGGGCAACGGCGACGTGACCAACGAGGCCGGCATCTCGATCAACGGCGACGACTACGCCGGCTATCCACACCTTCTACGGCCGACGGATCCCGGGTCGTCTACGGCGACATGACCGCACGACCCAGCCCCCACGTCACGAACGTGCTCCGGTCACGCGACACCACGACGGGCGAGCTGCTGTGGAGCGCCGAGCTCGATCGGCCGGTCGGCCGTGACGTACTGGTACGGCGACCGCATCGTCGCCCTGGCGCCCCGCCGGCGGCGTTCCCGGCGGGCGACGTCACGAGGCCGTGATCGTCCTCGATGCCGTGACCGGCGACGTCATCGAGACCGTGCCCACCACGCCTCGACCTCGCCTTCGTCGAGCTGAGCGGTACTGTCCCGGCGATGAGCGACACCACACCGCTGTCCGTGTTCGAGCCCGCCGGCGAGGCGAAGGGTGGCGTCGTCGTCATCCAGGAGATCTTCGGCGTCAACGACCACATCGAGGACGTGTGCCGCCGGTTGGCGGACGAGGGCTGGCTCGCGGTGGCGCCCCACCTGTTCCACCGCAGCGGCGACCCGAAGCTCGGCTACGACGCGATGGAGGAGGCACGCTCGCACGCCCAGGAACTGACGGCCGACGGCGTGATGGAGGACGTCGACGCCGCCATCGCCCGGATCGCCGAGGCGGGCATCCCCCGGTCACGCACCGGCATCGTCGGGTTCTGCATGGGCGGCAGCGTCGCCCTGGTCACCGCGGCGCGCCGGGACCTCGGCGCGGCGGTGACGTTCTACGGCGGCGGTGTCACCGAAGGTCGGTTCGGCTTCGGGGCGCTCGTCGACGAGGCGCCGGCGCTGCAGGCCCCGTGGCTCGGGCTGTACGGCGACCTCGACCACGCGATTCCCGTCGCCGGCGTCGAGGAGCTGCGCATCGCCGCCGCCAAGTCCGGCCAGCCGACCGAGATCGTCCGCTATCCC
Organism: uncultured Acidimicrobiia bacterium; assembly: GCA_963839695.1. Taxonomy (GTDB): domain Bacteria; phylum Actinomycetota; class Acidimicrobiia; order Acidimicrobiales; family Ilumatobacteraceae; genus JALZMG01. Next base: position 174,641 of record CAWIVW010000003.1, on the reverse strand, counting down.
GACGCCGGCCACGGCTTCAACTGCGACCAGCGGGCAGAGCTACCACGAGCCGTCGGCGACCGACGCGTGGCGCCGCATGGGCGAGTGGTTCGACCACCACCTCGCGCTGAGCGGCGCGCCCGCGGCCGGAAATCGGCGGGAGTTCGGCCGCGGTTCACCTGACCTCCATCTGGCGGTTTCGCTTCGTTTCCTACGTTCGGACGCGAGGGCGGGACATCGACCGACGGAGGCATCCATGACCATCGAGACCACGCCCGTCAACCGGCGCGGCTTCATCGGCGGGGCGATCGGCGCCGTCGCCGCGGGAACCGTCGCCTCGTCGCTCGGCGCGCTCGGCGCCCGGGCGGCGAGCGACCCTGCATCCATCAGGCGCAAGCCGAAGGCGAGCGACTACGGGCCCCTCAGCCCAGTGCGCGACGAGGCCACCGGCCTGCCGCTGCTGCTGCTCCCCAAGGGGTTCGAGTACATCTCCTACGGCTGGACCGGCGACCCGATGGCCAACGGCGCACCGACGCCGAGCGCCCACGACGGGATGGCCGCGTTCCGGCGAGGGCAGCGTGGTCCATCTCGTGCGCAACCACGAGCGGGGCAACGGAACCCCGTTCGCCGATCCGGACTCGCGTCTACGACCCCACCGCGTCGGGTGGCACCACCAACCTCGTGTTCGATCCCCACGCCGGCGAGTGGCTGGAGTCGTACCCGAGCCTCAGCGGCACGATCCGCAACTGCTGCGGCGGGCCGACGCCGTGGGGCTCGTGGCTGACGTGCGAGGAGACGACCCAGGTCAACGCACCCGGCACGGCCGACGAGGTGCGTCACGGGTTCGTGTACGACGTCCCGGCCGACGGCACGAGCGATGCCGTGCCGCTCACCCAACTGGGGCGCTACTCCCACGAGGCGCTCTGCGTCGACCCGGCGTCCGGGATCGTCTACCTCACCGAGGACGCCACCCCGAGCGGGTTCTACCGCTTCGTGCCCCGCGCCGCGGCGACCTCACCGCAGGGCCGCCTGCAGATGATGGCGATCGACGGGGTGGCCGATCGTCTACGCCGCGCCGACCGGGGCGTCGTGGGAGGTCAGCGACTGGGTCGACATCGACGACCCCAACCCCGGCCCTGGCGAGACCTCGACCGTCGCCCAGGGGCAGGCGAAGGGCGGCACCGCGATCACCCGGGGCGAGGGCGCGTGGTTCGGCAACCGCCGGGCGTACTTCATCTCGACCAGCGGCGGGCCCGGTCGGCCAGGGCCAGGTGTTCGAGTACAACCCGCGGCGCGACGAGCTCAGCGTGCTGTTCGCGTCGCCCGCCGCGGCCGTCCTCAACGCCCCCGACAACGTGACGGTGAGCCCCGCGGCGGGCTCGTGCTGTGCGAGGACGGGTCGGGGGACGAGTTCCTCCACGGCCTCGACACCGACGGCACGATCTTCCCCTTCGCCATGAACGTCGCCGACCTCAGCGGCGGCACGGCCGGGAAGAACGTCCCCCCGGACGACTACAGCGGCTCGGAGTGGGCCGGCGCGACGTTCGAGCCCACAGCGCGGCAACTGGCTCTTCGCCAACCTCCAGTCCCCGGGCATCACCTTCGCCATCACCGGGCCCGTGGCAGAAGGGCGCGCTGTAGCCGGCGGTCAGCCCGACGGCTCGGCGGCGAGCGGCGGGAGCGGGCGGCCGGTGCGCCGGTAGAGCTCCCACGACTCGTTGGCGTCGACGAGCTCGAAGGCGGACCGGATCGCCTCCCAGTCGGCCTCGTTGTCGGGCTCCTTGGCCACCGGTAGCACGACGTACTCGACCTCCTCGGCGAGGTCGTCGAGACGCGTGCCCTCGAGGCTGATGTCGGGCCCGTAGAGCACGACCCGGAACGGGTTGGGGAACTGGTAGATCTTCTCCCGGTGGGCCATGTGCGGCGTCACCCGGTGGTAGGCGGACACCACCGCGTCGGCCGGAACGTCGTCGATGAGGTCGCGCATCTGCTCGGCCACCGGGTGGTCGGGCGCCCAGTAGGCGAGCTCGTTCCGCGAGAACGGCAGCGGACCCCACAGGTAGGCGCAGTACACGGCGAACACGGCGACCGCCGCCACGGCGTACCTGCGGACCGCCGGCCCCAACGCCGCGACCGCGTACGCCGTGCCGAGCGCCAGGGCCGGCACGATCACCAGTGAGTAGTGGTACTGGACGTGGTACTGGTACCAGAACGTCGACACGACGTTGGCGGCGAGAGCGAGCCCGCCGATGAGCGCCACGCTGGGCCGGCGCAGGAACACGTAGGCGAACGGCGTCAGCATCTGCCACACGTACCAGGGCCGCCCGTCGTCCCGGAGGTGGTCGATCACGTCGCCCGGCCGCCGGAACGTGGTCTCGACGAACCCGCGGACGCCGCCGAACGGGATCCGCCACGTGTTGCGCGTCGGCACGCCGATCAGCGAGCGCATCACGACCAACGTCGCGAAGAGCATGAAGCCGACGCTGCCGACGATGGTGATCAGTCCGATCCGCCGGTCCCGCTTCACGGCGACCCAGATCCCGAGCGGCACGATGACCAGCGAGACGTCCTCCTTCACGAGCAACGAGAGCGCGACGAACACGGCGTAGGTCTTCCAGTGCCGCTCCAGCGCGGCCCAGATGGCCATCCCGACCAGGACCCCGAGGAACGAATCGGGGTGGAAGTTCTCCAGGTTGGTCCACCCGACGGCCGGATGCAGCAGATACGCGCCGGCCAGCACGAGCGCCATCGGCTCGGACTCCAGCCGCCGCCGGGCGTACAGGAACACCGGCACCGCCCCGAGCCCGATCACGAGCGACTGGGCGAAGAACATCGTGCCCGCGGCGGGGAACAGCCAGTAGAACGGGACGAGGAGGGCCAGGATGAACGACGTGTGGTCGCCCATCAGGTTGCGGCCCATCAACGTCACGAACGGGGCGTCGAACCGCGACATCAGCCAGATGCCCTGGTCGTACAGGCCCGAGTCGTAGCTCGACGTGCCGAGCCCGTGGTGGATGTCGAGGCTCAGCCCGGCGAAGTAGGCGACGTAGACGGTGACCGCGACGACGAGCGCGAGCTGCCAGCCGGTGATCCGCCACCCGGCGAACTGCGGCCACCAGGCGGGCGCGGCGAGCCGGGTTCGGTGGAGGCGGCCGTGTCGTCGACCGTCTCCTCAGCTCGACGGTCTCCCTCGCCACCCTCACATTCTCATCTCACCGGGTGGTTCGGTCGGGCGCAGATCCTGCGCCAGCGCCGAGAGCACGCCGTTGACGAACCGCCCGCTGGCGTCGGTCGAGAAGCGCTTGGCCAGCTCGACCGCCTCGTCGATGACGACGGCGACCGGGACGTCCGGCCGCTCGGCGAGCTCGAAGGCGCCGATCCGCAGCACGCTGAGGTCGAGCACCGGCATCCGCGCCAGCGACCAGCCGGTCGCCCGGGCCGCGATCGCCGCGTCGAGGCGGTCCCGGTGCTCGGCCACGCCCCGGATCAGGGTGGTCGTCATCTCGTCCGGTTCGACGATCTGCAGCTCCAACGCGTCGACCGGCGAGATCCCCTTGGCCTCCGCCTCGTACAGCAGATAGAGCGCCCGCTCCCGGGCGTCGGACCGCCGGTCGGGACGCTTCGGCCGAGGCTCGCCATCACACCCGGGTGATGTACTCGCCGGTGCGCGTGTCGACCTTCACCCGGTCGCCGGTCTCGACGAACAGCGGCACCTGCACCGTCTTGCCGGTCTCCAACCGGGCCGGCTTGCGGGCGCCGGACACCCGGTCGCCCTGGACGCCGGGCTCGGTCTGGGCGACGGCCAGCTCCACCGACGCGGGGATCTCGACGCCGATGATCTGGCCCTGGTACTGGGCGATCTGGGCGACGGCCTGCTCGACGAGGTAGTCGGCCGCCGACCCGAGCGCCGCCGGCGGGACGCTGATCTGCTCGTACGTCGACGTGTTCATGAACACGTACTCGTCGCCGTCGCGGTAGAGGAACTGCATGTCCTGGCGGTCGACGATCGCCTGCTCGACCCGCACGCCGGCGTTGAACGTGCGCTCCAACACGTTGCCGGTCCTGCACGTTGCGCAGCTTGGTCCGCACGAAGGCGCCACCCTTGCCCGGCTTGACGTGCTGGAAGTCGACGACCTGGAACAGCCCGTTGTCGAGCTGGAGCGTGATCCCGTTCCTCAGGTCGTTGGTGGTGATGGCAGGCATGGCGAGTCCTTCGGCAGCGTGGTGAGGATGCGGCACCCGGTCGGCGTGACCGTCACGAGATCCTCGATGCGGATCCCGCCGAATCCGTCACGATAGAGGCCGGGTTCGACGGTCACCACGTCCCCGACGACCAACTCGTCGGTCGGACACCCTGGCGGCGAACGGGTCCTCGTGGATGTCGAGCCCGACGCCGTGGCCGGTGCCGTGCAGGAACCAGTCGCCGTATCCCGCCTCCTCGAACACCGCGCGGCAGGTCGCGTCGAGCTCCCGCGCCGGAAGGCCCGCGGCGACGGCCGCCAGACCGGCCCGCTGCGACGCCAGGACCAGGTCGTAGCAGCTCACGCTGCTGCGCGCTCGGGCTCGCCGACGACGAACGTGCGGGTCATGTCGGAGTGGTAGCCGTCGACGAGCGCGCCGACGTCGATGATGACGGTGTCACCCTCGACGATCGTGCGCCGGCCGGTCTGGTGGTGGGGACGGGCGGCGAGCTCCGGTCCGCTGGCGACGATCGGCTCGTAGCTGAGCCCGTCCGCGCCGAGGCGGCGCATGCGCTGGTCGAGCTCGTCGCGCACGTCCCGCTCGGTGGGCCGTCGCCGAGCGTCGGCGCGACGTGGGTGAGCGCGGTGTCGGCGATCTCGGCGGCGCGGGCGATCCGGGCCAGCTCGCCGTCGTCCTTGACCCGTCGCAGCGTCGTGATCGTGCCCGCGTCGGGCTCCAGGGCGAGGTCCTTGGCGAAGTCGGTCCACGCCGCGTGGCTCAGGTGGGCGGCCTCGGCCAGCACGCGGTGCCCGGAGCCGGCCGCGGCCACGACGAGGTCGCGGATCTCCGGCCGGGTCCGCCCGACGACCACCTCGGCGTCGACCCCGGCGGCCGCCATGTCGGCGGCGGCCCGTTCGGCGTAGCGCCCGTCGGTGACGAGCGTGAACCGGTCGCGGCCCGATGACCACCCAGCCGAGCGTGCCGCCGAACCCGGTCAGCCAGCGGACGTTGGACGGAGTCGAGACGATGAGGACGTCGCCGTCGAGGCGGGCCGCGCACGGCGGCCGGGCGCTCGGCGTACCCGATCGGCGGGAGCTGGGCGGTCATCCCTCCAACGGTAGGCCCGTCGGTCTCGGACACGGTCATGGGGCGTCGATCGCGTCCAGCGCCGCCCGAACGTCGGCCTCCGGCACCCCCGCCACGACCTCGAGACCGGCGCCGCCGTCGAGCACGAACGTCAGCCCGTCCACCGCCTTCTTGTCCCGCGCCATCAACGCCAGCAGCTCGTCGTGATCGACCCCCGTGGGAAGGCTGGTCGGAAGGCCGTAGGTCTGCCCGACGACGGTGCGGTGATCCTCGACGCGGGACGCGGTCGATGCGTCCGAGCCGGAAGGCGAGCTCCGCCGCGTAGACCAGCCCCACGCCGACCGCCTCACCGTGGGTGAGGTCGTGGCCGGTGGCGATCTCCAGCGCGTGGGCGAGGGTGTGCCCGTAGTTGAGCAACGCCCGCCGGCCGGCGCCGACCGCCTCGCGCTCGTCGGCGGCGACCACCTCGGCCTTGATCTCGACACACCGGGCGACCCGTTCCGTGAGATCCATCGCGGTCAGGTCGTCCCCGGTGAGGAAGTGGTACTTCGCCATCTCGCCGTCGCCCGAGCGCCGTTCGCCGCGCCGGCAGGGTGGCCAGCGCGTCGAGATCGCAGATCACGCCGGCCGGCTGCCAGAACGCGCCCGACGAGGTTCTTGCCGTCGGGCAGGTTCACGCCCGTCTTGCCGCCGATCGCCGCGTCCACCATGCCGAGCAGCGTCGTCGCGACGTGGATCACGGGCACGCCGCGGTGCCACGTCGCCGCGGCGAACCCGGCGACATCGGTGACCATCCCACCGCCGACGGCGACGACGACGTCGCTGCGGGTGAGCCCCATCGCGGCGAACCCGCGCGCCAGCTGCTCGACGGTGGAGAGGCGTCTTGTGGGCCTCCCCGTGGCCGATGTCGAAGCGCTGGGCCGGGAGACCCGGCATCGACCGGGAACGGGATGCCCGCCTGCGACACGATCGCCGCCCGCCGCGCGCCGTGCGGCAGGAGGCCGGGCAGCTCACCGACGGCGCCGTGCCCGACCACGACGTCGTAGGCGCGCTCGCCCGAGGGGCACGGTCACCCGCCGCAGACTGCGCTTTGGTCACCGAATCGCGCGCACGGCCACGCGATTTCGTGACCAAAGCGAGGATCTCATCCGCCATGTCGTCGCGGCCCGGCCGGTCGTGTCCACGATCACGTCGGCCACCTCGCGGTACAGAGGCTCGCGCTCCGTCGCATCCGTTGCAGCGCGCCCAGGGGTCGTCGTCGAGCAGCGGGCGGTGGTCGCCCGTGGTCGGCGCGGGCCGCCAGCACGTCGACGTCGGCCACGAGCCACACCACGAGGGCGTCGGCGGCCCGCAGCGCAGCCCGGTTCTCGTCCCGCAGGACGACGCCCGCCGGCCGCGGCGATCACGGACGGCTCGGGCGAGTCGAGCGCGTCGACGCAGGGCCGCCGTCTCCAACACCCGGTACGCGGGCACGCCGTCGGTGCGCTCAGATCTCCCGCACGGTGCGACCGGTGGTGCCCTCGATGACCGCGTCGGAGTCGACGAGCGGCCGCCCCAGCCGGGCGGCGAGCAACCGCCCGACCGTCGTCTTGCCGGATCCCATCAGCCCGACGAGGACGACGTGGCGGGCGGCTCGCGTCACCACAGGACCTCAGCGCCGAACGCCGCCATCGCCCGATCTGTGGTCACGAGCCGGGCGCCCTCGACGATCGCCTGGGCGGCGAGCATCCGATCGAACGGATCTCCGTGGCCGGCCGGGAAGCCGCCGGCCAGACAGGCCATGCTCCGACGTGACAGCGAGGTCGACGGCGCGCAGTTGGGCGAGCACCGCGGCCCAGTCCGCGACGATGCGGCCACCGGATTCGAGCCGTCCGAGCCGGTGCTTCGTTGCGATCTCCCAGGCACTGGCAGCCGACACCAACGTCTCGTTTCGACGGTCCTGGATTGCGTGCCGGGCCGCTGCACTGAGTCGGCGCCTGACCGAGACGTCCAGCTGCCCAGACGAACACGTGGGTGTCGAGGAGCAGCTTCAAGCCCGGCCCTCCCACGCCGCGAGCTCCTCTTCGGGCAAGGGCTCGAAGAACTCTGTCGCCGAGCGTCCAACCCTCCATGAACCCGAGCTCGCGCTTCGGGCGGGTCCTCGACCGGCACCAGGCGCACCTTGGGCTTGCCGGCCTTGGCGATCACGATGTCCTCGCCGGCCATCGCCTCCTCGAGCAGGCGCGACAGGTGGGTCTTGGCCTCGTGGATGTTCACCGTCTTCGTCATGAGGTGGAGCCTAGCGGACTAAGTCAGCTGGACTAAGTCAGATTGTGGCGAAACGCCTCGGCGTTGCGGACGAACTCACCGACCGAGTCGCCGCCGAACTTGCGCTGCGCCTCGGCGGCGAGGACCAGCGCCACCATCGTCTCGGCCACCACGCCCATCGCCGGCACCGCCGTGACGTCCGTGCGCTCCTTGAACGACACCGTCGACTCCTTGGTCGCGGTGTCGACGGTCTCGAGCACCGGGACGTTCAGCGTGGCGAGCGGCTTCATCGCCGCCCGCACGACGAGCAGCTCGCCGGTGGACATCCCGCCCTCGATGCCGCCGGCGAGGGCGCTGTCGCGGCGGTAGGCGTCGGCGTCGGCGTCCCAGCGGATCGGGTCGTGGGCCGCGCTCCCGCGCCGCCCGGCCACCTCGAACCCGCCGCCGAACTCGACCCCCTTGACCGCCTGGATGCTCGTCACCGCCTGGGCGATGAGGGCGTCGAGCTTGCGGTCCCAGTGGACGTGGCTGCCGAGCCCGACCGGGACGCCGTAGCCGAGCACCTCGACGACGCCGCCGAGCGAGTCGCCCTCCTTGGCGGCCTGCTCGATCTCGGCGATCATCGCGTCGGCCGCGGCCGGGTCGAAGCAGCGCACCGGCGAGTCGTCGACCGCCGGGAGGTCGCCGATCGTCGGCCGGGGCTCCATCGATCGCACGGTGCCCATCTGGACGACGTGGGACAGCACGTCCACGCCGAGCTCGCGGAGCAGCAGCTTGGCGAGCGCCCCGGCGGCGACCCGGGCGGCGGTCTCCCGTGCGCTCGCCCGCTCCAGCACGTCGCGGGCGTCGGTGAACCCGTACTTCTGCATCCCGGCCAGATCGGCGTGGCCGGGGCGCACCTGGGTGAGCGGCTTCTCGGTGGCCCCGGGCGCCGGAGACATCTCGGCATGCCACTTGTCGCTGCGGAACCATTCGGTGTTCTTGATCTCGATGGCGACCGGCGAGCCGAGCGTGCGCCCGTGGCGGACGCCGCCGAGGAGCGTCAGCTCGTCGACCTCGAAGCGCTGGCGCGGCCCCCGCCCGTAGCCGAGGCGACGGCGGGCGAGCTCGGCCTGGACGTCCTCGACCGTCACCTCCAGGCCGGCCGGAAGCCCCTCGACGATCACGACCAGCCCCTGGCCGTGGGACTCACCGGCGGTGAGGAAGCGCAGCATCGGCGTCAAGCTACGCCGTCAGCGGCGGGCGAGCTCCGCCAGGGCGGCGGCGCGCATCACGCCGGGGTCGGGCCGCCAGCCGATCCACAACTCCTCCTGCAGCACTGCCTGATGGACGAGCATTCTGAGCCCGTCGACGATCTGGCATCCGCGATCACGAGCGGCCGCGAGCAGCCGCGTCTCGAGCGGGTGGTACACGAGATCGGCGACGACCTGGGCCGGCCGTAACAGCGCCGGCGTCGAACGGCACGTCGGAGGAGTCGAGGCCGACCGACGTGGCGTTGACGACGACGTCGGCGCTGGAGACGTCGGCGAGCGAGCCGATCCTGGCGGCCGCCGCGAGCCCGACCGCCTCCTCCGCCCGGGCCGGCGTCCTGTTGACGACCACGATCTCGCCGGCGCCGGCGCGCCCGACGGCATCGATCACGCTGCGGGCGGCGGCGCCGGCGCCCACGACCGCGACGACCGCGCCGGCGAGTCCGACATCCGCCTCGGCGAGCGCGGCGACGAAGCCGTCGCCGTCCGTGCTGTGGCCGATCAAGCCGCCGCCCTCCGTGACCGCCACCGTGTTGACGGACCGCAGCGCTTTCGCCGCGGGCGCCAGCTCGTCCACGGCGGCGGCGACCTCCTCCTTGTGCGGGGTCGTGACCGAGAGCCCGCGCAACCCGAGCACCCGCATCGCGTCGAGCGCCGCGCCCGCCTGTCCCGGGGCGACCTCGAAGGCGACGTACACCCAGTCCAAGCCGGCGGACCGGAAGGCGGCGTTGTGGATCGCCGGCGAGAGCGAGTGGGCGACCGGCGAGCCGATCACCCCGGCAATGTTCACGACAAGCGCTCGGGCGTCAATCGCACAGGCCGGCGGCCTCGCACGCCGCGACGTTCGCGGCGTGCTGCTCACCGGTGGCGGCGAAGGCGTGGCCGCCCTCCTCGTTGGCGAGGACGTAGTAGAGGTACTGGCACTCCACGTCGTCGGGCAGGTCGCGACACAGCGGATCGCCGACGCTCGGGTTCGGTGCCGGGTTCAGGGCGGCCTCGATCGACGCCCGACCGGGATTGGTGATCGGCGTGACGGGCAGCCCGACGTTGGCGTAGGTGTTGTACGGCCCCGGTGTCTCACTCTGCTCGCGAAACGAAACCTTGTCCGGGTCGAGCCCCCTCTGCTCGGTCCCGTACCGGACGGCGGCGTCGATCTCCAGCGGCATGCCGAGGGCGAGCCGGTTGTAGATGACCCGGGCGATCTTCGGGCGGTCCTCGGCGAGCTTGGCCTCCTCCTCGATCATCGAGGCGATGGTCAGGATGCCGTACGGGCTCTGGCCGAGGCCTTCGGCCTTGATCTCGATGTCCTCCTGCTTGGCTACCCGCTCCATCAGGCCGGTCATCCGCTCGACGACCTGCGCCTCGTTCTCCCCGTTGGAGACCTGGTACGTGTCGGGGAACAGCAGGCCCTCGAGCGACGTGATCCCCTCCGGGCGGAAGGCCGAGACCACCTCGGGGTCGTTGGCGGCGCGGAGGAACCTGCGTGCCCGCATCGGCACGATCTCCTCCCCCAGCCGAGCCGCGATCTCCTCGACGGTGAAGCCCTCGGGGAAGGTGACCTTCGAATACGTCTGGTTGGGTGGCGTCCGCAGCCGGGCGAGCACGTTGCCCATGTGGTCGCTGGTCTGGATGGCGTAGTAGCCGGGGATGACCTCGAGTCCGCCGTGTCGATCGACGTACCAACGGAACAAGCCGGCGTCGACGACGAGGTCCTGCGCCTCGAGCCGCTCGACTGATCGTCCGCAGCGTGTCCTCCTCGTTCACGGTGAAGCTCACCGCCTCACCCGCCTCGCCGGCGGGATTGACCTGGCGGATGTACCACCATCCGGCGGCACCGGCGGCGAGGGTGAGCGCGAGCACGATGGCGAGCACGATGTAGGCGACCCACTTGACCGATCGGGTCTGCACCCGGACCCGCTCGACGGTGCCCGCGGCCTCGGCATCGTCCCACGGGTCCGCGCTCCAGCCGAGGGCGTCGAGGCCGGTGAGCGAGTCCAGCTCGTCGATTTGCCTCGCCTCGCCCAGCCGGCGCGCCGGGTCGTCCTGCGTGACGTCCTCGATCACGGGGCTGCGGCGGCTCACGCGCGGCCTCCACGGGCGTCGAGCCAGGACTGCAGGATGACGGCCGCGGCCACCTTGTCGACAACCTGGCGCCGGGCCGGGCCGCGGACGCCCGCCGCAGAGAGGCTGCGCTCGGCCGTCACGGTCGTGAGCCGCTCGTCGTGGGTCTCGACCGGCACCCCCACCACGGTAGCCAGCCGCTCCGCCTCCGCACGGGCAGCCCGCGCGGCGGGACCGTCCCCACCGGAGAGGCTCAGCGGCAGACCCACGACGACGCACTCGGCCTCCTCGGCGCGCACGAGTGCGGCGACGCGGGTGTGGTCGTCATGCCGGGATCCGCTGCGCTCGAGCACCGTCAACGGCGACGCGATCGTCCCGGACCGGTCGCTGACCGCGATGCCGATCCGCTTCGTGCCCAGATCGAGGCCGAGCGCCCGCACTGGGTCAGGATCCCGCCGCTCCGCGGGCGCCATCGACGGTCTTCGCCGCGATGCGCAGCGCCTCGTCGATGCCGCTGGGATCCTTGCCGCCCGCGGTCGCCACGTCACCCTTGCCTCCGCCGCCCCCGCCGACGGCTCGGGCGGCGTCCCGGATGAGCGACGCGGCCTCGAGCCCGAGCCCGGGCTTCGTCGCTGCGGCGATGCTCACGCCACCGGTCGTCGACTCGCCGATCAGCACGACCACCTCCATGCCTTCGACGTTGCGCACGGCCAGAGCGAGCTCGCGCAGCTCGTTCGGGGCGAGCCCGTCGACGCGTTCGACCACGACGCCGTCGGTGGCGGTCGCGGCCAGCTCGCCCGCCCGCCCGGACGCGAGCTTGGCGCGCAAGGTCTTCATCTCGTCGGCCAGCGCCCGGGCGTCGTCGAGCCGGCGCTGGACCCCTTCGAGCAGCTCGTCGGCCGGGACGCCGACGAGCCTGGCGGCCTCGGAGAGCACCCGTTCGTCCCGTTGCAGCAGGGCGACGCTGCCTTCGCCGGTGAGGGCCTCGATGCGGCGCAGGTTGGAGCCGATCGAACCCTCACTGACGATCTTCACCGTGCCGATGTCGCCGGTGGCGCGGACGTGGGTGCCGCCGCAGAACTCGAGCGAGGAACCGGCCTCGAGGACGCGGACGATGTCGCCGTACTTGTCCCCGAAGAAGGCCACTGCACCCATCGCCTCGGCCTCCGCCTTCGTGGTCTCGAACGCCCGCACAGGAGTGTTGGCCAGGGTTTGCTCGTTGACGATGCGCTCGATCTCCTGGATCTGGTCGGCGGTCAGCGGGGCGTAGTGGGAGAAGTCGAAGCGGAGGCGGTCCGGCGCGACGAGGGAGCCGGCCTGCTTGACGTGATCTCCGAGTACGGCGCGGAGGGCGTGATGGAGCAGGTGGGTGCCGGTGTGGTTGCGCCGGATCCGGTCTCGGCGGGGAGCGTCGATCGCTGCCGTGGCGCGCTGGCCCGGCGTGATCGAGCCCTCGGTGATCCTGGCGGTGTGGCGGCGGAGGTTGGGCAGGGCGAACGTCGTGTCCAGGACCTCGGCACTGCCGCTGTCGGTGGTGATCGTGCCGGTGTCGCCGATCTGGCCGCCACTCTCGGCGTAGAACGGGCTGCGGTCGAGGAAGACCTCGACCAGGTGCCCGGGCTCGCTCCGCTCGCCTTCGAGCTCGCCGGCTCCGCTTCGCTCCGCAGCTCGCCCGACCTCGAGGTCATCGATCGGAACGACGGCGACGACCCGCCCCTCGGTCGTGTCCTCGCCGTAGCCGGTGAACGAGGTGGTGCCGAACTCCTCCACCACCTCGCGATAGGCGTCGAGGTTGGCCTCGTCGCCCGCACGGCGACGAGCCGCCTTGGCCCGTTCCCGTTGCTGGGCCATCTCGGCTTCGAACCCGGCCACGTCGACATCCACGTCGCGCTCGCCGGCGATCTCCTGGGTCAGCTCCAGCGGGAACCCGTACGTGTCGTGGAGCGCGAATGCTGTCGATCCGGAAAGTCGGCGCGTGCCGTCGGCGAGCTCGGACTCGAGCATCGACAGGCCGTTACGCAGCGTCTGGCGGAACCGCTCCTCCTCCTTCGTCAGGACGCCGACGATGAAGTCGCGCTGACGGGCGACGTCGGGGTAGGCGTTGCCCATCACGTCGACGGCGATGTCGGCCAGCGCCGGCATGACGAGGTGGTCGGTACCGAGCAGGTAGGCGTAGCGAACACCCCGGCGGATGATGCGGCGCAGGACGAAGCCGCGTCCTTCATTGCTCGGGAAGACGCCGTCACCGACGAGCATCGTCGACGAGCGGGCGTGCTCGGCGAGTACACGGACGGCGAAGCTGTCGCGGTCCGCGTAGTCGCCCGGGCGGTAGGTCCGCCCGGTCAGCTCGCCTGCCTTGTCGATGAGCGGGGCCATGAGATCGGTCTCCCACACGCCCTCGACCCCCTGCAGGAGGCAGAGGATGCGCTCGAGCCCGGCACCGGTGTCGATGTTCTTCTTCGGGAGCGGCGTGCGGGAGCCGTCGGGCGCCTGGTCGTACTGCATGAAGACCAGGTTCCAGAACTCCATGTACCGGTCGCCCTGGGGATCGGTGGCGGGGCCGCCTTCAGGACCGAACGCCGGCCCCCGGTCGAGATGCAGCTCGCTGCACGGCCCGCACGGGCCGGTTTCGCCCATCTGCCAGAAGTTGTCCTTGTCGCCCATCCGCTGGATGCGCTCCATCGGCACCCCGACGATCTCGTGCCAGATCTGTTCGGCCTCGTCGTCACTTTCGTGGACCGTGATCCAGATCCGTTCGCCGTCGAAGCCGAGCACCTCGGTGGTGTACTCCCAGGCCCATGGGATGGCCTTCTCCTTGAAGTAGTCGCCGAAGCTCCAGTTGCCCAGCATCTCGAAGAAGACGAGGTGGCGGGCGGTCCGACCGACGTCGTCGAGGTCATTGTGCTTACCGCCGGCGCGCACGCACTTCTGCGAGTCGGTCGCCCGCTTGAACGGTGGCGTCTCGTCACCCACGAAGTACGGCTTGAACGGCACCATTCCCGCCACGGTGAACAGCACGGTGGGGTCGTGCGGGATCAGGCTCGCCGACGGCACCACCGTGTGCTCGCGCGCGGCGAAGAAGTCGAGGAACGACTGACGGAGCTCGTCGGCGGTGCGCGGGGGGCTCAACATATGTGCTGATCAGCCTAACGGCGCGTCGTGAACTGGGGTCTGTACGTTGGTGCGCAGTGGCCGAGGACCTGCATGAGTGGATCAGCTTCGAGGATCCCGACGAGCAGCGCACGTGGGTGTTCGACGCGACGTTCCTCCGGTCGAACTACCACTGCATCTACGGCGCCGGCTGCCAAGGCGTACTCGATGCGCCGGCACCCGAGTTGGCCCAGGGGTGCTGCAGCTACGGCGCCCACTTCGTCGACGAGGACGACGTCGCCAACGTGGTCAAGGCGTTCGTCCGGGTGCGGCCCGAGCAGATGCAGTTCCACGCCAAGGCCCGACGCGGTGGGTTCCTCCGCCCGGGCGAACCCGGTGACGACGGCGCGCCGACGACGGTGACCCGGCTCGTCGACGACGCCTGCATCTTCCTCAACCGGCCCGGATTTGCCGGCGGCGTCGGGTGCGCACTCCACATCGCCGCCCTCGCCGAGGGCGAGCGTCCGCTCGACTGGAAACCCAACGTGTGCTGGCAGGTGCCGCTGCGGCTCGAGCACTCGACAGATGAGAACGGGCACGTCACGTCCCGGCTCCGCGAATGGAAGCGGCGCGACTGGGGGGACGGCGGGACCGACTTCCACTGGTGGTGCACGGAGTCGCCAGAGGCGTTCGTGGGGACCGAGCCCGTCTACCGATCCTCACGGGACGAGATCATCGAGCTCATCGGCCGCCGGCTCTATGACACCCTGGTAGAGCAACTCGAGCGCCCCGACTGGGTGCCGCTCCCCCACCCCGTGCTCCGGGCGCGAGCCGCAAGGTCGCGTTCGTCGTAGTCGGCCGCGGCTCGCCCTCCGCCGGGTGGCACGTGTCACCTAATGCGGCTGGCCCTCTCCAGGGCCGGGCTCAGTCCTGCTCTTCGTCCTCGTCGAACTCGACGCCGTACTTCTCGGCCAGGGCGGCGTAGTCGTCCTCGTCGTCCTTGGTGGTCGTGGCCTGGTGGCCACGGTCCCCCAGACCGAGATCGAACGCCCCCGGACCTGACTGCTTCAACTTGCGCGCCTCTTCGAAACGGCGATGACGACCCTTCTTCACGCAGGGCTCCCAGGACTAGTGAGTTGACATTGCGTTTGAGTCTACCTGGCGAGCCCCCTCCCGGACGGCATCCCGCCCGCATTCGCGGGCCGTCGCGAGACCGCGTTATGTCAAGCGATTCGCTCCGGCACGTCGATCAGCTGCAGACCGCCCTGGCCGTCGAAGGTGATCGCGGCCCGGCCCTCGACGAGTCTCGTGATGTCGTCACCGAGCAGTTCCGCCCGCCATCCGCTGGCCAGCCGGGCCCGCGGGTCGTTGCGCAGCACGGCGACCAGGTCGGCCCTGGTGGCGAGGAGGGCGGTTTCGATCCGGGAGGTCCTGGCCACCTGGCTCACCCATGCCGACACGAGCGTGAGCGCCGGGCGCTTGGCCCGCTCGAGCTCCTCGACCGCATCGGGAGGCGTCGGCGGAGAGGCCTGCTGCCCTGCGACCACGGCGGCGATGATCGCCCGGGCGTTGCGACCCCTTCGATGGCGGTCG
The DNA here is from genome assembly GCA_963839695.1 of uncultured Acidimicrobiia bacterium. Classification (GTDB taxonomy): domain Bacteria; phylum Actinomycetota; class Acidimicrobiia; order Acidimicrobiales; family Ilumatobacteraceae; genus JALZMG01. Next base: position 159,153 of record CAWIVW010000003.1, on the reverse strand, counting down.
TCGACCCCCCTGGACTGAGCCAACTCCTCCAGCGTGGTCGGCTGGCGTTGGGCGATCCCGAGCACGGCCAGGTCCGGGAGCACCTGCCGCACCGGCGTGTCGGAGGCCGCGGCCTCTCGTTCGCGCCATGCCGCGACCGCTTGGGCGACGGCCCTGGCCCGCGGCCGGAGCGACCTCGCGTCCTTCAGCTTGGTCCACGCCTGGTCCGGCGCGATGCCGCCGGTCGGCCGCCGGCGCAGCTCCTCAGCACGCGTCCTCGGCCCAGCTCAGCCGGTCCGTCGCCCGCAGCTGGTCGACCAACCGGTCCTGCAGCTCGAGCAGGAAGGCCACGTCGGAGGCGGCGTAGTCGCACTGCGCCCGCGTCAACGGCCGGTGCAGCCAGTCGGTGAGCCGGTCGCCCTTGATCGGGACCGTCCCGAGCTCCCCCTGGACGAGCGAGGACAGTGAGGGCGTGCCGTAGCCGACGAACCCGGCCGCGACCTGGGTGTCGAAGATTCTCGACGGGATCTCCCCGACGGCGTGGCGGAGGACGTCGAGGTCCTGCTGCGCCGCGTGGGCGACGGCGAGGGCCGGGCTGGCGAACAGCCGGGCGAGCGGCGCGGTGTCGACCCTCAGCGGGTCGACGAGCACGAGGTCCCCCGGCCACGCGAGCTGGACGAGGGCGAGCCGTGGGAAGTACGTGCGCTCGCGATGGAACTCGGTGTCGAGGGCGTAGCGGGGCTCGGTGACCAGGTGATCGACGAGGCCATCGAGTTCGTCGGTGCGATCGACCCACCGATGGGTCACGAGGCACGGTCTCCGCTGACCGTCTCCCGCCCCGAGGCGATCCACGCCCCGGTGCCGCCCTCGACGTTGACGGCGTCGATGCCGTGGGCTTCGACGAACTCACAGGCGCTGCGGCTTCGGCCGCCGCCCTGGCAGATGACGTAGGTCGGGCTCGGCCCGCGGAACAGATCGAGCTGTTCCGGAACGGTCGCGAGCGGCACCGAGAGGGCACCCGGGACGTGCCCCCGCGTGTACTCGTCCGGCTCGCGGACGTCGATCAGGCGGACACCGGCCCGCAGCCGTTCGGCGAGTTCGCTGACGTCGATCTCCGGAGGCGGCACGTGGGCAACGCTACCGATCACGGTTCAGCGGCGGCAGGTCGGCGGGCGCGTTGACGTTGCGCACCGACGCCGGGTCGACGGGGACTTCCACCGAGCGGAGCTCGCCGATCACCTCGTGCAGCGCGCGCCCGCCGTGGTCCCAGTGACGGGCGATGGCCGCGCGCGCCGAGGCGCTCCACCAGGCCAGAGCCGGCTCGATCCGCTCGGTCGTGGCCACGACGACATCGACACGCTCGGCATCGCCGCTCGTCGCCGTCGCCAGGAGCGTGGCGACCGTTGCGCCGTCCAGGAACGGCAGGTCGCACGCCGCGGCCAGGATGTCGTCGCCGCCGGCCAGGGCGAGCGCAGTGAGGACGCCGCCGAGCGGACCCTCGCCCGGCCACCGGTCGGCATGGACCGGGCGGCCGAAGCGGGCGAGGCGGGATGCGTCGCCGCCGACGAACGCGACCGGTGCGCATCCTCCGGCCGCCAGCGCCCCCGCCACCCGCTCGGCCATCGCCACGCCGGCCACCTCGATCAACGCCTTGTCGGCGCCCATGCGCCGGCTGCTCCCGCCGCACAGCACCACACCCGTGGTCACAAGTCGGGAGGTCGGCCGTGCGGGTCGAGTTGCACGAGGAACTGGGCGCACCGCTCGGCCTCGTCGTGCTCGCCGATCGCCGCCGCCATCGCACCGAGCCCGGCGAGCGCACGCAAGAAGCCCGTGTTCGACGGGTCCGACCAGCGGACGTATCCCGAACCCCGCCAGCCGTTGGCGCGCAGGGCGTCCAGGCCCCGGTGGTAGCCGACGCGGTAGGCGGCGTAGCGCTCCACCTCGTCGCGACCGGCGTCGCCGAGCGCGGCCCACCCCTCGAGGAAGCGCGGGTGACGGGCCACCACGCCGGCGATCGCGTCACGCCGGTGCGCTGCATCGACCGCGAGGGCCTCGGCCAGGGCCGCTTGCGCCTCGGGGTCGGCGTCCGGCAGCACGGTGGACGGCAACCCGGCGGACATCTCCATCGGCTGGTCACTCACAGGATCGAGGGTACGCCAGTCGCGGCGTGCGATGGCCTACCTTCGATGCGGTGCTGGGCCTCGAGTTCGACACCGTTCGCGACGGTGCTCTGATCGCGGTCGCAGTCGTGGTCGTCCTCGCTGTCACGGCGGCCTGGATCGTCAAGGCGATCGTCGGCAAGCTCGCCGTGATCGTGCTCCTCGGCGCGCTGGCGGCCGTGGTGTGGTCCCAGCGTGAGTCCCTGGTCGAGTGCGCCGGCCGCGTCGGCTCCACGCTGGAGGCCGGTGCCGTCGACGACACGACCTGCACGTTTCTCGGTCGCGACGTCACGGTCACCTCCCCGTTCGGCTAACGCCTGATCTCGGCGATCACCTGGGCGACCTCGGTCGGATGGGTGTTGGGGCCGAAGTGCCGGGCGCCGTCGATCTCGACGACCCGGCAATCGGGCAGCACCTCGGCCAGATAGCTGGTCGACAGCCGGTGGTGAGGTGCACCGCGCGAGCCGTGCATCGCCACGACCGGCATCGTCACCGCCGCCGCGTCCCACGGCGCGCGGTCGCGCAGGTCGGTCAGTTCGCCCACCATCGCCACGCCCTCGTCGCGCCGGGCCGCCCGGGTGGTCGCGGGGAGCCGCGCCCAGCGTTCGTCCCCGACGAGGCGCCGCATGAACCGCTCGGCGGCATCCGCGGGATCGCCCCGGGTGGCGATCGCGTCGGCGCCGGCCGTGGAGCCGGGCCACCAGTCGAGCCACGACAGCGGGGTCTCGTACACCGCGACAGCGCTGACGAGGTCGGGCCACCGCGTGGCCAGGGCGAGCGCGATGTTCCCGCCGTAGCTGTGTCCGAACACCACCGCCGGCCGCCCACCCAGCACGCCGACGAGGTCCTCCACCTGAGGCTCCATGCCGAACGGGCCCGGGTGCGGCCGGGACCGGCCGTAGCCCCGCCGGTCGTAGCGGACGACCCGGTGTTCCTCCTCGAGGCGCCGGGACAGCTTGAGGAGGCCCGCCGAGCGATCCATCGACCCGTGCACCAGCGCGATGAGGGGTGCGTCGACCGTCCCCGCCTCCTCGGACCAGATCCCGGGCTCCCTCACGGAACGCGCACGATCCGCAGGACGTCGGTCGCCGCTCCGCTCTGGAGGTCCGGGGCGCCCGCCAGCACGAGCACGACGTCGCCGTGGTTGACGAGCTCGTGGTCGACCGCGGTGTCAAGCGCTCGCCTGACCATCTCGCCGGTCGTACGGCGCGCCTCCACCGGCAGTGGTTCGACCCCCCACGACAGGGAGAGCGCGTTCACCGTGCGGGGATCGGGCGAGAGCCCGATCAGCCGGGCGCTCGGCCGGAAGCGGGCCATCGCCCGGGCAGTCCGTCCAGTGCGGGTGCAGCACAAGATCGCCGTCGCCGAGGCGTCGAAGGCGGCCTGCCACGCGGCGTGGGTGATCGCCGCGGTGATCCTCGCCCGCCGAGTCGTCGTCGCCGGGCCCGCCGCTGGCCAGGGCCGCCCGCGCCTCGCGACCGAGGCGTTCGGCCCACTGCTGGTAGCTGGTCTCGGACTCGGCGCGCGCCGCGATCCGCGCCATCGTGGTGACGACCGCGGCCGGATCACGACCGATCGCCGTCTCCGCCGACAGCATCAGCGCGTCGGTGCCGTCGAACACCGCGTTGGCCACGTCGCTGACCTCCGCCCGCGTCGGAGAGGGAGCGTCGACCATCGACTCCAGCATCTGGGTGGCGGTGATCACCGGTACGCCGAGCTCCACGCACGTCCGGATGATGTGCTTCTGCAGGTGCGGCACGTCCTCGAGGGGCACGTCGATGCCGAGGTCGCCCCGCGCGACCATCACCGCGTCGGCCGCGGCGACGATCGCGTCGAGGTCGGCGAGTGCGGTCGCGGTCTCGATCTTGGCCACGATCCCGGCGCGATCGCCGACCACCGCCCGCAGCGCAGCCACGTCGCTCGCGGCGCGGACGAACGACAGGGCCACGTACTCGACCCCCGCGGCCGTCACGGTCTCGGCATTGGCGAGGTCCTCGTCGGTCGGGGCGCGCATCTTCATCCGCGTCGACGGCAGGTGGACGCCTGGGCGACCCTGCACGTGCCCGCCGGTCTCGACGCTGGCGGATGCGCCGGCGTCGTCGACGCCGACGACCACGAGCGAGATGCCGCCGTCGCCGAGGACGACCCGATCGCCGACCGTGACCTCGGCGAGCGCCTCGGCGTAGTCGACCGTGATGCGCTCGGCCGTGCTCGGCCCTGAGCCCGCGACGAGGCGGACCAGGCTCCCCGGGTGCAGGTCGACACCGCCTTCGGCGAACGCGCCGGAGCGGATCTTCGGCCCCGGCAGATCGACGAGCGCGGCGACCGGGCGGTCCAGGTGGGCGGCGATCCTGCGCACCAGGTCGAGCCGGCGAAGGTGCTCGTCGATCGGACCATGGCTGAGGTTGAGGCGCACGACGTCGGCGCCGGCGCGCAACAGCGACTCGACACCCGAGCGCGTCGTCGCAGGCGGGGCCGAGCGTGGCGACGATCTTCGTCCGGCGGCCCATAGCTGCTTATCTAGTCGGTTGATGGACGTCGCGGACCTGTTGACCTACCTCGACGCGTCGCCGACCCCGTGGCACGCGGTCCAGTCGTCCGCCGCGAATCCTCGACGCGGCCGGGTTCACCGCCGTCGACGGAACGAGACTCGTGGCGCGATGCACCGGCCGCCGGCTACACCGTCCGCGGCGGAGCGCTCATCGCCTGGCGGCGGGCGGAACAAGCTGGCGCGGCGCCGCTGCGCGTCGTCGGCGCCCACACGGACTCTCCCGGGCTGCGGGTCAAGCCGCGACCGGACATCGAGCGTCGCCGGGTGGCGCCAGCTCGGCGTCGAGATCTACGGCGGTGTGCTCCTCAACAGCTGGCTCGACCGCGATCTCGGTGTCGCCGGCCGGCTCGTCATGCCCGACGGGTCGGTCGCCCTCGTCGACGCGCGGGAACCGATCGCCCGGGTGCCGCAGCTCGCCATCCACCTCGACCGGGAGGTCAACGAGCACGGTCTCGTGCTCGATCGACACGCTCACCTGACACCGGTCTGGGGCACGGCGGGCGGCGAGGACTTCGCCAAGTGGGTCGCCGACCGCGCCGGGACCGCCGAGCCGGCGTGGTGGGAGCTGTGCCTGTACGACGTCCAGCCGGCCGCGGTGCTCGGCGCCGACGGCACGCTGCTGGCGAGCGGACGCCTCGACAACCAGGTGTCGTGCTGGGCGGCGACCGCCGCCCTCGCCGAGGGTGGGGCGGAGCCGGCGGAAGGCCACGTCTCGATGATCGCCCTGTTCGACCACGAGGAGGTCGGCTCGGGCACGATCAGCGGGGCGTCCGGGCCCTTCCTCGCGGCCGTGGTCGAGCGGCTCCACGAGGCTGCCGGCGGCAGCCGCGACGATCTCCATCGCACCCTCGCCGGATCGAGCTGCGTGTCGGCGGACAACGCCCACGCCGTCCACCCGAACTACCCGGAACGGCACGATCCCGACCACGCCCCGCTCGTCAACCACGGCCCGGCGATCAAGCTCAATGCCAACCAGCGCTACGCCACGTCGGCGGAGACGGCGGCGCTGTTCGGGACGGCGTGCGACCAGGCCGGGGTACCCCACCAGACCTTCGTGTCCCGCAACAACATGCCGTGCGGCTCGACGATCGGACCGCTGACCGCCACCAGGTTGGGCATCGGCACCGTCGACGTCGGCGTTCCGCAGCTGTCGATGCACTCGGCGCGGGAGGTGTGCGGCGTCGCCGACCCGGTGCACCTCGGCCGGGCCCTGCGGGCCTACTTCGAGCCCGACCCGCTTCTGAGCGTCGTCGAACAGCTGCTGCAGGGTGGCGTGGAGCTCGGTGGTCACCTCGTGGACGGCGCGGCGCGGCACGCGGCCGCTGTCCGTGGCGGGCGGAGTGATGGGTGGTCCGACGATGGCGTGGACCTTGTGCGGATGGATGAACCTGGCGCCCTTCGGCATCACCCGCTCCGAGCCACCGATGCCGACGGGGACGATCGGCACCCCCGCCCGCAATGCGACGTATGCCGCGCCGTCGAACAGCGGCTGGACGACCGGGCCGGACTTGCGCTCGCCCTCGGGGAACAGCACGAGCGGCTCGCCCGCCTCGAGCACGGCGATGCAGCGCTTGAGGGCTTCACGGTCGGCGGTTCCCCTGGTGACCGGGAACCCCCCGAGCGACGAGAAGAACCAGGCCGCCGGGCGCCGCTTCCAGAGCGAGTCCTTGCCCATGAAGCGCAGCCGCCGGCGGGTCACGCAGGCCGCGACCGGGCGTGTCCATGTTGGAGCGGTGCACCGGCGCGAGGACGAACGCGCCGGTGGTGGGGACGTGCTCCCGGCCCTCGATGGTGAGGCGCGTCCACAGGCGGACGAACCCGTTGACCGACGGCGCGCGCGACGTAGTACGCGGCCCGGCTCACCGCGCTGTTTCCAGCCAGGAACGTTTCGACCTCTGTCACTAGCGTATCTCCGATGCGAGCCACGTGAGCGCCAGCGCAGCGGCTGGCCAGCAACGGTCGCTGGCGTGGCTCGGGCGCATCGAAGTGATAGATCATTGCAGCAGGGCGACGAGCTGGTCGACCACCTCGTCGACCGTCAAGCCCGGTCGTGTCGACCGTGACCGACCCATCGGCCGGGCGCAACGGTCCGTCGACCCGGCCCATGTCTCGACGGTCACGTTCGGCGATCGACACCTCCACCTCGTCGACGTCGCCCCCGATCTCCGCCACCCGCCGCTCGGCGCGGACCCGGGGGGAGGCCGTCACGTACAGCTTCAGGGTCGCGTCCGGGAACACCACGGTGGCGATGTCGCGGCCCTCGATCACCCCGCCGCCGCGCTCCGCGGCCCACCTCCGCTGGCGGGCGCGCAGCTCCTCGCGCACCGGTGTGTTGGCCGCGACCGCGCTGACGGCTTCGGTGACCTCCCGGCTCCGGATCTCGGCCGTGGCGTCGACGCCGTCGACGACCACCCCGGCCTCGCTGACGGTGAGGTCGAGCCCGCGTGCCAGCTCCGCCACCCGCTCGTCGTCGGTGACCGGGATGCCCCGCCGCAGGGCGGCGAAGGCGACGGCCCGGTACATCGCGCCGGTATCGAGATACTCGAGCCCGAGATGCTTGGCGAGCGCCCGCCCGACCGTGCTCTTCCCCGCGCCCGCCGGCCCGTCGATCGCGATGACCGTTACCACGAGCTGCTCTGCGGAAGGCCCTCTTCGTAGCCGGCGAGGCTCTGCACCCCGACGACGACCCGCTCGTGGAACTCGGTGAGGTTGGCCGCGCCGGCGTACGTGCAGGCGGACCGGACGCCGGCGACGACCTGGTCGAGGATGTCCTCCACCCCAGGACGCTCGGGATCGAGGTACATCCGCGACGTGCTGATGCCCTCTTCGAACAGCTCCTTGCGGGCCCGCTCGAACGCGCTGTCGTCCCTGGTGCGGTTCTTGACGGCACGGTTCGAGGCCATGCCGAAGCTCTCCTTGTACAGCCGCCCGTCGGGGTCGTGCAGCGGATCGGCAGCCGACTCGTACGTGCCGGCGAGCCACGATGCCGAACATCACGCTCGCCGCCCCGCCGGCCAGGGCCAGGGCGACGTCGCGGGGCCAGCGCACCCCACCGTCGGCCCACACGTGCTTGCCCAGCCGGGTCGCCTCGGTGGCGCACTCGACGACCGCCGAGAACTGGGGCCGTCCGACTCCCGTCATCATCCTCGTCGTGCACATCGCGCCGGGCCCGACGCCGACCTTGACGACGTCGGCGCCCGCCTCGATCAGCTGCCGCGTTCCGTCGGCGGTGACCACGTTCCCGGCCACGAGCGGGCGGTCGGCGGCGACGGACCGAACGGACTCGATGGCCTGGAGCATCCGCGTCTGGTGGCCGTGGGCGGTGTCGATGACCAGCACGTCCGCCCCCATCCCGATGACCGCCTTGGCCTTGGTCTCGGGATCGCCGTTGACACCGACGGCGACGCCGATCATCAGCCGGCCGTCGGCATCGAGGGCCGGGCGGTACGTGGTCGATCGGAGGGTGCCCTTGCGGGTGACGACGCCGAGCAACCGTGCCGTCGCCGTCGATGACGGGCGCCATCGTGCGGCGGGTCGCGGCGAGCTGCTCGAACGCCTCGCGGGCCTCGGTGCCGTCGGGAACCGTGACCAGCTCGCGGCTCATCACGGCGTGGAGCTGGGTGAAGCGGTCGAACCCGGCCGCGTCGTGTTCGGTGAACACGCCGACCGGCCGGTCGTCGTCGTCGACGACCACCACCGCACCATGGGCGCGCTTGTGCACCAGCCCGAGGGCGTCGCCGATGGTGTGGTGGGGCGACAGCGTGATCGGCGTCTCGTAGACCTGGTGGCGGCTCTTCACGTACTCGATGACGGAGCCGACGACGTCGAGCGGAATGTCCTGCGGCAGGACCACGATCCCGCCGCGGCGGGCGACGGTCTCGGCCATCCGCTTTCCGGCGACGGCGGTCATGTTCGACACGACGACCGGGATCGTCGTGCCGATGCCGTCCGGCGTGGTGAGGTCGACGTCGAGGCGCGATGGCACGGCCGAGAGGCTGGGGACCATGAACACGTCGTTGTAGGTGAGGTCGTGACCGGGTTCGGGGTGGAGCAGGCGCATCGGCGGAGTCCTCGTGTGCGATCGCGGCCCGTCAAGGTTATGAGCACCGGAGCCCATCTACGCTGCGTCCGTGTCCGCTGCTCGACGCCACGCCGGTCGTCCTCGTCCACGGATGGGGCGGTTCGTTCGCGGCGACGTGGCGGCGCAGCGGGTTCACCGAACTGCTGGCCGACGCCGGACGCCCCGTGATCGGCGTCGACCTCCTCGGCCATGGCGATGCGCCGAAGCCGCACGACCCGGCCGCGTACGGCGACCTGACCCAGCGGGTCGAGGAGGTCCTGCCCGCGGAGCCGGTCGACGCCGTGGGCTTCTCGCTCGGCGCGCTCACCCTGCTGCGGCTCGCGGTCCGCCGCCCGCAGTCGTTCCGCCGGATCGTGGTCGCCGGGATCGGCCGCAACGCGTTCGAGCGCGATGACACGGTGCGGGCGCGGGTCCTCGCCGGCCTCGACGGCACCGCCGAACCGGAGGACAACCTGGCCCGCCTGTTCACCCAGTACGCCGAGCAACCGGGCAATGACCGGCTCGCCCTGGCCGCGGTGATGCGACGCACCGACAGCGCTCCGTTGGCGACCGCCGAGCTGGCGACGGTCACCGCGCCCGGTACTGGTCGTGATCGGCGATCGCGACTTCGCCGGCCCGGCCGACCAGCTCGTCGACGCGCTGCCCGACGCCCGCCTGGTGACCCTGCGCAACGTCGACCACTTCGCCACGCCCGAGTCGTTCGGCTTCATCGACGCCACGCTCGAGTTCCTCGACGCCGTGCCGTGACGAGGGACCTCGTCACGACGGACGTCTCACGCGCGGTCGAGTGCCTCACCGGCGGCGGCCTGGTGGCGATCCCGACCGAGACGGTGTACGGCCTCGGCGCCGACGCCGACGACGTCGCCGCGGTCGCCCGGATCTTCGCCGTGAAGGGCCGGCCGGTCGGTCACCCCCTCATCGTGCACATCCGGGGTGCCGACGAGCTCGGCGCGTGGGCCGCCGAGGTTCCGGCCGCGGCCGAACTGCTCGCCACCACGTGCTGGCCGGGACCGCTCACCCTGCTGCTGCCGCGCGCCGCGCGGGTGCTCGACGCCGTCACCGGCGGCAGGGACTCCGTCGGGCTGCGCGCGCCGGCCCACCCGATGACGCAGGAGCTGCTGGCCCGTGCGGGTCGCGGCATCGCCGCCCCGTCCGCCAACCCCTTCGGCCGGGTCAGCCCGACGACGGCCGCCCACGTGCTCGCCGACCTCGGTGACGTGCTCCAACCCGGCGAGGGACGTGATCCTCGACGGCGGCCCGTCGCCGATCGGCGTCGAGAGCACGATCGTCGACTGCACGACCGGCCCCCCGCAGCTGCTGCGACCCGGCGGGATCCCTCGCGAGGACATCGAGCGCCTGCTCGACGTCGGCCTGGCGCCCGCCGGCGGATCGAGTCGGGCCCCGGGGATGCTCGCCACGCACTACTCCCCCGCGGCCACCGTCGTCCTCGCCGACGATCGCCGTCGTGCCGATGAGTTGCTCGCCGGGTTCGAGGCCGACGGCCTGCGGACCCGGATCGCTCGACTTCGGCGACGACCTGGTGGCGTACGCGCGGAGTCTCTACCAGTCACTGCGCGACGCCGATGCCGTCCGGGCGGATCGCGTCGTCGCCGTCCTCCCCCCGCCCCGCGGCCTCGGCCACGCCATCCGCGACCGCCTCCAGAAAGCCGCCGCCGGCTGACTCGTCCATCCGAGGTTTTCGCTGCACCGGAGGGTTTGCGGACCGGACGGGGCGCACGAAACCCTCGGATGCAGCTCAGTCGGGGCGGCCGAGCTGGTTGAGGTTGGCGACCCACAGGTCGCGGACGTCGTCGATGTCGGGCGGCGCGGTGAGCGCGATGCCGGCCACGGTGAGGCTGACGGTCGTCGCGCCGGCGTCCGGCAAGAGGTCGAGCCGGCACCAGCACGCGTACGGCTCTTCGAGCACGACGTCGAGCTGGTACGGCGGTTCGTCGACCAGCACCTCGCCGATCCACGTGCTCACGACGAGGAGGGCCTCGAAGGCCTCGGCGGGGAGGGCCTCGATCGTGAACGAGGCGACGTCGTGCACGACCCGCGACGTCGCTCGCGGCGGCGCCGGTGCGGCTTGGTCACCGAATCGCGCGCCCGTCCACGCGTCTTGGTGACCAAGGCGAGGGTCGGATGCGCGCGCCGCGATCGCGGCCTCGAACGCCGCGTTGAGCCGTCGCATCGCCTCGGCATCGCCACCGGCATGGTCGGGGTGCAAGCGCATGGCGAGGCGGCGACGGGCGGCCCGCAGCTCCGGCGCCGACGCCGCGGGTCGACGCCGAGCACGGCGAAGGGGTCGTCAGCCACCGCCGCCGTCCTCGAGCCACGCGGCCGGGCGACCCCAGCGCCCGTCGTGGACGATCTCGCCGAGCGGGCGGCGGCGCAGCGGGCCGTGGCCGCCGGCCGGCACTCCGAGCGTGATGCACGCCGGCGAGCGCCACCGACTCGGGGATGGCCAGCAGGTCGCGCAGCTCGGCCTCCACCGGCGTGTGCCACATCGTGAGCGCCCCGCCGTAGCCGAGCCCACGCGCGGCGAGGAGCAGGTTCTGGCACGCCGGGTAGACCGACGCTCCCTCGTACGCGTTCGCCTCGCGGTAGCGCTCGAGCCCGACGAGCACGATCACCGGCGTCTGCTCCAGGTGGTCGACGAAGTGCTGCATCGCCGCCGCCGCCCGGGCCTTCGGGCTCCCGGCCACAGTGCCGCTGCCGGCGTCGAAGCCGGCCTCGAGCCGCTTGCGGGCCCACGACTCGCGGAACGCGCGTCCGAGCAGCGCGCGGGGCTCGGCGGTCGCCGGCTCGTCGCGCAGGACGATGAATCGGAAGGGCTGGCGGTTCGAGCCGGACGGCGCCCGTGCCGGCGTGCCACAGGATCGTCGCCAGGTCGCTGTCGGGGATCGGCGCGTCGCGATAGCGCCGGATCGCCCGCGTCGTCGCCAACGCCTCCAGCACCCCGATGCGCTCGTCCATCCGCCGCGAACGGTAGCCACGGACTTGCAACAAGGCCGGTGTTGGTGCACTACCTTGTGGGCACCCAGGAGACCGGGGCAATCCCGCCCCGCTCGACACAGGGGGAGGAACAACACACATGCAACGATCACGCGTACGACGCGTCGGTGCGCTGGTCCTCGGGCTCTCGCTCGTCGCCGCAGCGTGCGGCGACGACGACGACGATGACGGCGGCGCCGCCGGCGACACCACCGAAGCGCCGGGGACCACCGGAGCACCAGGCACCACCGGAGCACCAGGCACCACCGGAGCACCAGGCACCACCGGCGCACCAGGCACCACCGGAGCACCAGGCACCACCGGAGCACCAGGCACCACGGGAGACACCGGCGGCGGAGGCAGGCGGCGAGCTGGCCACCTTGAAGGGCACCACCCCGTTGGTCGAGCTGTCGGCGGACTTCACCGACCGGCTCCTCGAGATCGATCCCGATCTGGGGACGACCTTCAACTACGCCGCCGAGACCTACGACGCCATCATCATCATCGCCCTCGCCGTCGCCGAGGCCGGCGACGACGGCATCGCCTACGCCGAGCACATCAACGGCATCACCCGCGGCGGCGAGAAGTGCGACAGCTTCGAGACGTGCCTGGCGCATCATCGACGCGGGCGGCGACCCGGACTACGACGGAGTCTCCGGGCCGCTCGAGTTCGCCGGCAACGGCGAGCCGCTCGAGGCGCAGCTACGGCCTGCTCGAGTTCGGTGACGACAACCGGATCGACGACGCCATCACCGAGTACTTCCCGGCGTCGGCACCGGCGGAAGCGGATGTACCCGAGACCCCGGTCGAGGGCACCCGGGAGGGCGACGGCGTGCTCACGATCGGCTCGATCCTGCCGCAGACCGGTTCGCTGGCCTTCCTCGGCCCACCGGAGTTCGCCGGTTTGGCGCTCGCCGTCCAGGAGATCAACGCGGCTGGCGGCGTGCTCGACCAGGACATCGTCTGCATCGAGGGCGACTCCGGTGACGCCACCACCGACACGGCGAACCAGACCGTCGACCGGCAGCTCTCGCAGAACGTCGACGCCATCGTCGGTGCCGCGTCGTCCGGTGTGTCCCTGACGGTGATCGACAAGATCACCGGTGCGGGCGTCGTCCAGTTCTCGCCGGCGAACACGTCGAAGGAGCTGTCCGACTACCCGGACAAGGGCCTGTACTTCCGCACCGCGCCGTCCGACATCCTGCAGGGGGCGATCCTCGGCGAGATCATCGCCGGCGAGGGCATGACCACCATCGGCGTCATCGCCCGCAACGACTCCTACGGTGTCGGCCTGCGGGATGACGCAAGCGCCGCGCTCGAGGAGGCGGGGGTCGAGGTCGTCGAGACCCAGACCTACGACGAAGCGGCCCAGACGTTCGATGCCGAGGTCCAGGCACTGGCTGCGGCCGATCCGGACGCGATCCTGGTGATCGCGTTCGACGAGGCGTCGCGGATCGTCACCACGATGATCGAGAACGGCATCGGCCCGTCGGACATCCAGATCTACGGCACCGACGGCTTCATCGGCAACACCTTCGCCGAGAACTTCGAGGCCGGCGAATGACCTGACCGACAACTGAGCGACGTGACGAGGCCCGGCCATCCGGCCGGGCCTCGTCGCGTCTCAAGATCCGGGGTACGTGGCCGCGGGTGACAGGTCGAGCGGTCCGCGGCGACCGCAACCTCGCGAGATGCCCGTGGCGGAGTCGTCGGCCAGCTCGTTCAGCGCCTGGAAGACGATGGCCTTGGCCTTCTCGACGCTGGTCACCAGCGAGCCCTCACGGACGGACCGGACGGCGTAGGCCTCGTCGGGCAGCGCCGCCGCCTCGGCGGCGCCGTCCTCGAACGTCTGGGTCACGGCGGCCAGCGCTTCGTCGAGGCGCTCGGCCACGGCCGGGGGAAGGTCGAGATCGGCGAGGTGCTCGGCGAACTCGTCGCGCAGCTCGCTCTCGTCGACGAACGCCTCGGCGTACCGCGCTCGACGGCCGGCCGGGCTCGAGCTCTCGGCTGGCGTCGCGAAAGGCGTCGACCGCGTCCACGGCCGAGTCGGACCAGGCCTGGACCGTGGGACACAAGTCCGCCGGGGCGGCCGCGTCGTCGCCGTCGTCGTCCCCACAGCCAGCGACCGCGATCACAGCCGCCGTGAACAGCACCGTCCGCAGGTGCGCCGTCGCCCTACGCCGGGACGAGCGCACGAGTCAGCCGGGTTGGCGGTCGCGGGCCATCGTGCCGAGGTAGAGCTCGATCACCTTGGGGTCGGTCAGCAGCTCGCGGCCGGTGCCGGTGTAGGCGTTGCGGCCCTGGTCGAGCACGTACCCGCGGTGGCAGACCTGCAGGCACCGGCGGGCGTTCTGCTCGACCATCAGGATCGCCACCCCGTGATCGTTGATCAGCTTGCAGCGCAGGAACACCTCGTCCTGCAGCATCGGCGAGAGCCCCGCCGACGGCTCGTCGAGCAGCAGCAGCGACGGATCGAGCATCAGCGCCCGCCCCATCGCGACCATCTGCCGCTCGCCACCCGACAGCGAGCCGGCCCGCTGCTGCGGACCGCTCGGCCAGCCGCGGGAACAGCCCGGTGACGACCTCGAAGCGCTCGTCGAACCGCTTCGGTGCGAGGAAGCACCCCATCTCCAGGTTCTCGCGCACCGTGAGCGTCTGGAACACGTTCCGCGTCTGCGGCACGAACCCGACGCCGCGTTGGACGAGCTTGTGCGCCGGCTGCCCGGTGATGTCGTCGCCGTTGAGGAGGATCGAGCCCGAGCGCACGGAGACCATCCCGAGGATCGCCTTGAGCAACGTCGACTTGCCGGCGCCGTTGGGGCCGATGATCCCGACGAACTCGCCCGGCGCCACGGTGAGATCGCACCCGTTGAGGATGTTGACCTCGGGCACGTAGCCGGCGACGACGTCGCTGCGCCTCGATCACGTTGACCGTCGGCGGCGCGGCGACGGTCATGTCGTGCCCACTCACCGCTCGGCGCCTCGGCTGGTGGTCGATCTCGCCGAGGTGCTCGAGCTGGTCGAGGCCCGAGCTCGTCGGCGTCGAGACCGAGCTCCTCGATCGCCTGCGGCCTCGTCCATCGCCCCGATGTCGACCTCGTGGTGGGCGCCGAGGTAGGCGTCGATGACCTCCTGGTTGCCGGAGATCGCCGTCGCCGTGCCCTCGGCGATCAGCTGCCCTTCGGCCATCACCAGCACCCAGTCGCTGATCTCCTGGACCATGTCCATGTCGTGCTCGACGAACAGCACCGTGCGGCCCTCGTCCTTGAGCCCCTTGATGTGCTCGAGCAGGCTCTGCTTGAGCGCCGGGTTGACCCCCGCCATCGGCTCGTCGAGCATGATCAGCTTCGGATCGGTCATCAGCGCCCGCGCCATCTCGAGCAGCTTGCGCTGACCGCCGGACAGGTTGCCGGCGAACTCGTCCCGCATGTGGGCGAGCCGGAACCGCTCGAGCAGCGTCGTCGGCGCGCGCGGTGATGCTGTCCTCCTGCCCGCGCCAGAGCCACCGGAACGGACCCTTCCAGCATGCTCTCGCCGCTCTGGCCGGTGGCCCCGAGCCGCATGTTCTCGATGACCGACAGGCGCGCCAGGCTCTTCGTCAGCTGGAACGTGCGCACCATCCCGCGGCGGGCGACCTTGTGCGGCCGCTCTCCCGCCGAGGTCGTCGCCCTCGAAGGTCCAGCGGCCGCCGTCGGGTTCGTCGAACCCGGTGAGCAGGTTGAAGAACGTCGTCTTGCCGGCGCCGTTGGGTCCGATCAGCGCCGTGATCTGGCCGCGCTGGATCTCGACGTGGTCGACGTCGACCGCCGTCAGCCCGCCGAACCGGCGCCGCACGCTGTCGGCGATGAGGATCGGGTCGGGCTTGGCGACGCCGGGGACCGGCTCGATCGTCGCTGTCGTCCCCTCGTCGGTCGACGGCGTGAGGGCTGGTTCAGCGGACATCGAACACCTGCTCTCGCGGGTCGCCGAAGATCCCCTGCGGGCGGAAGATCACCAGCAGGGCCAGCGCCGAGCCGGCGAGGATGAACTTGACCTGGCCGAAGTTCGTTCCGTCCACTTCGAGCCAGCTCGGTAGCCAACCGGGCACCTGGTCCGTGCGGACCGCTTCCGCCAGCACGTTGTCGACGAACGTGATCGCGAACCAGAAGATCATCGCTCCGATGATCGGGCCCTTCACCCGCGCCACGCCGCCGAGGATGAGGATCGTGTAGGCGAAGAACGTGAGCGTCGTCGGCGTAGTTGCCCGGCTGGGCCGCCCGGTTGCCGACGGCGATCACCGGTCCGCCGAGCGCGCCGATCACCCCGCCGAGCATCAGGCTCTGCATCTTGTACGAGAACGTGTTCTTGCCCAGGCTGCGGGCGGCGTCCTCGTCCTCGCGGATGCTCTTCAGCACGCGTCCCCACGGACTGCGCATCAGCAGGTCAGACGAGCAACGAGACGAGCGCCACGAGCGCCCAGCCGGCGAGGATCATGAACAGGTCGTAGTCGCTGAACGACTGCGCCCACACGGTGTAGCGGCCGTCGTCGATCGGGTTCAGGTCCTCGACGTCACCCGGTGAAGCGCTGAAGACCGTCGGTGCCGCCGAGCAGCCACGTGAACCGCTCCGAGCTGAGGATCAGCCGGATCACCTCGGCGGCGGCGATCGTGACGATCGCCAGGTAGTCGGCCCGCAGCCGCAGCGTCGGGAGCCCGAGGAGGAGGGCGAAGGCGATGCCTCCGACGAAGATGAGCGGGACGGCGGCCCAGAACGGCCAGTCGTAGCGGGCGATCGGCACGGCGATCACGTAGGCCCCGATCGCGGCGAACCCGGCCTGGCCGAAGTTGAGCAGCCCGGTGTACCCGAAGTGGACGTTGAGACCCGACGGCGATGAGCGCGTAGCCGATGGCGTTGACGGCCACCGCGGCGTAGAGGGCGTTGGAGAAGATCAGGTCCCACTGCATCAGCCGACCCGCTCCTTGCGTCCCGAGCAGCCCCTGCGGACGGATCAGCAGGATCACGATCAGGGCGAACAGGGCGCCGGTGGTCTTCAGCTCGACGGCGGCGGGGAAGATCCACGTCCACAGCTCGACCATGAGGCCGACGACGAGCGAGCCCACGAGGGCGCCGTACGGATTGCCGAGCCCACCGAGCGTGATCGCGGCGAACATCAGCAGCAGCATGCGTGAACCCCATGTTCCACCGGACCTGCTCGTCGAGACCGAGAAGGACCCCGCCGAGTCCCGGCCAGCGCCCCGCCGCCGACCCAGACGAGCAGGATCACGCGGTTGGTGTTGATCCCGGTCGCCGAGGCGAGGTCCGGGTTGTCAGAGACGGCGCGGATCGCCTTGCCCTGGCGCGTGCGCTGCAGGAACAGCGCGACGGCGATGAGCACGACGACGCAGATGACCATCGAGATGAGCTCACGCTCGGTGAGCGAGATCGGTCCGTAGTCCGTCTGCGACTGCACCGCGTACTGGCCGGTAGGCCTGGGAGCGGCCGCCGAACAGGTACAGGAAGAGGTAGCGCGCGGCGAGCCCGAGACCGATCGACACGATCATCATCGAGGTCAGGCTCGTCCCGCTTGTGCCGGAGCGGTCGCCAGACCCCGCGCTCGAGGAGGAACCCGGCCAGGGCGGCGGCGGCGATGCCGAACGGGGCAGCGATGAGGATGTGCAGCCCGACGCTCTGGTTGCATCCACCAGGCGACGATGGCCCCCAAGCGTGACCAGCTCACCGTGGCTGAAGTTGGACAGCCCGGTCGTGCCGTAGATCAACGACAGGCCGACGGCGGTGATCGCGATGATCAGCGCCGAACTTGATCCCGTTGGCGATCGTCTGCGGCAGTTGGTCCCAGCGGCCCTCGGTCTGGCGCCCGCTCTCACCGAGGTTGTAGTTGACGACCTGGCGCTCGTTGGGTCGGACGTTCACGACTCGTTCGGCGTCGGCCTCATCGCGCAGCTCGACATCGTCGGGCAGGGTGTCGGTGTCGAGCAGCACGGTGTAGTCACCGGGCTCGGGAACCGGGACCTCGAAGGCGCCTTCGGCGTCGGTCGTGGCGCTGCCGACCTCGGTGCCGCTGGCGTCGACGACCGTGATCGTCACCCCCTCCACCCCCGTCGCGAACCGCCTCGCCGTCCTCCTCGGTCTCGTTGCGCACGAATCCGCGCACCGACTCCGCACTGTCCTCCTGGGCCGACGCCAGGCCGTCCGGCGCGAGGACGACAAGTACCGCCGCCGCGAGGCAGCGAACCAACCTGCCGATCAACCGACTTCCTCGTCGCTCGAGTGCGCGATGACCGGCGATGGCCACGCGACCATCGGGACGCCCTTCCTCCCCTGTCCCCTTCATGTGGCTGCGCGACGGCTACAAGACCGGGAGCGGCAGCGGCGCACCTCTCGCGGCGTCGGGTGCCAGTGTCCTGCGTGGCAAGCACGAGCCAGACGGTCATCGCCCACAGCACCGTCGCGCCGGCCACGTGGAGGCCGACCAGCAGCGGCGGCACGTCGTTGAAGTACTGGGTGTAGCCGATCGCCGCCTGCAGCACCCCGACGAAGATCCACGAGGACAGTTGGTGCTGCAGCCGGCGACGGTCGTCCGGCCGGCGCGCCAGCCAGATGGCAAGCGCCACGGCCACGCCGAGCGCGACCATCACGGATGACCCCGTGGACCCGGGCTGCGGCGGAGATCGAGACGTCGAAGCGCCGCGCCTCCTCGTCGCCGGCGTGCGGGCCGGCGCCGGTCACCACGGTGCCGGTGAGGATGGCCACGCCGGTGGCGGTCGCCAGCGCCCACACCATCGTGCTGGACGCGCCGGTCACGACCGTCGTGCGCGGCGCCGTCGTCCGGCTCCCCCGCCCGGTGGACGAGGACCACGGCCGTGCCGACGAGGACCATCGACAGCAGCAGGTGTCCCTGGACGGCGACCGGATGGAGGTCGACGAGCACGGTGACGCCGCCGAGCACGACCTGACCGACGACGCCCGCCACGAGGCCGAGCGAGAGCAGGGTCAGGTCGCGCCGCCGGGGCACGCGCCACAGCGAGCCGAGCACGGCCGCGATGACGGCGAGGGCCACCAGGCCGGTGAACAGCCGGTTGATCTGCTCGATCGCGGCGTGGTTGGAGGAGACGTCGATGAGCCGCTCGTCGCTGCACCGCGGCCAGTCGTCGCACCCGAGCCCCGACCCGGTGAGTCGCACGGCCGCCCCGGTGACGACGATGACCATCAGCGCCACGCAACGCCCCGACCGTGATCGCGCGGTAGCGGGCCGGACTCACCTGCACGCGCCCGAGGATAGGGACCCCACGTCCATCCGAGGTTTTCAGCGCGCCCGAGGGTTTCCGGCGCCCCTGTGGTGCAGCAAACCCTCCGGTGTCCCGAAAACCTCGGATGCGGGTCACGTGTGGCGGATGGACATGCCGCCGTCGACGGGGATGATCGCCCCGTTGAGGTAGCTCGCCGCCGGCAGGCAGAGGCTGAGCGTGATCTGGGCGACCTCCTCCGGGTCGCCGTAGCGGCGCAGCGGCACCCGCCGGCGGGCGTAGGTGTCCTTGTCGGCGTCGCTGATGCCCGCCGTCATCCCGGTCCGGATCGGGCCGGGGCAGATGCAGTTCACCGTGATCCCGTGGCGCCCGAGCTCGACGGCGAAGCTCTTCGTCAGCCCGACGACGCCGGCCTTGGAGGCGGCGTAGGCGGCCATCCCGGCCGTGGTCACCAGCGCTTCGGTCGAGGCGATGTTCACGACCCGCCCCTCGCCGCCGGCAGCGAGATGGGGCCGGGCGAGGTGGATGAGGCGGGCGTGCGCGGTGAGGTTGACGTCCATCGTGCGGTGCCAGTCGGCGTCGAACTCCTCCAGCGGCTGAAAGGCCGAGCCCGGAAGGGCGACGCCGGCGTTGTTGATCAGCACGTCGAGGCCGCCGAGCCGGGCGACCACGTCGTCGACGAGGCCGGCGAGGGCGTCGAGCTCACCGACGTCGGCGACGAACCCGGCCGCGGCGTCCGGGCCGTGCACGGCGGCGATCTCGCCGACGACCGCATCGACCCCGTCCGCCGTGAGATCGACGACGGCGACCCGCGCCCCTTCGTCGGCGAACAGATTGGCCGTGGCGCGGCCCATCCCGCTGGCGGCCCCGGTGACGAGCACGCGCTTGCCGGCGACCGAGCGGGACAGCGCCGTCAGTCGGGTCACGGCCTAATCAACCGGCGCCACAGTTGATCGGCGTCACGTCGACAGGCTGCTGCACGGGCAGGACGCAGCTGGCGGCGTCGCCGAAGTCCTCCACCGTGTCCCACCCCACGGACTGCGGGTCGGCATCCGGGTCGTAGCGCACGTTGAAGTTCGCCGGTTCGGCATCGGCGGCGGGCGTATCGCCATCGACGGCTTCGAACACCGCGCACTGGCCTCCACACTCTTCGGTCGCGACGGCGGTCCAGGCGTCCGCCCACTCGGCCGAGGTGCCCTCGCGCGGCGGGCCCCCACTCCCCTGGTCGTCGTCGTCGCCGCAGGCCGCCAGCACCGCCACGGCGACCAGGAGCAGTGCGCCCGAACATCGCCGCATCGTACGTTCAGGGCCTGATCTCGTAGAAACCAGGTGGAAACGCTGGAGGACAGCGTGCCCGATGGTGCCGACGCACCGCGCCCGCCGCTACAGTCCGCCTCCGCCCGGGCGGACGGTGCGGGCGATGAGAGAGGGAGAACCGAGATGAAGTGGCTTCGCTTGCCGTCGCCTGCGATGGTGGTTGCGCTGGGCGCGTTGGTCCTCAGCGTCGGAGGAAACGTGACAGCCGACGAGCTGATCAGTAGCGCCGACATCAGGGACAACACGATCACCAGCAGGGACATTCGGCGGAACACGATCAGGGGCGCCGACGTCAAGGAGTCGTCACTGGGACGGGTGCCGAGAGCGGGGAAGGTCGACGGTTTGGACGCCAACTCGCTTACCCGAGTGGCCCGGATGGGCACGACGAACGAGTTGGTACTCACGCACGCCGACAAGCGCTACGGTGCCGCGCTTTCGCTCACGGCGCCGAGAGCGGGATTCGTGATGATCCACGGATCGACCACGATCTTCAACACCGGCTGCGCGGAGAACTGTGGGGTCCTCGCGCGCCTTCTCCATGTTCAGTCGGGTGACTCTTCCATGCCCGCCGAGGAATCGATCGCCCCCGATCAGGTCTCGGCGAACATCTCCCACGCGTGGGTGTTTCCCGTGAGGGCTGGCGTCAACACCTTTCGGATCACCATTGGGCGGAGGAGCTTGGACGGGACACTGGCCGCTAGTTACGGTGAACTGGCGGCGATCTATTCACCGTTCGGACACACCGGCACCGGGACCCTCTGAGCGCCGTGGCGGCGAGCCATGGGCAATTCAGCAGTGTGGATGGTCAGGGTCTGATCTCGTAGAACCCGTTCACGGCGTGCTCGACCGGCAGCTGGCGGAACCGGGTGAACCCGGCCGACCGGGCCATCGATTCGGCCCGCGAGGGCGGCAAGCCGAGGGTCCCGAGGCCGGCGCCGCCCGGCTCGGACAGACCCGACGACATGCACGCGATCACGCTGATCCCGTACATCAGCGATGCCATCGGGTTGCTCGCGGCGTTCTCGGTGAACGTGTCGCGGGCCTTGATGTCCACGAGCAGCCACGTGCCGTCGTCGCGCAGTGACGCCCGGATCGCCCGCATCATCCCCTCGGGGTCAGTCATGTCATGGATGCAGTCGAACGTCGTCACCAGGTCGACCGAGTGGTCGTCGGGCAGCGGGGTCACGCGGGCGTCGTGGAAGCTGGCGTTGGCGACCCCGGACTCGGCCAGGCGCTCGGCGGCGCGGGCGAGGGCGTGCTCGGAGATGTCGTAGCCGGCGACGTGACTCGCCGGGAACGCCTCGGCGAGCAGGAGGACCGCGCCACCGGCTCCGCAGCCGACGTCCGCGACCCGGCAACCGGCGCTCAGCTTGGCGGCGACGCCGTCGAGCGTGGGGAGCACGGTCGGCACCAGGTGCTCCCGGTTCCACGGCTCGAAGCTGCGCTCCATGCCGACCGCCACCTCACGGCCGCGGCTGTCGAAGTCGTACCCGAGGCCGGTGCGGAAGCTCTCCGGCAGGCGCTCCAACGCGGCGATCGCCTGCGGGAGGTCGTGGAACCAGCCCATGCCGAACGCCTCGTGGGTCGGGTCGGCGAGCACGGCCGCCGACTCCGGTGTCAGCGAGAACCGCTCGGCAGTCGGAGTCATCGATCGTCACGATCTTCGCCGCGGCCTGGTTGTACGCCCACTCCCGTACCCATCGCTCGTTCAGCCCGCTGCGCTCGGCCAGTTCACTGCTCGTCAGCGGGCCGTCGCTCGAGGCCAGTGCTCGGTACAGCCCGAGGCGGTCGCCGAGATGGATCATGCCGGCGGTGACCGCGCCGTCGAGCTTGGCGAAGACCGCGAACTGCACGGCCCGCAGCCGGTCGGGATCGATCGGGCTCATGCCCCGAACCTAGTGATCACCGGGTGCGATCCTCGCGGGCGAGGTGCTCGACGTCGGAGAGGGCGGTGAGACTGAACGTGTAGCCGTCCCCGAGCGGGATCGCCTCGAGCCGGCTGATCGAGGCGTGGCCGAGCACCATCCGGTCCCACTCCCATGGCGTCGGTGAGAGCCCGAGCAGGTGGCAGATGAAGATCGAGTTGGTGCCGGCGTGGGCGATCAACGCGATCCGCTCGCCGGGTTCGGCGATCTCCCACACCGGAAGGTCGCCGCCGACGTGGCGCACGCCCCGCTCCTCGAGGAACTTCTCGGCGCCGAGGCGGATGCGGGCGACGAACTCGCGCATCGCCTCGCCGCCAACGAGCCCGTCCCAGTGGTCCATCGACGGGCGGCTGCGCAGCTCGCGGTAGGCCTCGGCAGCCCGCTCGGCCGGCGTGCCGTGCCATTTCGGGTCGCGGATCTCCTCCAGCCACATCTCGATCTCTTCGACTCGGCCGAGTGCCTCGAGGATCGGGGAGGCCGTCTCTCGGGCGCGCACCAGCGGCGACACCAGCACGACGTCGAGCTGCTGGCCGGCCATCGCCCCGGCGAGCGCCTGCGCCTGCCGCCGTCCGAGCTCGCTGAGCGGGGGGTCGACGACGGTCAGGCCCTCGCGCACCCACTCCGGCTGGGCGTGACGGATCAGGACGAACTCCACGCCCGCAGGCTACGGCCGCCCGCGCTCCCGTGATCTGGGCGGGATTCGTCGCGACAGGTGAGACAGATCCCGCCCAGATGGTGGACCGGGACGATTCCCGCCCAGATGGAGGTCAGTCCAGGGCGGCCCGTTCGCTGCTCGTGGCCGCCATCCACGCCGCGTACAGCCGCGCGTAGGCACCACCCGCACCGACGAGCTGGTCGTGCGGGCCGTCCTCGACGAGCACGCCGTCCTCGAGGACCAGCACCCGGTCGGCGCGGGCGGCGGTGGAGAGCCGGTGGGCGATGGCGATCGTCGTCCGCCCCTCCGCCAAATGGGTCAGGGCGCGGGAGATGCGCACCTCGGTGAGGGCGTCGACCGACGAGGTGGCCTCGTCGAGCACGAGCACGTCCGGGTCGGCGACCCCGGCCCGCAGCAGGGCGACGAGCTGACGTTCGCCGGCCGACAGCTCGTCGCCGCGCTCACCGACGCCGGTCATCAGCCCGTCCGGCATCCCCGCCACCCACTCGTCGAGCTCGAGCCGGCGGACCACCGCCTCCATGTCGATCACGGAGGTGCCGGGGCGGGCGAAGCCGACGTTGGCGGCGATCGTCGCGTCGAACAGGAACGGCTCCTGGGCGACGACGACCAACCGCGCGCGCAGCTCGTCGTTCGACACGTACCGCAGCGGGACGTCGCCGAGCCGGATCTCGCCGATCGTCGGATCGGCGAGCCGGGCGATCAGCCGCCCGAGCGTCGTCTTACCCGATCCCGTAGCACCCACCAGCGCCACCTGCTGCCCGGCGGGGATGTGCGACGGTGACGTGGCGCAGCACGGCCTCGTCGCTGGCCGCGGCGATCCCCCGCGTCGGGTAGGCGAACGTGACGTCGCACACGTCGATGCCGAGCGGGCCTGGCGGCAGGGGCCGCGGATCCTGCGGGGGTGGAGGTCCCACCGGGAGGTCGAGCACCCCGAGGACGCGCCGCAGCCCGGCGACCGCCGACTGCGTCTGGTCGAGCACCTCGGTGAACTCGGCGATCGGCTCGAGGAACCGATAGGTGAGGAAGATGAACCCGATCAATGCCCCGGCAGTGAGCCCGCTCCCGGGACCGCGCGCCACTCCGACGACGATGACGGAGGCCACCGTCAGCACCGAGAACACTTCACCCGACGGGAAGAGGAACGCGCCGATCACGTTGGCCCGGATCTGGGCGTCGGAGCGCGCGTCGTGATCGCCTGGTCGGCCTCGCCGCCGAGGGTCTCCCCAGCGTCGTAGGCCCTGATCGTCTCGGCTCCGGTGACGACCTCAGTGACCGCGGCGAGCATCTCGCCATTGCGCTCGCGCGCCTGCTCGTAGGCGGCGACGAGGTGGCGCTGCACCAGACGCAGGACGAGCGCGAGCGGCGCGGCGACGGCGAAGGCCACGAGGGCGAGGATCCAGTCGTACGCCAGCATCACCGCGGCGACCATCAGCATCAATGGCCCGTCGAGGAGCCAGGCGAGGCCGCCCCACTGGAAGAACTGGGCGAGCGTCTCGATGTCGCTCGTGACCCGGGCGACGAGTGCGCCGCGCCGCTCCTCGTTGTGGTCGGCCAGGCTGATCCGGTGGATGTGGGCGATGAGGCGGGCGCGCAGGTCGTAGAGCGCCTGCTCGCTGCGGGCGCCGAGCCGGACGACCGCCTCCCGTTGGGCGAACCCGGCTATGACGAGCGCGACGGCGGCGATCGCGGCCAGGACCGCGACCAGTCCGACGTCCACCACCCCGCTCTCAGTCATGATGCCCTTGTCGATCGCCTGCTGCAGCAGGATCGGCACGACGACGCGGCTCGTCGCCCCCACGGCGGCGAGGCACCACGTCAGGGCCAGGCCCTGGCGCAGGACCGGCGCCTCCTGCAGGCCGCGATTGATCGTGTGGACGGCCGAGAAGCGCCCGATCGGCTCACTCATTCCCCACCGCCCCCACCGCCACCGCCGACGGGCACGCTGCTCCCGATCGGTCTCGAACGCCTCGACCAGCGCCCGGTACCCCTCCCAGCGACTCATCAGTTCGCCGTGACGGCCGTGGTCGACGACCTGCCCGCCGGCGAGGTACACGACCTCGTCGGCGAGGGCGATCGTCGACGGCCGTGACGCGACCATGAGGACCGTCGTGTCGGCGAACGCCTCGCGGAGGTTCGCGAGTACGCCCGCCTCGGTCGACGGGTCGAGCGCCGACGTGGTGTCGTCGAGGAGCAGCAGCGTCGGCCGGCGGGCGAGCGCCCGGGCGAGCGCCACGCGCTGACGTTGGCCACCGCTGAGGCTGACTCCGCGCTCGCCGACAACGGTGTCGAGACCGTGAGGGGTATCGGCGACGAACTCGTCCGCCATCGCCAGCCGCAGGGCGTGCCAGATCTCGTCGTCGCCGATCGGATCTCCGAGGGCGATGTTGTGGCGGATCGTGCCGGAGAACAGGAACGCCTCCTGGAAGACGATCGCCCGCGGTCCCGGCCCGACGCGTACGGTGCCCGAGTCCGGAGGGATCAGTCCGGCGATCAGCTCGATGAGCGTGCTCTTTCCCGCGCCGGTCGGTCCGACGACCGCCACGACGCGTCCGCCGGCCACGTCGAGCGAGATCCGCTGGAGGGCCGGGCGGCCCTCGGCCGCGAACGTGAACTCGAGCGAATCCACCTGGACGCCACGGCCTTCGTCGGTGGGCACGATCGTCCAGCGCCGGATCGGCCTCGATCGGCTCGTCGAGCACCTCGCGGACCCGCGCCCAACCGGCGAGCGAGAACGGCATCTCCGACAGCACGTAGCCGATCAACCGGAGGGGGAACACCAGCAGCGTGAACAGGTAGACGAAGCTCGACAGCTCGCCGACGGTGAGGTCGCCGCTGCGCACGCGGTAGGCGCCGATCACGACCAGCCCGACGTTGGTCAGCGACGGGAGCACGTCGAGCAGCGCTTCGAACGTCCCCCGCAGCCGCACGGCGTGGATCCGGGCGTCGCGCAACCGCCCGGCGATGGTGGCGAGCCGCTCGGTCTCCCGGGTCTCGGCTCCGTACGCCTTGACCAGTTGCACGCCCTCGAAGCTCTCGTGGACACCCGCCGACAGCTCGCCGAGGTGCTGCTGGGCCTCGTCGTAGTAGCGGTCGGCCCGCCGCTGGTAGACGATGTTGATCCCGATGAGGAGCGGGAAGACGGCGACCGCCACCGCGCCGAGGGCGAGGTCGGTGACCAACAACCAGACCGCCGACACGACCACCAGCAGCACCGTTCCCGTCGCGAACGGCACGGGGGCGAGCACGGCGACAGCGGTGTCGGTGTCGACCCCGGCCCGACCCACCAGGTCGCCGTCGGGTCGGCGTTGGTGCCACGAGATCGGCTGCCGGATGAGCCGGTCGACGACCCCGTGGCCGAGTGAGCGCGCGACGCGCCACTGCGTCTTGCCGGCCCACGTCCGCCGCACGACCACGCCCCGCGGCGCGGACGAGTCCGATCAGGATGATCATCCCGACGCCGGCGGCGACGGTGCCCGCGGCGACGTCCCCCTCCTCGAAGCGCGGCACGATGACGTGGTCGATCACCCACTCGACGGCCAGCGCCGACGCCACCGTGCACAAGGCGAAGACCGACGCGCCGGCGACGGCGAGGGCGAACGGGCGCGGGTGCAGCCGCACCTGGGCGGCGATCATCCCCAACCCCTTGCGAGCGCGCTCGAACCGCCTCGTCGTCGTCGGGGAACCCACGGAACGTTTCTACCAGCGCCTCCGGTCAGCCACGCACCCCGATTCGCGTCGCCATTGGGTAGCTTCCGGGCGATGGAGCAGATCGACGTCGCGCTGTTCGTCGTCCGGCTGGTGTTCGGAGTCACCCTCGCCTGCCACGGCTACAACAAGGTGTTCGGTGCCGGCGGACTCGCCGGCACGGCCGGATTCTTCGAGTCGATCGGGATGCGCTGGCCCCAGGTGCAGGCCCGGCTCGCCGCCGCCACCGAGATCGGCGCCGGCCTGATGTTCGCCGCCGGCCTCCTGACCCCGTTCGCCGCCGCCGGGATGATCGGCCTCATGGCGGTCGCGACGTGGGCGGTGCACCGTGGCAACGGCCTGTTCGTCTTCAACCAGGGCTGGGAGTACACGGCTGTCCGATCGCCGTCGTCGCGTGGGCGGTCGCCACGATCGGACCCGGGCGACTACAGCCTCGACGAGGTGCTCGACCTGAGCTGGAGCGGGTGGACGGGCTCCTGGATCGCCGCGGCTGCTCGGGACTCGGTGCGGCGATCGTCCAGCTGGCGATCTGCTACCGCCCGCCGGCGCAGGCCACGACGACGTGACCCGCGGCGCGCGCTGGCGTCTCGTCGGCGTCGCCGCGATCGTCGCCTTCGCCGGCTTCTGGATCTGGGCGCTCTTCTTCGCCTCCAAGGAGGCCGTCAACCGGATCGACGACCGCGCCTGGGCCGAGCGGGCGCAGGCGATCTGCCGCGAGGCCGACACCGAGCGGGAGGCGCTCGCCGACTACCGCCGGGTCGACGAGGACGATCCGGCGATGCTGGCCGAACGCGGCGACCTGATCGATCGGGTCACCGACGTGATCGAGCGGATGCTCGACGACGTCGTAGCCGTCGACCCGACCGACGACAAGGGACGGGCGATCGTCCCGCAATGGGAGGCGGACTACCGGACCTACCTCGAGGATCGCCGGGAGTTCGCCGACGCCCTGCGCGCCGGCCGCAACGAGCCGTTCACCGAGACCGCCGTGGACGGGCTCCCGATCAGCGAGAAGCTCGAGGTGTTCGCCGGCGACAACGAGATGCCCGCCTGCGCGCCCCCGCACGACCTGGCGACCTGAATACTTGCTCCACCTCCTGTTTCTGCAGCTAGATCGGCCCCCATCGGGCGACCGTCTCAGCTGCAAGAACCGGATGGAGGGGCGAGTTGGCGGATGACGACGGCGGGGTTGCCGGCGGCGACGCAGAAGTCGGGGATCTCCCCGCGCACCACGCTGTTGGCGCCGATCACGACGTGGCGGCCGATGGTCGCGCCGGGCAGCACGACGGTGCCGTGCCCGAGCCAGGACCCGGCGCCGATCCGGACCGGTCGCTCCGGCATCCACTGCACCGAGATCGGCCGGTCGAGGTCCTCGTACCCGTGGTTCTGGTCGGTGACGTAGACGTGGTGGCCCGTCCACACGTCGTCCTCGATCTCGATCGACAAGTGGCCGACGATGCCGCTGCCGCGGCCGATGAGGCAGCGGTCTCCGATGCGCACGACCGGGTCGGTCAGGCAGCGCTGGCCGGGCGCCATCCCCGCCGAGACGGTCACGTGAGGGCCGATGATCGTGCCGGCGCCGATGTGGACGTAGCGCTCGTTGACGAGGGCAGTCGCCGGGAAGCAGATCACGCTGCCGTCGCCGAAGCGGCCGAACCGCCGGCCGCGGCGGCTGCGCGGCCCGATCGCCCCGACCTCGCGCACGACGTCCCAGCCGCGCAGGACGAGATCCCCCGCCACCCGTTTGAGGGCTCCGCCGACGCGGCTCCGCGCCGTCTCGGGAACCGGCGCACGCCGCAACACGCCGGGGCACGCTACCCGCGTGCAACCATGGCCGGGTGGTGAGCACGGTCGCCGAAGCCAAGGTGGTGCAGATCACCGACACCCACCTCTCCCATCGGATCGGCGTGCCCCCGCAGTGGGCTGCGCTCGCCGAATGGCTGCGGGCCAACCCGCCTGATCTGGTGGTGAACACCGGCGACATCGTCTACGAGGATCCCGACGACGACGCCGACCGTGTCTTCGCCCGTCGCCTCCACGACGAACTACCGGGTCCGCTGCTGTTCATTCCCGGGCAACCACGACATCGGCTTCTACGGCGAGGATGCCGACCGGCCGCGGCGGTTGGCGACCTTTCGGAACACGTGGGGAGCCGACCGATTCGTCGTCGACCTCGCCGGATGGCGGATCGTCGGCGCCGACGCCTACCTCCTCGGCACGCCCGAGCACGACGAGTGGCTCGCCGCCGCCGTGACCACGGAGCAGCCGGTGCTCGTCTTCGTCCACCAACCGGTCCGCGGCGACGCCGCAGACGGCTGGGAGATGCCGGAGCCCGCCCGGGCGGCCTTCGACCGGGCCGTCACCGGTGCGGATGTGCGCGTTGTCGCCTCCGGCCACCGGCACAGCAGCGCGGTGACCGCGGGTGCCGTCTGGGCCCCCTCCCTCACCCAGGTCGGTCAGATCGGCGACGGTGACCGTGCCGACCCCCGCCCGGGCTTCGTCCAGTATGACCTGTCGGCCGACGGTGGCCTCAGTCATCGGGTCCTGCGGCCGTGGACGACCGACTGACCGAGTGGGGTTCGATCTCGGACGTCCCCGGCGTCCAGGTCGGCCACTACCAGCGGGTCGGCCGCGGCTGGCGCACGGGGACGACGGTGGTGTTCGTGCCGGCGGGGGCGACGCCAGGCGTGGACGTGCGGGGCGGCGGCCCGGGGACGCGGGAGACCGATGCGTTGCGCCCCGAGAACCTCGTCCCCACGGTGCACGCCGTCTGCCTCACGGGCGGCAGTGCGTACGGCCTCGCCGCCGCCGACGGCGTGGTCGCGTGGCTCGAGCAGCGCCGCCTCGGCTTCCCGGTGGGTCTCGACGACGAGAACGCTCCCGAGCAGATCGTTCCCGTCGTGCCGGCCGCGGTCATCTTCGACCTCGGCCGGGGCGGACGCTTCGGCAACCGGCCGACGCCCGAGTTCGGCTGGCGGGCGGCGGACCGCGCCCGCCGCGCGGCACCTCGCCGCGGCGCGGTCGGAGCCGGGACCGGGGCCGTCGCGGGTGGGCTCCAGGGCGGCGTCGGCACCGCCGCCCGCGACGTCGACGGGATCGTCGTCGGAGCCCTCGCCGTCGTGAACGCCTCGGGTCGAGTGATCGATCCCGCCAGCGGCTCTGCCATGGTGCGGCGAGGGGTTCGCGCTGCGTCGTCCGCCGGCCGCCGAGCGCGCCGCGCTGCTGGCGGCGACGACGCCGCCGGAGCCGGCAGCGGCGGAACAATCGCTCAACACGACGATCGGGGTGGTGGCGACCTCGGCCGCGCTCACCAAGGCCGAGGCGTGCCCGGCTGGCCGTGGCCGCCCACGACGGCCTCGCCCGGGCCGTCCGCCCGGCCCACTCGATGTTCGACGGCGACTCGGTCTTCGCCCTCGCCACCGGTCGCGATCCGCTGCCCGACGCGGCAGCCCGCTACCGCGCCGCCGAGTCCCGGCCCGGGCGGCTCAACCGGCTGCTCGAAGCTGCGGCCGCCTGCTTCGCTGCGGCCGTCACCGATGCCGTGCTCGCGGCGACCTCACTCGGCGGTCCGCCCGCCTACCGCGACCTCTGCCCCGGCGCTTTCGGAAATCGGCACCGGCGTGGCTAGCTTGCAGGAAGTCACCTCGTGCCCCGGCGAAGGGACAGTCGAATGAACGCAGAGGCGCCCGCACCTCGGCAGAAGGTCACCGTCCCGGCGATCACCCGGATGAAGGTCGACCGCGACCCGATCGCGATGATCACGGCCTACGACGCCACGTTCGCCCGCGTCGTCGACACCGCCGGCGTCGACATGATCCTGGTCGGCGACTCGGTCGGGATGGTCGTGCAGGGCGGGACGAACACGATCCCCGTCGAGCTCGACGAGATGGCGTACCACGTGCGCGCGGTCGCCCAGGCTCGCACCGCGGCGCTCGTCGTCGCCGACCTGCCGTTCGGCTCCTACCAGGTCGGTCCGGAGCAGGGCGTCGCCAGCGCGATCCAGTTGATGAAGGCCGGCGCCGAGAGCGTCAAGCTCGAGGGCGGCATCGCGATGGCCGAGACCATCGACGCGATCACCCGTGTCGACATCCCTGTCGTCGGCCACATCGGGCTGACGCCGCAGAGCTACCACCGCATGGGCGGGCACAAGGTGCAGGGACGCCGGTCGGGATTCGAGGCGGGCGGCCGTGAGCGGCTGATCGAGGACGCCTTCGCGGTCGAGCAGTCCGGCGCCTTCGCCCTCGTCGTCGAGGGGATGCCCCGCGACCTCGCCGCCGAGATCACCAACAAGCTCTCGATCCCGACGATCGGCATCGGCGCCGGGCCCGACTGCGACGGGCAGGTGCTCGTGCTCCATGACGTGCTCGGGCTGACCGAGCTGCGCCTGAAGTTCGCCAAGCAGTACGCCGATCTGCGCGCCGCGGCCATCGCCGCCACCGAGGCGTACGTGAACGAGGTGAAGCAGGGCGTCTGGCCCGACGACGAGCACTCGTTCCACTGACGCGTCGTTCGCCGGAGCCGACGTGCTGGTCCTCGACGCTCCCCGCGCGATGCGGGCGTGGACCGGCCAGCGGCGACAGGCGGGCCGCCTCGTCGGGTTGGTGCCGACCATGGGCGCGCTGCACGAGGGTCATCTGTCGCTGATCGAGCTCGCCCGACATCGAGCCGACGACGTCGTGGTGTCGATCTTCGTCAACCCGCTGCAGTTCGAACGGCGGGACGACTTCGATCGCTACCCCCGTCCGATCGACGACGACGTCGCGGCGTGCAACGCGGCCGGAGCCGCCGCCGTGTACGCCCCCACGGCCGGCACGATGTACCCCGACGGGTTTCAGACCCACGTCGAGCCGGGCCCGCTCGCCGACGTCATGGAGGGGGCGATGCGGCCCGGTCACTTCCGTGGCGTGACGACGGTGGTGGCGAAGCTGTTCGGGGCCGTGTGGCCCCACGTCGCGGTCTTCGGCGAGAAGGACTTCCAGCAGCTCGCCGTCATCCGGCAGATGGTCGACGATCTCGACATGGGCGTCGAGCTCGTCGCCGCGCCGATCGTGCGGGAGCCCGACGGGCTGGCGCTGTCGAGCCGCAACCGTCGCCTCCCGCCGGAGGACCGGGCGGCGGCGGTCTGCATCCCGCGCGCGCTGGACGCCGCGGCGGCGGTGGTCGCCGGCGGCGAGCGCGACGTGCGCCACGATCGACGCGGCGGCCCGGGAGGTCGTCGAGGACGAGCCGCGGGCGCGCCTGGAGTACGTGACGGTGTTCGACCCGGACACCCTCCAGCCGCTCGACGTCCTCGACCGGCCCGGCCCGCATCGCCGCCGCGGTGTGGTTCGCCGACATCCGCCTGATCGACAACCGCGAGCTCGTGCGCATCCTACGCGGGTGAGGACGACGGCCATCACCACGCCGTTGAAGATCGCGTGGGCGATGATCGTCGGGCCGATGCGGCGCAACAGGTACGCGGTCCCGCCGAAGGCCACGCCGACGGCGGCGAGGACGAGCACCAGCCCGATGTTGCCCACACCACGCACCGGGTCGACGTGGGCGAGGCCGAAGAGCAGGCCCTGGACGCCGACCGCGGCCACCGCTCCCATCCGACTGCGCAGGCCGCGCAGCATCAACCCCCTGAACACCATCTCCTCCACCACGGGCGCGGCCACGACGGCGGTGACGAGCAGCGAGATCACGTACGTACGGTCGAGATCGAGCTCACCGAGTCCCTCGGTGTTGCCGACGAGCGGGATGTCGACCAGCATGCACGATCACGATCACCACCACTTCGCAGCCGAGCGCGGCGAGCCACGCCAGCGGGCCCCAGCCGGCGTCGCTCCAGCGGAACCGCAGACCGAGATCAGCCGCGGCGCGGCCGGTCCCCCAGCGGCGGCTGGCGTAGCCGCACCACACCACCGACGGTCCGTACCCGACCACGACGCCGATCAGGGCGTAGACGGCGATCGGCCATTCGAAGCGGACGAGGTAGTCGAGCAGGTACCGGCTGGCGAGCAGCGAGGCGATGAGGACCGCGACCGCGCCGACGGCGACCTGCAGCGGCAGCACCGGGTGCGGCTGGCGTGGTGCCGGCGGCGCCACGATCCCGGCGGTGTGGTGGGTCCAGCGCCTCCCGTCGAAGTAGCGCAGCACCGGGTAGCCGTACGGGTCCCGGTACCAGCCGGCCTGCGGTCCTGTCGGCGGGGCGAACGGCGATGGGCCCGCCGCACCGTGTCCAGGCACGGGCGTATGGTACGCGGCCGATGGGCGAGCGCAGCGAGCACATGCCAGCCGAGCGAGCGCCAGCTACACGCCGCCTGCGCAGGCTGGCGATGGGGTTCGGGGGCGCAGCCCCCGAGATGTGATGGTCGGATCGATGTGGGCGGCGACCCTGCCGGAGGCGATGCGGGTGACCGGGGAGCCGCTCGCCGGCGACGCCGACGTGGACGTCGCCGTGGTCGGCGCCGGGTACACCGGCCTGTGGACCGCCTACTACCTCGTGCGCGCCGATCCGCACCTGCGGGTCGCCGTGCTGGAGCGCGAGGTCGTCGGCTTCGGCGCGAGCGGACGCAACGGCGGGTGGTGCTCGGCGTTGCTCGCCGCCGGGATCGGCACCATCGCCCGCCGCAGCGGCCGCGAGGCCGCGATCGCGATGCAGCAGGCGATGTACGCGACCGTCGACGAGGTCGGGCGGGTCGTCGCCGACGAGGGCATCGACGCCGCAGTTCACCAAGGGCGGGACGATCACCCTCGCCCGCACCGAGGCCCAGGAGTCCCGGCTGCTGGCCGAGCTCGAGGAAGCGCGCTCGTTCGGGTTCGGCGACGAGCACCTCCGCCGGCTCTCGGCCGTCGAGGCCGAGGCCCGGTGCCGCGCGCACCGACACCCGCATGGCCGTCTACACGCCCGACTGCGCGGCCATCCATCCGCTGCGCCTCGCCCACGGGCTCGCCGCCGCGGCGCAACGCCGCGGGGCGCGGATCCACGAGCACACGCCGGTCACGGCCATCGAGCCGGGTCGGGTCACGACCACGGGGGGAACCGTCCGTGCCGACGTGACCGTGCTCGCGACCGAGGCGTACGGGGCGCGACTGCCTGGCCGCCGGCGTACCCTCGCCCCGCTCTACTCGCTGATGGTCGCGACCGATCCGCTGAGCGAGGAGCAGTGGTCCCGGATCGGGCTCGCCGGCCGGCCGACGTTCGCCGACGCGCCGGCACACGATCATCTACGGCCAGCGCACGGCCGACGGACGGCTGGCCTTCGGCGGACGGGGCGCGCCGTACCACTACGCGTCGCGGATCGAGCCGGCGTACGACACCGACGAGCGGGTCCGCGGGCTGCTGGTCGACACGGCGCGGGAGCTGTTCCCCTGCCTCGGCGACGTCGCGTTCCCGTACCACTGGGGCGGGCCGCTCGGAGTGCCCCGCGACTGGCACTGCGCGCGTGGCCTTCGACCGGGCCGAGGGACTGGCGGTCGCCGGCGGCTACGTCGGTGACGGCGTCGCCACGACCAACCTCGCCGGCCGCACGCTCGCCGACCTGATCAGCGGCCGCGCCACGGAGTTGGTCGGGCTCCCGTGGGTCGGGCACCGGTCGCGGCGGTGGGAACCGGAGCCGCTGCGCTGGATCGGCATCAACGCCGGACTCCGCCTCGCCGGCCGCGCCGACGCCGCCGAAGCCGGCACCGCCCGGTGGCCGGCGGCTCGCCGGCGTCTGGCGCCGCCTCCTCGGCCGCCCTGTCCGGTCGCTGAACCGTCGATCGAGCCCGATGCAGTACGGGGGTCACGGGTACTCGGGCGGCAGGGCGTCGGCGTAGAGCCAGGTGGCGAAGAACTCGTCGAGCTCCTGGCCGCCGACCTCCTCCGCCAGCGCGATGAAGTCGGCGCTCGTACGCGAGGTGCCGTTGTTGTCCGCGACCCACCGCCGGAGCAGCTCGAAGAACGCATCGTCGCCGAGCTGCCCGCGCAGGGCGTGCACGACGACGGCGCCGCCGTCGTAGCGCTCGTAGCCGAACAGGTTCCCACGCGTCGGCTCACCGGTCGGCTCGGTCGGGCTCTGGCGCTGCCGGAGGTTCGCCTCCGCCTGGGCCTCGAGGTCCCAGAGCCCGACGTGATCGAGCCACAGCCACTGGGCGTAGGTGGCGAAGGACTCGTTGAGCCACAGATCGCTCCAGTCGGCCGGTGTGACCGCGTTGCCGAACCACTGATGGGCGAGCTCGTGGGCGAGGAGCAGCTGCTGGATCAGACCCGGTTCGTCGGCGCGTGAAGTCGTCCCGCGAGAACAGCGACCGGCCCTGGGTCTCCATGGCCAGGCCGGGAAGCTCTCGGTGAAGGCGAGGCCGTACTGGTCGAGCGGGTACGGACCGAACAGCGGCTCGAAGAACTCGATCTGGTCGTCGGTGAGGTCGAAGTACGGCTGCATCCGCTCGACGTCGCGGCGGAGGGCGACGTTGACGAGCGGCGTGTCGCCGGCCCTGCCGCCGTCGAGCACCTCGTAGTCGCCGGTCAGCAGCTGCACGAGGTAGGTGGCCATCGGCTCGCGCTGCTCCCACACCCACGTGTCCTGGCTCACGGCCTTCCCGCTGCTCGACGAGATGACCGTTGGCGATCGCCGCGGTGCCGTCGGGCACGGTGAGCTCGAACCGCCACGTCGCCTTGTCCGAGGGATGGTCGTTGGCCGGCATCCACGTGTGCGCACCGTCGGGCTCGTTGAGGACGTACGACCCGGTGTCGGTCGGGAACCAGCCCTCGGGCGAGAGCCCACTCGACGGAACGGCCCCGGCCTCGTCCCGGTACGTGACGGCGACCTCGACCGGCTCGTCCGGCGCGCGTCGGTCCCACGCCGTCCCCGGCATCGACGACCAGCTCGCCGTCGCGGTGCTCGAACTCGGCGTCGGCTCCGTCGAGGGTGACCGTTTCGACGGTCAAGTCGCCGGCGTCGAGGATGATCTCGTCGACCGCCCGGGCCACGGCGGTGGAGATCGTGACCGTGCCGTCGAGCTGCCGGCTCTCCGGGTCGTACGTCAGGCGCACGTCGTACGCCTGCACGTCGAGGTCGGCGGAGCCGAGTTCGGGGAACAGGGAGTCACCCGCGGTGTCCGACGCCTCTCCCTCGGTCGGCGAGGTGGTCGCCGGCGGCTCGGTGGTCGGGCGGCTCGGTGGCGGGCGGCTGCGTGCTCGGCGGACGGTCGCTCGTCGCCGGCGGTGGTCGGCGGTCGCTCGGTCGGGCCTTCGCGTGCCGACTCCGTGCGCACGCCGGCATCGCTGCACGCCGCCGTCGCCACGGCGACCGCCACCGCGAGCGACCCGCGCGAGCAGCGCCTGGACGGCCCATCAGCGGTGCAGGTCCGGGTCGGAGATCGTCGCCCGGTGGCGAACGGTGAACACCGAGTCGCCGGACAGCACGCCGCCGCGACCCAGCAGCCGGCCGCCCTGCCAGTTGGACAGCCCGAGCTCCGGCGTGTCGAGGGCGTACTGCCCGTCGACCCAGCGGGTGAAGCCGTCGCCGACGAACGGGGCGTCGACGGCGGCGTAGAAGCGCTCCTGCTCGGCCGGGTCGGCGCTGATCAACGAGGCGACGAGACGCGGGCTGTACCGGTTGCACAGCGCGATCGCGTCCGTCACGCCCTCGGTCACGACGAGCGTCACCTCCGGCGAGTGCTCCCACTCCCACTCTCGACCGAGGTCGGCGGTCGGGAGCACCGACGCGGCCGGCTCGACGTGCTCACCGTCGGCGCGGCGGATCTTCACCTCGGTGGCGAAGCGCGCCGCCGGCACGGCGTCGCGGGACGACTCCTCGACGTGGAGGCGGGCCGCCGTCCCCCTCCGCTGCGGCGGCCTCGTCGAGCGCGTCGAGGAAGACGCCGACGAGATCGGGCCGGGTCGCCGGGACGCAGCACACGTTCAACGTGTTGCACACCTTGCGGTCGAGCGAGTTGACGACGGCGGCGCGGAAGCGCTCGGCGTCGGCGTCGGGCGCCGCCACCAACCACGCCCCGCCGGTGCCGTGCAGGCTCACCGGGCGTCCCGGCCTGACGGGCGACCGCGCCGAGTTGGGCGACCGCCGTGCCGGAGCCGCGGGCGACGGCGAGGGACAGGCGCCGGTCGGCGAACAGCGCCCATCCCGACGCCCGGCTCGGCGACCGCACCAGGCTGACCGTGCCCGGCGGGAGCCCGGCGTCGGCGAGGGCCGGGCGCGAGCGCGTGGTCGAGGATCGCCTCGGCGGTGCCGAGGGCGTCGGACCCGATCCGCATCACGACCGTGTTGCCGGTGCGCAGCGACGCCGGTGGCGTCGGCGAAGACGTTGGGCCGGCCCTCGAACACGAACCCGACGACGCCGAGCGGCGCCCGGCGGGCCTCGACGGCCCACCCCTCGTGCTCGATCCGGCCGAGCACGTCGTCGCGCCGCAACGGCGAGTCGCGCCATCCCCGCAGGCCGGCGATCATGTCGTCGCGCATCCGCGGGCTCAGCACGAGCCGGGTCGTCGATCGCCCGGCGGCGGCGGCCTTGGCCACGTCGGCCTCGTTGGCGGCCACGATCGGTGCCACGACATCGTCGTCGTCGAGTCGCGCCGCGAAGCGGTCGAAGAACTCGGTGATCTG
Organism: uncultured Acidimicrobiia bacterium; assembly: GCA_963839695.1. Taxonomy (GTDB): domain Bacteria; phylum Actinomycetota; class Acidimicrobiia; order Acidimicrobiales; family Ilumatobacteraceae; genus JALZMG01. Next base: position 121,936 of record CAWIVW010000003.1, on the reverse strand, counting down.
CTCGTCGTCGCACCCGGCGAGCGCGGCGAAGGCCGCGACGGCGGCGTCCGTGGCCCGCGCCGCGGCCTCCTCGGCGGCGGCCGGCACGTGCAGCAGGTCGCCGGTGTCCTGCACGACGATCAAGCCGGTCGCCGGGCCGGAACGCCTCGGCGAGCGCGTCGTCGACGTACGTCACCCGGTCGCCCCCGAACACGATCGGCTGGCCGGCGACCAGGTGATCGAGGCGCTCGGACACAGCGCCAGCGTACGGGGCCTCGCCCGCCCGCGCCGGGCGGCAGTACGTTGGCGGCGATGGGCGATTCGTCGACCGACCGGCTGTACTTCCGCCAGCTGCTGTCCGGACGCGACTTCGCCACGGCCGATCCGGTCGCCCAGCAGATGGTGAACTTCGTCTACGCCATCGGTGACCGGGAGACGGGCGAGTGCCTGCTGGTCGATCCGGCGTACGCCGTCGACGACCTCGTCGACACGGTCGAGGCCGACGGGATGCGGGTCACCGGCGTGCTCGCCACCCACTACCACCCCGACCACGTCGGCGGCTCGATGATGGGTCACGACGATCGAGGGCGTCGCCCGCCTCCTCGAGCGGGTGAGCTGCCCGATCCACGTCCAGCGACGACGAGGCGCCGTGGGTCGCCCGCACCACGGGCATCGCCGAGGGCGAGCTCGTCGCCCACGAGCCGGGCGACCGGGTGGCGGTGGGCTCGATCGAGATCGAGCTCGTCCACACCCCCGGGCCACACGCCGGGCAGCCAGTGCTTCCTCGTCGACGGCCGCCTGGTCTCGGGCGACACGCTGTTCCTCGACGGCTGCGGACGGACGGACCTGCCGGGCAGCGATCCGGCCCAGATGTACGAGAGCCTGCAGCGGCTGGCCAAGCTGCCCGACGACACGATCGTCTACCCCGGCCACCGCTACGCCCTGCCGTCGAGCGCCACGATGACCGCGATCCGCGAGCAGAACTACGTGTACCGCCCGTCGTCACGCGAGCAGTGGCTGACGATGTTCGGCCGCTGACCTCCATCTGGGCGGGAATCGTCCCAATCGGCGTTCTGGGCGGGAATCGTTCCACCTGTCGCGACGGATCCCGCCCAGATGTAGGGATTCGACCGTCAGTTCGCCGCCAGCGCGGACACGATGGCCGAGATCCCGGCGACGACGAGCAGGACGAGCACCAGCCGCTGGAAGCGCACCGCATCGAGATGGCGGCGCAGGGCGATGCCCACCGCCGCCCCCACCGCCACACCGGGCAAGGCGACCGCGATCGCGGCGAGCTCGTCGCCGCCGATCTCCCCGGTCGCCGCGAAGACGGTGATCCCGACCACGTCGAGCACCGCGAACACCGTCGTGATCGTGCTGCGGAACGGCACCGGCCCGAAATGGCGCGCCTGGAGGACGAACACCAGCGGTGGACCATTGACGCTCGACGACATCGTGAGGGCGCCGGAGAGCACTCCCCCGCCGACGTCGAGCCCGGGGCCGGAGTGGCGCAAGTCCAGGCCCCGGGAGATCACGACGACCGAGGCGAGCACGGCGACGCCGATCACGATCCCGAGCACCCGGTTGTCGGCCCAGAGATAGATCGAGCCACCCAACGGGAGGCCGACCGCCGCGCCGGCGAGCATCCCCCGGGCGACGCCGCGGTCGCAGGTCTCGCCGACCCGCCCACGCCTGGGCTCCGCTCGTCAGGGTGGCGATCCCGAGCGACACGATCACCGCGTCGTGCGGATCGATGACCACCGAGAAGAGCGGCACCGCGGCGAGGGCGAACCCGAACCCGGCGATCAGCTGCACCGTCGCCGCCCCCGCAGCCACGAGCGCGACGCCCACGAGCTCGGCGCTGCAGCTCACCAGGTGTCGACGTTGGGCCGCTTCTTGCCCGTGCGGGGTGCCGGCGGCGGCGACGAGTCGAGCACGGCGACGATCCAGCGGCGGGTGTCGGCCGGGTCGATGACGTCGTCGATCTCGAAGTACGAGGCCGCGCTCAGGGCCTTGCCGTGCTGGTACATCCGCTCCACCATCGCCCGGAACAGCTCGTCGCGCGCCTCGGGATCGTCGACCGCTTCGAGCTCCTTCCGGTAGCCCAGCCGCACCGCTCCCTCCAGCCCCATCCCGCCGAACTCGCCGGTCGGCCAGGCGACGCACGCCGCCGGCGCCTTCGTCGACCCGCCCATCATCGCCTGGGCGCCGAGCCCGTAGCACTTGCGCAGCACGATCGCCACGGTCGGCACCGTGAGGTTGGCCCCGGTGACGAACAGCCGGCTGCAGTGGCGCACGAGGGCCGTCGTCTCGACGTCGGGACCGACCATCATCCCCGGCGTGTCGCAGAGCGTGATCAAGGGGATGTCGAACGCGTCGCAGAGCTGCATGAAGCGGGCGCCCTTGTCGGCGCCGTCGCTGTCGATCGCGCCGCCGAGGTGCACCGGGTTGTTGGCGATCACACCCACCGGGCGTCCCTCGATGCGGGCGAGCGCGGTGATCATCCCGATCCCGAAGTCCCGCCGCAGCTCGAGCACCGAGCCCGAGTCGAAGAGCAGCTCGACGGCGCGGCGGACGTCGTAGGCGCGCAGGCGGTCGGGCGGCACGACCTGGCGCAGCAACGCCTGGTCGGCGCAGTCCCACGACGCCAGCGGCCCCTGGAAGTAGGACAGGTACTGCTTGGCGACCTGCACCGCCTCGGCCTCGTCGGCGACGGAGATGTCGACCACGCCGTTGGCCTGTTGCACCTCGCTGGGTCCGATCGCCGTCGGTTCGAACACGCCGAGCCCGCCGCCCTCGATCATCGCCGGGCCGCCCATCCCGATGTTCGAGTCGCGGGTGGCGATGACCACGTCGCAGCAGCCGAGGATCGCGGCGTTGCCGGCGAAGCAGTAGCCGGCGTTGACGCCGACGAGCGGGACGAGACCGGACAACTGGGCGAACCAGAGAAAGGCGAGGCAATCGAGGCCGGAGATCCCCGGCGTGTCGGTGTCGCCGGGTCGCCCGCCCCCGCCTTCGGTGAAGAACACGATCGGCAGTCGCATGCGCTCGGCGAGCTCGAAGAGGCGATCCTTCTTGTAGTGGTTCTTCGTGCCCTGGGTGCCGGCGAGCACGGTGTAGTCGTACGACATCGCGACCACCCGCGCCGCGTGGCCGTCGAACAGGTCGCCGTTGACGGTGCCGAGCCCGCCGATCATCCCGTCGGCGGGGGTGTTGGCGATGAGGTCGTCGAGGTCGCGGCGGCGCCGTTGGGCGGCGATGACGAGCGGGCCGTACTCGACGAACGAGCCGTCGTCGACGAGGTCGGCGACGTTCTCCCGTGCCGTGCGGCGGCCGACCGCGCGCCGCTTCTCCACCGCGGCGGGCGGGCCTCGTCGAGCCCGATCCGATGTCGCTCGCGGACCTCGGCGAGGTCGGCTCGCTCCGTCACGTCGGCCTCGACCGTGCTCGCGCTCCGCTTCGCGTCGACTGCTCGGCGCCGACGCGTCTTCGGCCACGACCACGCGGGCCAGGACGTCGCCGGGCATCACCGCCATGCCGACCTCGACGAGCACCTCGTCGACGCGGCCCGCCTCCGGGGCGACGACCTCGTGGTGCATCTTCATCGACTCGAGCAGGAACAGGACCTCGCCCGCTCGCACGTCGGTCCCTTTCGCGACCTCGATCGAGACGATGGTGCCCTGCAGCGGGCTCCGGACGGCGTCGGTCATCTCGTCACAGCTCGAGCACCTGGCGGAAGTAGTCGGCGGTGCGCTCGAGCCCGGTGCGCAGCGGCACCTCCGGCGTCCAGCCGAGCCGGTCGCGGGCGAGCGTGATGTCGGGCTGGCGCTGGGTCGGATCGTCGACGGGCAGCGGCTCGAAGACGATCGGCGAGGACGAACCGGTGACCTCGACGGCGAGCTCGGCGAGCTGGACGGATCGTGTACTCGTCGGGGTTGCCGATGTTCACGGGTCCGGTCATGTCGGAGTCGAGCAGGGCGAGGAAGCCGCGGACCTCGTCGTCGACGTAGCAGAACGAGCGGGTCTGCCTGCCGTCGCCGAACACCGTGATCGGCTTGCCCTGCAACGCCTGGACGAGGAAGTTCGACACCGCCCGCCCGTCCTCGGTCCGCATCTGGACGGCCCGAACGTGTTGAAGATCCTGTACGATCCGGACGTCGAGGCCGTGGTGGCGGTGGTAGGCCATCGTCATCGCCTCGGCGTAGCGCTTGGCCTCGTCGTACACCCCGCGGGGGCCGATCGGGTTGACGTGGCCCCAGTAGGTCTCCGGCTGCGGATGGACCTGCGGGTCGCCGTAGACCTCGCTCGTCGACGCGAGGAAGAAGCGGGCGTCCTTGGCCTTGGCGAGCCCGAGGCAGTTGTGCGTGCCGAGTCCTCCGACCTTGAGGATCTGGATCGGGATCCGCTCGAAGTCGGCGGGTGACGCCGGGCTGGCGAAGTGCATCACCGACGTCGACGCTCCCGGGCACCCAGACGTACTGGCTGACGTCGTGCTCGACGAACGTGAAGCCACGCTCGGCCGAAGAGCCCCTCGATGTTGGCGACCGACCCGGTGATCAGGTTGTCGAGCGCGACCACCTGGTCGCCGCGATCGAGAAGGGCACGACAGAGGTGCGAGCCGAGGAAGCCGGCACCCCCCGTGACGACGATGCGAGCCATCGCCGCAGCCTAGGCAGAGGGTGTCAGCCGGATCTCAGTGTCGGTCCCGCCCGGGAGTCGAGACGCGCTCTGCGCGCAGGTGGGCCGGTGAGACGATCAGCGGCCGATGCCCTGGTACTCGAACCCGGCGCGGCGCCACTCGCTGCGATCGAGCAGGTTGCGCGCGTCGACGACGGCGTGGCGGTTCATCGCCACCGCCACCTTGCCGGCGTCGAGCCACCGGTAGTCGTCCCACTCGGTGAGGATGACCAGGACGTCGGCGCCCTCGCACGCCGCGTACGGAGTCGTCGCAGATCGTGAGCCCGTCGGGCAGGCCGGGCTTGGGCCCGCTCACCGTGGGGTCGTGCGCCTTGATGGTCGCCCCGTCGGCGGCCAGGCGCTCGATCACGGCGAGCGACGGCGACTCCCGGAGATCGTCGGTGCGCGCCTTGAACGTCAGGCCCCAGACGGCGATCGTCTTCCCGGCCAGATCGCCCCCGACTGCCGACCGCACCTTCTCGGCCACCCGGTCGAACTGCTCGTCGTTGACGGCAACGACGCCGTCCAGGAGGTCGAACTCGTAGCCGGCGTCGTCCGCGATCTTGAGCAGCGCCCGAGTGTCCTTCGGAAAACAGTTGTGCGCCACGAGCCCGAACGACGAGACGATCGTGTGACTGTGCTCGACCTCCGCCGAATACACGGTCAGCTCGTCGCGTGACGGCTCGAGATCCACGACACGGACCCACGCCGTTCCCTTACCGTCGAGCCGGTACCCGGTCGGTGCGATGCGCTTCGACTGGCGAGCGATGGTCGTCGACACTGCATCGCGCTCGTCCGGCTCGAGGAGCCACATGGCCGCCTCGATCTGATCCGCACCGGAGATGACGAGCCAGTAGGTGTCGACGGTGCTCTTGGCGACGGTGCGCGACCTTGAGCCGAGCGACGACACCGAGCGATCCGAGCATGCGGAGCATTCCGTCGGCAAGCTCCCGGGAGACCGTGCCGTATTCGAGCGTGACCGATGGTCCATCGTTGACCAACGACCATGACCCGTCGCCAGTCCAGAGGCCGCGCAGCAGGGCGCGCCTGTCGTCGTCCGTCGCTTCCCAGGCCACATCGGGAATCCGATGGTTGTAGGCGTTCGTTCCCGCGCCGAGCACCGCTTCGAACCACGCGGCGAACAGACGGGATGAGACACTCACCTGAAGGGCCGTCGCCAGGCGTCGAACCGTCGTCTTGATACCGAGCGCACGCAATTGGCCAGCGACAAAGTCCGCCAGATGCACCTCATCGGTCGGATGGAACGACCAACAGACCCGCCGCCGCCGGCCGTCGGTGCTGATGTGGCCCTCGGCCAGGTAGAGCCCGATGACCTCCCACATCTCTTCCGTCAAGGGGATGGACGCCGGCACGTACGTGCCGTTGGTTGCCGTGCCCAGGCTCGCCCCGCGCATCGGAAGCCGGAGCAGCGCCGCTTCCGTGAGCCGCAGGGTGCCCGACCGGCGACATTCGTGTCGACGGGGCGCCGGCAACGAGGCATCTGCGGCCCGCGCCCACGTCCGCTGCTCGTCGGACAAGCGAAGGATGACGTCACTCCATGTCAGCCCGGCCGGCTCGATGGCGTCGATGATCGACAATTCCGAGTCGGCGGCGCCCAGCATCAACGGGTCACCGAGTGCGATCGGAATCCAGTGATCGGTGGTGAGCTTGGCCGCCTCGACGATGCTCGGTTCGCTGTGCCAGGACTTGGCGACCATCGGGTGGTCGGCGGTGACCGTGAGGCGGCGGCCCATCTTCGTGCGGATCCGAACCATGTCGCCTTTGTACGGACGCTCACTTACCGCAAGGATGCGTTGGAACTCGGGACGCACCGACCCCGGCCTCCAGCTCAGCGCCTCCAAGCTCTGACCACGAGAGTTCGTGGACCGCTCCGAGAGCTCGTCGAAACGAGTCAGACGTACGCCGTCCACCCCGCGGACGAGCAGCGTCTCGTCGCCCCGGAAACAACTTCCACCCCAGCCGGGGCCGGGGCGGAGGAAGTCCTGGCCGATGCGCTTGTCGTAGCCGAGTCCGAGCACGACGTCGTTGACGTCGGCGCCGACGCCCTCGCAGATCGCGGCGACGGCGTTGACGAACGACAGCTTGGTGGCCAGGAACGCGTTGGCGGCGTACTTGATGGTCTCCGCCGACGCCGGGTCGGTGACGATCACGGGCGCCGCCACCCCGAGGTACAGCGAGGAGACCTTGATCGCGGCGGCCTGGTCGGTGCTGCCGACGACGATGCGGTCGGGCTTCAGGAAGTCCTGCACCGCCGACCCCTCGCGGAGGAACTCGGGGTTCGAGACGACCTTCACGTCCGGCCGGTCCAGCACGCGCTCGACGACCCGGGTCGATCCGACCGGCACCGTCGACTTGTTGACCACGACGCTCTCGTACGGCAGGTGCTCGGAGATCTCCCTCGCCGCCGCCTCGATGTACGAGAGGTCGGCACTGCCGTCCTCGCCTTGCGGGGTCGGGACGCACAGGAACGCGATGTCGCAGTCCTTCACGGCGTTCGCCGCCCCGACCACGAATCGCAGCCGGCCCGAGCGCAGCCCCTCCTCGACGAGCCGGTCGAGTCCGTGCTCGACGATGGGCACCTCGCCGCGGGAGAGCTGGGCGACCTTGTCGGCGTCGACGTCGGCACAGACGACTTCGTGGCCGAGATGAGCGAAGCACGCGCCGGTCGTGAGCCCGACGTAGCCCGTGCCGACGATGGCGATCCGTGACATCGGAAGGACGCTACCTCGCCGCAGAGGGTTACTACCGTGGGCGGATGCTGCTGGCCCCGCCGGATGACGATCCGGGCCTGACCGATGCGTGCGGCGAGGACCCGGGGACGGTGTGCGAGACGGTCTGGGATGCGACCGGGAGCGAAGGGTGGGCGAAGGCCGCCGACTGGTTCATCGGCCGCCCGCTGACGATCCTGCTGATCGTCGTCGTCGCCTGGATCGTCGCCCGCCTCGCTCGGCGGGCGTCCGCAGGGGCATCCGACGCCTCGTGATGACCCAGCGCGCCGCCGGATCGTGGGCGCTGAACGGGTCGGCCTCGACACCGACAAGGGTGGTGCGATCACCGACCCCCGCCGAGAGGCTCGGGCGGCGTCGATCTCGGCCGTCGTCGCGTCCATCGCCACCGTTGTTGTCTGGGTGGTCGCCGTCATCATGATCCTCGGCGAGCTCGGCGTCGATCTCGCCCCGTTGATCGCCGCCACCGGTATCGCCGGCATCGCTCTCGGCTTCGGCGCCCAGACCCTCGTGAAGGACTGCATCACCGGCCTGTTCATGCTCATCGAGGACCAGTACGGCATCGGCGACGAGGTCGACCTGGGCACCGCCGTGGGCACCGTCGAGCGGATCACCCTGCGCACGACGGTCCTGCGGGGACCCGACGGAACGGTCTGGCACGTCCCCAACGGGCAGGTGCTGCGCGTCGGCAACCGGTCGCAGCTGTGGTCGGTGGCCCTGCTCGACGTGGCCATCGACGTCCAGGCCGACGTCGAGCGGGCGAGCGAGGTGCTGCGCGACGTCGCCGACACGCGTGTGCGAGTCGACGGACTTCGCCGCCGACGTGCTCGAACCGCCCGAAGTGCTCGGGGTCGAGAACATCACCGCCGAAGGCGTCACGTTGCGCCTGCGCGTCAAGACCAAGCCGGGCAGCGCAGCTCCGGCTGCAGCGCGTGCTGCGGGCGGAGATCAAGGAGGCCCTGGACGCGAGCAGGCATCGCCCTGGCTCAGCACGCGCCGGGGCCAGCCTGACGCCTCGTCCCGGCAGGTGGCAGGGATCATCGCGTTCCCCGTGCCATGATGACGCCGTGATGGGTCGAGCGGGAAGGTAGGGGTGATCTCGCTCTTCGGTTTCTTCACCTCTCCAGACGCGGGGTCCTTGTGGTGGTCGATCGGGTGGCTGGCGGCGACGCTCGTCCTCCTCGCGCTGGCGAGCAGCCTGACGAGACCGCCGCGGATGGTCGCGTCCACCACCTCGGCGGAGCTCGGCGCCGAGTCACCCGCCGTCGCCAGCCTGCTGACCAACGGCTTCGTCGTCACGCCGCCGGCCGCCGTCGCCACCCTCCTCGACCTCGTCGCCCGCGGGTGGCTGCGCATCGAGCACGCCGAGCACGAGGTCGTCCTGCTCACCGACCGGCGCGGCCGGGAGGGCGATCAGCTCACCGGCTACGAGCAGCAGGTCCTCAACCACGTCCACAAGCTCACTGCCGGCACGCTCACCGGGGTCTCCGGAGCGGGCGTCGAGATCGCCGGCCTGCGCCTGTCGCGGCGATGGTGGCGGCGATTCACGAAGTCCGTCGTGACCGACGCTCGTCGCCAGCACCTGTCGCAGGCGCCGCTGGACCCTCTGGGCGATCGGGCCGCCGATCCTCACCTGCGCGCTCGCCGGCCCGGTCGTGGTGGATCTCGGTGCGCAGCGGGGAGGAGACCGCCGTCGCCGACTCCCTCGTCCCGCGAGCCATCGCCGCCGCGGTGGCGATCCTCATCCTGCTCGTCGCCTGGCGGCTGTGGAAGCGGGTCCGCTCGCGCGGCGCAGCGACCGACCACCGCGGGGCTGCAGCGGGCCGAACACTGGCTGTCCGTGCGGGCGTGGATGGAGCCGCGGGGGTTCGAAGGGGCGTCGGCGGCCGCCGCCAACAGCGCCAGCCGGGCGCTCGCCTACTCGGCAGCACTCGGACTCGCCGAACGGGCCGCCGACGAACTGCCGATCGTCCCGGAGGACGACCGGCTGGCGTGGAGCAACGCAACCGGCGAGTGGCACGTCGTTCGGGTGCGCTACCCGTTCCGCCCCGGCTACGGCCGGCACCCGGCGCTGATGCTCCTCATCGGCTTGGCCGTCGGCGCTGGCGTCGTCGCGCTCCAGCGCTACCTCCTCGAGATCGCGCGGGGCGATGCGGCGCTCGGGATCATCGAGGACTTCCCCGATCAGGCCGACCTGATCGAGACGATCGCGCTCGTCCTCGCCGCCGTGCTCATCGTGCCGCTGCTGTGGATGGTGTGGCTGGCCATCGCCGGCGCCTTCGATCTGTTCTCGACGATCGAGCGCCAGGGACTCGTCGTGCGCGCCCGCCGTCCGCAACGTGTCGTCCCGTTCCCGCGACTGCTCCGCCCGTTGGCCCGGCGGGACCGGTTCGCCCTCTTCATCGCCGTCGACGACGGACGCTCCGACCGCGTCAGTGCCTGGCTGTCGAACGAACGGACGGCGGTTCCGCAGGGCGCCCGCGCCCGGGTCAAGGCAACGCCGGTGCTCGGCTACGTCCGCAAGTCCGAGCCCATCGGCAGCACCAGGGCGTGACGCCCGATTCCACGCGATGCTGGCCCCATGCCCCGTTTGCTGGTGACCAACGACGACGGGATCGACTCGGTCGGCCTGCACGTCCTCGCCCGGGCGATGCGGGACCACGGCGACGTCGTCGTGGTCGCGCCGGCGACCGAGCACTCCGGCGCCGGAGCGGCGCTCGGCGCGCTCCACGTCATCCGGCCCGAGGTCCGCCGGGCCACGATCGCCGGGATCACCGAGGCGTGGTCGGTCACCGGACCACCTGGCCTGTGCGCGATGCTCGCCCGGCTCGGGGTGTTCGGGCGCATCGACCTGATCGTCGCCGGGATCAACCCGGGAGCCAACGTCGGCCGGGCCGTCTACCACTCCGGCACCGTCGGCGCCGCGATCACCGCTCGCAACGGCGGGATGAGCGGGGTGGCGGTGAGCCAAGCGGTCGCCGGTTTCGGTGTCGAGGGCCAGGGCTGGGACGACATGATCGCCGACCAGCAGTGGGACACCGCGGCGCACGTCGGGAGCGTCGTCGCCCGCGCCGTGCTCGCCGCCGCGCCCGCCGACCCCGTCGTCGTCAACGTGAACGTGCCCAACCTGCCGCTCGATCGGATCAAGGGCTGGCGTCACGCACAGATCGGTCGGCTGCCGCCGCGCGCGATCGCGAGAGGCTGGCTCGAGCCGGTCGCCGGACAGGACGGCCTGTTCGCCGTGCGCATGGAGTGGGGCGACGCGATCGAGCTGCCGCCCGACACCGACGGCGGCGCGATCGAGCGCGACGAGGTCACCGTCTCGTACCTGAGCCGGATCGTCGCCGAGGCCAGAGCGGACCTGGCCGGCGTCGACACCGCGCTGGACGGCCTGCTCGGAGGGCTGCCTTCTACACTGCCGTGAATGAGCGAGGGGGTTGACGCCCAGCTCATCGAGTACCGGGCCAGCATCGACAACATCGACGCCGCCCTCGTCCATCTCCTCGCCGAGCGGTTCAAGATCACCCAGGCGGTCGGTCGCTACAAGGCGGAAGCCGGGATGCCCCCCGCCGATCCCGTGCGCGAGGCCCAGCAGATCACCCGCCTTCGCGCCCTGGCCGTCGAGTCGGGCCTCGACCCGGCGTTCACGGAGAAGTTCCTGCGCTTCATCGTCGACGAGGTCATCCACCACCATCGCCTCATCGCCGACGAGGCCTGACCCGGGGCTCCAGCCTTCAGAGCGTGGCGACCTCGAGGACGGCGGCGGCATGGACGGCGGCCGCGGCGGCGCTGAGCCTCGGCCCGAGCTCGACGATGAACGCCACCCCGTCGGGGATCGTGTTGCGTTGCCAGGTCGCCGCGACCCCCGTGTAGGTGCCCCCGGTGATCGACAGGAGCGGCAACCCGGTCAGCTCCGCGTAGCGCGCCCTGACCTCGGCGTCGCGGCCGGTTTGGCCCGGCGAGATGCGGAAGAGGTCCTGGTGGTACCAGATCCCGATGTCGGGCTGGATGGCGGTGATGAACTCCGACGATCGCCTGCGTCTCGGGCTCGCTGGCCGGCCCGCTACCGCCGTACTGCGAGTCGCCCGGCTCCCCCAGGGGCGCCCATGCGTACGGGAAGTTGCGGTTGAGGTCGACGAGGTGGGCGTTGGTGCGCGTGCCCGCCGCCTGCCCGTCCGGGTTCATCGACTCGACCAGCCAGAGGTCGATGCCGGGCGGGAGGGGCGCGGTCGCGAGCTGCTCGACGATCTTCACGCCCGCCGCCTCGTCGCCGTGGATCACGCCGATGACGAGCACCACGGTGCCGCCCGGAGTACCCCGCTCGACGGCGGTGATCGGCCGGCCGTCGACCGAACGCCCGATCTCGATCACCTGGAGGGCGTCGGTCGCCAGTCCGGCGATGCCCGGGAGCGTGGTCGTCGTCGGGGCGACCGTCGTCGGCGCGGTGGTCGTCGTGGTCGTGGTGGTGGTGGTGGTCGTGGTGACGTGGTCGCTGGTCGTCGGGCCCGCGGTGATCGTGGGGCTCGTCGGCGGCTCGTGGTGGTCGGAGTCGGGGCGGTGGTCGGCGGCGTGTCGCTCGCGTCAGGAGTGGTCGCCGTGCAGGCCGCCGACGATCGCCATGGCGAAGACGGCGGACCATCGGCGCATTCCCCGAACGTACCGGCGGGTTGGGTCAGATGGCGTCGGCTCCTCGCTCGCCGGTGCGGATGCGGACCAGCTCGTCGACAGTGGTGACCCACACCTTGCCGTCGCCGATCTTCTCCGTCTGGGCGGCCTCGGTGATGGCGTCGACGATGCCATCGGCGACGGCGTCGTCGGCGACGATCTCCAGCTTGACCTTGGGCACGAAGTCGATCTGGTACTCGCTGCCGCGGTAGGTCTCGGTGTGGCCGCCCTGGCGGCCGAACCCGCGCACTTCGGTGACGGTCATGCCGACGACGCCCGCCGACTTGAGCGCCGCCTTCACGTCGTCGAGCTTGAACGGTTTGATGATCGCGGTGATGAGCTTCATGTCCTCAACCCCCCGGGCTCACGCCCGCTCCATCGTGGCAGTTCCGGCGTGATAGGCCGTCTCGGCGTGCTCGGCCAGGTCGAGCCCGCTCTCCTCGACATCCTCGGCCACCCGGACCCCGATCGTCGCATCGAGCGCCTTCATGATCCCGAACGTCAACGCGAACGACCACACGATCGCCACGACGTTGGCCAGCAACTGCTCGCCGAGCAGGCTCGCGCCCCCGCCGTAGAAGATGCCCTCCTTGAAGTCGAGCCCGAAGAACTCCGGGTCGGCGAAGAACCCGATGAGCAATGAGCCGAGGAGACCGCCGACGAAGTGGACGCCGACGACGTCCAACGAGTCGTCGTACCCGGCCTTGGTCTTCACCGTGACGGCGTAGCAGCAGGCGATTCCCGCGAGGAGACCGATCACCATCGGTGCCACGCCGCGCACGAAGCCCGCCGCCGGGGTGATCGCGACGAGGCCGGCCACGATGCCCGAAGCCGCGCCGAGGTTGGTGGGCTTGCCGTCCCGCAGCCACTCGACGACCATCCACGCCAACCCGGCCGTGGCCGCGGCGAGGAACGTGTTCATGAACGCCTGGGCGGCCTGGCCGTTGGCGTTGAGCGCCGAACCGGCGTTGAAGCCGAACCAGCCGAACCACAGGATCCCGGCGCCGATCATCACGAGCGGCATCGAGTGCGGCGGATGGCCTTCCTGCGGCCAGCCCCGCCGCCGGCCGAGCACGAGCACGGCCGCGAGCGAGGCGATGCCGGCGTTGACGTGGATCGCCGTCCCGCCGGCGAAGTCCAGCGAGCCTCGCTGCCCCAGCCAGCCGCCGAAGACCCACTTGAAGATCGGCACGTAGACGAGGAACAGCCACAGCGGGACGAACAGCGCCCACGCCGAGAACTTCATCCGGTCGGCGACCGCGCCCGAGATCAACGCCGGCGTGATCACGGCGAACATGCCAAGGAACGCGATCGTTGCGATGGCACCGCCGTTGTCGTCGAGGATGCCGATGTCCTTCAGGAAGAAGGCGTCGAAGTTGCCGATGAAGTCGTTGTCCGGCGGCGACCTAGGCCAGCGAGTAGCCGGCGATCGCCCACAGCACGGGGACGATCAGCAGGCAGTAGAAGTTCATCATCAGCATGTTGAGCACGTTCCGACTCCGGTCCATGCCTCCGTAGAAGAAGGCCAGGCCCGGCGTCATGAACAGCACGAGTGCCGACGAGGTCAGCACCCACGCCAGCGCGCCAGTGTCCATGGGTTTCCTTTCTGTCGTTGCCGCAGGGGCAGCGGCATCCCCTTGAGCGAACGTAGGCACCACGTGTTTCGCCAGTGTTTCCGGATCGGGTGCAGTCGGTTACGGCCGCCCCGGTGCTCGGTTCCCCGCTCGTCGCTCCCGCTCGCCATGCTGGTGCGATGGGTGACATCGAGACGCCTCCGCTCGACGTCCCGTCCCTCGACGACGTCACTGCCTCGCTCGTCGCCCCGGGCGCGATGTTCGAGATGGACGACGTGGTCGTGCGCGGGATCGCGATGCGAGCCTGGAAGCACGCCCCGGCGACGCTGCGCGACATCCTGCAGCTCAGCCTCGCCCACCGTGACGCCGAGTTCCTCGTCTACGACGGTGACGCGCCCGGCGCGGTGTCGGGACCGTTCGACCGGCTCAGCTACACCGAACACTTCCGCGCCGCGGCCCGGTTCGCCCATCGCCTCGTCGATCACGGCATCCAGCCCGGCGATCGGGTCGCGATCGCGATGCGCAACTTCCCGGAGTGGAGCGTGGCCTTCTGGGGGGCGACTGCGGCGGGCGCGGTGGTGGTGCCGCTCAACGCGTGGTGGACGGGACCCGAGCTGACCTACGGCCTCACCGACTCGGGCGCCCGGATCCTCGTCTGCGATCTCGATCGCGCCGAGCGACTCGCGCCCCACGCCGGCGAGTTGGCCGGGCTCGAGGCGGTGATCGTCGCGCGCTCCGGCGGCGCCGATCTGCCCGGCGACGCGGCCGCGTTCGAGGACGTGCTCGGCGAGATCCCGCGCGATCTCGAACTGCCGGACGTCGAGATCGCCACCGACGACGACTGCACGATCTTCTACACGTCGGGCACGACCGGCGCCCCGAAGGGTGCACTCGGCACCCACCGCAACATCTGCACCAACCTGCTCAGCCTCGCCTACTCGGCGACGCGCACGGCGGCCCGTTCCGGAGCCGCGGCCGACCCGACCCAGCCGCCGCCGCGCAACGTCTACCTGCTGTCCGTGCCGTTCTTCCACGTCACCGGGTGCCACTCGATCCTCGTCGCCACGCTCGCCACCGGTGGCGGCCTCGTGATCATGCACCGCTGGGACGCCGAGCGGGCGCTCCAGCTCATCGAGCGGGAGCGGGTGACGACCTTCGGCGGCGTCCCGGCGATGGCGTGGCAGGTGCTCGAGCACCCCGACTTCGACCGCTACGACCTGTCGTCGGTGCGCTCGATCGGCTACGGCGGGGCTCCGGCGGCACCTGAGCTCGTCCGCCGGCTCGACGCGATGTTTCCCGGCCGGACGCCGTCCAATGGCTACGGCCTGACCGAGACCTCATCGGTCACGACGATGAACGGCGGTCTCGACTACCGCCGCAAGCCCGACAGCGTCGGCGTCCCGGTTCCGGTTTGCGACGTCAAGGTCGTCGACGCCGACGGCGCCACGCTCCCGCTCGGCGAGGTCGGCGAGCTGTGGATCAAGGGTCCCAACGTGGTCAGGGGCTACTGGAACAAGCCGGAGGCGACCGCGGCGGCGATCAGCGACGGCTGGCTGCACTCCGGCGACGTCGCCCGCATCGACGACGAGGGATTCGTGTACATCGTCGACCGGGCCAAGGACATGATCATCCGCGGTGGTGAGAACGTCTATTGCGTCGAGGTCGAGACGGCGCTGTTCGAGCACCCCGCGGTCACCGACGCTGCCGCCATCGGCATCCCCCACCACGTACTCGGCGAGGAGGTGGGTGCTGTCGTCCATCTCGCCCCCGGCACGTCGGCGACCGAGGAGGAGCTCCGCGACTTCGTCGCCACGCGCATCGCCGCGTTCAAGGTGCCGGTGCGGATCTGGTTCAAGGAGGACCCGCTCCCCCGGAATCCGAACGGCAAGATCCTCAAGCGCGACCTGAAGACCGAGCTGCTCGGGGCCTGATCTCGCCCCGCGTCATAGCATCGAGTCGCATGGAGCTCACCGTGGCCGCGGTCCAGATGGCGATGGCCGAGGAGGTCGACGCCAACGTCAAGACCGCCGAACGGCTCGTCCGGGACGCGGCCGGCCCAGGGTGCCCAGTATCGTGCTGCTCCCGGAGCTCTTCGAGGGGCCGTACTTCTGCAAGGACATGCTCCCCGAGCACTTCGACCGGGCCCGCCCGCTCGACGGGCACCCGACCGTCGACCACTTCCGTGAGCTGGCCGCCGAGCTCGGAGTCGTGCTGCCGCTCAGCGTGTACGAGCGGGCCAACCGGGCCACCTACAACTCGGTCGTGGTCATCGACGCCGACGGCACCGCCCTCGGCACCTACCGCAAGAGCCACATCCCCGACGGTCCCGGCTACACGGAGAAGTACTACTTCAACCCCGGCGACACGGGATTCCGGGTGTGGCCGACCCGGCACGGGATCGCGGGGGTCGGCATCTGCTGGGACCAGTGGTTCCCCGAGACCGCCCGCTGCATGGCGCTGCTCGGCGCCGACGTGCTGTTCTACCCGACAGCGATCGGGAGCGAGCCGCCTGATCCCGAGTGGGACTCCAGCGGCCACTGGCAGCGGGTGATGCAGGGCCACGCCGGCGCCAACCTCACGCCCCTCGTCGCTTCCAACCGGATCGGTCACGAGACCGGCGAGACGACCGAGATCACGTTCTACGGATCGTCGTTCATCGCCGACGCCACCGGCGCCAAGGTGGCCGAGGCGGGCCGCGACGACGAGGCGGTGCTGGTGGCGACGTTCGATCTCGACGCCGGTCGACGCGATCGCCACTCGTGGGGTCTGTTCCGGGACCGCCGGCCCGACCTCTACGGGCCGCTGCTCACGCTCGACGGCACCACGCGCCCGGAATGACTGACACCGGACTGCGCATGCCGGCGGAGACGGCTCCGCACGAGCGCACCCTGATGTGCTGGCCGGCGCGTCAGGAGCTGTACGGCGAGCTGATGCCTGCAGCCGAGCAGGCCCACGCCGAGGTCGCCCGCACGATCGCCGGCTTCGAGCCGGTCACGATGATCGCCGCGCCTGGGCTCGGGCTTCGACCGCCGAGCAGCTGTGCGGCGGTGCCGTCGAGGTCATCGAGCTGCCTCTCGACGACTCCTGGGCGCGCGACAGCGGACCGATCTACGTCCTCTCCGCCGACGGCACCCGACGGGTCGCCCTCGACTGGGTGTTCAACGGCTGGGGGGAGAAGTACCCGCCGTGGGACGAGGACGACGCACTCGTGCGGCGCTGGGCGGAGCGAGCCGGCCACGAGTTGCGGTCGGTGCCGATGGTGCTGGAGGGTGGTTCGATCGCCGTCGACGGCGAGGGAACGCTCGTCACCACCGAGCAGTGCCTGCTCCATCCCAACCGCAACCCGACCCTGACCCGGTGCGACATCGAGGATCGACTGCGCGAGCGAGCTCGGCGTCGCCACGATCGTGTGGCTGCCCTACGGCCTGGCCCTCGACGACGACACCGACGGCCACGTCGACAACGTCGCCGCCTTCGCCCGGCCGGGCGTGCTCGTCGTCCAGGGCTGCGACGACGAGCGCGAGGACGACTGGCTGCGGTGCGATGTCAACCGCCGCTGTGCGCTCGGCGCGCTCGACGCCGCGGGCCGCGCGCTCGAGATCGTCGAGGTCCCGCGTCCTGCCGTTCACCACGGTCGCCGGCCGACGGGTCGCAGTCCCGTACCTCAACTACTACGTGGGCAACGGGTTCGTCGTGGTTCCCGTGTGCGGCCACGCCGCCGACACCGAAATGGTGGACCTCATCGCCGAGCAGTACCCGGGACGCGAGACGATCGCCCTCGACGTCGGGGCGATCCTCGCCTACGGCGGCGGTGGCATCCACTGCATCACGCAGCAGGTGCCGGAACAGCGAACTGTCGTTTGACACCGGCCCGATGCGGCCGATTCCAAACGACAGAACGGTTAAAGGTCGGGTAGACGTTGCACCGTCGTGCGCAGCACGGCGAACGGGTCACCCACGGCGACGCGGTCCGGCGTCGAGGCGATCGTCCAGCCGTCCGGGCGCAGGTCGGGGTCGTCGAGCTCGTCCCATTCGAGCGGCACCGATACCGGGGCTCCCGCCCGCCGCCCGCACGCTGTACGGAGCGACCAGGGTCTTGTTGATCGCGTTCTGCGTGTAGTCCAAGCGGGCTCGGCCCTCACGCTCGCGCACCCGCCACTCCCAGCTCACCAGCTCCGGCACGGTCGCGCCGACGGCGCGGAGAGCTTCTCGACCCATCCACGGGTCTGGTCGAACGGCGGCCCCGGCGCGACTGGCACCCAGATCTGCAGGCCGCGCCGTCCGCTCACCTTGGGCCGCCCGATCACACCGAGATGGTCGAGCGCCGAGCCGGTAGAGCCGGGCGAGCACGAGCACGTCGTCGAACGTCGTCTCGGGGCCTGGATCGATGTCGATCAGGGCGTAGGTCGGGAGGTCCGGCCGCTCGCTTCGGGAGGTCCACGGGTGGAGCTCGACCGCGCCGTAGTTGGCCAGCCAGGCCAGGGTGGCCGGTCGGTCGGCGACGACGTACCACTCGGTCTCGCCGGGATCGGCGGCCTCGTTGCGCCACCGGGTGACCCAGTCCGGGGCGTGCGTAGGGACCGCCTTCTGCCAGAACCCGGACTTGTCCACGCCGTCGGGGTAGCGGCGGGTGTTGACGGGCCGGTCGTGGAGGTACGGCAGCATGACCGGAGCGACGGTTGCGTAGTAGCGGATGAGGTCGCGCTTGCAGAACGGCGGTTCGCCGTCGCGCCCGGGGAAGAGCACCTTGTCGAGGTTGGTGAGCCGCAGCGTCTGGCCGTCGAACTCCCACGAGCCCTTGGCACCCAGGGCGTCCAGGGCCGCCAACTCGTCCGCGGTCGGCGGATCCCACCGCAGTCTCGATTCGGCGATCGCGGCGGGGAGGTCCGACCGCCACTCGGCGTCGGGCTCCGCGGCCACCTCGTCGTTGGTCCGGCCGCTCTTCACCGATCGTGGGAACGCCTCCGGATCCCAGCCCTCACGGGCGTGCTCGTCGCGCTTGTGGAACATCAGCCACTGTTCCTTGCCCGAACGGTCCGCGCCTGTGCGCACGAGCACGAAGCGGCCCGAGAGCTTCTCGCCGAACACGTCGGCGTGCAGCTCTCCGTCGGCGACCGCCTGCGCCGGATCGTCGGTGGCGTAGGGCTCCCACCGGCCACGGTCCCAGACGATCACGTCACCCCCGCCGTACTCGCCGTGCGGGATGACGCCCTCGAAGTCGACGTACTCGATCGGGTGATCCTCGACGTGCACGGCCAGCCGGCGCACAGCGGGATCGAGCGTGGGACCCCGCGGCACGGCCCAACTGGCGAGGACGCCGTCGATCTCGAACCGCACGTCGTAGTGCAGCGCGCGGGCACGGTGGCGCTGGACGACGAAACGCCGGCCTGCACTGGGCTCCGGCTCGCCACCTGAGGGCTCAGGAGTTCGCGCGAAGTCCCGTTTGGCGTGGTAGTCCGCCAGCGACTTCTTCGCCTGGCGCTTCTGCTTCTCCTTCGCCCGAGCCACCCTCCATGTGTACCCGGCGCGTGGATTTTCCGTTCATCCGAGATCCGCGCAGGCGGTTCCGTGCGTAGAGGGAGTTGGGGACCTCTCCGACGAAGCGACGGCGGCCGCCCCCAAGAACCCGACGGCGAGGCGGCGTATCCCGGGCGCCGTCCTCGCCGTCGCGGTCCACATCCCGAACTTGCATCCACCTCGCGCGTCATCGCGGCGATGTAGCTGCAAGAATCAGGGCTCGTGTCCCAGGTGAACCCGCCCTTCCGCGCCGACCACGTCGGCAGCCTCCTCCGACCCGCGGCCGTGCACGAGGCGCGGGCGAAGCGCGCCGCCGACGAGATCTCCGCCGCCGAGCTGCGCGAGATCGAGGACGCCGCGATCGCCGAGGCGGTCCGCACCGTCGAGGGGCTCGGCATGCGGAGCGTCACCGACGGAGAGTTCCGCCGGGCGTGGTTCCACCTCGACTTCCTCGAGCAGCTCGACGGGGTCGCCGTCACGGGCAACATCGCCGCCAGCTCGGACGCCGCCGAAGACCGTGCACATGACGCCGCCGAAGCTGTCGGTCGTCGGCTCCGCTGCGCCACGTGCGCGACATCCAGGTCGACGACTTCCGCTACCTCGCCTCGATCGTGACCGAGACCCCGAAGGTGTCGATCCCGTCCCCGACGATGGTGCACTTCCGCGGCGGGCGGGCGGCGATCGACATCGACGCCTATCCCGACCTCGAGCTGTTCTTCACCGACCTCGCCGCGTGCTACCGCGCCGAGCTCGACGCGCTGTACGCGGCGGGCTGCCGCTACGTGCAGCTCGACGACACCAACCTCGCCTACCTCTGCGACCCCGTCATGCGCGCCGGTGCCGAGGAGCGCGGCGACGACCCGAACGAGCTGCCGCACGCCTACGCCGAGCTCATCAACTCGGTGATCGCCGGCCGCCCCGACGATCTGGTCGTCGGGATCCACCTCTGCCGCGGCAACTACCGCAGCACGTGGTTCGCCCAGGGCGGATACGAGCCCGTCGCCGAGGTGCTCTTCAACGAGCTCGGCGTCGACGCCTACTTCCTCGAGTACGACGACGAGCGGTCCGGCGACTTCGCCCCCCTGCGCTTCGTGCCCGAGGACAAGACGGTCGTCCTCGGTCTGATGACCAGCAAGCGCCCGGAGCTCGAGTCGGTCGACGAGCTCGCCACCCGCGTCGACGAGGCGTCCAAGTACGTCTCGCTCGAGCAGCTCTGCCTCAGCCCCCAGTGCGGCTTCGCCAGCACCGTCGAGGGCAACCAGCTCACCGCTGACCAGCAGTGGGCCAAGCTGTCGCGGGTGGTCGAGGCGGCGGCGAAGATCTGGCCGTCCTGACCCCCACACCCCCATCTGGGCGGGATTCGTCCCAACCAGCCATCTGGGCGGGAATCGTCGCGACACCTGGAACGGAACCCGCCCAGATCGACGACCCGAGGTGACGTGGACGCTCCGACCATCCCCCCGCCTCATCCCCAGCCCCATCCGCCGACCGCATTCACCCCGCCACCGGGAGCGTGCGACGCCCACTGCCACATCTTCGGCCCGGCCGCACAGTTCCCGTTCGCGCCCGACCGCACGTACACGCCGCCCGACGCCGGCTACGACCAGTTCGTGCAACTCCAGGAGCGTCTCGGTCTGACGCGGGCCGTGTTCGTGCAGGCGAGCTGCCACGGCACCGACAACGCGGCGATGGTCGACGCGATCCGCCGCGGTCGCGGCCGCTACGCCGGCGTGGCGATGATCGACGACTCGTCCACCGATGCCCAGATCGGCGCCCTCCACGACGCCGGCGTGCGCGGTGTCCGGTTCAACTTCGTCGCCCATCTCGGCGGGGCGCCGGCGATGGACGAGTTCTGGCGGATCGTCGGACGAGTCGCCCCCTTCGGATGGCACGTCGTCCTCCACTTCGACGCCGTCGACCTGCCCGCCTACGTCGACGTGCTCGATCGCCTGCCAGTCCCGTTCGTCATCGACCACCTGGCTCGCGTCGACGCCTCCGCCGGCCTCGAGCAGGAGCCGTTCGCCCGCCTGTGCGAGCTCCTCCGTGACGAGCGGGCGTGGGTGAAGATCTCCGGGGCCGAGCGGCTCAGCGCCGACGGACCGCCGGGCTATGGCGACGTCGTCCCGTTCGCCCGAGCGGTCGATCGATCTCGCGCCGGACCGCGTCCTCTGGGGCACCGACTGGCCTCACCCCAACGTCCGCCGGATGCCCGACGACGGCGACCTGCGTCGATCTGCTCGCCGAGTTCGCCCCCGACGAGGCGACCCGCACCGCGATCCTCGTCGACAATCCGACGCGCCTCTACGACTTCGGGTAGAACGTTGGCCGACGAAAGGGGGCTGAAGTGCCGTACGACGCCCGTGATCCTCGAGCGCAGTTGACCCGTTCAGCGTCCAGCGCGACGCCGTCGGGGGCGTGCTTCCCCCCGCAGTACTTCGAGTTCCCGAAGCTCGAGCCCGACGAGGTGTCGGCGGCCGGGACCAAGTCGTGGTCCGTCCGCAGCCAGACGTGCTGCATCGGTGTTCTCGCTCGCCCGCCGCGGCGACACGCTGCGGCGCGACGATCAACCGGACGAGTACATGGTGCTGCTCCCGTCGGCCGACTCCGCCGTCAGCGTTCGCGCCGACAGCGAAGACGTCGAGGTCGCCGGCAGCGCCGTCGTCGTCGTGCCCCCGGGCGGAGCGACGATCGGCGTCGAGTCCGACGGCGTGGTCGTCCGCGTCTTCACGACCCAGAGCCCCGGACCTCGTCTCGCCGGTGCCGCAACGCCGACGTCTACAGCCGAGCCCGACCCGAACGTCGCCCCGTTCGAGCCGTGGCCGGACCCGCCCGGCGGCCATCGCGTCAGGGTGTACCGGCTCGCCGACATCAAGCCGGAGCCGGGCCGCTTCGGCCGGATCCTGCGCTGCAGCACGATCATGGTCAACTACTTCTACGTCGACGACGCACCGCGCGACCCGCACACCATGTCGCCCCACCACCACGACGACTTCGAGCAGCTCTCGCTACAGCTGGAGGGCGACTACGTCCACCACATCCGCACGCCCGTGGACCGTGGACATGACCGACTGGCGAGACGACGAGCACGAGTTCTGCGCCAGCCCCGCCCTCACGATCATCCCGCCGCCGACCGTGCACACGTCGCAGAGCCTCCACCACATGCCCCACCAGCTCATCGACATCTTCTGCCCGCCCCGCCGCGACTTCTCCGAGCGGCCGGGCTGGGTCGTGAACGCCGACGACTACCCGCTCCCCGCGCCGGCGCCGACCCCGTGACGGAGGACTGGGAGGCGCTCGGGCTGCGCCGCATGCCGCCCCTGTCCGCCCGCCGGCTGCCGCCCGCGCTGCCGCAGATACTTCGCGACCACGTCGACCTCGGCGAGCGCTGCGTCGCCGAGCCGTTCGTCGGCATCACCACCGACGGCACGCGTCCGGCCCGGCCTGTTCCCGATCACGACGACCGGCGTGTCGACCCGGCCGATCGTCGACGCCGCCGACGCCTTCCTCGCCTCGCTCGACCCGACGCAGCGTGCACGCGGTCACCTTCCCGGTCGACTCCGACAACTGGCGGCGCTGGTGCAACGTGCACATCTACCTGATGCGCCACGGCCTCCTCCTCGAGGACCTCGACCAGCGCCAGCGGGCCGCCGCGCTGGACCTCCTGCGCGCCAGTCTCAGCGCCCGCGGCTTCGACGACGTGCGCACGGTCATGCGCTTCAACGAGGTGCTCGCCGACATCACGGACAGCCGCGACGAGTACGGCGAGTGGGCGTACTTCCTCAGCGTGTTCGGCACGCCGTCGGACGACGAGCCGTGGGGATGGCAGCTCGACGGCCACCACCTCAACCTCCACTGCTTCGTGCTCGGCGACCAGGTCGTGCTCACGCCCGCGTTCCTCGGCACCGAGCCGTGCCACGTCAGCTCCGGGCCGCACGCCGGGCTCCGCGCGTTCGACGCCGAGGACGAGCAACGGGCTCGCGATGGTGCGCTCACTGTCAGCCGAGCAGGCCCGCACGGCGGTCCTCTACCCGTCGATCATGCAGCACCGACCTGCCCCCCGAGCGCAGCGTCCCGATCGACGGGCAGATGATGGCCTGCGCGTTCCAGGACAACCGGCGGTTGGAGTACGAGGGCCTGCGCGCCGACGAGATGACCGACGGTCAACGCCGCCTGCTCGGCGACCTCATCGACGACGTACGTCGGACGGATCCGCGACGGTCACGCCGAGCTCAAGCTGGACGAGGTGACCAAGCACTTCGACGAGACCCACTTCTGCTGGATGGGCGGCACCGACGACGTCAGCCCCTTCTACTACAAGGTGCAGAGCCCGGTGATCCTCATCGAGTTCGACCACGAGCCCGGCGTGGTCTTCGCCAACGACGAGCCCACGCGCCACCACGTCCACACCGTCGTGCGCACGCCGAACGGCAACGACTACGGCATCGACCTGCTGCGCCAGCACTACGAGCGGTCCGAGCACCATCAGGCCGTCTGATCGGGCACCTCCGGGACGCCCGCGACGGCGACGCGCCGCAGCGCCTCGACGGTCGACCGGGTCATCACCGGGTCGACCCCGAGCGCCTCGAGCATCGCCGCGCAGGCCTCCATCTCGTGCACCCGGCGCGCCGGCGTGCACCCCGGTGCCCTCCACCAGCCGGACGAGGAGCCGCTCGTCGGCGGCGGTCAGCTCGGCCACGAGATCGGCCCACAGCCACTCCGACAGCTCGGCGGCTTCCGCCGCCCGGAGCGCCTCGATCACGACCGCGGCGAGCCCCTTCATCGTCACGCTGCGCAGCAGCTTGCGGGTCGTCGCCTCGCCGGCCCGGCCGTCGATCACCTCGACCGGCACGTCGAGCCGGCGCATCACCGCCGCGTAGTCCGCCGCGCCGGGTCCGGACGCGAGCGCCGGGGTGCGCAGGCCGCGTCCGGGAACGGGCGCCATCAGCGCGACGTCGACGAACGTCCTGCCTCTGGCCGTCGGCGAGCGCGGCCCGTTCCGCCTTCGCGGCCGGCGGGCTCGTGGTCAGGTCGGCGAAGATCGCGCCCGCCGCCAGCACCTCCACGACGGAGTCGAACACGACGCCGGCCTCGGCGGGTCCGGTCAGGGCGAGCACGACCTCGGCTGCTGTCGACCGCGGCCTCCGGCGTCGGCACATCGCTCGACCCCGTTCCGGGGACGGCACCGGCCCGGGGTCGAACGCGGCGACCTCCACACCGGCCGCGACGAGGTCGGCGGCGAACCGCCCACCGGCCTCTCCCAGGCCCGAGCACCGCCACGCGCACGGTCACCCCTCCAGCGAGTCGACGTACTTGACGCCGAGCTCGGCGAGCTTGGCCCGCAGGCCGTAGAAGTCGACGCCCAGCTCCCCGGCCTTCAGCTTGGCCCGGGTCTGCTCCTCGGCGGCGATCCGGATCCGGGACTGCTCGAGCGCCCACTCCGCCTCCGCCACGGGGACGGCCACGACTCCGTCGTCGTCGGCGCAGATCACGTCACCCGGCGAGATCACGACCCCGCCGAGCACGATCGGCACGTTCACCGAGCCCGCCGTCGCCTTCACCGTCCCCTGACACGACACGTGCCGGGACCACACCGGGAAGCCGAGCTCGCGCAGCTCGCGGGTGTCGCGGACGCCGGCGTCGACCACGAGGGCGCGCACGCCCCGCGCCATCACCGAGCTGGCCAGCAGCTCCCCGAACATCCCGTGCGTCGACGGCGCGGTGTTCGCCACCACGAGGATGTCGCCCGCCTGGCACACCTCGACGGCGGCGTGGATCATCAGGTTGTCGCCCGGGTGACTCGACACCGTCACCGCCGACCCGGCGAGCCGCACATCGTGCTGGATCGGGCGGATGTCGGACCCGACGAACCCGCGGCGGCCGATCGCCTCGTGAACGGTTGCCGCGCCCGCCTCCCCCAGCCCGGCGATGACGGCCGCATCGGCGCGACGGATCTGACGGACGACGACGTGTCGGTTCATCACGACCTCCCAGATGCTGCGGCGCCCGACGATACGGTCACGTGGACCGATGATCATCGACTGCCACGGCCACTACACCACCGCGCCACCCCAGCTCGGCGAGTACCGCGACCGTCAGCGGGCGGCGCTCGCCACCGATCCCGATCACGTCGGCGAGAAGGGGACGGTCACGATCTCCGACGACGAGATCCGGGACAGCCTCGAGGACGCCCAGCTGCGTCTGCAGCGGGAGCGCGGCACGGATCTGACGCTGTTCTCGCCGCGGGCGAGTTGGATGGGGCATCACCTGGGCAACGTCCACACCAGCCGGTTCTGGACCGAGCACTGCAACGAGCTGATCCGCCGGGTCTGCGACCTGTATCCCGAGAACTTCGCGCCGGTGTGCCAGCTCCCGCAGTCGCCCGGCGCGCCGATCGAGCCGGTCGTCGCCGAGCTGGCGCGGTGCGTGAACGAGATGGGCTTCGTCGGCTGCAACCTCAACCCGGACCCGAGCGGCGGCGCGTGGGACGCTCCGCCACTCTCCGACCGGTTCTGGTACCCGCTCTACGAGAAGCTCGTCGAGCTCGACGTCCCGGCGATGATCCACGTCAGCGCGGCCTGCAACCCCAACTTCCATACCACGACCTCGCACTACCTCGGCGCCGACACGACCGCGTTCACCCAGCTCATGATGTCCGACCTGTTCGCGACGTTCCCGTCGCTGCGGTTCATCATCCCCCACGGTGGCGGGGCGGTGCCGTACCACTGGGGACGCTTCCGCGGCGTGGCCCAGGACATGAAGCTGCGCCCGCTCGCCGAGGCCGTGCTCGGCAACGTGTGGTTCGACACGTGCGTCTACCACCAGGCCGGCATCGACCTCCTGCTGCGAGTGATCCCGACGGCCAACATCCTGTTCGCCTCGGAGATGGTGGGCGCCGTGCGCGGCATCGATCCCGAGACCGGCCACCACTACGACGACACCCGGCGCTACATCGACGCCGCCGACCTCACCGACGCTCAGCGCCGCGCAGATCTACGAGGGCAACGCCCGTCGGGTCTTCCCCCGCCTCAGCCTCTGATCCGAGGGTTTCCCGCCCGGCAGGGGCGCGGGCCCTCCGGCGCGCCGAAACCCTCGGATGCGCCTCGAGCGGCCGCGCTCACGAGGGTTCGAGCATCACTCGTACCCCGAGCAGCCGGACCCGCCTGAGCATGGTGACCTCGAACTGGTCGAGCAGGTCACGGGCGACCGGAGCAGTGACCGCCGGATCCTGCGTCGGCTCGGCGAGCTTGCGGATCCTCGTCCGGGTGAAGAACGTCGCCGTCCGCACCTTGACGGCCACGTGAGTCACCCGCCGACCCTCCGCCACCACTGACTCAGTGACCTCCGTCGCCAAGCCGGGCGACCTGTTCGTCGATCGCGGCCCGACTGGTCAGATCGTGCTCGAACGTCACCTCCTGGCTGCGCGACTTCGCGACGTACGGCTCGTCCACCACCGGCGCGTCGTCGCCGCCGAGTCCCAGCACCTTGAGCGAGGGCCCGATCCTCGGCCCGAACCGGCGCGCCAGGTCATCCGGATCCGCACGTGCCAACTCGAGCACCGTGCGGATGCCGGCGTCGGCCAACCGGCTCGCGGTGCGATCGCCGATCCCCCACACGGACGTGACCGGTCGGTGGCCCATGATCTCGATCCACTCCCGGCGGGTCATCCGGGCGATGCCCCCCGGCTTGGCGAATCCCGTCGCCGTCTTCGCCAGCAGCTTGGTCTCCCCGATCCCGACCGCACACCGCAGCCCGGTGGCGGTGAACACCGTCGCCTGCACCTCTCGGGCCGAGCCTGCGGGTCTCCCGGTGCGCACGCCCGACGAACGCCTCGTCCCAGCCCCACACCTCGACGACCACCCCGAGCGACCGCAACGCCGCCATCACCCGGTCCGAGGCGGCTTCGTACGCCGGGCGATCCATCGGGAGGAACACCGCTCCCGGACACTTGCGCGCCGCTGTGCTCAGCGGCATTCCCGACCGCACGCCGAACGCGCGGGCCTCGTACGACGCCGTCGCCACGACCTGCCGCGGCCGGGCGGGGTCGCCGTCGCCGCCCACCACGACCGGGCGGCCGGCCAGCTCGGGGTGCCGCAGGACCTCCACCGCGGCCAGGAACTGATCGAGATCGACGTGGAGGATCCAGTCGCGCTCGCTCCGGCTCGGTCATCACCGCAGTCGTATCAGCGCCGGGTCGCTCGGTTTGTGTCAACGTGTGCGGCCGTGGTCGAGTCGCTCGTCTGGGGGCTGATCGCGAGCTCCTCGCTGCTGATCGGCGGCGTCCTCGCGATGCGCTTCCGTATCGGGCTGTTCACGCTCGGCCTGATCATGGCCTTCGGCGCCGGTGTCCTGATCAGCGCCGTCTCATTCGAACTGGTCGAGGAGGCGTTCGAGACCGCCGACGGTGAAGGTGCGGTGGCCCTCGGACTCTTCGCCGGGGCCGGCGTCTTCTTCCTCGGGGACGTGCTCATCGACCGGATGGGGGGATCGGCGCGCAAGCGGTCGAGCGGCGAACAGGAAGCGGGCTCTCCGCTCGCCATCGTCCTCGGGATCGTGCTCGACGGGATCCCCGAATCACTCGTCCTCGGCCTCACGGTGCTCCAAACGGGTTCGGTCAGCGCGGCGATGCTCGTCGCGGTGTTCCTGTCCAACCTTCCCGAAGCCATCGCCGCGACGACCGGCCTCGTCACCGCCGGGTGGGCGCGCAGCCGGATCATCTACCTCTGGGTCCTGGTCGTCACGGTGTCCGGCCTGGCGTCGCTGGCGGGCTACGCCTTGCTCGACTCGGCGTCCGCCAGCGTGGTGGCGTTCGTCCTCGCCTTTGCGGGCGGCGCGATCCTGACGATGCTCGCCGACACCATGATGCCGGAGGCTTTCGAGCACGGCGGCAAGCTCGTCGGGATCTTCACCACGGTCGGCTTCGCCCTGGCCTTCAGCATCAGCGCACTCGAATAGCCACCGGGCGAAGTGCGCCGGGCGCTCATCGCGACCGGCCTAGTCGCCCATGCCGAGCGGCTTGGGCTGGGTCAGCCGCCAATGGTTGCCGAACGGATCGCGGAACGCGGCGTCGATGCCGTAGAAGCGCTCCTCCGGCTTCTCGATGAACTCCACTCCCTTGGCCTCGAGCTCGCGGTACGTCGCCCAGCAGTCGTCCGTGGCCAGGGCACCGGGTCCGAGGTAGCCGGTGGCGACCAGCGATCGGATCTGCCCGGCGGTCTCGTCATCGACCGCTGGGGGCCCGGGCACGACGAGCATCAGCGGCACTTCGGGCTGGCTGGGGGCATGGACGACGAGCCAGCGAAATCCGTCGCGCACCATGTCGACACCCACTTCGAAGCCGAGCTTGCCGACGTAGAAGTCGCGGGCATCGTCCATGTCCAGGACCCAGACGCACACCAGACCGACTCCCGTGATCATGAGCTGTGGCCTCGATCCCGGAATTGCGCGACAGCTGGCGCCAAGACGTCGCCGGCGACGTTGTGACCCTGGCCGTCGAGGACGTCATGGCGGGCGCCTGGTATCGCCGCGGCGACCTGCGCCGCAGCCGTGCGCATGAACGCGGGGCTCTCCGACCCGGCCAGGACGAGGGTGGCAGCCTCGATCCGCCCGTACCGTTCGACCGGGATCGTGCTGTCGCCCAGCACGGCGGCGTCGTACGCCAGCGTCGGAGCGACGCACTCGCCGAGCTTCCAGTAGGGCGATTGGCGCATCCCGGCGATCATGTCCTCCGGGAGGCCGACGTGCCGCATGAAGCGCGCCAGCGCGTCAGCCTCGTCGGTCGGCGGCGAGCAGCTCGTCCAGTTCGGTGGCGTACTCCTTGGCTCGTCGCACCCCGTCCGGGTCGACGCTGAACGGTGGCTCCCACAGCACGAGGGTGTCGATCGGCAACCCGTGGACCGCGGCCTCGGCGGCCAGGGCCGCGCCCGACGACAGCCCGACCACGGTGGCGGAGCCACCCGCGGCGGCGAGCATGACATCGATGTCCTCGACCTCGCGCTCGACGGCGAACGGGAGCGTGTCGTCGCTGTCACCCCGGCCACGGCGGTCGTAGTTGAGTACCGTGAACTGCCGCGGCGAGCGCGGCGGCGAGCGGGGCGTCGACCGATCGGTCACACGACGCCCCCGCCACCAGGACGAGCGGTGGGCCCTCACCCAGCTGGTCGAACGCGATTGTCGTGCCGTCCTTGGACGTGATCTTCTCCATGCCGACGACCATACGAAGGCGGGTCGTCGCGGGCTTCTCGAAACGTGCCCAATCGCCTCACGTGCGCGGCCGGGTCCACATGCGCACGTAGCAGTCCGGCACCCGCTCCAACTCGTCGTGGCCGTCACGCTCGCGGTAGGCGCTCGGGCTGTCGCCGACGAGTCGCTTGAACTGTGTGCTGAACGAGCCGAGGCTGGAGAAGCCCACGGCGAAGCAGACGTCGGTGACGGTGAGATCGCCGGCCCTCAGCAGGGCCTTCGCTCGTTCCATTCGCCGGCTCATGAGGTACTGGTGCGGCGTCTCGCCGAACGCGGCCTTGAAGCTGCGGCTGAAGTACGCCGGCGAGACGGCCGCGCTGCGCGCGAGCGCGGCGACGTCGAGCGGCTCGGCGTACGCGCGGTCGATCAGATCACGCACCCTGAGCAGGTGTCGCGACAGGGGAACGGCCGGGCGGACCACGACGCAGATCCTGTCATTCGACACCGGCCGGTCGCTCAGCGGATCCTGACCCCTCCCGGGAGCACGAATTCGGCGACAAGGCGGTCGACCGCCCCGTCGACGACGATGGGGTGATCAAGACCTCGCTCTTCACGACCTCGCCCCCGAAGGCGCATCGACCGGTCACGTCGGCGATCGGACCGAACCATTCCACTGGTTTGAACACGTCGACGATACCCCGCACACGCGTCTTCGACATCTGGAAGCGGGCCCCGTTGCCGACGACGATCTCTTCGACGATCTCGCCTCGTCGGAGCGGCACCAAATTGGGTTCGATCGTCCATCCGACGATCTGCTTGAACGGGAGCACCCTCCCACCGCGGCTGCACACCACGTTGACGGACTGGGCGCCGACCTCGACGTCGTACGCGGTGATGCCGCCGCTCTGTCCCCGAACGATGTTGGCCGGACCGGCGCTCACAGCGGCGGTCTGGACGACGGCGAAGTGTTCGGGCACCCGCCGCCCACACCGGGCATGCCGGGGCTCGACCGTGACCTTCCAACCCGGATCGATGACGGGGTCGTCGAACGACGGGACGCGCACCCGCCATGCGACCGTCTCGTTCTTCTTGAACCGGACGGCGAAGACGTGACGATGGGTCCCGGGCAGGAACAGCGTGGCCTGCGGTCCGGCGACCTCGCTCTCCGTCGTGCGACGCGACGGGCGCCGGCGACGCGTCTCTCGGACGATCACGTTGCCCTCGGGGACGTCGATGTCAGGATCGAGCCCGACGTAGACGGACAACGGGCTCAGGTTCTCGTAGCCGAACACCGCCTCCAGCTCCCGATCCCCGACGCCGCCGGACGCACGCCGCGGTCAGCTCGACGGCCGGCGGCGTCGAGGGTGGGCTCCCGGGTATCCACGGCTCGACCTCACGGGTGAACGGCTCACGATGATCCGCGGTTGCGGCCGCCGTGGGCGGGGAAGTGCCCGCGACCAGGGCTGGGGCGCCGAGCAGCGCGGCCACGAGCACGCAGCATCGAATTCGTGTACGCATCCTCACGCCTCCCTCCCGTGCGCCCGCCCGTCGACGCACGTGCGAGCGACGCTAGCAGCCAGGGTCCCGGGCCCGACCGGAGCCAGGAACCACCTGTGTCAGCAGTGAAGGCCTGGATCGGAGGAAAACGTCGACGCAAGCGATGCCAGAGCGCGCCGGTTGGCCCTCACTCAGGCGGCTTCACCCGGAGCTCGTCGACTAGGACACCGATGTCGCGGTGCTCCCCGCGTGTCATCGCCGCTTCGACGGCCGCCGTGCTCAGGCCGGCACGCGTCAACGACCCGCTCGATCTCTTGGCGATCGCTCTCGTGTGCCGCCTGATCACGGCGGGCGGCACCAAGCAGGGACAGCGCCGTGTCGGTGTGGCCGAGGTGCAGCAGGAGATCAGCGTGCACAATCACCGCGAAGAGCTCCTGTGATCGTGTCCGTTGGAGCCCGGTGATCGAAAAAGCCTCCTCGAGATACGCCTCGGCTTCGGTAGGGCGCGCGAGACGAACGCTCACCTGAGCGAGGTTGAGCCTCGTGTTCACGCTGACCTGCTCGAGGCCGAGCCGCATCATCAGCGCCAGCTGGGCTCGATAGTGCTCGGCCGCTTCGTCATACCGCGAGACTTCACCCGAGGCGTCACCCTGGAGGTGAGCGCACACGCCGAGATTGCCCACGAGCGATCGCCTCGCTCTCGAGATCGCCGATCGACTGCACGAGCGCGCGCGGTGCGCTCGGCACATCGGGCCGCTCCGTCTACGTCCCCTCGGACGGACATGACGGCTCCGAGGGTGTTCAAGCAGCGGCCGGCCTCGGTCAGGTCGCCTACCTCCTCGGCGAGGGAGCGGGCGAGGCGTGCATACCGTTCGGCTTCGTCGAGATCACCGGCGCCAGACTCGAGCCACGACAGACCCGTGAGCACATGGATCAACACGGTTCCTCCGACGGACTCGGCGAGCGGCAAGGCTCGATCGAGCAGCTGTGCCGCTCGCGCTCGCGGTCGCCCCGCTCGGATGCGATCCAACTGGCGATGTAGAGCGCCTCTGCTTCGCACGAGGGTGACAGCGGCGACGTCAGCACCCGCGTGACCGCGGACGTCCGCTTCGTCGAACTCTCCGAGCCGGCAGCACGCGTCGGCGAGCGCGACCGCGGCTTCCGGGGGCGCTTCGGCGGTCGCGCTGGACCAGAGGTCGAGGGCCCGACGGGCCAGCCGCTTCGCACCCGCCGACCTGCCGGCACTCAGGGCTCGACCGGCGGCGGTGTGGAAGAGCTCGGCGGCCGCTTCGACGTCACCACTGAGCGAGCGGTGTTCGGCGATGACCTCGAGCAGCTCCCCGAGACGGTCGCCGGCGTTGGCTGCGAGCCAGTCGGCGACCAGTCGGTGCAGACGCTTGCGATCACGCAGCAACACGGTCTCGTACGTGACATCACGCAGGAGGGCGTGCTTGAAGACGTACTCGATGCTCACCTCGAGCGACGGCCGTTCGCTCCGGAAGATCAACTCTCGATCGCGGGCTGCCTCCGGCGCGTCGGTCGGTCTCGGTTGCGGGACGAGCCGGTGCGAGTGCTCTAACGGCGTCGTCCCAGAACACACGGCCAACGACCGATGCCCGCTGAACTGCGTCGCGTTCGCTGCCCGTTGAGCGTGTCCAGTCGTGCCTCGAGCACTCCCGTCAACGTCGCGGGGATCGTGGCCGGCTCGAGGCGGGTGAGATCGATCTCCCAAGGGTCGCCCGGTGCGCCGGTACGGATGACCCCGTCGTCGATGAGCATCTTGATCAGCTCCTCGACGAAGAAGGGGTTGCCGTCGGCGCGCTGCACGACCAGGTCGGCGACTCTCGTCGGGGTCACCGCCCTCAAGCCGGATGACATCGTGGACGAGCTGCGCGTGGCCTCCGTGCCGAGAGCGTGAGACAGCTCGTCTCGCGGTAGGGCAGGCTGTCAGCCACTCCGGCCGACGATGGAGCAGGCTTGCCCGGGCCGCGCCGACGACAAGCACGTGGCTGATCCTTGGACCCGACCGAGCAGGCTCTCCAGCAGATCGAGCGAATCGTCGTCGGCCCAATGCAGGTCCTCCAGGACGTATCAGCACTGGTTGGCTCGAGGCCAGCGATCGAATAGAAGCTGGGTGAAGTGGGCGCCGCACACCGTGGACGGGCTCGCGGCGCTCCGGGGTTCCCCTGCCCGTCGCCTGTGACGGGGGCATGTCGAAATCCGAGCCAGTGCCCGAGCAGTCTCGGCTTCGTGCGGCCGAGAGGTGCCCAGCGAAGCCATCGGCGAGCTTCTCGGCGACGAGGCTAGGGCGGGTCGCTGTCAAGGATCTCGAAAGCGGCTGCCCAGCAGATCTTCGGATCACCCCGTACGGCACGTTCTCTCTCGTGTGGACAGAGCTCGGGCCTTGAAGTAGTACACCGGCGTCGGCAGCAGGTCCGTTCCAGTTGCTCGAGCTCGTAGAGCAGGCGGCGAGCTTTCCGATGCCCGCTTCGCCGATCAGCGTGATGGCCGAGCGTAGCCGGCATCTGTGGCGACCGCCTCGAACGCTGAGCTTCAGCGCCGTGGGAACTCTCGGTCGCGTCCGACCATGCGGGTCTCCACGCCTTCCACCCCCGCGTGAGGGGATAGCGGAAGGTCGGCGGTTTGTTCGCTTGGTGGACGATGTACACGCCGACGGGCTCGGCGCTGGCCCCGTACGGTGATCGGTCTTCTTGCGGCGTCCACGTCGAACACACCACGAACATGGCGATACGTGTCGCTGTGAGATGAGGACCCCACCGACAGGCGCGCTCTTTATCCAGCCTCGCCGCCACGTTGACGGTGTCGCCCATCGCGGTGAACTCGTGCGTGCTGGCGATCTCAGAGGAGCACCGGCCCTGTCGTGATGCCGACCCGCATGGCCAGCGAGCGACCGGACTGCTGATGGTCGAGTGTGAGTCCGCGTTGCAGCTCGAGCCCTGCGCGCACCGCCCGTTCGGGATCGTTCTCGCTCGAGGACTCAGCACCCCAAACGGCCGTCACGGCGTCGCCGAGGTGCTTGTCGACACGGACCACCGTGCGAACGCGATCACGCTGTCGAGGCGGACCCACAGCTCGTTCATCATGCCGCTGAGAACCTCGGGATCGGTCGTCTCCGCTAAGGCGGTGAAGCCGTGCACATCGGCGAAGAGCACCGTGGCGTGGCGCCGGCGTTGGCTCGAACGCGCGAGCACCTCGAGCCGCTCACGTAGCGACGCCACCGTGAGGTCGCTGACCTCGTCCGCCACAACTCCCCGGAGCCGTTCCTGGGCGGCGATCGCGACCTCGAGCTGTTCGCGGTCGGTCATGCCCGTCCTTTCGCCGGCGCCGATTCCTGCATAGCCCGCGCTCCTGGCTGACTGCCGAAGCCGCCCCCCAACCGTCCGCATCTTGGCCAGTTTCATCCCGACCGGACGATGCGCTCCAGGCGTGTCTCGGCTCCCATGGGGATTGGACGGGTCTTCTCGCCAGCAGGAGTTCGGCGTCGTCCCCCCGGACGCCGAGCTCCCGACGCGCCGACGCGGGCCGATGCGCTCAGTTCACGCCTCGGACGGCCCGAGACGTGCGGATGTGACGTAGGAGACGACGACGGCGACGATCACGAGCGGCAGCAGGGCGCCCGCGTCGGCTTGCAGGAGGATGGCGACGATCAGGACCGACGTCAGCGGAAAGCCCAGCATGGCCACGGTCATCGCCCCGATGCCCATGCCGACGCCGGCGATCATCGGCAGACCCGGAAGATGGGACAGGGCCATGCCGCCCGCGGCGCCGATGAACATGCCGGGAAAGGTCGGACCGCCTCGGAAAGCGCTCAATGAGGCGCTGTAGGCGAGGCTCTTGCAGACGACGAGCAGGGTGAGCGCGCCCACGGTCCAGGTGTCCGCTTGTTGGATCAGCGTGGGCAGCGCGCTCTGCCCGGAGAAGAGGACCGCCGAGGAACTTCGGTCGGACCCCTCGGCGAAGACGATCGCGAAGCCAGCAACCGCTACTCCGACCACCGGTGTCAACAACACCCTCCGGTGCTCGACGACGGGCTGGAGCAGCAACGCCAGCCGTCGGATACCGCTTCCGAGCAGGGCGGCGGCGAGGCCGATCCCGACCGCCCAGAGGAATTCGGCTGCGTCGGGTGTGGCGAACTCCGGGATGTCGGGGACGGCCAGCGAGAAGGTCCCGAAACCCGTCCATGCGTTCAGTCCGACGAAGATCAGCGAGCCCACGCCGGCGGCAAGCAAGCCTGGTACGAGGACGACTCCGAGCAACGGACCACCGAGCCCGGACACTTCCATGAGCAGGAAGGCTCCGGTGATCGGAGAGCCCAGGAGCGTGCTGATCGCGGCGAAGCTTCCTGCTGCGCCGATCACAATGCTTGCCGTCTGCGGCGCGTCTCGCTTGATCAGATGTATGGCCAGGATGCCGATTCCGCTGCCAATGGCGATGAGCGGTGCTTCGGGTCCCAGCACTGCCCCGAAGCTGAGGGTGACGAACGCCGCAATGATGATGCCGGGAAGCTCGATCGGAAGCACTGCGCCGGATGGCTTGAATCCCTCTGCAGGCTCGTGCCCGCCGGTTCCGGGCAGGTAGTGGATCGTCAGGCCGACCAGCAGTCCGCTCACCGCGAGCAGCGGAATCGGCCACCAGATCGGTGCCGCGTCGAACCCGAGATCTCCGGGCAGCGTCGTGAAGACGTATTGCTGTGTCTCGGCGACGCCCTTCAGAAAGAAGTACGCCACCGTCGCGACGACGACTCCGAGGATGGCGCCGAGCACGAGCAGCGCGACGTAGCTCCGACTCTTGAGGAGCTCGACCGGTCCCGCAGGAGCCGGCGACTGCGGTGGTGCCGCGGCGCTCGTCGCCGCGTCGTCCGCCACTCTGTGGCCGACGGGCTCTCGTGCGGTCACTCTGCGACGGTAACGCCGGACAATCCCGGTCGGCATCACCCACATGGGACGACATCACGGCGCACGGCAGACCACCGCCCCGTCGCGGCTCGCGTCCGGTTCCTCAGACCTGTTCGAGCAGGCCGAGCTCGTGCATGCGTTCGATCGTCTCGCTGCGCGACGAGACGCCGAGCTTGCGGTAGATCGAGATCGCCTGGGTCTTGACCGTGTGCCGGGAGACGTACAGCCGCTCCCCGATCTCCCGGAACGACAGGTGGGTCGGCAGCAGCGGGAGGAGCCGGAGCTCCGCGGTCGTGAGCGACGACGCCCCCAGGCCTTCGGCGCGGATCGTCTCGACCTTGGCCCGAAGTTCGTCGGCCTGCTGCGGCAGGTTGCCGAGGGCGGGCCGTTGCTGGAAGATGTCGTTGGCCTGCCGGAGGACGGCCCGGGCACCCCCCGGATCGGCGAGCGCGATGTAGGCCCGCGCCATCTCGACCAGCGCCTGGGCCGACACGACGGGAAGGGCGTAGGTGAGCAGCGGCCGCAGCCGAGCGGCCCGTGCGACGAGCTGTCGTCCCTGCTCCGGGTCACCGCGTTGCAGCGGCGACCCGGGCCGCCCACGCATACACGAGGGCGCTCGTCCAGTAGTCGTCGAACTGACCGCCCTGCATGATCGCCATGGCCTGCTCGGCGAACGTACCGGCCGCCGCCCAGTCGTCCGCGCTCGATCGCCACGATGCCGCGGTCGGCGAGCAGGACGGGGACGAACGGCAGGCACGCCGGCGCGGGTCGCCGCGTCCACGGCATGGGCGAAGAACGCGTCCGCCGCGTCGGGGTCGCCCTCGAGCAGATGGGAGAGGCCCTCGACATGGAGCATCGTCGCCCGATACGGGCTGGCCGGGCTGAGTCCCTGCCAGGCGATCTGGGCGTCGCGTCGCATCTCCTCGAGGCCGTCGCGGCACAGGAGCGCCCGGATGTAGGCCACCGTGCCCTCCATCGTGTTCCCATCGGCGAGCACTCCTGTCATCGACGTCGCCTCGGCCGCGGCCGCCCAGCGCTCCGTGCCGCCCGGCCGACCGGCCAGCGCGAACATCAACGCCCCGTGCACGGCGATCGCCGGGTGGCGCTCGATCAGGTCGTTCGCCTCGAACCACTCCATCCAGCGCAGGACGGTGTCGGAGCGTCCACTCGCCCAGACGGGGTTGGCGATCTGCAACACGAGGCGCGCCGACCCGTGTCGGCGTCGCCCGCGGCCTGGGCATGGTCGATGGCGTGTCTCCGGCATGCCCGTTCGCCTCGCACCACGCCGCGGCGCGGAGGTGGAGCTCGGCGACCATCTCCGGCTCACGTCGCCGCAGCTCCGACACGAGCAGCTCTCGGAACAGGTGGTGGTAGCGGTACCACTCCCGGCGTCGGTCGAGCGGGACCACCAGCAGGTTGCGGCTCTCCAACCGCTCGAGGAGCGTCGCTCGATCCCGTGACGCCGAGGACGGCGTCGCAGAGCGGACCGCACATCCGGTCGAGGATCGACGTGTGGGTCAGGAACGACGCCTCCGCGGGCGAGACCCGGTCGAGGAACTCCGAGCGCAGGTAGTCCCCGATGAACCGGTCGTCGCCGGTGAACGCCACTCCGGCCGTCGTCGGGGAGCCACCTGCGTTCACGGCCAGCGCGGCGAGGTACAGGCCGACCGGCCAGCCCTCGGTCCTCCGGACGAGCTCATCGCAGGTCCGCGTCGGCGAGCTCGACCCCCGCCTCCAGGAGCAACGGGCCCGCCTCGTGCGGATCCATCGCCAGATCGTCGATCCCGACCTCCACGATGCCGCCCTGCGCACGTAGGCGCGCGGCCGGCAAGCGGCAACGCGTCCCGTGAACCGATCGCCAGCTGCGAACCCACCGGCAGTCCCAGGGCCAGCACGGCGATCGCGTCGAGACTCTCCGGGTTCGTGACCGCTTCGAGGTTGTCGATGACGAGCGCGACCGGGTGCCGCATTCCTTCCATCGCGGAGACGAGCCGCCGCGGAACCTCGATGCCGGCGCCGGACGAGGCGAGCGCGCGGAACACTCTCGGGTCGATCGGCTCGATGCGGTCCAGCGCCACGGCGATGTAGGTCAGGAGGACGACAGGGTCGTTGTCGCGGTCGTCGACGCTGACCCATCCCACCCGCGGTTCCTTGCGTTCGGCCCATTGCGCCAGCAACGTCGTCTTCCCGTAGCCAGCTGGGGCGACGACGGAGATCACCGACGGCGCGGACGCGGCGACCAGCCGGTCGACCAGTGCGGTCCGAGCAACGATCCCCGGGCGGACCGCAGGCAGGACGGAGCTTCGACTCCGCCAGATCGAACGACGGCTCGGATGCGGCCGACGGACGCGCTCGACCGCCTCCGGACGACCGCCCGATGCCCGCGTCACCACGCTATGACCGTACCTTGACCGCTCGCCGCGAATCGACTATCCGAACAAGCCGGTTTGCAGGTCGCGAACGACGGCGTCGATCGGGCGCCCGCTGACGATGAGCGGCCCTCTCCACGGTGCGCCGAGGGAGAAGAGGAGCGCCAGGCTCAGGCCCGACGACGACGGCGAGGCCGACGACGAGGAGCGCGGTCCGCACGCTGCTGCGGAACCCGAGCGCGCCGGCGTTGGCGACCAACGCCACCCCACCCACGACCAGCGTGACGACGTAGAGCACGGGGATCTGCCGTGACGCGGCGGCCACCCGCTGCCGCCGGCTGCCGGTCACGGCATCCAACGAGACGAGCAGCTCGGTGCTGGCCGGCGTGCCCAGCTCGGTGCGGGCCGCCTCGGCCCGCACCACCTGCTCCAGCGTCGCGATCGCACGGGCGACGCCGGGGTCGCCGTCCGCGGCTCCGGCGCCGCGCCACTCGCCGGCTCGCGTCGCCTCGAGGTACTCGCGCAGCGCGGTGTGGATCGGCTCCGACTCGGACGCCGGGGCTGGTCGCCGCCCACGCCAGCCGCGACGCCGCCGACGGCCTCGTCGGCGACGATGTCCTGAGCCGACTTCAAGTAGCCGGCCTCGCTGGCCAGCGTGAGGCCGATCAGCACCCCGAAGGCGGCGCCGAGCGCGGGCATGAGGGGCGACGCGACGCTCTGGCACCTGGTCGTACTCGCCGGCCGGCACGAGCGCGCGTACCGCCAGCCGGGCGCCGAAGGCGATCAGGAGGGCGAACGCGAGACAACCGACGACGAGGAGCCCCGCCGGCAGGGAGGTCAGCCAGTCCACGCCGCCGCCTACAGCGGGTTCCCGCTGGTCGTCGCACGGTGGCGGGGCGTCCTGGCCGGCGATCGTCAGCTCCTGATCGATGATCTCCAGCGTTCGCTCCATCGCCACCGGGCGGAGGCCGCCGATGTCGCTCGTGGAACGGATTGTCGAGGAAGTTGAGCAGCAGCAGCATCGCGGTGATCACCGCGACCACCGTGCCGATGAGCAACGCCTGGACGACCGCCCGTTCGCCGCTGTCGGCGAAGAACAGCATGAACACGAAGATGAGACCGGCGCTGAAGAACAGCACCAGCCACAGCGGCGTCGGGATCACCCCGACGGCGCCGTGGATCCGATCGCTGCGGGCCTCCTCGCGCGCCGACGTCTGGTCGAGCCACTTGTCGTAGGCGGACTGCTCCGTCGCCGTCTCCGGTTCGACCGTCCGCAGCGTCCGGAACAGCTCGACCCCCCACGGGTTGACCTGCTCGCCCAGCGTCCCGGACTCCATGCGTTCCCACTGCACGCCGGCCACCGAGCGGGCGTAACAGACCAGTTCGCCGGTGAGCTCGGGCGCCACCGTCCGGCGGAAAGAACTGCGCCGTCTCGACCTGCTGGGCCACCGTGAGCGCCTCCGCCTCGGCGCCGGCGCGGGCCGCGTCGTAGCTGGTGAAGGCCAGGAAGACGACGAATCCGAGCAGGACGGCGAACCCGGTCGCCAACACGCCGAACACGCCTGCGGCGCGATCGCCGTCGTTGAAGTAGCTGCCATCCGGCGCGTTGCGACGCACCAGCAGCATCGCCGCGATCGCCACCGCGGTTGCCCCGACGACGATGAGGATGGCGATGACGAGGCTCATGGCGGATTGGCTACGCCGAGATTGGACGCGGCGTTGGGAACGTAGTCGAGCCGTCCTCGCCGTCAGTCGACGCCCTCCTCCGGGAGCAGGCTCTTCTGGTCGAGGACGTAGAGCAAGATGAAGCCCGGCAGCACGATGAGCACGGCGCCGACCGCGGCGACGAGGATGGCGTCGAGCGTGCCCGACGGCGCGGCGGCGTCCTCGACCTCGAGGCTCTCCGGCAGGATGTACGGCCACTGCGCCACGCCCCAGCCGATCACGATGCTGGCGACCGCGCCGATGGCGAGCAGCCGGGCCCAGTGTTCGGCGTCGCGGGCGAGGAGGACGAGCGATGCCGTGCCGCAGAGCGCGGAGAGGATCACGAGCGGCAGCGCCTTGGTGGTCAGCTCGTCGAACAGGTAGCGGGCGTCGGCACGAAGGACGAAGATGCCGACGAACGCGACCACGCCGGCGACGATCGAGGCGCCGACGGCCCGTCGTCGGAAGTACTCGACCATCGCCTGATCACCGAGCCGGCGGGAGTCCCAGACGAGGTAGACGGCGGCGAGGTAGGCGACGACGACGACGGCGAGCACGCCGCCGAGCACCGACGTCGGGTTCACCCAGCTCGTCCACGGATCGCCGGCCTCACCCCCGGCCGGCACCCGCCCCGACGCGATGGCTCCGGCGACCGCCCCGAAGCAGTACGGGACGAGCACCGAGGAGAGCGCGAAGGCGGCGCCGAAGTTGCGGCGGTCACGGGTGCGGAAGACGGTCTTGCGGAAGGCGAAGCTCGATCCCCGCAGCACGATCCCGAACGCCGCCAGCGTCAGCGGGACGAACAGCGTCAGGGTGATCGACGCGTAGGCCTCGGAGAAGCCCGTCCACAGCACGACGAAGCAGAAGATCAGCCACACGTGGTTGGCCTCCCACACCGGTCCGATCGAGTGGTCGATCACCTCACGGGGACGCTCACCACGGACCGCGCCACCGGCGACCAGATCCCAGAACCCGGCACCGAAGTCGGCGCCGCCGAAGATCGCATAGGCGGTGACGGCGACGAACAGCAGCACGGCGACGGCGTCGGCCATCAGACCGGTCACCTCGCTCGCGTCCGGGCTCTC
Source organism: uncultured Acidimicrobiia bacterium (assembly GCA_963839695.1). Taxonomy (GTDB): domain Bacteria; phylum Actinomycetota; class Acidimicrobiia; order Acidimicrobiales; family Ilumatobacteraceae; genus JALZMG01. The sequence continues at coordinate 81,027 of CAWIVW010000003.1, read as the reverse complement.
CGGAGCCGGTCCGCGCGGGCCGTACGGCACGTCGTGCTCGGCCAGCCCGCGCTGCCGGAACCGCTTGCTCATCTTGCGCAGGATCAGCACGGTCGTGATCCCCAGCCCGGTGTACAGCACGGCGACGAGCACGAACGTGATCCAGACGCCGGTGTTGCCGGTGGCGGCGTCCTCGACCTTCATCTGGTTGTAGACGATCCACGGCTGGCGGCCGACCTCGCTCACCACCCAGCCGGCCTCCATGCAGACCACGGCGGCGACCCCGGCCGCGGAGGCGATGCGCAGGAACCAGCGGCTCTTCGGCATGTCCCGCCGGAAGATCCAGCACAGCCAGTACCAGGCCGAGAGGAGGAACAGCAGCGTGCCGAGCCCGACCATCACGTCCCACGCCAGGTGGACGGTGTTGACCTCGGAGATGGTCGGGACGATCGTCGGCGGGAACCGTGTCGAGGCCCTGGACCACGGTGCTGGTTCCCGTGCTCGGGTCCGACAGCCACGACGCCAGGCCGGGGATCTCGATCCCGCCGGTCACTTCGCCGTCGGAGTTGAGCCGGCCGAGCAGCGTCTCGGGGACGTCGCTCGACGTCTCCGGGACCAGCTCGATGGCGGCGAACTTGACCGGCTGGTTGTTGTACACCCAGCGGGCGAGCGAGTCGCCGACCGCCATCTGGATCGGGATCGCCACCGCCGCCACGCTGAAGGGGATGAGGAAGCCGAGCCGGTGGTAGCGGTCCCGGCGTCCGCGCAGCATGCCGAACGCGTAGACCGACGCGACGAGGAAGCCGCCCGACGACGTAGGCGGCGACGACCATGTGGGCGGCCATCAACGGCATCGCGTCGTTGAAGATCACCCCCCACGGGTCGACGTCGACGACCTCGCCGGCCGAGTTCAGGGTGAAGCCCTCCGGCGAGTTCATCCACGCGTTGGCGGCGACCACCGAGATGCTGCCGAGGATGCCGGTGAGGACGACCGGCACGCCCGTCCAGAAGTGGGCCCACGGCCGCAGGCGGCGCCAGCCGTAGATGTAGATGGCGATGAAGATCGCCTCGGTGAAGAAGAACAGGCCCTCGAAGGCGAACGGGACGCCGAACGCCTCGCCCCACTGACCCATGAACCGCGGCCACAGCAAACCGAACTCGAACGTGAGGACCGTGCCCGTGACGGCGCCGACCGCGAACGTCACCGCCATGTACTTCGACCAGCGCTGGGCGAGCTGCAGCGCCGCGTCGTCTCCGTGCTTGATGCCGCGGTAGTTGGCGATGAGGGCCATGAACGCCCACGACACGCCCGAGCGGCACGAGGATGATGTGGAACGCCAGCGTGAACGCCATCTGCGCGCGCGCCCAGGGCACCGGGTTCACCGCCAGGATCGTCCCGATGGCGCCGTTCACTGGTGCATCATTTCGTCAGAACGGCGCCGCTGTCGTCACCCATCGCGGGATGAAACGCGCCGCTCGAGATCACAGGTGGCTGAAGCCGGACGCCTCCTCCGACGTCATCGACACCGTCACCGGGTGCTTGGTGAAGTGCTCGACGGCGTTGCGCATGTCGTCCAGCAGGATCGCGGCCAGGTCGCGGCTGACGCCTTGGCGGACCAGGATGCGTTGGACGGCGACGTCCGCCACCGCCCCCGTCAGGGGTAGGCGGGCACCTGCCACCCGCGGATGCGCAACCGGTCGGCGAGGTCGTAGAGCGTGTAGCCGGGGTCGGCGCCCTCGGTCGAGCTTCCACGCCACGGCCGGGATGCCGGTCTGGGGGTCGCTGTCACAGATCAGCTCGAACGGGCCGAGCTTGACGATCTCCTCGGCGAGGTAGCGCCCGGTGTCGTAGGACGCCATGTGGACGCGGCGATAGCCCTCGCGGCCGAGCCGGACGAAGTCGTAGTACTGGGCGGCGATCTGACCGGCGGGCCGGGAGAAGTTGATCTGGAACACGGGCATGTCGCCGCCGAGGTACGACACGTGGAAGATCAGGTCGTCGGGCAACTCGGCGACGTCACGCCAGACGACCCAGCCGACTCCCAGCGGGGCGAGCCCGAACTTGTGACCCGACGTGCTGATCGACTTCACCCGTGGGAAGCCGGAAGTCCCATTCGATGTCCGGGGCGCAGAACGGAGCGAGGAACGCGCCGCTGGCGCCGTCGACGTGGATGTCGACGTCGAGCCCGGTGTCGGCCTGCGAGCGTGTCGAGCGCGTCGGCCAGCGGCTTCGACCAGCTCGTAGGCGCCGGTGTAGGTGACGCCGAACGTCGGCACGACCATGATCGTGTTCTCGTCGACGCGGGCCAGCATGTCGTCGGCGTCCATCGCGTAGTGCCCGAGCGACATCGGCACCTCGCGCATCTCGATGTCCCAGTACTTGGCGAACTTGTGCCACACGACCTGGACCGGCCCGCACACCATGTTCGGTCGATCCGCCGGCTGGCCGGCTGCCGCGCGCTTCGCCCGCCAGCGCCACTTCGCCGCCATCCCGCCGAGCATGCACGCCTCCGACGATCCGATCGCCGACGCGCCCACCGTGTTGGCGGACTCCGGCGCGTTCCACAGGTCGGCGAGCATGTGCACGCAACGCCGCTCGATCTCCGCCGTCTGCGGGTACTCGTCCTTGTCGATCATGTTCTTGTCGATCGCCAGGTCCATCAGCCGGTGCACCTCCGGCTCCTCCCAGGTCTGGCAGAACGTCGCCAGGTTCTGCCGGGAGTTGCCGTCGAGCATCAGCTCGTCGGCGACGACCGCGAAGGCGTCGTCGGCGCGCCACTCCTCGGTGGGGAAGCGATACTTCGGTGCCGCCTTCGCCATGTCCTTGCTGGAGTAGACAGAGTCCTCGAGCGAGGAACGGACGGATTCACGAGCGTGCAGCGTCATTGGTCTCTTCTCCAGAGCGTCACGGCGGGTCCGCGTGCCCGCTCGACTGTACGGCATCCTGCTCGGTCTCGAACATCGCCCGCTTCGGATGATCGCTCGTGACTGATCCGACGCGAATCGGGGCGGGGCGCGCAGCCGCACGCTGGTGGATCGCGGTCCTGTTCATCGTCGGCTCCACCCTCTTCGGGCTCGGCGCGGTGCCGTTCTACTCGGAAGCGGCCGGGCTGCGGGCCACCGCCCTCACGTTCTTCATCGGCTCGCTGTTCTTCACGTCGGCGGCGTTCCTGCAGTACCGCGAGGCGGTCGACGACCTCCCGGCCGTCGCACGATGCCGACGACCGTCGCTTCTGGGTGTGGGCGCCGCGGAACATCGACTGGCTCGCCTGCGCGGTGCAGTTCGCCGGCACGCTGTGGTTCAACTGGAGCACGGGGAACGCGGTGCGCGTCAACCTCGACGCGGCCGCCGAGGACCAGCGGGTGTGGCGGCCCGACGCGTTGGGCGTCCATTGCGTTCCTCGTGGCCAGCGGGCTCGCCTGGATGGACGCCCGCGGCGAAGTCGTCGACGGAGAGCCCAAGCCCGCGCGTCTGGTGGATCGCCGTGGCGAACCTGCTCGGTTCCATCGCCTTCGGCGTCTCGGCGGTGGCCGGCTACGTCGTGCCCGCCACCGACGACGTCTGGAACGCCGAGGTCTCGAACCTCGGCACGCTCGTCGGCGCGATCTGCTTCCTCATCGGGGCGATCCTGCTCCTGCCGTCGCGGGCCGTGAGAAGCCAGCATGCGAGCCGTCGTCTGTCATGGGGCTGCTGTCGCTCCCCATCGCCCGTGCGGCCCACCCGTCCCCCACCCCGAAGCGACGTGGCGCGGTTCACCCCATCTGGACGATGATGCATCTCCGGGATCTCCGTACCGTCGAACGCGTCAGCGGACGACAAGTCGAGCAAGAAATCGAGGAGTGAGCGATGCCCGATCACTACGACGTCATCGTCATCGGGACCGGGGCCGGCGGCGGGACGCTCGCCCACACCCTCGCCGGGTCGGGCAAGCGCATCCTGTTGCTCGAGCGCGGCAACTTCCTGCCCCGCGAGACGCAGAACTGGGACCCCGAGTCGGTGTTCGTCGACGGCAAGTACATCTCGCCCGACACGTGGTACGACGCCGACGGCACCGCGTTCCAGCCGCAGGTCCACTACTTCGTCGGTGGGGCGACGAAGCTCTACGGCGCCGCGCTGTACCGGCTGCGGCCGCAGGACTTCGGTGAGATCAAGCACGTCGATGGCATCTCGCCGGCGTGGCCGGTGGGCTACGACGAGTTCGAGCCCTGGTACACGAAGGCGGAGTGGCTGTACCAGGTGCACGGCAACCACGGCGACGATCCGACCGAGGGCCACTGGTCGAAGCAGTACCCCTGGCCGGCCGTCTCCCACGAGCCGCGCATCCAGGAGATCGCCGACGACCTGGCGGCGGCCGGCTACCACCCGTTCTCGGCGCCGTGCGGGATCCTGCTCGACGAGGCGGACCGGCCCGCGCAGCACGTGCATCCGCTGCACGTGGTGCGACGGCTACCCGTGCATGGTGCACGCCAAGTCCGACGCCGAGACGATCGCCGTGCGGCCGCTGCTGATGGCGCCGAACGTGACGTTGCTCGTCGAGGCCGAGGTGGTGAAGCTGGAGACCGACCCGTCGGGTCGAAGCGTCACCGGCGTCGTCGTGTCGCGCGCCGGAGCGCAGGAGGTCTACGAGGCGGACGTCGTCGTCGTGTCGGCCGGCGCGTCGAACAGCGCCAAGCTCCTCCTCCAGTCGGCGAACGACCAGCATCCCAACGGGCTCGCCAACGGCTCCGACCAGGTCGGGCGCAACTACATGTACCACAACTCCAAGGCCGTGGTGGCGCTGGCCAAGGAGCGCAACGACACGGTGTTCCAGAAGACGCTCGGCCTCAACGACTTCTACCTCGGCGGCACCGAGCGACGGCTGGCCGCTCGGGAACATCCAGATGGTCGGCAAGTCCAACGGCTGGGCGATGAAGGGCGAGGAGCCCAAGCTGACCAAGCTCGCTCCGCACTGGAGCCTCGACGAGGTGGCCGCCCACGCCGTCGACTTCTGGCTGACGACCGAGGACCTGCCCGACCCCGACAACCGGGTGACGGTCGACGGTGACGGCAACGTCCACCTCGCCTACACGTCGAACAACGACGACGAGGCCGACCGGGCTCTACCACGAGCTGAAGAAGATCCTCAACCACATCGGGATGGCCGAGCACCACGTCCTCGGCAAGAACTTCTACATGAAGATGAACATCCCTGTGGCCGGCTGCGCCCACCAGGCCGGCACCTGCCGGTTCGGTACCGACCCCGCCACGTCGGTGCTCGACGCGAACTGCAAGGCCCACGAGCTCGACAACCTCTACGTCGTCGACACCAGCTTCTTCCCCAGCATCGGCGCCGTGAACCCGGCGCTCACCGCGATGGCCAACGGGATCCGGGTCGGCGAGCACCTCGCCGAACGCCTCGGCTGACACCACGACACACGCTGCTCACTCGGAACGGAGAACGACATGACAACACTCACCGGCAAGGTGGCCATCGTCACCGGCGGCAACAGCGGCATCGGCAAGGCCGTCGTGCTGGCCCTGGCCGAGGCCGGCGCCAACATCGTGATCGACTACGTCGCCAACGAGCAGGCGACGGAGGACCTGGAGAAGCAGGTCGCGGCGTTGGGAGACCAATCGATCGGAGTCGAGGCCGACGTCAGCAAGGTGGAGGACCTCGAACGGCTCGTCAAGTCCGCCGTCGACGCCTTCGGCCGGCTCGACATCATGGTCAACAACGCCGGCGTCGAGACCCGCACGTCGATCCTCGACACCACCGAGGCGCAGTACGAGAAGGTGATGGAGATCAACCTCAAGAGCGCCTTCTTCGGGACCCAGCTGGCGGCCAAGCAGATGATCGCCCAGGGCGACGGCGGCCGGATCATCAACATCACCTCGGTGCACGAGGACTGGCCGATGCCCGGCAACATCCCGTACTGCCTGTCGAAGGGCGGCATGCGCATGCTCACCCGCACGGCCGGCGTCGACGCTGGGGCCGCACGGCATCACCGTCGTCGGCGTCGGCCCCGGCGCGGTCGCCACGCCGATCAACGTCTCCACGATGGAGGACCCGGCGAAGATGGCCACGCTCGACGCCGCCATCCCGCTCGGCCGGATGGCCGAGCCGGAGGAGATCGGCAGTGTCGTGGCCTTCCTCGCCGGCGACGGCGCCAGCTACATGACGGCGACGACCGTCTTCGTCGACGGCGGGATCATGCACTCCAGCCCGGGTCTGTAGAGGTGGCCGTGGCCGAGGAGTCCGCGCGGCACAGGGTGGTCGTCGTCGGCGGGGGCTTCGGCGGCCTCCTGGCCATCAGGCGACTCGCCCACATGCCGGTGGACGTCACGCTGGTCGACCGGCGCAACCACCACCTCTTCCAACCGCTGCTCTACCAGGTCGCCACCGGCATGCTCTCGCCGGGCCAGATCGCCCCGGCGATCCGGCACGTCGTCCGGCAAGTACGAGAACGTCCGGGTCGAGCTGGCCGAGGTGACCGGCTTCGACCTCGACCGGCGGGTCGTCCACGCCACCGACGCCGCCCATCTCCGCGACATCGAGCTCCCGTACGACAGCCTCATCGTCGCCGCCGGTGTGAACCAGTCGTACTTCGGCCACGACGAGCTGGCCCGGTACGCGCCGGGCATGAAGACGATCGACGACGCCCTGGAGCTGCGCCGGCGGATCTTCGGCGCCTTCGAGATGGCCGAGGTCGCCGCCGATCCCGATGAGCAGCGGCAGTGGCTGACGATGGTCATCGTCGGCGCCGGTCCGACCGGGGTGGAGCTGGCCGGTCAGGTGCGCGAGCTCGCCGTCCGGTGCCTGAAGGGTGAGTTCCGAACGTTCGACCCCGCTTCGGTTCGGGTGCTGCTGCTCGACGGCGGCAAGGAACCGCTGGCCACGTTCGGCGACCGGCTCTCGGGGAAGGCGACCAAGGAGTTGGAGCGCCTCGGCGTGGAGCTGCGGATGGGCGCCAGGGTGGTGGGCGTGGACGCGTTCGGGGTCGACGTCGCCGGAGCGGACGGCAGCAAGTCCCGGATCGAGGCCCACACGACGATCTGGGCGGCGGGCGTGCAGGCGTCCCCGCTGGCCGCCAAGCTGGCCGAAGCGAGCGGGGCCGAGGTCGACCGCGCCGGCCGCATCGCCGTGCTCCCCGACCTCACCCTGCCAGGGCATCCCGAGGTGTTCGCCATCGGTGACATGGCGACCGTGAACAACCTGCCGGGCGTGGCCGAGGTCGCGATGCAGGGAGGCCTCCACGCCGCCAACACGATCTCGCGCCGGCTCGAGGGCAAGGATCCCGTGCCGTTCAAGTACCGCGACTTGGGCAGCGTCGCCACCATCGGCCGGTTCCGCGCCATTGCGAGCGTGCACAAGGTTCGCCTCAGCGGCTTCCCCGGTTGGGTGGTGTGGTTCTTCGTCCACCTCGCCTTCCTCACCGGCTTCGGCCGCCGCCTCACGACGATGATGCGCTGGCTGCGCTCGATGCTCGGGCGCGGCCGCGCCGAGCGGGAGTTCAGCACCGCCCACACCGGCGGCGACCTCAGCCTCCCCGAGTCGGTGAGGGAGATCGTCCAGCCAGCCCCGTTTCCCAACGCGCCCGCAGGCCGAAGGCACCGCCGACGCATGACCACCGAGGAGGTCGCGATGAGCACCAACGAAGGCCAGAGCGCGGCGATGCCGTCGCCGTTCCCACCGATCGCCGACTACGGGTTCCTGTCCGACTGCCACACCGGCGCCCTCGTCGCGCCCGACGGGGGCGTCGACTGGCTGTGCGTCCCGCGTTTCGACGCTCCGAGCGTGTTCGGCAGCCTGCTCGACCGCGAGGCCGGGACGTTCCGCTTCGGACCCTTCGGCATCAACGTGCCGACGCAACGGGTGTACGAAGCGGGGACGAACGTCCTCGTGACCACGTGGAAGACGCCGTCGGGCTGGGTCGTCGTCAAGGATGCGTTGACGATCGGCCGCACCAGCGGGCCCGACGTCGTCACGCCGCACACGCGACCGCCGGCCGACGTCGACGCCGAGCACATCCTCGTGCGGACGGCGGAGTGCGTGGACGGCCAGGTCGAGATCGAGCTCGTCTGCGAGCCGGTGTTCGACTACGGCGCGACCCCGGCCGCGTGGACGCTGGTGGACGGGACCGGCCACACGGCGGACGCCACCGGTGCCGGGGTGACGATCCGGCTGCACACCGACATGTCGATCGGCCTCGAAGGCGGCCGGGCCCGGGCCCGCCACACGCTCACGGCCGGCGAGAAGATCTTCTGCGCGTTGTCATGGGCCGACGGCTCCGCGGTGCCCGACGACGTCGACGACGCCACGGCCCGCGTCGACGCCACGGTCGGTTTCTGGCGGGCCTGGCTCAACCGGGCCCGGATCCCCGACCACCGCTGGCGCGATCCGATCCAGCGGTCCGCGCTGGCGATCAAGGGCCTCACCTACATGCCGACGGGCGCGACGGTCGCCGCACTCACGACGTCGCTTCCCGAGACGCCCGGCGGTGAGCGCAACTGGGACTACCGGTACAGCTGGCTGCGCGACTCCACGTTCACGCTGCAGGCGCTGCACTACCTGAACCTCGACGGTGAAGCCGACGAGTTCATGCAGTTCATCGCCGATCTCGAGGTGAACGAGGACGGCGCGCTGCAGATCATGTACGGAATCGACGGGCGGCGGGACCTCACGGAGTCGACGTTGCCCCACCTCAGCGGGTACGCCGGAGCCCACCCGGTCCGGATCGGCAACGGGGCGTTCGATCAACGCCAGAACGACGTCTTCGGCGCCGCCCTGGACTCGATCCTCCTCCACACTCGCCGGAGCCAGCGCCTCCCTCGCCGGCTCTGGCCGCTCATCCAGGCGCAGGCCCAGTGCGCGTCGGCTGTCTGGCGGGAGCCCGATCAGGGGATCTGGGAGGCTCGCGGCGACCCTCAGCACTACGTGTCGTCGAAGTTGATGTGCTGGGTCGCGCTCGACCGCGCCGCCAAGCTGGCCGCGCTCCGCGGGGCCGGTGAGCTACGAGGAGACGTGGCGCACGGTGGCGGACGAGATCCGTGCGGACATCGAGAAGCTCGGCGTGAGCGACAGCGGTGTGCTGCGCCAGCACTACGAGACCGACTCCTTGGACGCATCGACGCTACTCGCACCCATCTTCGGCTTCTGGCCCGGCGACGACGAGCGGGCCCACAGCAGCGTGTTGGCGATCGCCGACGATCTGACCGAGAACGGCTTCGTCCTGCGGTACCGCACCGACGAGACCGATGACGGGTTGTCCGGCAAGGAGGGCACGTTCCTGATCTGCTCGTTCTGGCTCGTCTCCGGGCTGTCCATCGTCGGCGAGCGGACACGCGCCCGCGATCTCATGGAGCGGCTGCTGCGCATCGCTTCGCCCCTCGGTCTGTATGCCGAGGAGTTCGACGTCGACACCGGCTACCACCTCGGAAACTTCCCGCAGGCCTTCTCCCACCTCGCGTTGATCGAGGCCGGGGGACGGATCATCGCCGGCGAGCGACTCGCCGAGCTCACCTGAGGAGTCGTCCTCTGACCATCGGACCAATCCAGGCGTTCGTGATCGGTTTCGCCGACAACGAACTGCTCGAAGGGCGTATCGCCGACGAGCTCGCTCGGCTGAGCGATGTCGGTCAGATCAGGATCATCGATGCCGTGTTCGTGATGCGCGAGGGCGATGACCTCTCGCTGCTGACCGTCTCGGATCTCGACGACGAACAACGGGCCGAGCTGCGCTCGGCGGTCGGCGCCCTGGTCGGACTGGGTGTCGCCGGCGGCGAAGGCGCCTTCGCCGGCGCGGCGCTCGGGGCCGCGGTCGACACCGACGCTGCCGACCGCGGCCGAGTCGGTGGCCGCGGGACTGCTCGACGAACTACCTGATGGCAGCTCGGCGCTCGTGCTCGCCATCGAGCACCTCTGGGCGATTCCGTTGCGCGACGCCGTGCGCGACGCCGGCGGCGTTCTGATCGGGCACCGTTCGCTCACTGCCGAGGACCTGATCGCCTTCGGAATGGCCCTCGGGGACGAGGCGGACGACGAGCTCACGTGAGCCCCTCGTCTTGCTCTTCGAGGGCGCGATCGATGTCGTAGCCGAGGGCCAACGCCAGCTCGACGGAACACGGTACGAGTCGGGCGAGCCCGAGAGTCGGCGCGACGTCGATCAGGATGGCGACGATCTCCTCGGCGGACACGCCGGCCGCGAGTGCATCCGCGACCCCTCGCTCGTACACGCTCCGAGACCCGCCAGTCGCCAGCAGGGCGCCCAGTCCCGCCAGTGCTCTCGTTCGGTCGTCCAGCCGGGTGCCCACGTCCGCCGGCCGAACTTGTCGTGGCGGCGGCACGACGCCGTCGGCGAGCGCCCGTAGGGCGTCGCCCAGAACCTCCGGCGGCGCTCCGTGCGAGCTCATGAGCGGTCAGTCCAGGCGTGGTCCGTCATCTCGACAACCAAATGCCGCGGCGACATCGGTGGCGGCGTTGCTGACGCGGGTGACGCCGACCACGGGCGCGAGGACGGCGAGCACGGCGACGACCTCCTCCTCGCTGGAGCCGGCCGCGAGCGCCGCCGCGACGCACCACTCGTAGGCTTGGGGCGACGACTGCAGCGCGACAAGTCCGGCCAGCCGAACGAGCGCGGTCGTCCTCGGGTCGATTCCCCGGTCGACGCCTTCAGCCATGGGGAGCGCCGCCTCGACCGTGTGCTCGTCCAGCACGGCCAGCCGCCGCAGCAGTGCCTCATAGGCCTGATCCACGCACGTCTCCTCGCACCGCCGTTCGGGTCTCGGCGAATCGCTACCTCCAGTGACTCCCAACGAGTCCTCGAGCGCATCCTCCTGATCGGATGATCTCGGACTCGAAGCGTTCGTCGCGGCGGTGCTCGACCTTCGCGATCGCCGTCCGGGGAGGCCCGGCGCACGGCCCGGCCTCCCCGATCGGTGCTCCTAGCAGTTGATGAGGCTGTCGTTGCCGAATCCACCGTTGCAGGTGTTGGTTCCGAGTCCGCCGTTGAGGACGTCGGGCTGGGCGCCGCCGCTCAGGTCGTCGTTCTGGGTACCACCGGCGAGGAAGTCGCTCCCGTTTTGACCTGCGAGGTCATCGCGGCCAGCGTCGCCGAAGAGCGAGTCTTCGCCGTTACCTCCCGTGACGTCGTCGTTCCCACCGCGGGCGCAAACGACGTCGTCGCCCGCACCGGCCCTGATGTCGTCACGGGAGCTGTTCCCGATGATGACGTCGTCGTTGCCCGTACCGTTGAACGGCAGCCCGCCGATAGGCACGAACAGCACGGTGTAGCCGGAGTTGACCGCCGCCTGGGTGTTGGTGCAAAAGCTCTTCAGCGCTGGCCCGGCGGACGCCGAGACCGTGGCCGACGTGCCGACGGTCGCGACTGCCGCGACGGCGCCGGCGAGCTTGAGCAGGTTCCGGATCTTCATTGCTGGTTCTCCTTTTGGTTGTCCTGCCGGAAGTTTCCGGCGGATGACCAAGCGGAGCGGCCGCCAGCGGGCCGCGATACGGCGCGGGGCGTCGCATCGGGGTCTCTGGGATCGCGTGTCGGGAAAACCCGTACGCCGTGATGTCAGCCGGCGACGCGCCGACGAGGAACCAATTCGAGCTCCAACGTGTCAGCGATCGCCGTCAGCGTGCCGATCGCCGGATTCAGGCCGCCCACGCTGAACAGTCGTCGCACCAGCTCCGGCGCCAACTCTGTGCGCCGCGCCAGCTCCGCCTTCGACATCCCGAGCTCCTTGCGCCGCTCGTCGAGGGCACGCACCAGACGGTCGATCCGGTCGATCCGACGCCGCGCCTCGCGGTACGCATTCCTGGACCCCGCCTCGCCGCGCCAGCGGAACGAGGTCGCGATCCGCTTCCGTCGGAGCCACGACGATTGAGTTCACATCGTTGGACAGCATGTGGACGAGTGTGCGCTCGTTCGGCTCACCGCCACCGTCACCGCCGGCACGCCCATTCTGTGCCGGAGCGCACACAGCGCCGTCGGCGAGCGGTGGCGTTGTGTGCCGGCGGACACACGCCGTGCGTGTCGACGCTGACGGTGTCGACTCGGAGTCGGGCGCATAGTCGGCATCGCCACAGCAGACCGATGCGGCAAAGGAGACTCGCCATGTCCAGTGGGGCCGACCCGACAACACGTCCATCAGCCGCAGCCGAGGCCGCGCCGGCGCTCCGGCGCCGTGACATCCTTCGCCGCGGTGCGATGTTCGCCGGCGCCGCTGGTGCGGCGGCCGTCGCCCTCAAGCCTCATGCCGCCAGTGCGGACGACGGGGACAATCTGGTGTTGGGCCAGGGCAACGCCGCGAGCGCGGCGACGACGCATGACCGTCGGCGGCGACCTCGGTGGCGTCGAGCCCGCCCTCGCATTGGAGAACGCCGATGGTCCGTCGTTGCGGATGAACGCCCTGTCCCACACCTGGGCGGGCCAGCTCGCCGTCGGCGAGATGGCCGGCACCGACCTGGGGCCGATCGTCGGCGTCGAGACCGCGTTCGGTGCGACCACCACCTATCTGGTGACGGGGGTCGACCTGGCGAACATGGCGACCCCGTTCGCGAGCACACCGACCGCGATCCTCGATCTGCGCACCGAGGCCGGTCGGGCCAACATCGTCCGCCGGTCCTCGGCCGGCGCGCTGGCCGCGGACGGCAAGCTGCGGGCCGGCCAGTGGATCGACGTGACGATCGCGTTCACCGGCCCGGACTTCTCGTTGGACGCCGTGTTCGCCAACCTCACGGTGGTCAGACCTTCCCCGCGCCGGGTTCGCCGTGCTCTTCCCACCCGGCGTCCAGCCGCCGACGAGCAACTTGAACTTCGCCGCCGGGCAGGTCGTCGCCAACGCCGCGTTCGTGCGGGGCCGGCGTCGTCCTGCATCACCACGCGGTCAGGCTGTACACGTCCACGGACGCCTGGTTCCTGATCGACATCACCGGCGGGTTGACGCGGGGCGTCGCCCAGGCGCCGCTGGCCCAGGCCCAGGTGACCCGAGCGGCCAGCGGACGCGTCGCCCTCGTCGACAAGGTCCGCCAGGCCCTGGGCCGCATCGGAACCTGAGCCCTCAGAACTGCGAAAGGGGTTCGCCGTGACGGTCCGTCCTCACCTCCCGCGCAAGGCTGGCGTCCGCGCATCCGTGATCGCGCTGGTCACACTGGCTCTGCTCGCCACATCGTTGTGGGCGGCACGGTGGCCGGTACCGGAGCTGTCGTTCTCTCCGGGCCGGGCCGCGGCGCAGGCGGCGCCCGCCCCCAGTGGCGGGTTCGCCCTCCACGGCGGTCTCAGCGGCGACGTCGACGAACGCACCGGCCAGTTCTCGGCCACGGTGCCGCTCACCACGGTGGCTGGCAACTCAACCGCCGATGTCTCGGTGGCACTCAACTGGCAGCAGGAACGGGCGGCGGCGACCATCGACCGCTCGGGGTGGGGTGCGGGCTGGAGCATCGGCAGCTCGTTCGTCAACGTCCTCGGCGACAAGCGCGTCTATCCGGCCTCGGGCGGGTCGTACCTGCTCGACCCGAACGAGAAGCCCAGCGGGTTGCAGCACTACAAGCTGCACGACCTGAAGTTCACGTCCACGTCAGGGATCTTGCCGCGGCGGCCTGGGGCCGGCCAGGTGTCGTACGCGTACGAGCTGGCCTACGACGACGGCCGGGCCGACTACTTCGACGTCAACGGCAACCTCGTGGCTCGAACCGACCGGCTCGGGAACCGCACGGACATCACGTGGCGTCCCCGGGCCAACAACGTGTGGCAACCGACCTCGATCATCGACTCGTTCGGGCTCGCCACCACGTTCGACTACTCGACGGCGGGCCAGGTCAAGGTCGTCTCGCCCGCGCGCTCCGACGGTGTGGTCGCCACCACCACGATCGCGGTGAACGCGTCCCAGGGCGTGCAGAGCGTGACCGATCCGGTCGGGCACAAGACCAGCTTCACCTACGCCCCGGTGAGTGGGGCCCCGAAGCCGCTGATCACTCTGATCACCGCAGCGACGGGGGCGCGCACGGCGGTGACGTACCAGTCGCCGTCCTACCAGACCGGACTGACGGCGGTGGCCACGCTGAAGACGACCGACGCCGCCGGCACGGCGATCTCCCCGGTGCAGACGTTCAGTCTCGACCCGCCGGGCAACACCCGGCACAACTTCATGGGGTTCCCGAACCACCTCCCCACCGCCACGGAGCCGGACGCCCTCTTCGCCTCCGGTGACAGCGGCTACACCTACACCACGCGCTGACCACCGGGGCGACACGACGTTGTCCACCTACGACGCCTTGCACCGCCTGATCCGCAAGCAGATCGCGGTCACGCCGGCGTCCGGGCAGGCAGCGATCGAGGTCCAGACCCACGAGATGAGCTACCCGACGCCCGTGCGGATGCCCGACGGGCTGCCGGCCAACTACGGGCACCCGACGCAGACGGCGTTGACCGAGTCCGCGGCGACCAGCCCCGACGGGCTGACCGCATCAGCGCCGCGGACGACGACCACGGCGACGAGCTACGACGACCACGGCCGGGTCGTGTCGGCGGCCGACGAGGTCGGCACCACGACGACGACTGAGTACGACGATCGCTACGGGCTCGTGATCAGCCAGACGACGACGGGGAGCGACGGCAGCGAGTCGCAGATGCTCAACACCCTGACCGCCGATGGTGCCAACATTGCCACCTCGACGACCTCGGTCGGCGCCGACGGAAACCCGCTGTCCGCCCGCCAGGCACTGCGTACGAATACGACGACGACGGTCAGCTCACTCTCCGGCGGCTGGCGTGGGCGCCGGGCGCCGAACCCGACGGCGACGAGCCCGGCGGCGGGCCCGACGAGATCGTCACCACGTTCGAGCGTTCGGTCGACCTCGCCGAGGGGACGCAGTCGGTCACCACCACGGTTGGCGCCGGCACCTCCGCCGCTCAGGTGACGACGGCCACCCTCGATCTGGTGTCGGGCACTGCGATCGCCCACCGCGACGCCTTGGGGCGCACGACGACGTTCACGCACGACGCCCTCGGCCGTCGGACCTCGGTGACACGACCGGGCGGGCTGGTCACCACGACCGTCCTACACCCCCACCCAGACCACGGTGACCACCCCCGACGGACGGGTGACCCGCAGAACCGTCGACCTGCTCGGGCGCACGGTGTCGGTCACCGACAACGTCCGCAATGGGGCGCTGGTCACCGATCCTGGTGCCAGGACCCTGTCGGCCCACGTCTACAGCTCCGACGGCTCGTCGATGACGTCGACCGACCAGGCCGGCCGCACGACGACGACGGTGCTGGACACGTTCGGGCGCACGGTCAGCCAGGAGGAGGCGACCGGACTTACCCATCTCAAGTCCTACGACGACGGCGCCGCCCACACGATGGTCGCCGCGCTGCTGCCCGAGGGCGCGGCGCAGCCCGAACATGAGCACGAACACCAGCTACGACGACGCCGACCGGGCGACCCAGTCCCAGACCACCTATGCGACCGGCTCGGGCGGGACGATCGCTGATCCGGTCAGCGCCAGGGCGTTCGACGGGCTGGGGCAGCCGACGGCCGCCACCGGCAATGACCTCACCGTCACCACCGACCTTTCCGGCCCCGGGGGGATCGCGGCGAGCTCCATGGCGGCCCCACAGTCCACGGAGTTCCCGGGTGAGCCGATGACCGCGGTCACGACCCACGCCCTGGCCGGCCAGTCCACCTCGCGCACCCTCCACCAGGGCGACGACGTGAGCACCGCCGTGTCGGTGGTCTACGACGCCGCCGGCAACGTGGTCTCGGCCACCGACCCCGAAGGTCGCACCACCACCTACACCTCCACCCCCGACGGCCAGCCGCTGACCAAGACCAGCCCCTCGGGCACCGTCACCACCCACACCTACGACCCCAGCTCCGGGCTGCTGGCAGGCATCACGGTGACCGCCCCGGGACAGCCGCCCCGAACCATCAGCTACACCCGGGTGCCCGCCGGCCAGCCCGGCGCCGGACTGCTGGCCACCGTCACCGACGCAACGGGCACCATCACCTACGGCTACGACGTCGACGGGCACCGCACCTCGGTGTCCTACCCCGACGGGACCTCCACCTCGGCGGACTACAACGACAAGGGCCAGATGGCCACCACCACCGACGTCACCGGCGCCGTCACCTCCTACGTCCATGACGCCGAGGAGGGCACGATCCTCTCGGCCACCCAGCGGCGCGGCGACACCGTGCTGGCCTCGGTCACCTACGAGTACGACGCGATGAGCCGCATCGCCACCACCACCAGGGGCAACGGCACCGTCACCACCAACACCTACACGGCGCAGAACCAGCTCGCCACCCAGACCACCAAGATGCAGGCGGCCAGGTGCTCGAGGCCCACAGCTACACCTACGACGACCACTACAACCCGGCCACCCGCACCGACACCTACGCCCGGACGGGCAGCGCCGTCGGTGCCCGGTGGGAACACGACCTGGACGACCGTCTACAGCTACGACGCCTACGACCGGTTGACCGGATCAGCCGTCCACGCCGGGCCGCTCACCAACGGCCAGCCCGCCGGCCTGCCCGTGACCACCACCCGCTACACGGTCGACGTCGGCGGCGACGTCGTGGCCACCACCCGCACCACCCGGGGCGGCGGGATCCGTCCGATCACCACCAAGTCGACGAGCGCGAACACGATCGACGACTCCGGCCGGCTGACCGCCCAAAGACCGGATCCACCACGGCCACGCAGACCTTCGACGACGACGGACGGGTGCTCACCTCCCTCGACGGCGTCGCCTCCACCTACATGACCGACGGGTCCCCCGCCAGCACGACTCTTCGCGACGGGACCACCACCAGTTACACGCTGTGGCCCGACGGCACCCGGCGCAGCGCCACCACCACCCACCCCGACGGCACCACGTCGACGGTCAGCTACCACTACGGCGTCGACGGCGTCGCGGTCAACGACAGCAGCAGTGACGCCAGCACCCCCGCGGGCACCGCCACCACCGCCTCCTACCTGGTCACCGCCGGGCGCGAAGCCCGCACCCTGCTCCCCGGCACCGCCCCTCCGGCAAAGTCAGCGGGACGCCCGCCGCCCCGATCGACACCGGCACCGGCGTCGGCTACTACCTGCGCGACCGCCACACCTCAGTCACCGGCCTCGTCGACCGCACCGGCACCGTCACCGCCACCTACGCCTACGCCGACTACGGGGCACCAGCCCGCGCCGACGGACGGCCCGTCAACCTCGGCGGCTTCGACGGCGGACGGACCAACCCCTACACCTACCTCGGCGCCTACCCACGCGGCCCGCTCACCGACACCATCGCGGGGCTGCTCGCCTTCGCCGACCGCACCTACGACCCCCGCCAAGGTCGCTTCACCAGCCCCGACCCCGTCGACGCCCACAACCTCTACCAAGGCTTCAACACCAACCCCATCACCTACCTCGACGTCTCCGGCCAGATCAGCACCACCGACATCGTCCTCGAAGTGCTGTTCGCCGTCGTCGCCCTCGTCACCATTGTCATCACCGCTGGCGCCGCGGCCGCGCCGATCGCGGCCATCGCAGCCGGTGAGATCGCGGCCACCACCGTGATCAGCGCGGTAGCCGCCGTCGCCGCGACCGCCGCCAACGTCGCCGGAATGGTCACCAATGTCATGCTGGCCGCTGGAGACATCGACGCCAAGGTCAAGGGCAAGGACGACTGGTCGGACCCCGGGCTCCGGGACAACCTCGTCCTCGCCGCCAACTACTCCGCGGCCGCCGCGGGCGTCTTCGGAGGCGTCCAGGGCGTCGCCGACCTCGCTGCGTCAGCCGGGGAAGAGGCGGCTGGCGCGGCAGAGGTCGTCGAAGACGTCGCCGACGAGTCGTCGGAGGTGAAGCCCGTGGACAAGGTCGACACCGAGGCCAGCGAATCGAGCGACGACTCGCAGGCCGAGGATTCCGAAAGACGTCAGTCGATCCTCCCAAGACCAGCTGAGCGATGTGGAGGAGAACTCCAACGAAGAGACGATCAATGGGAAGAGTGAGAACGAAGGCGAGGACAGCGAGCTCAGAGCGAAAACAACCGAAGACGAGCTACCCGGGGCAAGTGAGGCCGACAAGGGAGTCTTGAGTGGTAACTCGGTTGTCAAGACGATCCTCAATCTCAGCCAGACCGTCAAGCCGTTCATTCCCGAGACGGGCGAATCGGGCGCCGGTGAAGCCAACGTCGATACCGCCGACGCCGTCATAACAGCAACGGCTGAGCCGCTCAGTACCGCCAACGTCGTGAACGACATCCCGCCGCAGTCGTTCGAGACCCGCAACAACTTCATCCGCAAGCCCTGGAACGACACGCAGTTCTATTCGCCCAACACCATCCTGCTCTGGAACTGAAGATCGCTCCTTGGCAACCACACTTCGTCCTCAAGAAATGAGATCAACCGTGTTCAAGAACATTCCCCGCCGTCTCCGTCACTCCCCCCGTGGAGGGTTGGTGGCGGTGGTCGCCGCCGCCTTGCTCGCTCCGCTCGTGGTGGCCCAGCCGGCCGGCGCCGGCCCGGCCATCAGCGGGACCACCGGACACATCGCCGCCGCGGCGGACGACCCGCTCGTCGACCGCTCGATGGAGATGCCACGAACTCGGAACAACGAGGTCACCGGCGACTTCCTGGGCCAGGGCTACGACCAGCGGATGATCGTCGAGAATGAGATGCTCAACATCTACGACGCCCACAGCCGGGGCGGGGCGCTGCTCCGCTCGACTCCCACCGATCTCTACACTCGGGAAGCGAGCGACAAGGACTTCTTCTCCGACCAGTTGCTCGCGTCGGCCACGGCCAATTCGATCCGTTCGATCCCGCTCGAGTGGACGCCGGACGCGCTGTTCATGGCCGGCGCTACCGACGACGGCATCGTCGTCTACCGGCTGCCACCCGATGGTAGCTGCGCCCAGGAGCACTGTGCCGTTTGGGTGCAGAAGGGCTTCCAGTCCCGATGGGGATGGGGCCCATACGACGGAGACTTTCCCAATGGGGAGTTCCATATCCGCGTCGTCGCCGAGCACGCTCGCCGCGGTGGAGGCGGACGGAGAAACTCTGCTCGCGATCGGCATGACCGAGTCATGCACGTGTTCCGCCGCGGGAGGCGTGACGATCATGGACGGAGATACCGGACAGTTTCCAGAGAAGTTGTTCTTCGTGAGCCAATTTTATCCTGATTTGGTCAAAAGCGATGACGACCCCGATTCCCAGTATGCCGTGACAGACCTGGATTGGGATTGGAATGACGACGCGAGCCCCGACGGCATCCTGGCGATCTCCCTCATGCACCCCTCCCGTGGCTCGAAATTGCTCGCGTATAAGATCGACACCGTCGACGGTCAATATAGGTATCGAGGCTTCTCCTTCTACGACAACCTGCGACAAGCGATGCCCAATGCGCTGTCCACCGCGGTGAGTCATCGGCCCGACGGGTCCCGGGTGGTCGCCTTCGGGATGGAGGACGGCAGCGTGATGGTGATGGATCCGGCGGTGTCGTCGAGCAGCTTGGTGGCACAGGTCGGCGGATCGGCGTCGGCCCCGGTGGACGCGTTGACGTTCACCGACCGCGTCGACGGCACCGTCGGTGTGCCGGATCTGGTGGCGGTGTCCAGCCGGGGCAACTCGGCGCGGGTGCTCCGCTACGACGGGACGTCGGCGCTGCAGCCGCTTCCCCTGGCCGCCGGCGGCGGCGCTACGACCAGCGCCACCGGGATCCGCGCCTGGTTCCCCGGCTACAAGACCGGCTTGGTGGATTTCAACAACGAGACCGACTCCGCGATCCGGCTCGACTTCGCCGCCCGGCCCAACGCCTCTTACGGCTGCTGGTACTCCCAGGAACTCGTCGAACGCCCGCCGGCGCTCCCGAGCACTCCGGTGGTCCTCGACCACGGGCGATCCTCCGGCTTCACCATCGGCTTCCGGACTGCCGGCGAGGGTGGAGGCTGCGCGTCCAGCGACTTCACCGGGCAGTGGGCCGTCTACGTCACGATCACCCCACTCGATCGCCCCGCCGACCGCACCGTCGCCAAACTGGCCTGGTCCCGCGACGGCCAGCTCAGCGTGCAGTCCATCGGCGGCTCGCTCGAGCTGGACTATTCCCAAGTCCGCGACAACAGGCCGCTCGGTGCATGGGGGATCAACATCCAGTCACCCCCTTCACCCGGGGTTCCGGCGAGCCTGAAGGTGACCGGCACTCGGCTCGATCCCGCCGGTACCGACCAGCCGGTGTACCGCTTCGACGTCCCTGCCACCACCTGGCCGCTGCCGGTGGCCAGCCCGCCGCGCATCCAGACCGTCCTGCCCCCGCTGGAGGTCCACGGGATCACGGCCTCCGGCGACGACGTGTCCCTCGGCTTGCTCGTCCCGCAGGGGCAACCGACCCGCGCCACCTCCGGGTCGGTCACCTTGTCCCCGGTCAGCTTCTACTGGCAGAACCCGAGTGACGGCGAACAGATCACCGACGTCTACGTCCAGGCCGGGTCGACCAGTTCCAGCCGCGTCAACCTGGCCGGTCTCCCGAGCCCGGCCGCCAGCACGGAGGTCAAGCAGCTGGTGGTGTGCCCGGCCACTGGCTCCACGTCCTGCGACGGCACCGCCGACCCGTTCGCCACCGGCCTGGACGAGGCGAAACTGCTGATCCAGCCCAAAGACGGCAACAACCAGGTGCTGCCACTCACCGACCCGGCCTACCAGCGGATCTACTACCGCGACGAAGACGGCGACCTGCTCACCGGCCTCATCCCCGAAGACGGCTCGTCTTACACCCGGGTCAGCCCCTACGCCGGCGCCTACCCCAACGACGGCTCCACGAGCTCTTCCGTCCGGCCCCCGATCAATGGCAGCGTCGGGGGACGCTACGGCTACGTGTCCACCACCACCACTGATGAACAGGAGATCACCGCCCAAGTCGGCGGCTCCACCGAGGCCAGCGCCGCGATCGTCGTCCAAGCCCAGGACTTCGAGCCCTTCGTGCAACCTGGAGCCCAAGCCGCCCAAGGCTTCTACGTCACCGGCTGCGCCGACAGCCGCGGCTCCAACGCCTGCCGCCTCGCCAACATCACTACCACCGGGCCAGGACTGTTCCTCTCCACCGACCCCGACACGGGCGAACTGCGCATCGGCCTGCAGTTCACCACCACCGCCCAAACCTCACTGGCCAGCCTGCCCCTCCAACAAGTTGCCGGCCAACCCGAACACACCGTCGCCGCCAACCCCCTCATCGTCAGCAACGGCGAAGTCCACCTCAACACCACCTCCGGCTTCCAACCCGCCGACACCATCGACACCTGGCTCGTCAGCCACGGCACCCAAGTCGAGATCGACAACATCAGAGTCGGCGGCGCCAACTAGCACCCCGCTGACGGCCTCCGCACCCGCATCTCCGGTTTGTGTCACCACAAACGTCGCTGTACGGCGGATGTGGTGACACAAACACGGCGACGCCACGCCTAGTCGTCCTCAGACATGAGAAGAGAGATTCGCCGTGAACGTCCGTCCCCACCTCCTGCGGCCGGCTGGTGTCCGGGCCGCCGTGGCCGCTCTGGTCGCGCTGGCCGTACTCGCCACGTCCCTGTGGGCGACACGGTGGCCGCTGCCGGCCGTTTCGCTGGCCCCGGCCCGGGCCGCGGCGCAGACCGCCCCGACGGCACCCAGCGGCGCGTTCGCCTTGCACGGTGGTCTCGGCGGGAAGGTCGACGAGCGCACCGGCCAGTTCTCGATCACGGTGCCGATCGTGACCGTGGACGGCGACGGAACCGCCGACGTATCGGTCGAGCTCGACTGGCAGCAGGAACGGGCGGCGGCGACGATCGACCGCTCGGGGTGGGGTGCGGGCTGGAGCATCGGCAGCTCGTTCGTCAACGTCTTGGGCGAAAAGCGGGTGTATCCGGCCTCCGGCGGGTCATACCTGCTCGATCCGAATGAGCCAAGCGGCAGCGGGTTGAAGCACTACAAGCTTCAAGACCTCAGGTTCACCGAGCGCGGCGGGCATCCTGCCGCGGCGGCCGGGTGCCGGTCAGGTGTCGTTTTCCTACGAGCTGGCCTATGACGACGGCCGGGCCGACTACTTCGACACCAACGGCAACCTCGTGGCTCGAACCGACCGGTTCGGCAACCGGACCGACATCAGGTGGCGCGCCCACGCCAACAACGTGTGGCAGCCGACCTCGATCGTCGACTCGTTCGGGCTCGCCACGACGTTCGACTACGCGACGGCGGGACAGGTGAAGGTCGTCTCGCCGGAGCGTTCTGACGGTGTGGTGCCGACGACCACGATCGCGGTGAGCGCAACCCAGGGCGTGCAGAGCGTGACCGACCCGGTCGGGAACAGGACCAGCTTCACCTACACCCCGGTGAGCGGGGCGCCGAAGCCGCTGATCACCTTGATCACCGCCGCCACGGGGGCGCGCACGGCGGTGACGTACCAGACACCGACCTACCAGACCGGGCTGACCGCGGTGGCCACGCTGAAGACGACCGACGTCGCCGGCACGGCGATCTCCCCCGTGCAGACCTTCAGCCTCGACCCGCCGGGCAACACGCGGCACAACTTCACCGGGTTCCCGAACCATCTCCCCACCGCGGGGAGCCGGACGTGCTGTTCGCCTCGGGCGACAGCGCCTACACCTACACCACCGCGCTGACCACCGGGGCGACCACGACACTGTCCACCTACGACGCCTTGCACCGCCTGATCCGCAAGCACATCGCGGTCACGCCGGCGCCCGGGCAGGCAGCGATCGCAGCCCAGACCCACGAGATGACCTATCCGACGCCGGTGCAGAAGCCGGCACTTCTACCGCCAACTACGGCCACCCGAGGCACGTGTCGCTGACCGAATCGTCGGCCACCAGCGCCACCGGCGTGACGGCGTCGGCCCCGCGAACTACGACCACGGCGACGACCTACGACGACCACGGTCGGGTGGTTTCGGCCACCGACGAGGTCGGCACCAAGACGACGACTGAGTACGACGACCGTTTCGGCCTGGTGACCCGCCAGACGATCACGGGGGCCGACGGCACCCAGTCGCAGACGGTCAACACCCTCAGCGCCGACGGCAGCAACATCGCCACCACGACGACCTCGGTCGGCACCGTCGGTGGCCCACTGTCGGCCCGCCAGACCCTGTCCTACGAGTACGACGACGACGGGCTGCTCGTCCGCCGGCGGCTGGCCTGGGCGCCGGGCGCCGAACCCGACCGCGACGAGCCCGGCGGCGGCCCCGACGAGATCGTCACCACCTTCGAACGCTCCCTCGACGTCGACGCCGGGACCCAGTCGATGACCACCACGGTTGGCGCCGGCACCTCCGCCGCCCAGGTGACGACGACCACCACCGACTTGGTTTCAGGCAAGGCGGTCGCCCACACCGACGCGATGGGGCGGACGGCGACCTTCGAGTACGACGCCGTCGGGCGGCAGACCAAGGCCACCACACCCGGCGGGCTGGTCACCGCGGCCGTCCTACACCCCGACCGAGACCACGGTGAGCAGTCCGGACGGGCGGGTCACCCGTACCACCGTGGACCTGCTCGGTCGCACGGTGTCGATCACCGACAACGTCCGCAACGGGACGCTGGTCGCCGACCCCGGGGCCCGCACCCAGTCGGCCCACTCCTACCGCCCCGACGGGACGTCGACGACGGCCATCGACCAGGCCGGTCGCACCACGACCACGCGGTTGGACGCCTTCGGGCGCACGGTCACCGAGGAGGGGCCGACCGGGCTCACCCATCTCAAGTCCTACGACGACGGGGCCGCCCACACGATGGTCGCCGCGTTGGTGCCCGACGGCGCGCTGCAGCCCCAGATGAGTACGTCCACCAGCTACGACCACACCGACCGGGCCCTCCACTCCCAGACCACGTACGTGGCCGGCTCCGGTGGGACCGTCGCCGACCCGGTCAACGCCAAGGCGTTCGACGGGTTGGGGCAGCCGACGGCCGCGACCGGCAACGACCTCAACGTGACCACCGACCTTTCCGGTCCCGGCGGCATCGCCGTGAGCTCCACCGCCGCCCCACAGTCCAGCGAGTTCCCGGGTGAGCCGATGACCGCGGTCACCACGTATGCCCTGGCCGGCCAGTCCACCTCGCGGACCCTGCACCAGGGCGACGACGTGAGCACCGCGGTGACAGTGGAGTACGACGCCGCCGGCCACGTGGCCGCGGCCACCGACCCCGAAGGTCGCACCACCACCTACACCTACACCCCCGACGGCCAGCCGTTGACCAAGACCAGCCCCTCGGGCACCGTCACCACCCACACCTACGACCAGGCTTCGGGCCTGCTGTCAGGCATCACGGTGACCGCCCCGCGACAGCCGCCCCGGACGATCACCTTCACCCGGGTGCCCGCCGGCCAGCCCGGCGCCGGACAGGTGGCCACCGTGTCCGACGGCACGGGCACGATCACCTACGGCTACGACGTCGACGGGCACCGCACCTCGGTGACCTACCCCGACGGGACCTCCACCTCCGCCGACTACAACGACAAGGGCCAGCTGGTCACCGCCACCGACGTCACCGGCGCCGTCACCACCTACGCCTACGACCCCACCGACGGGACGCTCACCTCGGCCACCCAGCGCCGCGGCAGCAGGGGGGTGGCCTCGGTCACCTACACCTACGACGCGTTGAGCCGGATCGCCACCACCACCCGCGGCAACGGCACCGTCACCACCAACACCTACACCGTCCAGAACCAGCTCGCCACCCAAACCACCAAAGACGCCGGCGGCCGGGTCCTCGAAGCGCACGCCTATACCTACGACGACCACTACAACCCGGCCACCCGCACCGACACCTACCCTGCGGGCGGCAGCGCGTCGGCCACCGGCGGCACCTGGACCACCGTGTACAGCTACGACGCCTACGACCGGTTGACTGGTTCCGCCGTCCACGCCGGGCCGCTCACCAACGGCCAACCGACCGGCCTGCCCGTGACGACCACCGGTTACACCGTCGACGTCGGGGGCGACGTCGTGGCCACCACCCGCACCAGCCGCCTCGGCGGGATCCGTCCGATCACCACCACGAAGACGAACACCAACACGATCGACGACTCCGGCCGGCTCATCGCCCAGAAGTCCGGACCCACCACGGCTACCCAGACCTTCGACGACGACGGGCGGGTGGTCACCTCCCTCGACGGCGTCACCACCACCTACATGACCGACGGGTCCCCCGCCAGCACGACTCTTCGCGACGGGACCACAACCGCCTACACGCTGTGGCCCGACGGCACCCGGCGCAGTGCCACCACCATCAACCCCGACGGCACCACGTCGACGGTCAGCTACCACTACGGCGTCGACGGCGTCGCGGTCAACGACAGCACCAGCGACACCAGCACCCCCGCCGGCACCGCCACCACCGCCTCCTACCTGCTCACCTCCGGACGCGAAGCCCGCACCCTGCTCCCCGGCACCACCCCCACCGGCAACGTCACCGGTACCCCCGCCGCTCCGATCGACACCGGCACCGGCGTCGGCTACTACGTGCGCGACCGTCACACCTCAGTCACCGGCCTCATGGACCGCACCGGCACCGTCACTGCCACCTACGCCTACAACGACTACGGCACAGCCACCCGCGCCGACGGACGGCCCGTAAACCAGGGACAGTTCGACGGCGGACGAACCAACCCCTACACCTACCTCGGCGCCTCACCACGCGGCCCACTCACCGAAGCCAGCAGCGGACTGCTCGCCTTCGCCGACCGCACCTACGACCCCCGCCAAGGCCGCTTCACCAGTCCCGACCCCGTCGACGCCCACAACCTCTACCAAGGCTTCAACACCAACCCGATCACCTACCTCGACCTGTCCGGCCAGATGTCGACCACCGACATCGTGCTCGAAGCCGTGTTCGCGGTGGTGATGGTCGTCGCCGCGGTCGTGACCGCCGGCGCCGCCGCCGGCGCGATCGGGGCCATCGGCGCCGCCGTCCAGGTCGGCGCCGAGGTCACCGCCACCGTGGTCGTCAGCGCCGTCGCCAACGTCGTCGCGGCGACCGCCACCGCCGTCAGCGCCGTCGCCGGCGGCTTGCAGGCCGCCAACGACGTAGTCGGCGCAATGGCCAACGGCAAGGGGTTCTTGAGCAACGACCAGAGGAACACCGTGATCCTCGTGGCCGGCGTCGCCGGCGCCGTCGGCGCCGTTGCCGGAATCGCCGGCCTGGCCACCCGCTCGGCCGTAGCGGCAACGGAGGAACTCGCCGAGGCCGCAACGCCACGGACACGTTTTGTGCCGCCTGAGGACGACGAAGTCGTAGGCGAGGCCGAGGACCCGATCGCGGCCAGAAAGCACGCGAGGGAAAACTTCTTCGGTGGCCGAACCAACGACCCCAGCAAGGTTCCAGCGAACACCAACGATGCGATCATCGACAACCAGCCGATGAGGACACGACCTGGGCTGGCGGAGGACCCTGGAGGCTCATCGGAGGACGACGGGGTAAGCCCTTTCGCCTCTAGGTGGGGTCAGGAGCGAGCACAGTTCCTCGAAGACCTCATCGCGTCGGCTCCCGACGACAATGTTTCTAACCCTGGCAAGTCGCTGTCCTACAGCCATGACGTGGAACAAGGTTCTCTCGGGAACTCGGATCTCGTCACGACAGGGAGAAACCGTCCCATTGGAGTCGGCGGACAGCCTGGTACCGGTGGCGCCGGCGTTGATCAATTCGACATCCTGAACAACCTCGACGCGAGCCAATTCTGGGCCAGCAGCGTCGTAGAGCACGACTTTGTGTCACCGTTCTCGCCGCATACCGCGGATTCGGTGACACAAACCGGGCATCGGCGTCGGAACACGACCGGCCCGTCCGCGGTTGTACTGAACGACACCCGAGCGAAAGGTGGAGACATGACCGAGGCTACGGAGCGCGCCGTCCTCGCCGGAGGCTGCTTCTGGGGCGTCGAGGAGTTGGTCCGCAAGCTCCCCGGCGTCATCTCGACCCGAGTCGGGTACACGGGCGGTGACGTCCCCGAGGCCACCTACCGCAACCACGGCACCCACGCCGAGGGAATCGAGATCGTCTTCGATCCGTCCGTGACGACCTACCGCGACTTACTGGAGTTCTTCTTCCAGATCCATGACCCGACCACCAAGAACCGCCAGGGTGGCGACGTCGGGATGAGCTACCGGTCGGCCATCTACTACACCTCCGACGAGCAGCGCAGGGTTGCCGAGGAGACGATCGCCGACGTCGACGCGTCAGGCTTGTGGCCGGGCAAGGTCGTCACCGAGGTGGAGCCGGCAGGGCCCTTCTGGGAGGCCGAGCCGGAG
This sequence comes from uncultured Acidimicrobiia bacterium, assembly GCA_963839695.1. Classification (GTDB taxonomy): domain Bacteria; phylum Actinomycetota; class Acidimicrobiia; order Acidimicrobiales; family Ilumatobacteraceae; genus JALZMG01. The sequence continues at coordinate 53,785 of CAWIVW010000003.1, read as the reverse complement.
CACCAGGACTATCTGCAGCACTACCCGAACGGCTACACGTGCCACTACGTCAGGCCGAACTGGAAGCTGCCCCGCCGCCACGCCGTGTCGTAGGTCCTCCGCCGTCCCCAGGTCACCCCGCGGCGCGGGGGCTCTCCGTCGACGAACTGAGACGTCAGCGGGCAGATCTCGGCCCGCTCAGGTCCCAGTTTTGCCCCGGCTGCCATTGCGCCACCACCGGTACACGGTCGCCCGGCTCACGTACTGTCGGTGAGGATGGACGTGCAACGACTTCCCGCCGACGGGCCCACCCACCTGATCGTCGACGCTCTCGAGCGCGACGGCGCCGTCATCGTCGAAGATCTGCTCGACATCGACGTGCTCACCCGTTTCAACTGCGAGCTCGACCCCTACATCGAGACCGCGCCGCTGGCGAAGGACCGCCCTTTCATCAACAAGGCGGTCCAGTGGTTCTTCGGCGCGGAGACGCGGGACGTCACCGGTGTCGCAGGACGGTCTCGCGTCTTCGCGACGGAGATCCTCACCCACCCCGTGTTCCGGGCGGTGTGCGATGCGATCCTGCTACCGAGCTGCGCGTCGTACCAGCTCAACATCGCCCACGTCCTCGACCGTGGGCCTGGGTCGGAGCAGCAGCTGGTCCACCGCGACGAAGTGGTGTGGGTGCATTTGCCAAGCCCGCACCCCGAGATCCAGCTCGCGTCGGTGATCGCGCTCGTCGACTTCACCGCCGACAACGGCGCTACACGAGTCGTGCCGGGCAGCCACCGCTGGCCACGCGATCGCGTGGCCACGCCGGACGAGCTCGTCCCGGCCGAGATGGCTGCCGGGTCGGCGATCATCTACCTCGGCTCGACGCTCCACGCCGGCGGCGCCAACGTCACCACCGACGAGCGGCGGCGAGGCATGCACGTCAGTTACTGCGTCGGATGGTTGCGCACCGAGGAGAACCAGTACCTCGCCACGCCGATCGACGTCGTGCGGACGCTGCCGCGCGAGTCGCAGGGACTCCTCGGCTACGCCGCCCATGACGGCCTGGCCGCCGGCGGCGGCTATCTCGGCGCGGTTCGGGTGCAAGACCCGGTCGAGCTGCTGGCGGCAGGCGAGCTGTAGACCCCGCGACAGCAGGTTGCGCATGAAGTGGGTGACCGCTGCCCGACGGCTCCGGTGAGAGTGGCGCGGCCTCGTCGCCCGCGGTCTCAACGGGTGGCCTGGTCGTCTCTGACGCCCACCCCCGGCCTCGTCGACGCCGTCAGTTGGCTAGAAAGGTGGGATGGAGGGTCCCGGTCCGGTGTCGAGTCGTGTGGTCGAGCGCGCGCCGTTCGGACCGATGGAGCAGCTCGATCACGAGCGCCTGCTCGCCGAGCAGCAGGCTTCCCTGAAGTCCCGTCGTCGCCGACCCGGGCTCAGCGCGCGGGCCCTGTTCTGGGTGATGGACGTCGTGTACGGCAAGCCTCGGACTCTCGAGAAGTTCCGGGTGCTCGAGCTGGTCGCCCGCGTGCCCTATCAGGCCTGGGAGAACGTGGCCTACGTGGCGGTGACACATACGGCTCGCCAGCATGGGTTCGCCCGCCGCGTGTTCGATCGGGTCCGCGTCAGCCGATGGGAGCAGGACAACGAACAGTGGCACCTGTTGATCCTGGAGGAGTTGACCAGCGACGCACCAAGGGGGTCGTGGTTGAAGAGCCGGTTGCTGCCGCAGATCCTCGCCTTCGGCTACTACCAGCTGTCGTGGCTGACGTACGCCATCCGCCCGGCGTGGTCGTACCGCCTCAACGCCGACTTCGAGGATCACGCCGAGCACGAGTACGCCCTGTTGGTGTCCGAGCACCCCGAGTGGGAGGACACCCCATATACCAGCGGCTTCGGGGACGACTTCGGTCGCTACGACAGCTTGGCCGACCTGTTCCGCCAGATCGGCTACGACGAGCGCCTGCACAAACTGGAGAGCGAGGCCAACCTGGCCGCTCCCCGCTTTCGCTGACTCGACGCCCGCAAGTGCCGCGCCACCGCCGGCTCGGCGCGAGCCGTCTGGTCTCCGGTGGGCCTGCGGTTCGCGAGATGTGAACGGGCCGGCGAAGCCGTAGTCGACTTCGGATGCTTGCTGCTGCGTGCGCTCATCGCCGGGCGTGTCGGACTGCGCCCCGGCTCAGCGATTGCGGGCGGCGCCCTCGAGCTCGGGAACGGTGAACGGCCCGACAACGGCGTTCTCGGCCACGTATCGGTACAGGGCGACGCCGAATACGCCGCGCGTCGCCCCGCCGAACACGGCGCCCGCGACCGCGATGACCAGCCCGATGAGCAGCAGCACGGCGCCGCCGGCGATGCCGGCCGCGCCGCCGCTGGCCATTACGACGACACCGATGACACCAATGACGACCCCGAGCAGCACCCCCAGCCCGGCGATGCCGCCGATCACGACGTTGCCGGTGACCTGCTGGCCCCAGCGCTGGCGGAAGAGGTCGGCGGAGCGCTTGATCGCGTCGATCGGCCCGATGCCCTCGAACGCCAGCACGGGCACGACGAGGAACGTGACGAGCGACCAGATCGCGCCTCCGACGCCGGCCACGATCCGTCCGAGAGTGCCCTGCTCCCGGGCCAACGACATCAGCAGCGAAATCGCCGCCGACACCGCCGCCCACTTGGCGATGACGCCGCGACGGCTGCGGGCGGTGTCCTTGGCGGCGACGATGTCGGGCCGCAGCCCGCGCAGCGCCTGGTCGGCGCCGGCGGCCAGAGCCACGTTGTAGAAGATCACCGCGAACGAGGCGAGGTAGGCGGCGATCATCAGCAGGACCACCCCGCCGACCTTGGCGCCGGCGCTGTCGATGCTGAGCAGCGCTGCCCCGGGAACCCCGAGGACGATGAACGCGACGACGGCCAGCGCGCCGCCGGTCAACGGCAGCTTGGCGAGCTCCGGGTGCGACCGCACCACACCCCACGCCTTCTTCGTCAGCTCCCATCCGCGACGCATGCGCTCGAACACTGAGGCGAGCGTACGACACGCTGTGACTGGAGGTGACATCGTTCCCCTGGTCCGGGTCCTCGGCCCTACCGACGCGCGGCAGGCGCTGGGGCACGACGCGTGTCCGGCTCGATAGGTCTGTCGCAGGCTGCCGCTTCAGGTGACGGGATGTCGTCGGAGGAAGGCCGCGAGGGTGTGGGCGACGGGTTTGGGACGCTGGATGTGCAGCAGGTGGGCGACCCCGTTGATCGTGCGCTCTTCGACGTCGGGGATCGAGTTGCGGAGGAATTCGGCGACGTCGACCCACAGCGGCGCGGTGTCGCTGCCCAGCACGGACAGCACCGGCTGACGAATGGCCGCCGCGTGCTCGGCGTCGAACGTCCACTGAGTGAGCGCCGGCAGCTCCACGCCGAACATCGTGTCGGCGTCCTTGATCGACTGTGCCACCGCGCCGGGGATGCGCTCGTCGAGCAGCGCCTGGCATGTGGGCCACTCGAGCCCGCTGACGTTGCTGAGCATCATGGCGACGGCACCCTCGTGGTCTCCGCTGGCGTAGGCGTCGAACACCGGAGCCGCCGCCTCGATGAACGCCGCACCGCTGGGGACCGAGAACAGTGACAGCTCGAGCAAGCTGAGCGTTGCGACCCGCGCGGGCTCGTCGATGGCCAGCTGGGCGGCGACCGCCGCCCCGCTGGAGTGACCCACGACGTGCGCGCGGGCGAGTCCCAGGTGGATGAGCAGCGCGGCGGCGTCGGCGGCGTGGTCGGCTACGCTCACCGGCCCAGGGGTGTTGGTGCTTCCTACCCAACCTCGCTTGTGGTAGCGGATCAGCTGGTAGCGCTCGGCGAGCGACGCCTCGGCGGTCAACGGCAGGAAGCCGTCGGCCAGCATCGGGCTGATCGTCAGCACGGGCTCACCCGACCCGACCAGGTCGTATTCGAGCACGATCCCGTTGACCGTTGCGTTCTCCATGGCGCTACACCGTCGCCGGTTGCCCGGCCGCCAGGTTCTTGACGTCGGCCGTGGTGAGCGGGTTGCCCCCGATGCCCCAGTCGCCGCTGTGGACTTCTTCGACGACGCACCACGTCACCGGGCGCATGTCTCGTCCTCGATGCTGACCATGGCGTCGGTCAGCTTCCTCACGATCTCCTGCTTCTGGGCGGCATCGAACACGCCTTCGATGAGCTTCACGTTGATGAGAGGCATTTCAGGTTCTCCTTGTCGTCGCATCGTGTCTCGACGCGTAACTCCAAGGCGTAAGCAACACTGTTACCGCGGTAGCCACCGTTGGAGGGGAGGTGTGATGAGCGAGGTCGGCGCGGTCGACAGCACCTTGGCCCGGGCCCATGACGCCGCCGCGCGAGCCGAGTGGCAGATGGCGTTCGATCTCTTTCAGCAAGCAGCTGCGACCGGTCGGCTGGGCGTCGCCGATCTGTCGGTGTTTGCCGACGTCGCGTACGGGTCGGGGCACCTCGACGTGACCATCGGGACGTGGGAGCACGTCTACGCGGAGCTCACTGCCGTGGGTGACTCGCTCGCCGCGGCAGGCGCCGCGGTGCGGGTGGCCATGCACCTGCTGTTCGACACCGCCCTCATGGCACCGGTGCGGGGCTGGCTGGCGCGAGCCGAGCAGCTCCTCGAGGACGACGAAGGTGAGACGCCCGTGCATGCCTGGCTTGGCGTCGTCCGCAGCTACGAACGGATGCTGAGCGGCGACCCCCACGGCGCCCGGCCGTGGGCACGTCGCGCCATCAAGGTCGGCTCCGCCTGTGACGCCGCCGCCGCTGCCATCGGTCGGGTGGCCGAGGCGCGCCTGCTCATCCTCGACGGCGAGGTCGACCGCGGCCTGGCCCTGCTCGACGAGGCTGGGATCGCGGCGACCTCGGGCGACCTTGACCCGTTGTCGACAGGGGTCGTGTACTGCGAACTGGTCTGCGCATTGCAGGGGCTCGCGCAGTACGACCTGGCCGAGGAATGGACCGAGGCGATGGAACGCTGGGCGCACGCTCACGCCATCGGCAGCCTCCACGGCAGGTGCCGCGTGCATCGTGCCGAGATCATGCGACTGCGGGGCTTCTGCCACGAGGCCGAGCTCGAGGCCCTCCGGGCGTGCGACGAGTTGCGGCCCTACCTTCGCCGTGAGCTCGGATGGCCGCTGAGCGAACTGGGCCGTATCCGGCTGCACCGGGGCGACGTCGCCGGCGCCGAACAAGCCTTCCTGGCGGCCCACCAGGCCGGCTGGGATCCCCAACCGGGCCTGGCACGCGTACTGCTCTCACAGGGCGCGGTCGCCGCCGCGGCAGCGTCGATCAGCGAGGCGCTCGACAACCCTTCGTGGGCGCCGTTCAAGGAACTGCCACCGAGCACCGAGCTGCGGCGGGCGCCCTTGCTCGACGCCCGAGTCGAAATCGCGGTCGCCGCCGGTGACCTCCCCGGCGGCGCACGCTGCGTGCGAGGAACTCGAGACTGTTGCCACACGGTTCCAGAGCAAGGCGCTGGCCGCCTGCGCGGCACACGGCGGAGCACGCGTGAAACTCGCCGAGGGCCACGCCAGCGACGCCCAACAACTCTTCGCCCAGGCCGCTCGACTGTGGAACGAAGTCGGAGCCCCGTACGAAACCGCGCTCGCCCGCCTCGGCCTCGCCGATGCGTACCGCGCCGTCGGTGCGGACCACCGTGCCGAGCTCGAACAGCTCGCCGCACGCGCTGTCCTCGATCGCATCGCCACCGGGGCCGATCCCGGCGCCGCACCGCCGTCCCCCCCGGCGGCAGCCGCGGCAGACGGGACCAGAGCACACAACACGTTCCATCGGGAGGGCGACTACTGGTCGGTGACGTTCGAGGGGCACACCGTCCGCGTTCGCAACCTCAAAGGAGTGCGCTACCTGGCACGGCTTCTCGGCGACCCGGGCCGGGAATTCCATGTGCTCGACCTTGTCGCCGCAGAAGCCGGCAACCGTGTCTCCGGAAACGAGGACGCGGCGGCTGCCCACCTCGCGTTCGGCGATGCCGGGGAGATGCTCGACACCACGGCGAAGCAGGCCTACCGGCGCCGTCTCACTGAGATCGACAACGACCTCGACGACGCTCGCACCGCTGGCGACTACGTCCGCGAGGCCCAAGCGGACGCCGAACGCGGTTTCCTCATCGCCGAACTGTCACGCGCCGTCGGGCTCGGCGGCCGCGATCGCCGAGCCGGATCGGCATCCGAACGCGCCCGAGCCGGTATCACCCGGGCCATCCGTCAGGCGATTGCCCGCATCAAAGAACACCACCCAGACCTCGGCCAACACCTCGAACGCGCCATCCGCACCGGCACCTACTGCTCCTATCTCCCCGACACGCACGCGCCCTCCCAGTGGGACCTCTGATCTGATGCTCACGCCGCGGAAGGCGGGTCAGGCGCGGTGTACCGAACGACGGGATCCGTCGCTTCCTGTCATGCGCGTCCCGACAACTGGCCGCTGGCCGCAACCCACGAATTGCCCGCCATGGGCCCTGCCGCGCCGCAGGCCCGGCGCATCCTGCGGGCGCGATGTTGAGCAGTGGCTGGGATTCAGCCCACAGTCCTCACGAACCGGCGGATCACCGTCGCACACGCCTCGGGGTCCTCCACCACGCACGCATGGCCGAGCTTCGGGAGCACAGCGAGCTGTGATTTCGAGATCGCCGCATGGAGCGTTTCGGCGTTCGCTGAGCGGCGACCGAGCGTCGGCCTCGCCGTGGAGGACGAGTGTCGGTACGTCGACGGTGGGCAGCACCGGGCGGAGATCGGTCTCCGCCCCGATGTAACCCGCCGCTCGAACGGTCGCCGGGCGTATGTTCTCACGCATCATCGTGGCCAGCACCGGCGTCGCGGTCGGCCGGTATGAGGTCCGTGAACAGGCCAGGGTAGGACTTCGGGTCGAACGCATCGCCCAGGTCGGCCATGCCGAGGAACATCTCGAGCCGTCGTGCCACCTCCTCTGGTGGCAGAGACCCTGCCCAGCCCGCGTAGCCACCGATGAGCACGAGACTGGCTGGCACCGCTGGGTGGCGCTGGAACAATGAGAGGGTGACCATCGTCCCGAACGAGTGGCCCACGAGGTGCGGCCGCTCGAGGCCGAGCGCGGCGATGAAGGCGGCGAGAGCATCGGCGAACTGCGCTGCGCGCCAGGTGTCGTCGATGTCTGACGACTGCCCGAAGCCCGGCGCGTCCCAGGCGATGACGGTGTGGTCGCGTGCGAGGTCGGGGAGCATCCACTGCCAAGTGCGGCTGTCGGCCGGGGCGCCGTGGACCATGACGAGCGACGGGCCGGAGCCCGCGTGGGTGTAGGCGATCCGGATCCCGCCGACGTCGACGTGCTCCATGCGTGAATCCTGCCGCAGAACCGACGCCAGCGCACGGGCACGAGGGGGTGCGCGGCGCGCCCCGGCCAGTTGACGTGACTCAACCGACCGAGCGCTCCCATCCGCCGTCGTGAAGCGCTACATCGATGCGCAACTCGGTCCAAGCGCTCGGCCCGTTCACGATTCGATAATCGCCTCGACCTCGTTGTCGTTCGTGAGAGGAGCCGTGGGCGATGCGGACCTGGTTGCGGAGGTGTTCGTCGACGATCACTACTCCTCGCCGGTCTCACACCGACGTACTCGGGTCGCGGTTAAAGGTCGACTCGAGCACCGGTATCCCCGCGGTCGACTATCGGCCGATCGACAGCCCCGCCGAGCGTGTCGTCGACGAGCACGGGACACGAACCACCCGGCAGATCTCGGTTGACGGGACCAAGTCGACGCTGAGCTTGCCCCAGGACAGAGAGATGCGGCTCGCGGACGGACCCCCATGAGCCGTCGCCGTCCTTCTCAAGCAGGTGGCGGCGCATGTTCGGCCGTCAGCCCGACGACTTCGCCGACTCGGCCGGTCACCGCGGGACGAGTGCTGGAACCACTGGGCCAGGCCGCCATCCGTCATCCCCGCCGCACTGTCGCGGGGTGGGTCCTCGTGTTCCTGGCGAGCTTCCTCGCTGCGCCTGTGCTGTTTTCCTCGCTCACAACCGACATGGGAGGCGGCGACAACTCGGAGTCGGGTCGGGCCGACGACCGTGTCGATGAATTGTTCTCGCAGCTGCCGCCCCAGGTTCGGGCGCAGCTTCCAGGCCCCGCAGTGATCGGGATCATCGACGGGCTCGCCGTCGACGATCCGGTCACGGAGGTCGCCGTGCGCGATGCGGCGGCGAGGATCGCCGAGCTTCCAGACGTCGACTCCGTCGTCGACACGTACGGCTCGGGTGACGCCGGCCTGCGGGCCGAGGACGGCCGGGCTTCGGCCGTCATCGTCACGCTGAAGCGGTCATCCGACGCCGACGAAGATGCCATGGGCGACCTGGTAGAGGCGGAGCTCGAGCGCACCGGCGCACCAAGAGTGCTGGTCGGCCACGAGGACACTGCCGACGATGAGATCGAAGCACAGGCCGAGGCGGATCTCGTCCGCGCCGAGATGTTCGCCCTTCCTCTGGCCCTCGTCGCGCTGATCGTCGTCTTCGGCGGACTGCTCGCAGCGATCCTTCCGCTCGGACTTGCCTTCGTCAGCATGGCCGGCGCGCTCATCGTGCTGGCGGCCGCGACGATCACCGGCGATGTCGCCGTCTACTCGATCAACGTCGTCACAATGCTCGGCATCGGCGTCGGCATCGACTACGGCCTCCTCGTCGTCAGCCGATTCCGGGAGGAGCGTGCCATGGGCAGTGCCGTGTCCGCCGCGCTCCAGCGCACCGTCGCCACCGCCGGCCGCACGGTCGCCTACTCCGGGTTGACCGTCGCTGTCGCCCTCGCCGGCCTGCTCCTGTTCGACTCGAGCGGGCTGCGCTCGCTCGCCGTCGGCGGCATCGGCGTCGTACTGGTCGCCGTCCTCGCCGGTGTCACCCTGCTACCTGCCCTGTTGGCGCTCGTCGGCCACCGTCTGCGCCCGGCCAAACTGCGCACCACCCCCGGCGCCTTCTCGCACATCGCCACCTGGGTGCAGCGCTGGGCGCTGCCGATCGTTGCCGTCGCGGTCATGTTGTTGATCGTCGCCGGACTGCCCTTCCTGAACGCTCGCTTCGAGAACCCCGACGGCCGCTCGCTTCCGTCATCGTCGGTCGCCCGACAGTTGGCCGAAGCCCGCCAGCGCTTCCCCGGTAGCCAGGCCGAACCGATCGCCGTCGTGGCGATGACGATGCCCGACGACCCCGAGTTCGCCTCGTGGCTCGCCGCCGTCGGCGCGCGCGATGACGTCGCCGCCGTTGAGGTCGACGACGCCTTGGCGTCGACCGGGGCGGTGATCGTCGAAGTGGTCCCGAACGGTCCGACGCAGGGCGGCGTGGCGCAGGGCCTGGTCGCCGAGCTTCGCCAGCTCGACGCGCCGTTCGAGACGCTCGTCGGCGGCGAGGCAGCCGAGCTCATCGACCTCAAGGCCTCGATCTCGTCGCGCCTGCCGTGGGCCCTGACGATCGTCGTATTGGCGACGATCGCGTTGCTGTTCCTGATGACGGGCTCGGTCGTCGTCGCCATCAAGGCCGTCGTCATGAACGTGCTGTCACTCGGCGCCACCTTCGGCGTGCTCGTCTGGGTCTTCCAGGACGGCCACCTGTCGGGCCTGCTCGGCTTCGACTCCGTCGGTGCCCTCGACGCGACGATGCCGCTGGTCGTCTTCCTCTTCGCCTTCGGGCTGTCGATGGACTACGAAGTGTTCCTACTCGCTCGCATCAAAGAGGCATGGGACGAAACCGGCGACAACGACCTCGCCGTCGCCACGGGCCTCGACCGCACCGGGCGCATCATCACCTCCGCCGCCGCCCTCCTGGTCATCGTATTCGCCGGCTTCGCAGCCGGCGAGCTGGTGCTCATCAAGCAGCTCGGGGTGGGGTTGGCGGTGGCCGTCATCGTCGACGCCACGATCGTGCGAACGCTGCTTGTGCCGGCGACGATGACACTGATGGGGCCGCGCAACTGGTGGGCTCCCGCTCCCCTACGCCGCCTCCATGCCCGCCTCGGACTGCACGAGCCGCCTGCTGTCGCTGGACGAATGGTCGTCGAGCGCCGGGCGAGCGACCTTGTCACCGCACGTCGCATGGCACCCGTGGCCGATCACCCACCAGCCACGTCCGATCGCCATGATTGAGACAGAATTCTCCATCGACGGCCCCCTTGCGGGCTCACGATGGTCTCACCCGCCCACCCGCGGCGAACCGAACTACCGGATTGGCCCAGATGACTGCGTCGCCGCCGATCTCCGGGCTGCCGGGCAGTTCAGGACGCGGCGGCGCCGGTCTGGCCGATTGCGACCCTTCGAGCGGCGAGCTTCGAGGATGCCGTTTCTCGCCGTCGCTGTCTTCAAGACGCGGATTGAGGTGCAAGTGACATGGATTCAGCAGCATCGGCTTCAGCCCTGGCTCGGCGGACGGCGTTGGCCGACGGGTCGTGGATGGTGTGGACCGCGGCGGGCATTGCCGGAATCTGGGTTGCCGTCATCGTGATCAGCGTGTTCGCACCAGACATGGTGACGGGCAGCGAACAGCAGCATCTTCGGGTGGCAGCCTTGAGCACCTGGATATGGGGACTGGTGTCCACCGGCGCGTTCGTGTGGGCGATGGGCAAGCTGCGGGGCAACGCCGCGCGACGGCCGATCTGGATCGGTCTCGCCGCGGCGACGCTTACCGTCTGGCTGGTCGCGACGATTCTGTGTCATCGGGTCATCTGGGCGGGAATCGTCGCAGCTGTCGAGACGGATCCCGCCCGGATCATCGATCGCGAGACATCGGCCCCGCGCTCCGGGGCGGGCGTCTCGCCGATCGTGTCGTCGTGCTCCAGCAGGCGTGCAGCGCGATGCAGTGCGTGGCTCACCTCAGCGAGCCGTTGCGCCATCGCACGGTCGTCAGCCTTCATCGAGTCATGCCACAAGTGATCGATCTCGTGCTCAACTCGAGCCATCGCTGCACCGGCCGACACCAGTGCAGCCTTTGAGTCACCGACGCCATGGCGGACGAGCTGCACGCGGGCGACATCGCCCGATGGCCAGGAGCCGCCGGTTGGGTCGTCGCTCCAGATGAGAGCAGCCGTGTCAGTGAATGCGGTGCCGTTGCTCGCCATTCCCTACCTCGCTTTCGCTGGTGAGCGAGTCGCCGGGGTCTCGAGCAACACCGTCGTGCTGCCGCTGTTCCGCGCAGCGACCCATCTTCGCACGCGGCGACCGACGAGGACAACAGCGTCACGCTGGTCGGGCTCGCTCTCCGGACCTCGGCGAGGTCCGGAGATCGCGGGGAATAAGGCGCAACGGCCGCACCGCGGTGGTGCGCCGGCCGGCGGGCGCCCATCGGCGGAACCTTGTCGAGTTGCCCGAGGAGACTATCGAGGGCTACGAGGACGGATCAGCGGAAGTCCGCATGCGCGGTACGAACCTCGAATTGACGTCGCTCGCCCCGGGGGCAGCCTTCGGGTCACGTCAGCCCGTCGGCGGCTTGCTCGTGTAGACCGTCGGGTCGCCCTGCTTGATCCAGACCTCGACGTTGTCGAGCGGCACGAACGAGCGGTCACCACCCGGCTCGCGGGTGGTCGGCACGGAGTCGCCGCTCGGCAGGTGCATGATGAAGTTCACCGGCTTGGTGTCGTCGACCAGCGGGATGTCGTACTCGGCCCAGCCGTCGGCGGAGACTCGGGCCCGCGGCCATGGGTTCTCCCAGGCGATCTGGGCGAGCACTGCCGGGTCGACCGCGTCGCCCCACATGTGCAGGCCCCAGCCGTCGTCCACTGTCCCGTAATCGCCGGCCGGCCGGAAGTAGTGCAGCCGCGCCAGGGCCGCTTCGGGCCCGGCGAACCGTACGGTGCGCACCGCGCTGGTGGCCGTGGTGCCGTCGGGCTCGGTGAGGATGGCCCGGTACTGCACCATGGTTCCGGCGGCCAGGTTCAACGGCGTGAGGTCGTCGAACACCGTGTACACAGGCGACGAGTCGAGTCGATGCCGATCGGTGTCCACGCGCCGCCGGCCACACTGCGCTCGAAACGCACCACGTGGGTCGCCCGCTCCGGGTCGGCCACCGCGCGCACCTCGACGACGCCGCGCACGTTGCGCCCCTCGAGAGGTGCCTCGATGGTGACCAGCGGTGCGCGGCACCGTGGTGCCGCGGGCCGCGCTGGTCGACGTGTGTCCGCCGTTGTCCAACACCACGGCGCGGTACTGGACGGGCGTACCGGCGTGCAGACCGCTGACGTCGTGGAACACCTGGTACGGCGCGTTGTCGTCGGTGCCGACGGAGGTCCACGGGCCGTCGCCGACCTTGGCATAGAACGTGACCTCGTAGAACGACGAGCCCTGCACGTTCGCAGTCACCTGCATGCGGCCGCGCGACTGGGCGGCCGGCGCCGGCGTGTTCAGCGTCACCGCGGGCGCCTTGTGTGAGCGGGGGATGCGCCCGGCCGAGCGGTAGACCAGGGTGGACAGTGGCGGCACGGTCAGCGTCAGCGTGCGGTCCTTGGTCGTGCGCACGTGGCCGGGGCCGTTGCCGTACACGAGGTGGAAGTTCCGCTTGGCAACGTACGTCGGCACGGCGACGGTTCTCGGCTGTTCGCTGTTGTTCAGTGCGACGACGTACTCGCGCTGCTCGGCGCGGTCGATCCGGCGAGAACGCGTAGACGCCGGCGCCGCTGTCCGCGTAGCGGCCCTGCTGCGCGCCGTCGCGTAGCGCCGGGTGTTCCCGGGTGACCGCGGCCAATCGGCTGATCGCCTGGTACAGCGGGTGCGACGGGACGAAGTTGCTCTGCGCGTGGGTGGCGTCGGTGCCGACGAGGTCATCGTCGAGATAGTCGGGAACGAGGCTGGCGAACATCGTCTGCCTCGCGAGCTGGTCACCCCCGCCGCCGCCGCTGAAGCCCTGCTCGTCGCCGTAGTAGATCGACCGGGTTGCCCCGCGAGAAGTACATCAGCTCGTGGGCCAGCCGGTCGCGGGCCACCCACTCCGGGTCGCCGGCGCCGGGGTTGTCCGCCTGCACGAAGCCAGCGATGCGGCCCATGTCGTGGTTGCCGAGGAAAGTCGGCAGCTCGTAGACGTTGGAGTCGGCGTCGGTGTACCAGTCGTCGCCGGCGAAGAACGATGTGAGCTGGCTGGCTGGCTGCCCGCGCGATGCGAAGTTACGCGCCGCTTCCTGGAACGGGAAGTCCAGCACGGCCTGCATCCGGTCTTGCGTTGTGAAGTGCGACGTGAAGGCTTTCGTGGTGTCGAAGACTTCGCCGAACATGAAGAACTCGGTCTTGCCGTGGTCGCGGGCGAACTGCAGCACCTCCGGCCCGAACCGCTGCCAGAAGGCGTCGTCGACGTGCTTCATCGTGTCGATGCGGAAGCCGTCGATGCCGAAGTCGGCGATCCAGGTGCTCGTAGATGTCGATCATCCCCTGGACCACGCGGGGGTTCTCGGTGAACAGGTCGTCCAGGCCGAAGAAGTCGCCGTAGTAGGAGTTCTCGCCCACGAACGTGGTGTCGCCGCGGTTGTGGTACAGCGTCACGTCGTTGAGCCAGGCCGGAACCTTGAGGTTCTGTTCGCTGGGGTCGAGGACCGGGTGGTACGGGAACGAGGTCGCCGCGTCCAGCGGCGGGAACGTGTTCGTACCGGCGAAGTCCCTGTCGTCGAATGGCGCGCCGGAGGCCGTGGTGTACGGCCGCACGTCCTTCGAGGTGTACGCCTGGCGGGCGCCCTCCGTGTAACCGATCACGTCCGCGGTGTGGTTGGTGATGATGTCGAAATAGACCTTCATCCCGCGGGCGTGGGCGGCGTCGATCAGGGCGCGCAGGTCGTCGTTCGTGCCGAGGTGCGGGTCGACCTGGGTGAAATCGGTGATCCAGTAGCCGTGGTAGCCGGCCGACGGCCCATCCTCGAGCTGTACAGGCTTGTTCTTGAAGCTCGGCGTCAGCCAGATCGACGTGGTGCCGAGCCCCTGGATGTAGTCGATGCGATCCAGGAGCCCGGCGAGGTCGCCACCGTTGTAGAACGCCTTGCTCGTCGGGTCGAAGCCGGTGACCAACCGGTCGTCGCCGGTCAGGCCGCCCCGGTCGTTGGCGGGGTTCCCGTTCTCGAAGCGGTCGGCCATGACGAAGTAGAAGTTCTCGTCTGTGACCGGCCCGCGCAGTGAGTGCTGTGGAGCCAAACCGTCTTGCTGGTCCGGAGGGGGCTTCGCTCCGGCTGGTGGGGCGACGACCCCAACGCCGAGCGCGGCCGCCAGAAGAGCTGTGACCCCGACACGAACTGAACTGCGAACGGACATGATGGCCCCCTCCGGTGTCGCCGCCTCAACATTACGCATCAGCGGCGACCAGCATGTCCCCCATGCTTGCGGCCTCTGCGCTCCATCTGGTCCGAAATCTCGTACCGTTCCTGGCCCGGGTGACCTCCAGGCCCGCACGGGACCAGCATGTGGGCACGATGACGTGTGATGCGAGCTCGGACATCGCGCCCCGGCGGACGAACGCGAAGGCCAGTCTTGGCGGCCGCGGCCACGTAGCGGACGTCGCACGTCATCGGGTACGTCAGCCCGACGCCGATGGCGTGTCCGTTGATCGCGGCGATCACGGGCTTGCGCACCTGGTACGGCCAGCACGTCCGGAGCTTCGGTGCGGTACCGCCGCCGAACTCGCCGCCGGAGAGGTCGGCGCCGGCGCGGAACGCCCGCCCAGGACGGGCTGGTGCGCACGTTGGGCATGGAGCGGCTGTCGAAGAGCCAGGTGAGCCGGATGGCCAAGGAGCTCGACGCCGAGGTGACGGCGTTCCGCAACCGGCCGTTGGATGCCGGGCCCTTCACCTTCGTGTCGTTGGGCGCGTTGACCCAGAAGGTCCGCGAGGGCGGTCGCATCGTCGACGTCGCCGTGGTGATCCGTTCGTCCTCAACGATGCCCCAGCCCACTGAGGATCACCGCCGAGAACCCGGCCGTGAAAGGCGCCGCTCTCCGGGCCTTGAAGCAAGGCCGTCGCTCCGGCTCTGGTGCACACGGTGCCTCTACCTGGCCACCGCCCGGCTCATCGCTCGTGCTTGGGGTGATGTCCTCGTACGGGCATAACACCGGCCGGTCGCGTCCTCGACCGTCGGCTAGTTCGAAGAGGGACGCTGCCACCGGCGGCTTCGATCTGAGCGGACGCCGCAGCGGCCGACCGGGCGATATGGACTGTCGCCGGAGACCTCTTGCGCTCTCGTCCGCTACAGCGACTGGTACAGCGCGAACAGACCGACCGGGCTGCCGGCGAGTTGCGCCCGGAGCTGCTCGTTGGGGTCGCCGAGGAGCTCGCCGCTGACATTGGCCGTCGCCATGATGGCGTCCATCAAGGGGGCCATGTTCTGGCCGTGCAGGATCGAGCGCGTCGGAGTCGCGGAATCGCTCGAGGACGATGGCCTGGGACTCGTCGTCGTTGAAGTAGGTGTCGTACTGCAACGTGCCGACATCCTTGGAACGCACAATCTCCATGCACTCGGCGGAGAGACGCTTGAACTCATCGACCATGCCGGCGTGGAACGTGAACCGAACGATGCCCTGTAACTCGTCCATGATGATCTCCTTCGAAGGGGCGACCCCGCTGGCCGCCTTCACAGGTTTAGAGCGGAACGGAGCCTGCATTCTCGACATCGTGCCCGAGTCATGGGCGGGCCGTCGTCCTACGCCCAAACGCTCGTCGGGGCACATGACGCTCGCAGGATTGGGCGGGCGCAACGACGCACGCACAATCCGGGTGGCGGGCTTCGCGCGATCTCGGCCGACGGTTACGGACGGGTAGAGGCGCGCCCAGATGTTCCGCGTCCACGCGCCAGTTGCGCTCTCGCGGGTTGGAGCGGAAGCCCCATACGTGAAGATCAGCGATCCGTTTCGTCCGCTCGTCCGTCGCGGAAGTACCTCACGACGCATGCGACTGCGACCACTACGACGCTGAGCAGGATCGGACGGATCGGGATTTTACCCGCATCCGACGGAGGCGCGACGCTGACCTGCGCCGGCGTCGCGGTGCCCACCGGTAGTTCTCCGGCCGCCACCTGCGGAGGGGCGGACTCCGTGGCTTGCGGCAGGGTCCGCGGCTGGGCCGGCGCCTGACTGGGTGCTTCCGTCGGCGACGGGAGCGACGAGTTCGCCGCCGGCGATGCCCGGACATCAAAGACGACCGCAAACTGTTCATCGCCGATCGCAAGGTGAAGCCGGTGCGTCTCACCTTCCGCCACCGTGGTAGTGACCCGGTAGCGATTGGAGATCTTCGCCGTCACGGCATCGATCGAGGCGAGCACTTCGGACGATGTGGTAGTCGAGCCCCCGCTCCGGGACGCGATGCGGGTGAGCGCGCCCACTTCAACTCCGGGCGGCGCAACGACATGGAGCGTCGTCCTGGATTCGGTCAGCGCCTCGGCGATTCCGGCGAGCTGGGCGGTGGTCGCCTCGATCGCGCCCCCGAGCACGACGACCGCGTGCCGGTCATCCGCACGGCTCGATGCCAATTCGGCCACGGTCTCGGTGACGACTTCGGGCAGTCGGACGACGGCCGGCGCGCCGGCGGTGATCCCCGCGAGGCGAGCCACACTGGCGTCACGATCGGACGTCAATGCGGTCCGCAATCCGCTCGGCGTCCCGAGTGACATGCGGATCCCGTCGCCGGAGTTGCGCACGAACTCAACCGAAGCGCCCTGCAGCTCGGTCACGACCGCTGAATCGATGGTCGGCCGATCGTCGATGACGAGGCCGACGACCACCCCGCTCGGGTCGACCGGGGTGACCGACTCCACTGGCGACCCGTCGACCTCCACCATCGCGTCGATGATCGGCGCGGCCGAATATCGAACGGGCGCGACGATGTCGACGACGATCGTCGGGAAGGCAGACGCGTCGACCCTCGTAAGCTCAAGCGGAATGTCGCCCGCGGGCCCGAGTGGCACGTACGCGAGGGAGATCGCGACCAGGCCTGTAGCAATCATCGAGGAATCACCGCCGCCCAGAGGTGCCCGCCGCCCACGGCACCTCTCTACGCCGCGTGCACGGGAACTGTCAATGGTCTGGTGTTAGCCGGCGTCGGGCGGAACCGAAGCGGAGGCGATGAACGACAGGCGGCTCAAGAAGCTGTGGCAGTTCCGTCGCCCGTCGCCACAGGCGGCGCCACCGAGACCAGGCGAGAGCCGGAGGGCCACGCAGCGCGCACCTAAAGCCCGCACGCCGACTCAGTTCCTCGGGGAGTCCCTCCCATCAGACGGATCCGTCGTGGCGGCACGAAAGCAACGCCCCCTCGATCGACGCTCACGTAGCCGGCACCAAGTCGGCCAGCTCGCTCGCAGACACGAGCCGGTTCACTCGTCGCGGCAACGCTGCTTCGCGACGCCGATGTCCGCACGACCAGGCCAGATGCCGCGCCCCCCGTGCGGGTTCAAGTCGGTTTGGGGCTTATCCACAGGCCCTGAGCGGCGACACTTCCGCCCTCGAGTGTCGAAGGAGCGACACGAACCATATTCCCAATACGAAGTACCTGATCTTCAGGGCCCAGCGGCCGTCGTCCACATCCCGACGACCCTCACCCCGAGGTGGACGACGAGCGGCTTCGGCTTCGTTACCTCTTCAGCGCGGCGGGACGGACCCACGACCACTGGCCGCACTTACGATCGGGTGATGCGCGAGGAGCGCCGAAGCGCCGCCCTCATCTCTCGATGCCGAGTGGAGCCTGTTCCCGCTCGGGTTCGCCGCGAAGCCTAGACTCAGCTCTCAGCGCGCTTCGATCGAGCGCGCGGGGATGACGCGATCGCTGTGTCACGTACTTCGTTGCCGGACGGGACCGCAGCCGGTGAGCGAGATGAGCTCCTCACAACCAAGGTCTCCGTACCGCGGGTTCGCCCCGGCTTCCTTGCCCGCTCACGCCTCCTGGGGGCCCTGGACGAGGCAATTGTCCGGGAGCTGACCCTGGTGTGCGCGCCTGCTGGGTTCGGCAAGACCACTCTGCTGGCCGACTGGGCGGACCGGTTGAGGCGGCCCGTGGCATGGCTCTCCCTGGACCCCGAGGACAGTGACCCGGTTCGGTTCTGGCGCTACGTGGCAGCCGCGTTGGAGCGTGCCGGCCTGACCATCGGGGAACGAGTTCGTTCGCTCCTCCTGGACCCGAGAGGCTTGTCCAGTGAGGCGGTGGTGACCGCTCTCCTCAACGAGTTCGAGACGCTCCCTGATGAGATGGCGCTGGTCCTCGACGACTACCACGTGATCGAGTCGCGACCGGTGCACGACGGCATGGTCTTCGCGGTGGGCCACCTCCCCCGTCAGCTGCACATCCTCATCGCCAGCCGCATCGACCCGCCCCTTCCCCTGGCGAGGCTTCGGGCAAGGGGCCAGATCGCCGAGCTGCGGGCCTCCGACCTCCGATTCACCACCGAAGAGTCGGCCGTCTTCTTGCGCGAGGTGTGGAGCCTCGACCTCCTTCCGGAAGCCGTCGTCGCCCTGGAGTCTCGCACCGAAGGCTGGGCGGTCGGGCTCCAGCTGGCCGCCTTGTCCCTGCGGGACCGCTCGGACCCCGACGACTTCGTCGACGCCTTCACCGGAACCCATCGCTACGTCCTCGACTACCTGAGCGAGGAGGTGCTCGACCGGCAGCCAACCCGGGTCAGGACCTTCTTGCTGCGGACCTCCATCCTGGAGCGGCTGAGCGCTCCGCTGTGCGACGCAATCACCGGGGGCTCCGACGGCCAGGACATGCTGGAGGAGCTCGAGCGCGCAAACCTCTTCTTGGTGCCTCTCGATCAGGAGCGCCGGTGGTACCGCTTCCATCATCTCTTCCGCGATCTCCTCCGAGTCCAACTCCAGCGCATCGAACCCGGTCGGGCGCCCGACCTGTATCGGAAGGCCGCTGCCTGGTGCGAGAACAATGAGCTGGTCGATGACGCGATCCGATACGCGCTTCATGCCGGGGACCCGACCTCGGCCAAGCGGCTCGTGGAGGAAAATCTTGGACGGACCCTCCGCCGCGGGGAGAGCGTGACCCTCCAACGATGGCTCTCGGAGCTGCCCGGTGACACGGTGCGATCTTCTCCCGCGCTTTGCGTGGCGCTTGGGTTGATGGAGCTTCATCTCGGGCACCTGGAATCCGTCGATCGCTTGATCGACCACGCAGAGCGCGGCTTTCATGAGGCGCCAGCTCTGTCGGTGGTCGAAGTGCCGACAGACGGAGGCATGGTGGCCAAGGTGTCCGCGGCGGTTGCTCTTCTTCGATCGGAGCTTGCCTCAGCCCGAGGTGATCCTGCTCCCACGAGGGAGCACGCGCGATCGGCCCTCGCCGAGATGACAGACGACGACCGAGGACCTCGTCTGTGGGCCCGATGGCTCGAATTCCTGGCGGACTGGATGGATGGGCGGATGGAGACGGCAGAATCCGGGTTCGCCCGGCTCCTGGCCGAGGCAAGAACCCTCCCCGATCCGCACCCCCTCACGACCTCATGTCACACCCTGGGCTGGGTACAGCAAGCTCGTGGCGAGCTCAGCAAGGCCCTGCGCACATATCGCGAAGGTCTGCACTTCGCGAGCCAGGGTGGCCGTTTCTTGGCGTTTCACTCCGGCGAGGCCCACATCGGCATCGCGCAGGTGCTCTACGCCCGGAACGAATTGAAGGATGCGCTCCGACATGTGACGTCAGGCATCCAGCTGGTCCGGCACGTCGTCGAGTTCCAGCTGCCCGCCTTCGGGCAGGTGACTCTCGCGTGGATTTGTCAGGCGATGGGAGACGCGGACGGAGCGATCGCGGCGATGGCGGAAGCATGCCGGCTACTTCCGGCCACCGATGTCGTCACCATGTTCAGTCCGGCTCAGACCGAACAGGCCGGTCTTTGGCTGGCCCAGGGAAGGATCGTCGAGGCTAGACGTTGGGCGGCCGAGCGAGGTCTGTCGGAGGATGACGAACTCGCGTATCCACGGGAGCGCGACCATCTCGTGTTTGCTCGTGTTCTGGCTCGCTCCGAGCCCGGACGAGCCCTCGGACTTCTGGAGCGCCTCGATGCACTCGCCGAATCGCACGGCCGGACGGCGAGTCTGATCGAGATTCGGGCGCTGCGATCGCTCGCACTGCAGTCGGTCGGAGATCACCAGGGTGCCGTCACGGCATTGACCGACGCCCTCTCGATGGCACAACCGGAGAGTTACATCCGCGTCTTCGTCGACGAAGGACCACCGATGGCGGCGCTTCTTCAGAGCATCATCAGGTCCGGTCGCCGTGGCGGCGGCGTGGCGGTCTCCCGAGCGGAGCGTGAACACTTGAATCGGGTCGTACGGGCGTTCCAGTCCCCAAGCGTCCAGTCCGGGACGCCTGGATACGCCCCTGCCGCGACGGGGCTTATCGAACCCTTGACCCGACGAGAGCTAGAGGTTCTCGGTTTGATGGCCGCGGGGAGGCGAAACGGGCAGATCGCCGATGAGCTGGTCGTCACGCTGGACACGGTGAAGCGCCACGTGAGTCACATCTTCGACAAGCTCGGTACGGCCAATCGCACGGAAGCCGTGGCCCGAGCGCGCGAACTCCGACTCATCCCATAGGTCGACTTACCGACACCACTATGTCTTCGAAAGATCCCACCGCGTATTGCACCTTCGTGTGATGTCCGCGCCCAGTCTCTATCCGTAGCGTGGGCGAGGCGCGCTGACGGAACGGGATCGCGGCAATGCATGAAGGAGAAGCCTGCGAGGAGTATCCAGGAGGGTTCCGGTCGGGCATCGATTCACCGGAGAGGACCACCTGCTCGACTTCAGCGGCGACAAGGAGATTCCGAGTCCCGGATTGCCGTCACGTTCGTCACCGATGGAATCGCAGGCGCCATTGACGATGCTACGCGGCCGCCGTGCAGCGCACGGTGGGACTGTCCGACAAGCGAGAGGAAACCCATGCTCACCCGACTGGCTCGGCTCATCGTGCATCGCGCGCCGCCGACGCCCTTGAAGGAAGTCGATGCCAGCGTCCGCCGGAGGTGACTCGTGGTCGAGGCGTCGTCGGCTGATCAGGCCGTTCTCCCGCCGAGGGCACGCGCCGGGGAGGGCATCGGTGACTGCGGTGATCGAGGTGGAGGGGTTGGTGAAGCGTTACGGCGCTCATGTGGCTGTGGACGATGTTGGGTTCTCGGTGTCCGAGGGTGAGGTCTTCGGCATCCTCGGGGTGAACGGGGCGGGTAAGACGACGACGGTGGAGTGTTTGCAGGGTTTGCGTCGACCCGACGGCGGCCGGATGCGGGTGCTCGGCTTGGATCCGCTGACCGCCCGGTCGCGGCTGCGGGCTGTGGTGGGCAGTCAGTTGCAGGCTTCGGCGCTGCCGGACCGGTTGCGGGTCGACGAGGCGGTGCGGCTGTTCGGTGACGGGGATCGACACGCCGCCGACCGGCTGTTGGACACGTGGAGGCTGGCCGGGTTGCGGCGGTCGAGTTTCGCGTCGCTGTCTGGGGGTCAGCGTCAGCGTCTGTTCATCGCTCTGGCGCTGCTCAACCAGCCCCGGGTGGTGTTCTTCGACGAGCTCACCCAGGGTCTGGACCCGCTCGCCCGCAGCGACGTGTGGGAGGCGATCGGTGACGTCCGCGACCGGGGCACCACGGTCGTGCTGGTGACCCATTTCATGGACGAGGCCGAAGCGCTGTGTGATCGGGTGGCGGTGATGCGCGGCGGCCGCATCGTGGACACCGGCACCCCGGCCGAGTTGATCGCCCGCCACACCCGCACCACCACCGTCACCTTCACGCCGCCGGTGGCCTTCGATCCGACCGTGTTGGCCGCTTTGCCCGGTGTCGACGCGGTGCAACGTTGACGGCGAGCGGATCCGGGTCGTCGGCACCAACGTGCTGATCGCACCGGTGTGCGCGGCGGTGCTGGGCGACGACCACCTCGGACCGGCCGATCTGCGGGTCCACCACCCCGACCTCGAAGACGCCCTGATCGCCCTGATCAGCGACCCCAGCACCGCCGACCGCCGCCCTGACGCGGCCGCCGAGCGCTCCCTCGAAGGGGTGGCGTGATGCGTTCGCTGCTCCGTCTGGCGGTGCAGCGAGCTGAAGCTGTTCGTGCGCGAACCGATGGTGCTCACCTTCGTGTTCGCCTTCCCCGTGCTCACCGTGTTGATCCTGGGCGGGGTGTTCGACGACGACGACCCCAACTTCGAAGGTGCCCTGCCGTCGGACTACTACGTCGCCGCCTACATCGGGGTGGTGATCGCCGCGATCGGCCTGGTCATGCTGCCCGTGCACCTCGCCACCTACCGCGAACGCGGGATCCTGCGCCGCTTCGACGTCAGCCGCTACCCCCGCTGGGCGCTCCCCGCCGCCTGGATCCTGGTGGCCCTGGTGATCACCGCCGTCGCCGTCACCGTCCTGCTGGTGACCGGCCACCTCGTCTACGGCCTCCCCACACCCGACAACCTCCTCGCCGTCGCCGTGGGCACGCTGCTGGGCGCGTTCACGTTCATCAGCATCGGCATCGCCGTCGGCCTGGCCATGCCCAGCGCCCGCTCCGCCCAAGGCCTCGGGATGCTGCTGTTCTTCCCGTTCTTCCTCCTCGGCGGCGCCGGCCCACCCCCGGACGCGATGGGCGACCCGCTGAGCACGATCGCCACCGTGGTGCCCCTCACCCACGTCGTGCGCTCGATCCAAGAACCCTGGCTCGACCTGGGCACCCCCACCGACCACCTCGCCGTACTCGCCGCCCTCACCATCGCCGCCACCACCGCATGGATCACCCTCAGCACCCGAGCCACACCATGACCCACCCACAACCATCCGCCGGCGACGCCGAGACGATCACCCCACCAGCACCCCACACCCCCGTCGGCCGAACAACCCGAACCCGCCCACTCCAGATCACGCATCGCGAGGACCTGACCATGTCGAACGACGTTCCCGCCCCCCAACCCCAACCCGAGCCGCCGCACCTCAAAGCAGACGCCCAACGCTGGGTTCGCCGACTGCGCATCCTCTACACGATCCTCGGCATCTACGCCGCGCTCAGTCTCATGTGGTTCGCCATCGACATGGCCGACGGAACCGAAAACCTGTGGTTCTACTGGCCCATGCTCGGCGTCGGGCTCGCCATCGCCGTCACCGCCATCGTCCTGGTCGGCATCGGCGGACTGTTCGGAGCGGACTGGGAAACCAGAAAGATGGAGCGCTACCTCCACCAGCACCAAGCCCGCAACGACCCCGGGATGCCGACGCCACCCCCGACGAACCACCCCACCGAGAACAAGGCCGGATGATGAAGATCGGCATCGTCGACGTGTACGTCCACGACCAGGACCGTGCCCGCCACTACTACACGTCGCTATTCGGCTTGCAGGTCAAAGACGACGCTGCCCGCCACCCCCACACCAAGCGTCGATCCTGACCACCACCACCACCACCACCACCTCGCCGGACTAGCCCCGTGGGCTGCCGGCGCCAGCCACGCCCCCCTGACCTGGCGCCGGACAGCCCACCCACCACTCACCACAACACCCCACCATGAACGGTCCGCCCATTTCCCCGGCCATACGAGCCACCAACCACAACCTCGGCACCCGCTACCAACCGGGCAACGAGCCCACCGCTGCCAACACACCACTACCACATCGACAGTCACCTCAGCGTCGGTGCCGAGCTCAGCCTGTTCATGTCCGAGATCATCGAGGGCAGGAGGATGGAGCAGCTCCTTGCCGAGGCATCGGCACCGAAATCTTCGCCTACTACCAGCGCGCCTTGCCGCTACCCGACGGCCGCACCCGGTGGACCTTCCAGGACGGCTTGTTGCACCGGCATCGGCGCTGCTGCAAGCCAGGTCGAGCGATCCGGCCAATTGCGGAAAGGAGCAACCGTGGGTAACGACCCGAGGAGAATGAACGGGCGACCGTGGCGCAATGTGCGTGCGCTGATTGCAGCCGGCGTGACGTTGCTAGCGCCCGGACTTGACGTCGGGGCCGCGCCCACGCCGACGCAGGTCCCCGATCCCTGCCCGCCCGCGTTCCCGGTCGCCGAACTGACGCCGGGGATGGTGGGGTCCGGGCTCACGGTCGAGCGGGGCACCACCGCCGATCCGTTCACGGCGACGGTGCTGGGCGTCGTCGACGAAGGCGATCGCGCCTGGCGTCGACCTGATCGTCGTGGAGCTCGATTCCCCGGCGATCCAGCGGGCCGGCGGTGTGTGGCTGGGGATGTCGGGTTCGCCGGTGTACGCCGAGGACGGCCGGCTGATCGGCGCGGTCGCCTACCTGCTGGCCGAGGGCGGTACGAACATCGCTGGTCTCACGCCGGCGGCCGACATGCTGGCGTTGCTCAACCGCTCGACCCCGACGCCATCACCGGCGGCGAAGGTGGATCTGCCCGCCGGCTATCGAGCGGCAGCTCGTCGCCGCCGGCGCGGCGACCATGGTCGAGGCGTCGGCCGGGATGCGCCCACTTCCGATCCCGCTCGGGGTGTCGGGCGTCAACCCGGCGCATCGGGCCAACGTCGCCGAGCGGCTCGAGGAACTGCTCCCCGGGACGCGGGTCTATTCGGCGGGCGCGGCCGCAGCGGGTGCGGCGGCTTCGCCGGAGGAGATCTTCCCCGGCAGCAACTTCGCCGCCGCGATCTCGACCGGCGACGCCTCCGCAATCGGCGTGGGGACCACGACCGCGGTGTGCTCGGCGGGCGACACCGAGCTCGCGCTCGCGTTCGGTCACCCGTTCGACTTCCTCGGCGCGACCTCGATGAGCGCGCACCCGGCCAACGCCGTAGTCGTCCAGCCGGACCGTCGCGCCCCGTTCAAGGTCGCCAACCCCGGAGGCGTGGTCGGCACCGTTCGATCAGGACCGGCTGGCCGGGATCCGCGGTGTGCTCGGTGTCGCACCGATCGGCGATCCCGGTGACGTCGACGCTCACGTCGTTGGACGACGGGGCGACCCGGTCGGGGAGCACTCAGGTCAACGTCCCCCGGTTCGTGAGCGTGGCGGCCGCGTTCCATCTGCTGAACAACCTCGATCGCGTCATCGACCGTGTCGGCCCCGGGACCTCGAACCTGCGCTGGGTCATCTCCGGCAACCGGGCGTCCGGCGCGCCGTTCACGTCGACGTGCGCAACCGGTACGCCGACAATTTCGACGTCACCGACGTGTCGATCCAGGAAGTCGCTCGTCCAGCTGGGCGCGCTCCAGAACAACGAGTTCGAGGAGGCGAGGATCACCGGGGTGCAGTTCACCGGCTCGGTGTCGAGCGTGTTCACGCAGTACTCGCTCGGGTCGGTCCTGCTGCGCCGGCCCGACGGCACGCTCAGCCCGCTGCCGACCGACCGGCCGCTCCAGGTCGTCGCCGGCAGCCGGCTCAACCTGCGCGTGGTGCTCGTGCCGTACCGCAACCTCGCCCCGCCGCGCAACGTCGACCTCTCGGTCGTGGTGCCACCCGACACGGCCGGCG
The DNA here is from genome assembly GCA_963839695.1 of uncultured Acidimicrobiia bacterium. Lineage (GTDB taxonomy): Bacteria > Actinomycetota > Acidimicrobiia > Acidimicrobiales > Ilumatobacteraceae > JALZMG01. The sequence goes on along the minus strand of CAWIVW010000003.1, from coordinate 28,439 downwards.
GATCCGGTTCGTTGGACGTGATCGGCGGTCGCGGGTTCTTCGACGAGCCCGAGGCGCCGGAGAGCTTCGACGAGCTGCTCGCCCAGCTGCGGGGAACGACCCCGAACGACGCCTTGACGGCCCGGCTGCGCGTCGAGAATCAGGGACCGAGCGGCCCCGTCACAGCGGCAGACCAGCGCCCGCCAGCTCCTCGACCAGGTCGTCGTCGGCGAGAAGTCGTTCACCGTCCAGGTCATCGCCCCCCGCCGTGCCCGCCCCGCCGTCGTCGACGGCAACGTCTGGAAGCTCCGCTCGACGTTGAGCGGCGGACCGGCCACGACGACGTTCACCTACGGGCTCCCCACCGACCGCAAGCTGATGGGCGACTGGGACGGCAACGGCACGCTGACCCCCGCGGTCTACCGCAACGGGACGTGGTTGTTCCGCCCGATCGGGAACCTCCGCCCCCGCGGCCTTCACCTTCGGCCAGCAGTCCGACATCCCGGTGGTCGGCGACTGGGACGGTGACGGGCGCGACGGCATCGGCGTCTACCGCGCCGGCCGCTGGCAGCTGCGCAACACACTCAGCAGCGGGCCGCCGGATCTCGACTTCACGTTCGGCAACAGCACCCAGCAACCCGTCGCCGGAGACTGGAACGGCGACGGGATCGACACCATCGGCACGTTCCGCAGCGGCACCTGGACACAGCGCGACAGCAACTCCGCCGGCGTCCCGTCTCGTGTCTTCACCTTCGGCGCCGCCGGCGACGTCCCGCTGATCGGCGAATGGGACCTCGACGGCCGCGACGAGATCGGCGTCTACCGCGCCGGTCGATGGCTGCTCCGCAACACCTCGACCCCCGGCCCGCCGTCGCTCGCCTTCACCTTCGGCGGGAGCCGCAGCCGCCCGGTCGTCTGGAGCTGATCCGCACCTACTCCCCGTGAGCGTCGACGGCGGTGGCCACTTCGTGGAGACTCGTTTCCTTTCCAACCGCAGACTGGAGTGCGAATCAGTCGAGTCCGAGCACCGTCAGCAGGGCTGCGTCGATCTGCCACTGCTGGTCGATCGTGACGCGACCGACCGGGTCGCCGAGACGGTTCACGTCGATGGCACCGACCTGCTCCACGAGCACCCGTGTGGGCTGGCCGTCTACGTCGAGCTCGGGTCGAAAGGACGCGGCCCGAGCGCTCGTCGAGGTCGGCGCAACGAGCACCACCGACCGGGGCAGCATCGCGTCGGATTGCACGACGACGCCCAATCGGCGGCCACGTTGCTCGTGTCCGACGCCCTTGGGTAGGCGCAGCTCGTAGATGTCCCCGCGCAGCACGGCGGCCGCTCAAGCCCGCAGCTGTTCCATCATGTCGGCGACAGCACGCATTTCGGCTCGGTCGGCCTCGTCCGCCTCCAATGCAGCGACTTCGACGGCGAGCGCTCGGCGGTCGCGGAGACGAGCCGCGGCCGCTACGAGCGCGAGACGAATGGCAGCTGACCGGCTGAGCCCAGTCGTCTCAAGTTGAGCCAGCGCTCGTAGCGCTTCGTCGTCGAGGCGGACGGAGATCGCTGGCGCCATGCTGCGAGTGTATCACGATTCGTGATACACACGGCTTCATTGGCTCGTGCCGCCGAGCCGCCGATTTCTGCGACCTGCGGTTGTCGACGACTGGTCACCCGGATGTCGGTGACGAGAGCAGCTCGATCCTGCCTGTCCAGCTGCCGACAAAGAAGCTGCGTGGATTCGGGAAGCAGAAGCTCGTGATCCCGTACACCGTCGGCAGCGACTCGGGTCCGAGTTCGAAGCAGACGTTGGCGCGGCCGGTCTGCACAAGGTTGCGGAAGGTGAACGACACCTCGCCTTTGCGCCCGAGATGATAGAAAACTCCGGTGCCCTCCGCGGGCTGACCAGACGGCTCGACCAGCACGGTGATCGTGCGGGTGTTGTTGAGTCCGCCTGGTCGGTCTTCGACGTACTGGACGGAAATCTGACGCTGGCCGTTCTCGTTGATGGTCTCGCTGTAGCTGCTCTTCGGGATGAAGCGCGTGTCGACTCCCAGTTGCCGCAACCGGGCAAAGTGCAACGGGTTGTCAGTCGCCACCCACAGCACATAGTCGGTCGAGATGCCGTCCCTGCGGACGAGGACACTGCCCATGCTGACGATCGTGGGCCGTGGCTCGTGGCCGTTGACCGAGAGTGACTCGCAGACGTAGTCGACGAAACCGACGTTTGCCACCTGCGGGGGACCGCCCGGTGGCCCCGGCACCGGTGTGACCGTGTACCGGTCGGGCACGTAGCTCTGCGCGTGGGACAAAAGCACGGGACGTCGATCAGCGGTCTCGAAGCAGTTGTTCTCCTCGGTCAGGATCAACCCCGGCTGCTCGTCGACGGTCGCGTCGTCGCCAGGCTCGGCCGACGCGGTGCTTGCCGCCGCGATTCCAACCAGTGTGACGAACGAGCTCGCGGCTGCGGCGAGACGACGGAATCTGTGCGTTTGGCTCGAGCGGTTCGGTCGCTCGCCGAGCGGGATGTTCGTCATCATTCGTCCTTTCATGAGTGACTGATCGGGTCTGTTCCCTCCGGGGTGCTTCTGGCAGACGGGACTGTGGCCGACCACTGAGGGGCCATAGATCGCGTCGTCACCAGATCCGGTCGGGCGGACGTCACTGTGCACTTCAGAACCACCACCCCCCAACAAGCGCCGTACTGGTCGATCTGCACGTCGGTCAACGACGGGTCAGCAAAAAAATGACCGCTGGTGAAGTCGACATAGGTGGCCCACGACGTCGCCTCATCGGCATTCAATCCGGTGCACGGGCCCGGCTCGACCGACCACCCCGTCGGTGAGGAGGGATCGGCGAACCAGGCCACCTTGCCGATGGTCCCGTCCGGGGGCGGCCGGCGGGCGAGATCGGTGTCGACGACGTCGTCGCTCGCCGTGTCGTCGGGCGATCAGCCCGCCGACCCGTCGCGAGCGTCGGTCACAGCGACTCGATCAGCTTCTCGACGCGCTCGTCGCGGCTCTTGAACGGGTCCTTGCAGAGCACGGTGCGCTGCGCCTGGTCGTTCAGCTTGAGGTGCACCCAGTCGACGGTGTAGTCCCGCTTGCGCTCCTTGGCCCGCCGGACGAACTCGCCGCGCAGCCGGGCCCGCGTGGTCTGCGGTGGGACGTCGGTGGCCGTCTCGATGTCGGCTGTCCGTGCACAGCCGCTCGACGAGGCCGCGATCCTGCAGCTTGTAGAACGGGCTGCGGGCGCGCGACACGTCGTGGTACTGCAGGTCGAGCAGCTGCACCCGCGGGTGCCCGAGAGGCAGGCCGTGGCGCTCGCGGAACGCCTCGAGCAGCTTGAGCTTGATGACCCAGTCGACCTCACGGTCGAGCTTCAGCGGGTCGTTCTCGATCGTCGTGACGCAGTGCTCCCACATCTCGAGCGCCCGCTGCTCGAGCGGCGGGAAGCCCTTCGTCTCGGCGTAGCGCAACGCCCGGTCGAGGTACTCGCGCTGGATGTCGAGGGCGCTGACCTCCCGGCCGTTGCCGAGGCGCACCGTGCGCCGGCACGTCGGGTCGTGGCTGATCTCGCGGATCGCGCGGATCGGGTTCTCCAGCGTCATGTCGCGCAGCACGACGCTGCGGTCCTCGAGCATCCGCAGCATGCACGCCGCCGCGCCGACCTTCAGGAACGTCGTGTACTCGGACATGTTGGAGTCGCCGACGATGACGTGCAGGCGGCGGAAGCGCTCGGCATCGGCGTGCGGCTCGTCGCGGGTGTTGATGATCGGCCGGCTGCGCGTCGTCGCCGAGCTGACGCCCTCCCAGATGTGCTCGGCCCGCTGGGCGATCGAGTACGTCGCGCCCCGCGCCGTGTGCAGCACCTTGCCGGCACCGGCGTAGATCTGGCGGCTGACCAGGAACGGGATCAGCACCTCGGCGTAGTGGCCGAGGTCGAAGTGGCGGCTCGTCGAGTAGTTCTCGTGGCAGCCATAGCTGTTGCCGGCCGAGTCGGTGTTGTTCTTGAACAAGTAGATCGTGCCGCGGATCGACTCCTCGGCGAGGCGCTGCTCGGCCGACTCGACGAGGCTCTCGAGGATCCGCTCCCCCGCCTTGTCGTGCACGACCAGCTCGTACAGGCGAGTCGCACTCCGGGCGTCGCGTACTCGGGGTGCGAGCCGACGTCGAGGTACAGCCGGGCCCCGTTCTGCAGGAAGACGTTGGAGCTGCGCCCCCACGACTGACGACCCGCCGGAACAGGTAGCGGGCGACCTCGTCGGGGCTCAGACGGCGCTGCCCGCGGAGCGTGCACGTCACGCCGTACTCGTTCTCGAGGCCGTAGATCCGCCTCTCCATGAGCCGAACCTACAGGTGCCGCCCCACCCGAGGGTCGCACGACTCCTGGACCCTCGCGTTTGTGCACTGGCGCCGGGTCGGACAGGGCCAGCTGCACAACGCGAGATGATCGCCATTGGGCGGGCTGGACCGCGGGATCGACGCGTTCTTGCAGTGGCGCCTGGTCCACCCCGGCGGTCGGCCCGGGGTATCCGCAAAACGACGCCGACCGGACACGTGAGGTCTCGCACCGATAGAGAAGTTGCGTCGGCGATGTCGAGCGAACGTCGCCGGCTCCGACAGACGGGGTGAAGCGGCCACTGGGGCCGCACGAATCAAGGAGGTGGTGATGACACAGGTGGTGGCACAGATGTCGGTGTCGCTCGACGGCTTCTACACCGGGCCGCGGGATCCGCGCGACCCGCAGGGCATGGACAGTTGGCTGCACGGACCGGAGGCGCCCGGGTTCTTCCGGGTGACGCGGTGGGTGACCGATGCGATGGGCTGGCGCGAGCGGCTGGGTTTCGAGGGAGGTGAGCGTTCGATCAACTCCGACATCATCGAGGAGTACTTCGCCGCAGCCGGCGCCTACGTCATGGGCCGGCGGATGTTCGACGCTGGTGAGATCCCGTGGGGCGACACCCCGCCCTTCCGCGCTCCGGTGTTCGTGGTGACCCACCGGCCCCGCGAGGTGCTCGAACGCCACGGGGGCACGTCGTTCACGTTCGTGACCGGCGGCGTGGTTCGGGCGATCGAGCTGGCCCGCGACGCCGCCGGTGGCAAGGACGTGTCGGTCGCCGGTGGCGGCACGCTGCTGCGAGAGGTGGTCCAGCGTGGGCTGCTCGACCAGCTCGAGCTGCACATCGCCCCGGTGCTGCTCGGCGACGGACAGCGCCTGTTCGACGCCAGCCTCGGACTCGCCGACAACGAGGGGATCGAGCTCACCGCGACGCGGGTGATCGAGACGCCCGAGGTCACCCACATCCGCTACGCGGTCAAGGGCCGTGCGACGCTGCAACTGGATGACCGCGGCTCGAGCGGCGGTCCGACGAAGTGACCCGCCGGTTCGCCGCACCGCGGCGGCGAGCGAGCATGACAACTGAGGCACGGACCACCGGCCAACTCTGCTGCGCGAGGGGTTTCCGCCGCGCTGCTGGAGTTGCCGCGGTCACATCGAGGGTCTCTACGTGCGCCTTCACGGTGGCCTTGCCGGCGTGTCGGCGATGTGCGTCGGCCAGGTCGAGCCGACGACCGGTCTGGTCACGTTGACGATGGCGCCCCATCGCAGACGTCACGTGCGCGATGACCTCATGCCAGACTCCGTGCGCGAGACCTAGCGGAGTGACCTGAACGCAGCCCGCACCTCGGCGGAGAAGAGCTCCGGCTCCTCCCAGGCGGCGAAGTGGCCGCCTCTGTCGACTTCGTTGAAGTAGGCGAGGTCGGGGTAGACGGTCTCGACCCAGCTCCGCGGGGCAGCAAAGATCTCGCCGGGGAATGTCGTGAAGCCGACCGGAACCGAGACCGCCGGAGGAGCCTGGCCGGCCGCATGGGCTGCGGCCTGGGCCCGTCCCGTCTCCCAGTACCACCGGGCGGCCGAGGCGCCGGTGCCGGTCAGCCAGTACAGCGTGATGTTGTCGACGATGTTGTCCCGGGTGAGATTGCCCACGGGCTCGCCGTCGACGAAAGCGCGGGAGATCTTGGAGTAGCTGTCCGTGTCGTGGTCGAGCAACCAAGCCGCCAGCCCGACGGGTGAATCCACCACGGAGTAGCCGATCGTCTGCGGCCGCGTTGCCATCTCCAGGAAGTAGCCGCCGCCGTCCGTCGTGACCGTGTTGACCGCGTCGTGCGCCGCCCGTTCCTGCTCGGACTCCGCCGGCAGTTGGTCCTTGAGACCGACCGCCGCGAGGAGCAAGTTGAGGTGGATGCCGAGCAGCCCCTCGGGCGCGTGGCGGCCCATCGCGTCCGCGACGGCGGCGCCTACGTCGCCGCCCTGGGCGACGTAGCGGGTGTAGCCGAGGCGGCCCATCAGCTCCGCCCAGGCGCGGGCGATGCGGCCGGAGTCCCAGCCGAGCTCGGTCGGCTCGCCCGAGAAGCCGTAGCCGGGTAAGGACGGCAACACCAGGTGGAAGGCGTCCTCGGGGTTGCCGCCGTGAGCGGTCGGGTCGGTGAGCGGGCCGACCGTGTCGAGCAGCTCGACGACCGAGCCGGGCCAGCCATGGGTCATGATCAGCGGCAACGCATTCTCATGCCGCGACGTGACGTGGATGAAGTGGATCTCGACCCCGTCGATCTCGGTCCTGAACTGCGGCAGCGCGTTCAGTCTCGCCTCGCACTTGCGCCAGTCGTACTCGCTCGTCCAGTAGCGGGCCAGCGCCTGCAGCGTCGCCAGCTGCCCGCCCTGCGATCGGTCGGCGACGAGCTCCTTGGTGGGCCAGCGCGTCGCCGCGACACGCTGGCGCAAGTCGTCGATCTGCTCCTCTGGGATCTCTATCCGGAACGACGGAATTTCGCTCGTGGTGTCGACGGTGGTGCTCATGACGCCTCCTCAAGCGCAGCGACCTGCAAGCCGGCCGGATCTCGGTCGTGACAAGGTCCGGCTCCTGCCAGGCCGCAAGATGGTTCAGGATCTCCTTTCGGGATCCCTGATGCGGTCGGTGACGCCACCTAGCGTGCTCTTCACCGCTGCACGTCGCACCCGTCGGACACCCTGGTCTGCTAGCCCCGACCTTTTCGCCGGCCAGTGAGTGGAGGTTGCCCGATCCCGACCTCCTGTGCTTACTGCATCTGCAGCGAGGTGTTCAGTCGTTCGTGGTTGTACCAGTCGATCCATTCAACACCGCCGCGCTGTCAGGCCTCGGCGTGGGTGGCGAAGCCGTCTCGTCACTTGGATCGAGGACTCGCCATCGGTCGGCGTCGTCGTGTTCGACAGCGCCGACCCGGACTACGTCATGGCGCACTGGGACCTGATGATCGATCGGGACGAGTAGCGATGATGTCCCCCCGGGGCGACTCAGCCAGCGATCCGCTCCTCCTCGGCGACGAGCTGTCGCCACGCCTCAGGACGGCCGTCACGATGATGCTGGCGCACCGCCTCCACCACCATTCCCACGCGTCGTCGGTCGATCGTGAACGCCCGGGCGCGGCGACATCGGATCGATGTGGCCCTAACACGGCGTCGACGCGATCTGGACACGCTTCGAACCCGATCGTTGCGCACGACCCAATGTGCCCGCCGCCGCGCCTGCAGTCGCCGGCACACACATTGAGCGCCCGGTCCACGCAGGCCCGTCGATCTTGGGCAGTCAGCCGCCGAGCGAGTCGAGTAGGGCCGCGATGGGAACTCGGTTCAGTCGAGGACGAACCCGTCGTACGTGTTGATGACGCCGGTCTGAGGGTCGGAGCCGACACCCACGGTAGTACCGTGGCCGCTGCCGCGGAGGTGCTCGTACGCTTCGGTTCCGCCTTGAATGACCCAGCTGAATGACTCCGTCGCGGTCGCGAAGTCGAGGTGAACCTGGATCTTGACGAAGAACGTCCCGCTCCCATCATCACAGGTGAACGTCTTGCGCACCAGGATCTGCGCGCCTCGCCCGCTCTGGAACCCGCCGAAGACGACTCCGGTATCGACTACAGTCCCCGACTCGCAGATCAGGCCGTTCTCGACGGCAGTTCCGGAGGCATCGAACGTCCCGACACTGAAGTCGTCAGGGACGAAGAACATCTCTGACACGATGGTGACCTGCACGGGCGGCGCCGCCGCGACCGGTGCGGCGAGGCCCACTGAGGCCACGCCGGCCGCGCTCACCGCGACCGTGGCCAGCAGACGTCGATGCGAGTGTCGCATTACGGCGAGTAACGGGGCCGCGACGAGATCAACCACAAATACTCTTGCTGTGCGCATGAGTGCCAGCTCCCTCTTCCCCTGCCTTGGGTTGCCGGACAGTAACAGGCCTCTCTGCCCCGTACAAGCGAGCACAGGGTCGACCTGTGTCACCGGTGTGGGATCTCCTTCGTGTGCGCATTGGCGCCGGCCGTTACGAACGAACCGACGGTCCCTGGGACCAGGTTCGTGATGAGCTCGCCGACCGGTTCCCCAAGATCGGTCCGCTGATGGATGACGCCAAGACCGAGGTCCTCGCTTTCGCCGCCTTCCCGCGAGTGCACTGGACCAAGATCTGGTCGACCAACCCGCTGGAGCGGCTCAACAAGGAAGTCAAACGACGCGCCCGGGTCGTGGGCATCTTCCCCACCGAAGCCTCCGTCATCCGCCTCGTCGGCGCCGTCCTCGCCGACGTCCACGACGAATGGCAAGCCGGCGACCGCCGCTACCTCTCCGAAGGCTCGATGGCCAAGCTCTACCCAGAGCGCGACAATGACTCCGTCGCCGAACTCACACCCGGCGACTAACACCGAGGATCACCTCGAAGACCACCACTCGGCGGGACGCAGTCTGCCGGAACGTGGAGGACGCTGCCGTGCAGCGGAGGCGGGCGTTTCCGGGTACCTCCCCACCGCGCTGGAGTGTCATCGAACGGCGCCTATCGGATGGTCTGTAGGCCGCCCCGAAGCACGGTATCGGGCGCCACACCTGGGGATCTTCGCAGGTGTCGCTGTGAGCGTGCCTCGCGATGCCGTCGGCGAGGTTGGCATCACCCTGCGTTGGAGGTGTCGGTCGACGACTGCGCAGCATCAACTTGGCGACGACCCGGTAGATCGGTCGGATCAGGCGCCCGGGGACGTTTGCGTGGCGTTCCTCTTCCAGACCCTCGCCCTCGGGTGGGAGTGGAGGAGTCCGTGACGAATGAGCGGGGGCCACCCTTCGGTGTGGCGGTGTGCACGTCGATGCGGCAGAGGTGCTTGGTGCTCATGTAGCCGTACTGCGCCGGGCTGACGAGGCGCAGCGGCGCGCCGTGGTGGGGACTGAGCGGTTCCTCGTCGAGGTGATCGGCGAGGAGCACGTCCTCGTCGAGCGCGTCCTCGAGCAGGACGACCGCGCGGAATCCGTCGAGGCCGCCGAACTCCAGGTGGGTGACGACGGCGCCTGGGCCCAGGGTGGGAGCTGGGCCCGACGCAGCCGCATCCCACCCTTCGTCACCCTCCGGCGACGCATCGTCCACCACCGCGCCGCCATCCACGCCACCCTCGACTCCGGACTGTCCAACGCACTCATCGAGTCGACCAACACCAAGATCCGCCTCCTCACCCGCATCGCCTTCGGATTCCACGGCCCCCGAACCACTCATCGCCCTCGCCATGCTCAGCCTCGGCGGCCAACCCACCCGTCCTTCCCGGCCGCGCATGACCCACGGATCAGGCAGGAGGACCTCTCTTCTGACGTTGAGAGCAGCACCGCCATGTGGCGACGGCAATCGACCTCCATGAGGGCCGCCACAGCCCGGCTCGCGAATGAAGCCCACCTCGCGGAGGGCGTGACCGTAGCCTCCAGCGCCGAGCGCCGTTGAGCAGGAGGTCACGCACGAGTGGCGGGGACACCGTGCGGGAGGTCGAGGCGGCGGGGATTCGGCGGGCTGACCGATTGCTCGCTCAGATCAAGCCGTAGCGGACGGCTTCCTGCAGCAGCAGGCCGGCGCCGGTGCGGTGCGCGATCTCGACGGCGCGTTCGGCCAGCCTCCGTACGTCACCCCCGGTGCCATCCGATCGCGACCTGCGCCGCGGCGAGGAGCACGAGCGCTCGACCGTGATAGATGGGAGCTTCCATCCGCTCGCTGGCGGCGGCCGCGCTCGTGGCAAGTGCGGCGGCGGCGGCGTCGTCGTGAGAGGCCAGGGCTAGCTGGGCGAGCGCGATGTCGACGGGCGCGCTGACACCCGATCCGTGTACAGCGAGACGGCCGGAGAAGCCTCGGAGGTGGTCAGCGAGAACCGCCGCCGCGTTGGGCTCACCGGTGACGTCGGCGGTATCGGCCAGGCACACCATCGCCCCGTACCACTGGACATCCCGAGGGACCCCGGCGACGTCGTTGTCGGTGAGGCGGCTGAGGATGGCGAGCGCGCCCGCTCGATCGCCCGTGCGAGCCAAGGCCATGGCGAGTGCCGCCTCATACCCGGCGACTTCCGGGTTGGCCTCGGCCGCCGCACGCAACAGGAGCACCAACTCCTCGACGCGACCCTGATGGAACCTGACGGTCCAGAAGTGAGGGCCGTACATCGGGAGCACATCACGGACGGGCGCTCTCGTCTCGGCCACTCGGAGGAGCTCGTCTGCCGCCCGCTCGGCGGCGGCCAGGTCCCCGGTGATGATCAGCTGGGTCACCCGCCTCGAACAGATGCCGGCCATCCCATACCCGTCCTGGCGCCCACCGACGAGCCGTTCGATGGCTCGGGCCTCCGCGAACGCGGCGGACACGTCGCCGCTCTCGAGCAGACCTTCGAAGCGCCATCCGTGAGCGTTGACCCGAAAGACCGTGTCATCAAGCCGTTCCGCGAGCGCCGCCAGCTCGTCAGCGGCCGCCAGGCGAGCCTCGAGGTTGCCGGGATCCCAGCCCGCGTACTGGACGTGACTGAGGACCTGTCCGAGCGCGACGGGGTCATCCGAAGACGCGAGCGGCCTCGATCGCCTCGTTCAGGAGCGCGTGTCGCTGCTCCGGTTGGTCCAGCCCGGGGTAGTGGAGGGCCAGCACCACGAGCAACCGGGCGCGCTCGCCGGCCCGTGAAGGATCGAGGCCGGCGAGCGCCTCGTGAGCAAGGGCCACGACAAGCGGGTCGGAGCGACCGACGGTCGCCCCGAAGGGCGCGAGGCACCAGGTGGCCTGAGCGAGCAGCAGGGGCTCATGCAGCCGCTGGGCACGACGAGCCGCCCGCTCGAGCGTGACGCGCGCGTCGGGGTCGGCGTTCCACTCAAGTGCTTCCCCGAGGCGGACCATGACCTCACAGACCAGCGGGTCGTCCGCAGGTTGCAGGAGCTCGGCGACGTCGAGCGCCCGCCGATAGTGGTCGACGGCTTCGTCGAACGCGGTCGAACGGAGAGCGACGTCACCGGCCTTGCAGGCGTACTCGACGGCAGACCGCTTTCCTCCGAGTGCGGCTGACGCGCATGCGTGCCGGGCGAGCTCGCCGATGGCGAGCGTCCCGCCGTCCGTCCGCTCCAGGGCCTGGGTCACCTGCCGGTGGAGCCGCAGCCGGCGGGTGGCCGGAAGCGCCTGGTAGCGGATCGATCGAAAGAGGGCGTGGACGAACTCGAATCGACCGGGCCGACTTGGGGTGCCGCGGGTGAGACCCGCGATCTCGGCCCGTTCGAGACTGTCGAGCACGTCGGTGAGCGTGGCCTCGGCCGCTAACGCAAGGACATCGGCGTCGAACTCCGCACCCACGACAGCGGCAAGATCCAAGAGTTGATTGTCGTGGTGGGTGAGCCGCTGCGAACGGGCCGACAGCAGCCCCTGCACCGAGGTTCCGATGGTGGGCGGCTGGCCTCGACTCGCGACCATCTCCCACACGAGCAGCGGGTTGCCGCCCGTCTGGGCAACGATCGCGGCGGCCTCGGTCGCGCTGATCCCCGCGCCCGCCCCTTCGATCAGGCGATGGACCTCGCGCTCTTCGAGGCCGCGCAACGGGGAGCCGGGACACCCAGGGATGACGTACGAGGTCGGCCAAGAGTCGACCCAGCTCGTCCGACGAGTCCGGCGGCGTGTCGCGGCACGTGACGACGACGAGCATGGACGCCGGCCGAGGTGTGCGAGCCAGGTGACGGATGGCGTCTCGGGTGCTTGCGGTCGCCCAGTGCACGTCCTCCAGCACCAGCAGGAGCGGCCGAGGGTCGGCCAGCCGAACGAGAGAGTCGCCAATGGCGGCGAGTACTTCCTCGCGTTCCGCCCACGCGTTGACGAGCTCCGTCGTCGGCGGGGGCGGCAGCAGGCCGGGCAGCAGCCGGCCCAGGGCCCGAGTGTCGGCTCCCACCCGGCGCCGTCGCTCGTCGTCGTCGAGTCCCTCCAGGCCGGCGGAGATCGCGTGCACGAACGGGAGATACGGCGCCTGATCAGCCTCGAAGCATGAGCCGAGCAGCACCGTCGCGCCACCGCGATGGGTCTCGGCGGCGAGTTCGGCGACCAGTCGGCTCTTGCCGATCCCAGCCTCGCCGGTGACCACGGTCACGAACGTGCGGCCGGCGAGCGACTCACGCCACACGATCGCGGAGGGATTCGAGCTCGGCGCTTCGGCCGGTCAACGGTCTCGACTGGATGGCCAGCTCGAGCGACGCGGGCAGGCGCCGCGCGCTTCGGGTCGGCGACCGCGCCCGCGTCGTCGCCACACGGGCAAGCTCGCGCCGGTTCGCCGCACCCAGCTTTCGGAGCAACGACGAGACGTGGCTCTCGACGGTCCGTTCCGACACGTACATGCGGGCCGCGATCTCGGCGTTGGTCAAACGTTCGCCAACCGCGTCGAGCACCTCGGCCTCTTTGCGCGTGACGCCACCGTCGGCGAAATGGTCCGACATCACCGGAATGATCGCGCCGATTCCGTACCGCGGTCCGTGCTCACCACGGATGCGCCCGCTCGCGCCGTCGCGCATCCTCGATGCAACGTCGTCGGCGCCGATGTCGTCGTGTCCAACCGAAGCAAGGAGAAGGGAACATGAGAAGCCGAATCTTGTTGACGGCCACGACCGCCGCCCTCGTGACCGGGTCAGTGCTGGCGGTTCCGGCGACGATTCACGCCGATCCGCCGGTGAGCGGGGACCCGAGGGTGGTCGTCCGATGGAACGAGATCACCGAGCGCACGTTGATCGAGAACGGCCTGCCGATCCCGACGTGGTTGGTGTACTTCGGGTTCACCTCGCTGGCGATGTACGACGCCGTCACCACAATCGAAGGTCGCTACGAGCCGTGGTCGGACCTGCCCCGACCGCATGCCCACGCCTCCTCGCAGGCTGCCGCGGCGACCGCCGCCTACGAGGTGCTGACCCACTACTTCCCCAACTCGACCGCCGCGTTGACGGCTGACTACCAGGCGGCGTTGACCGCGATCCCCAACGGGGTCGCCGAAGTCCACGGCGTCCGCGTCGGTGAGGACGCAGCAGCGGCGTTGATCGCTCGTCGGGCCGGCGACGGCCTCAACGGGCCGAAGCCGCAACCTTACGACGAACCGCTCGAGCCCGGTGAGTGGCGACCGACGCCGCCGGCGTTCGTCCCGATGGTGGGGACCTCGCTGGGTTTCGTCGACCCGCTGCTACTGCCGTCGGCGACGCACTTCCCGCTCCCCGGTCCGCCGGCGTTGGACAGTCCCGAGTACGCCGCCGACTTCGCCGAGGTCCGCGACTTCGGCCGGTCGGAGCCGGAGTCGCTGCGGACCCCCGAGCAAACGGCGACGGCACTGTTCCACACCGTCGCCCCGCGCTTCCAACACGCTGAGGCCATCCGCGACCAGATCGTGGATCGCGGCCTCGACATCGTCGAGGCCGCCCGCGCCCTGGCGGTGTTCGACACCAGCCTCGCCGATGTGTCCATCGCCTGCTGGCGGGCCAAGTGGGACTTCAGCTTCTGGCGTCCGGTCACGGCGATCGCCCTCGCCGACAGCGACGGCAACCCCGCCACCGAGGTCGTGCCCGGATGGGCACCCCTGCGGCCCACCGCCCCGTACCCGGACTACACCAGCGGGCACGCCTGCTTCACCGGCGCCGTCTCGGGATCGCTCGACAACCTGTTCGGCACCGGACCGCTGAACCCCGCCTACACGATGCCCTCGTTCGTCGACGGGGTGCCCGCGCGCTCGTACACCAGCACCGACGCACTCGACACCGAGACGATGAACGCCCGCATCTGGAACGGGTTCCACTTCCGGTCGGCGATGACCGACGGCAACGCCCTCGGCCACGCCGTCGCCGACTTCGTCGTCGCCAACTACTTCCAGCCCACCGCCTGAGCAGCACGCCTCGCCGGTCACCGGCGACCACCGAGCAATCGAGCACGTGGACCGACTGCGCCCGAGCGGTCGGTCCACGTCGTTCCGAGCGGCGCCTCGACCTCATCCGGATCGGTCGCTCTTCACCGCAGAGACGTTGGATGCCGATCCCGCCGCCTGCGTGCCACTCCTCCGCGGCGGCGACACGCTGTGGGTCGAAGTCGCCAAGTTCCTGCGCACCACGATTCCCTACGTCGAAGAGCGCACCATCGCGGGCGTCGGGCATCTCCTGCACCTCCAGCAGCACGCCCGGGTCGCGCAGGCAATCGCCGACATCCTCGACAACAACCGCATGACCACCCAGCCCTGATGACGGACACCCACCCTCGAGTCCGACGATCCTCACGTTCGTGCGGAGGCGCCCTAGCTCGCGGCGCGCTGTCGTTGGGTGACCACGGCGTCGTCCCTTGTGGGCGAGGTGGCGTCAGGCACGGTGGCGGTCGCGTCGGTGCGCGAGGGGGCGGCCTCGAGCGCGGCGCGGAGGTCGGCCACGAGCTGGGACATGGCCTCCTCGACGGCTCGGTGGCCGACGAGGGCGTCTTCCAACGCGCCCAGGGCTCCCAGGCGCGGCGAGTAGTGGCCGACGATCTCGAGCTCGGTGCGCTCGTCGCCGGCGTCGCTGGCTTCGACGGCGGCGTCGACGTCTGGTAGCACCAGGTGATGCCGGTCGCCGTGGCACTTGAGACGGAGGCGGCAGAAGTGGTCCTTGGGATAAGCCTCGAACTCGCCGAACTCGATCGTGAACCGGTCGCGGATGGGGACGGGGCCGGCGTGCACTTCGAACTCCCGGCTCTGCACCGCCGCCGCGGCGTGGTGAGCGGAGTCCGGGAAGAGGCGTTCGGGAGCGTCACGCATGATTGCCAGGGCATCGGCGAAAGGGACGTCCGCGTGGCTTGAGGTGTAGACGTGGCGTTGCATTGTCATCTCCTCGTGTTCCGGAGGCGCGATTGGGAACGGGTCATGCGAGCTTCTTTTCAGCATCCCTTCTGGTCCTCGTCAGAGGCCCTGAGCGGTGCCAGCGGGGATGGCCCGGGTTTGTGGGTCATCGTCCGTAGCGTCGCTGTGGGTTCGGCCGTGCCGCCGTACGGTCGTCGTCGGCGCTTATGTCGTACTCCGATGCAATACGCGTTCCGTCAACGACTGGTGGTGTGTATTCGCGGAACGTCGACGGGCGCGAAGGGAGGGGAGGGTGAGGCGGTCGCGGCGACGCCGTTTCGCTGGGAGGTGGGGGCCGAGGAGGGTTGCTCGTCGGGCTTCGTCGTCGAGCACAGCTCGCAGGCTCCGGGCGTAGTGTTCGGTGAAGAGATCCATGTGCTTGCCGATCGTCGGTGTTCTCGGTCTTTGCAGTCAGCCTGGGCTGGCCCGATCGCAGGTCGCTCGCAGGGCGATCGCAGGGGCGGCCGGTACGGTTTGGTCGTGAAGTTGAGGGTGCTCGGCGAGGTGCTCGTGGACGTGAACGGCACCACCGTGGGGCTGCGACGGGCCGAGCGGCGCCTCGTCGCCGGCCTGGCCGTCGAGCGGCCGTCTGGGGTGCGCTACGACGCATTGGCTGAGGCCGTGTGGGGTGATCGGGTGCCGGCGTCGGCGAAGCATTCCCTGCAGTCGCACGTGCGGCGGATCCGTGCCGTCACCGGGGACGGGCTGGTGCAGACCGTGGCCGGCGGCTATCGCCTTGGCACAGATGTGAACGTGGACGTCGACGCCTTCGAGTCGGCGGTCGAGCGCGCCGGCGCCGCCGACGCTGAGGCGCCGACGCGGTGGGCGGAGGCGCTGTCGTGGTGGCGTGGCCCACCGTTCGACGACCTCGATGACTGGGCTCCCGCCGTTGCCGAACGTGCTCGGTTGACAGAGCTGTGGAGTCGCGCCGTCGAAGAAAGCTGCGCCGCAGGCCTCGCCACGTCGGACCTGGCCACGGTCGTCGCCGAGGCGGAACGCCTGGTCCACGCCGAACCGCTGCGCGAACGGCGCTGGGCACTGCTGATGACAGCGCTGGCGGCCGCCGGACGCCGGCCCGAAGCGATTCGCACCTTCGACCGGGCCCGCCGCACGCTGGCGACCGAGCTCGGCATCTCGCCCGGCGCAGAGCTGGCGCAGCTCCACGCGGCCCTGGTGCGCGACGACCCCGAGACGATCGGCGCGGTGCACGACGTGTTCGCGCACAACCTGCCCATCCAGCTGACGCCGCTCATCGGTCGGGCCTGCGAGATCGCCGACGTACTGGGTCAGCTCGCCGACGAGCGGCTCGTGACGCTCACTGGTTCTGCCGGGGTGGGCAAAACCCGCCTCGCCCTGGCTGTCGCGGCCGAAAGGATCAACTCGCAGCCGGGCGGAGTGTGGTGGGTCGAGCTGGCGCCGCTATCTGATCCGGAAGCCATCGGTCGGGCTGCGCTGGCCGCCATGGGCGCACGTGAGGCGCCCGGCGCGACCGCGGCCCAGCAACTGGCCCTCGAGCTGGGCGACCGGCCGTCGCTTCTCGTGGTGGACAACTGCGAGCACCTCATCGAGGGCTGCGCCAAGCTGATCGCGGCTCTCCTGGCCGCCAATCCAGCCACATCGGTGCTGGCCACCAGTCGCCAACCACTGGCCGTGCCGGGAGAGATCACCTTCCGGGTGCCCTCGTTGCGTTGCCCGAATCCCGAGCCGACCCTCGACATCGCGACGCTCGCAGAGTACGAGGCCGTGACGCTGTTTGTTGAACGTGCCCATCGGACGCGACCGTCGTTCGCGATCAACGAAGCCAACGCCGCTGCCATCACTCAGATCTGCCATCGTCTGGACGGCATCCCCCTCGCCATCGAGTTGGCCGCCGGCCGCTGCGGGCAGTTGTCCGCCCAACGCGTCGCCGCCGAGCTCCACGACCGCTTCCGGCTGTTGACCGGGGGCGCCCGCACGGTGATGCCCCGCCACCAGACCCTGGCCGCCTCGATCGACTGGAGCTACCAACGCCTCGACGGCGCCGAGCGGGCGACGTTCAGCCGTCTCGGCGTGTTCGCCGGGCCGTTCCCCCTCGAAGCCGCCGAGGCGGTAGTGGCAGGTGCGGGCGACATCGACCCGGACGAGGTGTTCAACCTCGTCAGCAATGTCGTCGACAAGAGCCTCGTCGCCATCGACGAAGGCCCCCGCGGTGAGCTCCGCTACCGACTGTTGGAGACGCTACGCGCCTACGCCCTCGACCGGGCGCGCGACGCCGGCAAGCTGAACATCGTCCGCGATGCCCACGCCGCCTGGTGGGCGGACTGGCTCGGACCCCGGGGCGCCATGCCCACCGACGAGGTTCTCGAGGAGGTCGAGGAATACCACGACAACATCAAGGCCGCCCTCGACTGGAGCGCCGACAAACCACGCTTGGGCCTGCGCCTGCTGCGCGGTGTAGCCAGACCGTGGGAGAGCCTGGGGCGCGCT
Source organism: uncultured Acidimicrobiia bacterium (assembly GCA_963839695.1). Classification (GTDB taxonomy): domain Bacteria; phylum Actinomycetota; class Acidimicrobiia; order Acidimicrobiales; family Ilumatobacteraceae; genus JALZMG01. The sequence goes on along the minus strand of CAWIVW010000003.1, from coordinate 10,826 downwards.
CGTGACGCCATCGCGGCCGCCGACCTGCTCCTCACTGACGACAACGCCCAACGGCATGCGGTCGAGTGGCTCGCGGCTGCCAACGGCGCCAGTGGCTTGTATTGGCGGGCCCGAGGACCGCACGAGCAGGCGGCACTCCTTGAGCGGGTCGAACGCGTCGCCGTGCAGCTCGACGACGACTATCACCTCGCGCTGGTGCGATGGCACAAGGACTCAGCCAGTGGCGACAGCACGGCGGAACGCGAGGCTTGTTGCACAGTGCGGGACACGGCCCGGGATCGAGGTGACCGCTTTCTCGAGGCGGACGCGACGATCGGCCTGGCGTCTAGCCTCGCCGAGGAGGAGCCGGCCGCGGCGGCTCCGCTGGTACTCCAGGCCCAGGCTCTCGCCGCGGCCAGTGGCAGCCGCGCCTTGCGCGACGCGGCTCGCATGGCCCACGCAGAGTCGGCCGCCGCGCGCGGCGATCTCGCCGGAAGCATCGATGCCGCCAAAGGCGTCCTGCAGGGCGCATCTTCGGCCTATTTGGCCGTCGCCATCCGCGTACTCGGCTTCAGCGCGCTCCTGGCCATGGATGTGGGTGCCCTCCGCTTCGCCGTTGAAGTCGGCGACCGAACGGCGCGCATGTCTCCCGGCCTCACAGGGTTTGCCGAAGACGCGCGGCACCGGCTGCAACTGCTCGAAGGCCAAGCCAGCGTAATCGACCTCCGCTTGCCGGAACGCATCTTCGGCCAGGTGCCGCCGACCATCGGCTTCCTGTGGCTCGCGGGTCGAGAAGCGCTCGATGCCGGGGGCGCAGACGCTGCGGTCGAGGGCGTTCGAGCGTGGACACGACCGGTCCCCCATGGCCAGGCGGTGCTTGCCGCGGTGGAGGCTGCCGCGACCGCCGACGAGAACCGCTGGCACGACGCGCTGGTGATCGCCCGCGATCAAGGCCTGCGACTGATCGCCGTCGACGCGCTGGAAGGGCTCGCCGTCACCGCCGCCCTGCACGAAGCCTGGGCTGAGTGCCTACGGCTCCTCGGCTCGGCCCAGCGTCTGCGCGACGAGACCGCCTACCAGTGGCGCTTCGCCTTCGAGCAGCACTCCCTGAGTACCAGCCGGGTTGCCGCGATCGAGGCCCTCGGCACCGAGGCCGAGGCTGCGGACACGGAAGGACGCGGCCTCGACTGGCGCTCCGCCGCGGCATACGCGCGTCAGGCTCGAGACGAGCGCGACCGCTCCCACAACCGCTAGGTCCCCTCGTTCCGTGTCGCCGTCGGCCGCGGTCAACGTTTCGATGTGGGTGTTGGCGAGTCCCCCGGGCCAGCTGCTGTCGGGTCCGGTGATCGTGACGTCGGCGTGGTTGGTGCTGAGCCCGAGGTGCGTGGCGATGCCGGTTCCGTCGAAGGTGACGGTGGTATCGCTCGTGAACAGGCCGCGGCCGGAGTACGCACCGCCGAAGGGGACCTGGCCGTCGGTGGCGTGCGCGGACGTGGTTCCGATGCCGGCGGCGGCCATCACGACGGTCAGCACCACGACCACCGCGTGGGAGGCGGTGATGACCGTGGTGAGCGTGCGCTTCGTTGGTTGGTCACCGAGCGCCCAGAGCGTTCCGTGTTCACTTCGACCCCTCGATCGTCGGGTCAGCCAGTGGCGTGGAGCGTGCTGGCGACGATGTCGGCGGTGGTGTGGCCAAGGTTGTTGCCGTCGGTCATGGCGGCGCGGAAGTGGAAGCCGTTCCAGATGCGGGCGTTCATGGTTTCGGTGTCGAGGGCGTCGGTGGTGGGGTAGGTGCGGTTGGGGACGCCGGTGATGTTGGAGTTCATGGTGTAGGGGTAGGTGAGGGGTCCGGGACCGAAGAGGTTGTCGAGGGTGCCGGAGACGGATCCCGTAAAGCAGGCGTGGCCGCTGGGGTAGTCGGGGTATGGGGGGGTGGTACGTAGCGGGGTCCAGCCGGTGACGACGTTGGTGGCGGGATTGTTGTCGGTGTCGGCGAGGGCGATGGCGGTTTCTGGGCGCCAGAACTTGTGGTCCCATTTGTTGCGCCAGCAGGAGTTGGCCGCGTCGGCGAGGCTGGCGTGGAACACGGCCAAGGTGTGGGCGGCGTCGACGATGTCGAGGTTGCGGCCGGTGATCTGGTCGCGCATGGCGTCGAGGTGTTGGAAGCGGGGGGAGACGGTGTGGAACAGGGCGGTGTCGGTTTGGGCTTGGGTGCGTTGGGACACGGTGCCGCCGTAGTCGCGGACTTCGGCGAAGTCGGCGGCGTACTGGGCGCTGGCCAAGGCGGGGGGGCCGGGGAGGTGGATGGGGGCGGGGAGCACCAACGGGTCGACGAGTTTGAACCAGGTCGCAGTCATCGGGCCCGAGGCGGTGGGCCGCCACTCACCGGGCACGAGCGGCTCGTCGTGGGGTTGGGGGAACGGAGCGTTGATGCCTTGTTCGGGGTGGCGGGCGATCAATGCCGCCGCGGCTTGTCGGCCGACTCGGATCCCGTGGGTCTTGCCGACCCCGTTGGGGACTTCGGCCAACGCCGCTTGGTAGTCGACGGCCAGCGCGGAGGCCGAGTTGGGGAAGTAATGCACCAGCACCCGGTAGGCGGCGGTCACCGCCGCCACCTCGGGGGAGGCGTGGGCCTTGGCTCGGGGCAGGTTGGTCCAGGGCTGATAGCCGCCTTCGATCGTCACCACGGCGTCGTACATCGCCAACGCCGTGAACCCGTAGTACATGATCGCCCGGAACAGCGGCGCCTCGTTCGGTGGCGCGTTCGGCGGAGGGTTCTCAGCCAACGTGCGCTCAGTGATCTTGTTCCACTCCACGATCACATCGGCATCCCGTGCCACAAACGGATCAGCATGAACCGTCGCCGGACTCCTCCAGGCGTTGACGGCAACCGCCAACAACCCCGCCGCGACGAAACGAGTGATCGGACGACTCATAGCGGACTCCCTTCTCGGCGCGCAACCCCCGTTGCTCGTAGTAGAAATGCCCGGCAGGGGCCGATGCGTGACGCGCGAATTTCCGCGTCACGCTCGAAGGGGTGCTGGGCACTAGATGGGTATGGGCGTCGGGAGGGAGCGTCAAGGCGGCGCGCACTGCGCCGACGAGGAGCGCTTCGCGAAGCTCTACGCCCGCTGTTACCAGCCGGTCCGGGACTTCTGCGCCCGGCGGGTGCCGCTCGAGGCGGTGGACGACGCGGTGGCCGACACGTTCCTCATCGTGTGGCGCCGCCTGGATGAGGTGCCTGCCGGGGAGGCCGCGCTGCTGTGGACCTACGGGGTCGCCTACCGGGTGATCGGGCACCAGCGCCGCAGCACCGCCAGACGGAGCCGTCTGCACAACCGTCTGCGCACGGTCGCCTTCAGACCCGTCGCGGCCGCCGATGAGCTCACGGTTGACGACGACGAGCAACGCATCGTGCTAGCGGCGCTCGCCCGGCTCGGTGACACCGACGTGGAGGTCTTGCGCATGGTGGCGTGGGAGCAGCTCTCGGTCGTCGACGTCGCCGCCGTGCTGAGCATCGAAGCGGACACGGCACGCCAACGGCTCCACCGCGCTCGCCGCAACTTGGCCCGTGAGTACGACCGGATCCGGTCCCACCCGACGTCCATCCGTGCGGCTCCCACAGGAGGGGCCGGGTGATCACCGAAGACGAGGTGATGAGCCTGCTCCAACGGGCCGACCCGGCTCGCCGTCTCGTCGCAGCTCCCGACGCCGATGCCGCCGCCTACCTCGACTCCCTGCGAGCGAGGAGCAGCGACGTGACACTCATCGACACGGAACCGGAGGAGATCCAGCCCGACGAGGTCGCTGCGGACCGTCGTCGACGGCCGCCGTGGATCTACGCGGTCGCCGGCGGCGTCGACCGCCGCCGGGCTTGTCGCGGTCCTCGCGTTCGTTGGCCAAGAGAGCCGGGAAAGCCACCGCACTGTCGCACCACTGGCTGCGAACGGCCTGATCGCCTTCGCCGGCAACCCGGGCGACGGTTCCTCCCGAAGCGACATCTATCTCGTCGCGCCCGACGGCAACGGGCTGCGACCGTTGACCTCGACGCCGGAGCTCGTCGAGTTCGCGCCCACCTGGTCATCGGACGGACGCCGCCTCGCCTTCGTGCGAACCGAGGTTCCCGAGTCTCCTGCCCCGTGCACGACCCATTGTCAGCTCGTCGTCGTGGACCCGTCCTCCGGCATCGAGACGTTCTCGACGGACATCCCCCAGCCCGACGGCGCGGTGGGCGGAACGTGGGTACCGTCATCCCTGGCCTGGTCGCCAGACGGGCGCAAGATCGTCATCCCGTCGGTTGCCTGTGGTGTCGGCGGCTGCGGCTCGTCGGTGTACAACGCCTCGGCCGCAACACAAGCCGAGGCCTGTGACCCCCGCGGTTGCGGTGGACAGAACTCGGTGATCGCCGATCTCGAGAGCGGGGCGTTCACGACGTTCACGCCGCAGTATCACGCCGTGTGGTCTCCCGACGGCGAGTGGCTGTCGCTCGCACAAGCTCCGCTCCTGCCCGGTCCATCGTTGCTGCTCGTACCGACCGATGCCATCGGAACGGGGGATGTCGACGTCACCGAGCTCCCTGGCGTGAGAACGCTGCCCGAAGGACCGAACGCAGGGGGGGTCGACGTTGCCTGGATGCCGGACGGCTCAACGCTGCTCTTCTCGTACGGGACCCGGATCGACGAGGTGACCGTCGCCGACGGGGAGATTCGCACCCTGATCGAGGAGGGCTCCAGCCCGATCGTGTCACCAGACGGCAGTCAAATCGCCTACGTGCGCGAAGCAGCATCCGGTGAGGGCATCGAGACCTGGGTCGCGGCCGCTGACGGCAGCGATCCACGGCTGGTGACGGTCTCGTTCACACCACCGGCCTGGTCGCCGGACGGCAGCCGGCTCCTCGCCAGCGACGACGCGGGATGGTTCACGGTGCTGGCAGACGGCGCCGGACGGACCGAGATCACGCCGTTGCTGCGCCCCGACCCGCTCACCATCTGTTGCCCGGACAATCGGCCCAGCTGGCAGGCGTTGCCGCCCGGCAGCAGCCCTCCGACGGAGCCGTCGGCGGTCGAGATCGCGACGGGGTTCCTGGCGGCGTACGGCGCGTACGACGCCGATGGCGCGCTGTCCTATCTGGCCGACGAGGCGATCGACGACGCGCGGCCGGTCGAGCTGGCCGGAACTCCGGAGGAGTTCCGTCGCGAGCTCGCCGTCGTTGAGGCCTTCCGCTACCGGCAAACGATCACGGGCTGCGAGCAAGAGGGGGACTCGCCCTCGGGCATCGCGATCCGCTGCGCCTTCGACATGCACGAGTTCGGGTCCGACGAGCTCGGACTCGGTCCGTACACCGGCAATTACTGGGATCTGACCGTCCGCGACGGCAAGCTCACGTCAGCGTCGTCGTCGTGGGCATTCAGAACCAATGGGTCGTCGCGGGAGCGGTGGGAGCCGTTCGCCTCGTGGGTGCAGACGAACCATCCGGACGACGTGCCCGTGCTGTACGCCGACGGCACGCTGACACGGTTCGCCACCAGCGACGAGGCGATTGTGCTCCTGGAGGAGCGCGTCGACGAGTTCGTCGCCCAGGAGCTTGCCGGGCTGGAGGCGGCTCGTGAGTTGATGGACGCCTGGGTGGCCGGTGATGGTGACGCGGTTGCTGACCTGTTCGCTCCCGACGGGACGTGGGAGGACGTCGCGGCCGATCAGATTCCGGCGCTCCACGACTGGTTGCGGGTCGTCGGGGCGGATTACCGTGCCGACGCTTGCGACCTGCGTACAACGGTCGAGAGCCGCTGCGACTACACCGTCGAGAATGACCTGTCCCGGTTCCTGGGTATCGGGCCGATCGCCAACCGCTTCGTCGTCACCGTCGAGGATGGGCACATCACAAGAGTCGACGAGGTGCCCAACGAGCAGCTCGACGAGATCTGGTCGACGTTCGCCGACTGGGTAGCACGCGAGCACGCCGACGACGTCGAGCAGATGTTCGTCGCAGACACGACCATGCCCCGCTTGGACGCCGCGTCGATCGAGCTGTGGAACCGCTACGTCGATGAGTTCACCGCCACGGAGGACGGCTGAAGCGATAGTGAGGGGCCGACTTACGGCCCGCGAAGCGACGACCGCGGCGACGGGCTGCTCATGTCGATGCTCGAGGTCGGCCCGCGTACCGGAATCGACCGTTCCCGAGGAACAGGGACATCCACACGTGGTCGGGTACACCGAGGTGGGGAGGCTCGTTGTTTCGATCAGTCGCAGCAGTAGTCGATCACCGTCGACGACACGCTGGACACGACACGGCCGGGTGCCAACAGCGGGACCAGTTCGAGCCGTGCCCGCTGACGTGGCACGTGCCGAGATCCAGTCGCATGCCGTCGTCGCGACGCACAAGTAGGTGCCATCCACGATCGTGAGCTCCAGCTGCCGCCGCGGCCTTCAAGGTCGTCGTCCAGCACGGGCGAGGTGGTCGCCGCACGGGACGGTCACGACATGGTCCACGATCGTGTCAGGTGTCCACACCCGCTCCGACACTGTCGCGACCGCCTCCAACCTGCCGTTCAGCGAATCGGGGTCAGGTCATCGCCGACCCGCGACTCGTCGCTGCCGTTGTCGACCGGTTCACCTTCAACGCCCACATCATCGAAACCGGCAGGAACAGCTACCGGCTGCGAACCAGCCGAACCCGCCCACGAAACACCCGCCAACCCTGAAACGCCGACCCCGATACCGGACCGATCGTCGCCGGCGCCCTACGGGCCGACGGCAGAGGCCGGTTCTCGCCGCGCCACTGGTCGGGCGAACGAAAAGCACTCGCCACGGCAGACCCGAGGCGATCTGCGCCCGACTCCAGCGAGCATCGTCCAGGTGCTCCAGGTCGCGGTTGATCGAGAAGAACTTCGATTACACCTCTACCGAGCAGAGCGACGCTCCCCCACCGCCCCCAAGAGCCGGCAGTTGCCTCGACGCGGTCGGTCAGCATCGTCGCCGTCACGTCGCCAAGGCCGACCCCGGCGGCGCGCAGCAACGTCGCGGTGGCTTTGACGCGGGCGAGGAACTCGGCGTTGGTGAGGGCGAGCCGACCGTCGTCGATGCACGCCGCGGTCGAGTCGAGCGCAGTGCGCTCGTCGGGCAGGGTGGCCAGCGTCGACGTGAGGATCATGCTGAGCAACCTACGGACGTGGGCCGCTGGTGGCTTCGGGCCGCGGCTACGAGCCTGGGGGGTTCGTTTGTGCGGGCGAACCGAGGAATGTGGCGATTCGCTCGGACACCGGATCGGCGTGCTCCATCAGGAGCAGGTGCCCGGCGTCGGGCACGATCTCGAGTTCGGCGTTGGGGATCCGCCGGGCGAGGAGGCGGGCGTTGATCGGCGGGACGATCGGGTCCTCCGCGCCACTGAGCACCAAGGTCGGCTGGCGGATGCGGTGCAGCCACGGGAGGCTCGTCCAACCGATCCCGGCGGCCAGCTGGCCGACGTATCCCCACATGCTCGGGGGCCGGGCCCGGCGAGCGTTGATCTGGTCGCGCAACAGGCCCTCGTCGTTCTTGGCGCCCGGGCCGTAGAGCACGTTGGCGGTCGAGCGGAGGAAGGCGGGCGAGTAGTAGCGCAGCGGCGTTGCCAGCAGGGCCAGCGCCAGCGGGTTGCCGGGCACGCCACCGAGGCCGCACGTCGTCGACGCGAGCACCAGGCGGCGGACCCGGTGCGGGTTGGCCAGGGTCAGCTCCTGGGCCACGGCACCCCCGAACGACACGCCGAGGACGTCGGCGTCGGGGTGGCCGAGGGCGTCGAGGACGTGGGCGGCTTGGCGCGCCAGCCCGTGCATGCGCTGGGGGATGAGCCGTGGCGGCGAGTCGCCGGTGCCCGAGGCGTCGTAGGCGATGGTCTGGATGCCGCGATTGGTGAGGGCCCGCTCGAGCGGGCCCCACATCTCGATGTTGCCGCCGAGGCCCATGATGAGCAGGAGCGGTCGGCCCTCGCCTCGAGTGGACACCCGCACGAGGTGCCCGTCGACGCGGACGAACGTGCGGACGCGTGTCTTCATGTGAGCTGCACGTAGCGGCCCGGGGCGGGGTCGAGGGGCGGGTGGGCGGCGCTGCCGAGCTTGCGCCGTGCCCGCCGTCGGTCGCCGGAACGGGCGCCGAGCCATGCCGTCCAGTGCTCCCACCAGCTGCCCCCGTGCGTCTCGGAACCGTCGAGCCAGGCTTCGGCATCGGCCGGCGGCGCGCCGTCGCCGGTGCGGTAGGACGACTTCGGGTTCCCGGGCGGGTTGACGATGGCCTGGATGTGGCCGCTCGAGCTGAGCACGAACTCCGTATCGCCGCCGAGCAGCTGGGTGGTCTGGTACGCCGTCTTCCAGGGCACGATGTGATCGGTCGAGCCGGCCACGACGTAGGCGTCGAGCGTGACCTTGCCGAGATCGACCGGTGTGCCGAGCACCGTCAGGGTGCCTTCGGCGAGCCCGTTCGAGATCGACAGGTCGAGGAAGTCGGCGTGCAGCCCCGCCGGCAGGCGGGTGGTGTCGGCGTTCCAGTAGAGGATGTCGAACGCGGGCGGGTTCTGGCCCAGCAGGTAGTTGTTGACCCAGTAGTTCCACACCAAGTCGTTGGGGCGGAGCCAGGCGAACACCTTCGCCAGGTCCTTGCCGTCGAGGTAGCCGGCGCGCTGCGACCGGATGCGGGCCGCCTCGACGGCGGGCTTCGACGCGAGCATCCCGATCTGCGACTCCTGGGCGGTGTCGAGCCCGGCGACCATGAACGTCGCGCTGTTCACGAGTGCCTCGCCGGTCGCGGCGAGGTGGCCGAGCAGGCACGCCATCGTGATCGCGCCGGCGCACATGCCGACCACGTTGGCGTCGGCGCTGCCGGTGATCTCGCAGGCGGTCTCGATCGCCTCCTTGCACGCTGCGACATAGGTGTCGAGGTTCCAGTCGCGCTGGGCGGCGGTGGGGTTGCGCCAGCTGACCGCGAAGTAGGGCACGCCGGCGCCGACCATGTGCTCGATGAGGCTGCGGCCGGGCGCCAGGTCGGAGATGTAGAACTTGTTGATCTGCGGCGGGATCGCGACGAGCGGTCGCGCGTACGTTGTCTCGCCGGTCGGCGTGTACTGGATCAGCTCGAACACCTCGCTGCGGTACACCACCTGGCCTGGGGTGACGGCGAGGTTGCCGCCGACCGTGAACGGGCGGGTGTCGACCGTCGCCGGCAGGCCGCCGTTGTGGCGCACGTCATGCGCGAGGTGCCGTGCGCCGTTGAGGAGGCTGCGGCCCCGCGTCTCGACCGCCTTGGCGAGGGCGCTGGGGTTGCCGAGCAGGGTGTTGGTCGGTGCGGCCGCTTCGGTGAGCAGCGACACCGCGAAGCGGGCCCGTTCGCGGCTCTTCGCGTCGAGCTCGACCTCGTCGACGACGCCGAGCACGGCGCGGGCGTCGACGAGGTACGCCTGCAGGAGGCGCCGGTAGACCGGGTTGTCGCGCCACGCCGGGTGGGCGAAGCGCTTGTCGCCGGGTTCAGGGGCCACGTCGCTTCGTCCGGCCAGAACCTCGAGTAGCTGGCCCGCGGCGTCCAGCGCCGTGGCTGCGACGACGCTCGGTTCGACGGCCACTCGCTGGAGCAGTCGACCCAGCGCCGCGGCCACGTGCTGGCGGCTCAATCCGACGAGCGGGTTGGCGCCCAGCACCACTGGATCCGTCGCACCGAACGGATCGGCGACCGCAACGGGCGGGCTGTCGGTCTTGGAGGTCTTGGTGGGCATGGCGGTTCTCCTGTTGTGAGGTGGTGACCGGAACTCAGGCGACGAGCGCAGGCTCGGACGGGGTGATCTCGATCGGCTCGACGTTCCGGCGACGGTCTGAGGCGATGGCGCCGGCGGCGCCGGCCACGATCAGCGCGCCGGCCGGCAACGCCAGCTGCCACGTCACCGCAGTGGTCGGGATCCCAGCGGTGGTCACGCACTTGTTGCGGCGAGTGCTACTGGTCATGTCGAGTCGCCAGTTGATCCTGCGGGAACCGCGCGCCGAGGACATGTCCGTGGAGCTCGGTCGTCAACGTGTGGATCTCACGGGTGAGCTCGGTGTTGAGCCGCAGCTCCTGTTCCTCGGACGCGAAGTCATGGTCTGCCTTGGCGCGCTGGAACTCGGCTTGGCGGTTCTGCCCGATCATGACGAACGTCGACAGGAAGATTGCCTCGAGCGACACGATGAGGGTGAGCTTCGGCCACGGGTCGGATTCGACGAACAGCATCCAGCAGGCGAAGGCGACGGCATGGATGTAGACGAACGGCATCGAGCCCGCGAACGTGGTGATCGCATCGGCGATGCGGAGCTGGATGTCGGCGGCGCGCCGAGCCGCATGCTCCACGACGACCGGATGGTGGGGAGGCGAGGGTGGCATCTACGCCGCCTTCCCCAGCGAGCGGTGAACGGCTGCGGCGACGTCGGTGTCCACCTCGACGTGGATGCGCGGGTCGTCATGCTCGGTGCCGAGTGCGTACGCCGCTTTGGCGCGGATGCGCTGGATCTCGAGGTCGGACACGGTGACGGTCACGGTGTGGATGGCGGCGCCGAACCGTGCCGCGAGCGCGCGGGCGGTCGGCAGCGCGCCGTCGGCAAGGTGCGAGCCGTCGAGTGGGACGAGGATCGTGCGGTGGACGGGCTCGGGAGCCCGATGGGCCGACGTGTTCATGAGCCTTCCTCCGAGAAGATGACGTCGTCGCCGCGCACGATGGCCCGCGCCAGCGCGACGACCCAGAGCGCGACGAGGAACCACGCGCCGGCCGCGACGGCTTCGCCGGCTGCCAGCCAGTCGTGGTCGACGAAGGACGCAACGCTGGCGACCACGGCGATGGAGGCGACTTCGATGTC
>CAWIVW010000002.1:0-117118 GCA_963839695.1 uncultured Acidimicrobiia bacterium | reverse complement strand
GAAGCACACCCGCACGCGGCCGTCGCTCGACCCGATCGCCCCGGCCCCGACCCACACGACCTCGCCGGCCGTGCACAGCTCGTCGAGCTGGCTCTGGCGGTATTCCTCGACCCGGGCGGCGAGCACGTCGTGCTCGAGCGTCGACGCGACGATCGGCGCGCCGGCCAGCAACCCGAGCGCCTCGACCACGCGCGTCGGCGCCCCGGCGCGGCGGCGGGATGCCGTGCCACTCCGGGAGGAATCGGGCCAGTGCCTCCTGCTCGACCGGCTCGACCTCGCGGCGCAACGCGGCGAGCGAGCGGCGGCGCAGCTGACGCAGCACCTCCGTGTCGCACCACTCGCGGCGGACGCCCTCGGGGCGGAACTCGCCGCGCACGACCCGACCTTCGGACTCGAGCGCCGCCAGCGCGCCGGCGACACGGGTCTCGGGGATGCCCAGCCGGGCGACCACCTCGCGTTCGACGAACGGTCCGTGGGTGCGGGCGTAGCGGGCGATCGAGATCCTCCAACGGGCGCGGCACGGGCTCGGTGAACGCAGCCGGCAACCCGAGCGGCAGCGCGCAGCCGAGCGCGTCGCGGAGGCGGGCGGCGTCGTCGGCGGCGGCGAAACGGGTCTCGCCGGCGACGGTGACCTCGATCGCCCGCCGCTCGGCGACGAGCTCGTCCAACCACCCGCCCGGCGACTCCGACCGCAGGTCGAGCTCCCGCGGCGGTGAGGTCGCCGACCGTGCGCAGGACGTCGTGCAGCTCGTCGGCGCTGCGGGCGCGGCGGCCGTCGGAGAGACGTTGCAGGTCGAGCTCGACGTCGGCGAGCACTCCGGGATCGAGGAGCTCACGCAGCTCCTCGGCTCCGAGCAGGTCGCGCGACAGGTCGCGGTCGAGCGCCAGCGCCGCCGCCCGCCGCTCGGCCAGCGGGGCATCGCCCTCGTACATGTAGGCGGCGATCCAGTTGAACAGCAGGCTCTGCGCCATCGGGCTCGGCTTGGCGGTGTCGACGCTGACGAGCCGGACGGCCCGGCTGCGGAGCTGGCCGAGCACCTCGCGCAGCGCCGGCACGTCGAACACGTCCTGCAGGCACTCGCGGGTCGCCTCGAGCAGGATCGGGAACGTCGGGAACTTGGCCGCCACGGCGAGCAGGTCGGCGGCCCGCTGGCGTTGCTGCCAGAGCGGGGTGCGCTGGTCGGGGCGGCGGCGGGGCAGGAGCAGCGCCCGCCCGGCGCACTCCCGGAAGCGCGACGAGAACAACGCCGTCTGCGGCAGGGTGGCGACGACGAGCTCGTCGATGTCGTCGGGATCGATGAGCAACGCGTCGAGGGGCAGCTCGTCGGCGTGCTCGGGCAGCCGCAGGACGATGCCGTCGTCGCCCCACATCGACTCGACCGGCAGGTCGTGACGATCGCTCAACCGCTGCTCGATCGCCATCGCCCACGGCGCGTGGACGGGCGTGCCGAACGGGCTCAGCACGCAGACCCGCCAGTCGCCGATCTCGTCGCGGAAGCGCTCGACGACGACGGTGCGATCGTCGGGCACGACGCCGGTCGCCTCGGCCTGCTCGCCGACGTACTGCAGCAGGTTCGCCGCGGCGAGCGGGTCGAGCGAGTACTGCGTGCGCAGCAGGTCGGTGGCCCGGCCGTGATCGAGGTCGCGCAGCTCCCGGACGAACGCCGCCGAGCGCCCGGCCCAGCTCCAGCGGGCGGCCCGGCCGGTCGCCGTGCCAGAACGGCATCTTGCCCGGCTCGCCCGGCGCCGGGGTGACGGTGACCCGCTGGAACGTGATGTCCTCGATCCGCCACGTCGACGCGCCGAGCACGAACGTCTCCCCCGGCCGGCTCTCGTACACCATCTCCTCGTCGAGCTCGCCGACCCGCTTGCCGTCGGGCAGGAAGACGCCGAACAGGCCGCGGTCGGGGATCGTCCCGCCCGACGTGACGGCGAGGCGCTTGGACCCGTCCCGCGCCCGCACGGTGTCGGTGACCCGGTTCCAGACGACCCGCGGGCGCAGTTCGGCGAACTCCTCGCTCGGGTAGCGGCCGGCGAGCAGGTCGAGGGTGTTGCCGAGCTGCTCGGTGGACAGGTCGGCGAAGTTGGCGCTCCGGCGCACCATCGCGGCGAGCTCGCTCACCGGGGTCTCGCCGCGGGCCGCGGTGTGGGCGACGAGCTGCTGGGCGAGCACGTCGAGCGGGTTGCGGAGGTAGTGGGTGCTCTCGATCGCGCCGTCGAGCATGCGCCGAGTGACGACGGCCGCCTCGAGGAGGTCGCCGCGGTGCTTCGGGTAGATCGTGCCGCGGCTCGGCTCCCCCACCTGATGGCCGGCCCGCCCGATGCGCTGCAGCCCCCGGCTGACGGCGCCGGGGGACTCGACCTGGACGACGAGGTCGACGGCGCCCATGTCGATGCCGAGCTCGAGGCTGCTCGTGGCGACGATGGCCCGCAGGTCGCCGCGCTTGAGCTGGTCCTCGACGATGACTCGCTGCTCGCGGGCGAGCGAGCCGTGGTGGGCCTTGACGAGCTCCTCGCGGAGGCGGCCGGTGTCCGGATCGACGCCGATGCCGCGCTCCTCGGCGAGCTCGTTGAGCTTGGCCGCGAGGCGCTCGGCCTGCCGGCGGGCGTTGCAGAAGATGATCGTCGAGCGGTGCTCGAGGACCTGGTCGAGGATCTTCGGGTAGATGCTCGGCCAGATGCTCGTGCGCCGGGGCGTGAGGGCGACGTCGGCCGGTCCACTCCGCAACTCGACGACCTCCTTGCCGAGGTCGGCCATGTCCTCGACCGGGATCACGACCTCGATCTCCATCGGCTTGCGGATGCCGGCGTCGACGATCGTCACCGGCCGCGGCTCGCCGGGTGCGGTGTAGCCGCCGAGGAAGCGGGCGACCTCCTCGAGCGGCCGCTGCGTGGCCGACAGCCCGATGCGCTGGGGCGGGCGGGCGGTGATCTCCTCCAGCCGCTCGAGCGACAGCGACAGGTGGGCGCCGCGCTTGGTCGGGGCGAGGGCGTGGATCTCGTCGACGATGACGGTCTCGACACCGGCCAGGGTCTCGGCCGCCGACGAGGTCAGCATCAGGTAGAGGCTCTCCGGCGTGGTGATGAGCAGATCGGGCGGCCGGCGGATCAGCTTCTGGCGGTCCCGCGACGCGGTGTCGCCGGTGCGCATCGCGACCTCGGGCGTCGACACCGCCTCGCCGAGCCGCTCGGCGGCCAGGGCGATACCGGCCAGCGGCGCCCGGAGGTTCTTCTCGACGTCGAACGCCAGCGCCCGCAGCGGCGAGATGTAGAGGACCCGGGTGCGGCGGGTCCGTTCGTCCGGCGCCGGCGTCGTGACGAGCGCGTCGATCGCGGCGAGGAAGGCGGCGAGGGTCTTCCCGCTCCCGGTCGGGGCGCAGATCAGGGTGTGTTCGCCGGCGGTGATCGGCGGCCATCCCTGCACCTGCGCCGCCGTCGGCTCCGGGAACGACGCGCCGAACCAGGCCCGCACGGCGGGCGAGAACGCCGCGAGCACCGGGTGATCCGCGATGGGGTCGAGGCTAGCGAGGGGGTGTCACGGCGAACCCGGGCCGGGCTGTGCCGTTGAACACGCCATCGAGCGAACTGACGGGTGCTGAACGGGGGTTCCGGGACTTGAGACTTGTTACCGCACAGTAACTTGCGCAATAAACCGGGGGTCGGGCGTTGTCGTCGGCCCCCGACCGCCGCCTATGCTCCTCCTCGGGCGGGGGAGATTGAAGGGGATTGTTCATGTCATTTACCCGACGAGGTTCCCGGTCGCGCCGACTCGCCTGGGGGGCGGTCGCCATCATGGCGATCGGCATGCTCCCGGTCGGCGAGGCGGCCGCAGAGCCGGCGCAGCAGGCCTGCAACACCAGGGACAACAACACCTACGCCAAGCTGCTCGAGTGCGTGCGGCTGAGCCGGGTGCGCCAGCACCAGGCAGCGTTCCAGGCGATCGCCGACGCCAACGGCGGCAACCGGTTCTCCGGCAACCCCGGCTACGACGCGTCCGTCGACTACGTCGTCGACCAGCTGGACAAGGGCGGGCTACGAGCCGACCACGCAGGAGTTCGACTACCTCGCGTTCGAGGTGATCGGACCGTCGGCGCTGCAGCAGGTGGCCCCGAACACGGTCACCTACGTCGAGGGCACCGACTTCGGGGTGATCACCCAGTCCGACCCCGGCGACGTGACCGCCAACGTCACGGCCGTCGACCTCCAGCTGGGGCTCGGGAACACGTCGACCAGCGGCTGTGAGGCCGCCGACTGGGCCGGCTTCCCGGCCGGCAACATCGCCCTGCTCCAGCGGGGCTTCTGCACGTTCGAGATCAAGGCCGAGAACGCCGCGGCCGCGGGGGCGGTCGGCATCGTGATCTTCAACCAGGGCGACACGGCGGACGCCGCCCGCCAGGGCATCCCGGCCGTCACGCTCACCGCCAACAACACCAGCGGCATCCCGGTGCTCGGCACGACCTACGCGCTCGGCGTCCAGCTCTCGCAGACGCCTGGCCTGCGGATGCGGGTGTTCGCCAACACCTTGCGCGAGATCAAGACGACGTTCAACGTGTTCGCCGAGACCTCCTCGGGTGACGACCGCAACGTCGTGATGGCAGGTGCGCACCTCGACTCGGTCCTGGCCGGACCGGGGATCAACGACAACGGTTCGGGCAGTGCCGCGCTCCTCGAGGTGGCGTTGCAGATGGCCAACGTAAAGCCGCAGAACACGGTGCGCTTCGCATGGTGGGGCGCCGAGGAGTCCGGCCTCGTCGGATCGACGAACTACGTCAACGGGCTGTCGCAGGCCCAGAAGGACGACATCGCGCTGTACCTCAACTTCGACATGGTCGGATCGCCGAACTATGTGCTGATGGTCTACGACGCCGATCTGAGCACGTTCCCGCCACCGGCCGCACCGGCCAAGGTCCCGCCCGGCTCGGTGGCGATCGAGGACCTCTTCGAGTCGTACTACACGTACGCGGGTGAGCCCTACGACGACACCCAGTTCAGCGGCCGCAGCGACTACCAGGCGTTCATCGTGAACGACATCCCCTCGGGAGGGTTGTTCACCGGCGCCGAGGTCCGGAAGACCGCCGCCCAGCAGGCGATCTGGGGCGGAACGACCGGAGCGCAGTTCGACCCCTGCTACCACGCGGCGTGCGACACGTTCGCGAACAACTCCGACCACGCGCTCAACGTCAACAGCGACGCGATGGCGTTCGCCGTGCTGACCTTCGCCTACTCGACCGAGAGCGTCAACGGCGTGCCCGGTCGCAAGGTGCCCGGCAAGTTCGTCATCCCGGCGCCGGCGGGTCCCGAAGGCACGTTCCCAGACCAGACGCCGTAACACGCTCGAGGCCCGGGCGCGACGGCGGTCGCGCCCGGGCCCCCTACTTGCTCAGCGCTGGCCCACCCGCTCTGCGGCGAGGTTCTTGAGGCGCCGGTAGTCCACCTTGCCGTTGGCCGCCCGCTGGATCGAGTCGACCACGACCACGTTGCGCGGCGCCTTGTAGGCGGCGAGCTGGGCGGTCGACGTGCTCCTTCAGCGCCCCGGCGTCCACGTCAGCGCCGTCGATCGGCTCGATGACCCCGCAGATCGTCTCTCCGAACCGCGGGTCGGGAACGCCCGACGACGACGGCGTCGCGCACGCTCGGGTGGGTCTTGAGCACCTCCTCGACCTCCTCCGGGAACACCTTCTCGCCGCCGGTGTTGATGCACACCGAGCCACGACCGAGCAGGTGGATCGTGCCGTCCGCGTTGACCGTGGCGAAGTCGCCGGGCACGCTCCAGCGGCGGCCCTCGAGGTCCCGGAACGTCTGCGCCGTCTTGGCCTCGTCCTTGTAGTAGCCGACGGGGAGGAACCCGCCGACGGCGACCATGCCCATCTCGCCGGAACCCGGTTCGACCCGCCGGCCGTCGTCGGTGAACACGGCGTTGTTCTCGGTCACCATGAAGCGCGCGGTCTCGGTGGCGGCGCCGGCCATCGAGACGGACGCGCCGAGACCCACCGCCTCCGACGAGCCGAACGAGTCGTACAGGACCGCCTGAGGCATGTGGCGGAGCAGGCCGGCCTTGTTCTCCTGGCTCCACATCACCCCTGACGACGAGATCACGGCGACGGAGGAGAGGTCGTACCGGCCGGGCTCGGCGTCGAGGTGCTCGAGCATCGGCTGGGCGAACGCCTGGCCCACGATCACGATGTTCGTGGCCCGGTGGCGCTCGGCGGCGGCGAACAGCTCGGCGACGTCGAAGTGGCGGTTGACCAGCGTCACGACGGCCCCGCCGAGGTTCATCGAGATGAGCGCAGAGAACTGCCCGGTGCCGTGCATCAGCGGGCACGCGACGACCATCACCGGTCCGTCCGGCCCGTCCGGATCGGCGCGCCCGGCGAGCTCGGCGACCGACGTCGCCGGCGGTGCTCCGACGAACGGGTTGCCCCCGGCGCCGAGCACGTTGAACAGATCGTCCTGGCGCCACATCACACCCTTGGGGATGCCCGTGGTGCCGCCGGTGTAGAGGAGCAGCAGGTCGTCCCCGCTGCGCGCAGGAGCAGTCGCCGGGAGCGCCGCCCCGGACGCGGCGACGGCCTCGTACGGCGTCGCCCACTCCGGGGCCGGCTCCGGTGTCGTCCGCGACGGCGTACCACCGCTTGACCTTGCCGAGGCGGGGACGGATGCCGTCGAGCAGCTCGCCGAACCGGGCGTGGAACACCACCGCCTCGGCGTCGGCGTTGTCGAACAGGTAGACGAGCTCGTCGCCGCCGTAGCGGTAGTTCGTGTTGACCGGGACCATCGCCGCCTTGAACGTGGCGACCATCGCCTCCATGTACTCCGGGCCGTTGTGGAGGTAGCAGGCCACCTTGGACTGGTGCCCGAGCCCACCGGCCACGAAGTCGGCGGCGAGCGACGTGGCCCGCCGGTCGAGCTCACCCCACGTGACCACCCGCTCGCCGTGGACGAGGCACGGGCGGTCCGGGATGCGGGCCGCGATCGCCTCGTACACGTCGGCGAAGTTCCAACCCGTCGTCATCGTCCGTCAATCCTCGATCTGTGGCACCGGATACGTCATCGACAACGTATGCGGCGGCTCAGTGCCCGGCGAAGGCGTCCTCCAGGAACCACGCCGCCGACGCGGGTGATCTTGGCGTCGATGAGCAGCGGCGCCGAGCGGTCGCCGTCGACCCACTGGGCGACGGGCGCGAGGTCGGCCCGAGTGCGCACGGTGACTGCATCGAAGCCGAAACCCCTGGCGATGGCGGCGATATCGGTCGGCGGGAACTCGACGGTGTCGAGGCGGTGTCCGTGCGGGCCGAAGTGGTGGATCTCGGCGCCGTAGGCGTCGTCGTTGTACACGATCACGACCATCGGCAGCCCGAGGCGGACGACGGTGTCGAGCTCGGCGACCCCCATCAGCCCGCCGCCGTCGCCGAGGGCGGCGACCGGAAGCCGGTGCGGTTGGGCGAGCGCGGCCCCGATCGCGGTGGCCAGACCGAGCCCGATCGACTGGAACGCCTGGGTGAAGCAGAACCCCCACTCGTCCGGCACCGACAGGTACATGCTCGGGTAGCCCATGAAGTTGCCGGAGTCGACGCTGACGACCCGGCCCGCGGGGAGCAGGTCGTCGAGCGCGATCGTCAGCGTGCGCGGGTCGATGCGGTCGGTCGTGCTGTCGTCGGTGTACGGGACGTCGCGCCACCGGACCTCGGACGGCGAGGCGGACCTTCAGCTCGTCGGTGCGATAGCCGGTGCGTGGTCCGGCCGACATGAGCCGCGGCGGCGATCGCCGTCTCGCGCACGTCGCCGACGACGCCGAGGACGCCCTCACAGTGGGCGCCGATGGCCTGCGGGTCGTCGTCGACCTGGATCACGGTCGCGCGGGCACCGATCAGACGACCGTGCCGCATGGTCCACATGTTGAGCGCGCAGCCCCACCCGACGATGAGGTCGGCGCCGCCGATCAGCTCGGCGGCGAGCGGCGACGAGAACCCGCCGGACACGTCGAGCGACCACGGATTGCCGTTGAACAGCCCCTTCGCCACGGCCGAGGTCGCCAGCAGCGCGCCCGTCGCCTCGGCGAGCCCCTCGAGGGCCGTCCGGCACCGGTCCCGCGGGCGCCGCGTCCGGCGACGAACACCACACGCTGCGCCCGGTCGCAGGGCGTCGACGAGGATCGCCACGTCATCGTCGCTGGGCAACGGCGGCACCGGCACGGTGTCCCCGGCGTCCGGTCGCGCGGCCCATGCCTCCGCGGGCACCGGCTCGCCCTGCAGCGGCAGCGGGACGTTGAGCACGACGGTCCGGCGCCGGCGCGCCAGATCGATCGCCGCACGGGTCTCGGCGACCGCCGTCGCCGCCGAGGTGATCCGCGCCGGCACGGCGGTCACGGCGGCGGCAAGGGCGGCCTGGTCCACGTAGAAGTTGGACCGCGGCTGGGTCACCTCGGCGGCGACGACCACCATGGGCGTCCGGCTCTTGGCCGCCTCGGTGATCCCGGTCATCGCGTTGGTGAGGCCACATCCCTGGTGCAGAGTCACCGCCGACACCCTCCCGCTCATCCGCGCGTAGCCGTCGGCCATCGTCGCCGCCCCGTTCTCGTGCCGAGCGGCGACGAACCGTGGCGCCGGCGTCGACGAGGGCGTTGGTGATGTGGAAGTTGCCCGAGCCCACGACACCGAAGACGCGATCGATCCCGCCTGCCGCGAGCGTTCCGCCCACCGCCTCGGCGACGTTCATTGCGTTCCCCGGTCACGCCGCATCACCGCCTGCGCAGTTGTCGGCCGCTCGCTCGCTGGCGCTCGCTCGCTCGCATCGACCGTTGTCGGCCACGACCGTCAACGCTCGACGAGCGCCAGCACCCGCACCGGTGAGCCGGACCCACCGACGATCCGCAACGGAGCCGCGACCACCACCGCCCCGGTCGGCGGCAGGAGGTGCGAGGTTCTGCAGTTGGGCGAGCCCGTACTTCCCGTTGCCGAGGAGGAAGGAGTGGCACGGGAACGGCGGGTCGAACGCGTGGGCCGCCCCGGCGTCCGTGCCGATCGTCTCGACGCCGATGCCCTGCAGCGGCGACTGCTCCGCGACCCATCGGGCGCACTCGGCCGACATGCCCGGGCTGGTCGGACCGGTGTCGGTGTTGTTGATCATCTCCCGCTGTGTGGTCCGCGCCGACCAACCGGTGCGGCAGAGCAGCCAGCCGCGGTCGGGGAACGGGCCGTGCTCGGCGGTGAACGCCTCGAGGTGCTCGACCTCGATGAGGAAGTTCGGGTCGGCGGCGACACGGTCGACGACATCGAGGACGACCGCCGGGGCGATGAACGCCGAGACGGCCACCGTGGCGACGTCCGCCTGGTCCTTCCCGGTGACCCAGTGGACCGGGGCGTCGAAGTGGGTGCCGGTGTGCTCACCAGTGTGGAAGTTGTTCCAGTACCACGCCGGTCCGCGGTCGTCATAGCGACTGATCTCCTCCAGTTCGAATCGAGCCGTCTGCCCGAACTCCGGGGGCAGCTCGAGGAGCGGAGTCTCGCTCGAGAGCGGGGCCGTGAGATCGATCACCTCGATCGATCCGGACGACAAGGCGCGGGTCAGCTCGGGGAGGACGGCCATCCCTCCAGTCTGGCGCACGCGTTCAACTGGGCGCCCACGACCGCCTACCCTCCCGGTTTGTGTCACCGTTCTCGCCGTGGCGAACGTACCGCGCGACCGTCGCCCGTCCGTGCGCTTGACGGGGGTGTGCATCGATTGCTCCGACGCCGAGGAGCTTGCCGAGTTCTACGGCCGCCTCCTGGGCTACGAGGAGGCCACTCGCGACGGCCCGGGCTGGATCGCGATGCGTCATCCAGACGGGGGCACCGACTTGTTGATCCAGGCCGAGGAGTGGTATCGGCCGCCGGTCTGGCCCGAACAGACCGGCGCCCAGGACAAGATGCTCCACTTGGAGATCCAGGTCGACGACCTGGACGCAGCCGTCGCCCACGCGATCGAGGCGGGGGCGCGCCTCGCCGAGCACCAGCCCCAGGCGACGGTGAAGGTGATGCTCGACCCGGCGGGCCATCCCTTCTGCCTGTTCCTGGACTGACAGGCGTTCGTAGGGTTGTCCAGTCACCTCGCGGTGGACCGGACGTCCGCCCTGGTCATGATCGCGGCCACCACGTCCGACTTGGCGTTCGCGTAGTGCTGGACGTACCGCCAGCGCCGGGCGGCGAGCTCCCGCTTGGTCCGCTCGTACAGCTCACGGTCGGCTCGGTCGGCCCGGAGATGGTCGCGGAACCGCAGCATGCGGTCGACCTCCGGGCACCCGGCACTGAACACGTGGACGTTGACGTCGGTGTCCGGGCCTTTGAACAACCGATGCTCGAACCAGTCCGGCTCGCGGATGCGGAGCTCGTAGCCGGCGGCCTCCAGCGCCGGGGCGTATGCCACCTCGTCAGGTGCTCGAGATCCGGGCTGCGGCGGCGGCCCGAACCCCGTACTGTCGTTTGGAATCGGCCCGAGCGCGCCGATTCCGAACGACAGAACCGTCAGCGGGCGGGCGGAACGGCGACCATCTCGGGGCCGACCTCGGCCACGGTGCGGGCGCCGATCAGGGCCATCGTGCGGCGAACGTCGCGCTGGAGCATCGCCAGGACGTGGTCGACGCCCTGCTCCCCGGCCGCCCCGAGCGCGTAGAGGTACGCCCGCCCGGCCATGCAGGCCCGGGCGCCGAGGGCGACCGCCTTGACGATGTCGCTCCCCCGCCGGACCCCGCCATCGCAGATCACCTCGAGACGGTCGCCGACGGCGTCGACGACGGGAGCGACGAGGTCGATCGGCGTCGGCGCCGTGTCGAGCTGGCGACCACCGTGGTTCGACAGGGCGATGGCTTCGACACCGTGCTCGGCGGCGAGGACGGCGTCGTCGACGCACTGGATTCCCTTGATGATCATCGGCCCGTCCCAGATCGAGCGCATCCACTCGATGTCGCGCCACGACAGGTTGGGGTCGAACTTCATGCTGGCGTAGGCGGCCATCGAGGCTGGCGCGCTGCCGCCGCCACCGACCCCGTGCTGGGCGACGTTGGCGAACTTGATCGGCTCGGACCGGGCGAACGCCCAGGTCCAGCCGGGATGAATGGCGCCGTCGAGCAGCGTGCCGAGGCCGAGCTTGGGGGGCATCGTGAATCCCCGCCGCACGTCCCGATCACGCTGACCGAGCACGGCCAGGTCGACGGTGGGCATGATCGCCTCGTAGCCGGCCTCGGCGGCGCGGGAGATCATGTCCTTCACCAGCCCGCGGTCGCGGAACGTGTAGACCTGGAACCACTTGCGCCCGTTGCTCACCGCGGCGACCTCCTCGATCGACCGGGTGGCCATCGTCGACAGCGAGTACGGCAGGCCCGCCCGTTCGGCGGCCCGGGCGACGGCGAGCTCACCCTGGGGGTCGGCGATGCGGGTGTAGCCGGTCGGCGCCAGCACCAGCGGGTACGGCAGCGGCCGCCCGAGCAGGGTCGTCGACGGGTCGACGTCGCCGACCTCGCGCAGCACCCGCGGGCCGGAACTCGATGCGGGCGAAGGCCGCCGAGTTGTGGGCGAGCGTGCGCTCGTCCTCGGCGCCGCCGTCGATGTAGTCGAAGACGCCCCGTGGCAGCCGCCGACGGGCGAAGCGGCGGAGGTCCTCCACCGACGCCACCTTGTCGAGCCGGCGCTTGTTGGCGTCGAGCTCGAAGCGCCGGAACCGCATCGTCGAGCGGAGCGTGTCCAGCACCTTCATCGTGGGGAACCTATCCCGTCCAGCGCGGTCTCGTCCGCGGACGACGTGACCGTCGACGAGCTCGATCGACCTCGTCAGCCGGACGTGCTCGAGCAGGGCGCGGTCGTGGGTGACGAGGAGCAGGGTCCCGTCGAAGCCGTCGAGGGCGGCCTCGAGCTGCTCGATCGCCGGCAGGTCGAGGTGGTTCGTCGGCTCGTCGAGCACGAGCACGTTGGCGCCGTTGCGCCATCAGCAGCGCCAACGACGCCCGGGTGCGCTCGCCCGGCGACAGCGTGCCGGTCGGACGGGTGACGTGGTCGGCGACGAGCCCGAACTTGGCGAGCAGCGTCCGGACGTCGGCGGCGTCCCATCCCGTCGCGTCCTGGAAGCGCCCGCAGTACGCGACGGCGCAGATCGCAGCCGGTCCCGGGCCTGCTCGACCTCGCCGACGACCACGCTCGGCCCGATGCGCCGCCGGCCGTCGACGAGCTCGGCCCGACCGAGCAGCACGTCGAGCAGCGTCGTCTTGCCCGAGCCGTTCGCTCCGAGCACGGCGATGCGCTCGCCGGCACCGATCGTGAGGTCGATCGGACCGAGACGGAACGAGCCGCGCTCGACGACGGCCCCGTCGAGCAGGGCGACGACGTCGCCGCTGCGGCCCGGCGACGGCGATCGGACAGTTGCAGCCGCCATGGCTCCCGCGGCTTGGCGACGACGTCGAGGCGCTCGATCGCCCGCTCGGTGCGGGCGGCCCGGCCGGCCAGCTGCTCGGTCTGGTTGATGCGGAAGGCGCGGATGTTCTTGTCCGGTTCGTCCGAACGCCGCACCTTGGCCAGGCCCTGGCTGGCCCACTCCCGCTCCCGCTGAGACCGCTCGAGCGAGCGATCGGCGCTGCTCGTCGTACTCCTCGAAGCGCTCCCACGCATGGCGGCGGGCGGCCTCCCGCTCGTCGAGGTAGGCCTGCCAGCCGCCGGCGAAGTGGCTGGCCCGGTGGGTGAACTCGTCGAGCTCGACCACGTGGGTCACCGTGCGGGCGAGGAACGTGCGGTCGTGGCTCACCAGGACCACGGCGGCGTCGAGCCCGGTGACCCAGCGCTCGAGCCGGTCGAGCCCGTCGAGGTCGAGATCGTTGGTCGGCTCGTCGAGCAGGAAGACGTCGAATCGGGCGAGCAGGAGGGCGGCGAGGCTCGCCCGGGCGGCCTCCCCGCCGGACAGCGACGCCGTCGGCTCGTCGAGGAGCCGCGCCGACAGGCCGAGGTCCGCCCACACCTGGCCGACGCGGGCGTCGAAGTCGGCGCCGCCCAAGCCGAGCCAACGGTCGAGCGCGGCGGCGTAGCGGTCGTCGGCGCCCGGCCGCGTCGGCGGCGAGCGCGGCCGTCGGTCGCGTCGAGCTCGTCGTGGGCGGCCGCCACGCCGGTGCGGCGGGCGAGGTACGTCGCGCACGGTCTCGGTCGCCGATCGCGCCGGCTCCTGGGGCAGGTAGCCGACGGTGGCGGTCGGCGGCGTGCGCACGACCCGGCCGCGGTCGAGGGCGATCTCGCCGGCCAGGGCGCGCAGCAGCGTCGTCTTGCCGACGCCGTTGGGCCCGACGACGCCGATGCGCTGGCCCGGCCGCGACGACCAGATCGACGCCGTCGAGCACGGTCAGCGGCCCGCGGACGACCGTCAGGTCGCGGGCACGGAGGGGAGCGGCGGCTGGCATCGGCGGAAACCTCGCAGGGTCGGAGACGGACGAAGCGATGATTCAGCCGGTCACGGCACCCAGTGTACGGGGCTCGCCTCAGCGCTCGCGCTCGGATTCGCGGAGGATCCGGCTGCCGCGGTCGTAGGTGACGTAGTTCCACGCCCAGTTGACGAGGACGTTGAGGCGGTTGCGGAACCCCATGAGGTAGACGAGGTGCAGCCCGAGCCACGACAGCCACCCGATCGGCCCGCTGAGCCGCCAGCCGTTGGGGAAGCTCGGTGACCGCGTCGTGGCGGCCGATCGTCGACATCTGCCCCTTGTCGAAGTAGCGGAACGGCTCGGTCGGCTGACCCCGGCGGCGGCGCAGGATCTGGCGGGCGACGTGCTTGCCGCCCTGGATCGCCGGCTGGGCCACCTGCGGGAGCGGCGCGCCGTCGCCGGCCGGGCGAGGCGGCGATGTCACCGACGGCGAAGACCTCGGGGTGGCCGGGCAGCGAGAGGTCGGGCTCGACGATCGAGCCGCCCGCCCCGGCCGACGGGCGACCCGGTCGTGCGCGGCGAGCGCCTCGGCGGTCACGCCGGTCGCCCACACGGCGGTGTGGGCGGCGATCACGCTGCCGTCCGTCGAGGTGCACCTTGGTGTCCTCGATGCGCTCGACGCCGACCCCGAGGCGCACCTCGGCGCCGCGCCGCTCCAGCGTGCGCCGCGCCCGGCGCGACGACTGCTCCGAGAACGGGGTGAGCAGGCGGTCGGCCATCTCGACGAGCACGATGCGGGCTTCGGCGACGGGCAGCTGCGGGAAGTCCTTGGCGAGCACCTTGTGGTACAGCTCGAGCAGCCCGCCGGCCATCTCGACGCCGGTCGCCCCGCCGCCGCAGACGACGACGTCGAGCGCCGCCGGCGGCGACGAGGCCGGGGTCGGCGCCGGCCCGCTCGAACCGGTCGAGGAGGTGCGCGCGCAGGGCCAGGGCGTCGTCGAGGTGCTTGAGCGGGAAGGCGTGCTCGGCGACGCCGGGGACCCCGAAGTCGGCGGACACCGCGCCGGAGGCGAGCACCAGCGTGTCGTACGTGAGCCGCATCGCCGTCCTCGGTCGTCACCGCCCGCGCGTCGAGATCCACCGACGTCACCCGCGCCATGAGCACCTCGACGTTGCTGGCCGCGCGGCGCCACGGCCACGAGAGGCGTCGGCGCGGCCGCACGATGCCACGCACCGGGAACGAGACGTCGTCGGCGTCGAGCCCCGCCGTCGCGACCTGGTAGAGGAGGGGCTGGAACGTGTGGAAGTTGTTGGCGTCGATCAACACCACGTCCACCGGCTCGCCGAGCAGGCCCCTGGCCACGGCCAGGCCCCCGAACCCCGCCCCGACGACGATCACGTCAACCCGGCGGCGCACACCCTCACAGTAGGCTGCACCCCATGGCTGTCGTCGGAGAGCATCACCCGGCGTTCGAGGAGTACTGCGAGTGCATCTTCGAGCTCGCCGAGGACGACGTCGACGTGATCCAGGCGCGCATCGCCGACCGCCTCCAGGTGAGCCGGCCCGCGGTGAGCGAGATGATGCGCCGCCTCGAGACCGAGGGCCTGATCACCACCGACGGCGGGATCAACCTCACGGGCGCGGGCATCGAGCTGGCCGAGCGGGTCGTGCGCCGGCACCGCCTGGCCGAGCGCTTCCTCACCGACGTGCTCGAGCTGTCGTGGGCGGAAGCGCACCACGAGGCGGGCAAGTGGGAGCACGTCATGAGCGAGCACGTCGAGAAGGCGATGAGCCGCCTGCTCGGCAACCCCACCACGTGCCCGCACGGCAACCCGATCCCGGGCTCGGCCTACGTCGAGGAGGCGTTCCGGCCGCTCGCCGAGGTCGACGTCGGCGACGGTTTCATCGTCCGGCGGATCACCGAGGAGCTGGAGTTCACGCCCGGGCTGCTCGAGTACCTCGAGGCGAGCGCGCTGCAGCCGGGGCGCGAGGGCATGATCACGGCGGCGTCACCCGACGGCACGCTCACCGTCGAGATCGACGGGCGCCACGTCGGCGTCGGGGCGTTCGCCAGCGCCCGCATCCTCGTCGACGCGTGATCCGCGCGGGCGGTGGCGTTCGGCATCGCCGCTCCGCTGGCTGGCTCTCTCGCCTGCTCCGAGACGACGGTCGATCCCGCCATCACGGTCGCGCCATCGGCCGAGGCGGCGACGACGGTCTTCGCCCCCGCCGGCACGACTGCCGAGCTGCTCGACGAGCTGGTCGCCGAGTCGGGGCGGCTCAGCGACCTGATCGTCGAGAACGAAGGCCAGCAGGCAGCGCTCGCCCGCATCGAGACGCTGTGGGCGCTCGTGCGGACCGACATCGCCGCCGAGCGCGCCGACCTGCTCCCGGGCTTCGAGAGCGCGATCGGCCTCCTGCGCACCGGAGTCGAGCGGCGCCGGCCGGCCGACGCCGACAAGGCCCACAACAACCTGCGGACCCTCGTCGCCGCCTACGGCGCCTGACTGTCGCGTTCGCCAACTCTTGGGCCAGGCGACACTTCGTCGTGGCCATCGAGTTGCGGAGCGTCAGACCGCGAGGGCAGGCGGGAGCGGCTCGGCGTGGACGACCGTGAGCCGCTGGGTCGGGCGGGTGAGCGCCACGTAGAGCGCGCGCAGACCCTGGATCTCGTCGGCCACGATGCGGGCCGGCTCGACCACGACGACGCCGTCGAGCTCGAGTCCCTTGACGACGCTCACCGGCACCACGGTGATCGGGTCGTCGAGGCCGGTGCGGGTCGCCCGTCCGTGCTCGATGCCGGCCTGGTCGAGCGCGGCCGAGATCTCGTCGGCCAGCGCGTCCGGGACGACGACCGCGACGTTGCCCGCCGGCAGCTCGGCGGCCATCTTCGCCGTCGCCTCGGCCACCGCGGCGCCGAAGTCGCCGTTGCCGGCGACGCCGACGACCGTGGGCGCCGACTCGCCGACGCGCACCGCCCGCGGCGAGCGCAGCTCCGGCGTCGCCGCCGCCATGACGCGATCGGCGAGCTCCATGATCTGGGCGGGGATGCGATAGCCGACCGACAGCCCGACGACCCGGGCCGGCTTGCGGTCGGGGAGGTGGGCGAGCACGTCCTCCCAGCCGTTCGGGGCGAGCGGACCCGTGGCCTGGGCGAGGTCGCCGACGACGGTGAGCGAGCCGTTGAGCGAGCGCCGCGACGGCCATCTTCAGCTGCATCGGGGTGAGGTCCTGGACCTCGTCGACGACGATGTGCCCGTAGGTGCGGATCTCGTCCGCCTCGGCGATCCTTGCCGTCGCGGCCGAGGCGCGGGCCGAGCACCTCCCTGGCGTCGTCGAGCAAGGCCACGTCCGCCGGCGTCCAGCGCACGTCGTCCACGTCGGCGGATCGCGGCCGGTGGAGCGCGTCGACCTCCTCGGGCGAGCAGTCGACCGGCGGCGGCCAGCTCGAGCAGGGCCCGTGATCCGAACAGGTCGTGGAGCAGCTCGGCCGGAGTCAGCACCGGCCACATCCGCTCCAGGGCCGCCCGCACGTCGGGCTGCGGCGCGGATCGCCTGGCGCAGCTCCCTCGACGTCACGGCTTCGCCCCGCCAACTCGCCGCCATCGCCGCGAACACCTCGTTCTCGACGAAGCGCCGGCCGGCGTTGTGACGGCGGAACCGGCGCCGCGCCGCCTTGACGATGCGGGCCGACTCCTCGACGGTGAGGCGTACGAAGCCGGTGCGGAACGGCACGCGCAGTTCCTCACGCAGCGGGCGCTCCCGATCGCGCACCGCCTTGTCGATCACCCCCGACATGCGGGCGTCCCCCTTGACCTGGGCGGCGAGCGGCGTGTCGCCGGGATCGACGCCGGGTCGGGCCCATTGCACGTCCGGCACGAGATCGGCGAGCACGACCTGCTCGACGCCGGCCTCGCCGAGCGACGGCAGCACCCGCTCGATGTAGCGCAGGAAGACCCGGTTCGGCCCGATCACGAGCACACCCTGGTCCTCGAGCGGGAAGCGGTGGGTGTAGAGGAGGTAGGCGGCACGGTGGAGGGCGACCACGGTCTTGCCGGTACCCGGCCCGCCCTGGACGACGAGCACCCCGGCCTGCGGCGAGCGGATGATCTCGTCCTGCTCGGCCTGGATCGTGGCGACGATGTCACCGAGCGTGCCGGTGCGGCCCCGCTCGAGCGCGGCGAGCAGCGTCGAGTAGCCGCGGAGCGCCGGCTGCGTCGTCGACGAGCCCCTCGTCGTGGCCGACGCCGAGGTGGCCGCCGCCGAACAGCTCGTCCTCGAGACCGAGCACCGTGCGCCCCTCGACCGAGAAGTGACGCCGCCGCAGGAGCCCCATCGGCTCGCGGCCGGTGGCCCGGTAGAAGGGCTCGGCGACCGGCGCCCGCCAGTCGACGACGACCGGGTCGGACGTGCTCGTCGGCGACGGCGAGACGGCCGATGTGGAAGCTCTCGACGCCGTCCGGGCTCTCGGCGTACCGGTCGATGCGCCCGAACACCAGCGCGGCGTCGCCGAGATCGAGGTCGGCGAGGCGCTTGACCAGGGCTTCGTCGAAGGCATTGCGCTCGAAGCGGGCCTGGAAGGTGCCGCCGAGGTCGGCCTCGCTGAGGTCGCGCAGCCGCCACGCTGATTCCTTGGTGCGGTCGAGGCACTCGTAGGCGTGATCGACGTACGCCTGCTCGTCGGCCAGTTCCGGGTGCTGTTGCGTCATGCGGTGGAAATGTGCGAAAAGGGGGTCTGAGTACTCTATCGGGCCGTCGTGTCGTTTGGATTCGGCCCGATCCGGCCGCTTGCAAACGACAGTTCGGGCGCCGGTAGCGTCGGCCGCCGTGGGTCCCTTCCTCGCCGCGGCCGACGGACGCCCGGCCACCCACACGCCCGTTTGGTTCATGCGCCAGGCCGGTCGCAGCCTGCCCGAGTACGAAGCGGTGCGCGGCGCCGGCTCGATCCTGGCCGTGATCAGCCAGCCCGAACTGGCGGCGGAGATCACCCTGCAGCCCGTTCGGCGCTACGGCGTCGACGCCGCCGTCCTCTACAGCGACATCGTCGTCCCGGTCCACGCCGTGGGCTTCGGCATCGATGTCGCTCCCGGCTCCGGACCGGTCGTCGAGCAGCCGCTGCGCAGCCGCGCCGATCTCGACCGTCTCCCGCCGCTCGACCCCTCCGCCATCGGCTACGTCGCCGAGACCGTGAAGACCGTCGCCGCCGAGCTCGGCACCGACGTGCCGGTGCTCGGTTTCGCCGGCGCTCCCTTCACGGTGGCCAGCTACCTGATCGAGGGCCGCCCGAGCCGCACCTACGAGCACACCAAGGCCCTCATGCGCACCGACGAAGCGCTGTGGCACGACGTGATGGACCGCCTGGCCGACGATCGCCGTCACCTTCCTCGACGTCCAGCTGGCGCACGGGGCCCAGGCGTTCCAGCTCTTCGACTCGTGGGCCGGGACGCTCTCGCGCCGCGACTACGAGCGCTTCGTGCTGCCCCATTCGAGGCGGGTGTTCGCCGAGCTCGCCACCCGCCACCCGGAGGCGCCCGCGATCCACTTCGGCGTCGGCTGTCACCATCTGCTGGAGGCGATGTGGTCGGCCGGGCCCCGCGTGATCGGGCCTCGACTGGCGGACCCCGATCTCCGACGCCCGCCGGCGCCTGGGCCCCGACGCGGTCGTTGCAGGGCAACCTCGACCCGGCTCTGGTGCTGGCCGGTGCCGACGTCGCCCTTGGAGTCCACTCGAGAGGTTCTCGCCGACAACGGTGGCCATCCAGGCCACATCTTCAACCTCGGCCACGGCGTGCTCCCGGCGTCCGACCCGGGCGTGCTGAAGGCGATCGTCGACCTCGTCCACGCCGAGACGGCGTCCGACGTGACGACCGGCGTCGTCCTGATGGCCTACGGGACGCCGCGATCGCCGGCCGACATCGAGGCCTACTACACCGACATCCGCCGGGGCCGGGCGCCGTCGGCGGAGCAACTCGCCGAGTTGACGAGCCGCTACGAGGCGATCGGCGGGCTGTCGCCGCTGGCGCACCTGAGCGAGTCGCAGCGGGACCAGCTGCAGGCCGCACTCGACCAGCGGGCACCGGCCGACTTCGTCGTCGAGCTCGGGTACAAGCACGCCGAGCCGAGCGTGGAGGCCGGGGTCGCCGCGCTCGCCAGCGCCGCGGTCGAGCGGGTCACGGGGCTCGTGCTCGCGCCGCACTACTCCACGCTGTCGATCGGCGAGTACCTCGATCGCGCCCGGGCCGCGGCCGACGCCGCCGGCCTGCCGTTCGCCGGCGTCGAGAGCTGGGCCACGGAGCCGTCGTACGTCGCCTTTCTCGCCGACGAGGTCCGCCGCCGGCTCGACCGGATGCCCGCGAACACCAAGGTCGTGTTCACGGCCCACTCGCTCCCCCAGCGAATCCTCGCCGACGGCGACCCGTACCCGGACGAGGTGCGCTCGACGGCGGCCGCGGTCGGAGCCGCGCTCGGGCTCGCCCCGTGGGCCCAATGGTCGGTGGCCTGGCAGTCGGCGGGCCGCACACCGGAGCCGTGGCTCGTCCCCGACGTCCTGACGGTGATCGACGAGCTCGCCGGCGCGGAGAACGCCGACGGGATCCTGGTGTGCCCGTGCGGCTTCGTCGCCGACCACCTCGAGGTGCTCTACGACCTCGACATCGAGGCCCGCCGCCGGGCCGAGCAGCAAGGCCTGGTCTTCGACCGCACCGCGTCGATGAACGCTGAGCCGTCCGTGCTCGCCGCGCTCGCCGAGCGCGTCGTCGCAACCGCATGAAGGTCGTCGTCGTGGGTGGCGGGATCAGCGGTCTCGCCGCGGCGCACGCCCTCGCCCGGCTCGTGCCGCCCGCCACCGTCGAGATCGAGGTCCGCGAGGCGGACGATCGCGTCGGCGGCAAGCTCAAGACGTCGCCGTTCGCCGGCTTGCCGGGCGTCGACGAGGGCGCGGACGCCTTCCTCGCCCGGGTGCCGGAGGCCACCGGGCTCGCCCGCCGGGTCGGCCTCGGCGACGCACTCACGTCGCCTGCCGCGGCGCGGGCCGCGGTGACGGCTCGCGGGCGGCTGCATCCGATCCCGGACGGGCTCGTGCTCGGCGTACCCGCCAGCGTGACCGGCACTGGCGACGAGCGGGCTGATCTCGTGGCGGGGCAAGGTGCGCGCCGCGGTCGAGCCGTTGATCCCGGCGCGGGATCCCGGCGACTCGATCGGCAGGCTCGTGCGCCACCGTTTCGGGGACGAGGTCCACGAGCGGCTCGTCGACGCCCTCGTCGGGACGATCTACGGCGCCGACACCGACCGCTTCAGCCTGGCGATGGTGCCGCAGCTAGCGACCTGGCCGAGCGCGGTCGCAGCCTGCTGCTGAGCGCCCATCGGATGCGAACGGCCACAGCACGCTCGACCGGGCCGGTGTTCCTCGCTCCGCAAGCCGGCATGGGCGCACTCAGCGACGCGGTTGCCGACGCGGCGCGGGTGCAGGGCGTGAAGATCTTCGTGTCGGCGCCCGTCACCGAGGTCGCCCGTGACGGCACCGGCTGGCGGATCGACGGCGAGCCGGCCGATGCCGTCGTGCTCGCCACCCCGGCCGCGTCGACGGCACCGCTCCTCACCACCGGCGCGCCCGAGGCGGCCCGGCTGCTGGCGACGATGGACCATGCCGGCGTGGTGCTCGTGACCCTCGCCGTCGAGCGGTTGCCCGAGCGGCTGCGCGGCTACAGCGGATATCTCGTCCCGAAGCCGGAGCAGGACGGCGGTCACGGCGGTGTCGTTCGCCTCGCAGAAGTGGGCCCACTGGAGACTGGACGACGGCCGCGAGGTGCTACGCGTCTCGCTGGGACGGGACGGGCTGCCGGTCGACGGCCTCGACGACACCGATCTCATCGCCGCCGCCGTCGGCGCCCTCGATCGGGATCTCCGTCTCGACGTCCAGCCGACGGATGTTCGCATCAGCCGCTGGCCGGCCTCGTTCCCGCAGTACCGCCCCCATCACCGGCAGTGGCTGGACCGGGTCGATGCTGCGCTCCCCGCGGGCCTGTTCGTGACGGGAGCGAGCTACCGCGGCATCGGCATCCCGGCCTGTATCGCCCAGGCGGAGGCGACGGCGCAGGCCGTCGCCACCCTCCTCCATCCGAGGGTTTGACGGCACCGGAGGGTTTCCTGCGCCCCGTCCGGCCCGCAAACCCTCGGGTGCACCTTCGCTGGCAGACATCTGGCGCATGCGACGGCACGACGATGGCCGCTCGCTCTTGTGCGCCCTCGCTGCGTGCGGCGGCGAGGACGACGCGTGCCGGGCAGTTCGACGCCGGCGACCACCGCGTCCGGCGACCACGGCGACGACCACGACCACGACCACCACGCTCGTGCCACGACGACAACGACGCAGCGCGACCGACGACGCTGGCGCCGACCGACGACGCTCCCGCCGCTTCCGGTGCCCATCCCGCCGCCGGTCGAGGACGGCTCGACGGACCCGGTCGTCGTGCTCGGCCAGATCGACATCCCCCGCCTCGGGCTCAACCGCACGATGTACGAGGGCATCCGCCTGAGCACCTTCGATCGCGGACCAGGCCACTGGCCCGGCACGGCCATGCCCGGCGAGCTCGGCAACGCCGTCGTCGCCGGCCACCGGGTGAGCATGAACCAGGACTTCCGCGACATCGATCAGCTCGCATCCGGGCGACGAGGTGATCTTCACCACCGAGTCGGGCCGCCACGTGTACCGCGTCAAGTCCACCGAGATCGTCAACCCGGACGCGCTCTGGGTCGTCGACCAGTCCTACGCCAAGACCGCAACGTTGTTCGCCTGCCATCCACCGGGATCAGTCGCCCAACGCATCGTCGTCCACCTCGAGCTGGCGTGAGAAGAATCGGCCTCGCCGCCGCCGGCGGGTTCCTCATTGCGTTCTCGCTGCCGCCATGGGGCTGGTGGCCGCTCGCCTTCGCCGGCCCCGCCGTGCTCGAGCTCGCGGTCGGCTCCCGTCCGTCGGCGCGGACCCGCTTCGCCTGCGGCATGGCCTTCGGACTCGTCTGGATGGCCATGGGCATGGCGTGGATGTGGCAGCTCACGGTGCCCGGCTACGTCGCCACGAGCCTGATCTTCGCCAGCTGGCACGGCGTCGCCGAGCTCGTCGCTCCACCCGGACGCTGGGGGGTGATCGGCCGGCCGGCCGCCCACAGCCTGGTCGAGGCGCTGCGCTTCTCGTTCCCGTTCGGCGGCGTGCCGCTCGCCAGCCTCGGCATCGCCCAGGCCGCCGGCCCGCTCGCCGGCATCGCCCGCGTGGGCGGGGTGATCCTCATCACGTGGGTCGTGTTCCAGGTCGGCTTCGCGCTCGGCGCGCTGGTCGCCGCCGCGACGCGTGGCGAGCGCCGCGGGGAGCCGCTGGCCATCGGCGCGCTGGTCGCCGCGGTCGCGGTGCTGGTGCTGGCGTTCGTCGCCCCGCGCGGCAGCGGTACCGGAGAGCTCGTCGACGTCGCCGCGGTGCAGGGTGGTGGGGAGCAGGGAACCCGGGCCATCGACGTGCCGACGCGCCTCGTCACCGACCGCCACATCGAAGCGACCCGCGCCATCGAGCCCGACGACTCGCTCGACCTCGTGGTGTGGCCGGAGAACGTGATCGACACCGCCGACTTCGCGACCAGCGAGCAGCTCCAGCTCGTCGCCGCCGAGGCGGCGCGGCTCGGCGTGCCGTTCGCGGTCGGGATCACCGAGGACGTGCCCGGCCAGCCGGGTCGGGTCACCAACGCCCAGGTCGTCGTCACTCCCGACGGCCGCGTCACCAGCCGCTACGACAAGGTGCGCCGCGTCCCGTTCGGCGAGTACGTCCCCCTGCGTGGCCTGCTCGAGGCGCCTCGGCGCGCCGGTCGACCAGGTGCCGACGAACGCCATCGCCGGGACCGGTCCAGCCGTGATCGAACTGCCCGACGGCACCCGCCTCGCGGTGGTGATCTCGTGGGAGGTGTTCTTCGGCGGCCGGGCTCGGGAGGGCGTGAAGAACGGGGGGCAGGCGATCCTCAACCCGACCAACGGAGCCAGCTACACCGGCACGATCGTCCAGACGCAGCAGGTCGCGTCGAGCCGGCTGCGGGCGATCGAGACCGGGCGGTGGCTGGTGCAGGTGTCGCCGACCGGGTTCTCCGAGCTCGTCACGCCCGACGGCGACGTGATCGACCGCACCGCGGTCAGCGAGCGGGCGATCGTGCGCGGCACCATCGAGCTGCGCACCGGCCGGACGTGGTACGTCAACCTCGGCGACGCGCCGTTCATCGCCGCCCTCGTCCTCGTGTTCGGTGGGTCGTGGGTCGGGGCGCGACGCGAGCGGTCCTCGAAGCTCGGCGCTCAGCGTTCGAGCAGCACCGTCACCGGTCCGTCGTTGACGAGCGCAACCAGCATCTCGGCGCCGAACCGCCCGGTCGCCACCGACGCGCCGAGCCGGCGCAACTCGTCCACCAGCACCTGGACGAGCGGCTCGGCGTAGTCGGGTCGCGCCGCCGCGATCCAGCTCGGCCGGCGCCCCTTGGTGGTGTCTCCGTAGAGCGTGAACTGGCTGACCACGAGGAGCTCGGCGCCGACGTCCGCGGCCGACCGGTTCATCACCCCGGCCTCGTCGTCGAACAGCCGCAGGTTGAACAGGCGGTCGGCGAGCTTCCTGGCGCCGGACTCGTCGTCGTCGTGGGTCACGCCGACGAGCACGCACAAGCCCAGCGGCCGATCCGGCCGACATCCTCGCCACCCACGGTCACCGCCGCCTCCGTCACCCGTTGCACGACCGCGCGCATGCCGCATGCTCGCACCACCACCTGACGAAGGTGGCCCCTACCTGGCGGTAACTGTTGCCGGATAGCCTCCCCGGAATGTCTGCCTGGGCGGAACGACCGCTGTCGATCGCCTACCTCACCTACCGGGGCAAGCCCCACGTCGGCGGTCAGGGCGTCTACACCCGCCACCTGACCAAGGCGCTCGTCGACCTCGGCCACCGGGTCGAGGTGTTCGGCGGCCAGCCCTACCCCGAGCTCGACGCCCGGGTCGCCCTCACCAAGCTGCCCAGCCTCGACGTCTTCAACGACCATTACCCCGGGCGCTTCCCCGCCTACTGGGAGATCAAGTCCCGCGAGGATCTGCTCGAGCTGGCGCAGTTCTCGATGGGGACGTTCCCCGAGCCACTGGCGTTCAGCTACCGAGCCCTCCGCGCGCTCAAGCCGCGCGCCGGCGAGTTCGACCTCGTGCACGACAACCAGTGCCTCGGCTACGGCATCCTCGCCCTCGAGCGCCAGATCCCCACCGTCGTCACCCTGCACCATCCGATCACCAAGGACCGCGAGCTGGAGAGGCGCCACGCGCCCAACTGGCGCAAGCGGTGGTCGGTCGGCCGGTGGTACTCGTTCGTCAAGATGCAGGGCCGGGTGGCGGCGCGGATGCCGCGGATCGTCGTCGTGAGCGAGAACTCGATCCGCGACATCCACAACGACATGGGGGTCGCCCACGAGCGCATGCGGCTCGTCCCCGTCGGCGTCGACCCCGAGCTCTTCCGCCCGCTGCCGGATGTCGCACGCGTGCCCGGCCGGCTGATCACCACCGCGTCCGCCGACGTGGCCCTGAAGGGGTTGTCGTACCTGCTCGAGGCGATGGCCAAGCTCCGTACCGAGCGCGACGTCACGCTCACGATCGTCGGCAAGCCCAAGGCCGGCAAGAGCATGGACCTGATCGAGTCGCTCGGCCTCGGGCCGCACGTC
Organism: uncultured Acidimicrobiia bacterium; assembly: GCA_963839695.1. Lineage (GTDB taxonomy): Bacteria > Actinomycetota > Acidimicrobiia > Acidimicrobiales > Ilumatobacteraceae > JALZMG01. The sequence continues at coordinate 92,030 of CAWIVW010000002.1, read as the reverse complement.
GAGTTCGTGTCCGGGGTCACCGACGAGCGCATCGTCGAGCTCTACGCCCAGGCAGAGCTGGCGGTCGTGCCGAGCCTGTACGAGGGATTCAGCCTGCCGGCGATCGAGGCGATGGTCACCGGCACCGCGCTCGTCGCCACCGACGGTGGCGCCCTGCCGGAGGTCACGGGCACGGACGGGGACACGGTCCTGCAGTGCAAGGCGGGCGACGCCGACGCGCTCGCCGCGGCGATCGGCCGCGGCCTCGACGACGCCGAGCTGCGCGCCCGCGTGGGTGCCGCGGGCCGGCGGCGAGTGCTCGACCGGTGGACGTGGCGGCGCTGCGCCGAGCTCACGGTCGATCAGTACCGCGAGGTCCTGGCCCTGCCGGCCAACGTGGCCAAGCTCCATCGCAACGGCCGCCCGGTCGCCGGCCCGCGGCCGGCCGCCTGATGCTCACGATCCGCTTCGACCGGTTGGCCGCGCTCGGCATCAGGCCCGGGCACCTGGTGCTCGACGCCGGGGCCGGCTTCGGTCGCCACGCGTTCGAGCTGGCCCGCCGCGGACATCGGGTGGTCGCCCTCGACTACGCCGACGACGAGGTGCGCGGCACGCTCGACACGTTCGCCGCGATGGTCGACGCGGGCGAGATCCCTGCCGGTGTGGTGGCAGGGGTGCTGCGCGGTGACGCCACCACGCTCCCCTTCGCCGACGCCAGCTTCGACGCCGTGATCACGTCCGAGGTCCTCGAGCACGTCCCGGACGACACCGGGGCCTTGGCCGAGCTCGTCCGCGTGCTCCGCCCCGGCGGAGCGTTCGCCGCCACGGTGCCGAGCTGGCTGCCCGAGAAGATCAACTGGATGCTCTCCGACGAGTACCACGCCCCGGCCGCCGTCGGCGGGCACGTGCGCATCTATTCGGCGACCGAGCTCAAGGCCAAGCTGCGCGCGGCGGGACTGCAGCTCGCCGGCTCACACCACGCCCACGCGCTGCACTCGCCGTACTGGTGGCTGAAGTGCGCGGTCGGTGTCACCGACGACGACCACCCGGTCGTGACGCGGTACCGGCGCTTCCTCGAGTGGGACATCATCCGCCGACCTCGTTCGACGCGGATCGCCGATCGCCTGCTGTCGCCGGTGCTGGGCAAGAGCCTCGTCCTGTACGGGACACGACACGACGACGCCGTGTGCCGCGCCAGTGGCTCGGCGAGCAGAGGCGGCATGACGGCGACCACGCTGCCCGATCTACCCGGCGTGCTCAGTGCGGCCGAGGTGCGCATGAGCGCCGAGCACCTGGCGTCACTGCAGCTGCGCTCGGGGATGATCCCATGGTTCCCCGGCGGTCACTGCGACCCGTGGAACCACGTCGAGTCGGCGATGGCTCTCGACGTCGCCGGGCTCCACGACTCCGCCGCGGCCGCGTACCAGTGGCTGGCCGAGACCCAACGGCCGGACGGGAGCTGGCACAACTACTACCGGGCCGGACGGCGGCGTCGAGGAGAGCAAGCTCGACACCAACGTGTGCGCCTACGTCGCCACCGGCGTCTGGCACCACTGGTGCTGCACCCGCGACCGCGGGTTCATCGAGCAGCTGTGGCCGATGGTCGACCAGGCCCTTGCGTGGGTGCTGGCCCTGCGCCGCCCGGACGGGCTGGCGCTGTGGGCGGTGGAGGCTGACGGCTCCCGCCCGTGGGACTATGCCCTGCTCACCGGCACGTCGAGCATCCAGCACGCGCTGACGTGTGGCCGGGCCTTGGCCGCCGTCGTCGGCGCCCGCCGTCCGCACTGGCGCCGCGCCGCGGCGCGCATGGCCGACACCGTGGCGACGTCGCCGGGCGCGTTCGCCCCCAAGGAGCGCTGGGCGATGGACTGGTACTACCCGGTGCTCACCGGCGCGCTCGACCGGCGAGGCCGCCAAAGCCAGGCTTGCCGACGGCTGGGAGAGCTTCGCGATGGAAGGTCTCGGCGTGCGCTGTGTCAGCGACGAGCCGTGGATCACCGCGTCCGAGACGGCGGAGTGCTCGCTCGCCCACGTGGCCATCGGCGACGTCGCGACGGCGGCCGATCTGCTGCGCTGGACCCGGGCCCATCGCCGCGACGACGGGTCGTACTGGACAGGGATCGTGTACGCCCAGGGTGCCGCGCCCGTGCAGTTCCCCTTCGAGGAGCACACGTCCTACACGGCCGCCGCGGTGATCCTCGCCGCCGACGCCATCGCCGGCGCGTCGCCAGCGTCGGGACTGTTCACGCCCCGTCCGATGACCTGACCGGCGAGGTAGCCTGACCGGACTGCTGACGGGCGGAAGCGGGAGGGAACTTTGGAAGCGGTGCGGATGTGGGCGGCACTTCTCGTGCGCCGAAACTGGCGCGCCACCGTTTTCCTCGTCCTGCTCGCCGGGCTCGCCGGTGGGGTCGCGATCGGGGCCTGGTCGGTCGGCCGGCGCACGTCCACGGCGTACGACCGCTTCTTGGAACGCTCGGGCCTGCCCGATCTCACCATCACTTTCTGCCCTCCTGACATGACGTCGGTCGACGACGAGACGATCGTCCGGTGCTACGCGTACGACCCCGCTGACGAGTACGCGGCCGTCCAGCAGCTGCCGGAGGTCGAGACGGCGGGGCGGGCGGCGTGGCGCGGCCTGACCGTCGCCCACCCGTCCGAACCCGAGCGGACGCTGATGACGGCGAGCCTGGTCGCGCGTGATCGGAGCATGCCGAGCGCCGACGGCCAGCCGCTGGTGATCGACGGTCGGTGGTACGACGTCGACGCGCCCGACGAGGTGGTGATCAACGAGGTCCTCGCCGAACGGGCGGGCGTGACCGTTGGCGACGAACTGGTCCTGACGTTCTGGTCGGCCGAGGAGCGCGGTTCGACCGGCACCGGAGACCGACCCGTGTTCCACGGGCCCACGGCCGACGTTCGGGTCGTCGGCGTCGTCCGCGGGGTGCGTGACATCGCCGCTCGCGAGTCAACCGTCAGCGCGCTCACGGACGACTCCCTCCTCCTCGCCGGCCCGGCGATCTCGGATGCGACGTCACGAAGCCGCCGGGTTCCAGTCCTTGCTGGTCGAGGCCCGCGAGGGAGACATTGCGGCAACCACGGCGGCGATCGAGCGCGCCTTCGGTGCGCGTCCGTTCAACCTCACCCCGACCTTCGGCCCGGATGAGATCGAGCCGGCCCAGGAGGCCATCGAGTACGAGGCCAGGGCGGCACTCGCGTTCGCCGCGCTGGCCGGCCTCGCCGCGGCCGTCTTCGCCGGGCAGGCCATCGCCCGCCAGAGCCGCCGTGAATGGGCGGACCTCGCCACCCTGAGAGCGCTCGGGCTGTCCCGGAACCAAGCATTGCTGACCGCGGCATGGAGAGGGTCGCTGACGGCCGTCGGCGCCGTCACGGTGGCCGCCGTCGTGGCGATCGCGCTGTCGCCACTCGGCCCACTGGGAGTCGCGCGCAAGACCGAGCTCGAGCACGACCCGCCATGTCGACTGGCTCCCGTTGACCATCGGTTGCGGTGTCCTTCTCGCCGTCGTCCTGCTCGCCACCTGCATCCCCGTTGCTCGGATGAGCAGGAGGACGAGGACCACGGCCACGACTCGGATGGCTCAGAAGCGCGGCATGCCGCTCCGCCTGTTGCCTCCGCCTGCCACCGTCGGCGTGACGATGGCGGTCAACGGGGGGCGTGGCGGCAACGGGCTTCCCTTCGGCGCGGCGATCGCAACCGTGGCCCTTGCCGTCGCCTCGTTCATCGCCGCGATCGGCCTCGGCAGCAGCCTCTCCGCCCTCACCGGGACGCCGGAACGCTTCGGCGCGCCGTGGGACTTCTCGTTCGCCCAACTGTACGAAGCACCGCCCGACGCCGGGCGCGCCGAGACCTTCCTCGCCCGATCCGACGCTGTCGCCGCCGCCGCCGGGATCATCGGCACGGATGTCGAGATCGACGGTCGGGTCTACTGGGCCCAGTCGTTCCAGCCGGTTCCGGGCGTCGAGAACGTCGTCAACCCGCCGATCACCGCCGGGCGCGCGCCGGTGCGACCCGACGAGATCGCCCTCGGCGCGATCACGATGCGGCAGCTCGGGGTCGGGATCGGTGACACCGTGCGCGTCGCCAGCACCGTGACCAGCTCGGACCCGTCGCCGATGACGGTCGTCGGCACGACGCTCATCAACGACACGTACGAGGGCAGCCCGGGCCTCGGCGCGGTGGTGACCCCGGAGTGGCTCACCCGGGCCGCCCCCGAGGTATCGACCCCGGATCCCTACGTCGCCCGCCTCGAGCCGGAGGCCGACCGGATCGCCTTCCGGGCCGCGATCGAGAGCGAGTTCGGACCGACGGTCAACGGCCCGGTGGAGCAGACGGCGATCCGCAACGTCGAGCGGATCCGGACACTCCCCCTGGCGCTCGCCGCGATGGTCGGCGTGCTCGCGATCTCGTCGCTCGCCCACGCCGTCATGCTCTCGGCCCGGCGCCAGCGAGGACAGCTGGCGGTGCTCAGGACGCTGGGGTTCAGTCGCGGCCAGGCAGCGGCCGCCGTGCGCTGGCAGGCGACCGTGCTCGGTCTGGCCGCCGTGGCCATCGGCGCTCCCCCTCGGCGTCGTCGCCGGCCGCTGGGGCTGGCGGGCCGTGGCCGAGCAGTTGGGCGTTGCGAGCGGGCCGGTCGTGCCGCTCCTGCTCATCGCCATCGTCGCGATCGCTGCCGTCCTGGTCGCCCACGTCGTCGCCGTGATCCCGGCGTGGCGGGCGGCCCGGCTGCGGCCGGCGCGAGGCGTTCCGCGTCGAGTAGCCGCTCACCCCACGCGGGTGAGGACGCGCAAGGAGCCGGTGGCCGAGGCGAGCTGGAACCGGCCGCTCTCCAGCGCGGGCAGGAAGATCTCCTCGTACGGGGGACGACCGCCGTCGGCCGGGTCGGGGAACACGTCGTGGATCGCCAGCGTGCCGCCGCGCGCCACGTGCGGCGCCCATCCGGCGTAGTCGGCGCGAGCGGGCTCGACGCCGTGGCCGCCGTCGATGAACACGAGCGCCGCCGGGGTCGACCAGTGGCGGGCGACGTCGGGTGAGCGGCCGACGACGGCGATCGACGTGGTCCTCGAGCCCGGCGTCGTGGATCGCGGCCCGGAAGAACGGCAGCGTGTCCATCACGCCGAGTCCGCGGGTCGACGACGGACGGGTCGTGCCACTCCCAGCCCGGCTGGTTCTCCTCCGACCCGCGGTGGTGGTCGACGGCGAACAGCACCGTGCCCGCGGCCCGGGCGGCCGCCCCGAGCCAGATCGTCGAGCGCCCGCAGTACGAGCCGATCTCGACGAGCGGGGCACCCGGCACGGCGCGCGCCGCGGCGACCGCGGCGGCATGCAGGGCGTCACCCTCCTCGGGCGGCATGAACCCCTTCGCCGCGAGGGCGTGCTCCCGCCACCTGTCGTCGGACACGCCGGCAGCGTACGGCTGCCGTCCGACACAATGGGCGGGTGCAGACTTCGCTCGACGAGCTCGTCACGTTGCTCGCCCTCGAACCGATCGAGGTCAACATCTTCCGGGGACGATCACCGGACGAGAACCGGCAGCGGGTCTTCGGCGGGCAGGTCGCGGGCCAGGCGCTGGTGGCCGCCGCCCGCACCGTCGACGACCCGGGCCGCCTCGTCCACTCGCTGCACGCCTACTTCCTCCGCCCCGGAGATCCGACCGTGCCGATCCTCTACGAGGTCGATCGGCTGCGCGACGGTCGCAGCTTCAGCACCCGGCGGGTCGTCGCGATCCAGCACGGCCGCGCGATCTTCAACCTGCAGGCGAGCTTCCACATCGAGGAGCCGGGCCCCGACCACCAGATCTCGATGCCGACGGGCATGCCCGACCCGGAGTCGCTGCCCGACTGGCACACGCGCATGGCGCCGTACCGGGAGCAGCTCGGCGAGTGGTACGAGCGACCCCGCTCGATCGACCTGCGCTACGTCGACGGTGATCCCGATCGGTGGCGAGCGCCCGCCGGCGGAGGGCCAGCGGGTGTGGCTCCGCGCCGACGGAGAGCTGCCGGACGACCCGGTCGTGCACGCCTGCGTCGTCACCTACGCCAGCGACATGACGCTCCTCGACACGACGGTCCTGCCGTTCGGCCTCTCGTGGACGAGTCGGCGGGATCCAGATGGCGAGCCTCGACCACGCGATGTGGTTCCACCGCCCGTTCCGGGCCGACGAGTGGTTGCTGTACGACCAGTACGCGCTGTCGACGAGCGCGGCCCGCGGGCTGGCGGGCGGGGCGATCTTCGCCGCCGACGGGCGGCTGGTGGTGAGCGTGGTGCAGGAAGGGCTGGCCCGTGTGGGACGTGACCAGTGAGGCGTCGGTGGCCCGTGGGTGGTCGTCGCCGCGGTCGCGTTGATCGCCGGCTGCTCGCGGCGACGACGACGACGCGGTGACTCCGTCGCCACGCCGACGACGCCGCCGACGCCGCGTCGCGGACCACCGGCGGCCCGTCGGACACCACGGCCACGGCGCGACCGGGCACGGCGAGCCGGCCCCGCGGCCAGCCGCCGCGTCGACCGCGGCGTCGGCTCCGCCGCCCACGGATCCCCGACCACCACGGCGCCGCCGGCGACCGAGCCCCTCGGCGATCCGGAGGTCGCCCTCACCGAGGTGGCCGACCGTCGACAGTCCCGTCGATCTGGCGTGGCGGGACGGCGACGACGGGCTCTACGTGGTCGAGCAGGACGGCAGGATCATGCGGCTCGGCGAGGGCGACCCGGTGACCGTGCTCGACATCACCGACCTGACCGACAAGAGCGGCGAACAGGGACTGCTCGGTCTGGCGTTCGCGCCGGGTGGCGACGTCGCCTACATCAACTACACCGACGGCAACGGCAACACGGTCATCTCCGAGCACCAGGTAGCCGACGACGGCACGTTCGGCACCGGGGATCTGGCGCGGATCGTCCTCGAGATCGAACAGCCCTACGACAACCACAACGGCGGTGACCTGACGTTCGGTCCTGACGGCTTGCTGTACATCGGCATGGGCGATGGCGGTGGCGGCGGTGATCCCGAGCGTCGGGCGACGGACCTCTCGACGCTGCTCGGCAAGATGCTGCGCATCGATCCGGCGATCGCGCGAGGGCCAGCCGTACACGGTGCCCGCCGGACAACCCGTTCGTCGGCACCGACGGCGCGGCGCCGGAGATCTGGGCCAGCGGGTTGCGCAACCCGTGGCGGTTCTCGTTCGACCGGGAGACCGGCGACCTGTGGATCGCCGACGTCGGCCAGAACGCGTGGGAGGAGATCGACGTCGCGCCGGCCATCGGTGGCGTCGACGCCGGCAAGGGGTTGAGCTTCGGATGGAGCGCCTTCGAGGGCGACGAGCGCTACAACGAGGACGTCTCACCGGACGGGCACACGCCGCCGGTGGCGACGTACGGCCACGATGCAGGGCTGCTCGATCAGTGGCGGGGTGCGCGTGCGGGGCGGCCCGGTCCCCGCGCTCGAGGGCTGGTACGTCTACGCCGACTACTGCTCCGGCATGGTGTGGGCCTTGGAGGTCACCGGCGAGGGGGCGGACATCGCCGCCGGGCGCACCGTCGAGCTGCCCTCGGTCGAGGCCCCGACCGCCGTCGTCGAGGGCCCCACCGGCGAGGTCTACATCCTGTCCGCCGCCGGTCCCGTCTACCGCCTCGACCCCGCACTAGGTCTCAGCCACCCGAGGGTTTGGAGCAGTCCGGACCGGGACCGATCGAGTCAGAGGGCCTGCATCGATCTGTCCTGGCAGTGGAACGAGTAGCCCGTGCCGTTGGCGAGCGGGGCGCCCTGGGCGGCGGTGCGGTAGCGGGGCCGACCGGGCCAGCTTTCGCCGAGTCGTCGGCGGGCGGCGTTGACGATGACCGTGCCGCCCTGGTGGTCGATGGCCGCCACCGAGCTCATGTTCTGGCCGTACCAGGTGCACTGGTCGAAGGCACACCTCGCCGTTGACCATGGCGTAGAGGCCGCGCTCGGAGGGGTCCGGCCGCGCCATCGCCTGGCCGAAGTCGCACTGGCTCCAACCCACGGAGCCACCCGTCTGGCGGACGAGGGCGCCATGAGCGGGACCGGCCTCGGCGCTTCCCGTCGGCTTGTAGCCCTCGATGACCGCCCCCGAGAAGTGCAGCGTCGATGGCCCTTCGATGAGCACCCCCCTCCAGCCGTTGTTCGTCGTGACGTAGATGCGGCCGCCGATGACGCCGTGGGCCCAACTCAGTTTGATGAAGTAGCGATTGAGGTTGCCGGTCTGGGCCGGATGTCCACTGACCCCGATGTTGCACATCGCCATATCGAGGTTGAAGTCGGAGCCACCGATGTGCATGGGCGGTCCCCAGCAGTTGTTCCAGGTGCAGTCGCCCCGCCACGTCACCTGGGTGACGAGGCACTTCGAGTTGTCGTGGCCGTACATGCCGTACATGAAGTTGCCCGAGATGCCGTCGAAGGTGCAGGCGTAGAGGGTGCCGGAGGGCACGTCGACGAAGACGTGCCGTCCCGAGCCCTGCGATCCCTGCATCGAGAAGTCGGCCATCGTGACATCGAAGATCGATGACCCGTCGCCGACCCACCACGGCGTCGGGGCCGAGACCGGAGTTGGCGGCGGTGAAGACGATCTCGCTGCCGACCAGGTTGCCCCCCGAGATCTCCGGGTTCTTCTGGCCGGTCTTGTGGGGTCCGATCAGCTTCAGACCGTTGTAGAGGGTGCGGCGGTTGGTGACCGGGTTCACCGAGAAGGTGCGATAGGGCAGGATCATCGGCGGCATGTTCTCCGTCGAGGCCGAGCGCTTCTGCTCGTCGATGGCCGCCGTCAGACGCTCGTCGTCGTTGGCACCGGGGAAGGTGTGGATCCAGATGCCGGTCTCACGGATGTTGAACGTCTCGCCAGGGGGCGCCGGCGGGGCCGCCAGTTCCGTGTCTTTCTCGGGCGCTACTTCGGGGAGCTGTCTCCGGGGGAGCGTCTCCGCGGGGAGCGTCTCCGCAGGCAGCGTCTCAGCGGGAAGCGTCTCCGCAGGAAGCGTCTCCGCGGGAAGCGTCTCCGCAGGGAGTGTCTGCTCCGGGGGCGCAGAGCTCGGCTGTGCGGCTGGCCTCGGAGAAGGAGGGCATTCCCCCCTGCCAGTAGGACGGCCCCTCCAAGCGCCCTCCTGGTGAAGCCCACAGACGGTGTGTGGGACATCTGTTCCCACTCCAGCAGAGCCGCGTCCCACGCGCGTCCGACCGGCGTCCGTGTCCGTCCCCAACTCAAGCGATCACGTGCGACCAACGATGGCCCGCGTCCTCACCAGAGATCGGACGGGATTCAGCCGACGCGTTCGAACTCGATCCGGCGGGACGGCACGTCGACGGCGGTCAGGCGCACGCGGACGTCGTCGCCGGGATCCACCCGGTGGGCGTCGACGCGGGCGAGCACGGCGGGATCGACGACCTGGATCATCACGCCCCGGCGATCCTCGTCGACGACCACGGCATCGAACACCTCGCCCTCCCGACCCGACAGCATCACCGCCTCGGCGAGGTCGATGCACGGCGATGTCGACGCGGTCGGCGCGGGTCTCGGTCTCCGCCATCACCGCCGGTAGCTCGCCGAACGCGGCCGCACCGTGTCCGGCACCGGCCGGCCGTTGGCGACGGCGAGCGCCGCCTCGATGACGTACCGGTCGGCGAGGCGGCGCATCGGTGCGGTGGCGTGGGCGTACGTGGCCGCCACCGCGGCGTGCCACGGCTTTGCGCCGTCGTGGTGCGTGGCGTAGGACGCCGCTCCGCTGGCCTTGCGCACGGCGAGCAGAAACGCGGCGTGGCGCGGGTCCTCCCGCCGCAACGTGCGCACGAAATCGGCCAGCGACTGACCGGACGGCCACGTCAACCCGAACGCCTTGGCGCTGTGGCGCAGGCGGCGGATCGCCCGCTCGTCGGGCTCGGGCATCACCCGGAACAGTCCCGTGCCGGCGGCGTGGAGCGCCTCGGCGACGGCGAGGTTCGTGGCGAGTGACATCGCCGCGTTCCGATCCTCGCTCTCGCTCCGCGGCCGGAAGCGCAGGACCCAACCGCCGTCGGTGCGGCTGAGCTCCTGCTCGGGGAACTCGACCCGGGCGGCATCCCGGCGCTCCTCGGCGAGCTCGATGCGGCGGGCGAGCTCGACGAAACCGTCGCGGCAGCTCCTCCGTGCGCGACCATCTCGTATCCGAGCTTGGCCCGGCTGTGGATCACCGCCCGCTCGACGCCGTCGAGGCGGGCATCGCCGTCCGGCCCGACGCGCACCGTGAACACGACCGACGGTCGCGGCCCGTCGGGCAGCAGGCTCGCCGCCGCCTCGGAGAGCACCGGCGGGTACAGGCGGCGCCCGCCTGCCGGGCAGAAAGACGGTGACGCCGCGTCGCCACGCCTCGGCGTCGACCGGATCGCCCGGGCCGGACGAAGAACCCGACGTCGGCGATCGCGTAGTGCAGCACGAGTCGTCGCCGTCGACGGTCGATCGTGAACGCCTGGTCGAGATCCGTCGACGTCGCCGGATCGAGCGTGATGAACGGCTCGGCGGTGCGGTCGACGTAGCCGGCGTCCGGTCGACGCCGGGCGGCCTCCTCGGCGGCGGCGAGCACATCGGCTGGGAACTCGCCCGGCACGTCGAACTGCTCGCGGATGCGTTCGAGCCCGGACTCGATGCGCCTCCTCGGGCGCCTCCGGCAGCCTCATCGCCACCATCGAAGCACGCCGCTCACCGTGATCTGGGCGGGATCAGTTCCACCTGTCGCGACGATCCCGCCCAGATCGCCGGGTGGGACGATTCCCGCCCAGATGGTGGGGTCAGCGGCGGGCTCCCATGAACATCCCCTTGAGCGCCTCGTAGTGCTCGATGACGTGGCCGGCGCCGAGCACGACCGCCTCGAGCGGCACGTTCGACATGCGGACCGGGACCTTGGTCTCGCGCTCGATCCGCTGGGCGAGGCCGCGCAGCAGCCCGCCGCCGCCGACGAGGTACATGCCCCGGACGAGGAAGTCCTGGGAGAGCTCCGGCGGAGCCTTGGCGAGGCAGCGGATCACGGATGCGACGAGCGAGGACACCACGTCCTCGATGGCGAACCGGATCTCCTCCGGCGTCAGCAGGACGGTCTTCGGCAGCCCGGTCATCAGGTCGCGGCCGCGGACCTCGGCCTGGTTCTCGTCCGGCGTCGGATCGGCCGAGCCGATGGCGACCTTGATCTCCTCGGCCGTGCGCTCACCGATGGCGATGCCGTGCTCCCGGCGCACGTAGTTCTGGATCGACGCGTCGATGTCGAACGAGCCGATCCGCACCGCCTCGAGGGCGACGATGCCACCCAGGCTGATGACGGCGGTCTCGCTCGTACCGCCGCCGATGTCGATGACCATGTTGCCGACCGGTTCGTCGATCGGCAGATCGGCGCCGATCGCCGCCGCCATCGGCTGCTCGATGAGGTTGGCATCGGCCGCGCCGGCCCGGCGAGCAGCGTCGGTGACGGCTCGCCGCTCGACCTCGGTGATCGCCGAGGGCACGCAGATCACGACCTTCGGGCGCGTGAACCGGCTGACGCCAACTCGTTGCAAGAGCAACCGGATCATGCGCTCGGTGATCTCGAAGTCGGTGATCGCGCCCCCGCGCAACGGGCGCACGGCGACGATGTACCCGGGCGTCCGCCCGATCATCTGCCACGCCTCGCGTCCGGTCGCCAGAACCTCGCCCGTCTGCCGGTTGAGCGCGATCACCGAGGGCTCGTTGAGCACGATCCCTCGACCTTTCATGTAGACCAGGGTGTTCGCCGTACCGAGGTCAATGGCCAGGTCACGAGCCACGTCGCCCTCCAACCCTCACAGTCAGGTTGAGGTTGCGGGTCTCGGTTGCACACTCGACGGCGAGGTCAGCCGCCACCTTCGTCGTCCTCTGCCGGCGGCGCGCCGGACTCCTCGGGAGCCTCGATCGTCACCCCGTTCGTCGAGTTGCTGCAGCTGCTCGACGACGGGCTTGCGGGCCTCCGGCGACAGCGCGTCGATCTGCCGCTGGAAGACCTCGACGGTGTCGGGCCGGCGGGCGCGGAGCACGAGCGCGACGATGATCGCGACGACGACGACAGCGACGATGACGATGATGACCGCGGTCACGCGACGGTCCCGGCACCGCTGATCGGCGTGGCCCTCGTGCCCCAGGCGCTGCCGTCGCGCCAGGTCTCGTGCTTCCAGATCGGGACCGATGCCTTCAGGGCGTCGATTGCGTAGCGCGCGGCGTCGAACGCCTCGGCGCGATGCGGAGCCGACACGGCCACGAGTACCGACGACTCGCCGACGTCGACGCGGCCGGTCCGATGCAAGACGGCGATCCGGCCGATGGTGGGCCAGCGCTCGCGCGCCTCCGACGCGATCGCCGCGAGGCGGTCGGCGACGGCTTCCTCGTACGCCTCGTAGGTCAGATGCTCGACGCCCTCGCGACCATCGGCATGGTCGCGGACGGTCCCGCTGAACAACACGACGGCGCCACAGTCAGGACGCACCGCCCACGCGTACACGGCGCCGACCGGCAGCTCCCCGCCGGTGAGGATGAGCCAGTCGTCTCCGGTGAGCGGGGGTGCCACCTCATGCGCCTGCACGGGCCGCATCGTAGCCGTGGGCGCCGGCGGCCCGTCGGTGCCCCTGGCGCGACCCCGACCTCCGCAGCGAGACGAGCCGTGGCTACGCTCCGGCCACGTGGAACCGGGTCCACTGCCTCCTCACGAGCGCGCATGGCGCCACCCGTCGGAGCTCGGCCCCCCACCCCACGAACCCACCTCGACCACCGGTCGGGTGCTGATCGCCACGAGCGCGGCCGTCAGCCTGCTCCTGATCGGACTCCTCGCCATCGCGATCACGCCCGACCGCTCGCCCGAACCGATCGCGGCCGAGCTCGACCGTGAGCGACGCCGCGGCGACCCCGGCTGTGCTCGCTCTCGAGTACCGCCTCGGCCGCGGTCACGCCGACCGCGCTCCCCGTCGTCACCCCGATCGGCGACGAGGGCTGGGCGGTCACGACGTGGGACGCCGTCGGCGGCGAGACCGGCTGGATGCAGGCGCGCCTGCCCTCGGGCGCCGAGGTGCAGATCGAGGTCATCGGGTCGGACTCGGGCCACCGGCCTGGTCGTCGTGACGCTGCCGATGTCGGCGGACACCGACGGCTACCAGCTGGCCGCCCAGCCCCCGCAGCCGTCCGACACGGTGGTCGTCCACGCCGCCGAGCCGCAGGTGGTCTCGCTGCTCGACCTGGCGTATCTCGACGTCGAGGAGGGCACCCCGGTCCTCGACGCTGCCGGCGAGCTCGTCGGGCTGTGCACCGGGAGCTACGACGGCACGACGCTGATGACCGTCGACACGATGCCCGGCGACGACGCGACGGCTGACGCCTGGTGCCGACACGACGACCGCGGTCGAGACGACCGCGCCATCAGACGACGACCGAAGCCGCCACCACCGTCGAGTCCACCGGAGTCCACCGAGTCCCGAGACGAGCGCGCCCACTTCGAGCGTGGCCGCAGTCGACCACCGTCGACTCGACGACGCCGGACGGCGCCCAGTCCACGGCGCCGGACGCGACCAGCCGAGGACTCACCCAGCTTCGTCAATCCCCCTGAGCGCTGACCGGGTCAGCGGCGGCGACGCCAGCCGCCGAACGAGCGCGAACGTCCCGGCGGCGAGGCCGAGCGCCGCCACCGCCATCGCGGTGAGCGAGAGCTCCTGCCGGCGCTTGGGCGTGATCATCGTCCACCACCGCGCCTCGGTGCCCTCGACGTACGCCTGCTCGTTGGTCACGGTCGGGCGCCAGCCATGGGCCTTCAGGCGGTCGTTGGCGACCAGCCACGGAGCGCGGGTGTAGCTGCGCAGACCGGGCGGGATCGGCCCCCGCTGAAAGCGCCAGCGGACTCGGCCGAGCACCTCGTTGACCCGATCCGGCAGCCGGACACGCGGCCGTGACCCGGTGAGCGCGCGCACCCGCTCGCCGGCGATCCAGCCGTCGGGGGCGACGTTGAACACGCCGTCGAGACGTTGGTCGACGGCGAGGGCGACCGCCGAGGCCAGGTCGTCGAGGTGGAGGAACTGGGCCGGCGGATCCACTTCGCCGAAGCGCTGGCCGAGACCGGCGGCGAGCGCCCGGGCCAGCGAGGAGGTGCCGTCGGCGGCCATCGCCACCACCGGGCGCAGCACCGTCACCGTGCGTCCCGGCGCCGATCGGCGCCACCGGTCGGCCATCGCCTCCACGGTCGCCAGCTGGCGGGCGTAGACGAACTCGACGTCAGGGCGCAGCACGGCGTCCTCGGTCAGCGGCACCGGGTTGTTGGCGTAGGCGCCGTAGACGAGGGCCGACGACACCAGCACCACGTGGGTGGCGCCCCCCACCGTCGCGTCCTGCAGCATCGTGGCGGCGCCCTCCGTCACACTCTCGCGGCGCCGTGCCCGCAGGTCGTGATCGCCCGCCCCGAGGTGGATGACCACGTCGTTGGACTCGGCCGACCCCGGCTGCCAGGCCTGGGTTCGCGGTCGAGCAACGCGAGCACGCGGGAACCCAGGTTCGCCTCGGCGCCCGTCACGTGGAACCGGCGCCGCGCCTCGACCTCGACGGCGACGGCAGCGGCTTCGGCGGGCGGCACCGGAGCGACGTTATCCCCGTAGCATCGAGTGCATGAGCGAAGGCCCGACCCCCGAAGAGCGGCCCGAAGACCCGTTCTCGTCGCTGCCGATGTTCGGTGACCTCTCCCGGGCGCTCGCCGGCCAGGGTCCGCTGAACTGGGACGCCGCCCGCCAGTTCGCCCAGCTCGGAGCCACCGGCGGCACGGCCGAGGCCAACGTCGACCCGGCCGTACGTCTGGTCTACGCCGACCTGGCCCGCCTCGCCTGGTACCACGTCGCCGAGGTGATCGGCACCGAGGACGCCGCGCCCGAGCCGCAGACGGTCACCCGCAGCCAGTGGGCCAGCGGCACGCTCGACGCCTACCGTCACCTCTTCGCCGAGATGGCCACCGCCCTCGGCACGCCGGTCGAGGCGCCGGACGACGACGACCCGATGGTGTCGATGATGGCGGGGCTGTCGCGGATGATGGCTCCGGCGATGCTCGGGATGTCGGTCGGCTCGATGGTCGGTCACCTGGCCACGCGTGCCTTCGGCACCCACGATCTGCCGATCCCCCGCGAGCCGGCCACCGTGACCCTCGTCCCCGCGAACATCGAAGGCTTCGCCGCCGACTGGGAGATCCCCGTCGACGAGATGCGGCTGTGGGTCCTCGCCCACGAGTTCGCCGGCCACGGCATCTTCGCCGCCGACCACGTGCGCGAGGCACTGACCCGTCTCGTGCGCGAGCACGTGGGCGGCTTCCGCCCCGATCCCGGAGCGGTGGCCGATCGGCTCGGCGCGCTCGATGTCGAGTCGGCCGACCCGATGGCCGCGTTGCAGCAGGCGCTCGGCGACCCCGAGGTGCTCCTCGGTGCCGTGACCTCGCCCGAGCAGCACGCCTTGCGGCCGCGGCTCGACGCCCTCGTGGCCGTCGTGGTCGGCTACACCGACTGGATCGTCGACGCCGTGTCCGTCCGGGTCGTCGGGGGGAATGCCCTCCGCATCGCCGAGGCCGTGCGCCGGCGGCGGGTCGAGACCACGGCGAGCGACACGTTCGTCGAGCAGCTGCTCGGCATCCGCCTCGGCGACGACCAGGTGGCCCGCGGCAAGCGGTTCGTCCAGGGAGTCGTCGACCGGGCCGGCGACTCCGGGCTCGCCCCGCTGCTCCGTCGGCCGGACGCGATCCCGACTCCGAACGAGCTCGACGCGCCGGGTCTGTGGCTCGCCCGGCTGGAGCAACCGCCGCCCGTCAGCGACGGCTGACCGGGGCGTCGCCTCCGGAGCGTCGCGGCCGCCGCCAACGCCGCAGGCCCGTCCAACGCGTCCCGGCGGCGTAGTTGATGAACCCGGCTGCGCTGATCAGCCCGACGAGCAGGAACCCGAGCGGCCCGGGGATGTCGATCACCACCGGGATCAGCCCGGCGACCGCCCAGCCGAGCTGGAACCGGGTCTCGAAGCGGGCGAACGCGCGGCCGCGGTTGGCCTGGGGCGCCTCCCGCTGGACGGTGCTCTCGAAGGCCAGCCGGCCGACCGCGGCCGCGAGGTTGACGACGCCGACGAGCAGCACCCCCGCCACCACGCCTCCGACGAGCGCGGCGACGACCCCGCCCACGCTCGAGAGGCCGAGCGCGCCGAGCAGCATCGTCTCCTCGCGGAGTGAACGGCGCAGGCGCGGCCCGATCAAGTTGCCCAACATCGTGCCGAGCGCCGCCAGCGCGACGGCGACGCCGAACCAGGCCGTGCCCGCCGTCTGATCGCGCAACCAGAAGGCGAGGAGGAAGAAGGTGAAGCCGACCATCGCCCGCAACAGCAGCATCGCCACCTCGGCGAGCTGCAGCCCCGTCGACTGGAGCTGCACCCGCTCCGCCGATCCCTCGGGCTCGGCCGCGACCACGTCGGCCGGCAGACGGGTCGCGCTGGCGAGGGCGAAGCCGAACAACAGGGCGGCGTAGATCAGGGTGGCGACGCCTTCGTTCGAGATCAGCTGCATGACCGCCGCCGGGATGACCGCGACGAAACCGGCCAACCCGGCGATCAGACCGAGCTTGGAGTTGGCCTCGACGAGATCCCGCTCGTCGCGCACGACCGACGGCACGAGCGCCTGCTTGGACACGAGGTAGGTCTTCTGGAGGACGAGCGCGGCGAACACGAGGGGGAACAAGGCGAGGTTGTCGATCGCGGCGGCCATCAGCAGCGAGATCACGATGCGCGCCGCCGCCACCAGCTGGATGACGGTGCGCCGGCCGCCGGCCGCCCGGTCGATGACCGGCCCGATCAGCGGGGCGATGACCACGAACGGGGCGAAGCTGACGACGAGGAACAGGAGCACCCGACCGTGTGCCGTGCTCGGATCGATGCTGAAGAAGAGCGAGTCGGCGAGGGCGACGATCATCGCCGCGTCGCCACCGACCATCGCCGCGTGGGTGATGCTCAGACGCCGGAACTTCGAAACCGGAGTCCGAGCCGTCACGACGCCGATGCTAGAGACACTCCGAGACCCACCCCCGCGTTCGTGCATCCAAGTGTCGCCCTCGAGGGCGACAGATGGATGCAAGTTCGCCGCTATACGCGCTCGTACTTGTAGCCCAGGCCGCGGATCGTGACGATCCTGGTCGGGTTCGACGGGTCGAGCTCGATCTTCGAGCGCAGGCGCTTGACGTGCACGTCGAGGGTCTTCGTGTCGCCGACGTAGTCGCTGCCCCACACGCGGTCGATCAGGGTGTCGCGGGGCAGGACCCGTCCGGCGTTGGCGAGCAGCACGTGGAGCAGCTCGAACTCCTTGAGGGGCAGCGCCAACGGCTGTCCGCTGACGTTCACCGTGTGCTCGTCGGGGTCGAGCGACACGTCGCCGACGGTGACCGCGGCGGGTCCGAGCTCGCCCGCCTGGTCGCCGGGCGAGCGCCGCAGCACGGCCCGCATGCGCGCCACGAGCTCGCGCAGCCGGTAGGGCTTGGTGACGTAGTCGTCGGCGCCGACTTCGAGACCGACGACGGTGTCGATCTCGGCGCCCTTGGCGGTGACCATGATGATCGGCACCTGGCTGCGCTTGCGCAGCTGCCGGCACACGTCGATGCCGCTGATCTTGGGGAGCATCACGTCGAGCAGCACGAGGTCCGGCCGGACGAGGTCGAACCGGTCGAGCGCGTCGTACCCGTCGACCGCCACCTCGACCTGGAACCCCTCTCGCCGGAGACCGATCGACAGGGCCTCGACGAAGCTCGCCTCGTCCTCGACCACCAGGATCACCGGAGCACTCATCGGAGCACCTCATCGTCCTGCGAGCGAGCGAGCGCCAGCGAGAATCTCATGAGTTCACTGTCCCCTGGACGTCGTTCGACGGCTCCGGCACGACGGCGGTGGGGATGCGCAGGACGAACGTCGAGCCCTCGCCCTCCCTCGACGACACGAGCACGTCCCCACCGTGGTTCGTGGCCACGTGACGCACGATCGACAGCCCGAGACCGGTGCCGCCGGTGTCCCGGCTGCGCGCCTTGTCGACACGGTAGAAGCGCTCGAAGATCCGGTCGTGGTCGGTGGCCGGGATGCCGATGCCGTTGTCGGCGACCATGAGCTCGGCGAACTGGCCTTCGACGCGCACGCGGACCTGCACGGCCGACCCGGACTCGCTGTACTTCACGGCGTTCTCGACCAGGTTGCCCGAGCGCCGACACGAGCTGGCGACGGTCGCCGCTCACGCGGACGCCACGCGGCAGTTCGAGCGTGGTGACGTCGATCCGGCGCAGTTCGGCGAGCGGGCGGACCCGCTCGATCGCCCCGTCGACGATGTCGACCACGTCGACGAGATCGCGGATCGGCTCCTCGCCGAGCTCGATGCGGGACAGCTCCATCAGGTCGTCGATCGTGCGGGCCACGCGGTGGGACTCGTCGACCATGCGCCCGGCGATGCGCTGCACGACCTCGGCGTCGACGTCGTCTTCGGAGCTGTCGGCGAGCGTCTCGGCGAGCACGGCGAGCGCGCCGACTGGTGTCTTCAACTCGTGGCTGATGTTGGCCACGAAGTCGGTGCGCACGGCGTCGACCCGCCGCCGTTCGCTGACGTCCTCCAACGTGACCATCGCCCCGCCGCCCGGCAGCGGTGACGCGGTGACCACGACGGCCACGCGGGGCGGGCCGTAGAGCTCGAGGTTCTGCCGCTCCTCGTGACCGTCGAGGGCGCGGGCGAGGAGACGGTCCACGGTGTCGTCGACCAGCAGACCGGCGTGGGTTCCCGCGAACACGCCGGCGGCGGCGTTGCGATAGTGCACTCGTCCCGACGGGCCGGCGACGACCACCCCGAGGGCCAGCCGGTCGACCACGTCGGTCCACCGTGGCGACGACGGCCGGGCGCGGCCGGCACGAGTGCGCCGTTCCCCATCGGCGTCGATCGCGACTGGGCGGGTGGCGGCGGCGGGCGCCGGTGGCGCGGGTCGCCGGCGGCGCATCACGAGCCAGGTCACGACGGAGGCGCCGACGGCAGCGCCGAGGACAGCGAGAACGGCGATCAGGGTCATCCGTTCCCGCTACTCATTCCAGATCACTCGCGGCGGCGCGAGTGAGCCTCCGCTCATCGTCGACGTCGGCCGCCGAGCCCTCGACGAGGAAGCGCACCCGCTCGGCGATGTTCACGGCATGGTCGCCGATGCGCTCGAAGAAGCGGGCGACGACGGCGAGCTGCACGGCGACCTGCAGGTCGATGTTGCCGGCCGCGTGGCTCTCGAAGATCGCGTGGATGAACTGCCGCTGCAGGTCGTCGAGGTACGAGTCCATGTCGTCGAGCGCGGCGGCGCGAGTGGCGTCGCTCGTCATGTACGACTCGGTGGCCTCCTTGAACAGCTGGCGGGCCTGGTCGCCCATCTTCTGGATGATCCCGCGCAGCGTGGGGTCGAGCGGATGGCCGTAGATGCGGCGGGCCGCCTTGCAGATGTTCACGGCGAGGTCGCTCGGACCGCTCGACCTCGGCGATGATCCGCAGCGCCGCCATCGAGCCGGCGCAGGTCGCTGGCGACCGGCGCCTGCAGGGCGAGGACCTCGTAGCACCGGTCCTCCAGTTCGAGCACCCGCTTGTCGACCTGCTGATCGGCCATGATCAGGTACTCGGCGCCTTCGAGGTCCTGGCGGAGCAGGATCTCGGTCGCCCGGGGGATCGTCTCGGTCACCCCTGCCGCCAGCTTGGCGGTGTCCGCGCGGATCTCGTCGAGGGCGTGGTGGAACGTCGAGCGGAGGTCCTCGTGCTCCTCCGGCTCCTGGACGACGGCGTCGTCGCGCTCGTCGGCCATCACCCGAACCGTCCAGTGACGTACTGCTCGGTGCGTGAATCGTCGGGGTTGGAGAAGATCTTTGCCGTCGAGTTGAACTCGACGAGACGGCCGGTGCGACGGTCGCCGTCGGGGTTGACCTCGGTCGTGAAGAACGCGGTGCGGTCGCTGACCCGGGCGGCCTGCTGCATGTTGTGGGTGACGATGACGATCGTGTAGTCGGCCTTGATCTCCTGCATCAGCTCCTCGATGCGGGCGGTGGCGATCGGGTCGAGCGCAGAGCACGGCTCGTCCATCAGGATCACCTCTGGCTCGACGGCGACGCACCGGGCGATGCAGAGCCGCTGCTGCTGACCGCCGGACAGCCCCATGGCCGACTCCTTGAGCCGGTCCTTCACCTCGTCCCACAGCGCCGCGCGCTCGAGCGAGTGCTCGACGATCGCGTCGAGCTCCGCGCGCTTCTTGACGCCGTTGAGGCGGGGACCGAAAGCGAGGTTGTCGTAGATGCTCTTCGGGAACGGATTCGGCTTCTGGAACACCATGCCGATCCGCCGACGCACCTCGACGGCGTCGACATCGGCACCGTACAGGTCGATCCCGTGGTAGAGCACCTGCCCTTCGACGCGCGCTCCGTCGATCAGATCGTTCATCCGGTCGAAGCAGCGGATGACCGTCGTCTTCCCGCAGCCCGACGGCCCGATGAACGCGGTGATCTCGTTCTTGCGGATGTCGAGCTCGACATCCCGAACGGCGCGGAACTCGCCGTAGTAGACGGCGAGGTCCTTGGTCCTGAACACGATCGTCTCCGGACCGTGCCTCCGCCTCGGGAACATCGTGGAGGGCAACGTCGAGATGGGGTGTTGGATGCGCCGAACGAAGCGTCTCGCTCATCGAGTCCATCGGATCACCACTTTCGTTCATATCGGTTCCGCAGCCAGATCGCGAAGGCGTTGACCACGACGATGAGTACGAGCAGCACCAACGATGCGGCCGCGGCCACCGCCCGCCAGTCCTCGCCGGGTTGGCGTGAGTAGGAGAAGATCACCGCCGGCAACGCGGTGAACTGCCCCGTGAGCTGCTCCCAGAAGCTCTGGTCGCCGGTGGTCATCAGCCCGAGCACGGCACCGACCAGGAGGATCGGAGCCGCCTCGCCGGCGGCCCTGGCCAGCGCCAGCACCGTGCCGGTCAAAATGCCAGGCGCGGCGGCCGGGAGCACGTGGTGGCGCACGGTCTCCCACTCGCGTCGCCCCGACGCCGAGCGCGCCTTCCCGGATGCTTCGGGGAACCGCCCGCAACGCCTCGGAGGCGGTGATCACCACGATCGGCAGGACGAGCGCCGACAGCGCCAATCCACCGGCGAACACCGTCCGGCCCTTGGTGATCTCGTCGAGCGCCTTGACGAAGATCGCCAGGCCGAGGATCCCGTAGACGATCGAGGGCACTCCGGCGAGGTTGCGGACGTTGATCCGGGTCCACCTGGCGAACGCCGACTTGCCGGCGTACTCCTCGAGGTAGACGGCGCAGGCGACGCCGAGGGGAAAGGCGACGACGGCGACGATGGCGCAGAGGATCAGCGTGCCCTTGATGCCCTGCCAGACCCCGGCTTGGGCGGCGTCGGAGGACGTGATCCCACTCGAGAGGAAATCCCCGGAGCGCTCGGCCCACACCGACCAGCTGGTTTCGATCAGGCTGATCACGAGGACGAGCAGGACGAGGAGCGAACAGAGCAGGGCCAATAGCAGCGCAGCCTCGAGGAGGCGCCCGCGCACGTCGAGTCTTGCGCTGCGTCAGCGAAGCCGTCAGCGACCGCGCCGCGGCGCCGCCCATCTGGTCGACGGTCGTGATCGCCACGATCAGTACTCCTCGCGGATCCGGCGGACGAGCCGGTCGCCGATGAAGTTCAGCAGCAAGGTGAGCAAGAACAGCAGCGCGCCGACGAAGTAGAGGCTCTGGAAGGCCAGGTTGTCGCCAGCGACCTGGTCGCTGCCGAACCCGAGGGACGCCATCGCGGCGGTCATGGTCTGGCCGGGCAGCAACGGATCGAAATGGAAGAGGGAGCCGCCGGTCGCGCCGGCGGCGATGGCGACAACCATCGTCTCGCCGATCGCTCGCGAGATGCCGAGGATCAAGGCGGCGATGATTCCGGAGATCGCGGCCGGGAACACGACACGGAACGCGGTCCCCGAACGGCGGGCGCCGAGCCCGTATGACGCTTCGCGGAAGGACATCGGGACTGCCCGCAGAGCATCTTCGGCGACCGAGGCGATGATCGGGACCGACAGCACGCCGACGGCGACTGCAGCCGCGGCGAGGTTGGCCGCCTGGGCGCCGCGAACAGATTCCGGATCAGGTTCGGGTTGATGAAGGAGATGGCGAAGAAGCCGAGCACGACGCTCGGGATGCCGGCGAGAACCTCGAGGATCGGCTTCAGCACGCCGCCGCATGCGCGGTTTGGCGTACTCCGACAGGTAGATCGCCGCACCGAGCCCCAGCGGCACGGCGACGATCATCGCGATGAGGGTGACGACGAGCGTGCCGACGACAAGCGTCGGGATGTCGAACAGCCCGCGCCGTGGGAACCAGCCGATCTGCCCCCAGAGCTTCGATTTCTCGACCCGCGAGAAGAAGTCCCACGCGTCGACGGCGAGGATCACGATGATCGAGATCGTCACGGCGAACGTGGCCAACGCGGCCGCGAGGAACACCCAGCGCATCGTCGTGTCCTTCCGCCGCCGGCCGGATGCCGTGCGGAGAGCGGCGACACCGTTCTCGATCGGCGACGTCGCTACGAGTGCCATGCGTCCTCCTCCCTCACCGATTCGACACTAGACGTCGGCCGGTGGGCGACGATCGCCCACCGGCCGGCGTCATGGGGGGCCTCGTTGTCACTCGCCGCCGTCGCGGGTGCCGGTCTCCTTGGCTTCCCAGACCTGCTGGGTAGCCGCGAGGTCCTCCTCGGAAAGCGGTACGTACGGCACCTGTCCCTCCTCGGTGCCGACCATCGTCGTGATGCCCTCGGCGAGGTAGAAGTCGACGAAGGCCTCGATGGCCGGATTCTCGGCCAGCTTGGCGGAGTTCACGTAGATGTAGAGGTCACGGGCGATCGGGTACTCGCCGCTCGCGATCGTCTCTGGCGTCGGCTCGATGCAGCCGCCGCCTCCGTCGACCTGCAACGGCTTGATCGTGTTGAGGTTCTCCTCGACGAAGGCGAATCCGACCCAGCCGAGCGACGTCGGGTCCTGGCTGATCGTCTCGACGATCACGTTGTCGTTCGGGCTCGCGGTGTAGTCGGGCCGGGCGACGACGGCGTCCTCTTCGACCCCGAGCGCCTCTCCCACCGGCAGCAGCGCGAGCTCGACGAAGCTGTCGTAGGTGCCGGACTCCTCGCCGGGGGCGGTCACCGCCAGCGACTCGTCGGGATACGGAGTGTTCGGCGCGCCGAGGTCCGTGACCGTCGCCGCGATCTCGTCGGCTTGTTCCGTCGCGTCACTCCAGCTGCCGCGTCCGGTGGCGTCCGGACCGAGCAGGGCGTAGAGGTCGACGAAGCTCAGGCACTCGACCGTGTCGTGCCCGGCCGCGGTGATCACGGACAAGCCGTCGACGGCGACCTTGAGCTCGATGAACTCGATCCCGCTGCCCTCACAGGCTTCGACCTCCTCGGCCGAGATCGGCCGGGAGGCATCAGAGATGTCGGTCTCGCCGTTGCAGAACAGCGCGAACCCGTCGCCGGTTCCGGGACCCTCGACTGCGACGGCCACCCCCGGGTTGGCACCGCTGAAGGCCGATCCGACCGCGGCGACTGATCGGCTCGACCGTCGACGATCCCGAGACGAAGATCTCACCTGAGACCTCGCCACCGGTGCCCCCCGTCGTGTCGCTGCCGCCCGTCGTGCCCGGTGCCATGTCGTGCCGGTGCCCCGTCGTGCCGGTGCCCCCCGTCGTCCCCGGCGCAGCGGCGGTCGTGTCGGCACCCCCCGTGGTGTCGGCAGCGCCGGTGGTGGTATCGGCGCCGGCGTCGTCGTCATCGTCGTCGCCGCAGGCGGCGAGCAGAAACGCTCCGGCGAGAATCGCCGCGGAAACCCGGCGGCGTCTGGAGAGGGTGTTCACGCTGTTGAACTCCATTCGTGCGGATGAACCCTGTTCGGGGGTCGGAGCCCTGGTTGCTCCGAGCGCGCACAGTACGAATCGCAGGTGTCCTGACACCCGCCAGAAGGTGAACGAGCGATGAACTGCGGGCGGCCGGCGGGAGAAGTCGCGAGCGCGTTCACTTGCGCGCCTGCGTGACCTGCCGCTCGACGGCCCAGCGGTAGAGCCGTTCCTGAGCGTGGGGCTCGAACGCGTCGGTTGGGCCTTTCCGCGTCCACCCGTCGTCGGGTTGCAGCTCCCAGCGCACGATGTCGTCGGCGAGATCGAAGTCGAACACCGCGTCGAGCCACTCACGGTGCCTGGGGTGCTCGATCGGGACGAGCACCTCCACCCGGCGGTCGAGGTTGCGCGGCATCAGGTCGGCCGACCCGATCAGGTACAGCGGCTGGTCGTCGACGTCGCCGTGACCGAAGCGGTAGATGCGGCTGTGCTCGAGGTAGCGGCCGAGGATGCTGCGCACGCGGATGGTCTGCGAGAGTCCGGGCACGCCCGCCCGCAAGCAGCAGATCCCGCGGATCACGAGGTCGACCCGAACGCCCGCGTCACTTGCCTCGTAGAGCAACTCCGTCATCTCCGGGTCGGCGATCGAGTTGGCCTTGATCGTGATCCGGCCTTCCGGCCCGAAGCGGATCTCGTTCCGGATCAGCTCCCGCAGCCGGTTGCGCAGGTCAGCGGGGGCGACGACCAGCGTGTGGTAGCGGTCGTCGCGGCTGTAGCCGGTGAGGTGGTTGAACAGCCGGGCGACGTCGGCGCCGATGTCGTTGTCGCAGGTGAGGATCCCGAGGTCTTCGTAGGTGCGGGCGGTGCGGTTGTTGTAGTTGCCGGTGCCGATGTGGCAGTAGCGGCGAAGCTGATCGCCGTCGTCGCGAACGACGAGCACGCACTTGCAGTGCGTCTTCAACCCGACCATCCCGTAGACCACGTGGACGCCGGCGCGCTCGAGCTGCTTGGCCCAGCTGACGTTGGTCGCCTCGTCGAAGCGGGCCTTGAGCTCGACGAGCACCGCCACCTGCACGCCGCGGTCGGCGGCGCGGATCAGGCTGCGGATGATCGGACTGTCGCCGCCGGCGCGGTAGAGCGTCATCTTGATGCTCTGCACCCGGGGGTCGTCGGCGGCCTGCTCGATGAACGTCTCGGTGCTGCTCGTGAAGCTCTCGTACGGGTGGTGCACCATGATCGCCCGGTCGCGGGTGACCGAGGCGATCGAACGGTCGATCTCCTCGGCGGCGGCGATGCGGCCGGCCGTGATCGGCGGCCACGGTCGGTCCTTGAGGTCGGGACGGTCGATGCCGTGCAGCTGCCACAGGAAGCCGAGGTCGATCGGGCCGCGCAGCCGGTACACGTCGGACGGCGTGAGTTCGAGCTCGCGGGTGAGCAGCTCGAGCATCGCGTCGCTCATCGCGTCGCTCACCTCGAGGCGCACGGCGCGGTTGAAGCGACGGCGGCGCAGCTCCATCTCGACCGCTTCGAGGAGATCGTCGGCCTCCTCGTCCTCGAAGGTGAGGTCGGCGTTGCGGGTGACCCGGAACGCCGCCGCCTCCTCGATCGTCATCCCGGAGAACAGGGTGTCCAGCTGGGCGATGATCAGATCCTCGACCGGCAGGTACCGCGACTTGTCGACCTCGACGAGCCGAGGGAACACCGTCGGGACCTTGACCCTGACGAACCGGCGGTCGCCGTTCTCGGGGTCGGGATCGGCGACCGTCGCGGCGATGCTGAGGGCGAGGTTGGAGATGTACGGGAACGGGTGGCTCGGGTCGACCGCGAGTGGCGTCAGAACCGGGAAGATGCGCTGCTCGTAGATCTCCTGCAGGGCCTTGCGCTCGGGCTGGTCGAGGTCCTGCCACGTGACGATCGGCGACGCTGGCCTCGGCCAGGGAGGGCACCAGCTCATCGAGGTAGATCGACTCCTGACGGGCGACGAGCTCGGCCGCCCGTTCGCTGATCGCCTTGAGCTGCTGCGACGGGGTGCGCCCGTCGGGCCCGGGCTCCTCGAGCCCAGCGGCGATCTGGTCCTTCAACGCGGCCACCCGGACCTGGAAGAACTCGTCGAGATTGGTCGTGGTGATGGCGCAGAACTTGGCCCGCTCGAGCAGCGGGATGCCGCCCTCGGCGGCGAGCTGCAGGACCCGGTCGTTGAAGTCGAGCCAGCTCAGCTCGCGGTTGATGAACCGTTCGTCCGTTGACGGCCCGGCCGCCACGGTCGCGGATTCGGCGGCCGTGGTCACTCCTCCTCGGGGCGGCCGAGATCCCACTCGAGGGTGATCGCCTCTCGCTCGGCATCGCGCACGATGCGCTCACGGTTGCGCCGGAACTGGGGGTCGTCCCGGGGCAGCAACACCAGGCGGGCGAGCACCCGGGCACGGAACTCGTCGAGCACCGTGCGGTCGCCCCAGTCGCCGTAGACCTCCCAGTGCGGCGACACCGGCCCGAGGTAGGCGATCCTGGCGTGGGCGCGCGGTGGCTGCTCGATGACGACATCGGTCATAAGGGGGCGAGCCTACCCGCGCACCCGTCCGTCCGGCCCTGGACGTGAGGTTGAGCGGGCGCCGAACTTGGCGCCGACATTACGGTTGTGTTAAGCAGTAGCGGACGCAGCCCGCCTGTCAACAGCTTCCGGGAACCGTTTCACGCTGGCCGGCGTCGAACATGTCGAGCGGCGCGCGGGCCGAGAACCCGTAGCCTCGACCCGGAAGCAGTGATGGAGCACGAAGCAATGGCGAAGCCCAGTGACAGCGCGAACGGCGGTCTCCCCCTCCCGGACGACACGGCGACGGCGTGGATGGCGGCAGGGAACTGTCGTTTGTACCCCCCGGCCACGTTCTTCCCCAGCGACGGGGTCGGCGTCGACAAGGCCCGGAAGATCTGCGCCGGCTGCCCGGTCAGCGATCCCTGTCTGGAGTACGCCTTGGAGCAACGGATCGACCACGGGGTGTGGGGTGGGTGCAGCGAACGAGAGCGGCGCCGGATCCTGAAACGGCGTCGTCTCGCGGTGTCGGGCGGCTGACCGCCGTCCAATCAGGAGTCGGGCTTCTCGACCTGTTCGACCTTGTCGACCTTGGTCTCGACGCGCGCCGCGGCCGCGGTGTCGGCAGCCTTGGCGGCGGTCGCCTCTTCCTCCCGTTGGGCCTCGGACAGACCGTCCTTGAATTCCTTCTGCGCCTTGCCGAGGTTGCGAGCCAGCTTCGGCAGCTGCGAACCGCCGAAGATCACCAGAACCACGGCGAGGACGATGAACCACTCGGGGCCGGATGGCATGACGTCAGCCTAACTACTCGATGGGTGGGTGTGCGCCGCGGGCACGCGGCACGCCCTTCCATTCGGAGCCGCCGCGCCGGCGGATGCCGCGTCAGGCGCCGAGGATGCTGCGGGCGGACTGCGCCCGCTGACGCCGGATGCGCCGGCGCTCACGTTCGGAGAGCCCGCCCCAGATCCCGAACTTCTCTCCGTTCTGCAGGGCGAACTCGAGGCACTCCTCACGCACCACGCACCCGCGGCACACCTCCTTGGCCTCCCGCGTGGACGCGCCGCGCTCGGGGAAGAAGAGGTCGGGATCGACCCCGAGACAGTTGGCTTGGTCCTGCCAGGCGTGATCGCCTGGGTCGGACTCGGATTCGAATGGTTCGTACATTTGGGAGGACCCCCTGCCATGTGGTCCCGCTGATGACGAGCGCGGCGGCGGTGACTTGCTCGCCACAACGTCGTAATTACATGCTTGTGATTGTCGCATATCACATCGAGTGGGCGCAAGGGCGGATCTTCCGAGCCCCGGAGCAGGGGCGACACGGATTGGACCGGCGCTCCGCTTCTCGGGGTCAGCTCGCCCGACGACCGCGCGCCATCTGGCGCTTGTGCTCGATGAAGTCGACGAGCACGTAGTCGCCGAGCGTCTCCGGGGTGGTGAAGAACGCCCGACCCCGGTTGATCTCGGTGAGCCGTTCGACGAAGGCGGTCAGGTAGCTCGTGGCGTCGAGCATGAACGTGTTGATGCGGATGCCCTCGCGGGTGCAGCGCAGCACCTCGCGCAACGTCGCCTCGACCGTCTCGCTCACCGGCGGGTAGTTGAAGAACACGTCCCCTGACGGCGTCACGTGGGCGGTCGGCTCGCCGTCGGTGATCATGATGATCTGCTTGGTGCCGGACTGGCGGGCGAGCAGCTTGCGGGCGAGGGTGAAGCCGTGCTGCATGTTGGTGCCGTAGACGAAGTCCCAGCTCACCTCGGGCAGTTGCTCGGGCCGCAGCACCCGGGCGGTCTCGCTGAACCCGACCAGGCCGAGGTAGTCGCGGGGGAACTGCGACGAGATCAGCGAGTGCAGCGCCATCGCCACCTTCTTCGCCGGCAGGAAGTTGTCGCGCATCGGCATCGACAGCGACAGGTCGAGCATCAGCACCGTCGACGAGCGGGTGAGGTGCTCGGTGCGCTCGATCTCGAAGTCGTCCGGCTCCAGTCGCACCGGCGTGCCGGTGACCCCGGGCGGGCGCCGGGCGAGGGCGTTGCGGATCGTCCGCTGCAGATCGAGCTGGAACGGGTCGCCGTACTCGTAGGCCTTGGTGTCGTACGTGCGCTCGTGGCCGTGTCCGAGCCGGTGGACCTGGTGCTGGCCGACCTGGTCCTTGGTGAGCTTGGCGAACAGGTCGCGCAGGGCGTTCGATCCGATCGCCCGCAGGCCCCTCGGGGTGAGCTCGAGCCGGCCCTCGCGCTGTTCGATCAGCCCCGCCTCGGTGAGCATGCGGGTCAGCTCGGCGAGCCGTTCGAGGGAGCGCGCCGCATCGTCGCCGAGCAGGTCGCGCACCCGGTCCATGTCGGCCTCGGCGAGCGCGCCCGGGTTCGACGCGTTGCGCAACAGGTGCTCGAGCTGGTCGAGGTCGCCGAGGTCCTGCATCGTCTGCATCGCCTGGCCGAGCCCGAGCGGGTCGTCACCGGTGAAGTCGTAGGACTGCTGCCACCCGAGCTGCGGGAACTGCTGGCGCAGGTGGCCGCCCAGCTGGTCCATCTGCCAGCGCAGGTCCATGTCGCCGAGCAGCTGGTCGGCGAGCGCCTGCAGCTGCGCCCGCTGCTCGGGCGTCATCGAGTTGAGCATCGCCTGCATCGCGGCCATCCGCTGGGCGAGCTGCTCGAGCAGCTCGTCGAGGCTCTGCGGGTTCTCCGGGAAGAAGTCCCCGTACTGCGCCATGAACTCCTCGAACCTCGGGTCCTCGCCCCGCTCACGCCGCTCGAGCATCTCGTTGAGGGCGGCGAGCATGTCCTTCATCCGGTCCATCGCCGCCGGCGTCATCTGCTGCATCGCCCCGCTCATCTGCTCGAAGAGCTGGTTGGCGAGCTGCTGGCGCAGCCGGTCGAGGAGCTGCTCGAACCGCCGGGCCGCCTCGGCGGACTCGAAGTCGTACTGCTGCAGCTCGCCCACCTTGCCGGCGAGATCGTTGGGGAGCAGATCGAGGCGCAGGTTGCGATCGGCCGCGGCGTCCCTGGCCGTCTCGGCCCGCCGGGGATCGCCGGTGCGGGTGGCCATCGTCTCGGCGTCGCGGACGGCGTTGTCGATCGCGTGCCGCTCCTCGTCGACGATGTCGTCGAGCTCGCGGGCGATCTCGTCGTAGACCCCGCCGAGGTCGAAGCGGTCGAGGCGCTCCTGGCGCTCGCGGCGCAGCCGGTCGAGCAGCTCGCGCACGCCGGCGAGGCGCTGGCCGGTGCGGTCGCGCAGGCCCTGGTGCATCATCCGGCGCAGGGCGGCGTTGACGTCGCCGTGGTACAGCAGCTCGTCGGTGAGCTCCTCGAACAGCGCGTCGCCGTCGAGCTCGAACCCCTGCTGGGTGCCATCCCACCGCGAGTAGGTGAACCGAGCCGGCATGAGCCGAGGTTACCCACCGACTGGCGCCCGTATCCTGGTGACATGCGTGTGCCCCGCACGTTCGTGTTCCTCGATCTCGCCGGCTTCACCGACTACACGGCGCGGTTCGGCGACGACGCCGCCGGCCGCCTCCTCGGCGCGTTCCGAACCATCGTGCGCGAGGTCGCCTCCGATCGGGGCGTGCGCATCGCCAAGTGGCTCGGCGACGGCTGCATGATCGTCGCCGTCGACCAGGCCGACGCCGTCGCCTTCGTCCTCGACCTCCAGTCGCGTGCGGCTGACGTCTGCGCCCCGCTCACGCTGCGGTCCGGCGTCGCCTCCGGCTACGCCCTGCTGTTCGAGGGCGACGACTACATCGGCTCGGCGGTCAACATGGCCGCCCGCCTGTGCGACGTCGCCGGGCCGTACGAGGTGCTCATCCCGACGATGGGCCTCGAACGCCTGCCCGAAGGCGTGTCGGCGACAGCCCACGACCCGGTGACCCTCGCCGGCTTCCCCGGCGAGATCGAGGTGTTCGCCCTCACCGGCACCCCGAGCGCCCCCGATCGCCACGACACCGGCGAGCTCTGGACCCGCAGTCCGTTCGTCTAACCCGCTGCTCTTGCAGCCAAGCCGTTCAGATGGCGGTGGGGTGGCGGGGTTCGTACAGGCCGACGTGGAGGCCGCCGGGCAGGACCATCGTCACCACGATGCCGTAGCCCTGGTCCGTCGGCTCGCCGCGGATCTCGACGCCGCGGGCACGGAGGTCGGCGACGGTCTCGGCGATGTCGTCGCACATGAACGAGAGCTCGTGGTGCGGGCTGGTCGGCGGCCGGATCGCCAGGGCGCGTTCCGGTGGGGTGGACGCCCACCTCGGCCGGAGGGAGCTCGAAGATCAGCCAGCCGTCGCCCGCGTCGACGATGGGGAGCTCGAGCACGTCGCGCAGGACCGCCCGCACCGCTTCCGGCCTCCGGCGTGTAGAGCAGGGCGTGGGCTCCGATGATCGGCATGGCGCTTCTCCTCTCATCCGGTGCACCGACACGGTACGGGAACGAGTCAGGCCCTCGGACACGAAGGGGGCCGACCCTCTGCTCGAGCGCGATCAGGCGGACGCCCACTCGGACGTGGCCGTCCACGACGCGCAGGCGGTGGAGGCGTCCGTTGGCCCGCAGCCCGTCGATGCTGAGGCCGTTGAACTGGTCGAGGGCGGGACGTGTCGCCGTCAGGCCGTCCGGCGTCGGCTGCAGTCCGAGCATGGTGCGGACCAGGAGCAGGATGGAGGCCGAAGACCAAGCCTGGGGCGAGCACGACGCCGGGTACGAGACGGGGACCGGCAGGTCGTCGCGGGCGACTCCGGAGTACAGCTCGGGTGGCCGGCCGGCGAAGTGGCTGGCCGCATCGAGCGACCCCTCGACGATTCGGTCGACCACGTCCCACCGGCCGTAGCGCGCCGCGCCCGCCGCACAGATCGCCGTGTCGTGTGGCCACACCGACCCGTTGTGATAGCTCAATGGATCGTAGGCGCCCATGCTGGCGGCCAGTGTTCGGAGACCCCATCCCGACCACAGGTCGGTTTCGCCGAGTCGGTCGAGATAGACGCGGGCGTGGTCCTCGCTGGCGAGTCCGCACCACAAGGCGTGACCCGGGTTCGTCGTCAGCGCATCGATGAGCCG
Organism: uncultured Acidimicrobiia bacterium; assembly: GCA_963839695.1. Classification (GTDB taxonomy): domain Bacteria; phylum Actinomycetota; class Acidimicrobiia; order Acidimicrobiales; family Ilumatobacteraceae; genus JALZMG01. Next base: position 60,585 of record CAWIVW010000002.1, on the reverse strand, counting down.
GCCGTGTCCGTCCCGTCCGAGCGCGAACCAGCCCCGGTCGTCCCAGAACGTGGCGTTGAACCGGTCCTTGAGCTCCTCAGCCTGTTGTCGCAGCGCGGGGGCGTCGAGCGTGCCCGGTGCGGCGTCAGCGATCTCGGCGGCGGCGTGGAGCGCGGCGTACGTGTAACCCTGCACCTCGACGAGCGCGATCGGCGGGGTCGGTTGGGTCCCGTCGGCGAACGTGATGCCGTCCCAGGAGTCCTTCCATCCCTGGTTGGCGAGGCCTCGGTCGCTGCGGCGTTCATAGGTCACGAACCCATCAGTCGTGCTTGCCTGCGATCCAGCCGACCGCGGCTTCGACGGCCGGTCGCAGCTGGTCGAGCGTGTCGAGGTCAAGGGCGCCCCACCGCCACGCCTCGGCGACGACCATCACGAACAGGGGCGTGGCGTCGACACTGCCGTAGTACCGCTCGCGGGCCGAGAACGGGCCGCTGCCGCCCCGGCGACGCAGTTCGTGGAGGATCTTGCCCGGTTCCTCCTCGGCGATGGGGTCGTCGCGCCGGCCCTGGAGCTCGGCCAGCGTCAGCAGGACGCCCGGTGCCAGCAGGGCGTCGAACGGCAGGCTCATCCACGCCGTGAGCAGCGAATCCCGGCCGAACAGGGTCATGAACCATGGCGCCCCCGCGGCGACGACGACGCGGTCGGGATGAGCGGCGTCTCGGATCTGGAGCGCGGCGAGATCGGCCAACGCTTGATCGACGGCGAGTCCGAGGCGAGGGTCGATCGATGTCACGCGTGGGCTCGAGTCCCGCCAGCCCGCCAAGTCGCGGACAGCCACGCCTCGGGCAGCGTGCGTGACGCGCGGCGGCGGCACGCATCGACCGTCGCCCCGTCGACGACGGGCTCGGCGGTCAAGCTCATCCGGGCTCGCTCCCGCGGCCCGGCATGCAGCTCCCAGGTGGCCAGCCCGCCGACCTGATCGACGGTCAGCGGCGCTCGATCCCAGCGCAGTCGGGTGGCCGCCGACGTACCGGGATCGGTGAGCTCGATCCCGTCAGCGTCGGCGCGCAGCGGTGCCGGAGCGCCGCCCGGCCCCGGCCTTGACGTCGAAGATGTGGGCGAAGTCGGCGCCGAACTCGATCGTGAGATGCACGGATACGTCTCGCCCGTCCGTCGACCACAACTCGAGGTCGTCACGCAGCCCCGCGGCGATACGGCGGCGCCGGACCAACAAGGCCGAGAGCTCACCGCCGTCGGCGTCGTGCAACCGGTGGACGACGAGGGCGTCGAAAGGTGACGTGGTTGCGCTGGCGATCGGTGTCAGCCGATTGCCGTCGACAGTCGAGGACGAAACGCGAGAGGTGGCGAAGATCGTCGTAGACGAGGCCGTGGACACCCCCGCGAACATCACCGCTCACATCGCTGATGACGAACGTCCGGCCCTCCACGAGGGTCAGAAGGTCCCCGGTGCCGGCGAAGGGGACCGTTTGGGCCGCGGCGTCAAACGGGGAGGAGATTCCTCCATTGTGGCCCGCGCCGTCGCGGACACCGCGGACGTCGCCGGCATGGGATGGCGTGACTTGGCGTCGGCCCTGACGGGGTACGGACGGCCGCCATGAAGCCGTCCTCCAACCCACCCGGCGCCGTCGCCGGGAGCATGCCTTCCGGCCGACGATCGATATTCACCGCCCCGTGCCCCGGCTGTGGACGAGCCATGGTCCCCGTTGGACGCCACGGGGTACACGTGTCCGGGCTGTGGCCAGCGCGTATCGCGCCAGCCTCGGCTATCTGGTGCCGGTTGATCAGGAGGATGCGTGATGCGCATCGCCCAGATCGCCCCGCTGTATGAAGACGTCCCGCCGCGCACGTACGGCGGCACCGAGCGGCGTCATCGCCGCCCTTTGTGACGGACTGGTCGCCAGAGGTCACGACGTGACGCTCTTCGCCACCGGCGGATCGCAAACCGACGCCCGGTTGGAGTCGGTGATCAGCGCCTCGTTGCGGGTGCGCATGGACCCGTCCGAGATGGCTGATATCGGCGGCCACCTGCACCTGCGGATGCTGGCCGATGTGTACGGGCAAGCGTCCGACTTCGATGTCATCCACTCCCACATCGACCTGACGACGCTTCCGTTCGTCGAATCGAGCGTGACGCCCACGGTGTTGACGTTGCACGGCCGGCTGGACACCACGGCCGTTCAGCGGGTCTTGCCCATGTACCCCGGCGTTCCGTTGGTGTCGATCAGCGACCATCAACGGGAAGCCGTCGACGGGTTGCCGGTCGACTGGGTGGCGACCGTGCCCAACGGCCTCGATCTCGGCCAGTACCACCGAGCAGCGCCGCGGGTCTGGCCAGTACCTCGCCTTCGTCGGACGGATCACCGAAGAGAAGCGACCAGATCTCGCCGTCGAGGTCGCCCGACGCACCGGTTGGCCGCTGCGCGTTGCCGCCAAGGTCGATCCTGTCGATGTCGCCTATTACCACGGTGAGATCGAGCCGCTGTTCGATTCGGACGATGTCGACTACGTCGGCGAACTCGACGAAGCGGCCAAACCTTCGTTCTACGCCGGTGCCGCGGCGACGCTCTTCCCCAGCGATTGGCCGGAGCCGTTCGGTCTGGTGATGATCGAGTCGCTGGCGGCCGGCACGCCCGTCATCGCATTGCGTCGCGGTGCCGTGCCGGAGGTCCTGGAGCACGGCATCAGCGGATTCATCTGCGACGACGTCGACGAGATGACCGACGCTGTCAACCGCCTGGGAGACATCGATCCGGCGGCCTGCCGGCGACGGGCCGAGGAGTTCGGTGTGGACCGGATGTGCGCCCGTTACGAACGGGTCTACGACGCCGTGCTCGAACGATCCGTGGCCCGTGCCGCATCGGCGCACGCAGCGATCGCGCCGTCGCTCGAAGCGGCCAGCGGCCGAGTCACGGATCATCCGGTGATCTCGGCCTCGACGGTGACCGTGGCCCCGGCCGGAGCGAGCGGGACGAGGTTGCCGTCGACGGCGCCGGCCGTCCACGACGAGCGAGTGACACTCGCCCGTGCGCGCCCCGCGGCTTGCCGACCCGGATGCGGTACGTCGGCGCCGCGGAAGCGGCGGGTGGCCGTCGAACCCCTCCCAGTCAGCGGGCAGGCACGGGTCGATGCGCAGGCCGTCGTGGTCGGGGCGGATGCCGAGGATCCACTGGGTGAGCGCGACGAAGTTCCACGCCGCCGTGCCGGTGAGCCAGGAGTTCTTCGCCTCGCCGGGGGTGGGCGCCTCCTTGCCGGCGATCATCTGGGCGTACACGTACGGCTCGCACCGGTGCACGTCGCTCAGCTCCTCGCGGGCCGACGGGTTGATCCGCAGGTAGTAGTCGAACGCCCGGTCGCCGTTGCCGACGACGCGTCTCGGCGATCATCACCCACGGGTTGGTGTGGCAGAACACGCCGCCGTTCTCCTTGTAGCCCGGCGGGTACGAGCTGATCTCGCCGAGCTCGAGGTGGTAGCGCGTGTACGCGGGCTGCACGAGCACGAGGCCGTGCGGCGTCGCCAGCCGCTCGGCGACCGACTGCCAGCGCCCGGCTCGCCGTGCCGTCGTCGAGGCCGATCCCGGCGATCACGCACATGCCCTGCGGCTCGATGAAGATCGCGCCCTCCTCGTTCGCCGGCCGAGCCGACGGGCGCGCCGAAGAAGTCGTAGGCGCGGCGGAACCACTCGCCGTCCCAGCCGTGCTCGCCGACGGCCGTCGCCATCGCGTCACCGCGCCGCCCGGCATCGCGACCGCGCCCCTCGCCGTCGCCGCGCCGGGTCGCGATCTCCGCCAGCTCGGCGGCGGCCAGCGTGAACAGGCCGGCGATGAACACCGACTCGGCCACGCCGCCCTCGCGGTTCTCGGTCGTCTGGAACGACTCGCCGGGCGTCTCGGAGAAGCAGTTCAGGTTCAGGCAGTCGTTCCAGTCGGCGCGCCCGATCAGCGGCAGCCGCGTGCGGGCCCGAGCCGCTCGAGCGTGTAGTGCAGCGGCGCGCTGGAGATGCTCGTAGAGGGCGCTCTCCGAGCCCGGCTGGTTGTCGTACGGCACCGGCTCGTCGAGGATCGCCGCGATCGCCGGTCTCCTTGAGGTAGGCGGCGACGGCGAGGATCAGCCAGAGCGGGTCGTCGTTGAAGCCGGACCCGATGGCGTCGTTGCCGCGCTTGGTCAACGGCTGGTACTGGTGGTAGGCGCCGCCCGACGGGAGCTGGGTGGCGGCGATGTCGAGGATCCGCTCCCGGGCCCGCGCCGGCACCATGTGGACGAACCCGAGCAGGTCCTGGTTCGAGTCGCGGAAGCCCATCCCCCGCCCGAGGCCGGACTCGAACAGCGACGCCGAGCGGGACAGGTTGAACGTGGCCATGCACTGGTAGGCGTTCCAGATGTTGATCATCCGGTCGGCGTGCGGGCTGGGCGTGGCGATCTGCAGCGTCGACAGCAACCCGTCCCAGTGCTCGCCGAGACGCGTCGAGCGCGGCGTCGACCTCGTCCGGGCGGAGGTAGCGCTCGATCACCGGGCGGACCCGTCGCTTGTCGATCGTCGTCGACCCCGGCGGGTCGAACTTGGCGTCGGCCGGGTTCTCGGCGTAGCCGAGGAGGAAGACGACGTCCCGCCGCTCCCCCGGGCCGAGCTCGAGCTCGACGTGGTGCGAGCCGCACGGCGCCCAGCCGTGGGCGATGGAGTCGGCCGACCGGCCCCGCTCGACCACCACCGGCCGGTCCCAGCCGCGGTACGCCCCGAGGAACGCCTCCCGCTGGGTGTCGAAGCCGGCGAGCGGCGCGGAGCAGGCGAAGTAGGCGAAGTGGTTGCGGCGCTCGCGGTACTCGGTCGTGTGGTAGATGACGCCTTCGTCGGCCACCACCTCGACCTCGCCGATCGAGAGGTTGCGCTGGAAGTTGGTGGCGTCGTCCCAGGCGTCCCAGAGGCAGAACTCGACCGCGCTGAACAGCGACAGCCGGGCGGCCGACGGACGGTGGTTGGTGACCGTCGCCCGCCAGATCTCGAGGGTCTCGCCGAGCGGGACGAAGTACGTCGTCTCGACCTCGATGCCGGCGCGCCGCGAGCCGATGATCGTGTAGCCGAGCCCGTGCCGGCAGCGGTAGTCGTCGAGGTCGCGTACGCGTCGGCTGCCACGTCGGCGACCAGAACTCGCCGTCGTCCGTGTCCCGCAGGTACAGGTACCGGCCGCCGGCGTCGAGCGGGACTCCGTTGTAGCGGTACCGGGTCAGCCGGCGCAGCCGGGCGTCGCGGAAGAACGAGTAGCCGCCGGCGGTGTTGGAGATGATCCCGAAGTACTCCTCGCTGCCCAGGTAGTTGATCCAGGGGAGCGGGGTGTCCGGCTGCGTGATGACGTATTCGCGGGCGTCGTCGTCGAAGTGTCCGAAGCGCGTCAGCGTCCCTCCTCCCGGATCGGGATCCCGGCGCAGGCCGGCCGAGCGAGCGCCAGCATCAGCTCCGGCGCGCGGTAGCGCCGGCCGCGCGCGAGCCGGAGGCGTCCTTGTTGAGCCGCTTCGAGAGGTGCAGGCCCTCGAGCACGAACGACACCGCCGCGGCGACGGCGGCGGGCGACTCGTCGCCGCCGGCGAGCTCGGCGGCGACCGGTCGGAGCGCCGGCACGGTCTCGACCAGCAGGGCCAGGTCGGTCGACGGGACGTCCTCGCCGGTGTGGGCGATCGACGCCCTCCTCGAACGCGGCGATGATCTCCCGCGTGCGCTCGGGCGCGACCCGGGCCTTGAAGACGGTGAGCACGGCGCTCTTCACGATGTTCTCGAAGATCGCCCCCTCCCGACCCTCGTCGAGCGACTCGATCTCGATCTTGCCCGCCCGAGCTGGCGGCCAGGGCATCGAGGTCGTCGACGCGCGGCACGACCACCCGCTCGCCGGCGCGCAGAGCCACGCCGCAGGGCGTTGGCGGCGAGCGCCTCGTAGTTGGTCACCGAGAGGCGGACGCTGACGCCGCTGCGCTGGTTGACGTGGGTGCTCGCCCGAGCCAGGTGGCTGATCGTGGCGATCACCTCGGCCAGGTAGTCGGGCACGTGCACGTCGATCCCGGCCGACCGAGGTGGCGCGCGCCTCCTGCCGGACGATGTCGATCTCGGTCTCGACCTCGAGCGGGTAGTGGGTGCGGATCTGGCTCCCGAACCGGTCCTTCAGCGGGGTGATGATGCGGCCGCGGTTCGTGTAGTCCTCGGGGTTGGCCGACGCCACCAGCATCACGTCGAGCGGGAGGCGGATCTTGTAGCCGCGGACCTGCACGTCGCGCTCCTCGAGCACGTTGAGCAGGCCGACCTGGATGCGCTCGGCGAGGTCCGGCAGCTCGTTGATGGCGAAGATGCCGCGGTTGGTGCGCGGCACCAGCCCGTAGTGGAGGGTCAGCTCGTCGGACAGGTAGCGGCCCTCGGCGACCTTGATCGGGTCGACCTCGCCGATCAGGTCGGCGATCGAGGTGTCCGGCGTGGCGAGCTTCTCGCCGAAGCGGTCGTCGCGATGGACCCACGCCACGGGCGTGTCGTCGCCGTGCTCGGCGACGCAGCTCGCGGGCGTAGCGGGAGACCGGCGCGTACGGGTTGTCGTTGATCTCGCTGCCGGCGACGATCGGCATCCACTCGTCGAGGAGGTTGGAGAGCGAGCGGATCATCCGCGTCTTGGCCTGCCCCCGTTCGCCCAGGAAGATCACGTCGTGGCCGGCGAGCAGGGCGTTCTCCAGCTGCGGCAGGACGGTCTGCTCGTACCCGAGGACGTCGGTGAACAACGGCTCGCCGTCGGCGATGCGGGCGACGGCGTTGGCCCTGATCTCTTCCTTGACCGGGCGCGACTCCCATCCGGACGCTCTGAGCTCGCCGATCGTGGCGGGGCGACGGTGACATGGGTCCGAACCTACCGTCCCGGACCTCGCGGCCGTCGGGCGGGATCGCGGTACCAGGCGCTGCGCAGGGGTCCGTCGTCGTCGTCGACGGCGTCGTCGTGGTGCGTCGTCGACGACGGGGTCGTCGTCGTCGTCGTGGTCGTCGCGCACGGGTCGGTCGTGGGCGGCGGTGGTGGTCGTCGGCGGCGTCGTGGTCGTGGTCGTGGTCGTCGTCGACGTGCGTCGTCGTCGTCCGGCGGCCGTCGTGGTGGTCGTCGGTCGACGTGGTCGTGGTCGGCCGCGGTGGCCGCGGCGTGGTGGTGCGGTCGTGGTGGTCGGTGGTGGCGTGGTCGTCGTGGTCGGCGGTGGCGGGGTGGGCGGCGGTACCAGCGGGGACGCGGAGGAACTGCAGGCGGTACCGCTCGGGGTGGGGGAAGGCGTCCGTCGAGCATGTCGCGGGCGTTCTGCGACAGGCTCACGACGAGCGCCCCGTCCTCGAGCCACGGCATGAGGTGGGCGTGATACGTGTTCATCAGCGGGTCGCCGCCACGGGGCTCGGCGCGCACCCGGGAGACGGTCGTCCACGGGCCCCACGGGTCGGCGGCGACGTCGATGAAGAGCTCAGTCGCCCCAGAACCCGTCCTGCTTGGTCGCGGCGACCCACTGGCCGCCGAGGAACCGCGGCTGCATCGGGTTCTCCGCCCAGAAGCGGGACGAGATGGGCCGGGCCGTCGGCCGGATCGGTGCTCCACCCGTCGGCCGTCCGGTACTCCGGGCTCGGCGCCGAGCCGACCGAGCGGCACCCGGGCCAGCCACATCGTCGGTCGCCGAGTGCGGGCCCGACGGCCACCCACCCTGGCGGTCGAGGTTCTGGTCGTAGGTGTTGCCGAACAGATAGGTGTGCCGGTCGTCGCTCGCCACGGCGTAGCCGTAGATCGGAGTCGTCCCCGAGTTCGGCGCCGGGTCGAACTCGAGCCGTTCGAGCGTGGCCGCGTCGTAGGTCGCCAGCCACGTCTGCGCCGGATGCCAGCCGAGTCCGTCACCGGGCCCGGGGTCGGGGTCCTTGGTCATCTCGGCCCAGAACACGGACAGCCGATCGCCGGCCAGCTCGCCGCCGAGCGGCCAGAACCACCGGGAGAGCACCTGCTCGCCGGTGCCGGGCTCGAACGACGTCGGTGACGTCGACGAGCCTCGGTGGTAGAGCGTGAAGCACCGGCCCGTCTGCACGAGCGCGGTGTTGTGGGCGAACGCCGCCTCGTCCAGCTCGTCGGCGATCGCCGGGCTGGTCGACGAACGTGTCCTGGAACAGCCACAGGTAGCGCTCGCCTCCGAGCGGGTAGACGTGCTGGTAGTCGTGGCCCAGGACCGGGCCCATCCGGGCCCGGAAGAACTCGTCCAGGTCCGCCGCCGACGTGCTGTCGGCGCAGCCGACGTCGGTGGCGATGTACCCGGCGTCGGTCGTCCGCCTCGACGACGGCCCACGGCGGGGGCGGCGCCGGGGCCGCGGTGGTGGGCGACGGGGTCGGGATCGGCCGGGAGTAGTCCGGCGGGGTCGGCGGCGGGGTCGGGCGTGGTTGTCGTCGTCGACGTGGCCGCGGCGGTGGCCGTCTGGCGCGCGTACGCCCCCGGCGCCCCGTCCGCCGGTCTCGACGTAGTCGGACGGCGTCGTCGGACTGTCCTCCTCCGATGCGATCGCCGAGGCCTCGTCCACCGGGTCGGACTCGGCCGCCGCCTCCCCGTGCGGAGCGGTCGGACTCCCCGAAGTCGGTCAGCCCGGCGTACGGGACGAGGACCACCGCGCCCACCGCGGCGAGCGACAGCAGGGCCAGCAGGCGGTACGACCGCGCCACCGGCTCACCCGGTTCGCTCCGCGTCGAGCGCGCCGCGGCTTCGATGTCCTGCCCCACGCGACGGAGTCGAGCCTAAGCCGACTCACCGAATCGGCCATAATCTCCCCGGCCGTGGACCTGTCGGGATCGTGGCGTGCCGTCGCCGCCAACGACGACGTCCGTCGGGACGGCATCGGCCTCGACTTCGACGACGCCGACTGGCTCGACGTCACCGTGCCCGGCCACTGGCGGGCGGAGCCCGAGCTGGCCGACCAGCGACGGCCCGATCCTGTACCGCCGCCGCTTCGACGGCCCGCCGCCGGAGCCCGGCCGGCGGCGCTGGATCACGTTCAACGGGATCTTCTACCAGGCGGACGTCTGGCTCGACGGGGCCTATCTCGGCGACCCCGAGGGCTACTTCTTCCCCCACAGCTTCGACATCACCGCCCTCTCCCGCCTCGGCGACCACCACGTGCTCGCCGTCGAGGTCGCCTGCAACGACGAGCAGGGCACGCGCGGCCGGCGCAACATCACCGGGCTGTTCCAGCACTCCGAGGCGGTCGACCGCGACTGGAACCCCGGTGGCCTCTGGCGCCCGGTGCTCCTGTACGACACCGGGCCGGCCAAGCTCGACCGCCTCCGGGTGCTGTGCCGCGACGCCGACGAGAGCCGCGCCCATGTCCGCCTCTACGCCCGTATCGACAGTGACGCCGCCCGCACCGTCCGCTTGCGCACCACGGCCGACGGCGTGACGGTCGGCGAGACCGAGCATCCCCTCGCCGCGGGCGTCAACGAGATCGAGTGGGCGCTCGACCTCGATCGGCCCCAGCTGTGGTGGCCCCGCGCCCTCGGCGCCCAGCCGCTCACCGACATCGACGTCGAGCTCCTCGTCGACGGTGTGACCAGCGATCGCCGGTCCCGCCGCACCGGCCTGCGCGAGGTCGCGTGGAACAACTGGGTGTGCTCGATCAACGGCGAGCGCCTGTTCCTGAAGGGCGCCAACGTGCTGCCCACCCGGCCCGGGCCTCGCCGACGCCGATCCCAAGGAGGTGCGCCGGGACGTCGAGCTCGCCGTCGAGGCCGGGCTCGACGTGCTGCGCGTGCAGGCGCACATCGCCGACCACGAGCTCTACCGCGCCGCGGACGAGCTCGGCATCCTCGTGCTGCAGGACTTCCCGCTGCAGTGGGGCTACGCCCGCCAGATCCGGCGCGAGGCCGTGCGCCAGGCTCGGGAGGCGGTCAACTCGCTCGGCCACCACCCCTCGATCGTGCAGTGGTGCGCCCACGACGAGCCCGTCCCCGACGCCCCGCAGGTCGAGCCGCCGACGCGCGGCCGGCGGCTTCGGCGGTTTCTCGCCCACCAGCTCCCGACCTGGAACAAGACGGTCCTCGACCGCTGGATCAAGCGGGCGTTCGAGGAGGCCGACCCGACGCGACCCACCGTCGCCCACGGCGGCGTGTTCCCCCACCTCCCCAAGCTCGACGGGACCGACAGCCACCTCTGGCTCGGGCTGGCACCGCGGCGAGACCGGCGAGCTCGCCGAGCTGGCCCGCACGGTGCCCCGGCTGGTCCGCTTCGTCAGCGAGTTCGGCGCCCAGGCCGTCCCCGACTCGGCGACCGAGTTCGTCGACGTCGGGGCCTGGCCCGACGCTGGACTGGGACGCACTCCACGTCCATCACGGCCTCGAGGTCGACGTGATCCGCGAGCGGGTACCACCCGAGGACCACCCGACGTTCGACTCGTGGCGGATCGCGACGCAGCGCTACCAGGCGACGCTGCTCCGCCACCACATCGAGACCCTGCGCCGCCTGAAGTACCGGCCGACCGGCGGGTTCTGCTTCTCGTGGCTCGCCGATCCCGGCCCGATGATCTCGGCCGCGGTGCTCGACCACCATCGGATGCCGAAGCTGGCGTGGCCGGTCGTCGTCGACGCATGCCGGCCGGTGATCGTGGTCACCGATCCGCTGCCGGCGACGGTCCGACCGGGCGCCGAGCTCGCCCTCGACGTCCACGTCGTCAACGACCTCCGCTCCGCGGTCGTCGACGCCACCGTCGCCGTCACCTGCACCTGGCGGGGCGGGCGGCAGCAGTGGGCGTTCCGCGGCGACGTCGAGGCCGACACGTGTGCGCTCGTCGGCCGCCTGGAGCTCACCGTGCCCGACGCCCCCGGCGACCTCCTCCTCGGCCTCGCCCTGACCGGTCGCGACGGCACCGACACCGAGGTCACCGCCACCCGCCGGGCCGGCGCCACGATCGTCGCGGCTAGAAACCGCCGTTCTTGCATCGTATCGGCTCGCCGTGCCGTAGCTGCAGGCGCCGTTAGATCCGCGAGAGCGAGCGGCGGTTCTTGAACTTGGCCTTCAGGTAGTCGGCGTTCATCACCGCGATCACGTCGAGGGAGATCGACTTCGGGCACGCCACCTCGCACTCGCCGTGGTTGGTGCACGACCCGAAGTACTGCTCCATCGTCTCGACCATCGCCTCGGTCCGGTCGAACCGCTCGGGCTGGCCCTGAGGGAGCAGGTTGAGGTGGGTGACCTTGGCCCCGGTGAACAGCTGGGCCGCACCGTTGGGGCACGCCGCGACGCACGCCCCGCAGCCGATGCAGAGGGCCGCCGCCTCGGCGGCGTCGGCCACCGGCTTGGGCACGGGGATCAGGTTGGCATCGGGGGCACCGCCGGTCTCGGCGGTGATGAAGCCACCCGCCTCGACGATGCGGTCGAGCGCCGACCGGTCGCACATCAGGTCCTTGAGGATCGGGAACGCCCGAGCCCGCCACGGCTCGACCACGATCTCGTCGCCGCTGCGGAACTTGCGCATGTGCAGCTGACAGGTCGCGGTGCCCCGTTGCGGGCCGTGCGCCTGCCCGTTGATCATCAGTGAGCACGTCCCGCAGATCCCCTCGCGGCAGTCGTGGTCGAACGTGATCGCGTCCTCCCCGGCGGCGATCAATCGCTCGTTGACGATGTCGAGCAGCTCGAGGAACGACGCCTCCTCGCTCACCTCCTCGACGTGGTGGGTCTCGAAGTGCCCCTCGGCGTCGGGACCCGCCTGCCGCCAGATCTTCAGCGTGAGATCCGCGGACTCGATCGCGCCGCCGCTCACTTGTAACTCCGGGTCTGGAAGTGGACGGTCTCGTAGACGAGCTCCTCCTCGTGCCGGCGGGCCTCGGTCGGGTCGCCCGTCCACTCCCACGCCGCCACGTGGGCGAGGCGCTCGTCGTCGCGCCGGGCCTCCCCGTCCTCCGTCTGGTGCTCGGCCCGGAAGTGGCCGCCGCAGCTCTCCTCGCGCTCGAGCGCGTCGCGGCACATCAACATGGCGAGCTGGAAGAAGTCGTCGACCCGCCCGGCCTTCTCCAGCGTCTGGTTGACGGTGTGGGCCGGCCCGGTGATGCGCAGGTCGTGTTGGAACTCGTCGTACAGCGCCGGGATGTCCGACAACGCCTTCTCCAGCCCGGACGCCGTGCGCTCCATCCCGCAGTAGTCCCACACGAGCCGGCCGAGCTCGCGGTGGAAGTGGTCGGGCGACCGCGTGCCCTTCGATCGCGACGTAGCGCTCGAAGCGGGCTCTGGCCGCGGCCTCGGCGGCGGCGAACTCATGGTGGTCGGGGCCGGGGATCGGCTTGTTGAGCATCGGGGCGAGGTAGTTGCCCAACGTGTTGGGCAGCACGAAGTACCCGTCGGCGAGGCCCTGCATGAGCGCCGACGCGCCGAGGCGGTTGGCGCCGTGGTCGGAGAAGTTGGCCTCCCCGGCGCAGTACAGGCCCGGCACGGTGGTCATCAGCTCGTAGTCGACCCAGAGCCCGCCCATCGTGTAGTGCGACGCCGGGTAGATCCGCATCGGGACCGTGTACGGATCCTCGCCGGTGATCCGCTCGTACATCTCGAACAGGTTCCCGTAGCGCTGCCGCACGACGTCCTTCCCGAGACGCCCGATCGCCTCGGCGAAGTCGAGGTACACGCCGTTCTTCCGCGGCCCGACGCCGCGGCCCGAGTCCACCGCCCGCTTCGCCGCCCGCGAGGAGATGTCGCGGGGGGCGAGGTTGCCGAAGCTCGGGTAGAGCCGCTCGAGGTAGTAGTCCCGCTCGCTCCTCCGGGATCGCCGGCGGTGGGCGGGTGTCGTCCGGGTCGATCGGCACCCAGACCCGCCCGTCGTTGCGCAGCGACTCCGACATCAAGCGTGAGCTTGGACTGGAACTCGTCGGACTGCGGGATGCACGTCGGGTGGATCTGCGTGTAGCAGGGATTGGCGAAGTAGCGCACCGCGCCGGTGCGCCCGCCAGGCGGCGGTGACGTTGCACGCCATCGCGTTGGTCGAGAGGAAGAAGACGTTGCCGTAGCCGCCGGTGCAGAGGACGACGGCGTGACCGGCGTGCGAGCGGAACTCGCCGGTGAGCAGGTCGCGGGTGACGATCCCGGCGCAGCGGCCGTCGATGACGACGACGTCGACGAGCTCGACGCGGTTCCACAGCTTGACGTTGCCGAGCCCGACCTGCCGGGACATCTGCTGGTAGGCGCCGAGGAGCAGTTGCTGGCCGGTCTGCCCGCCGACGTAGAACGTGCGGCTCACCTGGGCGCCGCCGAAGCTGCGGTTGTCGAGCAGGCCGCCGTACTCCCGAGCGAACGGCACGCCTTGGGCGACGCACTGGTCGATGATGTCCACCGACACCTGGGCGAGGCGGTAGACGTTGCCCTCGCGGGCGCGGAAGTCGCCGCCCTTGATCGTGTCGTAGAACAGGCGGTAGATGCTGTCGCCGTCGCCGCGGTAGTTCTTCGCCGCGTTGATCCCGCCCTGGGCGGCGATCGAGTGCGCCCGGCGGGCCGAGTCGTGGAACGTGAACGCCTCGACCTGGTAGCCGAGCTCGGCCAGCGTCGCCGCCGCCGACGCGCCGGCGAGCCCGGTGCCGACGACGAGGATCTTGAACTTGCGCTTGTTGTTCGGGTTCACCAACTTGGCGTCGGCGATGAACGTGTCCCACTTGTCGGCCAGCGGGCCGGCCGGGATCTTGGCGTCGAGCACGGCCGGTCTCCTAGACCTGCACGATGCCGGCCTGGACCGCGATCGGGAACGAGCAGTTGCCGACGACGATCACGGTCGCGATCGCCGTGGCGATGCCCCGCCGCCACGAGTTGAACCGCGGGCTGTTCCACCCCATCGACTGGAACAGGCTCCAGACGCCGTGGAACAGGTGGATGCCGAGGGCGATGTTGGCGACGATGTACAGGATCGCGACCGGCACTTGGGAGAGGCTCTCGTCGAGGTTGTGGTACACCGCGCCGCGCACGAAGTCGGGGTTGAGCCAGCCCCACGTGAGGTCGGCGAGGTGGTAGGCGAGGAACAGCAGCACGATGATTCCCGTCCAGCGCATCGTGCGGCTGGCGAAGTTGGCGGCGACGTAGTCCCGCGGCGACTGGTACCGCACGGGGCGGGCCCGGCGGTTGATGAGGGTGAGCGTGTAGGCGGCGTGGAGGTGCAGCACGAGGGCGACGATGAGGACGATGCGCATGGCCCACAGCGCGACCGTGCGCGGGAGCAGCGGCACGAGGAGCTCGCGCAGGAACTCGCCGTAGTGGTCGATCTCCTCCGGGCCGAGGTACATCTTGAGGTTGCCGATCATGTGGGCGATCACGTAGCCCACGCCGATCAGCCCGGTGATCGCCATCACGTACTTCTTGCCGACCGCCGTCGAGTAGAGGTCGAGCAGGAACGGCTTGCGCTTCCGCGGCGCCGCGCGCGTGGCCGGACACCGCCTCTCGTGCGACCGCTTGCGCCATCGGCTCGAACGCTAACGCCGCGACGTGGCGCGTCCTCACATCGTGCCAGCCGACCGCGGTCAGCGGTGAGCGGTGAGCGGTCCACGGGCGCTCATCGCTCACCATCGCGGTGTGCGAGCCGCTGGACGTCGTCACGTCGGCGCGCCGCGAGCGCCAGCCGTCGGGCGTGAGCACCCAGTCGGCCCGGCTGCCGTCCGGGAAGGCGAACGGCGCCCGCAGCCCGGTGTGGGCGTAGGCGTCGGGTAGCTCGAGCACGGCGAGCTCGTCACCCCAGCGGTGCCACCGCCGGCCGGCGGCTTCGGTCAGGTGCAGCGGGCCGCCGGCGAGCTCGATCGTCCCGTGGACCACGCCCTCCTGCGCGTAGCCGTCGGCCGGACCGCCGGCTCGCCGGTGGCGTACCACTCGAGATCGAAGGCGATCGGGCTGGGCACGCCGTAGGCGCGGCCCAGCGCGTCGGCGGGATCGTCCAGGGCGGTGGCGTACGTCTCGTTGGCGACGGTCCACTGCTCCATCGGCGCGTCGCACGTGTGCTCCGCCCACAGGCCGTGGGCCTTGACGAGGAGCGGGTCGGCCCGTACCGGCGCGTCCCACTCGGTGACGTGCAGCAGCGGCTCACCGGGCCGGACCAGCGCGGCCCAGTACCACGCGCGGCGCCCGAGCAGCCGGTGGCCCGTAACGGCGCCCAGCGAACCGTCGCGGAACCAGCAGGCGAAGACCCACTCCTCCACCGCCGCCTCGGGATGCGCGCCGCTCGTGCCGCGGGTCGACAGCGGACGTGAGGGCCACGACCCGGCAGACTAGGACGGTGGTTCGGTACCTCAGCCTGGACTGGATCGACGAGCTGTCGCGTGCCGTGGCCGCCGACGAGCGGCTGCGCGAGCTGGCGGGCTCCCACGAGATCGGGCTGACCCAGGTGGTCGGCGACGGGCCCGAGGGTGACGTCACCTACCACCTCCAGGTCGGCGACGGCGAGGCCCGCTTCGGATCCGGAGTCGCCGACCCCGAACACGTCCGCATGGAGCAGTCCTGGGACACCGCGGTGGCGGTGGCGAGCGGCGACCTCAACGCCCAGGAGGCGTTCGTCAACGGCCACATCCGGCTCTACGGCGACCAGCAGCGCCTGCTCGAGTCGCAGGCCATCTTCGGCGCGCTCGACACTGTCCTCACCGAGCTGCGCGAGCGGACCGAGTACGTCTGAACGACGCCATGCCGGAGTTGCCCGAGGTCCAAGCCCACGCCGAGCGGCTCACCGAGGCCTACGCCGGCCAGCGCCTCGCCCGCTTCGTGCCGCTGACGTTCACCGCGCTGAAGACGGTCGCTCCCGCCCCCGCCGAGGCGCACGGGCTGCCGCTGGAGGAGGTCGGCCGGCGGGGGAAGTACCTCCTGCTGCGCTTCGGGCCGGTGACGTTCGTCGTCCACCTGATGCAAGGCGGGCGGCTGGGCTTCGACGCCAAACAGGCGGCGCGGCCGCGCAATGGGCAGGCCCGCTTCGTCTTCGACGGCGACCTGCCGGCGCTGTTGCTCACCGAGCAGGGCACCGAGCGCAAGGCCGGGGTGTGGTGCGTGGCGAGTGAATCGGCGTTGACGTCGCCGCCGCTGGCCCAGCTCGGACCCGAGGCCGACCTCGTCGAGCCGGACGAGTTGGCGGCACTGTTCGCCGCCCGCTCGGTGCGCGTGCACGGGTTCCTGCGCGACCAGCGCTCGATCGCCGGCCTCGGGCGGCGCCTCGCCAACGAGGTGTGCCATCGGGCGAAGCTGTCGCCGTTCGCGATGACCGGGAAGCTCGGCGAGGATGTCGCCGCCGAGGTGGTGAAGGCGATCAGGGACGCCGTGGCCGAAGGCCTGGAGTACGAGCGCGGGCGGGACGACATGAGCTCGTCGAAGGACCGCCCGGGCCGGGTGCACGGCCGCACGGGGGAGCAGTGCCCGGTGTGCGGCGACACGATCCGGGCCGTCGAGTACTCCGGCTACACGGTGAACTACTGCCCGACCTGCCAGACCGGCGGCAAGGTGCTGGCCGACAACACGACCAGCAAGTTCCTCAAGTAGCGCTCAGCCCGGCGGCGGCGGAGGCGAACTGCCGGGAGGTGCCGTCGGTGGGTGCGATTGCGCCGGTGGCGGCGGCGGGGGCGGAGCACCGGTCGGCGGCGGCGGGACCGACCCGGACGGTGCGCTCGCCGCGCTCCAACTCGGGTAGGTGTCGGTCATCAGCAGTACGTAGCTGTGGGTCTGCAGGATGTAGCGGAAGACCTGCAGGATGAAGCCGAACATCCCGCGGGGGTGCTTGCCCGTGATCACGATCACGAACCACGAGGCGATGATCACGAAGAACATCGCGATGCCGAGGACAGCGGCGATCACGATCGCCGGGATCGCCCAGATGAACCGCAGTCCGTTGGTCAGCCGGTTGGCCGGCTCCTCGTAGGTCAGCGTGGTCGTCGCCGGCACCGGCCCCGGGTCGGTGCCGAACGCCGGATACGGGTCGTACAGCAGGTAGACGTATCCGAAGACGCGGCTGTTGTAGCCGAGCCAGGCCCACTGGAGGTCCCACATGCCCTGGTTCCGCTTGCCGGTGAACAGGACGATGAACCACTGGACGACGGCGAGGATCTCGGCGAGATACGCCCACACCTGGGCGACGATGATGTGCGGGATGGCGAGGATGAGGCGGAACGCGGTGGTCAGCCGGTTCCGCTCCTCGGTGTAGACGACGTCGTAGGTCAAGGCAGCCACGGCGGCAACGTAGCGCCCGCCGCCGGGGTGACTGGGCGATCACTAGCGTGCCCGTCCATGCCGATCCACCTGCGAGGGTCTTCCGACGACTACGCGCCGGCCGTGTTGTGCCCCGGCGATCCCCGGCGCGCCACGTACATCGCCGAGACGTTCTTCGACGCCGGCGCCCGGCTGGTGAACGAGGAGCGCGGGATGCTCGGCTACACGGGCACGTTCGAGGGGGCGCCGATCAGCGTCCAGACGACGGGCATGGGCTGCCCGAGCGCGGGCATCGTGTTCGAGGAGCTGATCATGCTCGGTGCGACCCGGCTCATCCGCGTGGGCACGTGCGGGGCGATCGGCGACGGCATCGGCATGGGCGACACGGTGATCGGGCTCGCCGCGTCGTGCGACGACGCGACCCCGCTGCGCTACGCCGAGATGGACGGCTACGCGCCCGCCGCCACGTTCGGTCTCGTCGAAGCGGCCGCCCGGCTGAGCCGCGAGGGCGGGGCGACGGTGCACGTGGGCCCGATCGTGTCGAGCGGCGTCTTCTACGACCCCGACCCGTCGAGCGTCCCGCTGTGGAAGCGCCTCGGTCTCCTCGCGCATCGAGATGGAGGCGGCGATGCTCTACACGGTCGCGGCGGTCAAGCGGGTCGAGGCGCTGGCGATGATGACCGTGAGCGACCTCATCGGCGAGGGCACGAGCGAGCGGATCAGCGACGACGAGCTGCGCCGCGGGGTCGACGCGATGATGCGCGTCGCCTGCCGCGTTGCGATCAGCTGACCTGCATCCGGGGTTTTCCTGCGCCCCGTCCGGGACGGAAACCCTCCCGTGCCCCGAAAACCTCGGATGGGAGGGGTCAGATCAGGCCCAGCTCCTTGACCGCGTCGCGCTCCTCGACGAGCTCGGCGACCGAGGCGTCGATCTTGCTCCGGCTGTAGTCGTCGATCTCGAGCTCCGGCACGATCTCGTAGCTCCCCGCCCGAGCACGTGACGGGAAAGCTGGAGATGAGGCCCTCCGGGACGCCGTAGCTGCCGTCGCTGGGGATCGCCATCGACACCCAGTCGTCGCCCGGTGTGCCGAGCGCCCACGAGCGGATGTGATCGACGGCGGCGTTGGCGGCCGACGCGGCCGAGGAGGCGCCGCGCGCCTCGATGATCGCCGCGCCCCGCTTGGCCACGGTCGGGATGAACACGGTGTCGACCCACTCGTGGTCGCCGACCGCCTCGTAGGCGTTCTTGCCGGCGACCTCGGCGTGGAACAGGTCCGGGTACTGCGTCGTCGAGTGGTTGCCCCAGATCGTCATCATCTTCACGTCGGACACCGGCGCGCCGAGCTTGTGCGCGATCTGGCTGATCGCCCGGTTGTGGTCGAGGCGGGTCATCGCCGTGAAGCGTCCTGGATCGAGCCCGCCGGCGTTGCTCATCGCGATGAGCGCGTTGGTGTTGGCCGGGTTGCCGACGACGAGCACCTTGACGTCGCGACGCGCCGACCGGGCGAGCGCCTCGCCCTGCGGCTTGAAGATCCCGCCGTTGGCCGACAAGAGATCCGAGCGCTCCATCCCCTGCTTGCGCGGCATCGCACCGACGAGCAGCGCGATCTCGGCGTCACCGAACGCGGTGTCGGCGTCGTCGGTGCACACGACGTCGTGGAGCAGCGGGAACGCGCAGTCGTCGAGCTCCATCCGCACCCCCTCCAGCGCGCCGAGGGCCGGCGTGATCTCGAGCAGCTGGAGCGTGACGGGCGTGTCGGGCCCGAGCATCGAGCCCGACGCGATGCGGAACAGCAGGCTGTACCCGATCTGGCCGGCGGCCCCGGTGACGGCGACGCGGACCGGCGCCGGCGGTGAAGAAGACATCGTGTTCACTGGCGCCGAGCGTAGGCAACCGCGTCAGGCTTCGAGGAAGTACGTGACGACCTGGGTGTAGTGCTGCTGACCGTCCGGCTTCAGATGGATGCCGTCGCCGTAGAAGCAGTCTCCCGTGCAGCGGGCGGCGAAGTCGGGCCAGTTGACCACCTTCACGTTCGGGTAGCGCTGCGGGAGACGGGCCAGCAGTTGGTTGTTCGGTCCGATCCACGGCTTCCCCGGCGCGCCGACCATCGAGCACGACGACCTTGCGCACGTCGCGCAGCTCCGCGAAGAAGCCGTCCAACGTCTCCTCGCTGATCGGTCCGTTGGTCCCGAGATGGACGATCACCGCGTCGCCGAGGCGACCCTGGGCGCGCAGCGCCTGGACCTTGGGGATCTCGTCCACCATCTGCCGGCTGACCTTGGCGTCGACGGTGATGCCCTCGGCCGCGAGCTCCTCCGCCGCGCCGAGCATCACCGAGTCGCCGATGGCGAGGATCGGGTACGGCTCCGGCGGGACCGTCGTCGTCGGGCGGGCGGTGGTGGGCGGGCGGGGCCACGGCCGTCGGCCCGGGCGCCACCGTCACCGCGCCGCGCCGGCAGGGTCGTGCCCGGGAGCACGGTCGCCGGTGTCGCGGTCGCAGGGGGCGTTGCCAGGCTGCTCGCCGGCGTCGTTGTCGGCGCGGCCTGGTCGAGCACGTTGGTGACGGCCCTGCTGCCCTCATCGAGCGACAGGGCGATCTCGTTCTGCTTGAGCTCGGCGGTCGCCAGGTTGGCGGCGGCGAAGACCGACAGGGCGACGCATCCGGCTCCGGCGGCGGCGATGATCCGGCGGGGCACCGGGTCGCGCTTCGCCTGCAGCCGCCGCCACCAGCGCCCGACGTGGCGGCGCCGGATCGGCATCTCGACCAAGCGATACGACGCGTCGGCGACCACCGCGGTGAGCGCGAGCGCGAGCACGAACTCGGCGACCGTCAGCGCTCGGCCGGCCACGCCTCGGATGATCTGGTAGATCGGCCAGTGGAAGAGATAGATCCCGTAGGACCGGACGCCGATCCACAGCAGCACCGGGTTGCCGAGAATGCGGGCCGGCCCACGCCCCGCGGTGGGTGACGCCGGCGATCAGCGCCAGCGTGGTGATGCCGGTGAGGAAGAATCCGCCGCGGAACAGCCACGGATCGGCGCCCTCGGGCGTGACGATGTGGACGTACCAGCACAGGGCCGCCAGGCCCGACCAGCCCGGCGAGGGCGACGACGTCGACGAGGTGGCCCTTGCTGCGCGAGTGGACTGCGCATGATGGCCACCGGCCGCCACACCATCGCGAACGCGCCACCGAGCAGTACCCCGGAGGCGCGGGTGAACGTGCCGAGGTAGACGAAGTCGAGCTTGGAGATGCACCGCTCGCCGACCTTCCAGTAGGCCTCGGGGGTGACCTCGCAGGTGCTGATCGCGCCCTGGGGGACAAGCACCGCCGTCAGGACGGTGATCCCGAGGGCGGCGAGGAACAGCCAGGGCGCGAGCTCCGGCAGCCGGCGGCGGCCGAGGCGCATCAGCGCGATCATCACCAGCGGCCAGACCAGGTAGAACTGCTCCTCCACGGCCAGGCTCCAGAGGTGGCGGAGCGGGGCGAAGTCGCCGGTCGCGGTGTATCCCTGTCCGACCCAGATCTGGTACCAGTTCGACACGTACGTCAAGGCTGCGATCACGTCGCCGCGGAGCTGGCCGAGGACGTCGCGCTTGAACAGGGCGGTGTAGATCGAGAGGCCGATCAGCAGCACGAACAGCGCCGGGAGCAACCGGCGGGCGCGGCGCAGGTAGAACGCGCGCAGGCTGACCGTGCCGCTCGCTCGTGCTCGCCGATCAGGAGCAGGGTGATGAGGTAGCCGCTGATGACGAAGAACAGCTCGACGCCGAGGAAGCCGCCGGGGAGCCACGCACTGTTGGCGTGGTACACCATCACCGCGAGCACGGCGAGCGCCCGCATCCCGTCGAGTCCGGGCAGGTAGGGAACCCGGCTGATCGCGGGGCGGGGCGGGCTCCATTCGAGCGGCCTGGTGGCCGTCTCCGTCATCGTCGGCTAGGTCACCGCAAGCCCGAGGTTGGCGTAGATCTCTCGGGTCGCAGTGCTGCGGTTGAGCGTGTAGAAGTGCAGCCCGGGTGCGCCAGCCTCGAGCAGCTCGGCGCACAGCCGGGTCGCCACGTCGACGCCGATCCGGCGCACATCGGCCGGGTCGTCGACGCCGTCGAGCCGTTCGGTGAGCCAGGCCGGCAAGGCGGCTCCGCTGAGCTGCGCCATCCGCGTCACCTGGCCGGCGTTGGTGATCGGCATGATCCCGGGGATCACCGGCTTGACGACGCCGAGCGCGGTCGAGCTCGTCGACGAGGCGCAGGTAGTGCCGCGCCTCGAAGAAGAACTGGGTGATCGCGAAGTCGGCCCGGCGCAGCTTCGCCGCCAGCAGGCGACGGTCGGCCGCCCGGTCCGGCGACCGGGGGTGCACTTCGGGATGGGCGGCCACGCCGATCGAGAAGTGGTCCAACGGATCGATGTCGTCGATGAGGTCGGTGGCGTACGTGTAGTCGCTCGGCCGGATGTCGGCGGGATCCTGCGGCGGATCGCCGCCGAGGGCGAGGATGTTCTCGATCCCGGCCGCCCGGTAGTCGTCGAGGATCGAGCGGATCTCGGCCCGGGTGTGGCTCTGGCAGGTGAGATGGGCCATCGGCGTGATCGAGGTCTCGCGGCGCACCCACGTGACGACGTCACGGGTGCGCTGACGGGTGCTCCCCCCGGCGCCGTAGGTCACCGACACGAAGCTCGGCGTCAGCGGCTCGAGCTCGGCGATGGTGCGGCCGAGGGAGAGCTGCGCGCCGTCGGTCTTGGGCGGGAAGAACTCGAAGGAGTACGTCCGCCCTGCCGCGAGGAGATCGGACACGCGAGCCATGGGGTCCGCACCAAGCTACCGCTCCACCCTGCGCCGGGGACGGCTCCCCCATCCGAGGTTTCCCAGCACCGGAGGGTTTGCTGCACCCCGTCCGGCCCGGAAACCCTCGGGTGCCGGCAAACCCTCGGATGGGGAATCAGTGGCGGAAGTGGCGCTCGCCGGTGAAGACCATCGCGATGCCGTGCTCGTCGGCGGCGGCGATGACCTCGGAGTCGCGGACGCTGCCGCCGGGCTGGATCACCGCCCGCACGCCGGCGGCGGCCACGACGTCGAGGCCGTCGCGGAAGGGGAAGAAGGCGTCGCTCGCGGCCACGCCACCGTCGACCCGGTCACCCGCCCGCTCGGCGGCGATGCGGGCGGAGTCGACGCGGTTCTGCTGGCCGGCGCCGATGCCGAGCGCCTGCCGATCGCGGGCGAACACGATCGCGTTCGAGCTGACCGCGGCGCACACCGTCCAGGCGAACTCGAGGTCGTCCCACTGCTCCGGCGTGGGCTCGGTGGTCGGTGACCACCCACCACGCCGACCGGTCGACGGTGACCGGGTCCGCGGTCTGCACGAGCAGGCCGCCGTCGACCGGGCGCAGGTCGAGCGTCCGGGGGCCGGGCGGTTCGGCCGACAGCACCCGCAGGTTGGTCTTGGCGGTGAGGGTCGCCAGCGCGTCGTCGGCGTACTCCGGGGCGACGACGACCTCCGTGAACACCGGCGCCAGCGCGGTGGCGAGCCCGTCGGGCACCGCCCGGTTGAGGGCGACGATGCCGCCGAACGCGCTCGACCGGGATCGCAAGCGTTGGCCCGTTCGTACGCCGTCGTGATGTCGTCGGCGACGGCGACGCCGCACGGGTTGGCGTGCTTGACGATGACGCAGGCGGGCTCGGCGAACTGGTGGACGAGCCGCCACGCGGCTTCGGCGTCGTACAGGTTCAGGTAGCTCAGCGCCTTGCCGCCGTGCTGGGTGGCGGTGTCCCACCAGCCCGGTCGCGCCGCCGAAGCGGTAACGCGCCGCCCGCTGGTGCGGGTTCTCGCCGTAGCGCAGCGCTTGCGCCCGCTCGAGGTCCAGCCGCAGCGACGTCCGGGAGCAGCTCCTCCTCGCTGTCCGCCTCGTCGTGCACCGGTCGGGGTCCGGAGTCGTCGAGCCAGGCGACGATCTCGGTGTCGTAGGCCGCGGTGCGGGCGAACGCGGCCCTGGCGAGCCGGCGACGCGTCGGCCCGGACAGGCGTCCGCCGGCGCGCAGCTCGGCGAGCACCGGCTCGTACTCGGCGGGATCGACGACGACGCCGACGTGGGCGTGGTTCTTCGCCGCGGCCCGCACCATCGCCGGCCCGCCGACGTCGATCAGCTCGATCCCCGGCTCCTGGCCGAACGGGTACAGGTTGACGACCACGAGCGAGATCGGCTCGATGCCGAACTCCTCGAGGTCCCGGCGATGGTCGGGATCGTCGGGGTCGGCGAGGATGCCGCCGTGCACCTTCGGGTGCAGCGTGACCACCCGATGGCCGAGGATGGCCGGGAAGCCGGTGCGCTCGGCGACGTCGGTGACCGGAACCCCCGCCTCGGCGATCGGCCCGGGCGGTCCCGCCGCTCGACAGCAGGTCCCACCCCAGCTCGTGGAGGCCGCGAGCGAGATCGACGATCCCGGTCTTGTCGTAGACGGACAGCAGGGCGGTCGGCACCCGGCGGAGGGTAACGAGTGCGGGCATTCATCACCGCGCGCAAGATCACAGGGACTACGGTGCGCGTCGGGTGGGCGGCTCGCACGACCCGACAGGAGGCGCAGGTAGTGGATCTCAGCAAGTTCAAGCCGGGCGATTGGCTGCTCGTCGCCGGCGGCGTCGCCATGCTCATCTTCGGCCTCGCCCTCAACTGGGCCGAGGTCGAGGGCGCCGGTGTGAACAACGCGTTCGACTACTTCTTCACCGGCGGGATCGCGTGGCTCCTAGTCGTCGCGGCCGGAACCATCGCCGTGCTGCTCGCCGTGGGAGCGATCATGCCCGGCACGTCGCCCTGGTCCCTCGTCCTGCTCGCTGATGACCGGTCTCGCCGCCCTCCTGATGTTGCTCCGGGTGATCCTCGGCGCCGGCGAGGAGCTCGGGTTCGACCTCGATCGGGGCCCCGGGATGTGGGTTGCCTTCATCGCCGCCGCCGTCGCCTTTGCCGGCGCGGTGATGAACTACACGAGTTCGGGCGGGAAGCTCTCCGACCTCACCGACATGGACAAGATGCGCGGGGCCTTCAAGGGCTCGGGCGGAGGATCGACGTCTGCTCCACCGCCACCGCCTCCGGGCACGCCCCCGCCCCCGCCGCCGGCGCCGTAGGCGTCAGAGCGCGGCGACGATCCGCGCCATCAGCTCGCCGGCCTCCGTCGGGTTGAGCCCGACCTCGACCCCCGCGGCGGCCAGCGCGTCCATCTTCCCCTGCGCGGTGCCCTTGCCGCCGGACACGATCGCGCCGGCGTGGCCCATCTTCTTGCCGGCGGGGGCGGTGACCCCGGCGATGTACGCCGTCATCGGCTTGGTGACGTGGGCCGAGATGAACCCCGCCGCCTCCTCCTCGGCGGACCCGCCGATCTCCCCGATCATGAACATGGCGTGGGTCTCCGGATCAGCCTCGAACTCGGCCAGGCAGTCGACGAAGCTCGTCCCCGGCACGGGATCGCCGCCGATGCCGACGCACGTGGAGACGCCGATGCCGTTCTCCTTGAGCTCGTACAACGCCTGGTAGGTGAGCGTCCCCGAGCGGCTGACGATGCCGACGTTGGGCCGGTCGGGCGAGGGCGGGAGGGCGATGTCGCCGGCGGTGATGCCGATGTTGCACTTCCCCGGGCTGATCGCCCCCGGGCAGTTCGGGCCGAGCAGGCGGGTCTGCGGGAACTGCCGCACGAGGGTGTTGAACACCCGGGCCTCGTCGTGCGCCGGGATGCCCTCGGTGATGCACACGACGAAGCCGATGCCGGCGGCCGCCGCCTCGAGGATCGCCGCCGGCGCGGCCTTCGGCGGGACGGCGACGAACGAGGCATCGGCGCCGGTGGCGGCGACCGCGTCGGCGACGGAGTCGAAGACGGGGATCCCGTCGACGTCCTGGCCGCCCTTGCCGGGCGTCACGCCGGCGACCACCTGCGTCCCGTAGTCGCGGTTGCGCAGACCGTGGAACCGGCCCTGGCCGCCGGTCAGGCCCTGCACGACGACCTTGGTGTCCTGGTCGATGAAGATCGCCATCAGCGCGTTCCCCGGCCACGCAGGCCGTTCATTGCGTTCCCCGGCCACGCAGGCCGTTGCTGGCCGCTCGCTCGCTGGCGCTCGCTCGCTCGCAACGGCAGCCGACTGGCGCTCCTCGCTCACTGCCGCTCTCACTGCCATTGGCGATGCGCACGGCTTCGCGGGCCGCCTCGAGCATCGTCGGTTTGCTGATCAGCCGGTCGGCCGGGATGTCGGCCTCCGTGATGATCCGCCGGCCCTCGTCGGCGTTGGTGCCGTCGAGCCGCACCACCATCGGCGCGCGGAGCTCGACGCGGCGCACGGCCTCGACGATCCCCTTGCCCACCTCCTCACCACGCGTGATCCCGCCGAAGATGTTGATGAAGATCGACCGCACCCGCTCGTCGAAGTTGATCACCTCGAGCGCGGCGGCCATCACGTCGGCGTTGGCGCCGCCGCCGATGTCGAGGAAGTTGGCGGCCTTCCCGCCGACCTGGTTGACGACGTCGAGCGTGCTCATGGCGAGGCCGGCGCCGTTGGCGATGATCCCGACCGAGCCGTCGAGGCCGATGTACTGGAGGTCCTTCTCCTTCGCCAGCCGTTCCCGGTCGTCGAGCTCCTCGATGCCCCGGAACTCGTCCCACTCGGGATGCCGGAAGGCGGCGTTGTCGTCGAGCGTGACCTTGGCGTCGAGCGCGTGCACGGCGCCGGAGGGCGTGAGGATCAGCGGGTTGATCTCGGCGAGATCGCAGTCGCCCTCGGTGTAGCAGCGGTAGAGCTTGATCAGCATGTCCGCGACGCCGTCGACCGCCTTCTCCGGGATCGCCGCGTCGACTGCGGCCTGCCGGGCGACATCGACGGACAGCCCGTCGACGGGGTCGACGTGGAGCCTGACGATCGCGTCGGGATCGCGGGCGGCCACCTCCTCGATGTCGACGCCGCCCTGGGCGGACAGCATCAGCAGGTGCTGCTTGGCCGCCCGGTCGAGCGTGAAGCTGGCGTAGTACTCCTCGGCGATGTCGGAGGCGTGCTCGACCCAGACCCGCTTGACGGTGTGGCCCTTGATGTCCATCCCGAGGATGCGTCCCGGCGACGGTGCGGACCTCGGAGGCGTCGCCGGCGAGCTTGATCCCACCCGCCTTGCCGCGGCCGCCCACCTGGACCTGCGCCTTGACGACGACCGGGTAACCGGCCGCTTCGGCCGCCGCCACCGCATCGTCGACGGTGGTGGCCACGCCGCCCGGGCTCACCGGGATGTCGTAGCGGGCGAAGTACTGCTTGCCCTGATACTCGTACAGGTCCACGGGACTCGTCTCTTCCTTGACTCGCGTCAGACGGCTTCTTCGGTCCGCGGCATCGAGCGCGCGTCTCCAGCCACGAGCTGATCTCGCGGAGCGAGGAGCCGGGCCCGAACACCTCGCCGACTCCCAGCTCGCGGAGCTTGCGGGCGTCGGCCTCGGGGATCACCCCACCTCCGAACACCAACACGTCGTCGAGACCACGGTCGCGGAGCTCGTCGAGCACCCGCGGGAACAGGGTGAGGTGGGCGCCGGACAGCAGGGACAGCCCGACCGCGTCGGCGTCCTCCTGCAGCACGGTCTCGGCGATCTGCTCCGGGGTCTGGTGCAAGCCCGTGTAGATCACCTCGAACCCGTGGTCGCGCAACGCCCTCGTGATCGTCTTGGCCCCGCGGTCGTGCCCGTCCAGCCCTGGCTTGGCCACCACCACGCGATACGGGCGCCTCACGAACGGCGAACCCTAGTGGTGCTTTCGAGTTCACCGTGGAGCCGGACCCGCCCACCACCACAATGGCGCCAGTGAGCCTCGACCCCGCCGAGCGCTTCGGCTTCGTCCGCCTGCGCTCCCCGCTCGCCCGCGCCGTGGTGCCGGTCGTCGCCGGGGCGGCGGCCATCGCGCTGATCCTGCTCGCGACGTGGGGAGTCGCCGCGCTGATGGCCGGCGGCAACGCCGAGCTCACCGAGCGGCTGGCGCCGTCGACGTTCAGGGTCGGCGAGGTCGAGGATGTCGCCGACGAGATCGACGAGGATGGCCCGTTGCTGCTGGCCGGGTTGGACACCTCCGGTGAGCGCACGCTCGTGCTCGATCACGCCGGCGGCGACCCGACACGGGGATGGCGGGCGTTCTGGGCGTACCCGGCCGATCGCGACTCGTCGTGCGCCGTCGTCCAGAGCGAGGGGACGGGCCGTTCACCGACTGCGAGGGACGCCCCCTCGCCGTGTCCGACCTCGCTCCGCCCCGAGGCGTCCGTCCGGTCGTCCAGGACCAGCGCGTCCTGTACCTCGACCTGCGCGGGGCGACCACGCCGACCACAACCTGAGGGGGCCACAACCTGAGCGGGTTCCGGCGGCCCGGAGGACTACTCTCTCGGCTCATGTTGGGCCGCGGCGGCTCCGCCCTCTCTCCGTCCCGTTCTCGGGCGACGGTCGTCGCCTTCTTGATCGCGGCCACGCTGGTTCCGAGCCTGTCCGCGCACGCCTCGTCCGGCGACGACGGTGCGGGTGAGGCCCCGACGGAGACCACCGCGGGCACGGCCGCGCCGCCGACCACCGTCGACGAGACCACCACGACGGCGACGACCACGACGACCACGACAGCGACGACCGTGGCCGAGACCACCACCACCACGACCACCACCACCACGGCAAACCCCGCGCCAACGACGACCGTCGCGCCCACGACGACCGCGACGACGGCGCCGACGCCCGCCGAACCGTCGGCGCGGACCGCCACCGAGCACGGCGCGCCGCGGCCGCGCCGGCGCGTGCACGCGTCGAGCGGACGCTGCGCCGGCCCGCTCCGGTGCCGGCGTCGTCTGCCTCGAGCGGGCCCTCATCCGGCGCGGCCACGTCATCCGCGGCCCCGACCGGACCGTTCGACCGCACCACCGTCGCCGCCGTGCGCAAGCTCCAGCAGCGCATCGGGATCCTCGTCACCGGCGTCGCCGGTCCGGCGACGTTGTCCGAGCTCGGCATCTGGGCGGGCCCGCCCATCGACGTTCCCTGCAGTGCGGGCGCGGCCGGTGCAGCGCGCCACCCGTGGGCTCGGGGCGCGCTGCGTCGAGCAGCGGCTGATCCAGCTCGGCTACGACGTCAACGGACCGGATCCGACGTTCGACCTCAGCGCGCGCCGTCGCCATCGGGGCGTACGAGCGCAGCCAGGGCTTCACGATCACCGACCGCATCGCCGGCCCGTGGACGCTGCGCCGGCTGGGGATCTGGTCCGGGCCGTCGCTGACGGTCGCCTGCATCGGTCTCGCGTCCTGTCCTCCACGGCACCACCGGCCCGCCGGCGCGCTGCCTCGAGCAACGGCTGATCCAGTTGGGCTACCCGTTGTGGGCGCCCGACCGGCACTTCGGCGCCCCCGCCACTGAGGCGCTCCGCCGGTACCAGGCTCGCATCGGCCGCGCCGCCGATGGTCGGGCCGGCAAGTTCGTGCTCACCTCGCTCGGGATCTGGAAGCAACCGCCGGCGGTCACGTGCAAGGTCGGCCGGACCGTGCGGTGGGGCACGACTGGGCGGGCCGCCAGGTGCCTGGAGCGCAAGCTCATCGCCCTCGGCTATGCGCTCGACGGTCCGAACCGCCGCTTCGACAGCACCAGCGTCGACGCGGTGCGGGCCTACCAGCGGTCCAACGGCCTCGACGCCGACGGGGTCGCCGGTCCGTTCACGCTCTTCTCGCTCGGCATCTGGTCGGGGCGCAACCCGTACGCGCCGCCGCCGGTTCCGGCGAACTCGGGCACCGGCCGGCGGATCGTCTACTCCCGATCGATGCAGCGGATCTGGGCCGTCGAGGCCAACGGCCGGGTCGTCAAGACGCACCTCGTGTCCGGCCGGCTCTACGAGCCCTACGCCGGCACCTACTCGGTGTACTCCCGGTCGATGTACACCTACTCGGTGGCCGACCCGGACGTGAAGTGGCGCTACATGGTGCGCTTCGCCTACGGGCCGGGTGGCGGCCGCATCGGCTTCCACGAGATCCCGACCCGCTTCGGCGTGCCGCTGCAGAGCGAGAGCCAGTTGGGCCAACCGCTGTCGGGCGGATGTGTGCGCCAGCGCACCAGCGACGCCCTCTGGACCTGGAACTGGGCCTACCTCGGCACCAAAGTCGTCGTGCTCTAGCAGCTCAGGTGGCCGGCGTTGTCGCGGCGACCAGGCGGCCGGCGAACTCCTCGGCGTGCTCGACGAGCTTGCCCCGGTGGAGGGCCAGGCCGCCGACGACATTGGCGCCCGTCGCCTCCACCGCGCCGGTGAGCTTGTCCAGGCTGCTGCGGGGATTGACCGCGAACGTGCAGAAGACCGCCGCCCGCTTGCCCCGCATCGCCGGCAGCTGCGACACCGCCGCCAGACCCCACGGCGTGACCCCCACGATGATCAACCCGTGCACCCACGTACCCACGAGCACGATGTCGGCATCCTGGATCGCGGCGTAGTCGGGCTGCCGCACCTTGGAGAGCCCGGTGATCGTCCAGCCCTCCTGGCTGAGGTCATCGGCGATCAGCTCGGCGGCCCGCCACGTGTTCCCGGTGAGGCTCTCGACCAACAGCGCCGCCTTCATCCCCCGCGATTCAAGCACGCACCGCGGAGCGGGCGGAAGGTTCACATCCTGTTCGCCGCAATCGCGGTCCCGCCTCCCGTGACGACGGATATGGTGCCGACGGCTCAGCAGGAGGTGTCGCCATGGGGAGGTTCCGGACCACAGCACTGACGTCCGCCGCGCTCGTCCTGACGCCGATGGCGGTGGTGGCCCCGGCTGCCCTGCTGCATGCGCAGGCCCCCGCGACCGAGCTGTTCTTCTCCGAGTACATCGAGGGGTCGAGCAACAACAAGGCGTTGGAGATCTACAACGGCACCGGCGCGGCGATCGATCTGGCGGCCAACGCCTACAACGTCCAGATGTTCTTCAACGGCAATGGCTCAGCCGGCCTGACGATCAACCTCAGTGGCACCGTGGCCGCCGGTGACGTCTACGTCGTGGCCCAGTCCGCGGCGAACTCGGCGATCCTCGCCCAGGCCGACCAGACGAACGGCGCCGGCTGGTTCAACGGGAACGATGCCGTCGTCCTGCGCAAGGGCACCGTCGAGCTCGATGTGATCGGAGACGTCGGCTTCGACCCCGGCACTCAATGGGGAGCCGGCTTGACCAGCACCGCGGACAACACCATGCGCCGCAGGGCCACGGTGTGCCAGGGCGACCCGATCCGGGACGATGCGTTCGACCCGGCGGTGGAGTGGGACGGCTTCGCCAACGACACCGTCGACGGTCTGGGTGCGCACGCGGCGGCGTGCACGGGTGACGTGGCCCCCGATGTGAGCGCGACCATCCCGGCCGACGAAGCGATCGAGGTCGCCCTCGATGCCGACGTGACGGTGACCTTCAGCGAACCGGTCGACGTCGCCGGCGACTGGTTCGCGATCAGCTGCGCGACGAGCGGGCCGCACGCGGCGGTCGCCAGTGGGGGGCCGACGACCTTCACCCTCGACCCCGAGATCGACTTCGCCGCCGTAGAGGAGTGCAACGTCACCATCAGCGCCTCCGGCGTCACCGACCAGGACGCCGACGATCCCCCCGACAACATGGCCGCCGACGCGTCGTTCAGCTTCACGACGACCGACATCCCGGTCTGTGGCGATCCGGCCACTGCGATCCACGACATCCAGGGCAACGGGCTTACATCGCCGCTCGTGGGCACGGCGCGCTCGATCGAGGGAATCGTCGTTGGGGACTTCCAGGGCCCCGGCCAGTTCAGCGGGTTCTACGTCCAGGAGGAAGGAAACCGACACCGACGCTGATCCGGCGACGTCGGAGGGCATCTTCGTCTTCAGCAGCCGGCCGGTCTCGGCCGGCGACGTCGTGCGGGTGCGCGGGATCGTCACCGAGTTCCTCTCCAGTGGGACGCCGCTCACGGAGCTGGCCAGTGTCAGCTCGGCACTGGTGTGCGCCAGCGGCGGCCGCGTCGCCGCGACCCCGGTCGCGCTTCCCGTGGCGAGCGTAAGCGATTGGGAGCGGTACGAGGGCATGCTCATCACGATGCCGCAGCAGATGGCCGTGACCGAAACCTTCACGCTGGGACGCTTCGGCGAGGTCGGCCTCTCGCTCGGCAGCCGGCTGTTCAACCCGACCAGCGTCGCCGCGCCTGGCGCGCCGGCGCTCGCCGTCCAGGACCTCAACGACCGCAGCCGCATCCTGCTCGACGACGCCAACAACCAGCAGAACATCGATCCCACCCGCTACCCCGCGGGTGGTCTGAGCGCGTCGAACACGCTGCGCTCCGGTGACACCGTCACCGGCGTCAACGGTGTGCTCGACCAGCGCTTCGGCGTCTACCGCATCCAGCCGGTCGGGCGCAGTTCCGTTCACGGCGGCGAACCCGCGTCCGGCGACGCCGGCCGACGTGGGGGGCGGCGTGACCGTTGCGTCGATGAACGTCCTGAACTTCTTCAACGGCGACGGCTTGGCTGTGGCTTTCCGACCGCCCGCGGCGCGAACACGCCGTTCGAACTCGAACGGCAACGCGAGAAGATCGTCAACGCCATCGTCGAGATGGATGCGGACATCATCGGCCTGAACGAGATCGAGAATGACGCGCTGGGGAACAGCGCCATCGAGGAGCTCACTGCGGCCCTCAACGCCGCCGCCGGCGCTGGCACGTACGCGTTCATCGACACCGGCATCGTCGGCACCGACCAGATCCGGGTCGCCCTGCTCTACAAGCCGGCGACGGTGACGCCAGAGGGTGAGTTCGCCGTCCTCGACCTCTGCCCTCGACCCGCGGTTCATCGACACGCTGAACCGCCCCGCACTCGCGCAGACGTTCTCCGAGAACGCCAACGGGCAGACGCTTCACGGTCGTCGTGAACCACCTCAAGTCGAAGACTCTGCACCAACGTCCGGCCGCGACACGGACCAGCGTGACGGGCAGGGCTGCTGGAACGCCACGCGGACGAACGCCGCACTGGCGCTGGCGGACTGGCTGGCGCACGCGATCCGACCCACAGCGGGGACGACGACGTGCTGATCATCGGCGACCTCAACTCCTACGCCAACGAAGACCCGATCGAGGCGTTCTGAAGGCCGGCGGATTCACCGAACCTGGTCGAGTCGTTCCTCGGCCGAGCGCGTACTCGTTCGTGTTCGACGGTCAATCCGGGTACCTCGACCACGCCCTCGCCAACGGGTCACTCGTGCCGCAGATCACCGGCGTGACCGAGTGGCACATCAACGCCGACGAGCCGATCGTCCTCGACTACAACGTGGAGTTCAAGTCGGCCAATCATGTGAACACGCTGTACGCGCCGACGCCGTTCCGCTCGTCGGACCACGACCCGGTCGATCGTGGGTGTCTGCCAGGTCACCCACGTTCGCCATGAGCGTCAGACCGAACGTGCTCTGGCCGCCGAACCACAAGTACCGCACGGTCACCGCGACTCCGACGGCGTCGTCGGATGTGACGGACATCGAGCTCCTGTCCGCTGACGTCGAACGAGCCCGACAACGGGGCCGACGACGGCAACACAACCGACGACATCGTCATCATCGATGACCGCACGGCGCGGCTGCGGGCCGAGCGCTCAGAAACTGGGAGCGGCCGCATGTACACGTTCACGTGGAAGGCGACGAACGAGTGCGGCGCGACGACGACGGCGACCGCGACGGTCTCGGTACCGCTCGGCTGAGGGCCGGCTTGCTCAGAGCATGGTCGTGTCGCGGTTGTGCTCCTCGAGCAACGGGTTGCGGTAGGCGTGGGTGCCGTCGAAGCGCGACAGCAGGTAGGGCCCGGCCGTCAGCGGCTCGTGGCGCGACGTGCCGTCGGGATCGAGGCAGGTGGGCAGGGTCTCGATGCGCAGGTGGAACGGCGGCGTGACGAACAGCACCGCCGAGTACCGGTCGACGCCCGGCGGGTTGACGACGCGGTGGGGGTTCGACACCCACCGGTCGTTCGTCCAGATCGCCATCAGATCGCCGAGGTTGACGACGAGGTGGCCGTCGGGGATCACGACGTCGGTCCACTCGCCCGAGCGCTGGCGCACCTGGAGGCCGCCGACGCCGTCGTCGGCGAGCACCGTCAGGGTGCCGTAGTCGGTGTGCGCGCCGCAGCCGAGCTGACCGGGTTCCGGCGTGACGCGGTCGAGCGGTGGATAGTGGACCAGCCGGAGGTGGAGCATCGTCTCGCCGGGCTGGTCGGCGAAGAACTCGGGCGCCAGGCCGAGGGCCATCGCCAGGCCGCGCTGCATCCGCAGGGCCGCTTCGGCCGCCGCCGCCCGGTACGCGGCCCACGCCTCCACGAAGCCGGGAAGGTCGGGGAACTGGTTGGGGCCGTGGAGCGGCGTACCGGCAAGCACCTCGGGGTGGTCAGGTCCGTGCTCGGTCCCCGTGTCGAGCGTCTCCTTGAGGTCACCGGCGGGCGCGGTGCCGATGGCGTCCTCGGCGCCGCCCAACGCGCCCTTCGAGGGCTCTCCGTGCCGAACCCGACGTAGCCGCGGTGACAGGGGCTGTTGCCGATCGCGAGTCGCCTCCTTGGCGGCGCGGTCGAGGGCGAAGAACGCCCGCATCCGCTCGAAGAGGGCGTCCTTCACCGCCGGGTCGACGCCGTGACCGGTGACGAGCAGGAAGCCGACTTCGCGCAGCGCGGCGTCGATGGCGGCGGCGACGGGGGCCGACTCCGGCGACGGTAGCGGGGTGCCGGTGGCGAACGGTTCGAGGTCGATGACCGGGAGCGAGGACACGGCGGCGCGGAACCCTAGCGCTTGCGCAGCGGGGCGAAGGCGAGGGCGAGATGCTTGGTGCCGACGCCGGCGAAGTTCACCGTGGCTTCGGCCTCCTCGCCCTGCCCGCGCAGGTCGATGACGACCCCTTCGCCGAACGCCGGGTGCTCGACGTCGTCGCCGATCCGCAGCCCGAGCTCGTGGGCGTCCGGCCCGCCGGAGCCGGGCCGCTGGCCGGCCGCGATCGCCGCTTCGACGACCCGTTCGCGATGGACGTCGGCGCGCCGCTGGTCGGTGGCGCCGGCACCGCGCCGGCGGTACGGCGGCGTCGCGCCCGATCCCCAGTCGGAGCGGGGCCGCAGGCTCTGCCGGCCGTAGGCGCTGCGCCCGCTGACGTTGCCCTGGGCCTCGACGAGCTCGTCGGGGATCTCCTCGAGGAACCGCGACGGGGGGTTGTACTGCGTCGAGCCGAACAGGTTGCGGCTCCAGGCGTGGGTGACGAACAACTGCTCCTTGGCCCGGGTGATGCCGACGTAGGCGAGGCGCCGTTCCTCCTCCAGCTCGTCGGGCTCGGTGAGGGCGCGGGCGTGGGGGAACACGCCGTCCTCCGCCCCGGTCAGGAACACCACCGGGAACTCGAGCCCCTTGGCGGAGTGCAGCGTCAACAGGACGACCTGGTCGTCGACCTCACCGTCGGGCAGTTCGTCGGTGTCGGCGACGAGCGAGACCTGTTCGAGGAACTCGTCGAGGCGGGTGAACTCGCGCGCCGACCCGACGAGCTCGGCCGAGGTTCTCCAGCCGGCCCGCCGACTCGACGGTGTCCTCCGCCTCGAGCTCGGCGAGGTACCCGGACTCCTCCAGCGCCGCCTGCAGCAGGTCACCGGGACCGGCCGCTCCGTCGGTGTCCGTATCCCCGTCCTCGACGGTCGCGCCGGTGGGCGCCATCGCGCCGAGCCGGTCGAGGAGGGCGACGAACGAGGCGATCCCCCGCGTGGCCGGCCCGCTGACGCCGGCGTCGTCGGCTCGGCGCAGCGCGTCGAGGAACCCGACGCCGTGGTGCCGCGGCGTAGGCGTCGAGCTTGGCGACGCTGGCGTCGCCGACGCCGCGCTTGGGCACGTTGAGCACCCGCTTGAGGCTGACCTCGTCGGCCGGGTTGACGACCGCCCGGAGGTACGCCATCGCGTCCTTGACCTCGCGGCGGTCGTAGAACCGGGTGCCGCCGACGACCTTGTACGGCACGCCGAGGCGCATCATCGCCTCTTCGACGACCCGGCTCTGGGCGTTCGTGCGATAGAGCACGGCGAGGTCGCGCCACGCCCGCCCGTCGTCGTGGAGGGCGATCGCCTGGCGGGCCACGAACGTGGCCTCGTCGCCCTCGTCCTCGGCCCAGTAGCGCACGACCAGGTCGCCGCGGCCGGCATCGGTCCACAGGTTCTTCGGCTTGCGCGAGACGTTGTTGGCGATCACCGCGTTGGCGGCGTCGAGGATGTTCTGCGTGCTCCGGTAGTTCTGGTCGAGGACCACCGTGGTGACCTCGGGGAAGGCGTCCTCGAACTGCAGGATGTTCCGGTAGTCGGCGCCCCGAAACCGGTACACGCTGTTGTGCACCAACATGCCGTTGGCGACGTACGAGTGGGTCGGCGTCACCTCGAGGTCGTACACGGGACCACGGTGCGTCCTCCACGGCCGTCGATTCGACGATCGGCCGGCATGAAGCGGCCGTCCCGTTCGACGACCACTTCCATGCCGGGGCGGAGGTGGGAGATCGGCATCAAGTCGTACACGACGCCATCGAGCGCCAGACGCCGGCGGATATCGAGGCCGCCGGCGGCGGCGACTCGCTTCGCGTCGGCGAGCGCCCGGGTGTAGTCCTTCCAGCTCGTCTCGTAGCGCACGCTGCGGCCCTTTGCGGGGCGAAGCGGGTACGCCGCTCCGATGCAACCGGTCGGCGATCTCGGTCGCGATTCGACGACCACTGGACGCGGTGATATGAGGCCGACCTGACGCACGTCGGAGTACATCGTGAGGTTGATCGTCGACCGGCGCGCACCGTTCTGCGGGCGGTGGTGGGGGAAGTCGACGTGGAGCAGGAGCTCGTCGAACAGCGCCTTCACGCGCTGGTCGGTGTCGAGCTCGTCGTACAGGCGGGCGAGCCAGCTGGTCGTCCATCGCCAGCGCACGACCGTTGGCGTGGAAGCACGCCGTCGGCAAGCCCGTACCGGGCGGCGTACAGCGCCTCGTAGAACGACGCCTCCTGCGACCGATCGACAGGTTCGCAGCAGCCACATCGCGTCGGCGTGCTCCTGGTTGCTCCGCACGAGATGTCCGGCCGCCTGCACGTCCGTCCGATGTCGGATCGCATGCCGGTCGTTCGCCCGATGCGGAATCCCCGGTCGGCGCGGTGCATCAGGTACACGAGGTAGCTGCCCGGAATGGCCACGAGCCGCGCCGGCACGATGTGGAATGGCGTGGCGACGAGCGACGCGGTTGTCCCGTCGGCGACCGCGCGAACACGGACGACCAGTCCGCCGCCATCGGATCGGTGGACGTGGGTGACGACGCCGGTCTGCGTCATCGGCCGGCCGGCGGCGCCGGTCACCGCGGTGCCGATCTCGATCGTCTCGATCGGGACCTCGCCTGCCGGGGTGCGGATCATCGTTCCGGCCGGGAGGCATTGATCGGTGTCGCCGACGACGGTGACGTTCTGGTGGCCACCGGCGAGCATGAGGACGATCTCGTTCTGGGACTGGTTGGTGTCCTGGTACTCGTCGACGAGGATGTGCTCGAAGCGCTCGCGGTACGACTCGAGCACGTCGGGGTGCTCGCGGAACAGGCGGACCGTGTTGACGAGCAGGTCGTCGAAGTCCATCGCCCCGGCCTTGAGCAGACGGGCCTGGTACTCGCGGTAGACGTCGGCCCGCTTGCGATCGAAGATGTTCTCGGCCCGGGCCGCGGCGGTGTCCGGATCGACGAGCTCGTTCTTCCACAGGCTGATGACGGCGTGCACGCCGCGCGGTGGGAACCGTTTGGCGTCGAGGGCGAGGTCGCGGATCACGTACCCGGTGAGGCGGACGGCATCGGCCTGGTCGTAGATCGAGAACTGGCGGGGGTAGCCGAGCCGGTCGGCGTTGGCGCGCAGGATGCGCACGCACGCCGAGTGGAACGTGCTCACCCACATCGACCGGACGACCGGACCGACGAGCGCCTCGACCCGCTGGCGCATCTCGTCGGCCGCCTTGTTGGTGAACGTGATCGCCAGGATCCGCCCCGGGTGAACCCCCTCGTCGATGAGGTGGGCGATGCGGTGGGTGAGCACGCGGGTCTTGCCCGAACCCGCCCCGGCGACGACGAGCAGCGGGCCGCCGCCGTGCACGACGGCGTCGAGCTGGTCCGGGTTCAGCCCGTCCGTGGGGGTGTCTGGCATCTCTCGGGCATCCTAGGGAGCCGGTGTCAGACCCACCTTGGAAGTGTGAGCTCAGACAGCGGATATCCGCTGCGACAGCTCACACTTCCGGGCGCGGACGACCTCCTTGACGGCGCGCAGCACGTCGGCCGGACGCTTTGTCGCGTACCACCCCAGGTACATCAGCTCCCAGCCGCATGCCGCGGCGGCGATGTCCCGGTCCTCGTCGAGCGGCTCGTAGATCGGTCCCCAGTGGAACCGGCGGCTGTGGGCCTCGAGGCCGAGCTTGATCGTCGGCATCCCGATGTCCGTGCGAGCGACGATCCTCCCCTCCTCGTTGCGAATCGGGTACTGCAGCACCAGCTCGGGCAGCGTCGGATCGGCCAGACACAGGGCCAGCAGCTCCTCGAACCAGGTGTCCGGCACCCGCCCTTCGAAGGGAATGCGGTCGAGCAGGCGGAGCAGCGTGCCGGTGCCTGACTGGCCGGGCCGATGCAGTCGCTCGGCGGTCGCTCGCAGGAATTGGACGTCGATGCCGCGGCGGCGGACATCGGTGAGCGCTCGCCCCACCCGTCGGCGGTCGCGGATCACCGACCCGAGATCGGCGAGTGTGCGCCCGATCGTCGTGCACGGGATCGCGTCGACGGCAGTGACATCACACGGTTCGAGCGGGGTGATGTGGTGGAACACGGCGTCGGTCAGGTCCACACCGGAACTTGCGCGTCACGCTCGCCTCCACCACCGCCATTCCGGCGTAGTCGAATCCGTCGAGCTTGTGCAGGCGCGCGGCGGACCGGTGTGAGGCCACACCGTGTCCCGCGGGTCGACAGCACGGCAACCATCAGCCGCTGCTGCCACGTCGGTGGTGCCCCGACAACGGTGAGCACGCCCGGCACGGGCTCGACGAGCCATCCCGACCGCTTGCCAGTTGAGATTCGTCGATAGTCGAAGTTCAGGGCGGCAGCCTGATGGCGGGTGAACGCACGATGCTGAGAGGCTGCGAGCTCGGCAACGGCGCGTACAGCGTCGTCCGGCATGACCGGGCACGGTACGCCGAGGGTGTCACACGCCCGCTCGGCCCTCGCGATCTGTGAGCTCAGACAGCGGACATCCGCTGCGACAGCTCACACTTCGGGAAGAGCGGGACGTCAGCGGAGGACGGCGACGGGGCAGTGGCAGTGGGCCGTGACCTCGAGGCTCGTCGACCCGGCGATCAGCTCGACCAGCCCGCTGCGGCCGCGTGATCCGACCACGACGAGGTCGGCATCCCGGGACGCCTCGATGAGGTCGAAGGCGGCGTTGCGGCTGGTGATCACGGGAACGACCTCGGCGCCGTTCGGGGCGTCGCCGGAGCCGCCGGTGGCCCGGGCGATCGACTCGCGGAGCAGGCGGGCGTCCTGCTGCTCGGCGTCCTCGGACTCGCCGCCGGGTTGGGACAGCGGGCCGGCCACCATCGACGGCACGAACGCCGAGTGGTGCACCTCGACCCGTTCGACGCCCGGCAGCTCGACCGACCACCGCAGCGCCGCCAGCGACGGCGGGTCGAGGTGCTCGTGTCCGTGGGGGTCGTCGATCCCGACCACGACGCGCCGCACGGGCAGGCGGCAGGACCCTCGGACGACGACGACCGGGGCCTTGGTGTGGTGCATCACGTAGTTGGCGGTGGAGCCGAGCAGCAGCGCGGCCTTGCTCGACCCGCCGTGCCCGACCACGATCACCGCCCCTTCCCCCAGCTTCGCCGGCGACCTCGACGAGGGCGCGCCCGGGATGGCCGGTGACGAGACGGCCCTCGATCCGCGGGTCGTTGCCCTCGCTGATCGTTGTCGTGAGGAACTCCTTGGCGGCCTGCTCGACGGCAGTCGTGTCGACCGCGGCGACCGCCTCGTAGCCGGTGACGATCGGGATCTCCCAGGCGTGCACGGCGACGATGCGGTCGTCGTCGGTGACCACGGCCTGGGCCCACTTCAGCGCGTCGCGAGCGTGATCAGAACCGTCCAACCCCACCACATAGGTGCTCACGGGGAACAACGGTACGTCACCGGAGGACGCGCGATGTGCGGTCACCGCTCACGGCGACATGGGCAGCCGGAACCCGACGACGGCGCCGCCGCCTGGCCGCGGCTGCGGCGATCACCGACCCGCCGTTGCGTGTCGCCACGTCGCGGACGATCGACAGGCCGAGCCCGGAGCCGGGCCGGGTGCGCGCGCCCTCGGCTCGGTAGAAGCGGTCGAAGACACGGTCCTCGTCCCCCGCCGGAATGCCCGGCCCGCGGTCGAGCACGGTGACCGCACCTGCCTCGACGACCACCTCGATCGGGCCACCCGACGGGTCGAACTTCGCCGCGTTGTCGACGAGGTTCGACATCGCCCGCTCGACGGCGGGCAACGGGGCCTCGACGGCGGACTGGTCGGCGGTGACGACCACCCGGCGGCCATGACGGCGTTCGGCCCGCTCGGCGACCGTGCGGGCGAGACGCCCGAGCTCGACCCGCGTCGGCGGGGTGTCGTCGACCGAACCCTGGGCGAGGGCGACGACCTCCTCGACGAGGACGACGAGCTCCTCGACCTCGGCGTGCAGGTCGTCGAGCACCTTGCGCCGGGTCTCCGGATCGAGGTCCGGGTGGCGGCGCAGCACGGCGAGGTTCGTCCGCAGGCTCGTCAGCGGCGTCCGCAGCTCGTGGCCGGCGTCCTGGACCAGCCGCTGCTGGTCGGCGCGTGACGTGGCCAGTGCGTTGAGCATGCCGTCGAACGCGGTGCCCAGGCGCCCGACCTCGTCGCGGCCGCTCACCGGGATCTCGACGTCGAGCCGCCCCGACTGTTCGACGTCCGTCGCCGCCCGGGTGAGGCGCATGAGCGGGCCGGTCACGGTGCGGGCGAGCAGCCACCCGACGAGGGCCGCGGCCGCGGTCACGACCGCGACCAGCGCGATCGTGCTGCCGCCGCAGGTCGGTCGAGCACCCGCTCGTTCTCCTCGAGCGGCCGCATGACCTGCACCCCGCCGACCCGTGGCCACGCCGACCGTCAGCGCCCGCATGTCGCCGTCGTCCGCGTCGACGTCTCATAGGTCTGCTCGCCAGGTCG
This sequence comes from uncultured Acidimicrobiia bacterium, assembly GCA_963839695.1. Taxonomy (GTDB): domain Bacteria; phylum Actinomycetota; class Acidimicrobiia; order Acidimicrobiales; family Ilumatobacteraceae; genus JALZMG01. The sequence continues at coordinate 20,228 of CAWIVW010000002.1, read as the reverse complement.
CCCGACGACCGCATCGGCACCGGGCCCGGGTCCGATCGGATCGTCGGTCAGGACGACGACCCGCCCGGCACGGTCGAGGATCTGGACACTGTACACGGGGAGTGACGCCGCGGTTGCAGCTAGCGGCCGCTCGCGTAGCCAGGCTCCGATCGTCGCCAAGGCCTCGTCGAGCGAGCGGTCGACCTCCTCATCGAGAGCCGCTTGCTCGTCGCCCGGTAGGACAGCACACCGACGGAGATCGTCGCCGCCGCGGCGACCGCGGCGAGGGCGACAGCGATCTTCCACTGCAGGCCCATCAGCTCTCCCGCGCCGAGTACCCCACGCCGCGCACGGTCTGGATCAGCCGCGGCTCGCCCTCCGCCTCGGTCTTGCGGCGGAGGTAGCCGATGTAGACGGCCAGGTTCTTGGAGTCGGGACCGAAGTCGTAGTGCCAGATCCGCTCGTAGATCGTCGTGTGATCGAGCACGACGCCCTGGTTGCGGAGGAGCAGCTCGAGCAGGTCGAACTCGGTCTTCGACAGCTCGAGCTCACGGCTCGCCCCGCCACGCGCGCCGCGCCGCCGGCTCGAGGCGCAGGTCGCTGAGCTTGAGCTCCTCGTGGTCGGCCCCGGCCTCCGGCTGCGCCCGGCGCAGCAATGCCCGCAGCCGGGCGAGCAGCTCGTCGAGCTCGAACGGCTTCGGCACGTAGTCGTCGGCACCGGCGTCGAGCCCGGCCACCCGATCGGGTGTCTCGGTGCGGGCGGTGAGCATGAGGATCGGCACCTTGTTGCCATCCGCCCGCAGCACCTTGCACACCGTGAGCCCGTCGATGATCGGCATCGACACGTCGAGCACGATCACGTCAGGCGTCGCCGCGGCGGCGGCGCGCAAGGCCTCGGCGCCGTCGCCGGCCGTCACCACCGCGTAGCCCTCGAGCTGGAGGGCACGGGTGAGCGACTCCCGCACGGCGCGGTCGTCCTCGGCGACGAGCAGGGTGGCGGGAGCGGCATCGGCCACGGCGACAGTGTGGCAAGAGACGGTAAGAACCTGGTGTACGGCACCGTGCTCGGCACCGTTTGCCTTCCGGGGGACGGGGAAATGCTCCTCCCGGGCGGTTCTCAAGGAGGACATCGTGCTGGAACACCGAGACCGAACCGACGACCAGCTCGCGGAACAGCCCGTCCGGACGATCCCCGCCAGATCCGCGACGACGGCACCCTCGACCGCGACGACGACCTGAGCCGTGCCGCTCGGTCCGGCGCCGGTCGCGACGACGACCCAGCCGACCGAGGCGGTCGCACCGGTTTCGACCAAGCGCCGGTTCACGTGGGGGCAGGTGCTCATCCTGCTCGCCGGCGTCGCCTCGTTGGTGTTCGGGATCGGCGCCATCGCCCTGGCCGGGCTCGCCGGCTCGATCACCGAGCCGGTCGTGGAGGTCTTCACCTTCGACCACACCCCGCTGCTCGGCGTGATCGAGTTCGGGGCCGGGGTGGTCCTGATCCTCGCCGCGCTGATCCCCGGTGGCCGCTGGGTTGCCGGGCTGATCGGTGCTGGGGCCATCGCGGGCGGCGCGCTCATCCTGGCCGAGTACGAGTGGACGCAGACCGAGCTCGCCGCGGAGGAGCGGTTCGGCTGGGTGGCGATCGCGATCGGCGCCGCGGCCTACATCGGCGCGATGGTGCCGACGCGGCGCGCGCCCGTGCCTGACGCCGGCGTCAGCCGAGGCCCGTCGGCGGCGGCGAGGATCCGCACCGGCAGCTGGCGCGGCCCGCGGATCTGGCCCACGCTCCACACCACTGCGTCGGGGTCGGCGAGCTCGAAGTCGGGGAAGCGGGCGAGGAACTCCTCGACGGCGACCCGGACCTCGAGGCGGGCGAGGTTGGAGCCGAGGCAGCGATGGATGCCGAGGCCGAACGCGGCGTGACGGTTCTCCAGCCGGTCGACGACCACCTCGTCGGCGTCGGGGAACTCGGCCGGGTCGCGGTTGGCGGCCGGGAACGGCAACAGCACCCACTCGTCGGCCTTCATCTGCGCAGCCGTGGAAGTCGTGGTCCTTGGCCACCAACCGGGCCATCGTCACGGGGGCGTAGGCCCGCAGGAACTCCTCGATGGCAACCGGCATCAGCTCGGGTTCGTCGACCAGCCGGCTGCCGGTCGGCGGGGTGGCCGGCGAGGTGCCACAAGCTCGAGCCGATCGCGCTCCACGTGGTGTCGATCCCCGCCAGCAGGAGCAGGACGATCGACCCGCGCACGTGGTCGAGCGACAGCTTCTGCCCCTCGAGCTCGACGTCGAGCAGGTACGACGTGAGGTCGTCACGGGGCACGGCGTCAGCCTGGTGGGCCTCGATCTGCGCGTCGATGTAGGCGTCGAGGCGGTCGAAGCCGGCCATGCCGCACCTCCGGAGATCGTGGTTGACGTTCTCCAGCGTGTCGTGCACGAACTCGCGGAACAGATCGTCGTCCTCGATCGGGAAGCCGAGCATGCGGGCGATCACGTTGACCGGGATGTGCTGGGCGTACTGCAGCGCAGCGTCGACGACGGTCTCACCGTCGACGACTTCGCCCATGTCGTCGAGGCGCTGGCGGCACAGCTTGCGGATCTCCGGCTCCCACGGCTCGATCTTCTTGGGCGCGAACGGCGGGAGCAGGAGCCGCCGGGCCAGGTGGTGGAACGGCGGATCGCTCGTGATCGGCGGCGCCGCCCCAACGGGCGCGAGGGCGACCTCGTCGCGATCGACCGTGCTGACGACCACGGCGCGGCTGGTGAAGTTCTCGGTGTCGTAGGCGACCTCGCTCACCAGATCGTGGGTGATCGGCGCCCACATCCCGCCGTAGCGGTCACTGTGGGCCACCGGGCATCCGCGCTCCCGCAGCTCGGCCCAGATCTCGGGGGCCTGCGGGTTGTAGGCGGGATCGGCATGGTCGAGGTCGGTGGCCCAATCGGCAACCGGGCCGTAGATGCCAGCGGGCGGGCCGTAGGCCTGATCGGTCATGGACCCTCCGATGGTTCCAAGGAGATGGCGAACTCAGGGCAGTTGGCGACCGCCAGGCGGGCCTTCTCCTCCAGTTCGGCGGGGACCTCTCCGTCGCCGAGCACCACGGCCTGGCCGTAGTCGTCGACGTCGAAGAGCTCGGGCGCGAGCGCGTAGCAGCGGTTGTGGCCCTGGCACTTCTCGGGATCCACCCGCACCTTCATCCTGGCGAGGCTAGTGAGCGTCGGACGGCGAACCACGACCCCTACGCTCGATTCGGTGCTCGTGCTGTCGGGGTTCCTGCCGATCCGAACCGAGCCGCCTGGTCCTGCGGCGCTTCGTCGCGGCCGACGCCGCCACGCTCTCGGACTACCGCTCGGACCCCGAAGTGGCGCGGTACCAGAGCTGGCCGACGCCCTACTCCGTGGCGGCGGCGCGCCGGTTGATCGCGGAGCAGGCGCACCTCGACGGCCCGCGCGCCGGCGACTGGCTGCAGATCGCCGCGACGCTCGAGCGGCGAACTGATCGGCGACGTCGCTGTCCGGCTCAGCGACGACGGGCGCACGGCCCGGATCGGCTACACGATCACCCGGGCGAACCAACGACGCGGGTTCGGCGTCGAGGCCGCAGGTGCCGTCGTCGCCCGCCTGTTCGAGGCCGCAGCCGGGCTGCACCGGGTCCAGGCGTCGCTCGACGCGCCGCAACGTCGCCTCCGCCCGGCTGCTCGAACGGCTCGGCTTCCGTCACGAGGGCACCGCGATCTCGGCCGAGCTCGCCGACGGCGAGTGGTGCGACGTCGCCCATTACGCGATCCTGCGCGACGAGCACGAGTCGCGGGTCAGCCCGCCTCCTCCAGCGGCGACGCCATCGGCTGCTCCCACGTGACCAGCTCGTCGGGGTTGGCGACGGTCCCGGCCAGCTGCAGCTCGAACGTCACGGTGCTCTCCGGTGGGATGTCGACGAAGCGGGAGTACACGTTCCAGCCCTCCTCCCGGCCGACGGCGAGCCCGGTGGCCTCACCGTCGAGCGTGACGCCGGTCAGCGCGAGCGGGCTGTAGAACGACACGTACAGCCGGCTCGTCCCGACGGGCGCGCCGATCGCGTTGCCCGTCACGTACGGCGGTAACCCGTCGGCGGGTGCGGTGTTGGTGAGCTCGACGTGGAGCGTCGCCGTCGTCTCGCCCGAGTCGGTGGTCGAGTCGTAGCGGGCGCGGCGCTCCAGGAAGCTGTCGATCTTGTTCCCTGCCGGCGTTGGACACCGTCACCGCCCACCCGTCGGCGCCGTCGAGCGGCGGGATTGCGCCCGGCCATGCGCACCCGCTCGAGCAATGCCTGTTCCTCGGGATCGGCGCTCCACATCAACAGCCGGCGCTCGCTCGCCAGCGGACCGAGATCGTGGGCGAGCGTGATCGGCTCGGGAAGGACACCCGACATCAGCGATTCGAACGTGAGCCGCGCCGCCTCGGCCAGGGCGTCGGTGCGCCGCTGGTTGTCGGCCGCGCCGACGATGTACTGGTCGCGGAGGAGGAACGGCAGCGCGGTGTCCGCCGTCAGCAGCTCGTCGAGCTCGGTGAGCTGGATCGGTCCCGTGTACTCGAGGAGCTCGGCCACGACGTAGGGATCCATCGCGATCGTTCCGTCGACCTCGCGACCGGTCGTCTGGGCGTAGAGATCGGCGGCGATCTCCCCCACCCACGGGAAGTTCGGTGTCATCGCCAGATTGCGGAAGGCGGCGTCTCCGACCCGGCCCCTGCCATCGGTGTCGAAGCCGAAGCGGCCGTACTGGCGCAGGAACTCGTCGTGACCAACGACCCGCGCGCCCGCCTGCTCGGCCTGCCGATCGAGCTCCTCGGCGCGGCCGAAGCGGGACATCGACAGGCGCCCGTCATCCACCGTCAGCTCGGCGTAGTTGCCCACGAAACCGCCGAGTCCCCGGGCCTCCGACGGTGTCGTGAACAGCACGAGATATCGACGGCGGCCGTCCGCGCCGAGCAGGTCGGGGGCCAGACGGATCGCGGTCGAGCGCGTTGTCGATCCCGGGCAGGTGCTCGTCGATGCTCTCGTCGAAGTCGTCGAGCTCGATGTCGGCGCGGTGCACGAGCCAGGGCGTCCGCGCCGAGTCGACGTGCTCGTTGGAGGTCGACGAGCGCGGCGCGCACCCTGGTCAGCGGTTCCTCGAGGGCGACGACGGCCTCGACGTCGATGCGGCCGTCCACGGTGCGCAGTGACGCGACGTCGATGTCGGCGAGCTGCATCGGCGACAGTGGCCGCACCGCGGGCACCGGACGTCGCTCAACTCCACGACCGCGGCGCGATGCTGGGCGACCACGGGGATGACCCGCGCACCGGTCGCCAACGGCTCGGTCAGCCGATCGTGCGCTCGGTCGAGGAGCGCCGCCGACTCGCGGAACCAGCGCTCAGCTGCGGCGTAGTCGCCGTCCTCGAGCGCCGCTACCCCGAGCTCGGCGGTCCTGCGTCCAGCCGGCGAGATCGTGGCGGGCCCCGGCGGCCGCGACCCCGAAACCGGCGGTGGCGGCGACGGCGAAGGCGACGAGGCACCCGGCGCCGATCCAGGTCACCGCCCGCACGAGCTTCGAGCGCGGATGGACACCGGCGACGAAGAGCAACGCGGCGACGACACCGGTGACGACCGCCGTCAATCCGAACGGCTCGCCGAGCTCGGCCCGGACGAGCACGTTGAACGCGATGCCCAGGGACAGGGCGAGAATCTCCGGCTGGCGCGCGCCGGGTGGTGCCGACCCACAACGCCAGCCCGAGCGCCGCGAGCGCCAAGCACGATCAGCACCGGGTCGATGGCGAGGGCGACGGCGGCCCCCGCGGCGGTCGCGACCGCCCACCACGGCGCCCTCGCGCCGATGAGGACGATCAGGGCCACGCCGGCCCCGGTCAGGATGACATCGATCGTGGGATGACCGGTGGGTGCCGCCGTCCCGAGCCCCGCGAGCACACCGGCGACCGCGGCCATGACCGCGGTCGTGACGCTCGTGAAATTGGCCCGCACGTTCCGCCCGCCCTTTCGAGATTTGAACCTCGGGAGGATACCGGCGGCGACGGCCCATTCGGCCTCGGTCACCGTGGTCGGCCGGCATCGAACCGCGACACCCCTTGGTCATGATGGTCGTGAGCGACGCAGATACCGAGAGACCAACTACTAAAGGAACGAAAGACCACTAATGAGCTCGAAAGCAGGCGCCGCCGTGCCGGGGAGGAACCCGTTCCGGCCGACGTTCGGCGTCTCGCCGCCGGTGCTCGCCGGGCGCTACGAGATCCTCGAGGACTTCGCCCTCGCTCTGGCCGAGGGTCCCGGGGCGATGGAGCGGGCGAGCCTGTTCGTCGGCGGCCGCGGCACGGGCAAGACGGTGATGCTCAACGAGGTCGAGCACCTCGCCCGCTCCTACGGCTGGCACGTCGTCGCCGAGACGGCGACGCCAGGGCTGCTCGACCGCCTCGTGCAGCAACGGCTGCCCGAGCTGCTGCGGCGGGTCGGGCCGGACTTCGACGGCTGGCGTCTCAAGGCGGTGTCCGGGTTCGGCGTCGGAGCGGAGTGGGAGGCCACCGCCCGATTCCCGTACCGCCCGGACCTGCGGGCCCAGCTGGCGGAGGTGTCCGACGTCATCGCCCGCACGGGTGCCGGCGGTGGTCTCGTGCTGACGGTCGACGAGATCCACGGCGGTGACCGTGACGAGCTGCGTGAGCTCGGCGCCACGATCCAGCACTGCTTCCGCGAGGAGCGCCCGATCGCGTTCGTCGCCGCCGGCCTCCCGGCCGCCGTGCAGGACCTGCTGCTCAAGGACAAGGTGCTCACGTTCCTGCGCCGCGGGGCCCGCTACGAGCTCGGCGACGTCGACCTGGCCGAGGCCCGCCACGCCCTCGAGGCCCCGATCGTCGACGGCGGACGGAGCATCGATCCGGAGGCCCTCGACCTGGCGACCCGGGCCAGCCGCGGCTACCCGTTCCTCATCCAGCTCATCGGCGCCCAGCTGTGGCGCCATGCCGGCGACGCCGCCGTCATCACGCTCGACATCGCCGAGCTCGCCGTGCGCACCGCCCTGCCCCGGATGGGCCGGCTGCTGCACGAGCCGGTGCTCGCCGACCTCAGCCCCGTCGACCGGCGGTTCCTCGCCGCGATGGCCGAGGACGACGGGCCCTCTCGCGCCGCACGACATCGCCGTGCGGATGGGCGTCGACGACAACTACGTCAGCCAGTACCGCCTGCGGCTGATCGCCGCCGAGGTGATCCGCCCCGCCGGCTACGGCCGCATCGAGTTCGAGCTGCCGTACCTCCGCGAGTACCTCCTCGACCGCGGGCTCATCGAGCCGGCCCCGGAGCCGGCGCTGGCCGCGCCGTAACCTCGGAGGCCGTGGCCTACCGGTACCTGTGGACGCCGCTCCAGCTCGGTCCGGTGACGGTTCGGCAACCGGATCGTGTTCGCCGCCCACCTCACGAACTACGCCCGGGACGGCCGGCCGACCGAGCAGCACGCCGCCTACTACGCCGCCCGCGCCGCCGGCGGCACCGGCCTCATCGTCACCGAGGAGCACTCGACCCATCCCACCGACTGGCCGTACGAGAAGCTGATCCACGGCTTCCACCGCGACGTGATCCCCGGCTATCTGCGCATCACCGAGGCCGTCCACCGCCACCGGGTGCCGATCTTCGCCCAGATCAACCACAACGGCGGGCAGGCGTCGTCGATGTACACCCGGCTGCCGGTCTGGGCCCCGTCGCCGGTGGCCGACCCGCTGTTCCGCGAGGTGCCCAAGGCGGTGACCACCGCCGAGATCGACGAGATCGTCGCCGGCTACGCCACCGTCGCCGAGCACTGCGCCGAGGGTGGGTTCGACGGCATCGAGCTGCAGTGCAGCCATTCGTCGATCGTGCGCGGGTTCCTCTCCCCCGCCACCAACCGGCGCACCGACGGCTATGGCGGTTCGCTCGAGAACCGGGCCCGGCTGCTGCTCGAGATCGTCGCCGCGGTGCGGGGGGTGATCGGCAACCGGCTGGCGCTGGGGGTCCGCATCTGCGGCGACGAGCTGATCGAGGGCGGCACGACCGTCGACGAGGCGGTCGCCGTCGCCCGGATGGTGGAGGCGGGCGGCCAGGTCGACTACGTCAACACGTCGATCGGCGTGGCGACGGCGACGCTGTTCATGATCGAGGCGTCGATGCACGTGCCGCCCGGATACGCACTGTTCATCCCGTCGGCCATCCGCAAGGCGGTGGAGCTGCCGGTGGTCGGCGTCGGCCGGTTCAAGGATCCGCTGCAGGCCGAGCGGGCCCTCGCCGAGGGCCACTGCGACCTCGTCGGCGTCGTGCGCGGCCAGATCGCCGACGCCGACTTCGCGGCCAAGGCGCGGGCCGGCGCCACCGAGGAGATCCGGTTGTGCCTGTCGTGCAACCAGGAGTGCGTCGGCCGGATGGGCCTCAACCGGTGGCTGGGCTGCATCGAGAACCCGCACACCGGCCGCGAATCCCGTTCTGTCGTTTGGAATCGGCCGGATCCGGGCCGATTCCGAACGACAGAAGCGGGTGGTGTTCGTGGTCGGGGCAGGGCCGGGCGGCTTGCAAGCCGCGATCTCCGCCGCTCGAGGCGGTCACCGGGTCACCGTTCTCGAGCGCGACGACGCCCCGGGCGGGCAGGTCCGCCTCGCGGCGAGCGTGCCCAATCGGGCCGAGCTCGGCGACATGATCCGCAACCAGGTCAACGAGTGCCGGCGCTACGGGGTGACGATCGAGTGCGGCGTCGAGGCGACGATCGACACGATCACCGCCCGCCGCCCCGACCACGTCATCGTCGCCACCGGCGCCGTGCCGCAGCGCCCGTGGTGGGTCGGCGCCGGCGTCACCAACGTCTGCGACGTGCAGGACGTGCTCACCGGCGCGGCCGAGCCGGCCGGGTCGATCGTCGTGATCGACGAGATCGGGTTCCACCACGCCACGTCGGTCGCCGAGCTGCTCGCCGACCGGGGCCACGCGGTGGAGATCGTCACGCCGGGGATGGTCGTCGGGCAGGACCTCGGCATCACCCTCGACATGGAGCAATGGTGGATGCGGGCGTCGGCCAAGGGCATCGTCCAGAGCACCGACCTGGTGCCGATGGGCTTCGACGGCACCACCCTCACCCTCCTGCAGCACCAGCTCGGTGTCGAGACGACGCGCACGCCCGACTGGGTCGTGCTGGCGGTGCCGGGGACGCCGGCGGACGGGCTCTACCACGAGCTGCGCGCGGCCGGCTGGTCGGTCACCCGCGTCGGCGACTGCGTCGCGCCCCGGCGGGCCCATGCCGCGGTCGTCGAGGGCGAACGGGCTGGCGCGGCCATCGTTTCGTAGCCTCCCGATCTCATGAGCCACTGGTGGGAGCACGCCGTCGTGTACCAGGTCTACGTCCGCTCGTTCGCCGACGCCGACGGCGACGGCATCGGCGACCTGGAGGGCGTGCGCCGCCGCCTCGACTACATCGCCGCCCTCGGCGCCGACGCGATCTGGCTCAACCCGATCTATCCGTCGCCCCAACGCGACCACGGGTACGACGTCGCCGACTACTTCGCCATCGAGCCGGCCTACGGCGACCTCGAGGTCTTCGACCGGCTCGTCGCCGATGCCGCCGCGCACGGCCTCCGGGTCCTGATGGACATCGTGCCCAACCACTGCAGCGATCAGCATCCGTGGTTCCAGGCGGCCCTCGCCTCGGCCGCGGGCAGCGACGCCCGGGCCCGGTTCTACTTCCGCGACGGCCGCCGCGACGGCGGGCCGCCGAACAACTGGCCGGCCGCGTTCGGCGGCTCGGTGTGGACGCCGGTCGGTGGCGACGACCCGCAGTGGTACCTCGGCACGTTCACGCCGTACCAACCCGACTTCGATCACGACCATCCGGACGTCCAGACGCTGTTCGCCGACGTCCTGCGGTTCTGGGCCGATCGGGGCGTCGAGGGTTTCCGGGTCGACGCCGTCCACCCGGTCGGCAAGGCGCCCGGCCTGCCGGACGCGCCGCCGCTCGGCCCCGGCGAGTACAACCCGTACACCTACTTCCGCCCGGAGGGCCACGCCGTGTGGCGGCGTTGGCGGCAGGTCCTCGACGGCTACGTCGCCGACCATCCCGGCCGCGACGTGATGATGATCGCCGAGGCGTACGCCCCACGGCACCCGGAGCTGATGGCCGAGTACACCCGGCCCGACGAGTTCCACCAGTGCTTCGCCTTCGACCTGCTGATGTCGCCCTGGCACGCGGGCTCGATGCGGCGGGCGATCGCCGAGGCGTTCGAGCACGTCATCCCGCAGGGGAACTGGCCCACGTTCGCCCTCAACAACCACGACGCCGAGCGCATCGTCACCCGCCTCGGCACCCGGGGCATCACCAGCGCCGACGCATGGACCGGCGGCAACCTGCACAACGTCGACGGCGTCTTCGACCTGGCTCTGGGCACCCGGCGGGCCCGCGCCGCCGCCGGGCTGCTGCTCGGCCTGCCCGGCGCCACCTACCTCTACCAGGGCGAGGAGCTCGGCCTGCCGGAGGTGCTCGACCTGCCCGACGAGGTGCGCCAGGACCCGACGTTCTTCCGCACCGAACGGCCAGCGCAAGGGCCGCGACGGCTGCCGCATCCCGCTCCCGTGGACGGCGGAGGCGGACGGGTCGCACGGGTTCTCGGCGACCGGTGACGGCGCGCCGCCCTGGCTCCCGCAGCCGGCGGATTGGGGCCGGTACGCGTACGACCAGCAGGAGGGCGACGAGGCGTCGATGTTGAGCCTGTACCGGCGGCTGATCGCGGCGCGCCGCGAGCACCTCGACGGCTCGGGTGTCGAGCTGCTCGACACCGACGACGCGTGTGGTCGTGCTCCGCCGGGGCGAGGTCGTCGTCGCGTGCAACACCGGGGCCGAGCCGGTCGACGTCGCCGCGGCCGCCGGCCTCACCGCCGGTCCTCACGACCGACCCGACGGGCGTGCTCGAGGGCACCGTGGTGCCGGGCGACAGCACGGTGTGGTTCGCCCCTCGACCATCCTCGGCGCGCCGATAGGTTCGCGGCGATGCTCCTGGCCGGCATCATCACCGATGTCACGGACTGGCTCGACGAGGTCTCGGGACAGTGGTGGTTCCTGCTCGTCATCTTCGCCATCGCCTTCCTCGACTCCGTCATCCCGCTGGTGCCGAGCGAGACGGCGGTGATCATCGGCGGCGTGGCGGCCGGCCTGGGCGAGCAGAACCTGCTGCTCGTGATCCTGAGCGGGGCGCTCGGCGCGTTCTGCGGCGACAACATCGCGTACCTGATCGGCCGGCGGTTCAGCCCGTGGATCAACCGGCGCGCCGAGCGGCGGCCGAAGACGGCGCGCCGGCTCGAATGGGCGAGCGAGCAGATCCGCACGCGGGGCGGCCTGCTCCTCATCACCGCCCGCTTCATCCCCGGCGGCCGCACGGCCCTGACCGTGTCGTGCGGGCTCACCCGCCAGCCCCACGGATGGTTCGCCCGCTGGGTCGCGGTGGCCGCGGTCATCTGGGCCACCTACGCCGCCGGGCTCGGGCGCGATCTTCGGCAACCGCTTCAAGGACGACCACACGGTCGCCTTCCTCCTCGCCTTCGGGTGCGCCCTGTCGATCACGATCATCATCGAGGTCGTGCGCCACGTCGCGCGGCCGCGGCAGCGAGGCCGAGCCGGTCGACGAGACCCCGGCCCCGCTGCCCTGAGCACCGGCACGCTCCGCATACCCTGAGCGCGATGCTGGCCCTGATCCCGGTGCGCGATGGGGTGCTGCCCGCCGGCGCCGACGAGACGGTGGCCGAGTGCGGCGGCCGGGCGCTGCTCGCCGGGTCGGGCCCTGATGCGGACGAGCTGGCCGGGATCGCCGGCGATGTCCGGCTCGTCGAGCTCGGCCCGTTCGCGCCGGCCCGGTGGGCCGACGCGCTCGCCGACCTGATCGTCGATGACGACGACGACGTCGTCGTGCTCCCGGCGTCGCCCGACGGGCGCGACCTCGCGCCCCGCCTCGCCCACCGGCTCGGCCGGCCGCTGCTCGCCGGCGCGATCGCGGTCGTCCGCGAGCGTCGGCGCGGCTGGTTCGCGGCGGCGGGCTCGAACTGCACGACGTCGCGATCGCCGGGCCCGTGGTCGCCACGTTGCAGCCGGGCGTCCGAGGCGTCACTCCATCCGAGGGTTTCGACGTCATCCGAGGGTTTCCTGCGCCCCGTCGGCGCGACCCTCCGTGACCGGAAACCCTCGGATGGATGCGACGGTGGTGGAGGTGCTGCCGCCCGACGTCGCGACGATCGACCTCGCCGAGGCCGACCGGATCTTCGCCGGCGGGGCCGGGCTGGACGGGCCGGACCGGTTCGTCCAGCTCGCCGCGGTCGCCGCCCGCGTCGGCGCGGCGACGGGGGCGACCCGGGTGGTCACGGATCGGGGCTGGGTCGGCCACGAGCGGCAGATCGGCACGACCGGGGTGACCGTCGACCCCGAGCTGTACGTCGCCCTCGGGATCAGCGGCGCCGTCCAACACACCGCCGGACTCGGCGACCCCGCCCACATCGTCAGCGTGAACACCGATCCGCACTGCCCGATGATGCAGATGGCCGACCTCGGCGTGGTCAGCGACGCCAACGCCGTGCTCGACGAGCTGACCGGAGGCTCGGTGGCTGAGTACGACGCCGTCGTCGTCGGCGCCGGCCCCGCCGGCTCCTGCGCGGCCACCGTGCTCGCCCGCGCCGGGCGCCGGGTCCTCCTCCTCGAGCGGGGCCCGTTCCCCGGCAGCAAGAACATGTACGGCGGGGTCGTCTACCCGCGCATCCTCGACGGGCTCCATCCGGAGTGGTGGGAGGAGGCGCCGATCCAACGATGGGTCACCCGGCGCTCGACGATGCTGCTCACCGCCACCCAGGCCGTGACCGTCGACATCCGCACCGCCGCGTGGGCGCAGCCGCCGTACAACGGGGCGACCGCCTACCGGCCCGACTTCGACCACTGGCTCGCCGGCAAGGCCGAGGCCGACGGCGCCGAGCTGGTCTGCTCCACGACCGTCGTCGGCCTGCTGCGGGAACCGGACGGTCGGGTCGTCGGCGTGCGCACCGACCGGCCCGACGGCGACGTCCGTGGCGAAGGTGGTCATCGCCTGCGACGGGGTCAACAGCTTCTGCGCCAAGGAGGCCGGGCTCCACGGCCCGGTCGACTCGGCGCACTACACGCTCGGCGTCAAGGAGACGCTCGCCCTGCCCAAGGCGGTGATCGACGAGCGGTTCGCGGTGCGCGGCCGGGAGGGCGTCGACATCGAGATCATCGGCGGGACCGGCGACGTCAACGGCGGGGCGTTCCTGTACACCAACCTCGACACCGTCGCCGTCGGAGTCGTGCTCGGACTGCGCAAGCTGGCCGCGCAGCAGCGACGTCCGGAGGAGATCATCGCCACCCTCAAGGATCATCCGGCGATCGCCCCCCTGGTCGACGGCGGCGAGGTGAAGGAGTACTCGGCGCACGTCATCCCCGAGGCCGGGCTGGCGATGATGCCGAAGATGACGGGCGACGGGATGCTCGTCGCCGGCGACGCCGCCGCCCTGTGCCTGGCCGCCGGCATCTGGCTCGAGGGCGTCAACTTCGCGATGGCGAGCGGGATCTATGCCGGCGAGGCCGCCGTCGAGGCACTCGCCGCCGGTGACACGTCGTCGACCGGGCTCGCCGGTTACGAGCGGCGGCTCGACGCGACGTTCGTGCTCCGCGACCACCGCAAGCTGCGTCGCGCGCCCAAGCTGGTGCTCTCCGACCGGGTGCAGCACCTCTACCCGCAGCTCGTCGCGAACGCCGTCGAGGCGATGTTCCGGGTCGACAACCCGCTCCCCAAGCCGGGGCTGCGCCGGATCCTGGCCGCCGAGCGCAAGCGGGCCGGCGTGCGCCGCCGCGACCTCGTCCGCGATGCCGTGGCCGGGTGGAGGACGTTCGGGTGACGATCGAGCGCGAGCAGTGGCCGGCTGCCGTTCGACGACCTCATCGCCACGACCGAGTTCGACGTCCACGAGCGCCCGCACATCGTCGTCGACGGCGCGGTGTGCCGGGACTGCAGCACGCGGGACTGCGTCGTCGCCTGCCCGGCGAAGCTGTTCGTCCCGACCGCCGACGGGGGGATCCTCTTCAACTACGAGCAGTGCTTCGAGTGCGGCACCTGCTACCTCGTCTGCAATCGCGAGGGCGCGATCTCGTGGTCGTATCCGGAGGGCGGGTTCGGAGTGGTGTTCCGGCGCTCGTGATCGTGGCGTGCTGGAAGTGGGCGCCCGCCGGCAGCGACGACCGTAGGGGCGGGATCTCGCCGTCCGACGAGGCCGCGTTGGAGGTGGCCCTACGCCTGGCCGAGGCATCCGGCGATGAGGTCACCGTCGTTTCCGTCGCGCCGGCGGCCGCCGAGCGCGCCCTTCGCGAGGCGCTCGCCGCCGGCGCGACGCGGGCCGTGCGGAGTCGATGCGCCCGTGCGGGTTGACGAGCTCGGCGGTGGCGGCGGCGATCGCTGGGATCGCCGCCGGTGCGCAGTGGGTGGTGTGCGGCGACGTGTCGGCCGATCGGGGCTCCGGTGCGGTGCCGGCGTTCCTGGCCGCCGAGCTCGATGCCGCGCAGGCCCTCGGACTGGTCGGCGTGGAGATCGTCGACGGTGGCGGCGAGTCAGGGCGGTGCGCCGCCTCGATGGCGGCCGGCGGGAGGTGCTCGCGGTGACCCCACCGGCGGTGTTGTCGGTGGAGGGTGCCGTCGCTCCGGCTTCGCCGCGCCTCGCTGACGGCCGAGCTCGAGTCCCGCCGCGCCGTGATCGAGGTGGTACCGGGACCGGACGGCCCGGTCGACGACGTGCACAGCGTGCGCCCGTACCGACCCCGCCCCCGCGAACGCCCGGCGCCCACCGGCGACCCGCTCGGGCGGATCCGCGACCTGACCGCCACCGGAAGCGCGCCGGCTGACCCACGCCGAGATCGTCACGCTCGATCCCCCCGCCGCCGCCGACCGCATCCTCGCCGCCCTGCGCGACTGGGGCTACCTGAAACCGGTTCTGACGACATCCAGGATCACTGAGTGATCCTGGGACTCCGAGAAATTCTTCGGAGTCAACGGATTACTGAGTGATCCCAGTTGTCGTCAGAACCGCACTACGGGATCAGCACGACCTTGCCGGTCGTGGCGCGGGTCTCGAGGGCGGTGTGGGCGGCGGCCGCGTCGGCCAGGCGGTAGCGGCTGCCGATCAGCGGGACGAGCTCGCCGGACGCCGCCAGCGCGAGGGCCTCGGTCTCCAGCGGGCGCAGCCCACCTGGGCGGTTGATCAGCCGCGGGCCGATCGCCGCGGTCACGGTCAGTGAGCGCCCGATGATCTCCGTCGTCGTGAGCACGGTCGGCTCGCCCGAGGAGTAGCCGAACAGGATCATCCGCCCGCCGACGCCGAGGAGGTCGAACGCGCCGTGGCCGATGTCCCCGCCGACGCCGTCGAGCACCACCGTGGCGGCCCGCTCGCCGAGCTGCTCACGGACTCGGTCCGCCCACCCGTCGGCGCGGTAGTCGACGCCGACGTCGGCGCCGAGCGCCTGCACCTGCTCGACCTTGGCGGGACCTCCGGCGAGGCCGACGACGGTCGCCCCGACGTTCCGCCCCGCCTGCACGAACAGGCTGCCGAGACCGCCGGCGGCCGAGGTCACCACGACGACGTCGTCGGGACCGAGGGCGGCCAGCTCGAGAACCGCGAGCATGGTGCGGCCGGTGCCGATCATCGCCACGGCGGCGTCGGCGGCGAGCCCGTCCCGGATCTCGTGCAGCGCGCTCTCGGCGGCGAGCGCCTGCTCGGCATAGCCACCGCTGGCCATCCCCAGGTGGGCCACCACCCGGCGTCCGAGCCACGAGTCGTCCACGTCGGGGCCGACCAGATCGACGGACCCGGCGACCTCGCGGCCCGGCGTCATCGGCAGCTCGACGGACGCGAACGCCCCGCCGGCGAGTCCCTTCCGGATGGTGGTGTCGACGAGGTGGACACCTGCCGCCTCGACGGCGATACGGACCTGGCCCGGCCCGGGGACGAGATCGGGCACCTCTTCGTACCGGAGCTCGTCGGCGGCGCCGAACTCGTACTGGCGGATCGCGTGCACGTATCGCAACCTACGAGTTCAAGCTTCGTTGAAGTCAACTCCGCTCCCGCCCCGCCGGCGCGACGTCCACGGGCAGTACGGTCGGCACCCGTGCATCTGGCCGAGACGACATGGATCGACGCCGTCAACGGTGACCCAGCGCCGCTGCTGGCCGTCCCCGTCGGGTCGTGCGAGCAGCACGGGCCGCACCTCCCGCTGGCGACGGACACGATCATCGCCGAGGCCCTCGCCGGCGAGTTGGCCCGGCGCCGGCCGGGCGTCGTCGTCGGGCCGGCGCTCACGGTCACCGCCAGCGGCGAGCACGCCGGGTTCGCCGGCACGCTCTCGATCGGGACGGCAGCGATGAGTCAGCTCGTCGTCGAGCTGGTCCGCTCGGCCGACTGGGCCGCGGGCGTCGTGCTGGTGAACGGCCACGGCGGCAACGCCGACGCCGTCGACGATGCCGTCGCCACGCTCGCCGCCGACGGTCGCGACGTGCTGTCCTGGTGGCCGGACGTGCCGGGCGGCGACGCCCATGCCGGGCGCACCGAGACGTCCCTGATGTTCGCCCTGCGTCCCGAGCTCGTGCGCGTGGACAGCCTTCGAACCAGGCGTGACCGCGCCGCTGACGGAGCTCGCCCCCCGCCTGCGGGCGGAAGGCGTGCGGGCCGTCAGCCCCAACGGCGTCCTCGGCGACCCGGCCGGCGCCGCCGCCAGCGAGGGACGCGAGTTGCTCGCCACGCTCGCCGGCCAGCTGGACGCGGCGGTCGACGCGTGGTGCGCGGATCGGGCCCGGCGGTGACGAGGTACGAGCTCGACAACTCGACGCGACGGGCCGGCGACGAGGTCGTGATCGGCGGTTCGCCGCTGCGCCTGTTCCGCCTGACCGCCGCTGGCGTCAAGGCCTTCGAACAGATCGCCGCGGGCGAGGACGTCCCGCCGTCGAAGCTCGTCGACCGGCTCCTCGACGCCGGGGCGATCCACCCCCGGCCCGAGCACGCCGCGCACTCCGCCGCTGCCGTCACCGTCGTCGTGCCCGCGTTCGGCGTCGACCCGGGGACGATCCGGGCCATCATCGCCCGCTGTCCGGGCGTGTCCGCCTTCATCGTCATCGACGACGCGTCGGATCCGCCGGTCGCGCCGCTCGACGGCACGAAGGTCCTCCGGCTGCGGACGAACGCCGGACCGGCCGTCGCCCGCAACGCCGGACTCGGCGCGGTCACGACGCCGCTCGTCGCCTTCGTCGACACGGACGTGCAGGTCTCGCCGGGCTGGCTCGAGCCGCTCCTCGGCCACTTCGCCGACGAGAAGGTGGCGCTCGTCGCGCCACGGGTGGCGAGCCGGCCCGCGCCCGGCCCGGTCGCCCGCTACGAGCAGGGCCACTCCCCGCTCGACCTGGGGCCCGAGCCGGGCCGGATCTCGCCGGGCACCCGCCTCAGCTACGTGCCCGCCGCCGCGTTGCTCGTGCGCACCGGGGCCCTGCGGGCGATCGGCGGGTTCGACCGCAGCCTGCGGGTCGGTGAGGACGTCGACGCCGTGTGGCGGCTCGTCGAGGCCGGATGGCGGTGCCGTTACGAGCCGGCGTCGGTCGTCCACCACGCGCCGCGGGCGACCTGGCGGGCGCTCGTCAGCCAGCGCGTCGGCTACGGCTCATCGGCCGCGCCGCTGGCGCGCCGCCATCGGGGCGCGCTCGCCCCCGCCCGCGTGAGCGGATGGAGCGGCGGAGTGTGGGGACTCCTCGCCGCCGGCCAGCCGGCTGCCGCGCTCGGGCTCGCCGGAGCGACGACCGCCGCGCTCGTGCCCAAGCTCCGCGGCGTCCCCCCGTCCGAATCGCTGCGCCTCGCCGGTCTCGGTCACCTGTACGCCGGACGCATCCTCGCCCACGCCGCCCGCCGCGCCTGGTGGCCCCTGCTCGTCGCCGGCGCGCTGGTGTCGCGACGGGCGCGGCTGGTCGCCGCGCTCGCCGCGCTCCCGGCGCTGCTCGACGGCGGCGTTCCCCGCCTCGTCGACGACCTCGCCTACGGCGCCGGCGTGTGGAAGGGAGTGATCGCCGAACGCGAGCCGGCGCCGCTGATCCCCGAGTTCAAGTCGTGGCCCGGCCGCTCGACCGCGCCGTAGCCGAGGCCGCGGGTACGGTCCACGACCGTGACCCTGCGGCTCACCGTCGACACCGCCGCGTGGCGGGCGCAGGTCGACCGGGTCGCTCGCCGCAGCCCGGGACTCGTTCCCGTCGTCAAGGGCAACGGCTACGGGTTCGGCCGGCCGGTGCTCGCCGAGATCGCCGCCGAGCTCGCTGACACCGTCGCCGTCGGCACGGTCCACGAGCTCGGAGGTCTGCCCGGCCGGGTCACGCCCGTCGTCCTCACCCCGGCGCTGCAGCCGCCCACCGACACCCGCCCGATCCTCACCGTCGGCTCGCTCGCCCACGTCAAGGCGCTCGACGGCTGGCCGGGCCGGGTCCTCGTCAAGCTCGCCTCGTCGATGCAGCGCTACGGCACCACCCGCGACGACCTCGGCGCGCTCGCCCGTGCGGCGCGGTCGGGCGGGCTCGACATCGTCGGCTTCAGCGTGCACCCTCCCGTCGCCGGCTCCGACGACGAGCACGTCGACGACATCGCCGACTGGCTGACGATCCTCGATCCCGAGGACGAGGTGTGGGTCAGCCACCTGTCGCTCGACGGGTACGCGGCCCTGCGCGACGCGTGGTCCGACCGCCGGTTCCGCATCCGTCAGGGCACGGCGCTCTGGCACGGCGACAAGGCGGCGCTGCACCTCGGCGCCGACGTGCTCGACGTGCGCCCGGCGCGGGCCGGCGCAATCGCCGGCTACCGCCAGGTCGAGATGCCGGTCGACGGGCGTCTCGTCATGGTCGGCGCCGGCACCGCCCACGGCGTGCACCCGCTCCCCGACGGCCGCAGCCCCTTCCACTACGAAGGCCGCCGGCTGCCGCTGCTCGAGCCGCCGCACATGCACACGTCGATGGTCGTCGCCGCGGCGGGCGCGCCGGCACCCGACGTCGGCGATCAGGTCGACGTGCAGCGACCGCTCATCTCCACCTACGTCGACGAGGTGCGCTGGCGATGACCACCCATCGGACGGTCGCCCAACCCACGGCGACCACGGTGGTCGATCGGGGCCGCCTGCCCGGTCCGGACGTGGTGCGGGCCGCCGCCCTCATCGGAGTCGTCGTGATGAACTACCACGGCTACCTGATCCTGCGCGGCGGGGCCCGCGGTGACGCCGCCGTCGACCGGTTCTTCGATCCGTGGACGGGGCCGCTGGCCACCCGCTTCGCGGCCACGTTCGTGCTCACCGCCGGCGTGGGCGTCAGCCTCCTGACCCGCCGCGCCCGCGGCCACCCGAACCTCGTCGCGGCCCGGCGGTGGACCCTGATCCGACGCGGCCTCGTGCTCTACGCCTTCGGCCTGCTCTTCGACGAGATCTGGCGGGGCACGATCCTGCCGTACTACGGGGCGATGTTCGTCATCGCCGCCGGCCTGTTCACGCTGCGGTCGAGGTGGGTCGTCGCCACCGGCATCGCGGCCGCGCTCGCCGGAGCGGGCATCGCGTGGTGGGGGTTGGAGCGCCGCCTCGACGGGCACGACACGGAGTGGCTGTTCCAGCCCGCGGACGGGTCCGGGCGCAAGCTGGTGTTCGACCTGTTCGTCAACGGCACCCACCCGCTGTTCCCGTGGCTCGCCTTCTTCTGCGCCGGGATCGTGCTCGGCCGGCTGCTGACGACGGACTGGTGGCGGCCCGCCGCGCTGGCGGCCGGCTTCACGCTGTTCGGGCTGGCCAGCATGATCTCCGAGCGCGATCGGCACCGGACCCCGCGCCAGCGTGCTGGCGAGCACCGATCCGTTCCGCCGCGGGTTGCTGTACACGGCGAGCGCGCTCGGGACGGCACTCGTCGCGTTCGCCGCGATCTCCTGGCTCGCCGAGCGGTTCGTCCACACCGTGCCCGTTGACGTGCTGCGCCACGCCGGGGCGATGAGCCTGACGCTCTACATCGCCCACGGCCTCATCTTCAACCTCGTCGTCGACTGGCTCGGATGGATCGAGCCCGGCGGGCTCGGCCGCGCCCTCACGTTCGCCGCCGCCTACTGGGCGATCGCGATCACCGCCGCGTGGTGGTGGCACGACCGCTACGGCATCGGTCCCGCCGAATGGCTCTACCGCCAACTCGGC
>CAWIVW010000001.1:0-131523 GCA_963839695.1 uncultured Acidimicrobiia bacterium | reverse complement strand
GGGTGTTCGCCCAGCGCAACAACGCGACCCGCCGTTCCGGAGCCATCACGACGCCCAACGGGTACTGATGGGACGGGGTCACATAGATCAGCCGGCTGGACGCCGGCAAGGCGTCGACCACGATGCCGTCGGCGTCGACGGGTACGCCCACGACGTTGGCGCCCAGGGAGCGCAGCAACTCGACCACCGGCGGATATCCCGGTTCCTCGACCGCGACCGTGTCCCCTGGATCGGTGAGCACCCGCGCCACCAGATCGATCGCGTGTTGGGCTCCTGCCGTCACCACGACCCGGTCCGGCGTGGCCGTGACGCCACGGGAGCGGGCGATCCAATGGGCGAGCGACCGCCGGAGATCGATGGTCCCGGCCGGGTCGCCGTAGTGCTCGAGCCCGGCGCGCAACGCCCGGTTCATCGAGCGGCGCCACGGCTCGGTCGGGAACAGGGTCAGGTCGACCGTTCCCGGGCGGAGGTCGAAGTGCGCCCGCTGCAACGGGTTCCGGTCGAAGCGCCTGATCAGGGCGGCCCGGTCGGTCGGCTGCAGCGCCGCCACCTCGCCGACCACCGGCTCGCCGGCCAGCATCCCGGTGACGACCGTGCCGCCCCCCGCCCGACCCGTGACGTAGCCCTCGGCGGCGAGGCGGGAGTACACCTCGCTCACCGTGAACCGCGAGACGCCCAGGTCGCCGGCCATGACCCGGCTCGGCGGGAGACGGTCACCGACGCCCAAGCGGCCCGACGCGATCGCCTCGCGGAGCTCCGCGTACAGCTGGGCGGCGAGGCCGCCGCGACGTTCGGTATCGAGGAACAGCTCCATGACGCTCGGCGGAGGCCATGCTCGCGCCCGGCGCGGGCGGCGAACCGGCCGGTTTCGAACCCGCCGGAGGTACGACGAGGGACGAGCCCGACTGATGGCCCGACCGTGGCGACGGGCGCGGGACGTTCAGGCGGGCAGATCCGCCAGCACGGCCATCGCCGCGTTGCGGCCGTTGAGCCCGATGACGCTGCCGGCAGGATGGGTGGCCGCCCCGCAGAGGTAGACGCCGCCGCCGGGCGACCGCGGGTGCAGGCGCCGCCACCACATCTGGTCCGGCATGCACTCGCCCTGGAAGATGTGGCCGCCGGTGAGGCCGACGCGGGCCTCGATGTCGGGCGGCCCGAGCACCTCGATGTGCTCGACCACGTCGTCGACGTCGCAGTAGCGGCCGATCAGCCGGAGTACCTCCTGGCCGATCTCGTCCCGACGCTCGTCCCAGGTGCCCTCGGCGAGGTCGTACGGCGCGTACTGCACGAATGCCGACATCGTGTGCTTGCCGGGGGGCGCCACCGTCGGGTCGTAGGCGGTCTGGAAGTACAGCTCGGCGAATCCCGGCGCGGCGATGCCGCGCGTGCAGTCCTCGAACGCCCGCTGGGCCTCGTCGAGCGGCAGCGCCACCGAGACGGGGGCGTGGTTGGGCCAACTCTCGTCGGGCAGCGCGGTCCAGCGCGGCAGCCGCGACAAGCCACAGTTGACCTTGACCACCGGGCTCGTCGTCCGCCACCCTGCGACCCGTGCCGCGAAGGCGGCGTCGATCGGCGTCACCGGCCAGTCGGGCCGTCGTCACCGGGTCGGCGTTGGAGACCACGGCGCGGGCCCGGATGACGTCACCGCCCTCGAGCACGACGCCTTCGCCGGGGCGGATCGCGGCCACGGGCACGCCCGCGGCCAGCTGGGCGCCCGCCTCCCGGGCGGCCTCGGCGATGGCGAACGAGATCCGCCCCATGCCGCCTTCGACGTACCCCCACGCCATCGGCACGCCCTCGATGGTCCCCTGGAAGTGCATCAGCTTGATCGACGCCGTGCCGGGCGTGCGCGGGCCGGCCCACGCGCCGATCACGCCCTGCCCGTACAGCGCCTGCTGCGAGGCGCGGGTCGGCGACATGACGGTCGATGACGTCGGCGACCGAGTCCTCGAACAGCGCCGCGACCAGCTCGGGGTCGTGCCCGAGCAGCTCGCTGGAGCTCCTCCTCGCCAGGAGCGTCCCCGACCCACGTGTCGCGGACGCCCTCGCGAAGGGCGCGGCGCATGCGGTCGAAGAAGTCCTCGTACTCGAACTGGCCCTTGATGTCGGCCTCGGAGAACCCGTTCTCGCGCATCCCGTTGACGGTGCGTTCGGGGTCGAGGAACTGGGCGTACCACGTGCCGTCGTCGAACGGGCACCAGATCAACGGCTCGGCGACGTACACCTTGTAGCCGTGGCGGCGCAGCTCGAGCTCGTCGATCACCCGCTCGTCGAGCAGACCGACGACGTAGGCGCACGGGCTCACGACGTACTCCGGGTCGGCGAACGGCTGCTCGAGCGTGCACGCCCCTCCGAGACGGTCCCGGCGCTCGAGCACGAGCACCGAGCGGCCGGCCTTGGCGAGGTAGGCGGCGCAGGTGAGGCCGTTGTGCCCGCCGCCGACGACGACGACGTCCCAGATCGTGTCCGTCAGCTCGGCGAGCGGTGCCGGCAGCCCGACTCGGCCGAGCGATGTCGTGGATCGACGGCGGCTCCGCCGTCACCCGTGCAGGTCCCGGGCGAACCGTTCGAGGTTGGCCACGACGCGGTCGATGTCCTCAGCGGTGTGCTGCACGGAGAGGGTCCACTGCTCGCGCCTTGCCCCACGGAGGAAGGAAGACGCCGCCGTTGTGCTGGTACAGCCAGTGGGCGTGGCCGTAGCGGGAGTCGTACCGGCAGAAGTCGCGGTAGTCGCGGATCCGGACCGGGGAGAAGACGACCGCGCCCTTGGCTCCATAGGCGCTCACGTAGCCGGGGATCTGGTAGCGGCCGAGGATGTGGTGGACCCGCGCCGTGAGGTCGTCACGGAGCTCGTCGAGGTGCCGGTAGGCGGCGGGGGTCAGCACGTCGAGGAGCACGGCCTTGGCCGCGGCCATCGTCAGCGGGTTGCCGTTGAACGTCCCGACCTGCTCGTAGGTGCCGTCGGTGATCACCTCCATCACCGCGGCGGTCCCGCCGATGGCGCCGCACGGCACGCCGCCGCCGAGCGCCTTGGCCAGGCAGATGATGTCGGGCACGACGCCGAAGCGCTCGGTGGCCCCTCCCGGCGCGATGGTGAGCCCGGTCTTGACCTCGTCGAACGTGAGCAGGGCGCCGTGGGCGTGAAGCAGGTCGGCGAGCGACGCCAGGTACCCCGGCGGTGGGGGGATCACGCCGATGTTCATCAACACCGGCTCGATGATCATCCCGGCGATCTCTCCGGGGTGGTCGAGGAGGACACGGCGGACGGCGTCGAGGCGGCCGAACGGGACCACGTGGGTGAGCGCGGCGAGCTCTGGCGACACCGCCGAGTGCTCGGGAACGGCGCGCGGCCGCCCGACGGGGCCGGCCTCGGCCGGCTCGGGGTACACCGAGACCTGGAGCGCGTCGTGGTGCCCGTGGTAGCTGCCCTCGATCTTGATCAGCCGGGGCCGCCCGGTGACGGCGCGCATCAGATGAACGGCGGCGAGGGTCGCTTCGGTCCCGGAGTTGGCGAAGCGCCACAGCGGGAGCCCGAAACGGCGGGCCAGCTCGTCGGCAACGGGGATGATGTCCGGGACGGGCTGGGCGAAGTGGGTGCCCGCGGCCACTCGATCGCGGACGGCGGCGACGATGGCCGGGTGAGCGTGGCCCACGACCATCACGCCGAAGCCGTTGTGGAGGTCGACGTACTCGTTGCCGTCGACGTCCCACACCCGTGACCCGCGGCCGCGGGCGAACGAAGATCGGGCACGGCGGGGCGTCCTGCCACGACGACGCCACGCCGCCTGGGAGGTGGTCCGCCGCCGTGGTGTGCAGCTGGTGTGAGCGTTGCGTGCGCGCCCGCAAGGTCGCCTCCTCGGTGGCGATCAGTGCGTCGAGCGCGTCGGTTCCCCGTAGGCGGGCGGCGGTGGCGAGGGCCATCGGAATCACTCCCTTACTGACTCGTCAGTCAGGAAGCTACACGATACTGAATGCGGCCGGCGAAGCGGCTGGAGCCGCCGCCGTGCCGAATCGGGACTTCGCCTCTGAACGACGCGACCCGTTCCCTCATATGTCGCGATTGGTCATCGGGTCCAGCCGCCCGACGACGTAGGCCGCGGCGACGAGGCGGACGAACTCGGCGACAGCGTCCTCGTCGGCGCCGAACGGGCCCTGGTGGTAGCCCCGCGACGCCGTGCCGCGCTGCACGCCCTCACACGCCGCCCAGTCCTGACGATTGGTGAGGTCCCAGAAGTCGACCGCGAACGCAGGGTCGAACCCGTCCGCGGCGACCGACTCGGGCGCGAACAACCACTGGCACTCGATCGCCGTCCGGCCCGGTTCGATGGGATCGAGCCGATGCGTCATCACGTAGTCGGGGTGCAGGCTGACGAGCAGGTTCGGGAGCAGGCCGAGGTACTCGATGTGCCGCAGGGCGACGCCGTCGAGCCCGCGGATCGGAGACGCTCCCGACCGGCCGTCGAGCGACATCGTCACGGCGTGGGGCATCAGCTCCTGCCAGCCTCCGACCCACAGGCCACCGTGGTCGGCGTAGTTCTCGCCGCTCGTCGACGGGCTCACGCGGCACAGTTCGGGGTGGATGTTGGGGCAGTGGAAGCACTCTTGATAGTTCTCGACGACGATCTTCCAGTTGGCCGCGATCTCGTACGAGTGGGTGGCCCCTACGACCAGTCGCTCCGGTTCGTACGGGGCGACGAGCGCCTCGAGTCCGGCGAAGTACTCGCCCACCGGCGGAGCCGCACCCGAGACGTTGACCATCACCCAGCCGTGCCACTCCTCGACCGCGACGGGGACCAGCCCATGCTCGGCACGTTCGAAGCCCGGCGGCGCCTCGAAGCGAGGCGTCGACAGCAGCGACGCCGTCGAGGCCGTAACGCCATCCGTGGTACGGGCAATGGATCGAGCGGTGCGCGCTCGTGCTCCCGCACGGGGCCAGCTCGTGGGCCCGGTGCTGGCACACGTTGAAGAATCCGCGGAGCGTCCCATCGTCGCCCCGCACGAGGAGCACGGCGTCGTCGCCGACGGCGATCGCCCGGCGGGTGCCGATCGTCGCCAGCTCGTCGCCGCGCCCGACACACACCCAGGCCCCTGCGAACAGATTCCGACGCTCCCAGGCGAGGACCTCGTCGTCGAGGTACGCCGCGGCCGGCAGCATGCGGCCGGTCGCCGGTTCGAGCACGGCCGCCAGCTTGGCGCCGTCGAGCGGCGCCGCTTCCGGGCGGGCGCGCACGGACTCCACCGTCACGTCCTTCCGATCCCGAGGCGGCGGGCGAGGCGGCGCCGGCGCTGGTCGGCGAGGACGCGCCGCGAGCACAGCAGCGCCGGGATGCCGGTCACCCCGCCGCCCCCGTGGGTGGCCGATGAGCACTGGTAGAGCCCGTCGATCGGCGTCGTGAAGTCGGCGTAGCCCGGCGCCGGGCGCATGTGGAACAGCTGGTCGGGGGACAGCTCACCGTGGAAGATGTTGCCACCGATGAGGCCGTACTCGTGCTCCATCTCCCATGGTCCGATGACCTGGCGATGGATGACCGACTGCTTGAAGTTCGGGGCCAGCTCGGTGTAGCCGTCGATGACCCGGTCGGCGTAGTCCTCGAGCTCCTCCGTGTGCGGCTCCGCCGCCCACGAGGCGGGGACCCATTGCGTGAACAGCGACATCACGTGGGTGCCGTCCGGGCACAACGAGCGGTCGAGCGTCGACGGGATCACGCCGTCGGAGAACGGTCGGGCCGACGCCCGCCCCTCGCGTGCGTCCTGGAACGCCCGCTGGAGGTACTCGATCGAATGGCAGAGCTCGACCGAGCCGGTGAACCGTTCGTGCGGCTCGGTGCCCGGCCAGGCGAGGAAGTCGGGGAGCTCGGACAGGGCGACGTTGACCTTGACGACCCCGGACCGGGAGCGCCAGCGCTCGATGTCGCGCACGAAGTCGGCGGGGAGCTCGGCGCGGTCGATCTGCCGCAGGAACGTGATCTGCGGGTGCGTGGCGGCGACGACCACCGCGGCTCGGAGGACATCGCCCGTCGCGGTGGTCACTCCGAGCACGCGGCCGTCGCGCACGTCGATGCGGGCCACAGGTGAGCCGGTCCGCACCTCCGCGCCGAACGATTCCGCCGCCCGCCGTATCGCCGCCGTGACGGCGCCCATCCCCCCGACCGGGTACCCCCACGAACCGAGCTGGCCGTCGCCGACGTCGCCGATCGTGTGGTGCATCATCACGTACGCGGTGCCCGGCTCCTCCGGCCCGGCCCACGTGCCGATGACGCCGTTGATCGCGAGCACCCCCTTCACCTCCGGGGACTCGAACCATTCGTCGAGGATGTCGGCGATCGACATCGTGAACAGGCGGGTGGCCTCCGCCGTGCCGCGCACGTCGAGGCCCCGCATTCCCCACGCCGTGCGGAGCTGGTCGAGCAGGTCGCCCGGGCGGCGCGAGCCGATCCGAGGCGGGGTGCGCAGGAGCAGCGGGGCGAGCACGTCGGCGACCCCGCGCAGCCACGCCTCGTAGTCGCCCAGGCGCTCGGCGTCGCGCCGGGAGAACTTGGCGACTTCGTCGACGTCGCGGGCCGCCTCGTCGTGGACCAGCAGGTAGCGCCCGTCCGGGAAGGCGACGAAGCTCGGCCCCATCGGGATCACCTCGTAGCCGTGGCGGGGGAGGTCCAGGTCGGCGATGATCGTCGGCGGCATCAGGCTCATCACGTAGGAGAGCGAGGTCATCTTGAAGTCACCGCCCCACGGCGTCTCGGTGACCGCCGCCCCACCGGTGACGTCGCGGGCCTCGAGCACGACTGTGCGCAGCCCCGAGCGGGCGAGGTAGGCCGCGGTGACGAGACCGTTGTGGCCGCCGCCGACAACGATCGCGTCGTACGGATTATGGTGCGCCATTGATGTACCCTAACTGACCGACTAGTCAGTAAGCCACCGCTTCGAAGGGGAGGACGAGCATGGCATTTCACCCACGAGAGCGCCGGGGCTACGGCCGACGGCAGTTCATCAGGTTGTCGGCGTACGGCGCGGCGGCCGCCGGGCTCGGCCCGACGCTGCTCACGGCATGTGGAGGGGACGACGACGACCAGTCCACCGCCACCTCGGGATCGTCCGCGCCCGGATCCTCACGACCGGGCGACTCGACCGCCACGTCCCCGACGTCGCCGACAGCGTCGACGTCGGAGGCAGTGGAGACGGAGGGCGGCGTCAAGCTGTCGCGCCCCGACAACCCGGCGACGCTGCCGACCTTCGACGACATCGAGCCGATCGCCGACGGTCTGGCGCCGGAGACGGGCACGCTGAAGGTGTTCAACTACGAGGAGTACATCGCTCCCAGTGTGCTCAAGAAGTTCCAGCGGGAGTACGGCGTCAAGGTCGAGGTCACGACGTTCACCAGCATGGACGAGGCGATCGCCAAGCTGTCGTCGGGGCAGGCCGAGTTCGACGTGTTCTTCCCGACCACGGACGTGATCGCCAAGCTCGCCGCCGGACAGTTGCTGCAACCGCTCAACAAGTCCTACATCCCGAACCTCCCCAACGTGTGGGAGTCGCTGCAGGACCCGTTCTACGACAAGGGATCGGTCTATTCGGTTCCCTACGTGATGTTCCAGACCGGGATCGGCTATCGCATCGACGGCGTGGCGAAGGCGCCCGACGCCTATGCCAACCCGTACGACATCTTCTGGGACCCGGCGAACAGCGGCCAGGTGTACCTCCTGGAAGACGACCGCGAGGTGTTCGGCATGGCCCTGCTGCGGATGAGTCCCGACAACGACGTCAACACCGAGGACGAGGAGCTCATCGCCGCCGCGCTCGAGGACGTGATGGAGCTCACCGATGCCGTCAACGTCAAGGTCGGCGCCGAGGCCTACACCGTGCTGCCCGAGAAGCGCGCCTGGGTCCACCAGTGCTGGTCGGGCGACGTCGTGAACGCGCAGTACTACCTGCCGGAGGGCGAGTCGATCGACAACATCGGCTACTGGTATCCCGCCGGCGGCGGCGGGGTGATCGGCAGCGACACGATCGCCGTCATGCGCAACGCCGAGAAGCCGGTGCTCGCCCACATGTTCATGAACTTCCTGCTCGACACGGCCCACGCCCTCGAGAACTACGGCTGGCTCGGCTACCAGCCGCCGCAGAGCTCGATCGATCCCGAGACCGTCGTCGCCGACGGGTACGTCCCTGCCCACCTCTCGTCCGCGGTGATCAAGCCCGAGGACTTCGACACCGGTCACCAGCTCCTCCAGCTGTCGCTCGCCGGCGAGAAGATGTGGGACAACGCCTGGTCGACGTTCAGCGCCGGGGGCTGAACTGAGCGCCGCGACCCCGACGAACGAAGGGGGCGCGGGACCGGAACCGGTCCGGCGGGTTGTGGCCGGCGCTGGCCGCGCCCGGCGTGCTGTGGCTGGCGTTGCTGTTCGTTGTGCCCTTCTACGGCGTGCTGGCCGTCGCCTTCGGCAGCCTCGACCCGATCTTCGGCAACGCCGTGCCGGTGTGGAACCCCCTCGACTGGGACTTCACGTCCTTCACCGAGATCCTCGAGCGGGTCTTCGCCGCCGAGCTCGGACGCGTCTTCGTGCGCACGTTCGTCTACGTCATCGCCGCCCTGTCCATCTGCTTCCTGATCGGATACCCGGTCGCCTACTACATCGCACGCATGTCGGGCCGCCGGCGTGGTCTGCTGCTCGCCCTGCTCCTGGCGCCGTTCTGGATCAACTACCTGATGCGGATGCTCGCCTGGATCAACCTGCTGCAGACGGACGGCTACGTCAACGACGTCACCGCGGCGTTCGGCTTCGAGCGGGTCAACTGGCTCGACGGGCGGGCGGTCACCGTCGTGCTCGGGCTCGCCTACGGGTACGTGCCGTTCCTCGTGCTGCCGCTGTTCGCCGCCCTCGACCGCATCGACCAGCGCCTGCTCGAGGCGTCGCGCGACCTCGGGATGGGGCCGGCGGCGACGTTCCTCCGCATCACGCTGCCGCTGTCGCGCCAGGGGATGCTCGCCGCTGCGGTGATCACCGCGCTGCCGATGACGGGTGACTTCTACACGGCCGACCTGCTCTCCGGCTCGCCGCGGACGAGCATGATCGGGAACCAGATCGAGTTCTACCTCTTCGAGGGTTCGCAGAAGAGCGCCGGCGCCGCGCTCGTCATCATCCTGTCGGTCGCTCTGATGGTCGCGATGGTCTACTACCTCCGCTCGATCGACCGGTCGGCGCGGGAGCTGCGGCCATGACGCGCGCTCATCAGGTGGTGGGAGGACCCCTGGCGCCGTCCGGTGTTCCTCGCCACGGTGACCTGGCTCTACATCATCTGGTCGATCGTGCCGGTTCTGATCGCGATCCAGTTCTCGTTCAACTCCGGTCGCTCGCGCAGCACGTGGCAGGGGTTCTCGTTCCGGTGGTGGTGGGGCGATCCAGATCGCTCGCTGTGGCACGACGAATCGCTCCGCGACGCGATGGTGAACAGCCTCACCCTCGCCGGGCTGACGATGCTCATCGCGACCCCGCTCGGCGTCGCGCTGGCGATCGGCCTCTCCCGGTGGCGTGGACCGGTCGCCCGGGGCTCGAACCTGCTCATGCTCGTGCCGCTCTCAACCCCGGAGATCGTGATGGGGGCGATGCTGTTCCTCGTCTTCGACAACCTCTACACGGCGATCCCGCTCGGTCGCCCGGCGATGATCCTCGGCCATGTCACGTTCTCGATCTCCTACGTCGTCGTGATCGTCCGCGGCCGGCTGCTCACCATCGGGGGAGATCTCGAGGAGGCCGCCCAGGACCTGGGCGCGACCCCGATGCAGGCGCTGCGCACCGTCATCCTGCCGCTGCTCGGCCCGGCGATCTTCGCCAGCCTGATGATCGTGTTCGCGACGTCGATCGACGACTTCGTGATCTCGGCGTTCCTCTCCGCCGACGCGTCGAGCGAGACCGTCCCGATCAAGATCTACTCCAACGTGCGGGGCTCGCCGACCCCCGCCCTCAACGCGCTGGCCACGGCGATGCTCGTCGGGACGACGGTCGCGATCGTGTTGGCGGTCGTCGCGCTCAAGGTGTTCCGCCGCGGCGGGCGGGGATCGGCCGTCGAGGACCTCGCCCGCTTGGACATCTGAGGTCGCGGTCTGGACGAGATCGTGATCCGCCGTGCGGTAGCCGAGGATCGTCCGGCGCTGTACGAGATCTGCCGGCTGACCGGGGACGCCGGCATGGACGCGAGCGGGCTCTACGACGACCCGGACCTGCTGGGCACGGTCTGGGTCGGGCCCTACCTGGCACTCGAGCCGGACCTCGCCTTCGTGGCGGTCGACGCCGCCGGCGTCGCCGGTTACGTGCTCGGCGCCGCGGACACGGCCGCGTTCGAGGCGGCGTGTGAGGAGCGGTGGTGGCCGGACCTCCGCGAGCGGTACCCCGTACCGCCCGCGTCCGGCGACCTCACCCCCGACGAGGAGCTGCACAAGTGGATCCACCATCCCCCGCCGACGCCCGACGCCGTGCTCGCCGAGTATCCCGCCCACCTGCACATCGACCTGCTCCCCCGCCTCCAGAGTCGGGGAGTCGGCCGCCGGTTGGTGGACACCCTGCTCGACGTCCTCCGCCGCCGCGGCGTCCCCGGTGTCCACCTCGGTGTGGATGCCGCCAACACCCGGGCGATCGGCTTCTACGAGCACCTCGGCTTCACCTCGATCGGCCCCGACCACGACGGCTCCGACGGTTGGTTGTTCGGTTTGCGGCTGTAAGCGTCAGACCGGCAGGGCGCGCAGCGCGTCGACCGGGAGCGTGACGCCGACGGCGGTGCCGGCGGGCCAGTCGGGACGGCCCTCGTGGTTGGCGGTCAGCGCCTGGAGCGCCTCGCCTCCGGGCAGCCGGACGTGGACCTGGGTGGTGGCGCCGACGTAGACCACCCGCTCGACCATGCCCGGCAGACAGTTCGGCCCAGCGGCGTCGCCGGCGGTGACGCGGACCCGTTCAGGGCGGATCACCAGCTTCACCGGCCCGGCCGGGCCTTCGCCGGCGGCGTCGAGGGTGAACTCGCCGAGGTGGACCCGACGGCGGCCGCCGTGGCCGACCTCGCCGCTGGCGGCGATCAGGTTGGCGACACCGAGGAAGTCGGCGACGTACGCGGTCGCCGGCTGCTCGTAGACCTCGGTGGGCGTGCCGACCTGGGCGACGTTGCCGTTGTCCATGACGGCGAGCCGGTCGGACATCGTCAGCGCCTCCTCCTGGTCATGGGTGACGTAGACGAAGGTGATCCCGACCTCGCGCTGGAGGGCGGCGAGATCGCCCTGGAGGTGCTTGCGCAGCTTGGCGTCGAGCGCGCCGAGGGGCTCGTCGAGGAGCAGCACCGACGGCGCCAGGACCAGGGCCCGGGCGAGGGCGACGCGCTGCTGCTGTCCGCCCGACAGTTGCGCCGGCCGCCGGTGTTCGAGCCCGCCGAGGCGGACGAGCTCGATCGCCTCCCTCACCCGCCGTTTCCGGTCCGCCTTGTCGACGCCTCGCCGCCAGCGCAGGCCGTAGGCGACGTTGTCCTCCACGGTCAGATGGGGGAACAGGGCGTAGGACTGGAAGACGGTGTTGACGGGCCGGCGATGCGGTGGGGTGTCCACGAGATCCTGGCCGTCGAGCAGGATGTGCCCGGCAGTCGGACGCTCGAAGCCGGCGATCAGCCGCAGCGTGGTCGTCTTGCCGCACCCGGACGGTCCGAGGAGGGAGAAGAACTCGCCCGGCTGGATGCAGAGGTCGATCCCGGCGACGGCGGCGACGTCCCCGAACTGCTTGCGCAGCCCGACCAGCTCGACGCGCCCGCCGTGTCGCTGCCTCCGAGCCCAGCCGGGTGTCCATGGTCCGCACATTCTGCCCCACGCTCACCGACACGAGGCTACAGTGGACTGACTCACCAGTCAGTAAGGACCGACGATGTTGCGCGACGTCTCCCCCGCCCCGCTCACCGACCTGCTCGGCGCGCCCCTCGAGCGGGCGCGGACCCTGCCCGGGCGCTGGTACAGCGATCCGGCGCACCACGAGCGCGAGCTCGACGTCGTCTTCGGGCGCCAGTGGGTCAGCGTCGGGTCCACGGACGACGTCGCCGAGCCCGGCTCCTACCTCGCGTCGACGGCGGGGCGGCTGCCCGTGCTGGTGGTCCGCGACGAGGCCGGCGCGTTGCGCGCCTTCCTCAACGTGTGCCGGCACCGGGGCGCCCCGCTGGCCAGCGGCTGCGGTCACGCCCGCGCCCTCTCGTGCCCCTACCACGCCTGGCTGTACCGGCTCGACGGGTCGCTGGTACGGGCGGGTGGCGTCGGCCAGCCGGAGGGCTTCGACGTCGCGGACTTCGGGCTGCGCGAGATCCAGGTCGCGACGTTCGCCCGGTCGATCATGGTCAACGCCGACCCATCGGCGCGCGCCCTTCGATCCCGGGCCGTTGGGCCGGGGCCTCGACCCCTACCGCCTCGACGAGCTCGACTCGGTGAACGGACCCGCTACGAATGCCGCTTCAACTGGAAGGTGCTGCTGGAGAACTACTGCGAGAACTACCACACGCCGTTCATCCACTCGCAGCTGCCAGTGGGCGGCTACGAGTACCCGATCGAGTGTGCGGGCAACGTGGTCTTCGCATGGGACCGCCCGCTCGATCCCCGTGACCGCTCCGAACAGGCGCTGCACGATCATCGACCGAGCGAGCCCGGCTGGGCGGCCGTCGCCGACGTGGCCGCCGACGAGTCCTTCAACAACGGCTCCTACCTCGCCCTGTTCCCGAACACCGCGGTGTCCTGCTTCGCCGGCTTCGCCGCCACGTTCCGGCTCACGCCCACTGGCCCGTCCACCACGGTCGTGGAGCGGGATTACCTGTGGCACCCGTCAGTCGCTCCCGAACGTCGGGCCGCCGACCTCGCCGCCACCCGCGAGGTCGTCGAGCAGGACCTCGCCATCTGCACCGCGCTCCAGGGGACGTACGACGCCGGGCTCTCTGCCGACGGGGTGCTGTCGACCGAGTACGAGTCCGGTGTCGCCCACATCCACCAGCTCCTGCTCGCCGCCCTCGCCGCGGGGCACTGAGCGGCATCGGTACGCTCGCCCACGATGTCCAGCTCGACACGGACCCGCATCAGTGTCGAGCAGCGACGCCAGCAGATCCTCGACGCCACCCATCGCGTGACCCTGCAACGCGGGCTGCACGACGTCCGCATCGCCGACGTCGCCGCCGAGCTCGACGTGAGCACCGGCCTGATCCACTACCACTTCGACACGCGGGACGAGCTGCTCGAGGCGATGCTGCGGGAGTCCGCCGCCGCGGAGGTCGCCGCGTTGCGACGGGCGCTGGCGACGCTCGCCACCCCCGAGGCCCGCCTCGCTCGGCTCATCGACGAGTACCTGCCGTCGCTCCGGCGCGACCAGTCGTGGGTGCTGTGGATCGACGTGTGGGGTGAGGCGCTCCGCGACGCCAACATCCGGCGGATCTCCGAGGACCTCGACGGGGCGTGGGTGGAGGTCCTCGCCGAGGTGATCGCCGACGGCGTCGCGTCCGGATCGTTCACCTGCCCGGACCCGGTGGAGACCGCGTGGCGCCTGTGCGCGCTGCTCGACGGCCTCGGCCTGCAGGTCGTCCTCCACCAGGGCACGATGACCCGCGCCCAGATGCGCAACCACGTCCGCCGCGCCGCCGGCCTCGAGCTCGGCCACGACCTCCCGGAGTGAGGTTCTGACGACAGCTGGGATCACTCAGCGATCCCAGGACTCCGAAGAATCGAACGGCCGGCGCAGTCGGTAGCATCTCGGGTCGACAAGTCCACAGGTTTGCTCGCCGTAGACCGCTGGTCCGCCCGTCAGGGCGGGTAATCGGACGTTCGATCGTCCGGCCAGCCGAGGTGCACGCCCCATGAGCTCGGCTCGTGGTGCTCGCTCCGCAGCGAGTCAGCCACGAACCGAAGTGAAAGGAGGTGTGCATCGAATGGACAATCCCCGTCCCGAGAAGGTCGCCACGGTCGATGAGATCGCGACCAAGCTGACCGCCGCCAAGGCGGTCTTCGTCACCGAGTACCGCGGGCTCACCGTCGGTGCGCTCGCCACCCTGCGCGGTGCGCTCCGCTCCGCCGGCGCCGAGCACAAGGTGTACAAGAACAGCTTGGCCCGGTTCGCCGCCGCCAAGGCGGGCCTCGACGGGCTGCAGGAGCTGCTCGTCGGGCCGACGGCGCTGACGTTCGCCGGCGACGACTCCGTCGCCGCCGCCAAGGCGCTGCGCGACGTGGCGAGAACCAACCCGCTGCTCGTCCTCAAGGGAGGCACGCTCGGCACCGACGTCCTCACGCCCGCCGACGTCACCGCCCTCGCCGACCTGCCGTCGCGAGAGGAGCTGCTGGCGACCTTCGCCGGCGCCTTGCAGGCCCCGCTCGTCAAAACGGCCGGGCTGCTCGAGGCGCTGCCCCGCAACTTCGCCTATGGCCTGTCGGCACTCATCGACAAGGTCGACCAGCAGACGGCTGCCGCCGCCTGACCCCCACCCACCACTCCACAAGTCACCCCGACCGAGTTAAGCGAGCGAGCGCCAGCGAGCGAGCGGCCAACAACTGCGCAGGCAGTTTGCGGTGTGGCCGGGGAACGCAATGAAAGGAAGAACAATGGCTACCAAGGAAGAGATCCTCGACTCGATCGGCAACATGACCGTGCTCGAGTTGAAGGACCTGCTCGACGCGTTCGAGGAGAAGTTCGAGGTCACCGCGGCCGCCCCGGTCGCGGTCGCCGCGGCCGGCGCCCCCGCCGGTGGCGCGGCCGAACCGGCGGCGGAGGAGAAGGACGAGTTCGACGTCGTCCTCACCGGCGCCGGCGCCCAGAAGATCCAGGTGATCAAGGCCGTTCGCGAGCTGACCAGCCTGGGCCTCAAGGAGGCCAAGGACCTCGTCGACGGCGCCCCCCAGCCCGTCCTGGAGAAGGCCAACAAGGAGACCGCCGAGGCGGCCAAGGCCAAGCTCGAGGACGCCGGCGCGTCCGTCGAGATGAAGTGAGCGCCGCGTAGTCCGCTTGGCCGATCGCCGGGTCGCGTCGTTCAGAGGCGAGGTACCGGTTCGGCACGGCGGGCGCTCCAGCGCCTTCGCCGAACTGATGTCGCGCCGCGTAGTCCGCTTGCTGATCGCCGGTCGCGTCGTTCAGAGGCGAGGTACCGGTTCGGCACGGCGGGCGCTCCAGCGCCTTCGCCGGCCGCATCAATGAACAGACGGCCCCGGGGTGGGTCACCTTCCCCGGGGGCCGTTGCGTGCCGGGCGTCCGGGCGCCCGGCAAGCTCAGGTCGGTCACCCGTCAGTCGTCGTCACCGGAGCCGGAGTCCGCGAGTTGTCGTCGCCGTCGTCGTCACCCGAGCCGGAACCGGAGTTGTCGTCGTGGTCGTCCCGGTCGTCGGCGTTGCCGGGACCCGAGTTGTCGTCCCGGTGTCCGTCGTCACCGTCGTCCCCGTTCCCGGGTCCGCTGTTGTCGTCCCGGTCTCCGTCGTCATCGAGTGTCGTGACGGTCACCGACGTGCTGGATCCCGGGACCGTGGGCGTGCTGGCAGAGACCGACGTGCTCGATTCCGGAACGGTGGGGAGCGTGGCGGTCACGGGCACGCTCGAGGAGGACGACGGACCGGTCGCGCTGACGGGCGTAGAGGGAGCGGTCGCGCTGACGGGGGTCGTCGCGGAGGTACTGGTGACCGCGGCGCTCGACGACGTCGTGCTGGCGCGTCCGGCGACGGAGATCGCGGCGGTGCGCAGAGGTGGGAGCGTCTCGCCGCCAGCCGTCACTGGTGGCCAGCGTCAGGCCGGCACCGGCGAGCGCGGCGCTGCCGATGAAGGCGGCCAGCGGCACCAGGTGGCGTCGGGACAGATGATCGAACGGGCGCACGATGCCCTCCTCGGTCGGAAGTGGGTGGTCCTTCTCGACACGACGCGGCGGTCGTGGAGGTTGGGTCAGCCCGACCCCGAGTTGTCCTCGCCCGAGCCCGACCCCGGGCCGGAGCTCGACCCGGAATCGCTCCCTGAGCCTGGTCCCGAGTTGTCCTCACTCGAACCGGGTCCCGAGTTGTCCTCACTCGAGCCGGTTCCGGAGTTGTCCTGAACCGAGGTCGTCGGCCTCACGCTCTCAGAGCTCGACCCCGAGTCGTCGTCGCTCCCGCGGTGCCGGACCAGCCGGCCATCGACGAGGTCGACGCGGATCTCGACGTCGTCGGTCGCGGACTCGAACCGCACGCGCACGCGGTCGGGACCGTTGTCGTAGACGTGGGGGGTGAATCCGGCCGCCGGTGCCGGGTCACCGACGAGCGCGATCCGTCCGTCGGCCAGTTGCACCGTGATCGTGCCGCCGACGCTCTCGTAGGTCCTGGGGGTGGCGGCAGGTCGCGTCGTCGTGGTCGTTCGGCGAGGACTGGTGGTGGAGGTCGTCGAGTGGGTGGAGGTCGTCGAACTCGAGTCGACGGTGATTGCCGGCTCCGAGGTCGGCGACGGGACGACGGCGCCCGTCTCCGGGGGAGCCGTGACCGGAGTACGGACGACGTCGCGATCGGACGTGACGGCGCCGACGCCGATGGCGACCGCCGCGATCGCCGCCGCGCCGCCGATGCCGGCGGCGATCCCGTTGCGGATCCGGCGGCGACGGGCCCGGTGGCGAACCGACTCGAACGCCTGCCCGACGTCGAGCGATGGGCGGGTGCGGGCGGCTCGCTCGCGCAGCGCGGCGCTGAGCTCCGAGTCCTCGAACTCGTCCATCACCCATCCTCTCCGATGACCTCGCGCAGCCGGCGCCGCGCGTCGTGGAGATGTGACTTCACCGAGCCCTCGGCGAGCCCCATCGCCGCCGCGACCTCGGCGACGGTCAGTCCTTCGACGTAGTAGAGCGCGACCGCCGTGCGCTGTTGCCGCGGGAGCTGGTCGAGCAGCTCGCCGAGCCGATCGTGCTCGGGCGTACCAACGGGCTGCGTCGGCGTGGCGGCCAGGCGGGCGAGCGCCCGGTCCTTGCGCTTGTCCGGCGATGCTGGTCGCGGAGCAGGTTGATCGCGACCCGCCGCACCCAGCCGACCGGGTCCTCGTAGTGGCGCAGCCGGCGCCAGCGCACGTGGGCCCGCACGAACGCCTCCTGCACGGCATCGGCGGCTAGCTCGGCGTCACCGCACGCGAGCGTCAGCGAGCGCACGAGGCGGTCGTAGTGGGCGCGGAACACATGCTCGATCTCCGTCGGCGGCGTGCGCTCGATAATGGTCGGGTCGGGCTCCAGCACGGCGCTCACCACCACCTTGGACACGACGCTGGCGCGTCGGCGGTTGGGTTGCGCTTCGCCGCCCCGCCGGTCACGACCTCCAGTCTTGACCGGCGGGGAGCGTCGTGAACGTCAGGTCGCGGTCACAGGCGGCGGCACTGGTCTTCCTTGTCCCCGACGACGTCGGGATGACCAAACCTCGTGGCCTCGCCGGAGTCGTGAGTGGGCCGAGCCGGCCTCCGAGCACGAGATCCCTTGACACCGCACCGGGCGTTCTCTACCCTCTCAGCCATCTGAACTCCCGGCCTGGGCGTCCCTGCCCAGGAGCTGGTTGATTTCGTGCGCCCTGACAGCTAGCCTGCGTTGTTGCCGTGCGCCTGCTGTTCCGCTTCCCTTCGCCGGGTCCGCTTCAGCGCGCCCTCTCACCGACCCCCAGGAGTGATCTGTGACCACTCGTTCGACGTCTCGCGAGCGCTATTCCTTCGCCAACCTGGTCGAGCCCCTGGAGCTGCCCGATCTGATCGCCATCCAGCGGGAGAGCTTCGACTGGTTCCTCAACGAGGGCCTCGCCAACACGTTCCGTGACATCAGCCCGATCAAGGACTTCTCCGAGGCGCTTCAGCTCGAACTCGAGTTCGACCCCAACGACGAGGACCTGCGGCCGCCGCCGAAGTTCTCCGTCGAGGAGTGCAAAGAGAAGGACATGACCTACTCGGCGCCTGTGTTCGTGCGGGCCCGGTTCATGAACCGCAACACCGGCGAGATCAAAGAGCAGACGGTGTTCATGGGCGACTTCCCGATCATGACGGAGAAGGGGACCTTCATCGTCAACGGCACCGAGCGGGTGGTCGTCAGCCAGCTCGTCCGCAGCCCCGGCGTGATCTTCGAGCCGGGCGAGCGCTTCCGCCTCCGCAACCTCACCAAGCACCAGCTCGTCAAGGGCACGATCCACCCGTACCGCGGCGAGTGGATGGAGTTCGACGTCGAGCAGAAGCCGGGCAAGGACGTCACCGCCGGCACCCGCGTCGCCCGCAAGCGCCGCCTCGGCATCTTCACCCTGCTGCGCGCCCTCGGCTACGACGAGGAGAACGCTCCCGGCTTCCTCGAGCGGTTCGTCGCCCACTTCGACTTCCTCCAGGGCCAGTGGGACAAGGAGCGTGACGTCGCTCCCGACCCAGGACGAGGCGCTCATCGAGATCTACAAGCGGGCCCGCCCCGGCGAGCCGCCGACGGTCGAGTCGGCCCGCGCCTACTTCCGCAACGCCTTCTTCGAGAGCCGCCGCTACGACCTCAGCCGGGTCGGCCGGTACAAGCTCAACCGCAAGCTCGGCGAGGAGGTCGGCCGGCTCGAGCGCGCTGTTCGGGCTCTCGAAGGACCAGCTCGACCTGCCCGACCCTGACCAGAACGTGCTGTCGCGCTGCGAGGTCCTTGCTGCCGTCACGTACATGCTCCACCTCGTCAAGCAGGAGCCCGGCTACCGGCTCGACGACCAGGACCACTTCGCCAACCGGCGCATCCGCTCGGTCGGCGAGCTGATCCAGAACCAGGTCCGCATCGGGTTGTCCCGCATGGAGCGCGTCGTCCGCGAGCGGATGACGACCCAGGACGTCGAAGCGATCACGCCGCAGACCCTGATCAACATCCGCCCCGTCGTCGCGGCGATCAAGGAGTTCTTCGGCACCAGCCAGCTCTCCCAGTTCATGGACCAGGTGAACCCCCTCTCCGGGCTCACCCACCGCCGCCGCCTCTCCGCGCTCGGCCCGGGTGGCCTGTCCCGTGAGCGAGCCGGCTTCGAGGTCCGCGACGTGCACTTCAGCCACTACGGCCGGATGTGCCCGATCGAGACTCCGGAGGGTCCGAACATCGGCCTCATCGGCGGCCTGTCCACGTTCGCCCGGGTCAACGAGTTCGGGTTCATCGAGAGCCCGTACCGCAAGGTCGTCAAGGGCAAGGTGACCGGCGAGATCGTCTACATGGCGGCCGACGAGGAGGAGAACTACGTCGTCGCCCAGGCGAACACGCCGCTCAAAGCCGACGGCACGTTCGCCGACGAACGCGTGCTCGTGCGCCGCTCGCCGCAGGCCGCCAGCCTCGACGACCTGCGCAAGATGCTGGAGGCGGAGAGCTTCTTCGGCGCCACCACCGACATCGGCTACGTGCCGCCGTCGGAGGTCGACTACATGGACGTTCAGCCGAAGCAGATCGTCTCGGTCGGCACGGCGCTGATCCCGTTCCTCGAGCACGACGACGCCAACCGCGCCCTGATGGGCGCCAACATGCAGAAGCAGGCCGTGCCGCTGCGTGCGCTCCGAGGCGCCGTACATCGGCACCGGCATCGAGGACCGGGCCGCCCGCGACGCCGGCGACCTGCTGCAGGCGCTGGAGGACGGCGAGGTCACCGAGGTCACCGGCGACTCGATCACCGTCCAGTACAAGACGCTCGGGACGCAAGGTGTACCGGCTGGCCAAGTTCCGCCGCTCCAACCAGGACACGTGCATCAACCAGCGGCCCCAGGTGGTCGAGGGGCAGAAGGTCCACAAGGGCACGATCCTCGCCGACGGCCCGTCGACCGACCACGGCGAGCTGGCTCTCGGCAAGAACCTGCTCGTCGCCCTGATGCCCTGGGAGGGCTACAACTTCGAGGACGCGATCATCCTGTCCGAGCGCCTCGTCCGCGACGACGTGCTGACCTCGATCCACATCCACGAGCACGAGGTCGACGCCCGGGACACCAAGCTCGGGCCGGAGGAGATCACCCGGGACATCCCGAACCTCTCCGACGACATCCTCGCCGACCTCGACGACCGCGGGATCATCCGCGTCGGCGCCGAGGTCGACGCCGGCGACGTGCTCGTCGGCAAGGTCACCCCGAAGGGCGAGACCGAGCTGACGCCCGAGGAGCGCCTGCTGCGGGCGATCTTCGGCGAGAAGGCCCGCGAGGTGCGCGACACCTCGATGAAGGTGCCCCACGGTGAGTCCGGCAAGGTCATCGACGTCAAGGTCTTCAACCGCGACGACGGCGACGAGCTCCCGCCCGGCGTCAACCAGCTGGTGCGGGTCTACGTCGCCCAGAAGCGCAAGATCTCCGTCGGCGACAAGCTCGCCGGCCGCCACGGCAACAAGGGCGTGATCTCCAAGATCCTGCCGGTCGAGGACATGCCGTTCCTCGCCGACGGCACCCCGGTCGACATCATCCTCAACCCCCTCGGCGTGCCGAGCCGGATGAACGTCGGTCAGGTGCTCGAGGCCCACCTCGGCTACTGCGCCCGGTGGGGCTGGACCGATCCGTCGTCGGGCGACGCCGTCGGGCAGGCGCCGATCCGCGGCACCGAGTCCAAGACCCGTCCGAGCACCCCGCCGGCGACGTTCGTCGCCACGCCGGTGTTCGACGGCGCCCACTGGGACGAGTCCGAGGAATCCGGTGACCACCCGACGATCCAGCAGATCCTCGCCAATCTCAACGCCGAGTCGCCCGACGGCACCCGCCTCATCGGCGGCGACGGCAAGACCGTCCTGTACAACGGTCGAACGGGCGACCCCTACGACAACCCGATCACGGTCGGGTACATGTACATCCTCAAGCTGGCCCACCTGGTCGACGACAAGATCCACGCCCGCTCGACCGGCCCGTACTCGATGATCACCCAGCAGCCGCTGGGCGGCAAGGCGCAGTTCGGCGGCCAGCGCTTCGGGGAGATGGAGGTGTGGGCGCTCGAGGCCTACGGCGCCGCCTACTGCCTGCAGGAGCTGCTCACCATCAAGTCCGACGACGTGCTCGGCCGGGTGAAGGTGTACGAGGCCATCGTCAAGGGCGACAACATCCCCGAGCCGGGGGTGCCAGAGAGCTTCAAGGTGCTGATGAAGGAGATGCAGGCCCTCTGCATCAACGTCGAGGTGCTCGCCGACGACGGCTCCGAGATCGAGATGCGCGAGCTCGACGAGGACGTCTTCCGCGCCGCCGAGGAGCTCGGCATCGACATCTCCCGCCCCGAGCGTGGCTCGGACGACGAGGACGACGAACGCAGCCGCCGCCCGATCCGCGCCTACTGAATTCGAACACATCCAACGACGACACACGACACGCGAAGAACGG
The DNA here is from genome assembly GCA_963839695.1 of uncultured Acidimicrobiia bacterium. Classification (GTDB taxonomy): domain Bacteria; phylum Actinomycetota; class Acidimicrobiia; order Acidimicrobiales; family Ilumatobacteraceae; genus JALZMG01. The sequence continues at coordinate 110,239 of CAWIVW010000001.1, read as the reverse complement.
ACACGAAATGCTCGATGTGAACATGTTCGACCAGCTCAAGATCGGGCTGGCCACCGCCGACCAGATCCGCACCTGGTCGCACGGCGAGGTGAAGAAGCCCGAGACGATCAACTACCGCACGCTGCGTCCGGAGAAGGACGGCCTGTTCTGCGAGAAGATCTTCGGCCCGACGCGGGACTGGGAGTGCTACTGCGGCAAGTACAAGCGGGTGCGCTTCAAGGGGATCATCTGCGAGCGCTGCGGCGTCGAGGTCACCCGCTCCAAGGTGCGCCGCGAGCGGATGGGGCACATCCAGCTGTCGGCGCCGGTGGTGCACATCTGGTACCTGCGCGGCACCCGGTCGTGGCTGGCCTACCTGCTGGCGGGCATCGAGCCCAAGGAGGAGCTCAAGGCCAAGCAGCTGGAGAAGGTGATCTACTTCGCCGCCAACCTGGTCACGTGGGTCGACGAGGACAAGCGCCACGAGGACCTGTCCACGTTGGAGGCCGAGTACCTCGAGGAGCGCGACGCGATCCAGAAGGAGCTCGAGCTGGCGATCGACCGCCGGTTCAAGGAGCTCGAGGCGGAGGCCGAGACGGCCGAGACCGAAGGTACCGACACCAAGAAGCTGCGTCGCGACGCCGATCGTGACGTCGAGGCGCTGCGTGAGCGGTACGAGATCGAGCTCGATCTCGTCGCCCGCACGTGGGACGAGTTCCGCGACCTCCACGCCCGCAAGATCATCGACGACGAGATGCTGTGGCGGGAGCTGCGCGACAAGTACGGCGACTACTTCGAGGGCGGCACCGGCGCGGACGCGATCAAGCAGCTGATCGACCGGATCGACTTCGACGAGGAGGAGATCAAGCTGCGCGAGGCGATCGACCCGGGCGAGTCGGGTCGCAAGCCGCTGAGCGCACAGCGCAAGCAGAAGGCGATCAAGCGGCTCAAGATCGTCGCCTCGTTCAACCGCCGCGAGGAGCACGGCCGGCGGATCAACGACCCCAAGGCGATGATCCTCGACGTCGTGCCGGTGATCCCGCCCGAGCTGCGCCCGATGGTCCAGCTCGACGGCGGCCGGTTCGCCACGTCGGACCTCAACGACCTGTACCGCCGCGTGATCAACCGCAACAACCGGCTCGAGCGGCTGCTCAACCTCGGCGCCCCGGAGATCATCGTCAACAACGAGAAGCGCATGCTGCAGGAGGCCGTCGACGCCCTGTTCGACAACGGCCGCCGCGGCCGGCCGGTCACCGGTCCGGGCAACCGCCCGCTGAAGTCGCTGTCGGACATGTTGAAGGGCAAGCAGGGCCGGTTCCGCCAGAACCTGCTCGGCAAGCGCGTCGACTACTCCGGCCGCTCGGTCATCGTCGCCGGGCCGACGCTCAAGCTGCACCAGTGCGGCCTGCCCAAGCTGATGGCGCTCGAGCTGTTCAAGCCGTTCGTGATGAAGCGCCTCGTCGACCTCGAGCTGGCCCAGAACATCAAGACCGCCAAGCGGATGGTCGAGCGTCGCCGGGCGCAGGTGTGGGACGTCCTCGAGGACGTGATCAAGGAGCACCCGGTCCTGCTCAACCGGGCGCCGACGCTGCACCGCCTGGGCATCCAGGCGTTCGAGCCGGTGCTCGTCGAGGGCAAGGCGCTGCAGATCCACCCGCTCGTGTGCACGGCGTTCAACGCCGACTTCGACGGCGACCAGATGGCGATCCACGTCCCGCTGTCGGCGGAGGCCCAGGCCGAGGCCCGGGTGCTGATGCTGTCGGCGAACAACATCCTGTCGCCGGCGTCGGGTCGGCCGATCGTGACCCCCACCCAGGACCTGGTGATCGGCGCGTTCTACCTCACCGAGGCGGTCGACGGCGCCGCCGGCGAGGGTCGCGTGTTCCGCCACCTGTGGGAGGCGCTGCGGGCGTACGACGAGGGCCACGCCGCCCTCCACGCCAAGGTCACGATGCGTCCGTCCGGGTGGTGAGCCGTTCGAGACGACGATCGGCCGCGCCCTGTTCGAGGAGGCTCTGCCGGACGACTACACCGAGCGCTTCGGCCACATCACCGAGGTGGTCAAGAAGCGGGAGATGGGCGTGATCGTCGAGCGCCTGTCCGACAACTACCCGAAGGCGTTGATCGCCTCGTCGCTCGACGCGATCAAGAACCTCTGCTACCGCTACGCCTCGCAGTCCGGCCTGACCGTGTCGATCGACGACGTCAAGACGCCGGCGAAGAAGGGCGAGATCCTCGACCGTTACGAGGACCAGGCGGACAAGGTCGAGAACCAGTTCCGCCGCGGGATCATCACCGACGGTGAGCGCCGCCAGCAGGAGGTGCGCATCTGGACCGACGCCACCGCCGAGGTGCAGAGGGCGATGGAGGCCGAGTTCAAGGCCCAGCGATTCAACCCGATCGACATGATGGTCGGGTCGGGCGCCCGCGGGAACATGACCCAGATGCGCCAGATCGCCGGGATGCGCGGCCTCGTCGCCAACCCCCGCGGCGACATGATCCCGCGGCCGATCAAGAAGAACTTCCGCGAGGGTCTCGAGACGCTCGAGTACTTCATCGCCACCCCCGGCGCCCGGAAGGGCCTCGTCGACACCGCCCTCCGCACGGCCGACTCCGGGTACCTGACTCGGCGCCTGGTCGACGTCGCCCAGGAGCTGATCGTCCGCTTGGACGACTGCGAGACCACGCTCGGTGTCTGGGTCGAGGACGTTGAGGCCGACCAGCCGAACCGGCGGACGTACCTGGAGACCAAGCTGTTCGGGCGGGCGCTGCTCAACGACATCGAGCTGTCCGACGGCACCAAGCTCGAGCGCAACACGATCGTCGGCGACGAGGAGATGGCCCAGCTCCGCGACGACAAGGAGATCACCCGGGTGCGGGTGCGGTCGGTGCTCACGTGCGACGCCGACCTCGGCGTCTGCGCGATGTGCTACGGACGGTCGCTCGCCACCGGCAAGCCGATCGAGCTCGGCGAGGCCGTCGGCGTCATCGCCGCCCAGTCGATCGGTGAGCCCGGCACCCAGTTGACGATGCGGACGTTCCACACCGGCGGTGTGGCCGGCAAGGACATCGCCGGCGGACTGCCCCGCGTGGTCGAGCTGTTCGAGGCTCGCACGCCTCGGGGCGCGGCGCGCCTGGCGAAGGCGTCGGGAGTGCTCCGCCTCGGCGAGGACGAGGGTAAGGGCATCCCGGTGAGCGTCGTCGACGACGACGGCGACGAGCACGCCATCGTGCTGCCGCTCGGCGCCCGCCCCATCGTCCACGACGGCCAGGAGGTCAAGGCCGGCGACCCGATCACCGACGGCCCCTTCGACCCGAAGGAGCTGATGGAGATCAAGGGGATCCGCGAGACCCAGCTCTACCTGGTCGAGGAGGTCCAGCGGGTGTACCGCGACCAGGGCGTGTCGATCCACGACAAGCACATCGAGCTGATCGTTCGTCAGATGACCCGGCGCATCGGCGTGCAGGAGCCGGGAGCCACCGACTTCCTGCCCGGCGAGCGGGTCGACGCCAAGAAGTTCCGCGACACCAACCGGCGCATGGTCGAGGCCGCCGAGCGGCCCGCCGAGGGGCGCCCCGAGATCATGGGCATCACCAAGGCGTCGCTGGCCACCGAGTCGTGGCTGTCGGCGGCGTCGTTCCAGGAGACCACCCGGGTGCTCACCGAGGCCGCCATCGACGGCCGCGGCGACAGCCTGATCGGGCTCAAGGAGAACATCATCATCGGCAAGCTGATCCCGGCCGGTACCGGGATGATGCGCTACCGCGAGTTCGGCATCGAAGCGCCGGACTACCAGCCGATGACGTTCTACTCGAGCGACGCCGAGGAGGACCCCGCCGCGTGGCTGGCCGGCATCGCCGGCAGCTACGAGGGCGAGGCCGCGCCGCGCCGGCGGAGCCTGACCTCGCTCAGCGGAGGCCTGAGCGTCCGACTGGCCAGCTACAACCAGCCGGCGTCCTTGAACCTGCGGTAGAGGAACACGCACAGCGCCAGGGTGAGCGCGCACACGATGGCGAAGCCGAGGACGTGGTCCGCGCCCGGGATGCCGCCGAGGTTCATGCCGAACATCCCGGACACCAGCGTCGGGATCACGAGCAGGGCCGCCCATGCCGAGACCCTCCGGGTGTCCTCGTTCTGCCGCAACGACGCCTCCGTGCGGCTGGCGTTGAGGGCGTTCTGGAGGAGCTGGTGGACGGTGCGGCCGCGCTCGACGACCTCCGACAGCACGTCGTCGACGTCGCGGAACAGCGGGCTTGATCTCGGGGTGCACCCACGGCATGCACTCGACCGACGTCAGCTTCTTCACGGATGTCGACAGTGGTTCGAGGGCGACGAGGAAGTCGAGCACCTCGCGGATGAGGAAGTAGATCCGCTTGGTCGGCTGATCGCGGGTGTCGCTGAAGACGTCGCGCTCGACCTCCCGGACGTCGTGCTCGAGTCCCTCGACGACCGGGATGTAGGACTCGACGACGTGCAGCAGGGCCGCCTGGAGCACCGCCCCCGGGCCGTGGGCGAGCCGTTCGGGCTGGCGCTCCAGCTCCTGCCGCACGCCGGTCAGTGGGGCAGCCTGCCCGTATCGGACGGTGAGCATGTAGTCCCGACCGGCGTAGAAGAAGAGCTCGCCGAACTCGACCTCCTCCCGCTCGTCGACGTAGCGGGCGGTGGGCACCACGGTGAGGAGGCAGTCCCCGTGGCGCTCGACCTTGGGCCGGTCGTGCTTGTTGCGGGCGTCGTCGATCGCCAGGTCGGGGAGCCCGAAGGCGTCGCGGGTCTCGTCGAGCTCGGCATCGGTCGGCATCCGCAGCCCGAGCCAACCGAACCCGGTCCCGCCGCGCTCGGCCGCGAGCTTCTCGATCGAGTCCGTCTCCAGCGTCCGGCGGCCCTCGACGTACCACGCGGCGTCGACGATCACTGCCACCATCGTTGCAGGTCGACGGTCCGTTCCGTTCTGTCGTTTGGAACGGCCCGTGTGCCGTCCGATCCCGGCGGACAGAACGAGGGGGTTTAGAGGACGTTGAAGACGATGCCGAGGTCCGGGTAGCGGAAATGCCGGTAGTGGGACAGACGTTTCCAGGCTTCCGGCGTGCTGATACCCAGGCGCGCCGCCTCGTCGGCGATCACCGCGGCCACCTTCGGCGCGGCGAAGCTCGTCCCGCTCCACATCGCCCACCCCTTGAACTCGTTGAAGACCTCGTCACCGAGGGCTCCTTGAGCGGCTCCTCGTCGGTGCCGTAGAACGTGCTCCGCACGTCGACGCCCGGTGCGCAGGCGTCGACCCAGCCTCCGTAGTTGGAGAACCACGCCCGGCCGCCGCTGTCAACGGCTCCGACCGCGACGACGCCGGGTAGCGCGGCCGGCCAGTACGTCCGGCACGAGCCGGCGTTCCCAGCGGCCGCGACCACCACCGTCTTGGTCGTATCGACGAGATCGGCGATGGCCGTGGCCAGCGGCGGCGGCTCGTCGTCGAGCGTGTACGCGCCGAGGCTCATCACGATCACGTCGAAGTGTTCGCCGGCGCGCGAGACGTCCCACGGCGCGCCCCAGCCCTTCGGCGATCGAAATGTCGTCGCCATCGCCGAGGCTGGAGAGCACGCCGTCGATGTGGATCTCGGCGGCTGGACAGAGTCGGTGAACTAAGCCGGAGATGAAGGTGCCGTGGCCTGATTGGAGGTCGAGCGCCTGATCGCCGTTGCCGTCGGTCTCGTCCTCGTCGTCCTCGGCCTTCTCCTCGCCGGAAATCCGCCAGTCGGCGTGGAGCACGCACGCTCTGCGGAGCGCTTCAGGCCCAGCTTGGCGACCTCCGGCTCCGTCGTCCATTGTGTACAGCCCGGTGTCGAGCACGAGGACCTTCGGGCTCCGCCGTCGTCGGTCGATAGGCGCCGCGGAAGCCCGACGAGACCCGGCACGGGGTCGGCGGGCAACGCGCGATGAACGTGGTCGCGGGTTGCGCCGAGGAACGAGGGGTTGCCGAGGAACGACGGGTTGCCGAGGAACGACGGGTTGCCGAGGAACGACGGGTTGCCGAGGAACGACGGTGCACCTTCGAAGTTCGTCGTCCCGAAGTACACGTAGTTCGGCGACGAGAGCCAGGCCGGCGCCCTCGCCGCGGCGACCGCGTCCGTGATCCGCTCGCCCGGTGAGCGAGTGACATCGCGCTCCCGAGGCAGGTCGACATGGAGGAGGGCACCGGTCCTGGTCACCGGTCGTCCTTGCCCCGCGCGGGCGCTGGTAGAGCTTGAGCTCGGCGAGGATCGCCTTGGCGGCTCTGCTCTGTCGCTCGAGCTCCTGCTCCTCATCCGGGCTCGAGGCGCACGATTGCTTCGTTCGCCCGCACGAGACTGCTGTCGCCACGGTCGTTCGAAGCGACCGTGATTCCGCGCTGCCGCAACCGGGCTTCGATGCTGACCCTCGTCGTCGTTCTGCTGCCATTTGCTGCTCCTTCACGCTGGCCCGAGCGGGAGCACGCCGGCGCTCAGGTGATCCTCGTACGATCCGGTCGGTGCGAGTCAAGCACGGTCGTGCTGTGGACAAGGCGTTCTTGGTCTGTTCACGACGATCCCGACCGTCGCGATTCGCTTGGCCACCGCCGTCATGGACGTCCGATGACGCTTCCGGTGACGTGCGGATCCAGGCACGTTGGGCGCGTGGGATGGCGCTCCGCGAGCGCGGTGAGATGTCGCCGGGCGCCGAAGAACTCTTCGCCGCGCGCCAAGAGGCCGTCGCAGCTCGGCAACCAAGTACTTGCCGCTCGGATCGACACCACCTTGGCACTGGTCGCGCTCTACACCGGGTCGGCCGACGGCGCGCTGGAGATCCTCGAGCAGGCCCGACCGCATCTGAGAGGCGCCGACCTGGCGCGACTGGAGACGCAGCGCGGGATGATCAAGCATCGCGTCGGGCGACCTCGCCGCGCGCGGAGCGCGACTACCTGTCCGCGCAACGGCGGTTCGCCGGCACCGGCGACGACGTCGGCCTGGTGAGGCTCCTCGTAAACGTCGGGATCCTGCACGTTCAACGGGGTGACCTTCGCCGATCCGAAGCTGAACTCGCGGAGGCCGCTGAGCTGGCCGAGGGAGCAGGCCAAGGCTGCCGGCCGCGGCAGCGCGCCACAATCTCGGGTACGCGCGCTCGCGGGCCGGACAGTTCTCAGCGGCGATCGACGACCTCACCGCCGCCCGAGGCCCAGTTCGAGCGCTTCGGCCGATCGGACCATGCTGCACTCGCCCAGGCAGATCGAGCCGAAGTCCTGCTCCGGAGCAACCTCCTCACCGAGGCGGTCGATGCTGCCGACGACGCGCTCGAAGGCGTACGCACGCACGGCACCGAGACCGATCTCGCCGACTACGCCCTGCTTGCCGTCCGGTGCCGGCTTGCCGCTGGACAATTGGACCGGGCGCGGGTGGCTGCCGAGGAGAGCGTCATGCCTCCTGCGTCGCCAGCATCGCTCGGCTCACTCGGCGCTCGCCGAGTTCGCCCTGGCCGAGATCGAAGCGACGGAGAAGCCGACCGCGGCGACCGGCGAGGCGATGTGGGACGTCTCACGCCGGCTCGACCAGTTCGGGTGGTCCAGCGAGGCGACCGCGCGCCCGGGTGCGGGCCGGGCAGCTGTTCCTCGGCGCGGGCGACGTCGACCGGGCCGCTGACGTACTCGGCGGCCTGCGGGTCGTCGCCGACCGGCCGGCGGGGGATCGGGCGGCGGCGTACCTCGCCCGCGGGCTGCTGGCCGAGGCGCGATGCGACCGGCGGCGGGCGCGGGCGGCGGTGCGGCGCGGACTACGGGTCGTCGCCGACGAACCAGACCAGCCTGGGCGCCCTCGAGTTCCGCACGTTCGCCGCCGGCCACGGGGAGGCGCTCGTCGAGCTCGGTACGCGGCTGGCGGTCGACGATCACCACCCGCGGGAGCTGCTCGATCGGGTCGAGGCGACGCGCCGGACGCTTTGGCTGGCGCCGCGGGCGACGCCGCCGAGCGACGATGAGCTCGCCGCGCTGCTCGCCGAGCTTCGTGTCGTGACCGAGGACCTGCGGGCGGCGATCGGCGCCGGTGGGGACGCCGTCGACCTGCGCCGCCGCCGGGTCGAGCTCGAGCGCGCGATCCGCGACCACACGCGGCGGGCGAAGGCGGGCGGTGATGCGATGTCGGTCGGCGTGGGCGACGCCATCGACGCGCTCGGCGATCACGTGCTGCTCGAGTACGCCGCCGTCGACGGCCAGCTCGTACGCGGTCTCCGTCGTCGGCGGCCGGGCGCGGCTGCACGAGCTGGGCTCGTGACGCGGGCCTCGCCGACGACATCGATGCGTGCGCGTTCGCCATCCACCGGCTCAACCGGGTCCAGGGCTCGGCGGCGTCGAAGGCGGCGGCGCGGGCGACGCTCGACGAGCTCGGCCGAGCGGCTCGCCGACCGCCTCGTGCCCGACGCGGGTGCGGCGGTCGGAGCGGCCACTGGTCGTCGTGCCCACTGGCGCCCTGCACGGCCTGGCGTGGGCGCGCGCTGCCGGGGCTCTCCGGCCGGCCGGTCTCCGTCTCGCCGTCGTTGATCGGCTGGGCGGTGGCCAGGCGCGGCGGCCGAGTTGCCAGGCCGCCGGCGCGGCGTTCTGCTCGCCGCCGGCCCGGAGCTACCGGCCGCGCCGGTCGGAGGTCGAGACGGTCGCCGCGCTGTACCACCGGCCGACGGTGCTCCTCGGCGCCGCCGCCACCGCCGACGCGGCCCTGCAGGCCCTCGGGCCGAAGCCGCCTCGCCCACCTCGCGTGCCACGGCTCGTACCGGGCCGACAACCCGCTGTTCTCGACCCTGTCGCTCGCCGACGGCCCGCTCACCGTGTACGACCTGGAGCGCTGCCGGACGATGCCGCGCACGGTCGTGCTCTCGGCGTGCAGTGTCGCGACCTCGTCCGTCCTCCGCGGGGGCACGCTGCTCGGACTGGCCAGCGCGCTGATGACCTTCGGCGCGTCGACGATCATCGCCCCGCTCACGCCGGTGAGCGACGAGCGGGTCGTCGCCCGTGATGGTCGCCGTGCACCAGGCGATGGTCGAGGGTGCGCCGCCGGCCGCCGCGCTCGCCCGCACCGTCGTCGGTCGACGGTGCGCTCGACCCGACCGCCGCCTCGTTCCTGGCGATCGGTGCCTGACCTGGACGTCTGACCGCGCGGTCAATTTCCGGTATCACGCCCATCCTCCGCATGCTCCTGTTCATGTGAGCATCGTGCTGGACGGGCCGACCCGCGTACGCTCTGCGCCAGTGGAAGCCCAGGAGCTGCTGAGTCGCGTCATCGACGGCGACGAACAGGCGTGGAAGGAGCTCGTCGACCGCTATGCCGGACTGGTGTGGTCGGTGGCGCGCTCGTACCGGCTGTCCTCGGCGTCGACCGACGACGTGGTGCAGACGGTGTGGCTGCGGCTGGCGGAGCACTGCGGCCGCATCCGCGAGCCAGATCGGCTCGCGTCGTGGCTGGCCACGACGACGAGGAACGAAGCGCTACGGGTCATTCGGGGCAACTCCCGGCTGCTGCCGCAGGCGACGATCGCCGAATCAGCCGAACTCACGTCGCCGTCGGTCGAGGAGCGGATCACCGACGACGTCGACATGCGGACCGTGCTGCGCGCGTTCGCCCAACTGCCTGATGACGACCAGCAGCTGCTGCGGCTGCTGTGCACGGTGCCGCCGCTCGACTACCACACGATCGCCGAGATGCTCGGCCGCCCGATCGGGAGCATCGGCCCCACGAGGGCCCGCTGCCTCGAACGGCTGAAGCGGCTGCTGCCGCCCGGCTTCGACCCGAAGGAAGGACAGCCATGAACGGCCGTGACGACGAACTGCTCGAGCTGGTGGGCCGGGCCCTGCGCGCGGTCGAGCCGGTACCCGAGCACGTGATCACCGGCGCCCTCGCCGCGTGGACGTGGCGGACCATCGACGCCGAGCTGGCGGAGTTGGTGTTCGACTCGGCGACCGAGCTCACCGGGGTGCGCAGCGAGGACACCGCACGCCAGGTCACGTTCCAGGCCCCGGGTGTCGAGATCGAGGTGATGGTGATCGACGACGCCACCCGGCGCATCATCGGGCAACTGATCCCCGGCGCGGAGATGGCGATCGAGCTGCACGGCAGCGACCGCGTCCTCTACCACCCGCAGCGACAGTCTCGGCCGGTTCGGGTTCGACGAGGTGCTGCCGGGTCCGGTCCGCCTGACGATCCTGGGCGCCGACGGCCAGCCGGTCGTCCACACCGACTGGGTGCTGCTCTGACCTGAATCCATCCGAGGGTTTGCTGCACCGCATCCGGGCGGAAACCCCGGGTGCCCCGAAACCTCGGATGCGGTCAGGCGGTCATGTCGGCGAGGGCGACGACCGTGCGCCAGTTGCGGGTGGTGGCGGTAGTGCCGAGGTCCCGCTTGTTGAGGGCTTCCATCAGCTTCGAGCGGGCCTGGCCGTTGGGCAGCTTGACGTAGAGCTCCCGGCCGGTGAACGTGAACTCGTCCGGCGCGAACGCCGACGGGTCGATGTCGTCGCAGCGCCTTCGCCGGGACGCGGTCGGCGAGGAAGGTGACCACCACCTTGGTCGGGATCGTCCACCGGGTACGGGTTGGCGGCGACGACGGCCGGCGAGCTCCTTGCCCGTGCGCAGGACCACGGCGATCTCCATGCCCAGCGCCGGGTGAGCTGCGGCTCGCCAGTCCGCCGATGCGGCGCGTCGCCGGCGTGAACACGACGTTGCCGCTCTGCAGGTACGTGCGACGTCGGTGTGCCCGAGCGCCTCGACGGCGGCGCGCAGGTCGGCCATCTTCACCTGCCGCTTTCCGAGGTTGACCCCCCGCAACAACGCCGCGACACGCACCCCGTCCAGTTTGGCCGGGCAGCGTGAGCGCCCTCGGCGGGTTGTTCCCTGGTAGCGGCGCCCATAACATTGCCCGGTCCTGTGCCCGTCCGCGAGAGGTACCGCGTGCCCACCATCCAGCAGCTGGTCCGCCAGGGCCGCAGCTCGAAGATCACCAAGAGCAAGACCCCGGCGCTCAAGGGTTCGCCCCAGCGCCGCGGCGTCTGCACCCGGGTCTACACCAACACCCCCAAGAAGCCGAACTCGGCGCTGCGCAAGGTCGCCCGGGTGCGCCTCTCGAGCGGGGTCGAGGTCACCGCCTACATCCCGGGCGAGGGGCACAACCTGCAGGAGCACTCGATCGTCCTGGTCCGCGGCGGCCGGGTCCGTGACCTGCCGGGCGTCCGCTACAAGATCATCCGCGGCGCCCTCGACGCCGCCGGCGTGAAGAACCGCAAGCAGGCCCGGAGCCGTTACGGCGCCAAGGCCGAGAAGTGAGCTGAGCCGCCCATGCCCCGCAAAGGTCCCGCCGCCCGCCGCGAGCTCGTCGCCGACGCCAAGCACCGATCGGTGCTCGTCACCCAGCTCGTCAACAAGGTGATGCTCAACGGCAAGCGCAGCCTCGCCGAGCGCATCGTCTACGACGCGATGGACATCATCGCCACCAAGACCGGCGACGACTCCCTCGCCGTGGTCAAGCGGGCGATCGACAACGTCAAGCCGCCCCTCGAGGTGCGCAGCCGCCGGGTCGGTGGCGCCACCTACCAGGTCCCCGTCGAGGTGCGCCCCCGCCGGTCGACCACGCTGGCGATCCGCTGGGTCGTCGACTTCGCCCGGGCCCGCCGGGAGAAGACGATGTCCGAGTGCCTCGCCGCCGAGCTGATGGACGCCGCCAACGGCCTCGGCGCGGCGATGAAGCGGCGCGACGACATGCAGAAGATGGCCGAGTCCAACCGGGCCTTCGCCCACTACCGCTGGTAGACGCGACCGGTCCGGGTCGCCTCAGGCGCGTACCGGGTCAGGCGCACCGTTCGGCAGCGGTCGAACTCGGTCGACTCGACGAGCCCGACCGACACCAGTCCGGGCACCTTGGGCGTCGAGCTGCTCCCAGATGTGGCGGGCGATCTCCTCGACCGTCGGCTCGCGGTCCCACACCAGCGGCTCGTAGCCCTTCCAGTTGCCGACGTCCTCGTCGGTGAGGTAGTGCCCCCGCCACGGCTCGACGACGTCGGTGGAGGATCTGCTCGAGGTCGTCGGCGGGGATCACCTTGTCGGCGTCGGTCGGCCCCTCGACGGTCGCTTCGAGGCTCCACGGGTGGCTGTGGATCAACCCGTCGACCCGGTGGGCCCAGCGGGCGTGGATGGCGGTGGTGATGGTGAGATGCAGATCGTCGTTCGCTCCTCTGCCATGCGTGAACGTCACAGTCCGATGTCGGGGTCGATGAACTCGTTGGTGAACAGGTCGGCGGCCACCAGGTCGGCGGGGACGTCCAGGCCCGGCGTCGTCGCGGATCTGGTCGATCACGGTCTGGATCCGCGCTCTCGTCCATGTTGCCGAGCGTGTCGTCCGGGCCGTTGCCGACGAGGCCGAGCTCGCGCTGCGTCTCCACCGAGTACTCGGCGAGCCCTTCGTCGTAGACCCAGAAGCCGTCGTACTGAGCGACGGCGTCGATGATGATCTCGTTGGCCCGAGCCGGATCGTTGACGAAGTCGATCGCCGACTGCTGGATGATCGGGACGAGCTGCTCGAGGCAGGGCCGGAGCTCTTCGAGGTCGGCCTCGCGGACGGACGAGCGTCTGCGAGTACACCTGGAACCCGGCGTCGTGGAGGGTCTGGTAGGCGACGGGCTTGCCCCACTCCTCGAACACGTGCTCGTAGGTGTAGGGCTCGGCGGAGGCGAACCCCTGTTGGGCGATCGCCCCGTCCTCGGCGACGAACCGGGCGGGGCTGCCGTCGTACGACGGGATCGACCTGGCCCGCGTTCCAGGTGCCGTTGCCGACGAACACGTCGGAGAACACCCTCCGCCGAAGACGTTGATCGTGATGTTCTCCTCGCCGAGGTCGGCCAGCGTCTGCGACGTCCGGGTAGGTCTCCGGGTCCCAGTAGATGATCTGCGGGTTGATCTCGAGCGGGGCGATGACCGAGATCAGCGGGGTGTCGTCGTGCTGGAGCACCTGACCCTCGGTGTTCTGGTAGACGAGGTTGATGCTCTCGTCGGCGTAGGCGACCGCGGCGGTGGTCTGGTCGCCGATCGCCGGCCCGCCGGTGCGGATCTCGATGTCCACGCCGGTGTCCTGGCCGCCGGCGACGAGCGGTCCCGACACGACCTGCTGGTCGACGTCGACCTCGTAGCCCTTCGCCGACCATGTTGTAGAGGGCACCGTGCTCGGACTCGGGGAACCAGTCGGTCTGGATCACGATCGGGTCCGGGCAGACCGAGGCGAGGTCGACCGCCCCGCCACCGGCCGTGGTCTCCGGGCCGTCCGCCGTGGTCTCCGTACCCCCGGTGGTCTCGGGCCCGCCGGTCGTCGCCGGGCCGGCGGCGGAGGTATCGGGCGCTCCCGTGCCCCCGGTGGTGGCGCGACGATCCGTCGTCGTCGTCGTCACCACACGCCGCGAGTGCGGCGAGGCCCATGACGGCGAGCACCGCCAGCGATCGGTTCAGCACGGGCTTGTTCATCGGACCTCCAGCGAGCGTTCATCCTCTCCACGCCAAGTGTGCACCATCGGCGCTCACTGCCGCTCCGCCGGGTTCGTACCACCGGCCGATCGCCCGCGTTCTGGACCCAGCCGAAGAACAGGAAGACGGCGACGCCGAGCGCGGAGGACACGATCACCGTGGCGAGCAGCTGCTCGCCTTCGAGCCGGTTGGCGAAGCGCTTGAGCAGCTGGCCGAGCCCCGGCTTGCCCCGGCCGAAGAAGAAGTCGCCGACGATCGCGCCGATCACCGCGAGCCCGGCGGCGATCCGCAGCCCGGCGAACATCGCCGGCAGGGCGGCGGGCAACATCAGCTTGCGCAGGCGGGTCGTCCGGCTGGCGTGCTGCAGGGTGAACAGGTCGTGCATCGCCCGGTCGGCGGACTGCAGGCCGAACAACGTGTTCACGATGATCGGGAACAGCGAGATGATGACGCACACGATCACCCTGGAGCCCTCGCCGGTGCCGAACCAGAACGCGATCAGCGGGACGATGGCGAGGATCGGGATCGCCTGCAGCATCACCAGGAACGGGAACGTGGCCCGCTCGATGATGATCGTCTGGCTCATCAGGATGGCGATCGCGACGCCGAGCACGATCGAGATGGTGAGGCCGATCAGGGCGACGCGGGTGCTCCAGTACAGGCCGTCGAGGATCTCGGCGAGGTTGTCCTGGTCGAGGAAGCCGGTCTCGACGACCTCGTGCGGCGGCCGCAGGAGGAACCGCCGCCGCGGGGCGAGCACGACGTAGGAGATGAAGTACCACACCCCGATGAGGACGGCGCCGAGCACGATCGGCGGGACACGACGACCCAGCCAGTTCGAGCGCCGGCGCCGTGCGTGGGGCCGGCGCGGACCTCGTGCGGCGCCGGCGCCTCCTCGCCGGGGAGCGGCAGCGGTCATCAGGGACCTCCCCGCAGGGCCTTCGAGATGTCGCCGCTGAGCAGGGCGAAGTCGGGGTCGAAGCGCAGCTCCGGGCGACCGGGGGTGGTCGAACGGCACGGCGAACTCGGCGACGATGCGCCCGGGCCGCGGTGACATCACGATCACGCGGGTGCTCATGAACACCGCCTCGGCGATCGAGTGGGTGATGAACAGCCCGGCGAAGCCCTCGGCCTGGAACAGCGCCAGGGTCTGCTCGTTGAGGTGCTCGCGGGTGATCTCGTCGACGGCGCCGAACGGCTCGTCGAACAGGAACACCGGCGGGCGCAGCGTGAGGGTGCGGGCGAGCGAGCAGCGCATCCGCATCCCGCCGGACAGCGACTTGGGGTAGTGGCCCTCGAAGCCGGTCAGCCCGACCATCTCGATGGCGTCCTGGGCGAGCCGGGCCCGCTCCTGCCGGCCCAGGCCGCGCAGCTCGGCCAGGAGCTCCACGTTCTGGCGGACGGTGCGCCACGGCAGCAGCGTGGGATCCTGGAAGACGTAGCCGAGGTGGTCACGGTCGATCTCCACCCGCCCGGTGGTCGGCTCGAGCAGGCCGGCGGCGATCCGCAGCAGCGTCGACTTTCCGCAGCCCGACGGGCCGACGATCGTCACGAACTCGCGCGTGGCTGAGCGAGAACGACACCTCCTCGATGGCCCGGGTGCCGTCGGGGAAGGTCATCCCGATGCCGTCGAAGGAGAGCGCCGGACGCCATGTCACGTGCCGCTACATGCACGAGTGAGCGCAGCGTCACGTGGACGACTGAACGCCGCCGAAGGGCAGCAACTCACCTGCGTCCGGAGAACGCAGTACAGCTGCGAGCGAGGAACGCCATGTCGACATGACCGAGCGACGATGCGCAGCCGGGGGAGCCGCAGCGTGCGGGACGCGTAACGGCCTGCGTGGCCGGGGAACGCAATGAACGTCCAATCGATCCTCCAGGCCAAGGGATCCGACGTCGCCACCGTGAACCAGCAGGCTTCGCTCGCCGACGCCGCGGCCCAACTCCGGGACCGGGGAGTCGGCGCCCTGGTGGTCTCCGACGACGGGCGCCACATCGACGGCATCGTGTCCGAGCGTGACGTCGTGCGGGCGCTGGCCGCCCACGGGTCGAGCGCGCTCGGGCGCACGGTCGCCTCGGCGATGTCCACCGACGTGGTCACCTGCGCCGCCGACGACAAGATCGAGGAGCTGATGGTGTCGATGACCGAACGGCGCATCCGCCACCTGCCGGTGATCGACGGCGAGGGCCTGCTCGGCCGGCATCGTGTCGATCGGCGACGTGGTCAAGGCCCGGCTCGGCCAGCTGGAGACCGAGAACCAGGCCCTCTTCGACTACATCACCCACGGCCGCTAATCCCGAACCTGCATCTGAATCGTGCGGCCCTGGCACGCGCAATCAGATGCAAGAACGCGGGAGGAGCGTCGGTAGGTTCGCCCGGCGTGGCGCTGGGGCCGAGCTACCGCAAGCTGTTCGCCGCCACCACGATCTCCAACCTCGGCGACGGGGTCTCGATCATCGCCTATCCGTGGCTGGCGTCGGCGATCACCCGCAACCCGCTCCTCGTCGCCCTGGTCGCCGTCGCCCAGCGGCTCCCCTGGCTGGTGTTCACGCTGCCGGCCGGCGTGATCACCGACCGCCAGCGACCGCCGCCAGCTGATGGTCGGCGCCAACGTGCTCCGCGCCGTCCTGACCGCTGTCGTCGCCGTCGCCGTCTTCGCCCGGCTCGACGTGCTGCCGGCGCCCGACGAGGTCGACCAGGTCGTCTCGACCGAGTGGCTGCTCTACGTCATCCTGATCGTCGCCACCCTGCTGCTCGGCGTCGGCGAGGTGCTCTACGACAACAGCGCCCAGACGTTCCTGCCGGCGATCGTCGAGCCGAGCGAGCTCGAGCGGGCGAACGGGCGGCTCTACTCGGCCGAGCTGGTGGCCAACCAGTTCGCCGGACCGCCGCTGGCCAGCCTGCTGCTGGCCGTCAGCTTCGCCCTGCCGTTCGTCGCTCGACGCCGGCTCGTTCGCCGTCTCCGCCGCGCTGGTGTTCAGCATCGCCGCCACGCCGCGTCCGAGAGCCGGACCGCTGAGCAGGCGCGACGACCGTGGCGCGAGGAGGCCGCCGAGGGCTTCCGCTGGCTCTGGCACCACGAGCTGCTCCGGCCGATGGCCATCACGCTCGGCATGCTGAACCTGCTCGGCACCATGAGCATGGCGCTGATCGTGCTCTGGGGTCAGGAGGTGCTCGGTACGTCGACGACCGAGTTCGCGATCCTGATGACGGCCGCCGCGTTCGGCGGCGTCCTCGGCGGCTGGGTGGCGTCGCCGGTAGCGCGGCGCATCGGGTCCGGACCGTCGCTCGGCGCTGACGCTGTGGGGTGGCGGGCTCTGCACGATCGCCATCGGACTGGTCTCGTCCTGGCCGATCGCCTGGGTGCTCATGTTCGTGATGATGTTCGGCGCCGTGCTCTGGAACGTGATCACGGTGAGCCTGCGCCAGACGATCATCCCCGACCGCCTGCTCGGCCGGGTCAACAGCGTGTACCGCTTCTTCGGGTGGGGGGCGATCTCCGATCGGCGGCCTCCTCGGCGGCGTCCTGGTCGCCGCGCTCGACGGACCGCTGTCGCGTGAGGCCGCGCTGCGCGCCGGCATGGATCGTCCCGGGGGTCGCCCAGCTCGTGGTGGCGGTCGTCGCCATGCCCCGGCTCACGACGGCCAAGATGGACGCGGCGCGAGCGGCGGCGGCGCGGACCGAGCCGGCGCCGGCTCCCTGACGCCCGAGACCGCCTGCTCAGGGGTGGAATGCGGGTCCTCCACCTGCTAACATTGAAGACTGCTTCGACGCCGCTCAGCGATGGCGGCCTTCATGACCCGGGTGCCGTCGTGTGCCCGGGTTCTTCGTGTGTTCGTACTGGTGAAAGTGATTCAAAGATGGCCCAGCGTGAGTTCCCCCTCGAGCGCTACCGCAACATCGGCATCATGGCCCACATCGATGCCGGCAAGACCACCACGACCGAGCGCATCCTCTACTACACCGGCAAGACCTACAAGATCGGCGAGGTCCACGAGGGTGCCGCGGTCATGGACCACATGGCCCAGGAGCAGGAGCGCGGCATCACCATCACGTCGGCGGCGACGACGGCGTTCTGGAACGACCATCGCATCAACATCATCGACACGCCCGGCCACGTCGACTTCACGATCGAGGTCGAGCGGTCCCTGCGCGTGCTCGACGGCGCGGTAGCCGTCTTCGACTCGGTCGCCGGCGTCGAGCCGCAGACCGAGACCGTCTGGCGCCAGGCCAACAAGTACCGCGTCCCCCGGATGTGCTTCGTCAACAAGATGGACCGCACCGGGGCCAACTTCTTCCGCACCGTGGAGATGATCGAGAGCCGCCTCGAGGCGACGCCGGCCGTGATCCAGCTGCCGCTCGGCTCGGAGGCGAAGTTCCGCGGCGTCATCGACCTGGTGAAGATGAAGGCGATCGTCTGGGAGGGCGACGACAAGGGCGCCAAGTACCACGAGGAGGACATCCCCGCTGACCTCCAGGCGCAGGCCGACGAGTGGCGCCACAAGCTGCTCGACACCGTCTGCGGCGAGGACGACGACGTGCTCGAGCGGTACCTCCACGACGAGCCGCTGAGCGAGGCCGACCTCAAGAAGGTCATCCGCCTCGGCACGCTCGCCGGCCACTTCGTGCCCGTGCTCACCGGCTCGGCGTTCAAGAACAAGGGCGTCCAGCCGATGCTCGACGCCGTCGTCGACTTCCTCCCCAGCCCGCTCGACGTCCCGCCGACCGAGGGCACCAACCTGCGCGGCGACGAGGTCGTCGTCCGCGAGGCCGACGAGAAGGCGCCCTTCGCCGCCCTCGCCTTCAAGATCGTGAGCGACCCGTTCGGCAAGCTGACCTACTTCCGCGTCTACTCGGGCACGATCAACAAGGGCGACGAGGTCTACAACTCGATCAAGGAGAAGCGCGAGCGGCTCGGCCGCATCCTCCTGATGCACTCCAACCAGCGCGAGGACGTCGACGCGGCGATGGCGGGCGACATCGTCGCCGGTCTCGGCTTCAAGGACACCACCACCGGCGACACCCTGTGCGATCGCCACGACCCGGTGATCCTCGAGCGGATGGAGTTCCCCGAGCCGGTGATCCACGTGGCCATCGAGCCGAAGACCAAGAGCGACCAGGACAAGCTGGGCAAGGCGCTCAAGTCGCTGTCCGACGAGGACCCGACGTTCCGCGTCCGCACCGACGAGGACACCGGCCAGACGGTCATCTCAGGGATGGGCGAGCTCCACCTCGAGATCCTCGTCGACCGGATGCAGCGGGAGTTCAGCGTCGAAGCCACCGTCGGCAAGCCGCAGGTCGCCTACCGTGAGACCGTCACCCGGCCGGTCACGAGCGTCGAGTACCGGCACGTCAAGCAGACCGGCGGCTCGGGCCAGTTCGCCGTCGTCAAGCTCAGCGTCGAGCCCAACCCGGGTGGCGGCTACGAGTTCGTCGACGAGATCTCCGGCGGGCGCATCCCGCGGGAGTACATCCAGCCGACCAACCAGGGCGTCCAGGCCGCCCTCGACTCCGGCGTGCTCGCCGGGTACCCCACCGTCGACGTCAAGGTCCGCCTCGTCGACGGCCAGTACCACGACGTCGACTCGTCGGAGATGGCGTTCAAGATCGCCGGCCAGGCCGGCTTCCGCAAGGCGGCCGAGCAGGCCAAGCCGGTGCTGCTCGAGCCGATCATGTCGGTCGAGGTGGTCACGCCCGAGGAGTACATGGGCGACGTGATGGGCGACCTGTCGAGCCGCCGCGGCCGCATCGGCGGCATGGAAGCGCGCGGCAACACGCAGGTCGTCACGGCGTCGGTGCCGCTGTCGGAGATGTTCGGATACAGTACCGACCTCCGTTCCCGCACCCAGGGGCGGGCGACCTACACGATGCAGTTCGACAGCTACCAGCAGGTGCCGGAGAACATCGCATCGGAGATCATCAAGCGAGTGCGCGGCGAGTGATCGCCGGGGCGAGTGCTCTTTGACAACCCACAGCTAGCCAACGAGAGCTTTCAACTGAGGACAGGGAGTCCAATCTGCCATGAGCAAGGCGAAGTTTGAGCGGACGAAGCCGCATGTGAATGTTGGGACGATGGGTCATATTGATCATGGGAAGACGACGTTGACGGCGGCGATTTCGAAGACGTTGGCGGAGCGTGGGTTGGCGGAGTACACGTCGTTTGATCAGATTGATAAGGCGCCGGAGGAGAAGGCGCGGGGGATCACGATTTCGATTGCGCATATCGAGTATGAGACGGAGAAGCGGCATTACGCGCATGTGGATATGCCGGGTCATGCGGATTACATCAAGAACATGATTACGGGGGCGGCGCAGGTGGATGGGGCGATTCTGGTGGTGGCGGCGACGGATGGGCCGATGCCGCAGACCCGGGAGCATGTGTTGTTGGCCCGGCAGGTGGGGGTGCCGTACATCGTGGTGGCGTTGAACAAGGCGGACATGGTGGATGACGAGGAGTTGTTGGATCTGGTGGAGTTGGAGGTGCGGGAGCTGCTGACCGAGTACGAGTTCCCGGGTGATGATGCGCCGATCGTGCGGGTGTCGGCGTTGAAGGCGTTGGAGGGGGATGCGGACTGGCAGGCCAAGGTGCTGGAGTTGATGGATGCGGTGGATAGCGTACGTGCCGGAGCCGGTGCGGGATTTGGACAAGCCGTTTTTGATGCCGATCGAGGATGTGTTCACGATCACGGGGCGGGGGACGGTGGTCACCGGGAAGGTGGAGCAGGGGGTGGTGCACACTGGTGATGAGATCGAGATCGTCGGGTTGCGGGACACGCAGAAGACGACGTGTACGGGGGTGGAGATGTTCCGCAAGATCCTCGATGAGGGTCGGGCGGGGGACAACATCGGGGCGTTGTTGCGGGGGACGAAGAAGGAGGAGGTGGAGCGGGGTCAGGTGTTGTGCAAGCCGGGCAGTCGATCACGCCGCACACCCGGTTCGAGGGCCAGGTGTACGTGTTGAAGCAGGCGGAGGGGGGTCGGCACAAGCCGTTCTTCAACAACTACCGGCCGCAGTTCTTCTTCCGCACCACCGATGTGACCGGCACGATCGAGTTGCCGGAGGGGACCGAGATGGTGATGCCGGGGGACAACATCGTGATGACCGTCGAGTTGGGCAAACCGATCGCGATGGACGAAGGCCTCCGCTTCGCCATCCGCGAAGG
This sequence comes from uncultured Acidimicrobiia bacterium, assembly GCA_963839695.1. Classification (GTDB taxonomy): domain Bacteria; phylum Actinomycetota; class Acidimicrobiia; order Acidimicrobiales; family Ilumatobacteraceae; genus JALZMG01. The sequence continues at coordinate 89,604 of CAWIVW010000001.1, read as the reverse complement.
TGGCCGCACCGTCGGCGCCGGCCGCGTCACCAAGATCATCAAGTGAGCTGACGCACATGGCGCAGAGCATCCGCATCCGTCTCAAAGCGTTCGACCACGAGATCATCGACCAGTCGACGAAGAAGATCGTCGAGACCGTCACCCGCACCGACGCCACGGTGCGCGGGCCGATCCCGTTGCCGACCGCCAAGCACCGCTACACCGTGATCCGCGGGCCGCACATCGACAAGGACTCGCGCGAGCACTTCGAGATGCGGGTGCACAAGCGCCTGATCGACATCGTCAACCCCAACGCCAAGACGATCGACAGCCTGCAGCGCATCGAGCTCCCCGCCGGCGTCGACATCGAGATCAAGATCCAGGCGAGCTGACCCCGGAACCTGGGCGGCGAATCGTGTCACGTCGCACCGTCTGGGCGGGAATCGTGCCAGCTGTTGGCCGGATCCCGCCGCAGATGCGGCTGACTCGACGCCGCGTCGCCGCGGCCGTCTCGAGCCCGCCGCGTGACGGCGCCCGGCCCGACCACCGCCGACACCCCCGTGACCACCGCGACCTCGCCAGCTCGACCTCGACGGCCACGAGTACGTCTCGACCGACGTCACCGGCCACGACCTCGTCGAGGGGTCGGAGATCCGGTTGACGTTCGACGGCGACCGAACTCGGCGCCAACGCCGGGTGCAACCAGCTCGGCGGCACGTGGTCGATCGAGGGCGACGTGCTCGTCGTCCCCGAGAACATGGTGATGACGGAGATGGCCTGCGACCGCCGGCGCTGATGGACCAGGACACCTGGCTGGCCGTCGTTCCTGACCTCGCGACCCGCCGTCGCCGTCGACGGCGACACGCTCACCCTCAGCGGTGGTGACGTGACGATCACCCTGCTCGACCGGGAGGTCGCCGACCCGGACCGCCCGCTCGAGGGCACGGACTGGGTGCTCGACAGCCTCGTGTCGGCGGACGCCGTGTCGTCGGTGGCCACCGAGCGGACGCCGACGCCTGAGTTCGAGCCGGCGAGGTGTCCGTCGTCACCGGCTGCAACTCCGGCTCGGGCGAGCTACGAGGCGACCGAGCAGGAGATCACGTTCGGACCGATCGCCACCACGCGGATGGCGTGCGACGAAGCCTCGATGGAGGTCGAGGCCCATGTGCTCGACGTCCTCCAGGGCACGGTCACGTACGAGATCGAGGCCGGACGTGCTCACCCTCACCAACGGCGATCTGGGTCTGACCTACCGCGCTGCCGACTGACGCGTCGGTGCGCACGCCCGGCGGCCGGCGGTAAACATTCGGGCCATGCGGGTTCTGCCGCCGCCCGCGCCCGGGGTGCCGCCTCGGCCGCCGGCGCGGACGCCGGCGCGGACCCGGTCCCGAGCGATGGCCGGTCGATCGTCGCCGCCGCGGTTGGCGCGGTGCTGTTGGCCGGCCTGATCGGGGCGGTGCTCGGGGCGTGGCTCGCCGACGGCGACGACGACGAGGCGACTGGCGATCAACGTCAAGCGGGTGGCCGAGCGGGTCGGCCCGTCCGTGGTCACGATCAGCGCCGACGTCGAGGGGGGCACGGTCGCCGGCGAAGCGGTCGGCACCGGGGTGGTGGTGTCGGAGGACGGCGAGATCCTGACCAACGCCCACGTCGTCGCCGACGCCACCGAGATCCGGGTGCGCCTGGCCGGCGAGACCGAGCCGACCGAGGCCGAGCTGGTGGCGATCGGACCTCGGCAACGACCTCGCCCTGCTGCAGATCGACGCCGACGACCTCACGCCGGCCGAGTTCGCCCCACCCGACGACGTCGAGTTGGGCGACGAGGTGGTCGCCATCGGCTTCGCCCTCGACCTCGACGGCGAACCGTCGGTCACGCAGGGCATCGTCTCGGCCCTCGACCGCACGCTCAGGATCACCGACGGCGCCCTCGACCGCCTGATCCAGACCGACGCCGCGATCTCCTCGGGCAACTCCGGCGGCCCGCTCGTCGACGCCGCCGGGCTGGTCGTCGGGATCAACACCGCGGTGGCCCGCAGCGACGCGACGACCGCGGCGACCAACGTCGGCTTCGCCATCGCCATCGAGGAGGTCGAGGACGTACTGGCGGCGCTGCGGGACCGGGCCGGCGGCGCAGCCGAGGTCGGAGGGCTTCCTCGGCGTGAGCCTCGACGACCGCTCCGACGGGGGCCAAGGAGCCGTGATCACCGAGGTCGCCGACGGGCTCCCCGGCTTCCGACGTCGGTCTCGAGCAGGGCGACGTGATCCTCTCGGTCGACGACTCCACCACCGACGGTGCCGAAGGCGTGGTCGCCGCCGTCCGCGACCGGGAGCCGGGCGACGAGGTCGAAGTGGTCGTCCTCCGCGACGGCGAGGAGCAGACGTTCGAGGTCGTGCTCGCCGAGCGCCCGACCGAGGACTGACGCCGACGCCGGGCAGCACGAGCCGCGACGGGCCGAGCAGCGGACAGCCGAGGGAAACGGCTGGTTGTGGCGCTTCTGCGGCGCCCGCTAGCATCTCCTCCTTGTGCCAGGGGACTGGCACGGTACGGAACGCTTCGCAACCGATGTCCGTGTGCGCCTGGCGGACGCCGCCAGGGACCTCACGGCGACAACACATCTCGATGCTCCGCAGGCGCCGCCGGCGGAGCATTTGCGTGGACGGCGCCCGTGCTCGGCGTGCGATACAGCGTCGGCCCACGGCTCGACACATTCAGCAAGGAACAGCCGCCATGGCAACCACAGCGATCGTCGGCGAGAAAGTCGGCATGAGCCAGAAGTGGGTCGACGACAAGGTCGTCCCGGTGACGGTGCTGCGTGTCGAGCCGATGCGCATCGTCCAGGTGAAGACGCCCGAGCGCGACGGCTACAGCGCGCTCCAGGTCACGTACGGGTTCCGCGACGCGCGGAAGCTGACCAAGCCCGAGGCCGGCCACTTCGCCAAGTCCGACGTCGCCGCCGGCAAGCGGCTGGTCGAGCTGCGCCTCGACTCCGTCGACGGCTACGAGGTCGGGCAGGAGATCGCCGTCGACGCCGTCGCCGCCGGCTCCAAGGTCGACGTCACCGCGGTCAGCCGGGGCAAGGGCTTCGCCGGCACGATGAAGCGGCACAACTTCAAGGGCCAGGGCGCGAGCCACGGCAACCACAAGCACCACCGCGCGCCGGGCGCGATCGGTTCGTGCGCCTTCCCGGCGCGGGTGTTCAAGGGGATGCGGATGGCCGGCCAGATGGGCCACCAGCAGGTGACCACGCTCAACCTCGAGGTGGTCGAGTCCGATCCCGAGCGCAACCTGCTCCTCGTCAAGGGCTCGGTGCCCGGCCCCAACGGCGGGGTCGTCGTCGTCCGCCACGCCGTCAAGTCGCGCCGGTGAAGGAGGGCTGAACGACGATGGCCGAGATCACGCTCAAGGACCGGACCGGCAAGGACGCCGGCACCGTCGAGCTCGACGACACGATGTTCGGCATCGAGCCCAACGTGCAGGTGATGCACCAGGTGGTCACCGCCCAGCTCGCCAAGCGGCGGGCCGGCACCCACAGCACCAAGACCCGCGCCGAGGTGCGCGGCGGCGGCGCCAAGCCGTACCGCCAGAAGGGCACCGGCCGCGCCCGGCAGGGATCGATCCGGGCTCCGCAGTTCACCGGAGGCGGCATCGCCCTCGGCCCCAAGCCCCGCTCCTACGCCCAGCGCACTCCGAAGAAGATGATCAAGCTGGCGCTGCGCTCGGCGCTCTCCGATCGGGCGAGCGAGGGCAAGGTCATCGTGGTCGACGACTGGGGCTTCGACGCCCCGCGGACCAAGGATGCCAAGGCTGCGCTGGACGCGCTCGGCCTCGAGGGCCGGGTCCTCGTCGTCGTCGACCGCGACGACGCGGCGACCGCGCTGAGCTTCCGCAACCTCCCCGAGGTCCAGCTCATCGCACCCGGCGAGCTCAACGCCTACGACGTGCTGTGCAACGAGTGGATCGTCTTCACGCAGCACGCAACCTGCCCGTGGCCGAGGGCGCGACGACGAACTCGGCTGCGAGGACGCGTGCGGAGCGGACGCAAGGCGAGACCCGCCGGAGACGGCCGAGCAGGAAGCGAGCGCAGCGAGCTGAGAGGAGGAGCGTGAGTCCGAATGAAAGATCCGCGCGACATCATCCTCGCTCCGGTGGTCTCGGAGAAGAGCTACGCCCTGATGGAGTTGGGCGTCTACACGTTCAAGGTCCACCCGTCGGCGACGCAAGCCGGAGATCCGCGACGCCGTCGAGGCGATCTGGGGCGTCGAGGTGAGCAAGGTCAACACGCTGAACCGCAAGGGCAAGCGCCGCCGCACGCGGGGCACCAACCGCATCGGTTCCACGCCCGACACCAAGCGGGCCATCGTCACCCTGACGGCGGGCGAGATCCCGCTGTTCGAGAACTGAGGTGAGGTAGTCGCCATGGGGATCCGTGCCCGCAAACCCACCAGCCCCGGCCGTCGGTTCCAGACCGTCTCCGACTTCGCCGAGGTCACCAAGGACCGCCCGGAGAAGTCGCTGCTCGTCCCGAAGCCCAAGAGCGGCGGACGCAACGCCCACGGCCGCAAGACGTCCCGTCACCGCGGTGGCGGCCACAAGCAGCAGTACCGGGTGATCGACTTCAAGCGCACCAAGGACGGCGTCACCGCCAAGGTCGCGGCGATCGAGTACGACCCCAACCGCACGTGCCGCATCGCCCTGCTCCACTACGCCGACGGCGAGAAGGCCTACATCCTCGCCCCGCGCGGGCTGCGCGTCGGCGACCACGTGATGAGCGGGCACGGCGCCGACATCAAGCCGGGCAACGCCCTGCCGATGCGCTACATCCCGGTCGGCACCACCGCTCCACAACGTCGAGCTGCGTCCCGGGCAGGGCGGCAAGATCGGCCGGTCGGCCGGCATCGCCGTCCAGCTCGTCGCCAAGGACGGCGACTGGGCGACCCTGCGCATGCCGTCCACCGAGATGCGGCGGGTGCAGATCGACTGCCGGGCCACGGTCGGCGAGGTCGGCAACGCCGAGCACGAGCTGGTCAAGGTGGGCAAGGCCGGCCGCAACCGCTGGAAGGGCGTACGCCCGCAGACCCGCGGCGTGGCGATGAACCCCGTCGACCACCCGCTCGGCGGTGGCGAAGGGCGCTCGTCGGGCGGCCGCCCGGCGGTGTCGCCGTGGGGCCAGCCCGAGGGCCGCACCCGGGACAAGAACAAGCCGTCGCAATCGCTCATCGTCCGCCGGCGCCGCACCGGCAAGGGTCGGAGGTAGATCCATGTCCCGCAGCCTGAAGAAGGGCCCGTTCGTCGACGATCACCTGCTGAAGAAGGTCGACGACCAGAACACGGCCGGCGAGCGCCGGGTCATCAAGACGTGGTCGCGCCGCTCGACGATCATCCCCGACATGGTCGGCCACACCATCGCCGTCCACGACGGTCGCAAGCACGTGCCGGTGTACGTCACCGAGTCGATGGTCGGCCACAAGCTCGGCGAGTTCAGCCCGACGCGGACCTTCCGGTTCCACGCCGGCCAGGAGAAGGGCGCGAGGGGGCGGCGCTGATGACGGGCCCCAAGCTCAACGACGGCGTGCTCCTCGCCGGCGACCGGCCCTCCACCAGGGCGACGGCGAAGTACCTGCGCGGCTCGGCCAGCAAGGCCCGCGAGGTCCTCGACCTCATCCGCGGCCTCGACGTGCGCCGCGCCGACGAGGTGTTGCAGTTCACCCGCCGCGACGTCGCCGCCGAGATCCGCAAGGTGCTCGCCAGCGCCGTCGCCAACGCCGTGCACAACGACGAGCAGGACGCCGACGAGCTGTTCGTGCTCGCCTGCTACGCCGACGAGGGGCCGACGCTGCGGCGCTTCCGCCCTCGAGCCCGGGGCCGGGCGACGCGCATCCGCAAGCGCACGTGCCACGTCACGGTGATCGTGGCGCAGATGAGCGACGAACGGCTCGAGATCGTGCAGGCCCGCCAGCAGTCCACGGCCGCGGCCGGCCGCCGGCGGGCCGGCGACGTCGGCGCGGGCCCGCCGCGATCGCGTCGAGCGCAGCCGCACGCGGGCCCAGAGCCTGCGCCAAGGCGCGCGCCGACGCCGGCGGAGGAGGCGGCCGACGGAAGAGGAAGCCGTGACCGAAGAGGACGAGCCGACCGCCGAGGAGCCGGTCGAGGCAACCGTCGTCGAGGCGACCGAGGAAGCCGTCGGTCGAGTCCGAGGAGACCCCCGAAGAGGCAGACGGCCGAAGCGCGTCGCGGAGGAGGCCGCCGAGGAGGAGACCACAACGGTGGAGGAGGCCCTGCCCGAAGGTGCGGTGGCCGCCCCCGACGACGGGTCGATCCCCGAGGGCTACGAGATCAAGGGCAACGCCAACTCGATGAAGTACCACGCGCCAGGCGGGCGCTACTACGACGTGACGATCGCCGACGTCTTCTTCGACACGGCCGAGCACGCCGAGGCCGCCGGCTACGACGCGCCGGCCGCCGACACGGAACAGGACGACAACTAATGGGTCAGAAGATCAACCCGTACGGCTTCCGCCTCGGAATCACCACCGACTGGAAGAGCCGCTGGTTCAGCGAGCGTCAGTACAAGGAGTACCTCACCGAGGACTGGAAGATCCGCCAGGCGATCATGCAGCGGATGGAGTCGGCGGCGATCAGCCGCATCGAGATCGAGCGCACGCGGGACAAGGTCCGCGTCGACGTGCACACCGCCCGTCCCGGCATCGTGATCGGTCGGCGGGGCGCCCAGGCCGACGAGTTGCGGGCGATGATCACCAAGATCACCGGCAACCCCAAGGTGCAGCTCAACATCGTCGAGATCAAGAGCCCGGAGCTCGACGCCGCGCTGATCGCCCAGGGCGTCGCCGACCAGCTCGCCAACCGCATCGCCTTCCGGCGGGCGATGAAGCGGGCCGTGCAGAACGCCCAGCGGGCGGGCGCCCTCGGCATCCGTGTGCAGTGCTCCGGTCGGCTCGGAGGCGCCGAGATGAGCCGCACCGAGTGGTACCGCGAGGGCCGCGTGCCGCTGCACACCCTGCGCGCCGACATCGACTACGGCTTCCGCGAGGCCCGCACCACCAGCGGGCGGGTGGGCGTGAAGGTGTGGCTCTACAAGGGCGACATCCTCCCGTACAAGTCGGCCACCGACGACAAGATCGCCCGCGAGGCCGCGATGGCCGTCGGCGAGACGTCCGGCCAGGCCGCCGAGCCGCGACGCGTCGTGTCCTCGGCCGCCCGCCGGCCGGCGGCCGAGGTCGAGCCCGAGGCCCAGCCGTTGCTCAAGGAGGCCGATCCCGAGCTCGAGAAGCTGCTCGACGAGGAAGAGCAGATCGCCCGCCGGACCCACGACGGCCACGAGACACCGCACTTCCGTGGGGAGGACTGAACGATGCTGATGCCCCGCAAGGTCGCCCACCGCAAGCACCATCGCGGTCGCACCAGAGGGCACGCCACGGGTGGCGTCGACCTCGCCTTCGGCGAGTACGGGATCCAGGCCCTCGAGCCAGGCTGGCTCACCGCCCGCCAGATCGAGGCGGCCCGTATCGCGATGACCCGCGCCATCAAGCGCGGCGGCAAGGTCTGGATCAACGTCTTCCCGGACAAGCCGGTGACCAAGAAGCCGGCCGAGACCCGCATGGGCTCCGGGCAAGGGCAACCCCGAGCTGTGGGTCGCCGTGGTCAAGCCGGGACGGGTGCTGTTCGAGCTCTCGTTCCCCAACGAGGAGCAGGCGCGGACCGCCCTCGACAAGGCGATCCAGAAGCTCCCCATCAAGGCCCGCGTCATCTCCCGGACCGAGGTGATCTGATGGCCGTTCATTGCGTTCCCCGGCTACACCGCATACTGCCTGCGCAGTTGTTGGCCGCTCCCTCGCTGGCGCTCGGTCGCTCGCACTCTCGATCGGGGGCTCTCTCATGGCGCGTAACACCACCGACCTCGCCGAGATGGACCTGCGCGCCCTCGTCGACGAGCTGCGGGAGACCAAGCAGGAGGCGCTCAACCTGCGCTTCCGCAACGCCACCGGTCAGCTCGACAACACCGCCGAGATCCGCCGGGTCCGCCGGCAGATCGCGCGCATCAACACCTTCATCCGCCAGCGGGAGATCGAAGAGGCCGCCGAATGAGCAGCGAAGAGGAGCAGGTAGTGACCGCTTCGGCCCCCGCCGCAGCGAGTACGCAAGCGCAGCCGGGCGTCGCGGGCGCCGGCGAGCAGCCCGGACGCGAGCGCCAGCGAGCCGTCAGAAAGGTGCGCGAGGGCGTCGTCGTGTCCAACGGCATGGACAAGACCGCCGTCGTCGCCGTGATCGAGCGCGTCCGCCACCCCAAGTACAACAAGACCGTCCTGCAGACCAAGAAGCTGTACGCCCACGACGAGGCCAACGACGTCAACGTCGGCGACAAGGTCCGGGTGATGGAGACCCGCCCGGTCTCGAAGACCAAGCGCTGGCGGGTCGTCGAAGTCCTCGAACGGGCGAAGTGAGCTTCCGATGATTCAGCAGGAATCCCGCCTCCGGGTCGCCGACAACTCCGGCGCCAAGGAGGTCCTCGTCATCAAGGTGCTCGGCGGCACCCGGCGCCGCTACGCGTCGATCGGCGACGTGTTCGTCGCCACCGTGAAGGACGCGATCCCCGGCGCCGGGGTCAAGAAGGGCGAGGTCGTGAAGTGCGTCGTCGTCCGCACCAAGAAGGAGAAGCGCCGTCCCGACGGCAGCTACATCCGCTTCGACGAGAACGCGGCCGTGCTGATCCGGGACGACAACACGCCACGCGGCACCCGCATCTTCGGCCCCGTCGGCCGCGAGCTGCGTGACCGCCGCTTCATGCGCATCGTTTCATTGGCTCCCGAGGTTTTGTGATGAAGCTCAAGAAGGGCGACACGGTCGTCGTGATCACGGGCAAGGACAAGGGCAAGCAGGGCGAGGTGATGACCGTGCTCCCTGCCGCCAACAAGGTCATCGTCTCCGGCGTCAACATGGCGTCCAAGCACCAGAAGCCGCGCCGGGCGAATCAGCAGGCCGGGATCATCGACCGCGACATGCCGATCCACGCCAGCAACGTGATGCTCGTGCACAAGGGCAAGCCCGTCCGCATCGGCTACGAGCTCAGGGACGGCAAGAAGGTGCGCGTCGCCAAGGTCAAGGGCGGCAAGACCGAGGTGATCTCATGACTGATTCATGATGCGGCCGGCGAAGGCGCTGGAGCGCCCGCCGTGCCGAACCGGGACTCCGCCTCAGAACGACGTGGCTCGGCCACTGCGACCATTGAGCGCGAAGTGCCCCGCCTCAAGACGCGGTACCACGACGAGGTCAAGACACGGCTGCAGGCCGAGCTCGGGCTCGGCAACGTCATGCAGGTGCCGACGCTCGAGAAGATCGTCATCAACATGGGTGTCGGGCGGGCCACCCAGCAGCCCTCGCTGCTCGAGGGCGCCGTCACCGACCTCACCGTCATCGCCGGTCAGAAGCCGGTGGTGACCAAGGCCAAGCACTCGATCGCCGGGTTCAAGCTCCGTGAGGGCCAGTCGATCGGCGCCAAGGTGACCCTGCGCGGCGATCGGATGTGGGAGTTCCTCGACCGGCTCATCGCCATCGCGATCCCCCGTATCCGCGACTTCCGCGGCCTGTCCGCGACGTCGTGGGACGGCCGCGGCAACTACACGTTCGGCCTCAACGACCAGACCGTGTTCCCGGAGATCGACTACGACAAGATCGACACGTCCGCGGGGCATGGACATCACGATCGTCACGACCGCGACCGACGACACCGCAGGTCGAGCGCTTGCTCGAAGCCTTCGGGTTCCCATTCCGTCAGGCCACCGACACCGTCGCGGCCGAGCCAGCCCGCCGGCGCCGCCGTGGCGGCCCGCCGGGCAAGAAGAAGTAAGCGAGAGGCGCCGTTACACCCATGGCCAAGAAAGCACTCATCAACAAGGCGGCTGCCAAGCCCAAGTTCAAGGTTCGCGCCTACACCCGGTGTCGCCGCTGCGGCCGGGCCCGTTCGGTCTTCCGCAAGTTCGGTCTCTGCCGGGTGTGCCTGCGCGAGCTGGCGCACGCCGGTGAGGTCCCCGGCCTGACGAAGTCCAGCTGGTGAGCGGGAGGGAGAAGAGAAGATGCTGACTGACCCCATCGCCGACATGCTGACCCGCGTGCGCAACGCCAACACGGCGATGCACGAGGAAGTGCGGATGCCGTCGTCGAAGCAGAAGGTCGCCCTCGCCGACGTGCTCCAGAAAGAGGGCTACATCGTCGGCTATGAGATCGCGCCGTCGCCCAAGGGCGTCGGCGAGGTCCTGACGATCAGGATGAAGTACTCGCCTGACCGCGACCGCACCATCTCTGGCCTCCGGCGGATCTCGACGCCCGGCCTGCGCGTCTACCGCAAGGCCGACAGCGTGCCCCGAGTGCTGGGTGGTCTCGGCGTCGCCGTCCTGTCCACGTCCCAGGGGCTGATGACCGACCGCGAGGCGCGCCGGCGCAAGGTCGGCGGCGAAGTCCTCTGTTACGTGTGGTGATCGGAGATCGACTCATGTCCCGCATCGGTCAAGCCCCCATCAACATCCCCGCCGGCGTCGACGTCACCATCGAAGGTCGCGTCGTGAAGGTCAAGGGCCCGAAGGGTGAGCTCACCGCGCACCGTGCCCGCCGACGATCCGGGTCCAGAAGGTCGACTCGACCGTGCTCGTCGAGCGGCCCGACGACGAGCGCGAGAGCCGCGCCCTCCACGGGCTCACCCGCAGCCTGCTCAACAACATGGTCATCGGGGTCACGGACGGGTTCACCAAGAACCTCGAGATCGTCGGGGTCGGCTACCGCGCCGAGTCCCAGGGCCCGAACGCGATCCGCCTCGCCCTCGGCTTCAGCCATCCGGTCAACGTGAAGGCACCAGAGGGCATCACGTTCGAGGTGCCGGCGGCGACGCAGATCGTCGTGAGCGGCATCGACAAGGAGGTCGTCGGCCAGGTGGCCGCCGACATCCGCAGCATCCGCAAGCCCGAGCCGTACAAGGGCAAGGGCGTCCGCTACCAGGGCGAGCGCGTCCTGCGCAAAGCCGGCAAGGCCGGGAAGAAGTAGCAATGACGCAGATCGCCCACGCTCGACGCGAGTCCCGCCTCCGCCGCCACCGGCGGGTGCGCAAGAAGCTCCACGGCACGGCCGAGCGGCCGCGCCTCGCCGTCTTCCGATCCAACAAGCACATCGTCGCCCAGCTGATCGACGACGACGCCGGGCGCACGATCGCCGCCGCATCGACGATCGAGGCGGAGCAGCGGTCGTCCGGCGCCGGCGGTTCCGTCGACGCCGCATCCCGCATCGGCACGCTCATCGCCGAGCGCGCCAAGGCGGCGGGCATCGACAAGGTCGTGTTCGATCGCGGCGGTTTCATCTACCACGGACGGATCGCGGCCCTGGCTGCCGCGGCCCGCGAAGCAGGTCTGGAGTTCTGATGGGATACAGCAGCACATCGACGACCACCGACACGACTGAGGGCGGCCTGCGGGAGTCGCGGGTCGTCGCGATCAACCGCGTCGCCAAGGTCGTCCGCGGCGGTCGCCGGTTCTCGTTCACCGCGCTCGTGGTGATCGGAGACGGCAACGGCCGGGTCGGCCTCGGCTACGGCAAGGCCAAGGAAGTGCCGCTCGCCATCCAGAAGGGCACCGAGGAGGCCAAGCGCAACCTGTTCGACGTCCCTCTGGCCGGGAGCACGATCACCCATCCGGTGATCGGCGTCACTGGCGCCGGCCGGGTGCTGATGAAGCCCGCCGCGGCCGGTACCGGGGTGATCGCCGGCGGCGCGGCCCGGATCATCCTCGAGGAGGCCGGCATCCACGACGTGCTGTGCAAGTCGCTCGGGTCGGCCAACCACATCAACGTCGCCCGGGCCACGATCGCCGGGCTGCGGTCGCTGCAGCGTCCCGACGAGGTCGCCAAGCGGCGCGGCCTGGCGGCCGACGAGTTCGTGCCCAAGGGCATGCTCAAGGCCTACAACCAGCGCCAGCGGGGCGTCGCCCGGGCGGCCGAAGACGACGGGGACGAGGCGTGAGCGAGGGCACCGTCACCGTCACCCAGGTCAAGTCCGGCATCGGCGCCAAGCCGAAGACCCGGGGGACGCTGCGCGCCCTCGGCCTCGGGCGCATCGGCAAGTCGAACACCCTGCCCGATCGTCCCGACGTGTGGGGCATGATCGCCCGCGTCCCTCACCTGGTGCGGGTAGAGGACACGTCGGCAGCTGAACCGGGCGGTCGGACGCGTCGTTCAGAGATGAAGACCCGGTTCGGGCCGAGGCGGCTCCAGCCGCTTCGAGGCCCGAAGACATAGAGGACTGATCGACATGCACGTCCATGATCTACGGCCCGCCCCCGGCGCGACCAAGAAGCCCAAGCGCGTGGCCAGGGGGATCGGCGGACGCGGCGGCAAGACCGCCGGTCGCGGCACCAAGGGCCAGCGGGCCCGGGGCACGGTGCCCCGCGGCTTCGAAGGTGGCCAGATGCCGATGAAGCAGCGGGTTCCCAAGCTGAAGGGCTTCAACAACCCGTTCCGCGTCGAGTACCACGCGATCAACATCGACACGCTCGAGGCGCTCGCCGGCGAGCTCGACGACAACGTCATCACGCCGGACGTGCTGATCGAGCACGGCCTGCTGCGCAAGAGCGCCTTCGTCAAGGTGCTCGCCCGGGGCGAGCTGTCGGCCAAGCTCGAGGTCCACGCCCACGCCGTCTCCAAGGCGGCCGAGGCGGCGATCACGGCGGCAGGCGGTACGGTGACGCATCGTGCCGCTGCCGTTCAAGGGCGAGAACAAGGCCGGCCGGCCGCCGGCCAAGGGCAATCAGTTCGCCAACAGGTAACGCGAGCGGGCGACCCGTCGCCCCCCGCAGATCCGACCAGAAAGTCCACGCTGCGTGCTCTCCAACCTGAAGAACGTCTTCAAGATCCCCGACCTGCGGAACAAGATCTTGTTCACGACGGCGATGGTCGTTCTTTACCGGCTGGGTGCGGCGATCCGGGTGCCGGGGATCGACGGGCTCGCCATCGAGCAGCTCCGTGACCAGGCGCGGACATCCGGGGGAGCGATCGGGTTCCTGAGCCTGTTCTCGGGCGGCGCCTTCGAGAGCTTCTCGATCTTCGCCCTCGGGATCATGCCGTACATCACGGCGAGCATCATCATGCAGATCCTCGGGGTGGTGATCCCCAAGCTGGAGGAGCTGCAGCAGCAGGGGGCGGTCGGTCAACGCAAGATCACCCAGTACACCCGCTACGTCACGATCGCCCTGGCCACGCTGCAGGCCACCGGGCTGGTGTTCATCTTCGGCACCGGGCGGGGCTCGGCGTTCTTCTCCGCCGCCAGCCAGGCGCCCAACGTGCCGTTGCTGCCCGACGGCATCTGGCCCCGCGGCTACCTCGTGATCCCCACCCTCGTCGCCGGCACGGCCCTGTTGATGTGGATGGGCGAGCTGATCAGCCAGCGCGGCATCGGCAACGGGATGTCGATGATCATCTTCGCCTCGGTGGTGTCGGGCCTGCCCTACGGCTACTACTCGATCATCCAGGTCAACGAGTGGATCTGGTTCGTGCTGATCGTCGCCCTCACGCTGGCGATCATCGTCGCCGTGGTCTTCGTCGAGCTCGGGCAGCGACGGATACCCGTGCAGTTCGCCAAACGCGTCGTCGGACGCCGGATGTACGGCGGCCAGAACACGTACATCCCGCTCAAGGTCAACCAGTCCGGCGTGATCCCGATCATCTTCGCCAGCTCGATCCTGCTCCTGCCGGTGATCTTCACCAACGTGCTCGGCAGCGGCGAGGGGTGGCGCGGGGACATCGCCAACTTCGTCAACGACTACATCGTCAACAGCCAGAACCTGGTCTACATGTCGCTGTTCGCGACGATGATCATCGCCTTCGCCTACTTCTACAACTCGATCGCCTTCGACCCCGTGCGCCAGGCCGATCAGATCCGCCGCCAGGGCGGTTTCATCCCCGGCGTACGTCCTGGCCCGCAGACCGAGCGCTACCTCGCCCGGGTCGTCAACCGGATCACGCTTGCCGGGCGCGGTGTTCATCGCCATCATCGCCGATCCTCCCCTACCTGCTGCTGTGGGCGGCCGGCATCAACACCTTCGGATTCGCCGGGACGAGCATCCTGATCGCGGTGGGCGTCGCCTTGGAGCTGATGCGTCAGATCGACAGCCAGCTGATGCTGCGCAACTACGAGGGATTCCTGAAGTAGGTACCACCGCCCCGTGATCCCGGGAGCTCGGCTCATCATCCTCGGCCGCCAAGGGGCTGGAAAGGGCACGCAGTGTGTCCGCCTCTCGCGCCACTACGTCGTCCCGCACATCTCGACGGGCGACATGCTGCGCGCCGCGGTCCGCGAGCGCACGGAGGTCGGCCTGACGGCGAAGGAGGTCATGGACAGCGGCGGCCTCGTCGGCGACGACATCATGATCGCCCTCGTCGACGAGCGGCTCAAGCGCTCCGACGCCCAGACGAGGGGCTACATCCTCGACGGGTTCCCGCGCACCGTGTACCAGGCCGAGGCGCTCGACAAGATCACCGTCGAGCGCCCGATCCACCTCGTCATCGACCTCGACGTGCCGCGAGAGATCGTGCTCGCCCGCCTCTCGGCGCGGCGGGTGTGCCGGGACTGCGGCACCAACTACACGGCCACCGGCCTCGAGCGCCAGCCGTGGATCTGCGAGGTCTGCGGCGGCGACGTCCAGCAGCGTGACGACGACACGCCCGACGCCGTCAACCGGCGTCTCGACCTCTACGAGACCCAGACCGCCCCCCTGATCGAGTACTACGCGAGCCAGGGCCGGCTGCAGGTCATCGACGGCGTCGGCCACCCCGACCAGGTGTTCCAGCGGACCACGACGGTGATCGACGACGCGAGCTCCCCCTGATCCGTCATCTGGGCGGGATCTGTCGCGACAGGTGGAACAAATCCCGCCCAGAAGCCGAGTTGGGACGAATCCCGCCCAGATGGGGGCGGCGGGCGGCCGACGGATTGGCGTTGTCCCTGGGTGCCGGTAGCATTGCTCCTCGGCCTGTTCGCAGGTCGGTTCCCGGTCGTCCGTGCTTCAGTCGCCGTCAGGTGGCCGAGGCCCTGTCCCAATTGGTGAGGAGTATCCCCTGCCCAAGCCCAAGGAAGACGCCATCGTGCTGGAGGGCACGATCCTGGAGTCGCTCCCCAACGCCATGTTCCGGGTCGAGCTCGACAACGGCCACAAGGTCCTGGCGCACATCTCCGGGAAGATGCGGATGAACTACATCCGGATCCTGCCGGGGGACAAGGTGCAGGTGGAACTCACCCCGTACGACCTCACCCGGGGTCGCATCACGTACCGCTACAAGTGAGCACACACCATGAAGGTCCGCCCCAGTGTCAAGAAGATGTGCGAGAAGTGCAAGGTCATCCGCCGGCACGGGCGCGTCATGGTGATCTGCGAGAACCCGCGTCACAAGCAGCGTCAAGGCTGAGGAGAGAGCTGATGGCACGCATCGCCGGCATCGACATCCCCCGCGAGAAGCGGCTGGAGATCTCGCTGACCTACATCTTCGGCATCGGCCTGCCGACCGCGCAGAAGCTCTGTGCCGACCTCGGCCTCGATCCCGACACCAAGGTCTCCGCGCTCACCGACGAAGAGGTGACGCGGATCAGGACCTACGTCGACGACAACCTGCGGATCGAGGGCGACCTCCGCCGCGACGTCCAGCAGGACATCCGGCGCAAGATCGAGATCGGCTGCTACCAGGGCATCCGCCACCGCAGGGGTCTGCCGGTGAACGGTCAGCGGACCCACACCAACGCCCGTACCCGCAAGGGTCCCAAGCGCACCGTCGCCAACAAGAAGAAGGCAGTGAGGAAGTAGCGATGGCCAAGCCGAAAGCCGCGGGTCGCCGTCCCCGTCGACGCGATCGCAAGAACGTCACCACCGGCGTGGTGCACATCAAGAGCTCGTTCAACAACACGATCGTCTCGATCACCGACCCCGAGGGCAACGTCATCGCGTGGGCGTCCTCGGGTGGGGTCGGGTTCAAGGGCTCGCGCAAGTCGACGCCGTTCGCCGCCCAGCTCGCCGCCGAGAAGGCGGCCAAGGCGGCGATGGAGCACGGGCTGCGCCGCGCCGAGGTCGAGGTCAAGGGTCCTGGCTCGGGCCGGGACACGGCCGTGCGTTCGATCCAGAACACCGGCATCGAGGTCACGTCGATCAAGGACGTCACGCCCGTGCCGCACAACGGTTGCCGGCCGCCGAAGCGCAGGAGGGGCTGACCATGGCCCGCTACACGGGGCCCAAGGTTCGGCTCTCGCGCCGGCTCGGCACCAACATCTTCGAGAACGAGAAGGGCCGGCGGGCGCTCGAACGTCGCCCCTTCCCGCCCGGCACCCACGGCCGCGTCCGCCGGCGCAACTCGGGCAGCGAGTACCTCGCCCAGCTCCAGGAGAAGCAGAAGGCCAAGTACATCTACGGCGTGCTCGAGCGCCAGTTCCGGCGCACGTACGACGAGGCCAACCGGCTCTCCGGCCCCACCGGCGAGAACCTGCTGCGCCTGCTCGAACAGCGCCTCGACAACGTCGCCTTCCGGGCCGGCTGGGCCTCGACCCGGCCGCAGTCCCGCCAGTTCGTCAACCACGGCCTGATCCAGGTCAACGGCAAGCGGGTCGACATCCCGAGCTACCGCGTCCGCAAGGGCGACGTCGTGGCGTTGTCGCCCAAGGCCCGCAACATGATCGTGATCCAGCACAACATCGACGTCCTCGATCGCTCCCTCGTCGGCTGGCTGGAGTCCGGCGACGGCGGCAAGCAGGTCACCGTGCGCGACCTGCCACTGCGCGATCACATCGACGTCCCCGTCCGCGAGCAGCTCATCGTCGAGCTCTACTCCAAGTAGGAAAGGTCCGCTCCGTCATGCTCGTCATGCAGCGCCCCACCATCGAAGCCGTCGGCGAGGAGTCGGGCAACCGGCAGCGTTTCGCCATCGGCCCGCTCGAACCCGGCTTCGGCCACACCCTCGGCAACTCCCTCCGCCGCACCTTGCTGTCGTCGATCCCCGGCGCGGCGATCACGACGGTTCGCTTCGACGATGCCCTCCACGAGTTCGACACCATCACCGGTGTCGCCGAGGACGTCACCGACATCATCTTGAACCTCAAGGACGTCGTCGTGACGTCGGAGTCCGACGACGCGGTGACCTGCCGGATCGACGTCAAGGGTGCCGGCACCGTCACCGCCGGTGACATCGAGTGCCCGGCCGACGTCGAGGTGCTCAACAAGGATCTCGTCATCGCCACTCTCAACACCAAGGGCCGCCTCGCCATCGACGTCACCGTCGAGCAGGGTCGAGGCTATGCGTCGAGCGACCGCGAGACGGAGAACCGCACCATCGGGGTGATCCCGATCGACGCCATCTACTCCCCCGTGCGCCGGGTCACGTTCGAGATCGAGCCGACCCGCGTCGAGCAGTCGACGAACTACGACCGCCTCGTCCTCGACATCGAGACCGACGGGTCGATCACGCCGGGCGACGCGCTCGCCTCGGCGGGGGCCACGCTGCGCTCGCTCGCCGATCTGGTCGCCACGTTGAGCGACGAGCCGCAGGGCCTCGAGCTCGGCGAGGTCACCGACGCCACGGCCAGCTCGCCCGACCTCGATCTGCCGATCGAGGAGCTCGACCTGTCCGAGCGACCGAGCAACTGTCTGAAGCGGGCCCAGATCAACACCGTCGGCGAGCTCCTCACCAAGACCGAGGACGACCTGCTGAACATCACCAACTTCGGGCAGAAGAGCCTGGACGAGGTGAAGATGAAGCTCGACGAGCGCGGTCTGTCGCTGCGCGGCTGAGGACCACCGGATGCCCACTCCTCGCCGTTCCCGCGCCTTCGGTGGCAGCGCCGCCCACCAGCGGCTGATGATGGCCAACCTGGCGGCGTCGCTGTTCGCGGCCGAGGCCATCGTCACCACCGAGGCGAAGGCCAAGGCGTTGCGCCCAGTGGCCGAGAAGCTGATCACCAAGGCCAAGAAGGCCCAGGACGAGGGCCCGATGCGCGTCCACTGCATCCGCCAGATCCAGGGCTTCCTCGGCGACCGGGAGATGACCCACAAGCTGGTCAACGAGGTCGCCCCGCGGTACACCGACGCGCAACGGCGGGTACACCCGCATCCTCAAGCTCGGCCCCCGCCAGGGCGACAGCGCCGAGATGGCGCGCATCGAGCTCGTCTAGCCCCGTTCTGTCGTTTGGCATCTGCCGGATGCGGCCGATCCCAAACGACAGAATCTCATTGTGAGCGTGTCACGACGGGTCCGGCTCGTCGTTGCGTACGACGGGGCGCCGTTCCGTGGATTCGCCGCCAACCCGGGCGTGCGCACCGTCATCGGCGACCTGTCGGAAGCGATCGCGACCGTCGTGCGCCAGCCGGTCGACCTCACGGGGGCCGGGCGCACCGACGCCGGCGTCCACGCCTGGGGCCAGGTGGTGTCCGGGAACGTGCCGGCCGACACCGATCTCGGCGACCTCGCCCGGCGGCTCAACAAGCTGTGCGCGCCGGCCATCGCCGTCCGCCACGCCGAGTGGGCCGCCGACGACTTCGACGCCCGGTTCTCGGCCCGCTGGCGCGAGTACCGCTACGACGTGTGGAACGCGCCCGTCACCCAACCCGCTGCTCGCGGCGCGGGCGTGGTTCGTCCCCCAGCCGCTGTCGTTGTGGGCCATGCAGGCGGCCTGCGATCCGTTGCTCGGCGAGCACGACTTCACGTCGTTCTGCCGGACGCCCAAGACCGGCGACGGCGAGCCGGAGCCTTCGCTGGTGCGGCGGGTGTCCTCCGCGCGATGGGGCGAGGTCGACGGCTGGCGGGAGACGTCCGCGGACGGCGTCGGGGCGCTCCTGCGGTTCGAGATCCGGGCGAACGCCTTCTGCCACCAGATGGTGCGCTCGATCGTCGGCACGCTCGTCGACGTCGGGCTGCACCGGGCGTCGCCGGGGGACATGCGGGGCATCCTCGTCGCCCGCGACCGGGAGGCCGCAGGCCAGGTCGCACCCCCTCAGGGCCTCGTCCTGTGGGAGGTCGGCTATTCATGACGCGGCGCCGAAGCGCCTGGAGGCGCCGGCGTCGCCGAACCGGGTCCGACACCTCTGAACGACGCGATCGCCGGGGGTAGCGTCTGAGCGTGAGCGAGTTCACCGCCCCGCTCGTCGACATGCGGTTCGTGCTCGAGCACGTCACCGACGTCGCCGGCCTCACCGCCATCCCCGGATACGAGCACGCCGACCCCGAGACGGTGTTCGGCATCCTGGAGGAGGCTGGTCGCTTCTTCTCCGAGCAGTTCGCGCCGCTGAACCGCGTCGGAGACCTGCAGCACAGCCGGCGCAACGACGACGGCACGGTCACCACACCGGAGGGGTTCACCAAGGCCTACCGCCGTTACGTCGAGGCCGGGTGGCCGGCGGTGCCGTTCCCCGCCGACTACGGCGGAGGCGGCTTCCCGTGGTTGGTGGGCGTGGCCATGCAGGAGATGATCACCGCCGCGAACATGGCGTTCTCGCTGTGCCCGCTGCTCACCCAGGGCGCGGTCGACATGCTGTTGCACTTCGGGACCGAGGAGCAGCGGGAGCGCTACCTGCCCAAGATGGTCACCGGGGAGTGGACGGGCACGATGAACCTGACCGAACCGCAGGCCGGGTCCGACGTCGGCGCACTGACAACGCGGGCGGTGCCGGCGGCCGACGGGTCGTGGCGGATCACCGGCCAGAAGATCTTCATCACGTACGGCGAGCACGACCTCGCCGACAACATCATCCACGTCGTGTTGGCCCGCGTTCCCGACGCGCCCCCCGGCACCAAGGGCGTGTCGTGCTTCATCGTGCCCAAGTACCTCAGTCGACGACGACGGCACGATCGGCGCCCGCAACGCCGTGCAGTGCGTGTCGATCGAGCACAAGATGGGCATCAACGCCAGCCCGACGTGCGTCATGGCGTACGAGGACGCCGTCGGCTATCTCATCGGCGAGCCCAACGAGGGCATGCGCTACATGTTCCGGATGATGAACACGGCGCGTCTCTCGGTCGGCCTCGAGGGCCTCGCGGTGGGCGAGCGCGCCTACCAGCAGGCCGTCGGGTACGCCCGTGAGCGTCGCCAAGGGCGGGCGGTCGGCGCGCGCGAGGACTCCCCGATCATCGACCACCCCGACGTCCGCCGCATGCTGCTCACGATGAAGGCCCAGATCGAGGCCCTCCGGTGCCTCGCGTATCTCAACGCCGAGTGCCTCGACTACGCCAAGGCCCATCCGGAGGAGTCGGTCAGGGCGGCCCGGCAGGAGCTCGCCGATCTCCTGACCCCGGTCACCAAGGCATGGAGCACCGACCTCGGGGTCGAGCTGGCGTCGCTCGCCGTGCAGGTCCACGGCGGCATGGGGTTCATCGAGGAGACCGGGGTCGCCCAGCACTACCGCGACATCCGCATCGCCCCGATCTACGAGGGCACCAACGGGATCCAGGCGATCGACCTGGTCGGCCGCAAGCTCGGCCTGCGCGGCGGCCGGGCGATCCGGGACTTCCTCGACACCGATCGAGGCCACCGCCGCCGAGGCCGTCGCCGCGGGCGCGCGGAGCTGGCGGAGATCGGCGAGCAGCTCGCCGCCGCGGTCGCCACGCTGGCGCGAAGCCACGGAGTGGCTCTCGCCCACGGCGCCGACGATCCCGAACAACATCCTCGCCGGCGCGTCGCCCTACCTGCGGATGAGTGGCACCGTCATCGGTGGTTGGCTGCTCGACCAAGTCGGCGCTGGCTGCGGCGGCACTGCGGGATGGCGACGGCGGCGGGTTCAGTGACGATTTCCTGGACCAGAAGCTGGTCACCGCCCGCTTCTACGCCACCCAACTGCTGCCGCAGGCGGCCGGTCTCGCCTCCGCGGTCACGGCCGGCAACACTGACCTCGCCGCCGCTCGGTTCTGAGGCGTTCTGTCGTTCGCCATCGACCGGATCGCGTCGATTCCCAAACGACAGATCGAGTACGTCGCTCGATCGCACCGGAGGGTTTGCCGCACCACAGGGGTGCGGCAAACCCTCGTCTGCCGATAACCTCTCTCGGTTCCCCTATGCGTACGTACACCCCGAAAGCCAGCGAGATCACGCGCCAGTGGCACGTCGTCGACGCCAACGGCCTCGTGCTCGGCCGGATGTGCACCGAGGTCGCCCGGTTGCTGCGCGGCAAGCACAAGCCGACGTTCGCCCCGCACCTCGACACGGGCGACCACGTCATCGTGGTCAATGCGCGCAAGGTCGTGCTCACGTCCGGCAAGGCGGAGCGCGAGCGCATCTGGCGTCACAGCGGCTATCCGGGCGGGATCAAGTCCCAGAGCTACGGCGACCTGCTCGCCCGCAAGCCGGAGGAACTGATCCGGCGCACCGTCAAGGGCATGCTCCCGAAGGGCCCGCTCGGCCGCCAGATGCTCACCAAGCTCAAGGTGTACGCCGGACCCGACCACCCCCACGCCGCTCAGACGCCGGAGCCGTTCGACCTGTCCGACGCCCGCGCCCGCTGATCCCGGAGGCATCCGACCACCATGGCTATCACTGCGTTCCCAGGCCACGCAGGCCTTCGCTGGCCGCTCGCTCGCTGGCGCTCGCTCGCTCGCATCGCCGCGGAGGTGCTCCGGTGACCACTCCGCTGACTCAGACCACCGGTCGCCGCAAGGAGGCGATCGCCCGGGCCCGGCTGCTTCCCGGCTCGGGAGCGTTCACCGTCAACGGACGACCGTTCGAGAGCTACTTCACTACTCCGGCCCACCGCATGGAGGCCATCGAGCCGCTCCGCGTCGTCGACGCCACCGAGCGCTTCGACGTCGAGGCCACGATCACGGGGGGCGGGGTCAGCGGCCAGGCCGGCGCCCTGCGCATGGCGCTCGCCCGCTCGCTGGCCGAGGCCGAACCGGAGAACCGGAGCACGCTCAAGCAGGCCGGCTTGCTCACCCGCGACGCCCGCAAGAAGGAGAGCAAGAAGTACGGCCTGAAGAAGGCCCGCAAGGCGCCGCAGTTCACCAAGCGCTGACCGTATCGCGCCGCGCGCAGCGGCAGCCGAGAGATGAAGTTCGGCACGGACGGCGTTCGCGGAGTCGCCAACACCGACCTCACTGCATCCTTCGCGCTCGAACTGGGCCGGGCCGCGGCCCGGGTGCTGGGTGGTTCGGAAGCCGTGGTCGGCGGCGACACCCGGGTGTCCACGGCGATGCTGGAAGCGGCCTTCGTCGCCGGGTTGGCCAGCGAGGGGGTCGTCGTCCACCGCCTCGGTGTGGTTCCGACGCCGGTCGTCGCGTACGAAGCGTCGCGTCGGGACGCCCTCGGGGCGATGATCTCGGCGTCGCACAACCCGTACGCCGACAACGGGATCAAGTTGTTCGCACGCGGCGGGACGAAGCTCACCGACGAGGTCGAGGAGCGCATCGAGCGGGCCGTCGGCGATCTGCCGGCCCCGGTCGGCGATCCGGCCCAGCTCGTCGACGTCGAGGACAGCCCGCAGTACCGGGAGCACGTGCTCGCCGCGATCGGCGGACGTCGCCTCGACGGGCTGCGCATCGTCGTCGACGCAGCCAACGGGGCGGCCAGCGGAATGGTCGGCCCGCTCCTCGCCGCGACGGGGGCCGACGTCGTCGCCATTCACGATCAGCCCGACGGTCGCAACATCAACGACGGTTGCGGCGCCACCGACCCCGGTCGCTCGCGGCGGCCGTGCTCGACCAGCGCGCCGACCTCGGTCTCGCCCTCGACGGTGACGGCGACCGGCTCATGGCCGTCGACCACAACGGCGCCGTCGTCGACGGCGATCACGTCATCGCGATCTGCGCCCGCGACCTGCATGCTCAGCGGGGCGCTGCGCGAGGACACGGTGGTCGTCACGGTGATGGCCAACCTCGGGTTCCGGCTGGCGATGGATGCAGCCGGCATCAAGGTGGTCGAGACCGCGGTCGGCGACCGATACGTGCTGGAGGCGCTCGACGCCCGCCGGCTCTCGCTCGGCGGCGAGCAGAGCGGGCACGTGATCTTCCGCGACGTGGCGACGACGGGCGACGGTCTGCTCACCGGCGTCGTGCTCGCCGATGCGGTCAAGCGCTCGGGACGCTCGCTGGCCGAGTTGGCCGCGGCGTCGATGACCAGGTTGCCGCAGGTCCTGCTCAACGTGCCGGTGAGCGAACCGATGGCCGACGCCGCCGACCGTCTCGCCGCCGAGATCGCCGCGGCGGAGCACGCACTCGGTGCCCACGGCCGGGTCCTCGTCCGCCCCAGCGGCACCGAGCCGCTCGTCCGCGTCATGGTCGAGGCAGAGACGGAGTCGCTCGCGCGGACCACGGCCGAGCGCCTGGCGACGGCAGTGCGCGGCGCCGCCCGATGATTGCCGGGTAACCCGTAACCTGGCGCCCCATGTGCGGCATCGTCGGCATCGTCAGCCGAACTCCGAGCCGGTCGACTCCGACGGCCGACGAGCTCATCGGTGGCCTCGACACCGCGCTGGCGCGTCCGCGGCGACCCGGAGGCGGTCACGGCAGCCGCCCGCCTCGTCGATGCTGCGCTCCACGGTCTGCCGGGCGTACTCGCCCTGGCCGATCGGCATGACCTCGGGGCGGCGATCACGGCGCGGCTCGACCAGCTCGACGCCTACGCCGCCGAGGTCGAGGCCGCGCTGGCCGTCGCCGCGTCCGGCCTCGACGTCGACGACCTGGAGGCCGCCGGCGCGGCCTCGATCGAGCTCCGCGACGTGCTCTGGGCGATCCGGCGCGACCGCCTCCGCACCGCCCACGAGGTCGCCGAGCTCGCCGGCCGAGGTGCCGGTCCTGCCGCTCTCGCCGGCTACCTCTCGATCCAGCAGGCGCTGTCGGCGATCGACCGCATGGAAGTACGCGGTCGCGACTCGGCCGGGATCCACGTCTTCGTGTGGGATCACGACCTCGATGGCGCCGACCCGAAGGTCACCGCCGCGGTCACCACACGGGTGGCCGATCCCCTCTTCGTGAACGGCTCGGCGCGCCTAGTCGGCGACCGCCTCTCGGTCGTGTACAAGGCGGCCGCCGAGATCGGCGAGCTCGGCGACAACACCCGCGCCCTGCGCAACGCCGTGCGCGCGGATGGTCTCCTCCGCCTCGCCCTGGCCGGATCCACGGCTCAGCTGTCCGTTCTCGGCCACACCCGCTGGGCCAGCGTGGGCATCATCTCCGAGCCCAACGCCCATCCGGTGAACAGCGAGGAGATGGAGCAGCCAGGTGGCGTCGAGCCGGCGTACGCCGTCGCGGTGCTCAACGGCGACGTCGACAACCACGCCGACCTGAAGGTGGCCCACGGGCTGCGCTTCCCCGGCCCGATCACCACCGACGCCAAAGTGATCCCGGCCCTCGTCGCGAGGCACGCCGAGTCCGTCGGCGGCGATCTGGTCGAGGCATTTCGGCGCACGGTGTCGTCGTTCGAGGGCTCGGTCGCCGTCGGCGCGGCCGCGGCGGACGAGCCACAGCGCCTGCTCTTCGCCCTCCACGGCAGCGGCCAGGGCGTCTACGTCGGACTGGCCGAGGACCGGTTCGTCGTCGCCAGCGAGCCCTACGGGGTCGTGGAGGAGACCGACCGCTACCTCCGCCTCGACGGCGAGCACGGCGGGCAGATCGTCGCCCTCGACGGGCATCGTGCGGGCGAGCTGGCCGGCATCCGCCGGTTCGGCTACGACGGTTCCGAGCAGTCGGTCACCGCAGCCGACGTGAATCGAGCCGAGGTCACCACGCGCGACATCGACCGCGGGAGCTCGCCGCACTACCTCCTGAAGGAGATCACCGAGTCGCCGGACAGCTTCGCCAAGACGCTGCGCGGGAAGATCGCGGTGGACGACGATGGTCAGCTGCGCGCCGTCGTCGGCCCGCGGGCTCTGCCGCCGAGCGTTGCCGAGCGCCTCGCCACCGGGTCGATCCGACACGTGCGCGTGATCGGCCAGGGCACCGCGGCCGTGGCCGGTCAGTCGATGGCGGCCGTCCTCGACGAGCTCAGCGGGGGGGCGATCGACGTCGACGCGATCACCGCGACCGAGCTCTCCGGGTTCGGACTACGTCTCGACATGAGCGACACCCTCGCCATCGCGATCAGCCAGAGCGGCACGACGACTGACACCAACCGCACCGTCGACCTGCTCCGCGGGCGCGGGGCGGTCGTGCTCGGCATCGTCAACCGCCGGTCGAGCGACCTCACCGACAAGGCCGACGGCGTCCTCTACACGTCCGATGGGCGCGACGTGGAGATGAGCGTGGCCTCGACCAAGGCGTTCTACGCCCAGGTCGCGGCGGGGGTGCTCCTGGCCTGCGCGATCACCGAGGGGGCAGGGATCGGGAGCGACGAGCGCCGCCACGGCCTCCTCGCCTCGCTGCGCGACGTCCCCGACGCGATGCGGACCGTCCTCACCCGGCGCGGCCAGATCGCCGACGCCGCCCGCCGGTTCGCCCCCACCAAGCGGTACTGGGCGGTGGTCGGCAACGGCGCGAACAAGGTGGCGGCCGAGGAGGTGCGGATCAAGCTGAGCGAGCTCTGCTACAAGTCGATCGCCTGCGACGTCACCGAGGACAAGAAGCACATCGACCTGTCGGCGGAGCCACTCATCATCGTCTGCGCGGCGGGGCTCACCGGCAGCACGGCCGACGACGTCGGCAAGGAGGTGGCGATCTTCCGGGCCCACAAGGCCACGCCGATCGTGATCGCCGACGACGGCGACGCCCGCTACCCGGCGGCGGCAGTGATCCCGGTGCCGCCGGTCGATCCCGCGCTCGGGTTCGTACTCTCGGCAATGGCCGGTCACCTCTTCGGGTACGAGGCGGCGCTCGCCATCGACAGCTCGGCGCTGCCACTGCGCGAGGCGCGCGAGGTCATCGAGGGCGCCGTCGGCGAGGAGACGACGGCGGACGCCATCCTGGCCCGGGTCCGCGGCGAGATCCGCCCTCACGCTGCGCAGTACGTCGACGGCCTGCGCAGCAATCGCTACGACGGACACCTCGAGGCGAGCACGGCCGTCCATCTGGCCGGGCTGCTGCGCAGCGTGACGTCCGAACGGCCGGTGGAGGAGTACCAGGCCGAGTCGGGCAAGGTCGGATCGCCGGCCGCCCTCGTCGACGACCTGGTCCTCGGTCTCACCCGGGCGATCGAGGAGCTGACCCGGCCCGTCGACGCGATCAAGCACCAGGCCAAGACGGTGACGGTCGGGATCTCGAGGAGCGACGAAGGGGTGCTCGATCGTCCGCTCGTGCAGGCGGTGCTGGCCGCGGGCGCGGGGCGCGACGTGCTCAGCTACCGCACGCTGCGGGTGCTCGCCGACCTCGATCCGGCCGTGGCCGAGGTCACCGGCTTCACTCGTTACGGCATCGCCGGCGAGGTGATCTCCGTCGTCGACCGCGGCGGGATCTCCCACGAGCTGGTGAGCCGCGTCGATCGCGACACTTCCCTCGTCGGCACCAAGCGACGGGTCGCCAGCGAGCGCGAGGTGCTCGTCGCGCGCGGGCGGCGCGACGATCGCACGGTGATCCTCGTGCCCGAGGTGAAGGCGAGCGCCACGACCGGGATCACGCTGCTCCACGTGCGCTTCCACGACCGGCTCGATGCCGCCACGATGCGGTCGGTGCTCAATGGTTACGACCGGCGCTACGACCGCCTCGTCGACTGGGTGTCCGAAACCGAGGGCACGTTCGACGACCGGCGGCTCGGCGAGCTGCCCGTCGATGAGTTGCTCATCGACCCGATCTCCGACGCCGCCGAACACTGGCGCTCGGCATGATTGCTGAGCTAGGCCGCGTCGTTCAGAGGTGAGAGACCCGGTTCGGCACGCCGGCGCCTCCAGGCGCTTCGGCGGCCGCATCATGATGGCGACTAGGCCGCGTCGTTCAGAGGTGAGGACCCGGTTCGGCACGCCGGCGCCTCCAGGCGCTTCGGCGGCCGCATCATGATGGCGACTGAGGCCGCGTCGTTCAGAGGTGAGGACCCGGTTCGGCACGCCGGCGCCTCCAGGCGCTTCGGCGGCCGCATCATGATTGGTGTGGGAGTGGACGTCGTCGAGATCGAACGGTTCCGGACGGTGCTCGCGCGCGACGCCAAACATCCGCGAACGGCTGTTCACACCCAGCGAGTTGGAGTACGCGGCGCGCAAGGCCGATCCGGTACCGACGCTCGCGGCCCGCTTCGCCGCCCGCGAGGCGGTGATGAAGTCGCTCGGCCTCGGTCTCGGTGCCTTCGGCTTCCACGAGGCGTGGGTCGAGGTCGAGGAGTCCGGGGCGCCGCGTCTGCGGTTGAAGGGGCGGGCGTGGGAGCTGGCTGTGGACCGCGGCGTCCTCCGGTGGCATCTCTCGCTCAGCCACGACAGCCCCGTGGCGATGGCCGTCGTCGTCGCGGAGTGAGAATTCACTGCGTTCCCCGGCCACGCAGGCCTTTCATTGCGTTCCCCGGCCACGCAGGCCGCGTGTGGCCGCTCCTCGGCTGGCGCCTCGTCGCTCGCATCGTCGACATGGCGCTCACTCGCTCGCATCGGTAGCGGGTGCTCCACCGGCCGGTACCGTCGGGGACCGATGATCCCGATCGTCACGCCGAAGGAGATGGCGGAGGTCGACGCCGCGGCGCCCGAGCCCGTCGGGGTGCTCATCGCCCGGGCCGGCTGGGCCACGGCCACCGTCGCCCGCCGCATGCTGGGCGGAACGTACGGCCGGGTCGTCAACATCCTTGCTGGCCCCGGCAACAACGGCGCCGACGGCCGGGCCGCCGGCCGCGTCCTCGAACGGCGGGGCGTGAAGGTGCGCGTGTTCGGGGCGTCGGACTGCCCACCGACCCTGCCCCCGGCGGATCTCGTCATCGACGCGGCCTACGGCACCGGCTTCCACGGCGAGTGGCGGGCCCCGCGAGTCGGGGCCGCCCCGGTGCTCGCGGTGGACATCCCGAGCGGAGTCGACGGGCTGACTGGCGAAGCCGGTCGGGGAGTGCTGGCCGCCGACCGCACGGTGACGTTCGCCGCGTTCAAGCCGGGCCTGCTGTTCGGGGCCGGGCGCGGCCTGGCCGGCGAGGTCGAGGTCGTCGACATCGGCCTCGACGTCTCGGCGACGAACGCCTATGTCGTCGAGCCAACCGACGTCGCGCGGTGGTGGCGGCCCCGTCCGCCGACCGCCCACAAGTGGTCGCGGGCGGTGCGCGTCGTCGCCGGAGGGCCCGGCATGACCGGCGCCGCCCACCTCGCCTCGGGGGCGGCGCAGCGGGCGGGAGCGGGGATGGTGGCGCTGTCGTCGCCGGGCGTCGACCCGTCCGCTCCGCCTGAGGTCGTCCGCCATCGACTGCCGGCCTTCGACTGGGCCGGCACCGTGCTCGGCGACCTGCACCGCTACCACGCGTTGGTGATCGGCCCGGGACTCGGACGCGACGACTACGTCGTCGCCGCGGTGCGGGCGGCGGTGGTCGACGCCGAGCTGCCGGTCGTCGTCGACGGCGACGGGCTGTTCGCGATGGCCTGGACCCCCGACGGCGCGGTCCCGATCCTGCGCCGGCGCCGCGACGCCACCGTGCTCACGCCCCACGACGGCGAGTACGGGCTGCTGACCGGCCACCGTCCGCCCGCCGACCGCATCGCCGCCGCCCGTGACCTCGCGATGGACACCCGCTCGGTGGTGCTGTTGAAGGGCCCCACGACCGTCGTCGCGGCGCCCGCGGGCGATGTCCGGGTGATCAACACCGGCGATGCCAGGCTCGCCACGGCCGGCACTGGCGACGTTCTCGCCGGCATCATCGGTGCGCTGCTGGCGAGCGGGATGGCCGCCCTCGAGGCGACATCGGCCGGGGCGTGGATCCACGCCGACGCGGCGCGCCACGGTCCGGCCGCCGGCCTCGTCGCCAGCGACCTGCTGGCGGCGCTGCCCGATGTGCTGGCGTGCCTGGGTCGAGCCCAGTGATCGCGGTCGGCCCGGCCGAGCGCTGGGCGTGGGCGGAGGTCGACCTCGACGCGATCGCGCACAATGTCGGGGTCGTGCGGCGGCTGTCTGCACCCGCCGCGGTGTGGGCGGTCGTCAAGGCCGACGGCTACGGGCACGGGGCGCTTCCCGTGGCGCGGACAACGATCGACGCGGGGTGCGAGGGACTCTGCGTGGCGCTGACGAGCGAAGGTGTCGCCCTGCGGAAGGCGGGCATCTACGTGCCGATCCTGCTGCTCAGCGAGCAACCACCGGGCCACGCCAGGACGATCGTCAAGCACCGCTTGACGCCGACGGTCTCGACGGGCGAAGGCATCGAAGCCCTCGCCGCGCAGCGGATGCGCGGTCTCGAGGTGCATCTCAAGATCGATACCGGGATGCGCCGGGTTGGCGCCGCGCCCTCCGATGCGCGCGGCCTGGCGCATCTCATCGCCGCCCACGAGCCGTGGCTGCGGCTCGCCGGGGCGTTCACCCACCTGGCCATCGCCGATGAGCCGGGCGACCCGTACACGGAGCAGCAACTGACCCGCTTTGACGAGGTGCTCGGCGCGCTGCCGCCGGTCCCGCTCACTCACGCCGCCAACTCCGCCGGCGCACTCGCCCACCCGAGTGCCCGGCGCTCGATCGTGCGCGCCGGCATCGCGCTCTACGGCATCTCGCCTGGTCATGGTGTCGACCACCTGTGCCGTGACTTACGCCCTGCGATGACGTTGATGGCAAGGGTGTCGTTCGTCAAGCGGGTCGCCGCCGGCGATCGGATCTCCTACGGGCTGCGCCACACGTTCGCCACCGGATGCAACGTGGCGACGTTGCCGATCGGGTATGCCGACGGCGTGCGACGCGGGTTGTCCGGCGTGGGCTCCGTACTCATCGGTGGACGGCGGCGCCCGATCGTCGGCGTCGTGACGATGGACCAGCTGATGGTCGACTGCGGCGACGATCCGGTCCGGCCGGGTGACGAGGCCGTGCTCATCGGCAACCAGGGTGCTGAGCGGATCACCGCCGAGGACTGGGGCGACACGCTCGAAACGATCGGGTACGAGGTCGTGTGCGGCATCGGCGCCCGCGTGCCCCGCAGGTACAGCCACGCGCCGACGTAACATCGTGGCCCGACATGTCGTCCCCCCACCTGCAGCTGCGCGTCACCTCGCTCGAAGGCACGCACGCCGTCGCGGCCGCGCTTGCTGACCTCAGTCGGGAGGGCGACGTCATCCTCCTGGCCGGCGATCTGGGCAGTGGAAAGACCGCCTTCGCCCAGGGCTTCGGCCGGGCGCTCGGGGTGACCGATCCGATCACGTCCCCCACGTTCACGTTGGTGCACAGCTACGACAACGGTGGCGTCACGCTCCATCACGCCGACCTGTATCGGCTCGACCAACTGTCCGAGGTCGCCGAGCTCGCCTTGGGCGAGCTCGCCGAGTACCACGGGATCGTGCTCGTCGAGTGGGGCGACGTCGCGGAGTCCACGTTCGGCGATCACCTCGTCGTCCGCCTCGAGACGGTCGATGACGATGCCGACGCCGACGCCCGGGTCATCGAGATCACGCCCGTCGGTCGCTCGTGGTCCTGGCGGTGGGCGGGACTGCAGGATGCCGTCAAGGACTGGTTGAAGACGTGAGCGCGCGGTCTGGGTCCCCGTGCTGACGCTCGGCATCGAGACGGCGACCGAGCAGGTCAGCGTGGCGCTCGGCGGCCACGAGGGCGTGATCTCCCTGTTCGAGGTGGCGCGCGGCCGCCGCCACGCCGAGATCCTGACCCCCGCCATCGACTTCGTGTGCGCGCAGGCCGACATCGGACTCGACGAGCTCGGTGTGATCGCCGTCGACGTCGGACCGGGCCTGTTCACCGGGATGAGGGTCGGCCTCGCCGCGGGCAAGGCCCTCGCCCTCGCCCTCCGCCTGCCGATGATCGGAATCTCGTCCCTCGACCTGCTCGCCTTCCCACACCGCCGCGCCGACCGGGTCGTGGTCCCGGTGATCGACGCCCGCAAGGGCGAGGTCTTCTACGCGATGTATCGCCAGGTGCCGGGTGGGGTGCAGCAGGTGGCGCCGCCTCGCGTCGGCCCCGTCGACGAGCTCGTCGCCGACCTGCTCGCCCGCAGCCAGGAGTCGTTGTGCGTCGGCGACGGCGCGCTGCGCTACCGGCGGGCGATCCTCGACGGGTTCCACTGCGAGGTCGCCGAGGAGTGTCACCCGTCGGCGGGCCCGCTGGTGCAGCTGGCCCACTCGCGAGCGTTGCGTGAGGAGTGGGTCAACCCCGCGGACATCCGGCCGATCTACCTTCGCCAACCGGACGCCGAGATCAACTGGGCGACGCGGGCGAGTGCGAAGGAAGTCCGGTGAGTGTGCTCGCCCGGCTTCTCGATCGGGCCGGGGTCGGTGGACCCATCATCGAACCGATGCGCCACCGCCACGTCGGCCAGATCCTCGCCATCGAGCGGGCGTCGTACCCGAAGCCGTGGAGCGCCCAGGTCTTCCACGACGAGCTCGACCAGGCTCGGGACGGACAGCGCTTCTACCTTGTCGCCCGCCATGGACGGGCGGTGATCGGGTACGGCGGGCTGATGTTCGCCGTCGACGAGGCCCACGTCACCAACCTGGCCGTGCACCCCGGGCACCGACGCGACGGTGTGGGCACGCGCCTGCTCGGCGCGCTCGCGCGCGACGCGATCGAGCGGGGCAGCACGGCCTGGACGCTCGAGGTGCGGGCCAGCAACGTCGCCGCCCAGCACTTGTACCGGAACTTCGGGTTCGTCCCGGCCGGTGCCCGTGCGCGCTACTACGAGGGGACCGAGGACGCCATCGTGATGTGGTGCCACGACATCCAGTCCGCCGACTACGCGCGCCGGCTACAGGAGCTGGACCCGTGACCGCCCGTGTCGAAGTTCCCGCCGCCGACGTCGGGCCCGACACGCTCATCCTCGGCATCGAGACGAGCTGCGACGAGACCGCCGCCGCCCTCGTCATGGGGGGCAGCGACGTCGTGTCGAGCGTCATCAGCTCGCAGATCGAGCTGCACGCGAGCTTCGGCGGGGTGGTCCCCGAGATCGCCAGCCGAGCCCATCTCGACCTCCTCAACCCGGTGATCGCCCGCGCGTTCGTCGAAGCCGGCGTCGACGACCGTCGCGTCGACGCCGTCGCCTGCACCGTCGGGCCCGGTCTGATCGGCGCCCTGCTCGTCGGGGTGTCGGCGGCGAAGGCGCTGGCGTTGGCGTGGGACGTCCCGTTCGTCGGCGTCAACCATCTCGAGGCCCATCTCTACGCGGCCCTGCTCGACGACCCGTCGATCGAATTGCCGATCGTGGTGCTACTCGTCTCGGGTGGTCACACGATGCTCATCGAGATGCGGGAGCTCGGCCGCTACCGCCTGCTCGGTCAGACGATCGACGACGCGGCCGGAGAGGCCTTCGACAAGGTCGCCCGATACCTCGGACTCGGTTACCCGGGAGGGCCGGCGATCGAGCAGGCGGCCGCTGACGGCCGTCCGGATGCGGTCGCCTTCCCGCGAGCGCTGCTCAACGACGGACTGGACTTCAGCTTCTCCGGTCTGAAGACCGCTGTCATGAACCACGTGCGCGCCCATCCGGACGTGTCGACCAGCGACGTGGCGGCCTCGTTCCAGGCCGCGGTGGTCGACGTGCTCGTCGCCAAGTCCAGACGCGCGGCCGCCGAGATGGGCGCCAAGGGGATCGCCCTCGGTGGTGGTGTCGCCGCCAACTCGAAGCTGCGCGAGGACATGCTCGACGCCTGCGCGATCGATGGACTCCTCGGGTACCTGCCGAGCCGGGCGATGTGCACGGACAACGCGGCGATGATCGCCGCCGCCGGCTGGCACCGGCTGCGGCTCGACGGCCCGACCGCCCTCGATGTGGGCGCCTACCCCAACCTGCGGCTCTAGGCCGACGGTAGGGTCGATCCGTGGCCGAATCGCGTCGTTCAGAGGCGAAGCACGGGTTCGGCATGCCGGCGCCTCCAGGCGCTTCGGCGGCCGCATCAAGCATGGCCGAATCGCGTCGTTCAGAGGCGAAGCACGGGTTCGGCACGCCGGCGCCTCCAGGCGCTTCGGCGGCCGCATCAAGAATGCAGTTGCGGATCGGCTCGTTCGTGCCGCGGGCGCCGGTGGTGCTGGCGCCGATGGCGGGGGTGACCAACGCGCCGTTCCGCGCCCTCTGCCGCCGCTTCGGCCCTGGCCTCGTGTACGTGAACGAGATGGTCATGGCCACCGCCCTCATCCACGGCAACTCGAAGACCGAGCGGATGATGAAGTTCGGCCCGGACGAGCAGCCGCGCAGCCTCCAGCTCTACGGCTCGGATCCGGAGATGATGGGCCGGGCCGTCGACCGGCTGGGCGCCGAGGGTCTCGTCGACCACCTCGACCTCAACTTCGGCTGCCCGGCGGCCAAGGTCACCCGCCGAGGCGGAGGCGCGGCGGTCCCCGCCAAGCCGTCCCTGCTGCGCGCGATCGTGCGCGCCGCCGTCGGTGCAGCGTCGCCGTACGGCATCCCGATCACGGCGAAGTTCCGGATGGGCCTGCACGACAGCCTGCTCACCCACCTGCGCGCCGGCACGATCTGCGAGGACGAAGGGGTCGTCGCCATTGCTCTCCACGCCCGCACGGCCCAGCAGCACTACGCCGGAGATGCGCGCTGGGACGCGATCGGCGAGCTCAAGGTGCACGTCACGTCGATCCCCGTGCTCGGCAACGGCGATGTGTGGGAGGCCGCCGACGCGGCGGCGATGATGCGGGCGACCGGCTGTGACGGCGTGGTCGTGGGCCGCGGGTGCCTCGGCCGGCCATGGCTGTTCGGCGACCTCGTCGAGGTGCTCGCCGGCCGGCCGGCGCCGCCGTCCCGCCCGTTGGGGCTCGTCCTGTCCGTGATGGCCGAGCACGCCCGAGCGCTCGTCGAGCATCACGGCATCGAATCGCTCGCCCTGCGCGAGTTCCGCAAGCACACGGCGTGGTACCTCACCGGCTTCCCCGTCGGTGGCGAGATGCGGCGTCGCTTGTCCCAGGTGTCGTCGTTGGCCGAGCTCGACGACCTGCTCGGCGCGCTCGACCCGGCGGCGACGGTCGTGCCGGGCGGCGACCGGATCCGGCGCGGTCACACCAACGGTCCGATCAGGGTCGCCCTGCCCGAGGGGTTCCTCGACGACCTCGATGTCCTCGAGGGCGACCTCACCGTGCCCGACGACGCCGACGTGATGGCGCTCTCGGGCGGTTGAGGGGCTCGATGTCGGCCGTCCCCTTCGAGGTCGTCGGCGATGTCCGGCGCACGCTCGGCGCGGCGATCTTCCGGCGCATCGCCGGACCCGACGGCGCCGAGGTCCGCCAGCGCCTGCGCGAAGCGGACGACCGTGGTTCCCGTCCGACAGCCCGATCGCCCGCGTCCACGGCGATGCATCGATGTTCGTCGGCGGGCTCAGCGCGTTGCTGCTGCAGTCGCTGCACCCGCTGGCGATGGCCGGCGTCGAGGAGCACTCGGGTTTCCGCGGCGATCCGTGGGGACGGCTGGCCCGCACCAGCCACTTCCTCGCCGTCACGACGTTCGGCTCCGCGGCCGACGCCGAGGCCGAGATCGCCCAGGTGCGGGCCGTGCACCGCCGGGTGCGGGGGCGGGCCCCGGACGGTCGGGCGTATTCGGCGTCCGACCCGCACCTGCTGTCGTGGGTCCACGTCGTCGAGGTCGAGATGTTCCTGCGGGCGTATCAACGCCACGGCGCGCGGCGGCTGGCTCGGCGCGAGGCGGACGAGTTCGTCGCCCAGTCCGCCGTGGTCGCCAAGGCGCTCGGCGCCATCGACGTTCCAGCGACCACCGCCGAGCTGCGGGTGGCCCTCGACGCTTACCGTCCCGAGCTGCAGAGCACTCCCGCCGCCCGATCGACGGCCCGCTTCCTGCTCGCCAGCCCGCCGCTGCCGTGGTCCCTCCGCGGGCTCTACCTGCCGCTCGCCGGGGCCGCGGTGGCGCTGCTGCCGCGCTGGGCCCGGTTGCCGCTGCGCCTGCCGTGGCTGCCGGTGAGCGAGGCCACCGTGCTCCGCCTCGGGGCGAGGCGGTCACCCGCACGATCCGCTGGGCCCTGCCCGCCGGCATCCCTCGCGACGAGGCGTGAGCCTCGTCCTCGCCTCGTCCTCGCCACGGCGGCGGGAGTTGCTCAGTGTGCTCGGGGTGCCGTTTCGGGTGGCGGAGCCCAGGAGGTCGACGAGACCCCGGTCGACGGTGAGCAGCCGATGGCGCTCGTCCGGCGGCTGGCGGAGGCCAAGGCGAGGTCGGTCGGCGGCGATCCAGTGGTGGCCGCCGACACGATCATCGAGGTCGACGGCGAGATCCTCGGCAAGCCTGTCGATGCGGAGGATGCGCGGCGCATGTTGCGGCGGCTGTCGGGTCGCACGCACCTCGTCCACACCGCCGTCGCCGTGCGCGTCGGGAGAGCTGCTCGACCTGGAGGTCGTGACGACCTCGGTCCGCTTCACGCCGCTCAGCCCGGAGGCGATCGAGTGGTACCTCGCCACCGGCGAGCCGCTGGACAAGGCCGGTGCCTACGCCATCCAGGGGGCCGGGGGCGTGTTCGTCGAGGCGTAAAGGGAAGTGTCAGCAATGTGATCGGGCTCCCGTTGCACGTGGTCGCTCGACTGCTCGAACACCGAGGCATCCGAGGGTTTCCTGACCCCCATCCGGTACGGAAACCCTCGGGTGCGCCGAAAACCTCGGGTGCGGCGGAACCGGGCCGTTAGCACTCTCCACGCGCGGTTGCTAACGCCCCCGGCCAGCGCCTACGCTTGGCACTCGCACCGACCGAGTGCTAACCGATGACTCGGCCAGAGTCCGAACCCCGTGACACGCCAATGGAGGCTGCACCAATGAACCTGAAGCCGCTGGATGACCGCATCGTCGTCAAGCCCAACGAGGCCGAGGAGCGCACCGCCTCGGGCCTGGTGATCCCCGACACCGCCAAAGAGAAGCCCCAGCAGGGCAAGGTCCTCTCCGCCGGCCCCGGCAAGCGGGCCGAGAACTCGGGCGAGCTCATCCCGCTCGGGATCGAGGTCGGCCAGACGGTCCTCTACTCGAAGTACGGCGGCACCGAGGTCACGATCGACGGCGACGACCTGCTGATCCTGTCGAGCCGCGACGTCCTCGCCATCGTCGAGGACTGAGCCGATGACGAAGCTGCTCAAGTTCGACGAGGAGGCTCGCCGGGCGCTCGAAGCGGGCGTCAACAAGCTCGCCGACACGGTCAAGGTCACCCTCGGTCCAAAGGGCCGCAACGTGGTGCTCGACAAGAAGTGGGGCGCCCCGACGATCACCAACGACGGGGTATCCATCGCCAAGGAGGTCGAGCTCGACGACCCGTTCGAGAACATGGGTGCCCAACTCGTCAAGGAAGTGGCGACGAAGACCAACGACGTCGCCGGTGACGGCACCACGACCGCCACCGTGCTGGCCCAGAACCTGGTCACGCTCGGGATGCGCAACGTCGCCGCCGGCGCCAACCCGTTGAGCCTCAAACGGGGCATCGAGAAGGCCGTCGCCGCCGCCGTCGAGTCGATCCAGAGCCAGTCCAAGGACGTCGACGACAAGTCCGACATCGCCAACGTGGCCACCATCTCGGCGGCCGACTCGTCGGTCGGCGCGGTGATCGCCGAGGCCATCGACAAGGTCGGCAAGGACGGCGTGGTGACCGTGGAGGAGTCCAACACCTTCGGGACCGAGCTCGAGTTCACCGAGGGCATGCAGTTCGACAAGGGCTACCTGTCGCCGTACTTCGTCACGGACCCCGAGCGGCAGGAGGCGGTGCTCGAGGAGCCCTACATCCTGCTGCACCAGGCGAAGATCTCGACCGTCCAGTCGCTGCTCCCCGTGCTCGAGGCGGTGATGAAGACCGGCAAGGCGCTGGTCATCGTGGCCGAGGACGTCGAGGGCGAGGCGCTCGCCACGCTGGTCGTCAACAAGATCCGGGGCACGTTCAGTGCCGTCGCCGTCAAGGCGCCGGGCTTCGGCGACCGCCGCAAGGCGATGCTGCAGGACATGGCCGTGCTCACCGGCGGTCAGGTGGTCAGCGAAGAGGTCGGCCTGAAGCTGGAGAACGTGACCCTCGACCTGCTCGGCACCGCCAAGCGGGTGATCGTCAACAAGGACGACACCACGATCGTCGACGGTGGTGGTTCCTCCGAGGACGTCGCCGGACGGATCAACCAGATCAAGGCCGAGATCGAGAACACCGACTCGGACTGGGACCGCGAGAAGCTGCAGGAGCGGCTGGCCAAGCTGGCCGGCGGCGTCGCGGTGATCAAGGTCGGCGCGGCCACCGAGGTCGAGCTGAAGGAGAAGAAGCACCGCATCGAGGACGCCGTGTCGGCCACCAAGGCGGCGATCGAGGAGGGCATCGTCGCCGGTGGCGGAGTCGCCCTGGTCCGGGCCCGCCCGGCGGTCGCCAAGGTCGCCGAGTCGCTCGAGGGCGACGAGGCCACCGGTGCCCGCACCGTGTGGCACTCGCTCGTCGCGCCGTCCCGGTACATCGCCGAGAACGCCGGCCTCGAGGGATCCATCTGGGTGCAGCGCATCGAGTCCGAGGAGGGCACCACCGGCCTCAACGCCGAGACCGGTGAGCTCACCGACATGATCAAGGCCGGGATCGTCGACCCGGCGAAGGTCACCCGGGCGGCGTTGCAGAACGCGGCGTCGATCGCGGCGATGGTGCTCACCACCGAGTGCCTCGTCGCCGACAAGCCCGAGCCGCACGCCCGCCGCCCGCCCCTGGCGGCGGCGGCATGGGTGGCATGCCCGGCATGATGTAACGATGTAACGCATGCGTTCGGCCATCTGGGCGGGATCTGTCTCAGCATCTGCGACGAATCCCGCCCAGATGAACGAACTGGCGACGATTCCCGCCCAGATGGGGCGCGTGATGAGCCGAGACGACCGCGTCTTACGTCCGTTCTGGTTGCACCAAGCGGCGGAGTATCTGATCGGGCTGGCGCTCGTGGCGCAGGGGCTGCAGAGCCCCACCCCGTTGGTGCCGGCACTCGCCGGCGGCCTGGTCGTGGTCAACGCGGCGTGCGTCGACGGCCCGATCGGCGCGTTCCGGCTGGTTTCTCGCCGCGCACCACCGGTGGACCGATCTCGTGGTCATCGGCGCGCTGGTCCTCGCCGCCGCGCTCCCGTGGCTCGACGTCGACAACACCAGCCGGCTACTGCTGGTCATCGTCGCCGTCATCCTCGGCGTGGTGTGGTGGAACTCCTCGTTCGCGCCACCGGTGCACGCGTCCGCGAGAGCAGCAGGTCGACCGCAGCGAAGCGGTCGGGCGCCTGGCCGGGCGGGCCATCGGCAACACGGTCAAGGCCGCCCGCCGCTGGCACCGCTAGCGTCCTGCAGCGATGGCCTCCAACGATCAGGGTTCGAGCAGCCTCCTCCCGACCTGCAGAAGCTCATCGCGGCCTGGGAGCAGTTCGAAGCGGGGGAGGAGAGCCCGGGCAAGGTGCTGGCGAACCTCAAGACCGCCGGCCTGCCCGAGGTGCTCCGCCAGCTCGCCGAGAGCGGGTGGGTGCCGTCCTGAAGCGTCGGCCCGGTGGCGCCCAGTACATCCCCCGGCCGGCGGCGTGGACACCCGGCGACGCGGCCGCGCCGGCGGCCCACCCCCTCGCGCTGTCCGTCGCCGACATCGCCGCCGCGCTGAGCGACTCGAGGCCCGGCCGGCCGCTGGCCCCGGCGTTCCCGGCCGCCCGGCTGTCCGCCGTGCTCGTCGCCCTCGCCGACGGCGAACACGGCGCCGAAGTGCTGCTCACCCGGCGCTCGATGGACCTCCGCCACCACCGGGGCGAGATCAGCTTTCCCGGCGGCCGCGTCGACCCCGGCGAGACGCCGATCGAGGCGGCGCGGCGCGAGGCGAGGGAGGAGGTCGCGCTCGATCCCGCCCTCGTCGAGGTCGTGGGTGAGCTCGAGCACCTCAACACCGCGGTGAGCCGGAGCTACATCGTCCCAGTCGTCGGCCGGCTGGCCGCACCGGTCGCGCTCCGACCGGCGAGCCCGGAGGTCGAACGGGTCTTCTGGCTCCCCCTCGCCGAGCTCGTCCGGCCCGACACGTACCGGTCCGAGCGATGGGGCGCGGGCGCCGACCGACCGGCTGCTGCACTTCTTCGAGCTCGACGACGAGACGATCTGGGGGGCGACGGCGACGATGCTCGTCGACCTCCTCCAGCGGCTCTGAATCATCCGGGTTTTCGCGGCACCGGAGGGTTTCCGGCGCCCCGTCCGGCACGGAAAACCTCGGGTGACCTGAAAACCTCGGATGGATCAGGCCAGGGACTGGAGGAGTTGCCAGGCCGCGGCGACGTGGCGCCACTCGGTCGTCCTGGAGCCGATCGAGAAGCGGAGTGTGGAGCGACCGTCCAGGACGGTCCTGGTGAAGAGCACGGACCCGGTCGCGTTGGCCCGCTCGATGAGCCGGTCGGTGGCGTCATCGCCGGCGGCGAGCCGGATGCACAGCAGGTTCAGCGGGTGCGGCGCGACGATCTCGAACCGCTCGTCGGCGCGCACGAGCGCGGCGAGGCGCTGGGTCAGCTCGACGTGGCGGCGGATCATCGCCTGGATCGCGGCGACGCCGTCGACCCGGATCGTCAGCCACAGCTTGAGGGCGCGGAAGCGCCGGCCGAGCGGAACCTGCCAGTCGCGGTAGTCGATCACCGCGCCGGCCTCGGCGGC
This sequence comes from uncultured Acidimicrobiia bacterium, assembly GCA_963839695.1. Classification (GTDB taxonomy): domain Bacteria; phylum Actinomycetota; class Acidimicrobiia; order Acidimicrobiales; family Ilumatobacteraceae; genus JALZMG01. Next base: position 50,004 of record CAWIVW010000001.1, on the reverse strand, counting down.
CGCCGAGCGGAGATACTCGGGCAGGATGCTCAGCGCGCCGAGGAGGGCCGCCCGATCCGCGGTCCAGTAGAGGTCGCAGTCGAAGTTCACCCCCATCCACTTGTGCGGGTTCGTGCAGTAGCTGTCGGCGTACTCCAGACCCTCGTTCACCCACCGGTGCTCGGGCGTCAAGGCGGCGATGCCGCTCATCGCCGCGTCGACGTGCACCCACACTCCCTTCGTCCCGACACAAGGGGCCGATCTCGGGCGTGGGGTCGAACGCCATCGACGACGTCGTGCCGTGGGTCGCGCAGACGAAGAACGGCACCAGTCCGGCGGCGCGGTCGGCGGCGATCGTCTCGGCCAGCGCATCCGCGCGCATCGCGAACGAGTGGTCGTGGGCCACGAGCCGCAGCCGGTCGGTGCCGATCCCCGCGATGCGCAGTCCCTTCTCGACGCTCGAATGGGTCTGCTCCGTGGCGTAGCCGACCAGGCGGCTCGTGTCGCCGTCGGCGTTGACGGCGCCCGCCGTGGCCCGCCACCGCGCCGAGCAGATCGCGACGAGGACGGCCTCGCTCGCCGACCCCTGGATCACGCCGCCCCCGCTCGCGCTCGTCGAGGCGAACCGCTCGGGAAGGCCGAGCAGCTCCACCATCCAGTCGAGCACCAACGTCTCCAGCTCGGTGCACGCGGGCGACGTGACCCAGCTCATGCCCTGCACGCCCAAGCCGGCCGCGAGCAGTTCACCGAGGATCGACGGATAGGTCGTGTTCGACGGGAAGTAGGCGAAGAAGCTCGGGTGCTGCCAGTGGACGATGCCCGGGACGACGACCCGCTCGAGGTCGGCGCGCACCGCCTCCCAGCTCTCGGGGTCGGCGGGCGGCGACGCCGGCAGGGCGGCCCGTACCGCGCCCGGCTGAAGGTCCGGGCTCACCGGATGGCGCTCGACCCCCTCGACGTAGTCAGCGATCCAGTCGATCAGCTGGTGGCCGGCGCGGCGGAACTCCTCGGGCGTCACGGCGGCGCACACTACGCACGACTCGCCAGGCGATGAAGGCGAAGCCGGCAACGACCAGGCGCGAGGACCAGAATCTGACGCCACCCGCCCCGCGCCTCGCTCCCGCACTCCGGCCGGGGGAGCGCGCTGATGCAGTCGCTCAGGTTCTGCTCGTCGGGGAGGAACGGGTTGTCGACGATGGTGGTCGGCGGTGCCGTCGCGCCCACGGCCTCGCGCCCGTCGCCCGAGGCCGACAGCCCGAGGACGACCGCGGCGACGAGCGCGAGCAGCACGGCCGACACGCGGGTCACGGCCAGGTTCTACCAGCGCCCTCTACGATCGGACCTTGGACCGTCATTGCGTCCCCGGCCACGCAGGCCGTCATTGCGTTCCCCGGCCACGCCGCATGCCGCCTGCGCAGCGTGTGGCCGCTCCTCGGCTGGCGCCTCGTCGCTCGCAATGGTTGTGCTGGCACTCACTCGCTCGCATTGATGCTCCGATGACGCCGGACGCCGTCCTCGTCGTCGACTTCGGGGCGCAGTACGCCCAGCTCATCGCCAGGCGGGTGCGTGAGCTGGAGGTCTACTCGGCGATCGTGCCCAGCGGCATCACCGCCGCCGAGGTGCGCGACCGCCGGCCCGCCGCCCTGATCCTGTCGGGTGGCCCGAAGAGCGTGCACGTCGACGGCGCGCCGTCGCTCGACCCTGGAGATCTTCGCGCTCGGGGTCCCGATCCTCGGCATCTGCTACGGCGCCCAGCTCATCGCCCAACAGCTCGGCGGCACCGTCGGTCGGGGGATGCGGGGCGAGTACGGCCGGGCCAAGCTGCGCCGGGAAGCGGCCTCGGTGCTCCTCCCCGACGAGGCCCCGGACGTCCATGACGTGTGGATGAGCCACTTCGACGCCATCACCACGGCGCCGGACGGGTTCACCGCCACCGCGTCGACCGACGACGCACCGGTGGCCGTGCTCGAGGACGACGTCCGGAGGCTCTACGGCGTCCAGTTCCACCCCGAGGTCGTCCACTCGCCGTACGGCATGGGCGTGCTCCGACGCTTCCTGTACGAGCGGGCCGGACTGGCCGGGGACTGGACGATGTCGTCGATCATCGACGAGCAGGTGTCGCACATCCGAGCCCAGGTGGGCGCCGGTCGGGCGATCTGCGCGCTGTCGGGCGGCGTCGACTCGTCGGTCGCCGCCGCGCTCGTGCACCGGGCGATCGGCCACCAGCTCACGTGCGTCTACGTCGACACCGGGCTGATGCGCAAGGGCGAGAGCGAGCAGGTCACCGAGACCTTCCGCCGGTCGATGGGGATCGAGCTGATCCACGTCGACGCCGGTGATCGGTTCCTCGGCCGGCTCGCCGGCGTCACCGACCCGGAGGTCAAGCGCAAGCTCATCGGCGACGAGTTCATCCGCGTCTTCGAGGAGCAGACCGGCGGTCTGGTCGAGGCCGAGTTCCTCGTCCAGGGCACGCTGTACCCCGACCTCATCGAGTCCGGCGGCACCGACGGCACGGCCGCGGTGATCAAGAGCCACCACAACGTCGGCGGCCTGCCCGAGGACATGACGCTTGGAGTTGATCGAGCCGCTGCGCGAGCTGTTCAAGGACGAGGTCCGCCGGCTCGGCCACGAGCTCGGCCTGCCGGACGAGATGGTGTGGCGGCAGCCGTTCCCGGGGCCGGGCCTGGCCGTGCGCATCATCGGCGAGGTCACCCCCGAGAAGGTGGCCCTGCTGCAGGACGCCGACGCGATCGTGCGCGAGGAGATCGCCGCCGCCGGCCTCGAGCGCGAGATCTGGCAGGCCTTCGCCGTGCTCGCCGACATCCGTTCGGTCGGAGTCATGGGTGACGAGCGCACCTACGGGCACCCGATCATCGTGCGGGCCGTCACCAGCGACGACGCGATGACGGCGGACTGGGCCCGCCTGCCCGTACGAGCTGCTGGAGCGGATCTCCAACCGGATCATCAACGAGGTCGCCGGGATCAACCGGGTCGTCTACGACGTGACGTCGAAGCCGCCCGGCACGATCGAGTGGGAGTAGACGCAAGCCACGCGCAAGCCTCCTGCTGTTGGCCTCCCCCGTCACCGGCGCGATAAGTGACGGGCGGGCGTACGCGCGGGAGGCCATCTCATGGAACATCACGACGACGTGTCCCGGCGGACGCTGCTCAAGGGCGGCGGCGCGGTGCTCGCCGGCGCGACCGTGGCTCAGGTCGCCGGGCCGGCATCGGCGTTCGCCGCTGAGGCGGCCGACCTCGAGCGACCTCGTCGTCGACGAGCGCGCCGTCGGGGGGAAGAGCCCGATCCCGCCGGGCGAGGTCCTGCAGTGGCTGGATCAACCGCCCGCCGATCCCCAAGGAGGCGGAGAAGATCACCGGCGAGCTGCTGGTCTGGGAGGAGCTGGACTCCTTCTTCACGCCCGCCGAGGACTTCTTCTGGGTCAGCCACTACGACTTGCCGCGACCGTGGCGCCGCACCTCGTATCGCCTGGCCATCGACGGGTTGGTGGATCGTCCCCAGAGCCTCACCTTGGGCGACCTCAAGCGCCGCGCCCGTCGCGATGTCGACTTCACGCTCGAATGCTCCGGGAACACCGACACCAGCCTGGACTTCTTCTTCGGCGGCATCGGCACCGCCCGGTGGGCGGGGACGCCCCTGGCCCCGCTCTTGCGGCGGGCGGGCTCCAGGACACAGCAACCGAGGTGGTGTTCTGGGGCCACGACAGCGGGACCGTCACCATCCGCGACAACGTGGGAATCATCAGCGGCGGGTCGGGCGAGCGTCGAACCGGACGGTGAGGGCGGGCTCGACCTGACGATCACCGAGCAGTTCGCCCGCAGCATGAAGCTCGAAGACGCGATGAACAGCGACAATCTCCTCTGCTTCGAGATGAATGGCGCCGCCTGCCGCGCGACCACGGCTTTCCCGTGCGGCTGATCGCCCCCGGCTGGTACGGCGTCGCCAACGTCAAGTGGCTCATCCGCATCGAGATCACCGACCATCGCTTCGCCGGCCGGTACATGGCGCGCGACTACGTCACGATCCGGGAGGACGAGAACGAGCACTGGACGTTCGAGAACGTCAGCCACGACCGCTTGAAGTCGGCGCCCGCCAAGGTCGTGCGCAATGCCGGCCAGTACACGATCTTCGGCGTCGCGTGGGGCGCACCCATCGCCGCGGTCGAGGTGAAGATCGACGACGGTAGGTGGAGGCGGGCCGAGCTGGTCGGTCCCCGTCACAAGCGCCGGTCGCACGGGTTCGCGTGGAGGTTCTGGACCCTGCCCTGGCCGTCTCCTTCGGCCGGAGAGCACGAGATCACGTCCCGTGCCATCGATGTCGACGGCAACAAACAGCCCCGCCCCGACGACCCGTTCCTGACGAGCAGGCGGACGTACTGGGAGGCCAACGGCCGGATCACGCGTCGGATCCTGATCACTTGAGGCCCGGCTGAGTCACTCGGCGGTCGTGGCGGCGCGCCAGGGCGCCCGCCACTCGGGCGCGTCCCAGGGCTCGGTCACGTAGATCCGCTCCCGGGCGATGCGCTCGCCGCGGAACTCGTGCACGCTGATGCCCAGCATCCACGGACCCCCGTCGTAGCTGGCCGAAACCTCGCCGACCCACACGTCGCCCGAGCCGGTGATCCGGCGGAGGCGGAACTCCACCTGCGCCGGGTACTGCTCGCGCCACTCGCGGAAGTTGTCGACGCCTTCGAAACGCTCCCCGGACTGGGGGAACTCCAGCACCGCATCGTCGTGGTAGATCTCGTGGGAGCGCGCGTCGTTCGCTTGCCCGATGTATCCGAAGTGGCGCACCAGCGCGGCGCGGCGAGTTTCATCGTCGACGATCGTTGTCATGCCGACCAGCCTGATGGAACTGCCAGCGGCGGTCATGGAGAGGAGCGGGAGAAGCGGTGGAGCCGGGATCGGCCCCAATACAACCAAACGGTTGACAACGCCGTTCCGACAGGCGTAGGTTGTGTTCAACCGAATGGTTGAACAAGGAGGGTGATGGCGGCAGACGCGCTTTCCCGGGTGTTCTCGGCCCTGGCCGATCCCACCCGGCGTGACATCGTGGCCCGGCTCGCCGTGGGCGACGCCACGGTGAACGAGCTGGCCGAGCCGTACGCGGTGACGGTGCAGGCCGTGTCCAAGCATCTCAAGGTGCTCGAGGATGCCGGTCTGGTGAGCCGCTCCCGCGAGGCCCAGCGCCGCCCGGTGCACCTCGAGGCGGAGGTCTTCGACCTGATGACGAAGTGGATCGAGCGCTACCGGCGCCAAGCAGAGGAGCGCTTCCGACGACTGGACGAGCTCCTCTCGACGATCCCCGACGAGCCTGACCACCCATCGCCCCCCGACCCGAATCAGCCCCCGACCACGACAGGAGCACACGATGTCCGCCCGTACCCATGAGACCTCGATCGTCGCCGATCCCGATCTCCCGATCATCCGCATGACCCGAGAGTTCGACGCCCCGCCCGCGAAGGTGTTCCATGCCTTCACCGACCAGGAGTTGTTCGCCCGCTGGGTCGGACCACGCGACATCACGACTCGGATCGAGCGTTGGGACGCCACCACCGGCGGTCACTACCGCTACGTGGTCGGCCGCGAGGGCGAGGAGTTCGCTTCGTTCTTCGGCTCGTTCCACGAGGTACGAACCAACGAGCGCATCGTCCAGACCTTCACGTGGGAAGGCGAACCCGACGGTGTCAGCCTCGAGACGATGACCTTCGTCGACCTCGGCAACGAGCGCACCCGCATCGAGAGCGTGTCCCTCGTCGACACGATGGAAGCCCGCGACGCGATGATGTCGAGCGGCATGGACGTCGGCGTCAACGAGGGCTACGCCAAGCTCGACGAGCTGCTCGCGTCGTGACCACGCCGGCCGAGAACCACCGCCGGGTCGCCGGCACGTTCACCGATCGGGTCCGGGGCGTGTCAGGAGCCGACGGATGGAACGCCCCTGCCCCGGTCGCCGGCTGGACGGCACGCGACGTCGTCGGCCATTTGGTGGAGTGGTTCCCGGGGTTCCTCGCCGGGGGCTCCGCCATCCGGTTGCCGGCCGGGCCTTCGGTCGCCGATGACCCGGCCGGTGCCTGGCAGGTCCAGTGCGACGCCGTGCAGGCCGTGCTCGACGACGCGTCGTCGGCAGCCAAGCTGTTCGTCAACCCCCACACCGGCGACGTCCCGCTCCCCGAAGCGATCGATCGCTTTTACACCGCTGATGTGTTCATGCACACGTGGGACCTCGCCCGGGCCACCGGGCAGGACGACACCCTCGATGCCGAGTACTGCGCCGCACTGCTCGAGGGCATGATCCCCTACGAGGCTGCGATGCGCGGGTCGGGGCAGTACGGACCGCCGGTCCCCGTACCCGATGACGCACCCGTACAGGATCGGATGCTCGGGTTCATCGGCCGCGACCCGAACTGGCGCCCCGGCTGACGGCTCAACCGCCTGCCCCGCGATAGGGCCCGACGTCATCGAGCGCTCGTCGGCGATTCGACGAGGGTGATCGTGGTGCCATCCGGGTCGACGATCTGGGCAAAGCGGACCGTGTCGCCCTGGGTGATCGTGAGCGTCTGCGCGACGAGCCCGGTGGCTGCGACCGAGGTTGATCAGGTTGCCGCATCCGTCCCGTAAGACGGCACTCCTCACCTCCCCCGTTCATCCTGTCGCCGGCCAGCGCCTGGTTCTGGCTCCAGCCTGACGTGTCGGAGGTTCGTCCGCTTGAACGCCGTTGCCGGCTCCGTCGCGCCGTCGATGAGGTCGCGGAGGATGTCGGCATGGCCGGCACGGCGGTTGGTCTCCTCGATCATGCGCACCAACACCCACCGCAGCGCAACCTGTCGACCGTCCGGTGCGGCGCGGGCCGAGACGTCGTTCAAGCCGGCGTGCTCGGTGATGTGGCGGCTCCGTCGGCACTCGGCGTCGTACTGCGCCAGGACGGTCGAAGCGGTGTCGGTGTGCCCGAGCGACGATCCGGCGTGCCGGAAGCTGCCGGAGTGGTCGATGGCGACATCGAGACCGGCGAAGGTGCGGGCGAACCACCAGCGCTCCAGGTGGGTGAGGTGGCGGATGACGCCGAGCAGGCTGCTGCTGTCCGGAGAGACCAGCGGCTCGCGCAGGAGCGCGACGGGAACGCCGATCAGGGCGGCCACGGCGGCGCGCCGAGCCGCGTCGAGTGAGGCGGACAACAGGGCTCGCTCGCCGGCGGGATCCGGCTCGGCACCTCCCATGCTCACCTCGCTCCGATGATCGCCCAGTCACGCGTACCTTCCCATCCGCAAACGCGTGTGACTTGAATGACGTTGCGCGAATCACGGCGAACGCCGCAAGATCGTTCAAGGCGCGCCGGCAAGCGCACGCCATCATGGGTGCTCCGGGTCCTCGTCGAGCGAGGTGAACACGACGACATGGCGCACGAGCTGACCGCGACACTGTCGACCGACTGGTCCGGCGACGGCATGCGGTTGCGGACATTGCGCGGCAGGTTTCATCCGAGGGGCTGGAGCGTGGCCGAGGTGGCGACCGGGTGGGGTGTCGTCCTGGCCCGTCACGGCGCCTACCGGCGACGGGCCGACGGCGTGGAGTACGTCGTCGACGCCAACACCGGGTTCATCCGCCGCCCAGGTGAGGAGTGGTCGACGTCGTCGTTCACGACGGCGTACGAGGAGGTCACCATCCTGGAGCTCGAACGGACGGCGCTCGAACAGCTGCCGGACCTCGACCGGTCGGCCGGGCCGATCATCGTGGACCCATCGAGAGCCCTGGCTCACCGCCTCCTCGTCCAGGCCTCGCTTTCCGACGACCTCACCGTCGAGGCGGGAGCGGTCGACCTCGTCCACCGATGCCTCGTCGGGCCGGTCGGTCACCGGCCCAGTGGCCGGCGGGGATCGACGGCCGCGGCACGCCGTCGCCTGGTGAGCGATTGCGTGGAGCTACTGCACACGTCGTTTCACGAGCAGCTCGGCCTGCTCGAATTGGCTCGCCGAGTGGGCGCCTCTCCGTATCACCTGTCTCGCGTGTTCCGCGAGGTCGTCGGCATCACGATCTCGCAGTACCGCACCCGCCTCCGGGTGCACGCCGTACTCGACCGACTCGATCAGGGCGACGACCTGTCGACGATCGCGGCGGCGACCGGGTTCGCCGACCACGGACACATGACCCGCACGCTCACCGGCCTCCTCGGCGCGTCGCCCTCGGTGGTGCGCGATCGGCTGCGCAGCCGTGACGGCTGCGCGTTCGATCCGCGTGTCACCCGACCAGCCTGACGAGTCCCGCGAGCCATGAAGGCGATCGTCGTCGGCGCCGGCATCGGCGGCCTGACCACGGCGCTCAGCCTGTACCGCCACGGGATCGACGTGGACGTCTTCGAACAGGCCGATGCGGTCCGCGAGCTCGGTGTCGGGTTCAACATCCTGCCGCCGGCGGTGGGCGAGCTGGCCGGGTTGGGGCTCCTGGCTGATCTCGACGCGGTTGGGATCCGTACAGGCACCCTCGTCATGACGACCCGGCGCGGCCAGACGGTCCTCCGGGACCAGCGTGGCCTCGCCGGCGGCGCGCCGTTCCCGCAGTTCTCGATCCATCGCGGCCACCTGCAACGCGTGCTGGCCGAGGCCCTTGGCGAACGGGCCGGCCCGAGCGTGGTCCACGTCGATCACCGGCTCGACCGCTTCGAACAGGACGAGCGTCGTGTGCGGGCCTCCTTCGGCCACCGCTCCGGGATGCCCGGCAGGACGGTGGAGGCCGACGTGCTGATCGGTGCCGACGGCATTCGCTCGACGGTCAGGGCACAGCTCGTCCCGGGTGAGGGCGAACCGGCGTGGAACGGCTCGATGCTGTGGCGCGGCGCCACCGATTGGCCGACCTTCGGCGACGGGCGGACGATGATCGTCGCCGGCGGTAACGAGGCGAAGCTGGTTGTCTACCCGATCGGGCCGGGGCGAACTCCGGCATCCCGACTGACGAACTGGGGCGTCGTGGGTGCCGTGGCCCCGCCTGGAAGTCCGCCGCCGCGGCCGGCGACTCGCTGGGACGTCTGGTCACAGCCCGCTCGGCGCGGCGACCTCATGCCGTACATCACCCCGTTCACGAGTGACGTGATCGATGTCAGCGGGCTGGTCGCGGCGACCAATCCGATCTACGAGTACCCGATGTGTGATCGTGAGCCGCTGGCCCGGTGGTCACACGGCCGGGTCACCTTGCTCGGCGACGCCGCCCACCCGATGTACCCGATGGGGTCGAACGGCGCGACGCAGGCGATCATCGACGCCGCCAACGTCGCCGCGCATCTGGCCGAGACTGGCGGCGATGTCGCTGCCGCCTTGCGATCGTACGAGCGCGACCGTCGCGAGGCCACTAACCGACTGGTCCTGATGAACCGGGCTGGTGGACCGGAACGGGTCATCGATCTCGTCGAGGAGTTGGCACCCGATGGGTTCGAGGACATCCACGACGTGATCGCCGCGGACGAACTGCGACGCATCGTCGCCCGCTATGCCGCCGCCACGACACCCCGCGCCGCCACGGCGTAGGTCGCAGTGGCGGCGGTTGCCCGAGCGCCGCTTGCCGCAGCGCGGCGACGCACGCGTCGAGCGCAGGCTCGGGCGGTCGTGCCGTTTCGTGTGGTCGTGGTGTCCAACCCCGGTCAGGGCGCGGGCTGGTAGTGGACGTCCCGCCACGGCGACCACCCGCCCTCGCCGTCCGGTAGCCACCATCTCGCGTCGATCGTGCCGTCGGCGTTCACCTTGACGCCGCCGTCGTCAGCGAGTGGGTAACGGACACGGGCCGGGCCGGTGAACGTGAGGGCGCCGCTCTCGACCACGCCGGCGTAACGACTCAGCTCCTCGTCGAACGGGCCCTGGTCGTTGAAGTAGATCTGGCGGAACACGCCCGCCGCATCGTCGTACCCCCAGTACATCACGCCGAGGGAGGTCGGAAGGTCGCCGAACGCGACGCGGTACCGGCTCTCCAAGAAGTAGCCACCCTCCAGCCAGCGGAACGACTCCTCGAGTTCGACGAGAGCGTTCGGACCGCCGGGGCCGTCGATGGTGTGATCCCGCGCCGTCCACGAGCCGACCAACGGGTCGAGACGTCGGAGCTCGGGATGCGGCGGGCTCGGGATGTGCAGGGTGACGTCGCTCGTGGCGGTGTCGGACCTAGTGCGTTCCTCGTTCGGGCTCATCGGATGTCATCGTCCGTCCAGCGCACGGCGGGGCGCTTGAACGGATGTGTCGAGCCGAGCTCTCAGCCCCGAGGACGTTCACGCCCGATCCCTCGCCCGCGCCGGGACGAACGGGCGAGGGATGGGGCTGGGCCAGGGTGGTGGCCGAGGCGGTGATCACCCTACGGCTGCGCCCTTGCGGCGCGCTTGAACCGCGTTGTCCGGATCACTTGTAGAAGCCGTCGCGCAGGTTGATGCCGTGCTCGACCCAGACCTTCATCGCGCAGAGCATCCCCGTCCACCCCTCGCAGTTGTCATAGGACGCGTGTTGCGCGGCGTCGGTCTCCCGCCAGCCCTCCTCGGCGATCGTGACGAGCGTGCGCCCGTCGTCGAGCTCTTCGAAGTCCATCGTCACGGTGGTCTCGTACGCCTCGTCGTCGCTGTCGGCGGCCTGCCAGCGCAACACGATGCGGCGGTCCTGCTCGACGTCGACGACGTGCACGGGGAACGCACCAGGGAAGTCGGCAAAGTCCCAGATCACGGTGGCGCCGGTCTCCAGTCGACCCTTGGCGCCGTTGGTCGTGAAGTAGCTGGACAGCTGGGCGGGGTCGGCGACGGCCTCGAACACATCGTGGACCCCGCGGGCGATGCGACCGGACACCTTGAACGTCAAGCTCATCTCATGCTCCTCTCGTTGCGCCCCTCATGTTATAATATAACAACATGAGACGCAAGTCGGTGGACGACGACACGTTGGACCGCGTGTTCAAGGCGCTGTCGGGCAGCACTCGGCGGGAGATCCTCGACGTGCTCAAGGACGGCCCGCGCACCACCGGCGACTTGTGCGCGCACTTCCCGGGCCTCGACCGGTGCACGGTCATGCAGCACCTCGACGTGCTGCACCGCGCCGGCCTCGTCATCGCCCAACGCAAGGGCCGCGAGCGCTGGAACCACCTCGACGTGCTCCCGATCCAGCAGATCCACGACCGCTGGATCGGGGACTACGCGACCTCAGCGGTCGAGCTGCTCTCGGCCTTGAAGGCCGACCTCGAGGCCACGCCGGCCTGATCGGCGGGCCTCATGACGGATTTGTGCCGACGGTTTGCAATCACTTCGTAATGTTCCGCTATATTGCCGATCCGTCATGTACCGCCACCGCCAGGGGGTAGCGCGCAGCATGGTCGTGGCGTTGGCCGTGGCTATGTTGCCGGTCGTCCTTCCGTTCGCCGCCGCCGCCGACCCGATCGACGACCAGCGGGCCGAGGTCGAGCGGATCACCGACGAACTCGAGGAGCTCGAGGAGCAGTCGGACATCCTCGCCGAGGATTACGTCCAAGCGATCGACGAGAAGGAGCGCCTCGAGGCCGAGGTGGCCGAGGCCGAGAAGCGGGTCGCGGCCAAGCAAGCCGAGGTCGAGGAACTGCGCGGCGAACTGGGCGAGATGGCCGTGCGCTCGTTCATCGGTGCCGGCAGCAACGGCTTCGGGCCGATGTTCACGGCGTCGTCCGAGCTCACTGACAACCTGCAGCGCGACCATCTCTCGAGGGTGGCGCTCAGCGAAGGTACCGCCACCACCGATGAGCTCGACCAGGCCGTCGCCGACCTCGCTGCCGAGCAGGCCGCGCTCGAGGACAAGCGGGACGCGGCAGCGGAGCTGGCCGAGGAGGTCGCCGCGACCAAGGAGGCGACGGACGAGAAGCACGCCGAGTACGAGGAGGCCCGCGCCGACGCCGAGGCCGAGCTCGGCGAGCTGATCAAGGAGGAGGAGGAGCGCCGGGCGCGGGAGTCCTACGAGCGGATGCAGCGCGAGGCCGAGGAGGAGGCGGCTCGGCAGGCGGCCGAGCGGGAGCAGGCGGAGTCCGACGCCGCGCAGCCGACGAGCGACGGTGACAGTGGAGACAGTGGAGACAGTGGAGACAGTGGAGACGAGGCCGACGCGCCTCCTGCCGGCGGCGGCGGCGGCGGCGAGTCGCCGACCCCGACCCCCACGGCAGGCCCGGTCGACATCCCGCCGGCTTCGTCCCGGGCCGGCACCGCCGTCAACGCGGCGATGTCCCAGGTTGGGGTGGGGTATCGATACGCCGCCGCCGAGCCCGGCGTGGCGTTCGACTGCTCCGGCCTGACGATGTGGGCATGGGCGCAGGCCGGCGTGGGCCTTCCGCATCAATCGGCCGGGCAAGCCGGGTCCGTGGCCCACGTGCCGGCCTCAGCGGCGCAGCCGGGCGACCTGATCTTCTACTACAGCCCGATCAGCCACGTCGGCCTGTACCTCGGCGGCGGGCAGATGGTGCACGCGGCGAACTCGAGCACCGGGGTCATCGTGGCCTCGGTGAACTGGGGCAACGTGACCGCCGTGGGCCGGCCCGGCTAATCCTCGCGACCCACCTCGGCCAGTACCGTTGCCGCCTGTGCCCGCCGGCAACCACGCCTCCGTCGACGGGCTCGATCTCGCCGCCGTCGGCCGCTGGGTCGAAGCCAACGTGGACGGTGCGGTCGGCCCGTTCGATGCCACGCTGATCGGCGGCGGCCGCTCGAACCTGACCTACGCCATCTCCGGCGCCGACGGTCGACGACTCGTCGTGCGCCGCCCGCCGCTCAGCCACGTGCTGGCGACCGCGCACGACGTCGGGCGCGAGTTCCGCATCATCTCCGCCCTCGGGCCGACGCCCGTTCCCGTGCCTCCCGCGCTCGCGCTGTGCACCGACGAGTCCGTCAACGGCGTCCCGTTCTACGTGATGGGCTTCGTCGACGGGATCGTGCTCGACAGCCCGGCGAAGGCGGATCAGTTGGAGCCGGCGACCCGGACCCGAGCGAGCGAAATCCTCATCGACACCCTCGCCGGCTTGCACGAGGTGGACATCGACGCGGTCGGGCTCGGCGACCTCGCCAAGCGCGAGGGCTACATCGAGCGCCAGCTGCGCCGCTGGCGACGACAGTGGGCCGACTCCAAGACCCGGGAGCTCCCGGCGATCGACGAAGTCGCCGACCGACTCGCCGCGCGCATCCCCGACCAAGACGACGCCGTCATCGCCCACGGCGACTACCGCTTCGGGAACTGCCTGACCGACCCCGTCAGCGGGCGCATCAACGCCGTGCTCGACTGGGAGCTGTGCACGCTCGGGGACCCGCTCGCCGACGTTGGATACCTCGGTGTGTACTGGACCGACCCGGGCTCCGGCGGAGGACGGGCCAACGACCCTTCCGGCGGCGAGGGCTTCCCGTCGTACGCCGAGCTCCTCGAGCGCTACGCCCGGCGCACCGGCCGCGACCTCTCGGGCATCGACTACTACGTCGCGTTCCAGTCGTGGCGACTCGCGGTGATCGGCGAGGGGGTGTACGCCCGCTTCCTGCACGGGGCGATGGCGAGCGCGGACGACGTCGGCGCCGAGGAGCTGGCGCGGATGAGGGATGGCACCGAGCAGCTCGCCGCCGCTGCCCTGGAGGCCGTCAGCCGGCTGCGATGATTGAACCCATGCCTCTCGATGGTGAATACGAACCGAACACGATGCAGTGGGTACGAGACCAGGTGGACGAGTACGAGTCGTCCGGGGGGACCAAGGGCACGACGCTCCGCGGCATGCCGGTCGTTGTCATGACGTCCCGGGGGAGCAAGTCCGGCAAGCTGCGCAAGACCCCCGTGATGCGGGTCGAGCACGACGGCCGCTACGCCGCAGTGGCGTCGCTGGGAGGTGCTCCCAAGAACCCGGTCTGGTACCACAACCTCATCGTCGACCCGCACGTCGAGTTGCAGGACGGTCCGGTGAAGATGGACATGGTCGCCCGCGAGACCACCGGCGCCGAGCGGACGGAGTGGTGGGAGCGGGCCGTTGCGGCCTATCCCGACTACGCCGACTACCAACGCCGGACCGCCCGGGTCATCCCGGTGTTCGTGCTCGAACCTGCCGAGAGCTGACCGAGCGACGACCGGCCGGGGTCACGCCTCGGTCGGGGGCTCCTCTGGCGTGGTGATCGTGTAGCCGGTCGTCGCGTCCTGGACCTGCTCGATCGTCGGGGAGCCGACCGGCGTCTGCACCATCCACCGGTGCCCGAAGGGGTCGTGCAGCGTGAACGACCGGGCGCCGTACGACTTGTCCTCCGGCTCGCCGGCGGCGCGCCCGTCGTGTTCGATCGCGCGTGCGTACACGGCGTCGACGTCGGGCACAACGAGGTGGAGGGTGACCGGCGTGCCACCGAGCTCACGCGGCGAAACCACGTCGAGCTCGGGATACGGATCCGACAGCATGACCGTCGCTCCGCCGATGGTGATCTCGGCGTGGCCGATGCGACCGTCGTCTCCCGTGTACCGGATGGTCTCGACGGCGCCGAAGACGTCGCGGTACCAGGCGATCGCGTCGACGGCGGGGCTGACACAGATGTACGGCTGGACGGCCGCGATGGTGGAGTTGTCGGTAGCGGTATCAGTCATGGTGCTGCTCCGTTGGGGAAGGTCGACGACCGGGAGGTCGTCGGGGGATGGGATGAGGGCGGATGCGACGCGGGCGCGGAGCCGGGCGACGAACCGCGGGTCCGGCTGCACGTCCGGATCGGCGTCGGCGAGGATGCCGAGGCGGTCGAACGGATCTGTGGTCACTGGTGCACCCTCGCGATCATGCGAGCGAGCGAGCGCCAGCGAGCGAGCGGCCAGCAACTGCGCAGGCAGCATGTGGTGTGGCCGGGGAGCGCAATGAGGGTCATCGGCCCACCTCCTCGTAGATCGCGCGAAACGCGCGACGAGCGCGGACGAGCAGCGCTTCGGTGGCGTCGACGGTGCGCCCGAGCACGTCGGCGACGGCGGGCACGGGGAGGCCGTCGAGATAGCGCAATGTCAACGCGGCGCGGTGGTGGGCGGCGAGCTGCTCCAGCGTGTCGCGCGCGGCCAGCACGTCGAGGTGCACGTCCCACGGGTCGTCGTGTCGCCGCCCGGTCGGGTCGTCGGCGATGGCGTGGATGCGGCGGGAGTCGCGCTCGCTGCGGCGCCAGTGATCGACGAGCTTGTGGCGAGCGATGCCGATGAGCCACCCGGTCGAAAGGTCGTCGACCGCACCCCGTCGCGTCGCCTCGACGGCGGCCATGAACACGTCGGCCGTGACGTCCTCGGCGATCTCCCGGTTGCGGCACCGGGCGTGCAGGTAGCCGTACACCTCGCCGACCGCCCGGTCGTAGAGCGCGAGCAACTCGGCGCCTCGGTCCGCGGTCGCGGTGGACGGCATACCCACGAGCATTCCATCGTCGCGAGCGGCGAAACTCCGACGCCTTGGCGATCGTTTTGTCAATCGGGTCGCTGCGGCCAGATGATGTCGACGCTCAGCCCGTAGTGGTCGCTGGCGAGGATGCCCGTGAGTGACTCATGGAAGGCGAGCGACGCCGAGAGCACCCGTCCGGCCGACCCGGTTCGCAGGAACGGGTCGCCGACGAAGACGTAGTCGATCCGCTTGCGGTTGACGTTCATCGAGTCGGCGATGGCGTTGGCCCGCCAGTCCTGGGTGTAGCCGGGGCCGTCGCCGGCGGCCCGCCATGCGTCCTGGTATCCCGTCACGCGTCCGTCGAGCGCGGTGTGCGAGCAGAGGAAGCGGATCTCGTCGCTGTCCGGTTCGGCGTTGAAGTCGCCGCACAGTATCGGCGGCATCGCATCCCGGCGTTGTCCCGGCGGGCCCAAGGTGTCGAGGTCGCCGCGCGCCGCTCGGATGACGTCGTCGATCGCGAGGACCTGCCGCTGCCGGTGCAGACCGTGCGTCGGCGCGGGTGCGAGGTGGCAGGCGAACACGTCGAGCCCTGCGGTGCGCACGTGGAGGAGCTCCCATGGCACTCCGCCCACAACCATCTGCTCCCCGGTGGGCAGTGCGTCCAGCGACGCGACGGGGAGTCGATGGTAGGTCGACTCGTCGATCGGCCACCGGGAGAACACGGCCGAGCCGAACAGCAGCGACTGATCCGGCCACAGTTCGGTGCTGAACGGCGCTCCACCGAAGCTCCACTGGTACCCGAGGTCCGGGGCCTGCTCGGCGATCCATCCCGCGGTGTTCGCGGTCCTGTCGTCCTGCCAGACCTCCTCGAGGCAGACGACGTCCGGTTCGAGCTGGCGCAGCCACGCCACGAGCTCCAACCGGCGGTCGGTCCACCCGGGCTCGAGGAGCGAGCCCGCGTTGAGCTGCACGACCCGAAGTACGCCGGCGACCATCGGGACAGATTAGGTACCCGCCACCAGCACCTCGTCGGCGGAAATCGACACGAGCGCGGTAAGGACGTCGTCGGCGGTCGGCATCGTCTCGATCTCGGCCCGGATGCGCCGGGCGTTGGCGGCGATGGCGTCGTCGTCGAGCAGTCGACTGACGACGGAGGTGACGGCCTCCGGGGTCAGCGCCGGCGGCGGGATCTGGAGCGCGACACCGGCTCGCTCGGCGGTCGTCGCGTTGATGAACTGATCGGCGCCTTGGGGGAGGATCAGGTGGGGGAGCCCGTGGCAGAGGGCGGCAAGGATCGTGCCGGCCCCGCCCTGGGTGATGATCGCGTCGCAGAGCGGGAGCAGGAGGGCGTGCGACACGAAGTCGGTGACCAGAACATTGGGCGGCTGCGGGCCGAGGCGCTTGGGGTCGGCGCCTGGGCCGAGGGCCACGATCACGTTGACCGGAAGCGCGCGCAGGCCGGCGAGGACAGTCGTCGAAGACTCCGGTCAGGTCGTTGAAGATCGTGCCGAGCGTCAGGTGGATCGTGCGCTCATGGGGGAGGGCGCGAAGCGTCGCCTCGTCCCACGGCAGCCGTTCGCCGACGAGCACTTCCCCGGCGGACGGTCGCAGGGCGACCCGGTTGCGGAAGGCGGCGACGGCATCGTCCTGCAGAGATCGGCGGACACGTGTCGATGTACGGGGCGTCGAGCACCGTGGTGGCCAGATCGGGTACGTCCCAGGTGCTGCACAGCTCCTCGAACACGGACCCGAACCACGTCCAGGCCTCCGGCGCGAGCGGACCGAGCCCGTGGACGATGTGCCTCGCGCCGCTGCGCGCGGCGGCGACGGCCCCCGCCAGCTCGCTGATCGAGTGCACGACGACGTCGGGCTCCCAGTCGACCGCCCGGGGGACCAGGCGCTCGGCGCGGCGGAAGGCCGCCGCCCCGAAGACGCCCGCGACGACTGTCGGGATCCGGCGCTCGGGGGCGACGTCGCCGAGGTCGCCAACCGTCTCGCGAAACGCCGCGTCGGCCTCGGCTCGGCTGGGTCCGACGTTCCACGTCGGCAGACCACGGCGGGCCGCTTCGTCGCCGCCTTCCCTCCCCGACGCTACGACGACCTGGTGGCCGGCCCGGTCGGCGGCCTTCGCAAGGGGAAGCAGCGGCAGCAGGTGACCATGAGCCGGGTAGGTCGAGAAGAGGATGCGCATGGGTCAACAGGACCACGACCAGCGATCGGAGTCATGGAGATCCCGTGGGCATTCGATGAAGAGGGGATCTGGGTGGGTTTCGTTCCGACAGTCGGAACGCATCCCGCCCAGATGGAGGGTTGGGACGAATCCCGCCCAGATGGAGGAGTCGGGGCTACCCCCGGCTACGCGCCTCGATCCAATCGTCCTCACGGCCGATCGACGCCGGCAGCGGCGCGCCGGCAAGCGACGCCTCGATCTCGGCGACGGCGCTGGTCCGTGCGCCCGGGCGCGTGGTGGATCACGACGAGCCGGCCCACCTCCGATTCGGCGGCCAGCGTGATGGCGTCTTCCACGGTGGCGTGGCCAAAGGCGTCGGCGGTCGCCTGCTCGTTGGCGAGGAACGGTCCGCCGTGCAGCAGGACGTCGACGCCGCGGGCCAGCTCGACCGCCGCCGCCCGGCGCGCCGGGCCGGCCAGCCGCGGGCAATGGTCGGGCAGGTAGGCGATGGAGCCGTCGGATCCGTCGACCCGAAAGCCGTACGTGCGCCCACCCTTGTGCTCGACCTCCGCCGCGGTGACGGTGAATCCCTCGATCGCGTGCTGACCCTCCAGGAGGGCGCCGAAGCTCCACGACCCGAGCAGGCCTTCGGGTCCGATCGGGAAGTGCGGTGGCGACAGCGCCCGCCTGAGTACCACGACCGGATCGTGTTCGTCGTCCTGCACCGGCAACTGCAGCGCCACCTCGGCGTCGGCACGGTCGGCGTTGGCGAGGAACGGAAGTCCATGGGTGTGATCCCAGTGGAGATGGGTGAGCAGGATCGACCCGCGCAGCGGGGCGCCGTCCAGGACGGCGCCCAGCTTGCTCAACCCCGTCCCGGCATCGAGCACCAACCACCGGCCGTCACCCGCTGGGATGGCGACACACGACGTATGCCCGCCGACCTCGGCGAACTCGATGCCAGGAGCGGGAGTGGAGCCCCGCACCCCGCAGAGCAGGACGTTCATGACGCGGCCGCCGCGGAGGGGGCGATGGGGCTCGGGGGCGCAGCCCCCGTGCAGGCGCGCGCCTGGAGGCGCCGGCGTGCCGAACCGGGTCGCCAGGTCTGCACGACGCGGTCCGGCCGCCGGGTCTCCCTCCCGCAGTCTCACGTCGGCATCGACTCCTCCTCACGCCGGTGACCCTCGCTGAGCTGGCGCAGCGCGTCGTGCTCGATCTGCTCGCTGGTCGCGATGGCGATGCGGCACGGCGTCACCGTCCGCAATGTCGACGTCCGGGTACCGCCCTCGAGGATCGCCCGCTCGCCGAGCACCGCCCCGGGGCCGACCTCGGCGACGACTGTGCCATCGACCTCGACGGCGAGGACGCCGTCGAGCACGAGGTAGAGCTCATCGCCGGGCGCGCCCTGCTCGGTGAGCAGGGCCCCTTCGTTCAGCCTGCGCAGCCGCGGCTTGGCGTCACCGCGCATGATCGTCAGCGAGAGCTGGCGTTCGAGGGCGGTCTCCACGGCGGTCACGAAGGCCGGCGTGTCGGTGTCACCCCAGGGAGTGTGGCGGCCGAACGCGTGGCGGTACCAGTCCTTGTAGTCGGTGCTCCCCGCCTTGGCGGCGAGCCGGCCGTCGGCGTCGTACACCCAGTGGCGGGGGAACCGGCTGGCCCCGGTCAGCTCGAACTCGCTGCGACCGTCGGCGTACATGGTCAGGCGCAGGGTAGACCAGGCGAGCGGCGCCCGGAACTGGACGAACGGTGGGTGGTTCACCCGTCGCGGCGCCGGCACGCCGGTGCGCCCGCCGGCGGTCTGCTCGAAACGGACCCAGCCGTCGCCGTGCACCGGCTCGGCCTGCAAGGTCGGC
Organism: uncultured Acidimicrobiia bacterium; assembly: GCA_963839695.1. Lineage (GTDB taxonomy): Bacteria > Actinomycetota > Acidimicrobiia > Acidimicrobiales > Ilumatobacteraceae > JALZMG01. Next base: position 30,657 of record CAWIVW010000001.1, on the reverse strand, counting down.
ATCTGGGCCGCTTGGAACGTGACCCCCTTCGATGCGAGCTCGATGCGGGTGCTCCCGATGCGTCCGCCACCGCAGTAGCCGGCCCCGACGATCGCGTCGCCCTCGACCTCGATCCACGCGCCCAACTGGTTGGCGAAGCGGAACCTGTCGCTGTCGCGCCAGGCGTCGAGCGTGGTGCCCTGCCCGGCGGTGTCACCGCCGTCGATCTGGTCCGGCAGCGGATTGTCGTAGTGGGCGACGGTGACGAAGGCCGCCTTGCTCGCCCCGGTCACGGCCTCCGAGGGGATCCACGACACCGCGGTGACCCGGGACTCGAGACGCTCGCTTCACGGCGCTCATGACGTCACCTCGAATTCCTGGACCATGCCGGCCGTGAAATGGGGCGGGGTCTCCAGCTCGGAGCCGCCGTGTTCCATCTCCTCCATCGCCTCGGGCGTCGCACCGATCGGCAGGAAGCAGACGGCGATGTGGCGACCCGGTTGCAGGTCGGTGACCGTGTAGGAGGTCGCACCGTTGGGCGCGAACGCGCCGGCCGCGAACTCCCCCTTCCTCATCAGCCTCCGCTGCGGCAGGGCGAGCAGCTCGTCGGCGGTCTCGGTCACGCCGTCGTTGATCTTGAGCAGCAGGATCTCGTGGAACTCCTGGCCGGAGTTCTCGAGCGTGATCACCGCCGGCCCGGCCGGGATCTCCTGCGGCAAGCCGTCGAAGGCGTACTCGGTCGCCGTCACGGTGAGATCGGTGAACCCACAGTTGTCCTTGATGAACCCGACCATCTCGCCGTAGGCGGCGGCGAACTCCGGGCTGTCGGGCCCGGCCTGGGCGTTGGCGATGACGTCTTCGACCGTCGCCTTGACCTCGGCTGGCGCGGCAGCCTGCAGGGCTTCGAGGGCCGGACCGATGACCGCCGGGTCCTCCGAACTCACCGCCGCTTCCACCTCGAGCTCAGCCGCGCAGAACGCGTCAGCGTCCCCCGCGCCAGCGGTGTCAGAGGCGGCGGTGCTCGCCGGTGCCGCCGTGGTCGCTGGCGCTTCGGTGGTCGCTGGTGCCGCCGTGGTCGCTGGCGCTTCGGTGGTCGCTGGTGCCGCCGTGGTCGCTGGTGCTTCGGTGGTCGCTGGTGCCGTGGTTGCCTGGTCTGCTGTCGTCGCCGGTTCCGCCGTGTCGTCATCGTCGTCGCCGCACGCCGCCAACCCCAAGCCGAGGGTGGCCGCCGCCATCGCGACCGCCACCTTGCGTGGATGGGAAATGTGCATGCCGCCACCATCGGTGTCAGGCGACCGAACCGCCACCATGGTGACCGGCATCAGGAGGGGATGCTGGCATCCCCCGCCGCCGGAGGTCCGCCCCCTTGTCGCACCGGCCGCTTCCGGTCATCAATGGCGGCTGTGGGCGACGACCAACGCGACGGAACGATCACGGTACTGCTGGCCGACGACAACCTGCTCGTGCGCGAGGGGGTGCGGGCGCTGCTCGGTTTGGAGCGTGACCTGGAGGTCGTCGGCACCGCCGCGGACTTCGACGAGCTCCTGGCGGCGGCCGAGGCAACTCGGCCCCAGGTTCTCGTGACCGACATCCGTATGCCCCCGACCTTCCAGGACGAGGGCATCGAGGCGGCCAAGCTCGTGCGCAAGCGCAACCCAGGCACCGGCATCGTCGTGCTGTCCCAGTACGACGATCCCGAGTACGCGATCTCGCTCCTGCGTGAAGGCGCGGCCGGTTACGCGTACTTGCTCAAGGACCGTGTCGCCGACGGCGACCGGCTGGCCCGGGCGATCCGCGAGGTGGCGACGGGAGGCTCGATGCTCGACCCCGAGATCGTCAAGGCGCTGGTGTCCCCGGTTCGTTCCAACGCCGACCTCACGGACGACGAGGACGCCCTCCTCCACGAGATCGCCGAGGGCCGGCCGGTGAAGGCCATGGCCGCCGCCCGCCGCACGACGCCGGAGGCGGTCAACGCCACGGCCGAGGCCCTGTTCATGAAACTGGCCCGCGGGGCGAGCGACGGCGAGGCCGGCGCCCTGCGCCGGCTGCGGATGCTCCAGCAGGCGATCCTCGAACGCGAGGAGCAGGGCGAGACGCTCAGCCGGCTGCTCCCGGGCGGGCTCGCCGAGAAGCTGCGCGCCGACCCGCAGGGTGGCCGGCGCACCGAGCGCCTCGACGTCACCGTGCTCATGTCCGACGTGCGCGGCTACTCGGGGATCGCCGAGCGCACAGACCCGACCGTGCTCGCCGGCCAGCTCAACGAGCACCGCCGGGAGATGAACACGGCGATCCTGGCCGAAGGCGGAACCGTGATGCAGTACGTCGGCGACGCCGTGATGGCCGTGTTCGGCGCGCCGTTCCCGCAGGAGGACCACGCTCTGCGCGCCGTCCGGGCCGCGAGCGCGATGCACCAGCGGCAGGACGAGGTCAACCGCGGTTGGGACGAGCGGGGCATCCCGGCCTTCGGGCTGGGGATCGGGCTCTCGACCGGGGAGGTCGCCGCGGCGCTGCTCGGCAGCGACGAGCGGCTCGAGTACACCGTGGTCGGCGACACCGTGAACCTCGCCCAACGCCTTCAGGACCTGGCGCGCCCGGCGGGGATGACCGTATTGAGCGAGGCCACCAGGAAGGCGGCCGGAGATGCCGTCGACGTCGATACACTCGGCGATCAGCTCGTCAAGGGACGGGACACGCCGGTGACAGTGCACCGGCTGGTGGCGGTCGCAGATCTGGTCGGCGAGAGTTCCGGACCCGCGACATGAGCGGATGTGAGTAATGAGGGAGATGCAACATGACTGAGGCGGTGGTCGTGGCTGAGCAGGCCGTCCAAGCTCAGGCTGGAGCCGGTGCGGTGCTCACCGTGCGGGGCGTGCGGCGGACGTTCGAGGCCGAGCTGGCGCCGGTGCGCGCGCTGCGCGGCGTCGATCTCGACGTGTTCCCCGGCGAGTTCGTGGCGGTGATGGGACCGTCGGGCTGTGGCAAGTCAACGCTGCTCAACCTCGTCGCCGGGCTCGACCTGGCCGACGAAGGGACGATCGTGATCGCCGACGAGGAGATCACGGGGCGCGACGAGGACTGGCTGGCCCGCATGCGCCGGCGCCGCGTCGGCATCGTCTTCCAGTTCTTCAACCTGCTGGAGGGGATGACCGCGCTCGAGAACGTCGTCCTTCCCGCCGTGCTCGCCGGGTCCAAGCGCAAGGCCGCCGAGAGCCGGGCGCGGGGTCTGCTCGATCTGCTCGGAGTGGGCGACAAGGCCAACGCGATGCCAGCCGTCCTGTCCGGCGGGCAGCGCCAGCGTCTTGCTATCGCCCGCGCCCTCGCCAACGAGCCCACCTTGGTGCTCGCCGACGAGCCCACGGGTGCGCTCGACACCGACGGCGGCCTCGAAGTGCTGGAGTTGTTCCGGCGCCTGCACAACGACGGGCAGACGATCATCATGGTCACCCACAGCGACGAGGTCGCCGCCGGCGCCGACCGCATCGTGCTGATGCGCGACGGCCGCGTCGAGTCCAGCTGAGCGTGACGGGATGCGCGCGGTAGGGCTCGTCGCGCACGCCGACCTTCGGCGCCGGCCACTGTCGCTCGCGGTACTCGCGATACTGACGGCCGTGGTCGTGGCGACGGTGCTCGCCACGCTGGCCGGCGCCCGCCGCACCGCTTCGGCCCTCGACCGGTTCATGGACGCGACCGCGGCACGCGACCTTCAGGTCGTCGTCAACTCGGCCGACTTCGCGCGTGACCCCGGGCGCGTGGACGAGCTGCGGCAGCGCCTCGCGGTCGTGGATGGCGTGGACGACGTCGCCACGATGACGATCACTCCCATCGCTGTGTCCGGGACCCCGTACGACTTCGGCGCGATGGCCAGTCCCGATGGCGGCTACTTCCGAACCGTCGACCGGCCGATCCTCGTCGCCGGCCGGCTGCCCGAGGACGGTGCCGTCGACGAGATCGCGCTGAACGAGACGGCCGTCGCGCAGCTCGGACTCGGCGTCGGGGACCAGGTGAAGGGACCGACGTTCACCCCGGAGACGGTCGCCGGCTTTCTCGATGACACGGCGGCCACGGACGAAGCGACCGGCCCGACCCTCGAGCTCACAGTCGTCGGCCTCGTCCGCACCAGTGACGAGCTCGCCGTCCATCCGACCACGGAGAACCCCGGCGGGATCGTCTCGCCGGCCTTCTTCGACGCCAACAGCGGTAGCAGCGGCTTCACGATCGTCGGCTACGGGCTGCACGTCGACCGCGCTGTGGTCGACGACGCGGACGTGCTGGCGTTCGTCCGCGATGATGTCGGCGCCAACGCCGAGGTGTGGGCGGAGTGGGTCGAGGGGTCCTACGCCGGCGAGGTCCGCAGCGCGCATCGGTCGCTGGCGACCGGGCTGCTGGTCTTTGCCCTGATCGCCGCGGTCGCCGGCGTGCTGACGATCGCCCTGGCCGTCAACCGGCAGCTCACGGTGGCTCGGGGCACCGACGCCACGATGCGCGGGCTGGGGATGGAGCGCCGGCAGCGGGCGTTCGCGATCGCCGTACCGAGCGCCCTCGCCGTCGTCACCGGCACGGCGTGCGGACTGTTCGCCGCGGCGGCGCTGTCGCCGCTGTTCCCAATGTCGGTCGCTCGCCGAGCGGAGATCGCGGCGGGCTTCGATCTCGACGTCCTCGTGCTCGGGGGTGGTGGGCTGGTGCTCGTCGCGGCGATGCTGGCCTACGTCGCGTGGGCGGCGGCACGATCGATCAGCCGACGAGCATCGGCCGGATCGGGCCACTGGGCGCTCGCCGTGCCGGCGGGACGGATCGTGCAGCGAGCCGGGCCGTCGGCGACCGTCGGCGTCGCGATGGCCGTCGCCTCCGGGTCCGGCCGGCGCGGCGTGCCGGCGCGGTCGGCGGCCCTCGGCGCCTTGGTCGGCGTGGCCGGCGTCGTCGGCGTCGCCGTGTTTCTGACCAGTGTCGCCACCAACCGCGACGAGGCGTACCGGTACGGCTGGACGTGGGACACCTCGCCCGACTTGGTCGTCCCCGATCCCGAAGCCGTGGTCGCGCGCATGGCGGACGACCCCGATCTTGCCGCCGTGGCCGACGTGGCGTGCGGTCCGGTCGGTGTCGACGGAGTCACCATCTACACGTGCGCGTTCAACGACTGGAAGGGCGCGACGGTCGCGCCGACCGTCGCCGGCCGGCTGCCGGTCGGGCCGGCCGAGATCGCCCTCGGACGGGAAACCATGCGTCGACTCGGCGTGTCCATCGACGAAACGGTCCGCTCCGACACGGGCGATGTTCTCACGGTCGTCGGCGAGACCGTCATCCCGATGATCGACAATGCCGAGCCGGGGCACGGGGCGATCATGACCGTCGCCGGACAGGAGCAGCAGCGGGCCACTGACGGTTCGCGCAACCTCCTGCTGACCTACGCGGCCGGCACCGATCCCGCCTCGCTGGAACACCGCCTGGAGGCGGACTACGGCGTCACGTTCACGCCCTACTCCCGACCGGACCCGCCCGGGCGGCTGCTCCAACTCGACCTGATGGGCGGGCTGCTCGCGCGGCCTCGGAGCGTTCCTGATCGGGCTCGGAATGGTCGGGCTGGTGCACTTCCTCGGGGTGTCGGCCCGCCGCCGGCGCCACGACTTCGGCGTGCTCCGTGCGCTCGGCTTCGCGCGGCGCGACCTCAGCCTCACGATGTCCTGGCAGGCGATGAGCGTCGTCGCGGTCGGCGTCGTCGTCGGCGTACCGCTCGGGGTGATGGTCGGCCGGTGGGCGTGGCTCGCCGCGATCGGCTCGGTCGGGATGGTCGACACACCGGCAGTGCCCGGCATCTCGCTGGTTGCCATCGTGGTCGTCGCCGTCGGCGGGGCGGCCGCGCTCGGCGCGGTCCCGGGCTGGTTCGCCGGTCGCCGTCCCGCCGCCGATGCGCTGAGGTCGGAATAGTGTCCGCGACAACCGTCGTGGCCGGCTCGCAGTTCCGCCGCGCGTGGCGCTCGCTGCTCATGCTGGGCGTGCTGGTCGCGCTGGCGTCCGGCCTGGCGATGGCCGGGATCGCGGGCGCCCGTCGAACAGCTAGCGTCCTCGATCGGGCGATCGAGCGCACGCAGGCGTGGGATGTGCTCGTCAATCCCGACGAGGGTCAGGGTTCGACGCTCACGCTCGAGGCGATCGCCGGGCTGCCGATGGTCGCCGACGCGTCGCGGATGGACGCGGTGTTCGTCGTACCCGAGGGTGGCGTTGCCTCGCAGGAGGAGCTGGAGCAGTTCCCGATCCCGCTGGTGAGCGACGGTGGTGGCTTCTTCCGCTTCGCCCGTCCCGTCGTCTCCGCCGGCCGGCTTCCGGATCCGACGAAGCCGCACGAGCTGTTCGTCGACCGCAACTACGCAGACGACGCCGGCATCGAGATCGGTGATCGCATGCCGTGGCGCATCGTTCACGCCGACAAGCTGACCGAGTTCTTCACCAGTGGGGACGACGAGTCGATCGCCGCGGTCACGGGTGCGCCGGACTTCGGCGTGCCGATCACGATGACGGTCGTCGGCATCGGCACGGCTCTGGACTCCCTGGTCGTCGACGAGGGGTTCGAGCCGCAAGGGCTCTACGCGACGCCGGCGTTCATGGACGCGGCGCCTGACCCGGTCGCGCCCTACTGGGGCGCATTGGTGCGTCTCACCGACCCGAGTGACCTGGAGGCGTTCCGCACCGCCGTCGATGCACTGGTGCCGGACGAGCTCTTCGTCTACCAGACGCTCGAGGCCACCCAGCCGAAGCTCGAGCGGGCGATCAGTCCCGGGAGCGGTGACGCTGCTCGCGTTCGGCCTGGTGGCCGCCGGGCTGGGCCTGCTGCTGATCGGCCAGGCGATCTCGCGCCGGCTGCAACTCGACGCCTTCGACGGCGACGTGCTGGCCGCGCTCGGTACGACGCGGCGGGAGCGATTCGCGGCGGCGCTCCTCCGTATCGCCGCGGTGGCGACGGCGGGGGCGTTCGTCGGTGGGCTGGTCGCGTGGCTGCTCTCGCCGAGTGCGCCGGCCGGTCCCGGACGCCGCATCGAGCCCGACCCTGGGTTCCACGTCGACGCGGTCGTCCTCGGGCTCGGCGTGGTGCTCACGATCGTGCTCGTCGTGGCGGTGGCGACGCCGATCGCGTGGCGCAACGCCCGGGTGAGCGCGTCGACGATGGCCCCTGGGCGCTCGGCGGTGGGCCGCTGGGTGGCGTCCACGGGTGCGCCGCTGTCGGTGACCACCGGTGTGCGGTTCGGACTCGAGCCGGGCCGCGGTTCGACGGCCGTCCCGACCCGAGCCACCCTCGTCGCCGCGGCGACGGGCGTGGTCGTCGCGGTGGCGACGCTGGTGTTCGCCGGGAGCATCGATGCCGTGGTCGCGACGCCGCGGCTGTACGGCGCCGACTGGACCTACGCCGTCGAGTTCACCGGCGTCGACGACGAGCCGTCGCCTCCGCCGGAGGACTTCGCCGAGGCCGAACGGCTCATCGCCGCCGACCCGGCTGTGGACGCGTCCAACGTGGTCGGGATCACGGAGGTGCGCGTCGACGGGCGCCGGCTACCGGCGATCTCGTTCGAGCGGGGCGGATCGATCGGGCCGACGATCGCCGCTGGACAGGCACCCGACGGAGCGGGCGAGATCGCCCTCGGCCGGACGACGATGGGCCGTCTCGGCGTAGGCATCGGCGATCAGGTCGCGTTGGCCACTCCCGGCTTCGACGGCAAGGCGGAAGTCGTGGGCCGAGCGGTGTTGCCCGGCGTGGGCCTCTATCAAGCCTCCGACAAGACGGCGTTGGGGGAGGGGGCCGTCGTCGACCCGGAGGCGATCGACCCGTTCGACGCCAACACCCACACCGTGTTCGCGGTCCGCACGGCAGACGGTGCCGATCCGCAGGCGCTGCGGGCCCGGTTGTCGACGTCGCTCGCCGAGTGGGGCGACATCTACCTGCAGGAAGTCGGGCGCCCTGCCGACGTGCAGAGCCTCGAGCGCATCCGCCGGCTCCCGCTCGTGCTCTGCGCCGTGCTCGCCGGTCTGATCGCGTCGACCGTCGTCCACGCCCTTTCCACGGCCGTACGCAGACGGCGCCGCGACCTCGCTGTCCTCGAGGTCCTCGGCGCTTCCCGCCGCTCGCTGCGCTCGGTCGGCCTCTTCCAGGCCCTCACCGTCGCCCTCATCGCCGTGGTCGTCGGCGTCCCGCTCGGCGTCGTGGTCGGGCGCGCCGCATGGTCGGCCCTGGCCGAGGCGTACGGGACCGCCGCCGAGCCGGTGGTCCCGGTGGGCGCGCTGGCGCTCGTCGCCGCCGTCGTCTTCGCGCTCGCCGCGGCGGCCGGCTGGTTGCCCGCGGCCCGTGCCCTCCGGCGCAGCCCCGCCGACATTCTGAGAACGGAGTGAACTGATGACGACCGTGATGCCGGGAATGCAGACTTCGCCGATGGCCGTGACATCCGAGCCCGCACGCGCGTGGGCCGTGGCCGGCACTCGTCGGCGCGCTGATCGGGATCGTCGGCGCCGTGCTGGCGGTGATCGGCGGCTCGGCGATCGGCTCGGGCGACGCGTGGTTGGTCGCCGCGGCGATCGCCGTGTGGGCCGCGGGTGCGGTCCTGCGTCGCGGTGCGGAGACCGGCGTGGCCGCTGGCCGGCGCAGTCGGACTGGTGGCCCTGTTCGCGGGCGCCGCGCTCGGCGTTGACCGATCGGGCGGCGGACAGCGCGGGGGCCGGCGACGGGCGCGCGTTCGCGCTCGCGGCAACGCTGGCCGCCGTCTTCCACCTCGCCGTTGGCCTGCCCGACGGCCGCCTGACCCGACGCCGCCTCGTACTCGTCGCCGGGGGCTACCTCGCCGCCGTCGGCGCCGGGTTCGTCCTCGCCGCTGACGCCCCGGCGGTCCCGGCCGCGCCGCTGGTCGTCCTGGGCCTCGTGATGGCGGCCGTCGCGGCGTCCGTGATCGTCCGGAGCTGCCGGCGGGCGACGGCACGCGATCGAGCGCGCCTGCAGTGGGCAGGCTGGGCGGCCCTGGTGACCGGCGGCCGTCGGGCTGGCGGCGTGGGCGCTTTCGCGATTGACCGGCTGGCCCGAGCACGTGCTCGTCGTCGTCGTGGTCATGTCGGTGAGCGCTCCCCTGGCGCTGGTGGCCACGACGGTCGAGCGCGCCCTCGGGCTCGTCGGCCGGGTCCTCGTCCACACGATCATCGCCACCGGCATGCTGGTCCTCGTCACCGGGGTGTACGTGCTGGTCGTCGTCGGGTTCCGCGGGCTGCCGGAGGGTGAGGAGCGGGCGGTCCTCGCCCTGTCGATGGTCGCCGCGGCGATCATCGGGATCTTCTCGCTCCCGGTCCGCCGCCGGCTCGAAGGCGTTCGCCAACCTCCGTGTCTACGGCGAGCGGGAGGCGCCCGAGGAAGCACTGCGCACGTTCGCCAACCGGATGTCGCGCGCCGTGCCGATGGACGAGCTGCTGCTCCAGCTGGCGGAGACGCTGCGCAAGACGATGACGCTGTCGTCGGCCGAGGTGTGGACCGGTAGCGACGGCGTCTACGAGCTCGCCGTCTCCGTACCCGACCGCTCGGCGCCGCGCCTCAACCTCGGGGCCGACGAGCGCAGTGTCGCCGCCAGGGCCCACGTCTCGGGCAATGCCTGGCTGGCGGTGTGGGTGCCGGCCCTGCTCGCCGGGCGGGATGGTGCCCCGGTGCGCGTGGCCCCGGTCGCCCATCTCGGCGACCTGCTCGGGTTCATCGTCGCCGAGCGTCGAGCGACCGACACCGACTTCGACGAGGAGGAGGACCGGGTGCTCGGCGACCTCGCCCGCCAGCTCGGTCTCGCCCTGCACAACGTCCGCCTCGACACCGCGCTGCAGGCCAGCCTCGACGAGCTGCAGGTGCGCAACGCGCAGCTCGTCGCGTCACGGGCCCGCATCGTCGCCGCCGGCGATGAGAGCCGTCGCCGGATCGAGCGGAACCTGCACGACGGCGCGCAGCAGCACATCGTGGCGATGGCCGTCAAGCTCGGGCTGGCTCGCCAGCTGCTCGACGCCGACACGGCGACGGCGGCGACGCATGCTCGAGGAGCTCCGCGAGGACGCCCAGGTGACGCTGACCGAGCTGCGTGAGCTGGCCCATGGCATCTACCCGCCGTTGCTGCAGACCCGCGGCCTACCCGAGGCGCTGCAGGCGGCGGCCAACCGGGCGGTGCTGCCGACGAGCGTCGAGGCCGGAGACGCTTCCGCGCTTCGACCCGGATGTCGAGGCCGCGGTCTACTTCTGTTGCCTCGAGGCGATCCAGAACGCGGGCAAGCACGCCGGGGCCGGCGCCCATGTCACGGTCTCGGTCGACTATGTCGATGGGGAGTTGCGCTTCGCCGTGCGCGACGACGGCGCCGGTTTCGATCCGGTCGCCGCCGGTGATGGCCACGGCTTCACCAACATGGCGGACCGCCTCGGGGCGTTCGGCGGCACCCTGCACGTCGACAGTGAGCTGGACTCGGGCACGACGGTGGAGGGGCGCATCCCCGCTGCGTGAGGCAGCGGTGTCGGGGTATCCCGGTCCCCTTGTGTGCTTGTGCCGTCGCGCTTAGGGTGGCCCCTTCGCCTTGTCAGATAGGCGAGGCGCCGATCCGGACCTTGTCGGTGACTCCTAACCAGTCAGGAGACACTGCCATGAAGGATTTCCTTCGCCGCCGTGGACCGACCGCGATCGCAGTAGCGCTCGCGTTCGTTGCCGGCGGTGCCGGCGTGACCACCGCCCAGAACCTGATCACGAGTGCCGACATCAAGGACGGCGCGGTCAAGACCGCGGACCTCGGCAAGGGGGCGGTGAACTCGCCCAAGATCGCCGATGGCCAGGTCAAGACCGCGGACCTCGGCAAGGGTGCGGTGAAGTCGCCCAAGATTGCCGATGGCCAGGTGAAGAGCGCCGATCTCGCCAACGGCGGGGTGAACTCGGCGAAGATCGCCAATGGCGGGGTGGCGAACGCCGATCTTGCCAACAACGCGGTGAACTCGGCGAAGATCGCCAATGGCGGGGTGGCGAATGCGGATCTTGCCAACAACGCGGTGAACTCGGCCAAGGTGGCGGACAACACGATCAGTTGCGAACGCCGACACTCGCTCAATGGCGACGATCGCAGATCGGCGACATCAGCGCCTGCCGCGCAAACCGCGTTGACGGCCATCTACAGCGGGCCGAACTGGGGCGTCATCGACCGCAACGTGATCAGCAACGGCGACTCCTACCTCCGTGCCGGGCCTGCTCACGGACGCGATCCCGCCCGAAGTCGACTGTGCAGGCTCCGCCGTTCGGCGTCGGAAGCCTCGGCATCCGTACCGGGGTGCACATGCCACCGGCGGCCCGAGCGACGACAAGGCGGCGTTCGGCAACCAGGTCGACTTCGCCGGCATGCTCGTCTCCGACCTCACGGCCGTGAGCTTCTTCGTGTACACGACCGCGGAGAACATCGCCATCGAGCCCGACCAACCTGCCGAACATCGCGATCGAGATCGGCGCCGAACCTGGACGCCGTGCTCGGCCCGGCGACTTCACGACGATGGTGTACGAGCCGCCCGCCCGACTGCCAGCGATCTGGGTCCAGCACGACGCGGTCGGCTGACCCGATCGCCCACTGGCGGCTCACCGGAGCAGAGGGCGACGAGACCGGGTGCAACCAGGTCACGGCGTGCACGTTCGCCGATCTGATGGACTACCGCTGGACGACGGCGGCCTCGAGCCGGCCCTCATCGGCACGGTCGCGATCACGAAGGGTCGGGACTTCGCCTTCTCCGGTGCGGTCGACGCCCTGCAGATCAACGACACCGTCTACGACTTCGAGCCCAACGGGGTCTTCGCAACGCCACGGCGCCGTAGTCACCTCATCCTCCGGTTTGTGTCACCGCTTTTCGCCACTTTCGACGGATGCGGTGACACAAACCCCTAGCAGGTACGGCGCGTTCGTCCCAGATCCGGCGGAGCAGCGCCGGGCTCATGTCTTCCTTGTGCACGTAGGCGGCGGCGCCGCAGGTGCGGGCGTCGGCGGGGAGGTCGTCCTGGGTGTAGGTCGACAGCAGGATGACCGTCGTCTCGGGGTCAGCCGTCGAGGATGCGGCGGCTGGCCTCGATGCCGTTGATCCCGGGCAGGTTGATGTCCATCAGGACGAGCCCGGGGTGGTGCTCGCCGGCGAGGTCGAGGGCCTGCTCACCGCGACTCGGCTTCGGCCACGACCGAGAAGCCCGGCGCCAGCCCGACGACGGTGCGCGCGACGGAACGGAACGGCGCCTGATCGTCCACGATCAGCACCGGCACCTCACCGTTCGGCGAGTGGGAGTCGGCCTCGCTCATCTGACCTCCATGGTCGCACGCCGCACGCTGCGCCTCCCAGGGTGCCAGCAAGCCGACCGGCGGGGGTGCTAACCCCCCTCGCCCCGCGTCGGACAGGAACAGCAGCACCGCCTTGACGCGGCGGTGGACGTCCTGCTCCTCGCTCAGGCCCGAGCTTGGAGAACAGCGAGTTGATGTGCTTCTCGACGGCCCGCACGCTGAGGAACAACGACTTGGCCACGGCGGCGTTGCTCTTGCCCTGGGCGATCTCGCCGAGCACCTCGCGCTCGCGCTGGGTCAGGTCGTCGAGCGCCGACCGCTTGCGCGTGCGCGAACGCGAGCAGCGACTCGACCACCTTGGGATCGACCACCGAGCCGCCTCCGGCGACCTCGCGGATCGCCGCGACGAGCTGGCCCGGCTCGCTGACCCGCTCCTTCAGCAGGTAGGCCCGCCGCTCCGAGCCCCGGGCGAACAGGTCGAGCGCCCAGCTCGGCCTCGATGTGCTGCGACAGCACGACCACGCCGAGCTCCGGATGGGTGTCGCGCAGGGTCAGCGCGGCCTGGATGCCCTCGTCCGTACCGGTCGGTGGCATCCGGATGTCCGTCAGCACGACGTCGGGTCGGTGCTCGTCGACCGCGGCGAGCAGCTGGGGCAGGTCGTCGACCGCCGCGACCACCTCGACGTCGTCCTGGTACCCGAGCATGCGCAACACGCCCTCGCGCACGATCAACACGTCCTCGGCGACCACCACCCGCAAGCGCCATCGGGCGCGAACCCTACCCGTCGGCCGCGTTCGGAGCGTCGAACGCTCCACTTCGTCGCCCGCGCCGAGAACTCGTCCTCCCGCTCGATGATCGCGAAGGCCCGCTCGGGAACGAACTCGAAGACGAGGTTGGCGCGGAGGAAGTCGGCGGTCAGCTCCGGCGCGATCGGGACGTACTTCGCCAGGTAGCGGTCGATCCACGTCTCCCGCCGCTCGTCGTCGTCGACCATCGTCGCCGTGCCCTCGACCGAGACGCACTCGACCGTGTCGTCGACGCGAGACGGCCGCGTGGAGTTGGCGGCGAGGTTGGCGGCCTTGCGCGAGCGCGGTCCGCACGAGAACGCGAAGCGGTGCTCGTCGTCGTCCCACACGCGCCCACACCGGCAGGGCGTGCGGACGGGCGTCCGCGGACGCCGTGACGACCCAGAAGTTGCGGTTGGCGGCCAGCTTCTCGGCCGCCCACGACCACGGCAACGGGTTCCAGGACGGCGTGTCGACGCCGTAGTCGGGCATGTGCGGACGTTCGGCTCGGGGCTCGCTCATCTGCCCACGATGTCACGGATGCGAGCGAGCGAGCGCCAGCGAGCGAGCGGCCAGCAACTGCGCAGACGGCATACGGCGTGGCCGGGGAACGCCGTGATGGCTACGCGCGGAACGCCCAGTCGAGCAGCGTGATGGCGGCGTCGTTGCGGGCCGCCTCGGTCGGCGCGCCGAGCACGGCGACGACGATGCGCCGGCCGTTCGCGGGTCGCCGAGCCGAGCAGGCACCAGCCGGCCTCGGTGGTGTGGCCGCTCTTGATCCCGTCGGCGCCGGGGTAGAGGGTGAGCAGGTCGTTCGTCGCCGGGTAGCGCAGGTCGTGGAGCACGGCATCGGTGCGCTCGACGGTGAGCTGGAACGACGGGTTCGACATCAGGTGGGTGCCGAGCCTGATCATGTCCATCGCCGACGAGTACTGGCCCTCGGCGTCGAGCCCGGTGACGTTCACCGCGTGCGTGTTGTCCGAGCCCGAGGTCAGCGGCCGCGGCGTTCATCAGCTCGGCGTAGGCGGCCTCGTCGCCGGCGATGTCGCGGGCGAGGGCGCGGGCGGCGTCGTTGGCGCTCACGATGAGCATCGCCCGGATCAGCACGTCGCGGGCGAGCTCCTCGCCCGGGATCAGCCCGATGTTGGACTCCTCCGGATCGATCAGGAGGTTGTCGGGGACGGTGATGACCCGGGTCGGTTCCCCGGCGTTGTAGGCGACCTTGGCGGTGAGCAGCTTCATCAGGCTGCCGACCGGGAGCTGCGCATTGGCGCTGCTTGGCGGCGAGGACCTCGCCCGCGCGCATGTCGAACACCGCGTACGCCGCGGCGTCGACGGCCGGGACGGTCGTCGTCGAGGTCGGCGCCGGCGCTCGCGGGCGGCCGCGGTCGTGGCGACGGGACCGTGGTCGGGGCGGCAGTCGTCGACGGGACCGCGCTCGTGGCTGGTGATGGGGGCGAGCGGTCGTCGTCGGCGCTGGCGGGGCCGGCGTGGTCGTGCGCCACCCGACGACCGTGGCAGCGCCCGGCAGGCCGCCGAGCGTGGCCGTCGTCCCCGCACCGCGGTCGGAGCTGCACGCCCCGCCGACGAGCGCGCCGGCCAGCAGCACCGCCCTCACCCGCCGCGGATACATCGCTCCGAAGGTACCGGGCCGGGTAGGTCTCGCCTCGCCGTGTCGTCAACCGGCCGCGAGATGCTTGGGGGTGACGCCAGTGAGGCGGAGCACGGAACGAATCCTGACGACGCACGTCGGCGCGCTGCCGGCGCCGCACGACGTGTGGGGTCGAGTCGACGTCGACGAGCAACGTTTGCGCGACGCCGTGGCCGAGGTGTGCGCGGCGCAGCGTGACTGCCGGTCTCGACTTCATCAACGAGGGCGAGCTCACCAAGGGCGGGCACTGGATCGAGTACCTCGCCGTCACGCCTCGGTGGCTACGAGCCCGCCGGGCATCCCGGCGCGCTACGGCGAGTTGCTGCTGTCGAGCACCGACTGGGTCGAGTTCCGCGACTTCTACCTCGCCGTGCTCCAGAACGGCACGCTGTTCGAGCAGTCCGGAGCGGCGCAGCACGTGCCCGAGGGCGCCGAGGAGACGAGCCAGGACGTGGAGGACTGGGTGGCGGCGGCGCCGATCCACTACCGGGGTCAGGCCGCCCTCGATCGCGAGATCGCGGTCATGAAGGACGCCCTGGGTGAGACACCGGTCGTCCGACGCCTTCCTGACCACGACCGCGCCGCTCAGTGTGGAGCCCGGGCGGGAGAAGGGGCATCTACGCGACCGACGAGGAGCACGTCTACGCGATCGCCGAGGCGATGCGGGTGGAGTACGAGGCGATCGCCGCCGCCGGCTTCCAGGTCCAGGTCGACGACGCCTGGCTGGGTGCGCTGTGGGACCGGATCGGGATCCCGATGGGGATGGACGGCTACCGCAAGTACTGCCAGATGCGCTGCGAGGCGTTGAACCACGCGCTGCGGAACATCCCCGAGGAGCAGATCCGGTACCACCTGTGCTGGGGCAGCTGGCACGGCCCGCATTCGGCCGACCTGCCGTTGCCGGATGTCGTCGACATCATGCTGTCGATCAAGGCCCAGACCTATTCGATCGAGGCCGCCAACGTCCGCCACGAGCACGAGGCGCAGTTGTGGGAGGACACCAAGCTGCCCGACGGCAAGATCCTCGCGCCCGGGTGTCGTGACCCATGCGACGCCTCTGCTCGAGCACCCCCAACTCGTGGCGCAACCGCATCCAGCGGTTCGCCAACCTGGTCGGCAGGGAGAACGTGATCGCCTCCACTGACTGCGGGTTGGGGCTGCGCCTGCACCCGTCGATCGCGTGGGCCAAGCTGAAGGTGCTCACCGAGGGCGCCAGGCTGGCGTCGGCCGCCTTGTGGTGACGATCCAGTGGATAGTGTCGTTCGATGCCCACGCCATCGGTCCCGTCCACTCACGTCGATCTGCTGGACGCGTCCGTCGCCACACTGGCGACGATCGGCCCCGACGGCAGGCCGCAAGTGTCAGGCGTCTGGTTTCTCGCCGACGACGGCGTCGTGAAGGTGTCGCTCAACGTCACCCGCCAGAAGACCAAGAACCTCGCCGCCAATCCGGCCGTCACCGTGTACATCCAGGATCCGGCGAACGCTGTTCGGTACCTCGAGATCCGAGGCGACGCGACGCTCGAGGAGGACGACGGGTACGCATTCGCCGACCGTCTCGGCGCGAAGTACGGCGGCGCCGACCTGCGGGCGATGGACGGCCCGGACGGGCGACGCGTCGTGGTCACGGTCAAACCGGTGCGCATCAACGCCGTCGACCTCAGCGCCGGGTAGCACCGCGGCGCTCACGTCCCGATCGCCGTCGTCTCCTGCTCGCCGAGGTAGCTGGACAGGATGAGCTGGTGGTCGGCGCGGAGCGTGTCGGCCGCCTCGTGGAGGACGAGCTCGCCGTGGGAGAGCACGTAGCCGCGGTCGGCGACGGCGAGCGCGATCTGGATGTGCTGCTCCACCAGCAGCACGGCGCAGCCGCTCTCCCTGGCGAACGTGGTGACCACTGGGAGGAGAGCCTCGACGATCACGGGAGCGAGCCCGAGCGAGAGCTCGTCGAGCAGCAGCAGCCGCGGCCGGCGGGCCAGCGCCCGCCCGAGCGTCAGCATCTGCTGCTCGCCGCCCGAGAGCAGTCCGACGCGGCGGTCGGCGAGCTTGGCGAGCGCCGGGAAGTAGCCGAAGGCGACCTCGGCGTCGAGGCGCTCGCCCCGGTAGCCGATGCGGAAGTGCTCGGCGACCGTCATGCCGAAGAACACGCCCCGGCCCTCGGGCACGTGGGCGATGCCGAGTCGGGCTCGGGCGGTGGGCGACCGCCCGGCGATGTCGGCGCCGCCGACCCGGATCACCCCGGCCATCGGCCGGACGAGCCCGGAGATCGCCCGCAGCGTGGTCGTCTTGCCGGCCCCGTTGGGACCGAGCAGGGCGACGACCTCGCCGGCGCCGACGTGCAGGTCGAGGTCGCGCACGACGGCTGCCGCGTCGTAGCCCGCCGACAGCCCGTCGAGCTGGAGCACGGGGACGCTCTGCAGGCTCACCTGGCGACCCGATCCATCTCGTTGGCGGCCGAGCCCAGATAGGCGACCACCACCTTGGGGTCGGTGCGCACCTCGTCGGGTGTGCCGACGGCGATCACTCGGCCGAACTCGAGCACGACGACGCGATCGCTGATCCCGAGCACGAGCCCCATGTCGTGGTCGATGAGGAGGATCGGGGTACCTCGATCGACGATCTCGCGCAGGTGGCGGCCGAAGGCGACCGACTCTTGCGCGTCGAGGCCGGCAGCCGGCTCGTCGAGGCACAGCAGCTTGGGGCGCGCCGCCAGCGCCCGGGCGACGGCGACGAGCTTGCGCTGGCCCTGGGTGAGCTCGCTCGGGGTCGCGTCGGCGAGGTCGCCGAGCGCGAACACCTCGAGCGCCTCGTCGACCGCACGTGAGTGGCCGAGCGGGCGGACGAACAACTCCTTGAGCGTCGTCCCCAGAGCGGGATGGTGGGCGGCGACGGTGAGGTTCTCCCGCACCGACAGGTCGTCGAACAGCTCGATCGCCTGCCACGTCCGGGCGAGGCCCAGGCGAGCGCGGGCCTGCGGGCTGAGGACGGTGATGTCGGAGCCGTCCAGTTCGACGGTGCCGCGATGCGACACGAACCCGGTGACGGCGTCCACGAACGTCGTCTTGCCGGCGCCGTTCGGGCCGATCAGGCCGACCAACTCGCCTGAACCGACGTCGAGATCGACGTCGACCACGGCTTGGACGCCGCCGAAGGAGACCGAGACGCGGTGGGCGACGAGCACGCTCATGACTCACTCCCCACCGCGGCCGGGTCCCCGGTCGCCGCCACGGGGCGCGTGGTCAGCCCGCCGCCCGCCTCCACCTCGCCGAGGCCCCGTGCCTCGGCGGCGGCCGCCACCTTCGCCCGTTTGGCCGCCTGACTCTTGCGCCACGTCGTGCCGGCGATGCCCTCGGGGTTCTGGATCAGCGTGACGATCAGGATCAGGCCACCGACCAGCAGCGTCCAGGTGCCGGAGATGTTGAAGAGCTCCTGGAACGTGTAGGGCACGAGTCCTTCGGTGGCGACCAGCCCGCCGATGATCGCCCCCGAGACCATCGTGATCCCGCCGATGTAGGCGAAAGCGACGAAGCCGAGCGCGATCAGGAACCCGAACCGGGCCGGGCTGACCGATCCGAAGTTGTACGCGTACATCCACCCCGCCGTGCCGGCGATGAACGAGGAGATCGCGTATGCCGCGATCTTCACCCGGGCGACCTCGACGCCCGCCGCGGCGGCGGACCGCTCGTTGGCGCGCACCGCCAACATCTGCTGACCGAGCACGCTACGACGCACGTTGGCGACGAGCAGGCACAGCGCGATCGCGACGGCGAGGTACACGAAACCGAGAACCGAGCTGGGAATCTTCCCGTCGAGCCCGCGGAACCCCGCCGTCGTGCCGATGTCGAACCCGAACAGCCTCGGCTGGGCGACCGGCGAGCCGCCGGACGCGGCGCCCCATCTCGTGTTGGCGAACCCGAACTGCTCGATCGCGACGACGCCGGCGAGGGTCACCACGGCGAGGCTGGCGCCCCGCACCCGGAGCGCAGAGGTGCCGACGATCAGGCCGATGACGACGGCGGCGACGGACCCGACGATCGGGCCCCAGGGGAACCCGATGCCAGCCTTGACGACCATGTGCGAGACCGCGAATCCCGCTACGCCGGCGAGCGTGACCTGAACGAGCGAGACCTGGCCGACGAAGCCCGTGATCACGACCAGCGACAGGCACACGACGACCCCGACGAGGGAGAGCATCAGCGCCTGGCGGTACCCGAACGGCAGCACGATCAGCAGCACGGCACCCACGACCGCCATCGCGGCGGCCGGACCCGCCAGCCGTCGCGGCCGCGGTGCGGCGGGGAGCCGCTTCTCGACCAGCTCGCCGCGCGACGGCAGGCTCGCGCCGCGTAGCGACAGCGCGAAGAGCAGGATCAGGAACGTCAGCAGCGCTTGGATGCCCGGCAACGGGTTACCGCGGTCTTTCGGGAACCACGACAGCGTCGAGGCGTGGAACATCAGCGACTGGCCGATCCCGATGGCGAAGCCGGCGGCGCACGCAATCCACAGCGACGTGAACCCGGCGAAGAGGGCGGCCGCCAGCGCCGGCACGACGAAAAGCACGAGGGTGGCCGAATCCGCCTGCGCAAGTGGGGCGGCGACGATGCCCATCGCGCCGGCCACCGCCGAGGCCAGCACCGTGTTCGTCATCGAGAGCTGGTTGGGCGACAGGCCGATGAGCATGCCGGACACTTCGTTCTCCGATGCGGCCCGCGTGTTCAGCCCGAACCGGGTCCAACGGAACAAGGCACCGAGGGCGAGCGCGATCAGCACCACGACCCCCGCCATCCAGAACCGGTTCTCAGGGATCGACGAACCGAGGACGTCGAGGATGTCCGTGGTGAAGACGCTCGGGATCTGCCTCGACGCCGAGCCGAACCAGAGCAGCATCGTCGCCTGAAGGATCAACAGGATCCCCAGCGAGGCGACGAGTTTGGCGAGTGGTGACGAGGTTCGGAGCGGGCGGAACACGATCAGCTCGCTGATCACGCCCACCAGGACCGCCACCAGCATCGTGACGGCAACGGCAGGGGCGGTCGCCAGCGTGACGCCGAAGTAGTCGTCCCTCAGCGCCCAGAACGCGTACGCGGCGACCATCGACACGGCCCCGGTCGCCAGGTTGATGATCCCCGAGCCGCGGTACGTGACGACGACCGCCATCGCGATCCCGGCGATCACGGCGCCCGCTCCGACACCGAGCAGGGCGAAGAGAACGATGTCCTTCATCACCTACCCATGAGCGATGCGAGCGCGGTGACCGATCCTGTGAAAATTAGCCCGGGGCCACCCATCCCTCGGGGGGCGGGTAGTAGTCGCCGGCCTGCTCCCACCCGTCGGGGCCGTTGTACTTGTAGAACTGCGTCTGGTCGTTGCAGACGCCGGGTGCCTCCGGGTACTTGCCACAATCGAGCACGGGCGAGCCGAGGATCAGCGGGCCTTCGAACGCCTTCATCTGCTCCACGATCCCGTCGGACGTGATGTCGTCACCCAGCTGGTTCAGCCAGTTCGCCGCCGTCATGACCTGCCCGAAGCCGACCAACACCCACGGATCGCCGATGAACTGCTCCTGGCCCTGCTCGGTGAGGATGTCCGTGTAGGGCGGCACCGAGGGATCGGTGGGGTCGATGCTCAGCGACGAGGCGACCGCGTAGATCCACTCCGGGAAGTCACCGAGCCCTTCGATCGTGGCCGGCGTGAGGCAGACCGGGCTGGCGAGCACCTTCTCGTCGGGGATGCTGAGCTGCCGTTGCGCCTCGGCGAACTTGACGCAGTCGTTCGTGTTGATGACGGGCATCACGAGGTCGACGTTCTGGGCGTCGGCCGCGAGCAGCGGGACCGTGAGGTCGGGCGCGTTGGGCGGGTAGGACACGACGTTGATCGGGATGCCGAGCGTCTCGAACGCCGATGCCTGTCCTGCGGCGGCGTCGTCCTGGCCGGCGCCTTCCGGATAGACCAGCGCCGCCGATGTCACGCCGAGCTGGTCCTCGGCGAACGTCGCGTACGGAGCCAGGATGTACTGCGCGCCTCCGTACAGGACCGCGGCCGTCTCCTGTTGCGTGTCGGCGGGATTCACCGAGACGCCGTGGACGACCGGCTTCTGGCCGGCCAGCGCGGCGTAGAAGGACTCGGTCCCGGTCACCGTCGGACCCGACACGACAGCGACGATCTCGTCGTCGTTGGCGAACTGCTGGCCGCACTGCTGGCCTTCCTCCTCCGTGTCGGCGATGAAGCACTGCACCACCTCGAGCGGACGGCCGCCGATGCCACCGGCCTGCTCGTTGATGTACTTGACGCCGATGTCGACCCCGTCGTCGTTCGTGTCGGTGACGACGATCGAGCCGCCTTGCTGGTTGATGTAGCCGATCTTGACCGGGGGCAAGCTGGCGTCGGCCGCACCCGTACCACCCACGTACGCGGGGAAGTCTGTCACCTTGCCCTCAACGACGTCGGCCGGTGCCGTCGTCTCGCCCGCTGGTGCCGTGGTGGCCGCGCCGGTGTCGGCGGGTGTCGTCGTGTCGCCCGCTGGTGCGGTGGTGGCCGCGCCGGTGTCGGCGGGTGTCGTCGTGTCGCCCGCTGGTGCCGTGGTGGCCGCGCCGGACGTGTCCGCTGCTCCGACCGCCTCCATCGTCGTCGTCGTCGCCGCAGCTGGCCGCGATGAGCACGCCGGCCACGAGCAGACCGATCAGTCGTTTCCGCCGCCGACCGGCCACAGAGATCCGCTGCACTCGCATGCTTGTTCCCCCATCTCCCAAAGGTGGACCGTCCCCGTCCGGAAGGTCCAGTGCGCAGCACACTACATCGCCATCCAGGGTCGGTCACGTGCCCGAACAGCGGACAACGTACCACAGAGCGGTCAGGCGACTGTTCGTCGATCTGGGCGGGAATCGTGCCGGATGCTGGCAACATTCCCGCCCAGATGTCGATTGGCACGGATCCCGCCCAGATATCCGGCCACAACGGTCGAGTTGGGGACCGGCCCCGCCCACTTCAAGAGCTCTTTCGACCAGGGCACACTTCGGACGGGCGACCCTTACGCCAATCGGCGCACCTCCCTACTCGTAGGCGCGCTTGTCGTCCACGACCACTCGGTGATGGATCGAGTCGGCGAATTCGGCCTCCACGCTCGTCGTGGTGGAGCAGGGCTGACTCGACCGGTCGGGACGATGGACGATTGCCCCCTGCTTCACGAGTTGTGCCTGGAGCCGTGCGACGTCGACGTCGCGGAGCTCGACGGAGTCGCTCGCCGCGTGCACAGCGGCCACGCCGGCCGCCTCGCCGGCCGCCCAGCATTCGGGGATCTCGCGCAGCGCGGCGTGCGATCGTGTGTCGGCGGAGAGGTTCCGTCCCGCCGCCAGCAGGCCGTCGAGCCGCTCGGGGACCAGGCTCCGGTACGGGATCTCGAGAGTCGGGAACGACGGAGTCATCCCGGGACACAGCCCGATGCTGTCGGCGTAGCTCCCGTCGGCCAGCCAGTGGTCGATGGTGATGCGCGCACTGCCGACGAGCCGCCGGGCATGACGGGTGCCGACCTGCGACGCGGTGTCCAGGATCCACGCCCGTTCGAACCCCGGTACGTGGTCGCGGAAGAACGTCAGCCCGGCGCGGGCCACGTCTCGCGACGTGAACTCGACGGCGGTGAGGTCGGCGACATCGAGCGCCGAGTAACCGGACATCTTCGGGGTGAGGAACAGCGCGACGGAGTCGTACGGGGTCGCATGGGCGAGGAGCTTGATGCCCTGCTCGGCGGCGCGCTTCATGACGTTGGCGAACTCGTCTTGGCGCAGCATGCGGAAGTCGAGGTAGCGCCGCATGTCGACGTTCCCGAACCGGAAGCTCGTGGTGAGCCGGGCGTGGGCGCTCTCGCTGTCGAAGTCGTCGTCGAACGCCGCACCCGCTTGGGCGAAGACGTCGCCGTCGCCGGTGCAGTCGATGACGGCTGGTGCGGTCACGGCGAAGCGTCCCTGCTTGCTCTCGAAGATCACACCCTCGATGCGGTTGCCGGTGGTGATCGCCGCGACGACCCAGCAGTGCATCAGCGTGTGGACGTTCGACTCGCGGACGAGGTCGTGGGTGACGAGCTTGAGGACCTCGGGATCGAGGGTCGGCGACCAGTGCACCATGTCGCGCAGCGTGGCGGTCCGGACACGCCAGTAGGCGGCCTGCACCGGGTCGGTCGATCCCCACAGCTCGGGATCCGGGCCGATGGTCGCGTCCGGGCCACAGCGGTCGATCAGTTCGGCACCGATCCCGGCGACGACGAGCCGTCCGTCCCAATCGCTCATCCGGTCGATCCACGACACGAGCCCGCCGGTGGACAGGCCGCCGAGGTGGTTGTACCGCTCGAGCAGAACGACGTCGGCGCCGAGCCGTCCCGCCGCGACCGCGGCCGCAGTGCCCGCCGGGCCGCCACCGACGACGAGGACATCGCACGTGCCGTACACGGGAGTGGACCGGGCCGGCTCCTCGAGATGGGTGGTCGCCGAGGTCCTCACGGGGACCCGAGGGTAATCGGACCAGGTCGACGCAACATCCGCCGTCGTGCTCGGGCCCATGGGATACTCCGCTCGATGAGCAGCCGGAGTGAGGACCTGGCGCTGGCGTTCGAGCTCGCAGACGCCGCCGACAGGGTGTCGTCGGCCCACTTCCGCTCGGAAGCGCTGCGGACGACGACGAAGGTGGACGGGACGCCGGTCGCCGAGGTCGACCGCGCGACGGAGCGGGCGATGCTCGAGATCCTGCGCGAGCGGCGGCCCGCCGACGGCGTCATCGGCGAGGAGATCGGCAGCCACCCGCAGCCGGGATCGAGACGCTGGATCCTCGACGGGATCGACGGCACCCACAACTTCGCCGATGGGCGCCCAGGCTGGGCCTCGATCATCGCGCTCGAGGTCGACGGCGCCGTCACTCTCGGGTTGGCTTCGGCGCCCGCCCTCGCCCGCCGCTGGTGGGCGGTCGTCGACGAAGGGGCGTGGACCGCCGCTCGCCCGGACGATGGTCCGTTCGACCCGACCCGGCGGACGCGGCTCCAGGTCTCCGACCAGAGCGTCCTCGACGCGGCGTCGGTGATCGTCCTGCCCTGGATCGGGGTGATGGTGGGATGGCGCGACCTGGCGGCGCGCCGGTTCACCCCGCCCTCGTCGCCGCGGAGCCAGTCGCTTGCGCTGGACGCCGTCATGGTTGCCGCCGGCCGGCTGGACGTCGCCATCCTCACGTTGGGCGGCGTCTGGGACTTCGCCGCCACCAGCGTGATCGTTCGCGAGGCGGGCGGTGTGTTCTGCGACGCGTGGGGCGGCGAGCGGATGGACACGGCGACGGGGGTGTTCACCAACTCGGCGCTCGTCGACCAGGTGCTGGCGGTGCTGGCGACGATGCGCCCCCTGGAGCCGGACCGCGCGCAGCTCGCCGCGCACGACGAGCTCGCCGATCGGAGGCCCCGACGCCGACGGTGACGACGGTGACGAGTGGCGACGGTTCGGGATCCGCCCGTTGCCCTCGATGTCGGCGCGTGTCCGCGTCGAGCACGCGCCGCCCGTGGTCCTCGACATCGTGGACGAGCGCGCCGCACACCTGGCCGAGCCGTTTGTCGGCGTCACCACTGACGGTGTGGTGCGGCGCGGCCTCCGGACGCTCGACGCGCCGCTGGTCGACACGCGGCCGATCTCCGACGCCGCGCTGGCGTTCCTCCAGGCGCTGACCGGGCCGCAACGGCGCCAGGCGACCTTTGCCATGGACGCGGCCGAGTGGAGGATGTGGATCAACGTCCACATGAACCACTTCCGTCACGGTGTGATGCTGGAGGATCTCGCTCCGGCCGGACGTGAGCTCGCGCTCGACCTGCTGCGCGCCACGATGTCGACGCGAGGCTTCGGTCAGGCCCGCTCGGTCATGCGGCTGAACGAGTTGCTGGCGGAGCTCACCGGCGACCGCGAAGCGTTCGGTGAGTGGCCGTACTTCATGTCGATCTTCGGCACTCCGGGCGGCGAGGAGCCATGGGGGTGGCAGATCGACGGCCATCACCTGTGCCTGAACGTGGTGGTGTTCGACGGTCGGATCGTGATGACGCCGTCGTTCATGGGCGCCGAGCCGCGCCGTGTCCGACGAGGGCGGTTGGCGGGCACGTCGCTGTTCGACCCGGAAGAGGCGTTCGGGCTCGACCTGATCCGTTCCTTCGACGCGGGCCAGCGCGAGCGGGCGATCCTGTATCCGTCGATCCATCCCGACCACATCCCGCCCCGGCTGCAGAACCTGTTCGACGGCCGGATGCAGGCCGGTGCCTTCCACGACAACCTCGTCGCCCCGTACCAAGGAGTGGCGGGGGACGAGATGAGCGACCACCAGCGGCGCGTGTTGCTGGCGCTGACGTCGAGCTATGCGGGGTGGTGGGCGGACGGGCACGCGAAGGTCCAGATGCGGGAGGTCGAGGCGCACCTCGACGAGACGTGGTTCTCGTGGTACGGCGGGTTCGACGACCAGGCGCCCTTCTACTACCGGGTTCACAGCCCGGTGGTTCTGATCGAGTTCGACCACCATCCCGGGGTGGCGTTCGACAACGAGGTGCCGAGCCGGCATCACGTGCACACGGTCGTGCGGACTCCCAACGGTGGGGACTACGGCGCCGACCTGTTGGAGGAGCACCACGCCCGCTTCGATCACCGCGACGGTCGGCATCGGGCACGGCCACCGGCCACCTACCCTGACCCCGGTCGCCGTCTCAGGCGAGGTCGCGCGTCCGGAAGGCGCCGGCGGCCGCGGCGAGCAACGTGACCGCCACCGCTGTGAGGAAGACGCCGGCCGCGACGACGGTGCGTCCGGCGACGTCGGCGGAGCCGTCATGGCCGGAGACGAACACGATCACGTTGCCCAGGAGCAACCACTTCCGCCAACGGGCTACCGCGCTGCCGAGGATGTACTCGAAGACGATGATGTAACCGAACCCCGCCCCGAGGGCGATGGCCGTGTTGCGCCCGATCGTGGCGATCGCGAAGCCGATGCCCGACGCCAGGGTGGCGAGGGCGACGCCCCGTCCGATGACGCCGGCGAGCGAGGCCAACGTCGGATCGTCCGCTCCGACCGGCGCGCCGTGGAAGGCCACGGCGGGCCACATGGCCAGCGCCACGAGGGCGAGCACGACAAAGGCGAACACGGTCATCGCGACGAGCACGGCGAGCGCCTTGGCCATGAACACCCGCCCGCGACGCGGCTCCCAGGTCAGCGACGTGGTCATTCCTCGAGACGCGAACTCGGCGCCCACCAGCGACGCGCCCAGCGCCCAGCCCACCAGCGCCAGCCCCGCGCTCGCCCCTTGGAGGATGTTCCTGACATCACTCCGACTGAACCGCGGATCGTCGACGTCGCCGAGCGACTCACTGGGGAAGCACACGTCGGCGATCTCGTCGGAGACCTCGTCGTCGCGTTCCACCCCGTGCTCGCGCAGGCACGCTCCGATTTGCGATTCCTGGGCTTCGAGGCGTTGTTCGGCCTCGGCGACTCGCTGTTGGTAGGCGTCCTCGGAGAGTGAATCGCTGAAGGCGAACGCCGCCAGGCCGCCCGCCGCGATCCCGACGAGCGCGAGCACGACGGTCAGCCGGACGAGGCGCCGGGCCGCGATCCGGCGCAACTCGGCGATCATCAACCGACCCATCAATCGTCCCCTCCGGGCTTGTCGGTGAGCGCGAAGAAGGCATCCTCGAGGCTCGTCTCGATGGGGCGTAGTTCGGTCGGATAGTGGCCTGCGGCGACGAGGGCCCGGGTGACGCGCTCGGCCTGCTCGGCGACGACGCCGACGCGAATGCGGTCGCCGTTGGGCTCGGCGGTGATGCCGGCGCGCCGGAGGGTGTCGGCGGCGGCGGCGAGGTCGGTGACCTTCACCCACATCGCGGCGGGGCGAGTGCTGGCGAGCACGTCGGCCACTGTCCCGTGGGCGACCGTGCGGCCGCCGGCGACGATGGCGACCTCGTCACACACCTGCTCCACCTCGCTGAGCTGGTGGCTGGACAAGAAGACGGTGCGTCCCTCGTCCGCCAGCTGGCGGACCAACTGGCGGACCTCACGGATCCCGGCGGGATCGAGACCGTTCGCCGGCTCGTCGAGCACGAGCAGCTCGGGGTCCTTCAAGAGGGCGATGCCGATCCCCAGCCGCTGACGCATCCCCAGCGAGTAGCCGCGCACCAGATCGTCGGCCCGTTCAGCCAGGCCCACGCGTTCGAGCGTGGCGTCGACGGCGTGGCGGCCGATGCCGGCCGTGGTGGCCAGCACCGTCAGCGTCTCGCGACCCGAGAGACCCGGATTGACGCCCGGCTCCTCGACCAACGCCCCGATCCTTCCGACCACGTCAGGGAGGCCGTGCGGCGCTTCGACGCCCAGCAGGCGGCAGCGCCCGGCGGTCGGTCGGGCCAGACCGAGCAAGCACCGAATCGTGGTCGTCTTGCCGGACCCGTTCGGCCCCAAGAACCCGAACACGCCGCCCGCCCGCACCGACAGGTCGAGTCCGTCGAGCGCCCGGACCCGCCCGCCCCGTCGACGTCGGAAGCTCTTGTGCAGGGCGTCAACCTCGATCACAGCGGTCGTCACACGACGAAGGTAAGACCAATGCCGACTCCGGCCAATCGGGGAGATCCCTGCTCGACCCCTGGGACCCCTGAGTGATGCTCCGACCGCCTACCCTGACCCCGGATGTCCGCGCACGCCGAATACGACGCGGTCGTGATCGGATCAGGACCCAACGGCCTCGTCGGCGCGATCACCCTCGCCCAGGCCGGCCACAAGGTCGTCGTGTTCGAGGGGGCACCGACGCCAGGCGGCGGGTGCCGCACCGCCGAGTTGACCGAGCCCGGCTTCCGTCACGACGTGTGCTCGGCGATCCACGCGCTCGGCATGGCCTCTCCCGCGATGCGCGCCCTGCCGCTCGAGGACCACGGCGTGCGGTGGGTCCAGCCGGACGCGCCGCTCGCCCACCCGCTGCCGTCCGGCGCGGCGCTCCTCCACCGCTCGGTGGACGAGACCGCGGCCGGGCTGGGGCCCGACGGGCCCGCCTGGCAGCGGCTGATGGCCCCGTTCGAGCGGGCCGGCCTACCGCTCGTCGACGCGCTGCTCTCGCCGTTCTCGCTGCCGCGCGCATCCGGTGGCGATGGCCCGGTTCGGGCTGACCGGGCTGCGCGGCGCGACCGCGGTCGGCCGCCGGTTCACCGGTGACTCCGCCGCCGCCCTCTTCGCCGGTGTCGCGGCGCATTCGATCCTGCCGCTCGACCGTCCGCTGACGACGGCGTTCGGAGTCACGTTGGGTGCCCTCGGGCATCTGGTCGGCTGGCCGTTCGCCGCCGGCGGCTCGCAGGCGATCACGGACGCCCTGGTCGCGATCCTCGCCGCCCACGGCGGGGACGTGGTGTGTGACCATCGTGTCGAGTCCCTCGACGCGTTGCCGCCCTCGTGGGTGGTGCTCGCCGACGTGACGCCGCGGCAACTTGTCACGCTCGCCGGCGATCGTCTCCCGCACCGCTACCGGCGGCGCCTCGAACGCTTCCGCTACGGACCGGGCGTGTTCAAGGTGGACTGCGCGCTCGTCCGCCCCGGTTCCGTGGGCCGACCAGAACGTCGCCCTGGCGGCGACAGTGCACGTCGCGGGCACGATGGCCGAGGTCGTCGCGGCCGAGGCCGCGGTCGCCCGCGGCGAGCATCCCGACCGACCGTTCGTGCTCGTCGCCCAGCAGAGCCTGTTCGACCCGACGTGGGCACCCGCCGGCCACCACACCTTGTGGACGTACTGCCACGTACCCTCCGGTTCGACCGTTGACATGACCGCGCGCATCGAAGCCCAGATCGAACGCTTCGCACCCGGCTTCCGTGACATCGGGCATGGCCCGTCACGTCATGGGTCCCGCCGCCATCGAGGCCCACAACCCCAACTACCACGGCGGCGACATCACCGCCGGTGTCTCCGACTGGCGGCAGTACGCCGCTCGCCCCGTCTTCTCCCTCCGGCCCTGGAAGACCCCCGTCGACGGCCTCTACCTCTGCTCCGCCTCCACCCCGCCCGGCGCCGGCGTCCACGGCATGTGCGGCCTCCACGCCGCCCGCCTCGCCCTCAAACGGTTCTGACGACAGCTGGGATCACTCAGTGATCCCAGGGCTCCGAAGAATCGCGAGCGCGGTGCGAGCGGGGCGCTCGCTAGAGCGCCCGCGCCACGCGGCGTCCCTCGAGGATCGCCTCGTGGACCGTGCGCGGCGCGACGCAGTCGCCGGCTTGCGCCGTCGCGCCGGACAACGGCTCGTCGGGGAGACGGAAGCCGCAGTCGACCACCGCCGCGCAGGGGATTATCCGGCGGATCCCCGTGAACCGGTCCTCGACCTCGGCCTCGCCTGGTCGGACCCCGCGCAGCAACGTGCGCCGTTCGATGCGGACTCCGACCCGCGCCAACCGCGGTCGGCCGGGGCCAGATCCCCGGCGCGGGAGAGCTCGTTGCCGGCGATGTGGTCCTGGGTGACGAGGACGGCTCGCGGCACCGAGCTCTTCGGCCAGGGCGACCCCGATCGGGCCACCGATGGGATCGAACACCACGACGTCGCCTTCAGCCGGGAGATCCACCTCCCCCCGACGCAACTCGGCCACGTCGACCACCACCGCGTCGACGCCGACCTCGTATCCGCGCTTGCCGGCGACGGAGCCCGTGCACTGGATCATCGCGTCGGCACCGGCCGGCACCTCCACGGCCTCGAGCTGCACGTCGACGCCGAGCCGGGCAACCTCGCGCGCCAGCCATGCGACGAGCGGCTCGTTCGGGCCGGCGACCCCGGCCAAGCCGCCCAGCCGCGATGCCCGCTCGACGAGCGTCACCGTGTGCCCGCGTATCGCGGCGACCCGGGCCGTCTCCAGCCCGGCCGGACCGCCGCCGACGACGACGACGGATCGGCGGGTCGCCGCGGGCGTGTACCAATCGGGATCCTCCGTCTCGTGACCCGAGCTGGGCTCGCCGATGCACGTGACGAGCGGGTTGCGCACGTCGCGGACCTGGCAGGTCTGGTTGCAGCGGGTGCATGGCCGGATCCGGTCCGGTGCTCCGGCGCGCAGCTTGGCGATCAGATCCGGGTCGGCGATCTGCGCGCGGGTCATCTCGACGCCGGCGCACGGCCCGCCGAGCGCGGATTCGGCCAGCCGCGGGGTCGACGACGGAGCCTTGCAGGATGACCGGCACGTCGATCGCGGGCGATGGCGGCGGCGAGCTCGACGTTGAATCCTGCCGGCTGATGGAAGTCGGGGCGGGTCTGCTCGGACGAGAAGATCGCGCCCCGCACGACGGCGACGTAGTCGACGCCCTCGGCGACCAGGGCGGCGGCGAGGTCCGGAGCCATCTCCGGCGTGATCCCGGCCCACGGCGCCAGCTCGTCGCCCGACAAGCGCAACCCACGACGCGTGCCGGCCCGACGGCCGCCCGGACGGTGAGATCACGTCGTGGGCGAACCGCAGTCGATCGGCACCCCACTCATCGTCGCGGTGATTCGTCAGCCCCGAGAGGAATTGGCGGACGAGGCTGTGCTGCCCGGCTTCACCTCGACGCCGTCGCATCCCGCGTCGCCGCGCGACCCGCGCCGCGGCCGCGAATCCGGCAACCACGGCGGCGACGTCGTCCGGCTCCATCCACTTCGGCACCTCGCGGGTGACGACCTCGGGCACCCGGGACGGCGCCCACAGCGGCGCCTGGCTGTACGCCGACGAACCCTGGCCGCCCGCATGATCGAGCGAGGCGATGACGAGCGCGCCGTGGCGCCCGCACGCGGTCGTGATCGCCGACCAGCCGTCGCCGGCCCTGTCCGCGAGCGGCGCCCGCTCGTACGGCCAGTCCGACTCGTGCACGCTCGCGCCCTCGATGACGATCGTGCCGCAACCGCCGCTGGCCCGCCGCTCGTAGTAGGCGACGTGGCGCGCGGTGTACTTGCGGTCGTCGTCGCCGAGGTTGGTGACGTGGGGCC